>CAVQCR010000030.1:0-210120 GCA_963711055.1 uncultured Actinomycetota bacterium | reverse complement strand
ACCAGGCCTGCCCAGCGCGCTGCGGTCTCCAAGTCGGGCGCATCCAGCGCGACGGCGATCGGTGCTTGGCCAGCCATCAGGTCCTCCTCACCCTGGCGCTCGGACTGAGCGGGCGCCCCGCCGTTGCACGGGACTCGTGGGCCAGCCCTACCACGTCGGCGAGCCGTTCAATCCCGCGGGCAGTCAGTTCCTCCTCCAGTTCCCGCAGGATCCGCATGCAGGCCGACGGGTCGTGGAAGATCGTCGTGCCCACGCTGACCATTGAGGCGCCAGCCAGGATGAGCTCCAGCGCGTCGCGACCCGTCCGGACACCGCCCATCCCGATGATGGGAACGCCCGGCAGCGCCTCGCGCACCTGCCAGATGCAGCGCACCGCGACCGGGCGGATGGCCGGCCCGGACAGGCCCCCGGTCAGCCCGGCCAGGCGCGGTCGCATGGTATCGGTATCGATCACCATGCCGAGCAGCGTGTTGATCATCGATAGCCCGTCGGCGCCCGCCGAGACGCACGCCTTGGCGACCGCGACGATATCGGTGACATCGGGCGACAGCTTGGCGAAAACCGGTATGTCGTAGCGCGCCCGGCCGCGAACTGCCTCGATCACGGCCGCCGATGAGTCCGGGTTACACGCAAAGACCTGGCCTCGGTGCTCCACGTTCGGGCAGGAGATGTTGACCTCGATCGCCGTGACGCCGGCCGCGTCGGACAGCCGCGTCGCCAGGTCGGCGTACTCGGCGACCGATCCCGCCGGCGATCGATACCACCGCCCTCGCCCCCCTGGACAGCAGCCATGGCAGATCACGCTGCAGGAACGCATCGATGCCGGGACCCTGCAGGCCGATGGAGTTCAGCATCCCGCTGGGCGTCTCGGCCATCCGCGGCGTGGGCCGCCCGGCCCGCGGCCCGAGCATGACCGATTTGGTGACGATCGCGCCGATCTTGGAAACGTCCATGAACTGAGCGAGCTCCCGGCCGGCTCCCGCGCAGCCCGACGCGGTCAGGATCGGATTCGGCAGCTCGATGTGGCCGAGCTTGGCCCGCAGGTCAACTGGCATGGCCGTGCCTTCCTGACCGGCGCACGGGTCGGGCCTCGCTACCTTCCTGGCCGCTCCTGGGCGGTGCCGGGTGACCGTTCGGCGCGTCGGCGGGCTGCCCGGCAGTGTCTGCCGCCGCCCGGCGTGACCGCGGCTCCCAGCCAGGCGCGCCGAAGGCGTCAAACGGGATTGTGCCCACGTCGTCCCAGCGGACCTGCTCGCCGCGGAACACCGGTCCGTCCACGCACGAGCGCGCCATCCGGGTGATGCCGTCGCTGCCCACCACCGGCAGCACGCAGGTCATGCAGACCCCGAATCCGCAGGCCATCGCCTCTTCGACGGCTGCCTGCACCGGAATGTCGTAGCGGCGCGCGAGCGCGGTCACCTGGCGGAGCATCGGCATCGGCCCGCAGGCATAGATGACGTCGGTCCGCCCGTCGTGGATCACCTGATCGAGCATGTCGGTAACGAGGCCGCGGCTGCCCAGTGAGCCGTCCTCGGTGGTGATAGTTGCCGACCGTCCGGTTCGCCGCGCTGTGAGCGCGCCGAACACCCGGTCGCCGCTAGACGCGCCGAGCAAGAAATCGACCTCGCACCTGCGCTCCCGCAGTTTGCCGGCCAGCGAGAACAGTGGTGCGCTGCCATAGCCCCCGCCGACGAGCAGGCAGCTGGCCGGATCGCGGGGCAGCGGGAACGGCCGGCCCAGCGGGCCGGTGACGTCCAGCAGGTCCCTGGCCCTGCGCTCGGCCAGCCACTGCGTGCCGCCGCCGTGCACGGCGAACACGAACTCCACCGTGCCGCCATGATCAGGCCGCACGTCATGGATGGAGAACGCCCTGCTGAGCAGCATCGACGAGTGCGGCCCGCCGACGGCCAGGGTGATGAACTGGCCGGGCTTGAAGCGGGCCGCGATGGCGGGCGCGACCAGCGTCATCGCGTAATAGGCATCGACCCGGCGCACCGTCAGCACGGTGCCGCGCACCTGGACCGGGCCGGCCTGCGCATCCATTTCGCTATGCGTCATGGCGCCTTCGGCTCCGTCGCCGCGGCCACTCCGCGCTGCGTCAGTTCCGGCGCTGCGCGCTGCGCCGTCCCCCGCGCCGCGTGCAGGCGCGCCGCGTGCTCCTGCAGTGACCGCACGCCTACCTCGTCCCTGTTGATTGCCTCGATGCCCTGTACCGCGGCAGCTAGCCCTTGCACCGTCGTGATGCAGGGGATCCCGCGCCGGACGGCCGCGGTGCGGATCTCGTACCCGTCGCGCCGGAAGCCTGACTGACCGGGCCCGCCGAACGGCGTATTCACGATGAGATCGACTTGCCCGTCCAGGATCCGATCCACGATGGTCGGCTCGCCGTCGGGTCCGCGGCCCTCACTGTGCTTGCGGACGATCGTGGCATGCACCCCGTTCCGGCGCAGAACCTCGCCGGTTCCGCTGGTCGCCCAGATCTCGAATCCCAGCTCGGCCAGCCGCTTCACCGGAAAGATCATGGAACGCTTGTCTTTCCCGGCCACGCTGACGAACGCCCGCCCCTTCACCGGGAGCGACCCGTAGGCGGCGGCTTGCGACTTGGCGTAGGCGGTACCGAACACCTCATCGATGCCCATCACCTCGCCAGTTGAGCGCATTTCCGGCCCGAGCACGGTGTCCACGCCCTCGCCGCTGGAGTCAGCGAACCGCGCGAACGGGAGCACGGCTTCCTTGACCGCGATCGGCGCGTCGAGCGGGAGGGTGCCGCCATCCCCGCTAGCTGGCAGCATCCCCTCGGCCCGCAGTTGCGCGATCGACGAGCCGAGCATGATCCGCGCTGCCGCCTTGGCCAGCGGCACCGCAGTCGCCTTCGACACGAAAGGCACCGTCCGCGACGCCCGCGGGTTCGCCTCCAGCACGTACAGAACCCCGGCGGCGAGCGCGTACTGGACGTTCAGCAGGCCGCGCACGCCGACACCGCGGGCGATCGCCTCAGTCGAGGACCGCACCAGCGAGATATATTCCTGGCCGAGCGTGATCGGCGGCAGAGCGCAAGCCGAGTCGCCGGAATGGATCCCGGCCTCCTCGATGTGCTCCATCACGCCGCCCAGGAACAGCTCCTCGCCGTCGAACAACGCGTCCACGTCGATCTCGATAGCGTCGTCGAGGAACTTGTCGATCAGCACCGGGTGCTCCGGGCTCGCCTCCGTCGCCCGGCGGACGTAATCAGCTAGCGAGCTGTCGTCGTACACGATTTCCATGCCGCGCCCGCCGAGCACGTAGGACGGCCTGACCAGGACCGGGTAGCCGATCTCGTGCGCGACCACCTCGGCCTGCGCCACCGAGGTCGCCGTCCCGTGCCGGGGCGCCAGCAGCCTCGCGGCTGCCAGGACGGACCCGAACTCACCGCGGTCCTCGGCCAGGTGAATGGCCTCCGGCGAGGTCCCGACCACCGGCACGCCCTCGCCCGCCAGCGCCCTGGCGAGGCCGAGCGGCGTCTGCCCGCCGAGCTGGACGATGACCCCGGCCACCACGCCGCTGCGCTGCTCGGCGTGCACCACCTCGAGCACGTCCTCCAGCGTGAGCGGCTCGAAGTACAGCCGGCCGGACGTGTCGTAGTCGGTGGACACGGTCTCGGGGTTGCAGTTGACCATGACCGTCTCGTAGCCGGCCTCGGTCAGCGCGAACGAGGCATGCACGCAGGCGTAGTCAAACTCGATCCCCTGCCCGATCCGGTTCGGGCCGCTCCCCAGGATGATCACTTTGGGCTTGTCGCTGGCCGGCACCTCGGTGCCCAGGTCATAAGTCGAGTACAGGTACGGGGTCCGGGCTGCGAACTCCGCCGCGCAGGTGTCCACCGTGTGGTACACCGGCCGCACGTTCTCCTCCTGGCGGGCACGCCGGATCTCGGCCTCGGTCTTGCCGGTGAGCTGGCCGAGCTGCGCGTCGGAAAACCCTGCTGCCTTGGCTGCGAAGAGGGCCCGCGCGGTTGCCGGACCGCCGACGCCGATGCCGTCGTCCCGGATCTGCCCCGCATGTTCCTCGATCGCGGCGATCTGGTCGATGAACCAGGGGTCGATGCTGCTGGCCGCCGAAACCTCGGTAACCGACGCGCCGGCCCGCAGAGCCTGGTGGACGGTCACCAGCCGGCCGTCGTGCGGCTGCGCGCAGGCGGCCAGCAAATCAGCCTTGTCCCCGGCGGGCGCGGCCCAGCTGAACATCGCGCTGCGCTGCTCCAGCGACCGCTGCGCCTTCTGCAGCGCCTCGGCGAAGCTGCTGCCGATAGCCATCGCCTCGCCCACGGACTTCATGTGCGTGGTCAGCACCGGATCGGCGCCGGGGAACTTCTCGAAAGCGAACCGCGGCACCTTCACGACTACGTAGTCGAGTGAGGGCTCGAAACAGGCCGGGGTCTCGCCGGTGATGTCGTTGCGGATCTCGTCCAGCGTGTAGCCGATCGCCAGCCGGGCAGCGATCTTGGCGATGGGGAAGCCGGTCGCCTTCGAAGCCAGTGCGCTGGACCGTGAGACCCGCGGGTTCATCTCGATCACGACCATCCGGCCGGTCTGCGGATGCACGGCGAACTGGATGTTGCAGCCGCCGGTGTCAACCCCGACGGCGCGCGCGGTCGCGATCGCCACGTCGCGCATGTGCTGATACTCGCGGTCGGTCAGCGTCATGGCCGGCGCGACGGTCACCGAGTCACCGGTGTGCACGCCCATCGGGTCGATGTTCTCGATCGAGCACACGATCACGACGTTGTCATGTTTGTCACGCATCAGCTCGAGCTCGAATTCCTTCCAGCCAAGCACCGATTCCTCGATCAGCACCTCGGTGACCGGGCTGGCGTCCAGGCCGGCCGCGGCCATCCGGTCAAGATCCTCGGCACTGCGCGCGATCCCCGAGCCCGTGCCGCCAAGTGTGTACGACGGCCGCAGCACCACCGGGAAACCCAGCTCAGCGGCTGCCTCGCGGCACTGCGCCAGGCTGTGGCAGATCCGGCTTTGCGGTACCTCCGCGCCGATGCGCGTCATGATCTGCTTGAACTGGTTGCGGTCCTCGCCGGCCCTGATCGCGTCTATGCCGGCCCCGATCAGCTCGACCTCATACTTGGCCAGCGTGCCGTTGTCGTGCAGCGCCACTGCGGCGTTCAGCGCGGTCTGGCCGCCAAGTGTTGGCAGGATGGCGTCGGGCCGCTCCTTCGCTATTACCTTCGCCAGCACATCGGGGATGATCGGCTCTACGTATGTCGCGTCGGCGAACTCCGGATCGGTCATGATCGTCGCCGGGTTGGAATTGACCAGGCTGACCCGGATGCCTTCGGCCCGCAGCACCCGGCAGGCCTGAGTACCCGAGTAGTCGAACTCGCAGCCCTGTCCGATGATGATCGGCCCGGAGCCGATGACCAGCACCGATTTCAGGTCGGGCCGCCTAGGCACGGTGCGCTCCGTCCGTCATCGGGACTTCTCCATGAGCTCGCAGAATTCGGCGAACAAGCCGGACGCATCGTGCGGGCCCGGCGCTGCCTCGGGGTGGTACTGCACGCTGAAGGCCGGCGCATCGAGCAGGCGCAACCCCTCGACGACGCCGTCGTTGAGGTTCACGTGGGTGATCTCGGCCGGGCCGAAGGCGGTGCCGAAGCTGCCGCCAGGATTTCCCTCGGGTAGCGCGACGGCGAATCCGTGATTGTGGCTGGTGATCTGGACCTTGCCGGTTCGCAGGTCCTGCACCGGCTGGTTCACGCCGCGATGCCCGAAGCGCAGCTTGTAGGTCGACAGGCCGAGTGCTCGGCCGAGCACCTGGCTGCCCAGGCAGATACCGAACACTGCCTTGCCCGCAGCTAGCACGCCGCGCATGGCGTCGACGGCATAGCCGATGGCGGCCGGATCGCCCGGCCCGTTGGAGAAGAACACGCCGTCCGGGTTGCCAGCCAGGATGTCTGCGGTGCTCGCGGTCGCGGGCAGCACCTGCACCTCACAGCCGAGCGCCGCCATGGCCCGCGGGGTCGCGGCCTTGATGCCCAGATCGACGGCAGCGACCCGGAACCGCACCGGGGTGCCCGGCGGCGGGCTTACGAGGTACGGCTGCGGCGTGCTGACCTGGCGAGCGAGGTCCGCGCCTGTCATCTTCGGGCTGGCCAGGACCCGCTCCAGCAACTCCGCGGGTTCGGACGTGGCCGCGCTGATCCCCGCTCGCATCGCACCCTGCTCGCGCAGGTGGATAGTGAGGGACCTCGTTCCCCTCATCGCGATTCCGGTGACCCCTTGCGCCGCCAGCTCGTCCTGCAGGGTGCGCTGCGCGCGCCAGTTCGAGGCGAGCCTGGCGGGCTCGCGGACGACGTAGCCGCTGACCCAGATCTGGCGCGACTCGGGGTCCTCGTCGTTGATGCCGGTGTTGCCGATGTGCGGCGCCGTCATGGCCACGATCTGCCCACAGTAGGACGGATCGGTCAGCGTCTCCTGGTAGCCGGTCATGCCGGTGTTGAAGACCATCTCGCCGAATGTCTCGCCGTCGGCGCCGAACGTGGTGCCACCGAAGGTCGTGCCGTCCTCGAGCACCAGCAACGCCGGGCGGCCAGGCTGCGGCGCGCTCATCGGGCCAGCTTCCCGTCGAGTACCGTCGCCGTCCCGCGCAGGAACGTCGCGTGCACCCGGCCGGGCAAGGTCATGCCCGCGAACGGCGTATTGCGGCTGCGGGAGGCATGCTGCCGTGGGTCGATGACGTCGCGCACTGACGGGTCATACAAGACCAGGCTCGCCGGGTAACCCGCCGTCAGGGGACGGCCATGCAGCGGCGCTCCGCCACCATCCAGGCCGCCGATCGCGGCCGGGCGGGCGGACATCCGATCAGCTACCCCAGCCCAGTCGAGTTGCCCGGTTTCCACCATTGCCGCATGCACGACCCGCAGCGCGGTCTCCAGCCCGGTCATCCCGAACGCCGCCACCTGCCACTCGGTCTCCTTGTCCTCGACCGGATGCGGAGCGTGATCGGTCGCCACGCAGTCGATGGTGCCGTCGGCCAGCCCGGCGCGCAGGGCTGCCACGTCGGCGGCCGTGCGCAGCGGCGGGTTCACCTTGTAGACCGGGTCATAGCTGGCGGCCAGTTCGTCGGTCAGCAGCAAATGATGCGGGGTGACCTCGGCAGTCACGCGCCAGCTCTTGGATTTCGCCCACCGGATGATCTCCACCGAACCCGCAGTCGACACGTGACAGACGTGCAGGGCCGAGTCAACGTGCGCGGCCAGCAGGCAGTCCCTGGCGATGATTGCCTCCTCGGCCACCGCCGGCCAGCCGGCCAGGCCGAGCGTGGCGGACATCTCCCCCTCGTTGACCTGAGCGCCGTCGGTCAGCCGGGGCTCCTGTGCGTGCTGGGCGATGACCCCGTTGAAGGCTTTGACGTACTCAAGGGCGCGCCGCATCATGACGGCATCGGAAACGCACCTGCCGTCATCGGAGAAGATCCGCACGCGTGCGGCCGAGTCGGCCATGGCTCCGAGCTCGGCGAGGCGGCTGCCGTCCAGGCCCATCGTCACGGCGCCGATGGGCTGGACATCGCAGTAGCCGGCCTGGCGGCCGAGCCGCCAGATCTGCTCGACTACGCCCGCGGTGTCGGCGACCGGTTCGGTATTGGCCATGGCGTGCACGGCGGTAATACCCGCCGAGCGCGGCCGCGGCGGTGCCGGTCGCCACGGTCTCGGCGTCCTCCCGGCCGGGCTCCCGCAGGTGGGTGTGCAGGTCAACCAGCCCTGGCAGGGCGATGAGGCCGGCCGCATCGAGCACCTGGGCACCGGCATGGCTGAGTCCCGTTCCTGCCTCAGTGACCTGGGTTATGAGGCCGTCGGTGAGCAGCAAGTCGGCGGGGGCAGCACCGAGCACGCTGGCGCCCTTGATCAGCCAGGTCTGGTCGCTGGTCATCGGTTCCCCTCCCCCTGCATGGCGCTGTCAGGCTCGGTGCCGCGGGATTGGGCCCCGCCGGATTCGCGGCCGCCGAGCTCGGCACCGCCGAGCAACAGGTAGAGCACCGCCATCCGGACGCTGACCCCGTTCGCGACCTGCTCCACAATCGTCGACCGGGGCGAGTCGGCCACCTCCGCCGCGATTTCCACACCTCGGTTCATCGGCCCTGGATGCATGACGATCGCGTGCTCGGGCAGCAGCGCCATCCGGGCGGCGTCCAGCCCGTACCGGCGGCTGTACTCGCGGACGGTCGGAAAGTACGCAGCGTTCATCCGCTCGCCCTGGACGCGCAGCATCATCACCACGTCGCTCTTCGGCAGCGCGGCGGACAGGTCGTAGCCGACCTCGCAGGGCCAGCTGGAAACCGCCACCGGCAGCAGCGTTGGCGGCGCGACCAGCCTGACGTCAGCGCCCAGCGTGTGCAGCAGCAGCACGTTGGATCGGGCCACCCGGCTGTGCAGCACGTCACCGACGATGGTGACCTGCAAGCCGTTCAGCCCGCCGAGCCTGCGGCGCATGGTGAAAGCGTCAAGCAGCGCCTGGGTAGGGTGCTCGTGGGTCCCGTCGCCTGCGTTGACCACGCTCCCCCGGACCCAGCGGGCCAGCCGGTGCGGGGCGCCTGACGCGGAGTGCCTGATCACCACCGCGTCGGCTCCCATTGCTTCGAGGGTGAGCGCGGTGTCCTTCAGGCTCTCGCCCTTGGCGACGCTCGAGCCCTTGGCGGAGAAATTGATCACGTCAGCGGACAGCCGCTTGGCGGCCGCCTCGAACGAGATCCTGGTCCGGGTCGAGTCCTCGTAGAACAGGTTCACCACAGTCCGGCCGCGCAGTGTCGGCAGCTTCCTGATCGGCCGGTCGGCCATCTGGCCAAGTTCCTCGGCTGTATCGAGGATCATCAGCGCGTCGGCGCGGCTCAGGTCAGCCGCGGAGATCAGGTGCCGGTTCACCGTCCGGCTCCTGTTGCGCCCAGCCCGCCAGGCGTTCCCGCCGGGCGCGGCATCTCAGGTGGGCGCGACTTGTCCACGCCACCGACGCCGAGTATCACGGCATCCTGGCCATCAGTCTCGGTCAGCAGCACCTGGACGATCTCACGCTGCGAGGTCGGCAGATTCTTGCCGACGTAATCGGCCCGGATCGGGAGTTCCCGGTGGCCGCGGTCGACGAGCACCGCGAGCTGAACGGCGCGGGGGCGGCCGAGATCCCCGAGCGCATCGAGGGCCGCGCGTACGGTCCGGCCGGAGTAGAGGACGTCGTCCACGAGCACCACGATCTTGCCGTCAATGCCGGTCGAGGGAACAGCGGTATGTCCGAGCGGCCGGGCGGGCCGCAGCCGCAGGTCGTCGCGGTACATGGTGATGTCGAGCGAGCCTGACGGCGCGGGGCGGCCCTCGGCCTGGGCCAGCCTTGCGGCCAGGCGGCGTGCCAGCGGCACTCCCCTGGTCGGGATGCCAAGCAGAATCACGTCGGGGGCGCCGTTAGTGCGCTCGAGTATCTCGTGCGCCACCCTGGTAAGGGCGCGGCCAATCTCATCCGGCCCGAGGACGATCTTGCCCTCGGGCAGGACCGCCGACCGGACCTGGCCACCGCTAACCAGACCGTCATCGCTAGCCGGACCGTGGCCGCCGGTCGATGCTGCGCCCGGCGCCGGTGCAGAACTCGCGGCCGGTGGCGAAGTCACGGTTGATCCGGAGCCGGCGATGTCGCCGCTATCCGGTTGCCGCGCATGCATCAAAAGGACCCCCTTTCCCGCCTCACAGGACGGGGCTTAAAGGACGTCTGTCCGCACAACCGTACCAGGCGCGACCACCGCGCCCGCGGATGTGCCACATCAGGCCCGAGCGCCACGCCGCTTACGCCCGCGGGCCGCGCCCACCGTAGCGGCGCGAACCACGAGGCCAGAGTTACGGACGGCACTCCGGTCACAAGAAGTGACCGGATTAGAACGCCTAGCGACCAGTGATATGCCTCACAGTTCCAAGCCACAAGGCACCGATACCGGGCAAAACGCAACGAGGTCAGCAACCGGTCATCGATGCGTAATCGCCGACGCCACAGAGCTTTCTGAGCCTTTCGCGCACCGACTGTCCGAGCCGACATGGGATGCGCCAAGGCGCGACGGTTCATCCGCTTTTTGCTATTCGGCTTGACCTTGTGGTCGAGGGGGCCTACCGTCACTGTCCGTAACCGTTACTTTTAGCTATGACAGGCCAGGGGGCCGTAACTATGGCATCTGACTACGCCAAGACCCTGGGCGCGCGGCTGCGCGCCATCCGCACCCAGCAGGGTCTTTCCCTCCATGGCGTCGAAGAGAAGTCTCGCGGCCGGTGGAAGGCCGTCGTGGTTGGCTCGTACGAGCGCGGCGACAGGTCAGTGACCGTGCAGAAGCTCGCCGAGCTCGCCGAGTTCTACGGGGTGCCGGTGTCGGAGCTGCTGCCGGGCGACGTGATGCCGAGCATCATCGCCCCGGCACCGAAGCTCGTCATCGACCTGGAGCGAATGTCGCAACTGCCCAAGGACAAGGCAGGACCGCTGTCCCGCTACGTTGCCACGATTCAGAGCCAGCGCGGAGACTACAACGGCCGGGTGCTGTCTATCCGTCAGGAAGACCTGCGCTCGCTCGCAGTCATTTATGACAAGAGCCCTGGTGACCTGACCGAGGAACTCATTAGCTGGGGCATCCTGGACTCCGATGCCCGTGGCGCGATCGACCAGTTTTAGCCAGAACCCCGGCCGTCAGCGAACTCAGGCCGACTGGGTGGCCGCAAGGCTCCCTGGCCGGCCTGACTGCTGTCCTGGTTGTCTGTGGCCGGCTGTCGGAGTCGCCGACTTTGCTAGCCTGCCGTCCGGATGCTCATAAGCCCGCTGGCCAGGTCCGGGTACCTTAACCGGCGGTCGGGAGCGGGAGCAGTTCCTGCTCGCGCTGAATACCGAGCGCGCCCTCAGCAAGCGCGACGAAGGCACCGGCATCCCTCATCAGTTCATCGGCTTCGTGCGCGGAGACGGCGCGCGCGAGTCCGGCCTCGGCGGCGGCCCGCTTAGCTGCGCCTGCAGCGAAGAAAGCGGCCCACTCCCGCAGCGCCGGCTCTACCTTCGGCAACAGCTCCCACACACTCTGAGGTCGCCTGCGCCTGCCTCCGGGCGGTTCAGCCCTTGCAGCCACAACTGCAGCTGCCGCGCGCAAAGCCGCCAGGTGAGCATTCACGTACCTGGCGCCAGCATTGGTCTCGTCTTCCGCGGCTGCCAGGCCGTGCCGGGCCGACTCCATAAGCGCCAGGGCCGAGGGTGCCACGCGGCACTGCTGCCATTGCCGTCCTGGCCTCGCCTGAACGATCGCGCTCATCGACACTCCTTCTCAGGTGCTCGGCCGGGCGGGGCGCTTCCCCACGCCACACCCGGCCGATCGAGCAACCGAGGGGGCCCGGCTGCAATTCGCACACTGCTATTCGAACATACATTCGTTCGAATGTCCAGCGGTGGCATCTGCGTTCGAAGTTACCCGCAGGGTCTGACAATATGGCCGCCTCGCCGACGGCCGGGGCATAACTGCAGGCCAGTGAGGCCAAGACGACCGCGACACGGCCGACCGGAGAGCCGAAGTCAAGCGTGCGGCCATGGCTGGCCATCGAACGTCCTCAGGGCCGCAGGGCGGCTACTCGGCGGCCCGACTACGCTTGCCGCGTGCAGGACGAAGCGAGCATCGGTGATCTGTCTCGGCCGGAATTCCTGGCCATGCTCAGCGACCTGACCGGAATCTACGCCGCGGCTATGGGCGCTGGGCCAGCGGAACTGCCAGGCCGCCGGGCAATCATGGAGCGCCACACGGGCAATCCCGTCTTCCAGGCGGTCGCAGCGACGGCCGGCGGTCCGGACCATGTCGTCGCATTCGCATACGGTTTCCGCGGGGCTCCGGGCCAGTGGTGGCACGACGTTGTCAGGGTCGGGCTGACCGCCAAAGCCGGGCCGGCAGTTGCTACCGTCTGGCTCGATAACGTGATGGAAATTGCCGAGGTGCATGTGCATCCCGACTATCAGGCTCGCGGCATCGGGCGCCGGATGCTGCTCTCGCTGACAGGCGACCGGGACGAGCGGGTGGCGTTGCTGTCAACCCGGGATGCGCCGACACGAGCGCGGCGGCTCTATCAGAGCCTAGGATTTGCTGACTTGCTTACCCAGTTCGAATTTCCCGGCGGCGGGCCGCCGTACGCGGTGATGGGGGCACGGCTGCCGCTTCGCGGGCAATAGGTCGTGGACAGGCGAACGAGCTAGCACGGCAGCAGCCGGGCCGGCTGTCAGGCTGACACCGCCGGGCCGAGGCCCAGCACCTGATAGATCTCCCTGGTAGCGCGCGACCCGTTCAATGTGTAGAAATGCAGCCCCGGCACTCCCTCAGCCAGCAGTCGCTCGCACATTGCAGCGGCGAATTCGACCCCGATTTTGCGTACCGCCGACTTGTCATCGGCGCGCGCGTGCAGGTCCCCGGCCAGCTCGGGCGGGAACCGGCAGCCCGACAGCAGCACGGCACGCTCGATACCCGGCACCGAGATGATCGGCATGATGCCAGGGATGATCGGAACGTCACAGCCTCGGGCCGCGACGGCGTCGCGAAGCCGCAGGTAGTCCTCTGGATAAAAGAACATCTGGGTGATGGCGAAATCAGCGCCCGCCCGGACCTTGCGCACGAAGAAGTCGACTTCCGACTCCCAGCTCGCTGACCGGATGTGACCCTCAGGAAATGCGGCCACCCCGACGCAGAAGTCGCCCGACGCCCTTATCAGGCGGACAAGATCCTCGGCGTAACGAAGCCCCTGCGGATGTGCTGTCCACTCCGCTCTGGGGTCACCCTGCGGGTCGCCTCGCAGAGCCAGCACGTTCCGCACGCCAACGTCCGCGTATGACCCGATGACATGCCGGAGCTCGGCTACGGAGTGATTGACGGCGGTGAGGTGACCGAGCGGCGTGAGCGTGGTCTCGGCAGCAATGCGGCCCGTGACCCGGACGGTGCGATCGCGGGTAGAACCGCCCGCGCCGTAGGTAACGGAGACGAACGTCGGCCGGAGCGGTTCAAGCTGGCGGATCGCCAGCCAGAGCCGCTCTTCCTCGGCTTCGGTCTTCGGCGGCATGAATTCGAAGGAGAACGACTGGCGACCCGCCGCCAGCAAGTCTCTGATCGCGGGGGCTGGACCAACCGGCATCTGCCAAGGTTACCGGTACCGGCCGCTGATCGAGGCGCCCGCCTGGTCGCAGCGGCGACTAGTCTCACGATCGTGGCTACCGACCGGACCGACAGGACCAACTGGACTGACGACCGAGTCAGCCCTGGCAACTCCGGCGGCCGCACGGGCGGCGACCGTGCCGGGGGTGATCCGGCTGGACTTAGCCGGATCAGACTCACAGTCGGCCAGGCCATTGAGCTGTTCCTCGGTCACCAGCGAGCGGTGCTTCGCGACATCAGCGAGGACATGGTGCCCTGGTTTGACGCGGTGGACGGGCTGCTGGCGGGCGGCAAAAGGCTCCGTCCAGCGTTCTGCTACTGGGGCTGGCGGGCGGCCGGCGGCAGCGATTGCCCCGAGATCTATACGGCGGCGGCTGCGCTGGAATTGCTTCAGGCAAGCGCGCTGATTCATGACGATGTTATGGACGCCAGCGACACCCGGCGTGGTCGGCCTGCCGTGCACAAGCAGTTCGCGTCCCGCCATCAAGCTGCCGGACATGCGGGCTCGGCAGAACAGTTTGGCGCTGGCGCGGCGATCCTGATCGGTGATGCGCTGCTGGCCTGGACCGATCAGCTCTACCACAGCAGCGGCCTGCCAGCGGAGGCCTTGCGGCGCGGCCAGCCCGCCCTCGATGCGATGCGCACGGAGGTTGCAGCCGGCCAGTACCTGGATCTGGTGAATCAGGCCAGTGGCAGCGCGTCCGTCACCGCGGCGATGCGGGTGGTCACCTACAAAACTGCCAAATACACCATAGAGCGCCCGCTGCACCTGGGCGCGGCGCTGGCCGGCGCGCAACTGGCCGACCGCTCTTCGCCGGACCCTAGACCGCAAGGCAGCCAGCCGCTGCCAGCTGATACAGACGCCCATGCCCGCGCGGCTACGGTGACTGGGACGTGCTCGGCCTACGGCCTCCCGCTGGGCATCGCGTTCCAGCTCCGCGACGACGTCCTTGGCATCTTTGGCGACCCGGTGAGGACAGGGAAGCCGGTGACCGGCGACATCAGGGAGGGTAAGCAGACAGTCCTGGTCGCGCTTGCCCGCGAGCGAGCGTCGGCCGTGCAGTCCCGGCTGCTCGACCGGCACCTGGGCGATCGAACCCTCTCCGACGCCGCCGCCGCGGAGGTGCGGACGGTCATCATCGATACCGGTGCGCTGGCCGAGTGCGAGGCGATGATCGCGGCGAGCGCCAAGGAAGCGGTGGGAGCCCTTGACGGCGCCCCGATTCCGGCCGAGGCGCGAGCCGCGCTCACCGCTCTGGCCGTGATGGCGACAGACCGCGAGGACTAGCGAACCTAGTCGCCGACCGCGCGAAGCGAGACGGCGAGCACTCCAGGTAAGTGCTGCCACCGCTCTGGCACAGATGGGGTGTTTGATGCTTTCGCACCGTTGTGCGCCGTGCCGGCCGCTTGCCACATTGGGCGGCGCCGCCACAACGCGCCGCACTTGGGGCCGCAATTCCGCATCGACGCCCTATCCGGGCGGGCCTCGCAGGGCTGCTCATGAATAGGTTGCCCGGAAAATAATGCTTGCGGCTTCTGTGCAGTGGCACCCGCTACCGCAGCCGGCCGGCCAGCCTCGCGGCGGCCGCGCCAGGATCGGCTGCGTCGGTGATGGCGCGAACAACCACGATCCGGGTTGCTCCGGCCTCCAGCACCTGATCCAAGTTGGCTTCGTCGATGCCGCCGATGGCAAACCACGGCCGTGAGGTGCGCAGGGCTGCCGCGTAACGGACCAGGCCCAGGCCAGGAGCGGGCCGCCCCGGCTTCGTCGGAGTTGGCCAGACAGGACCTGTGCAGAAATAGTCTGCCGCCGGATCCGCGCTGGCCGCCAGCGACTCGCCCGCCGCATGCGAGGACAGGCCGATCACCGGTTCCGGGCCGAGGAGCTGGCGCGCGATCGCCGCTGGCAGGTCGTCTTGGCCGAGGTGCAGCACGTCAGCCCCGGCCGCGTAGGCGATGTCGGCCCGGTCGTTGACCGCCAGCAGCGAGCCATGCATCTGGCAGGCCGCCCGGAACACCTCCAGGTAACGGAGCTCCTGGCCTGCTTCGAGGCCCTTCTGCCGCAACTGGACGATGTCCACGCCGAAGCCGAGCACGTCATCCAGGAAGCGGCGCAGGTCGCCCTGCCGTTCCCTGGCATCGGTGCACAGGTACAGCCGAGCACCAGCGAGCCGGTCACGCAGGCGGTCAGGCACGCTCAGCAGGCTAGGCCACGCCAGCAGGCCAGGCCACCTCAGAACGCTAGGGCCTGCGCCCGTCTGTTCACCTCGGTCCGGCGGTGCTCGGCCAGCGCCTGGACAGGAGTCCCCGGCAGCGAGTCATCGGCAGTGAACAGCCAGCTCAGCGCCTCCGTCTCGGAGAACCCGCAGTCGAAGAGCAAGGTCAGCGTGCCGCCGAGACCGTGCAGGACCTGATCGCCGTCGAGGAACCCGGCGGGGATGGCGAATTCGCCGTTAGGGCGCTGAACCGCAAGCAGCTTGTGGTCGCGCAGCAATTGCTTGACCCGGCTTACCGGTAGGCCAAGACGGTCGGCCACGCCGGGAATACTCAGCCAGTCACCGACGATGGCGTCGGTCGGGGGGTCGATCTGTGCCACGTTTGCAGCTTCCCACAACAAGGTCCCAACAAAACCTCTCGCACCAGTCAAGTCCGGCGCGCTCGCACGGCCTGTCAGCCGGGCAGCGCGCTGTCCCGCACCGGGATGGCAGGGTCGGCCAGCCGCTCGGCGTCGACCGCGGTCCCCGCCTCCATCAGCCGCCGCGCCTGCAACAAGTCCCTTGGCAGGCTGACGGTGAGCATCGCGGCGATCTGATCGCCCGCCAACCAGCAGGCCGCCCACCGCTCGGCGGCTGGATCACCGCGCCAGATGAGCCTCTCGGCGTCGCCGTGCCACCCGATGTATTGCACCATCCGCCCGAACTGTTCCGACCAGAAGTAGGGAACGGGGTCGTAGATTGACTCCCCGCCCAGGATGCTCGCGGCCGCGACCTGAGGAGCGTGCAATGCGATATCCCAGTGCTCGAACCGGAGTTGACGCTGGTATCGGCCAGACCAGAAAGACGCGCAGTCGCCGACCGCGTACACCCCGGCCACCGAACTGCGCAGCTGCGCGTCGACCACTACGCCGTTGTCCAGCCGGATGCCGGAATCCGCCAGCCAGCCCACTTCGGGCCTGACTCCGACAGCGGTCACGACCACATCGGCGGCTAGCCAGCCGCCGTCGGCCAGCGCCACACCGCCCTCCTCGATTGCGGCAACCGCTGTCCCCAGCTGCAAGTTCACCCCCGCGGCCGCGTACCAGGCGGCAGTGACGCCGCCAACCTCGGGCCCGATTGCCGCCGCGAGCGGCGCTGCTGCTGCCTCCACCACCGTGACCTCACAACCACGGCTCGACGCCGCGGTGGCCAACTCGGCCCCGATCCAGCCAGCGCCGACGATGGCGAGGCGGGTGCCAGGGCGGAGCAGGTCGCGCAGCGCCAGCGCATCGTCGGCGGTGCGCAGCACACGCTGCGCGCCGCTGCCCGGCAGCCGGACCGGGCTGGCACCAGTCGCGACGACCAGCGCATCCCAGTCGTGCTCACCGGCATCAGTTACCAGCACGCCGTCCCGCAGGCCGGTGGCGCGCTCGGCCAGGCGAAGGGTGATCGACAGCGACTCCAGGTCGGGCCGCAAGCCGGTGTCATCAAGCTCACCGGTCAGCACCTTCTTCGACAGCGGCGGCCGGTCGTAGGGCGGCCTCGCTTCGGCCCCGATCAGCGTCACCGATCCGTCGTAGCCCAAGGACCGCAGTTCCTCGGCCACGCGCAGCCCGGCCAGCCCGGCACCGGCAATGACCACCTTCGCCGGGCCCGTCATCTGCTCATCGCCTCCTATCGCATCTGCCGCAACCGCCCGACCCAGCCGGCTGTCTCTAAGCCGACATCATCGTGCCGCACGGAGGGTGATGGAGATGATCCGGTGCCGACATCGCGGGGGACGTGCGCTCGCGGCCGTTGTGGTACTCGCTGTACTCGCTGTTTCCGCCTCTGGATGCGGCGAGCGGCAGGCCCGCCCGGTGGCAACCCAGCAAAAAGCCGGGAACATGCTGCGTCACCACCTGGCCGGACGCCGGCTCCGGGCCGGCCTGTATGGCTCGATTCAGTGCAGATGATCTCCGCCACTAGGGGCTGGGCGCTGTTGTGGACCGCGAATCCGAATGACAACGGCGAGCTGCAGCTGGGTCGGACCGACGATGGTGGCCGGACCTGGCACCTTGTCAGTCCGCACGCGCTGTCGCCGGCCCTGACCGGTGGGGTCGTGCTGCTTGACGCAGTCAGCGCCGAGCGGGCTTGGATCGTGGCCGCGACGCCCAGCTCGGCCGCAGGCAAAACTGAGCTATTCCTGACCGACGACGGCGGCCGGTCCTGGCGCAGGTCCGAACCAGTACCCGGTGCGGAGCCCGTTGCTGTCGACTTCGTTGGGTCCAGCCGCGGGTGGCTGCTGGAGAGCCTGGGCGCGGCCATGTGCAGCAATCCGGTGCAGATCTACCGCACAAATGATGGTGGCTTGCGCTGGTCATCGCTAGCCCGGTCGCAAGCGTTCGGAGGTTCCGCCGCGAACGGCAGCGGGCTGCCCCAGGCGTGCGCCAAGGTCGGCATCGCGTTCATATCGCCGCAGACAGGCTGGATCGCGACCTGGTGCAACGCGGGCTACTCGGTCCTAGTCTCGCGAGACGGCGGGGCGCACTGGTCGAGCCAGCAGCTGCCAATACCGCAATCGGCCTGTGAGCAGTCCGGCTGCGAGGTTTCCACGCCACAGCTCGCCAGGCACACCACGTTCCTCCCGGTGGGCGACTACCCAGATGCCGCGCTCTTGTTCGTCAGCGCCGATGCGGGCGTGAGCTGGCGGACCGTGATCATGCCGCGCGGGGCCGGGCCTTACCCGAGAGTCCAGTTCTTCAGCCAATCTGAGGGGATCGCGGTGTCGGCGGGATCGCAGGCGCGATGGGCAAGACCTTCTATGTGACCTCCGATGGCGGCCTGAGCTGGACTGCTGCGCCGCAAGGCAGGCACTTCGGCCCGAGCGGGGCAAGTTTTGACTTCGTCAGTCCCTCGACCGGCTTCGCCTGGCCACTGCCCGGAATCAGCCCGCAGAGCGCCGCAACGAAGATGTACCGGACGTCGAACTCCGGGCGTACCTGGACTCCATCCGTGCCTCGGCTGGCCTGACCTCCGCCGCCGGACGACCGGTGGCGGATAAGCTGAGCGGTATATCGCGCGGGAGTCCGGTGCTGACCGGGCTGAGAGGGCGGCTGGCGAGCCGCCGACCGCAGGAACCTGATCCGGGTCATGCCGGCGAAGGGAGCCGAATGGGCGCTCAAACTAGTAGCAGTACCGACGCCGACGTCCTCATCATCGGCGGCGGCGTCATCGGCCTCAGCATCGGCTGGCGGGCCGCCCAGCAGGGCTTGCGCATCGTCATTGTCGACGCGCACCCCGGCCAGGGCGCCACGCACGCGGCGGCCGGGATGCTCACTCCGATCGCCGAGGCTGCTTATGCCGAGCGGGAGATCTTCGCCCTCGGTCAGAACTCGCTGCGCCGCTATCCGGCGTTCATCGCGGAACTGGAGTCCGTTACCGGCCTGCCGACTGGCTTCCGGCAGACGGGCACGCTTCAGGTGGCGTTCGACAGCGACGACCTGGCCATACTGGCCGAGCTGCGGGTGCTGCAGGAGACCTTCGGAGTGCACCTGCGGAAACTCGCAGCGAGCGAATGCCGGGACGCCGAGCCGATGCTCGACCCGTCGGTGCGCGGCGGCCTGCTGGCCGCCGACGACGGCTCGGTCGATCCGCGGCGGCTGACGGCCGCCCTGCTCACCGCAGCCGACGGCGCGGGCGCCCGGATAATCCCGCAGCCGGCTGCCGAGGTCACCTGCGCTGACGGCCGGGCCAGCGGCGCCCTGCTCGCCGATGGCAGGCGGGTGACGGCGGCTCAGGTTGTGCTCGCCGCCGGCTGGCAGTCCGCCACCCTGCCGGGCCTGCCGCCCGGCATCACGCCGCCAGTCCGGCCAGTCAAAGGACAGATCATCAGGCTGCGCGGTTCGGCCGAAAGATCCGCTGGCGGGCCGCCCGGGCTGCTCCGCCGGACCGTTCGCGGCATCGTGCACGGCTCCAGCGTCTACCTGGTGCCGAGGGACAGCGGCGAGCTGGTTATCGGCGCGACCCAAGAAGACCTAGGCCCGGACACGACGGTCACCGCGGGCGGCATCTGGGAACTGCTGCGAGACGCACGGACGCTCGTACCGGGCATCACCGAGCTCGAATTCGCCGATGCGACCGCCGGGCTGCGGCCGGGCACGCCGGATAACGCCCCGGTCATCGGTCCCAGCGAGCTGCCCGGCTTGGTACTGGCGACCGGCCATTTCCGGGCCGGCGTGCTGCTCGCCCCGGTCACGGCCGACACCGTTACGCGCTTCCTCACGACTGGGACGCCCGATCCGCTGTGGCAGGCGTTCCGCCCCGGCCGGTTCCCGTTGCGCCGCGCTGGTAACGCCGTCGCGCCCCTGGATGCGCGCGCATGAAGGTAACGATCAACGGTGAGCCGTACACCTGGCCGGCTGGCAAGTCGCTGGCCGAGGCGGTGGCCGCGCTGACCAGTGCTAGCACTGGCGTCGCTGCCGCCGTTAACGGCGAGGTGGTGCGCCGCGGCGCGTGGACCAGTACCCCGCTTGCCGACGGCGACCAGGTAGAGGTGCTCACCGCGGTGCAGGGAGGCTGAGAATGGACGATCCGCTGCTGATCGCCGGGGAGAGCTTCAGTTCCCGGCTCATCATGGGCACTGGCGGTGCGCCGAGCCTTGACGTCCTCGATCGCGCCCTGGCCGCGTCCGGGACAGAAATCACCACCGTGGCAATGCGCAGGGTCGACCCGAGCTCGCCCGGCTCGGTGCTGCAGGTGCTGGCCGAGCGCGGCATCCGGGTGCTGCCTAACACGGCTGGATGCTTCACTGCCGGTGAGGCCGTCCGGGTAGCCCAGCTCGCTCGCGAGGCACTCGGCACCAGCTGGGTCAAGCTGGAGGTGATCGCCGACGAGAGGACGCTGCTGCCCGATCCGGTCGAGCTGCTGGCCGCGGCCGAGCAACTAGTTGATGACGGCTTCACGGTGCTGCCTTACACCAGCGACGACCCGGTGCTGGCGCGCCGCCTTGAGCAGGCAGGCTGCGCCGCGGTGATGCCGCTCGGCTCCCCCATCGGCTCGGGCCTCGGCATCAGGAACCAGCACAACATCGAGCTGATCGTGGAGTCCGCCGGCGTGCCGGTGATCCTGGACGCGGGCATCGGGACGGCCAGCGACGCGGCGATCGCCATGGAGCTTGGCTGCGCGGCGGTCCTGCTCGCGACCTCCGTCACCCGGGCTCGGGATCCGGAGCTCATGGCCGAGGCGATGCGCCTCGGGGTGGCCGGCGGGCGGGCTGCGTTCCTGGCCGGCCGCGTCCCGCGCCGTCGTTATGCCCTGGCGTCGTCGCCGCCGGCGGGCTAACCGGCCGACGGCCATTCCTAACGCTCCCGGCCTGTCCGAACCCTGTGCCGGTTCGTTACGTAGGCACGGACTGCTCATGGGCCCCTACAATTCTCCCGATGGACACCACGTTGTCAGCCCCAATCGGGCAGTTGCTGGACGGCCGCTACCTGGTCGATTCGCAGCTGGCTCGCGGCGGCATGGCCACCGTGTATCTCAGCCGAGACATCCGGCTCGAACGCACCGTCGCGTTGAAGATCGCCCATCCGGAACTGGCTCGAGACCACGATTTCGTCGGGCGGTTCATCAGCGAGGCGCGGGCTGCGGCCCGGCTGTCCAGCCCGAACGTGGTCGCCGTGTTCGACCAGGGTTCAACCGGCGACCTGTACTACATCGCGATGGAGTACGTGCCGGGGCCGACACTTCGTGAACTGCTGGTTGCGCGCGGCGTGCTTAGCCCGCGCGAGGCCCTGGACATCATCGAGCGGGTGCTCGGCGGGCTCGCCGTCGCCCATGATGCCGGCATCATTCACCGGGACGTGAAGCCCGAGAACGTGCTGCTCGGAAACGGCACGATGGTCAAGGTCGCCGACTTCGGCCTGGCCAGGGCCGCCGCCGGAGTCGGCAACACCAAGACTGGGCTACTCATCGGCACCGCCGCTTACCTGGCCCCGGAACAGGTATCCGGCAACGTCTCCGACCAGCGGTCGGACGTGTACGCCGCGGGCGTGATGCTCTTCGAGATGCTCACTGGCGTGCAGCCGCATACCGGCGAGACGCCGCTAGCGGTCGCTTATAAGCACGTCAACGAGGTAGTGCCGCCGCCGTCGACGGTTAACAGCGAGCTGCCCGGCGCGCTGGACGCGCTCGTCGCCCTCGCTACCAGCCGCGATCCGGACCTCAGGCCGCCGGATGCGCGCCACTTCCTGAAGGCGATCACCGAAGTGCGCCGCGGCATGCCACTGCCGCCGCTACCCCGGCACGGCCGCGCTTCGGAGAACGGCAGCGCGTCAGGCCCGGCGGATCTCGACGGCTACCCGCGGCACGCAACGGCTGGTCTGCCCTCTAGCCCGGCCGTTACTGGCCCGCTGCCGGCGACACCCGCGGCCGGGCACAGGGCCGGGGATAGCGGCTGGCCGGCGTTCCCCGGAAAGGGCGGAAGCAGCGGCCCGGTCGGCAGCAACCGCGGAGCCGTCAACCACGGGCCCAACGGCGCCAACCGCACCATGATCGTGCAGGCCGACAGCCTGGAGCAGGACTTTCGGGCTGGCGGCCGGTCCGCGCATGGCCGTCGTTACCGCGACCCGTGGCTACAGCGCTGGTTGTTCAGCCGCCGGATTCTCATTGTCATCGCGGTCCTGCTGGTAGCCCTGCTGGGCTGGTGGCTGGCGGCCGGCCAGTACTTCAGCATGCCATCGGTGGTCCGGCTCAGCGTCCGGGCGGCTAAGGCTGACCTGTCGAACGATGGCCTGGTGGCCGTTTCCGGTAAAGGCCGGCATAGCAACATCCCGGCCGGAGAGATCATCGCGACCAATCCGTCGGCCGGCTCGCGGGTCAAGCACGGCGATAAGGTCCTCCTCATCCCGTCGCTCGGGCCGGTGCTGGTCACCATGCCATCGGTGACGGGACAGCAGGTCGCCCAAGCCGAGCAGGCGCTGAAAGCCGCCGGGTTCAGCTACGACAACCCGACCGGCGAGACCTCGACGACTATTCCGGCTGGCGTGGTGATCTCGACCTACCCCGTCGCGTATACGCACTGGCCCAAGGACCGCGCCGTCCGCCTGGTTGTCAGCCAGGGCCCAGGGCTGCCGAACTTCGTCGGCCAGCTGGTAAGCGCCGCCCAGGCCACCGCCGCGGCGGGTGGCTACTCGATCAACCAGCAGCCGCTGCCGACTGGCTCGGATCCGCAAGGCACCGTGGTCAGGCAGGAGCCGCAACCGAACACGCCGATCGCGCCGGGCGAGGTTGTCACGGTGTATGTCTCGCCCGGGCCGCCGGGGGTCAGCGTGCCGAATGTGGACGGAATGTCGCAGCAGGACGCAGCGAATGCGCTGCAAGCGGCCGGATTCCAGGTCTCGGTCACGGGCTTCGGCAACAAGGTGGCCGACTACAACCCGAAAGGCGAGGCGCCGAAGGGCTCGACGATCACCATCACGATGGGCATCAGCTTTCCCTGACGTGCGGCCTGGCACGCTGAGTCGGCAGCCGCCGCCCGGCCCAGGTCGCGATCATGGCGAGCCCTGCGTTACAGCGGCGGGCCCTCGCCCGCTAGCTCTTGATAGGAGTATCGCTGCTCACGCCAGGGGTCGGCGGTGTTGTGGTAGCCGCGTTCCTCCCAGAAGCCCCGGCGGTCGGCGGTCAGGTACTCGATCGCGCGCACCCACTTCACGCTCTTCCAGGCGTACAAGTGCGGCACCACCAGGCGCAGCGGGAAGCCATGCTCCGGGCTGAGCCGCTCCCCGGCCCGGTGGGTAGCCAGCAACGTGTCGTCGGCGACGAAGTCGTTAATCCGGATGTTGGCGCTGTAGCCGAAGTCCGCCCAGATCATCACGTGCGTGACGGCCGGGGCCGGCGGGAACCGGCCCAGTATCTCCGTCGCCGGAATGCCAGCCCAGCAGATGCCGGGAACAGTGAATTTGGTCACGCAGTGGAAGTCCGCGGTGACCTGACAAGCCGGCATCGCCTCGACGTCGTCCCACTGCAGGCGCGCCTCGGCGCCGGATTCGGTCGCGCCGAAGATGCGCAGATCCCATGTCTGCCGGTGGAATGCCGGCACAGGTCCGTAATGCAGCACCGGCAAGGTGCGGGGAATGTACTGGCCGGGCGGCAGCACCGGCTGGCTCGTGGCCTCGGGCCGGACCTCGCTGGCCTCCGTTGGCCGGGCCTCGCTCACGGAGGTCGCGACCGCCGGGGATGGCGGCTGGGCCTGGCCGGCCTGGCGCGGCTGATCACCTTGCCCCGGCGCCGCCCGGTCGGCGCCGGCCTCGCCGGATGCAGCCTGGTCAGCGCCATCACGGTTAATCTGACCATCAGCCAACAGTGCACCCTCCCCCGCGGCTCGCCAGCGGTGCTCGCGCTGACCGAGTTCACGCGCACCGGTATCGGGCTGCGTCCTGTCCAGCTGACTCCCCTTCCCGCATCTGCACCGTCATAGCCGCGACGTCGACCCTCGTCCCCGCAGGTGGGGCTATCTTGCCACTCCGCCGAAACTGCCTTTGCCTTGACCACCGGGGAGCGTGCACCCACGAGCATGCGCTAGGCTACGGCTCGTGCGTAGCGAGTATTGGTTTGGTTTTGGCTACCGGCCCGGCCCTGGGACGGTCGCCCGCCAGACTCTGCGCTGACGCGAGGCGACTTGACTCCAAGCCCTGGGCCGAATGGTCCGGGGCTTTCTTCATGTGGAGAGTAGGAGAACGCGATGGTGGTAGTGATGGCTCCGGAAGCTACGGAGGCCGATATCGACGCGATAGTCGAGTTGGTCATCGCGGCCGGCGGCGAGGCATTCGTCAGCCGGGGCGTGTCCCGTACGATCATCGGCCTGGTTGGTGACGTAGAGCAGTTCGGCGCCCTCAACCTGCGCAGCTACCCCGGCGTCAGCGACGTGATGCGGATCTCGGCCCCGTACAAGCTGGTGAGCAGGGAACATCACCCGAACCGGTCTGTCATCTCCGTCCGCGGGGTGCCGATCGGTCCCGATACCGTCACGGTCATAGCCGGGCCGTGCACCGTTGAAAACCCGGAGCAAACGCTGACCGCGGCCCGCATGGCATTGGCAGCAGGCGCGTCGCTGCTGCGCGGCGGTGCCTTCAAGCCGCGGACTTCGCCATATGCGTTCCAGGGGCTTGGCGAAGCCGGCTTGCGCATCCTGGCCGACGTCCGGGCCGAGACTGGCCTGCCGGTAGTGACCGAGGTCATTGACCCCGCCTCGGTTGACCTGGTCTGCTCATACGCGGACATGCTCCAGGTCGGCACGCGCAGCATGCAGAACTTCGCGCTGCTCCAGGCGGTCGGGTCCGCGGCCAAGCCAGTGCTGCTCAAGCGCGGCATGAACGCCACCATCGAGGAGTGGCTGATGGCCGCGGAGTACATCGCGCAGCGCGGCAACCTCGACATCGTCCTCTGCGAGCGAGGTATCAGGACCTTCGAGACCGCGACGAGAAACACCCTCGACATCAGCGCCGTTCCGGTATCCCAGCGGCTGTCCCACTTGCCGGTCATCGTCGATCCGTCGCACTCCGGCGGCCGCCGCGACCTCGTGCTGCCGCTCAGCCGGGCCGCTATTGCCGTCGGCGCGGACGGCATCATCGTCGATGTGCACCCGCAGCCCGCGGCGGCCATGTGCGATGGCGATCAGGCGCTGACCGGTGACGACATCCGGGAGCTCGGAGCACTCGTGGCCACCCTGCCGCAGCTGCTCGGCCGCCAGCTGACGCCCGGCCCCGTTACCGCATCAATCCCGTGATCAGCCGGTGATCACAGGCTGGCGACAGCCGGGATGATCTTGCTGCCGATAACCTCGAGCGGGGCCAGGCTCCAGACGTCGGCTACGGCGCCGATGGCCATGCTGAAGCCCATCTCCGCCAGCCGGGCCAGCTGGTCAGTCACCTCGCCTGCCTTCTCGCCACGTCCGCCCACGTCAAAGATGAAGTAGCAGGTCTTCTCGATGTCGTCGTAGTCCCGGCCTTCGGCCTCGCAATGCGCGCGCAGGACATCGAGCTTGCGGGCGAGGTCCGGGCCCGGGAACAGGTTGCATGCCTGCGCGTAACGAGCGACCAGCTTCAGCGTCTTCCGCTCGCCTGATCCGCCGATCATTATCGGCGGATGCGGCTTGGTAAGCGCGGGCGGCGAGTTCAGCGGTCGCTCGAGCTGATAGTGCTGGCCGTGGAACGCAGACTCGTCGCCACGCCACATCTGCAGGCAGATCTGCAGCGCCTCCTCCAGCCGTTCGAATCGCTCGGCGACGGGCGGGAAGGATATGCCAAGACCGAGTGCTTCCTCCTCATTCCAGGCAGCGCCGATGCCTAGCCACGCGCGACCGCCCGACAGCACGTCGAGAGTGGTGATGATCTTGGCGAGGACGCCGGGATGCCGGTAGACAACGCCGGTCACAAGGGTCAGCAGCCTGGCCCGTGACGTGCAGGCGGCCAGATAGCCGAGCGTCGTGTAGGCCTCGAGCATGTAATTCTCAGGCGGTCCGACCATAGAGATCTGGAAGAAATGGTCCATGACGGCGATGCTGTCGAAGCCGGCCTCGTCCGCCGTCCTGGCTACCGCCGCCAGCTTGCTGCCGAGCTCCCCAGCCGAACCCGCGCCATTGAAATCCGGAACCTGCAAGCCAATTTTCACGATTATCACCTCTCAGGCCAGCGTCCCATAGCCTCCGTCGCCGGCCGTTCCCTTCCCCAGGACCTCGGATTACCCGGTATCTTGTGCAAGTCTTGACCTGATCCTTGCTTGACTGCGAACAAAGAGCCGTGATTGGAACCGTGCGGAGAGATCTCATGCTCACGATCCGCCCCACAGCCGTCGTCTTGGCGGGTGTCGTTCCGGTCTTGGCGTTCGCGCCAGCACCCGGGCCAGCGGCCCGGATCGCGGCCACCACGAACGCCGGCGCCTCGTTCCAGGTCCGGCTCCGCCAGCACTACGGATCGGCCGGGAACGCCTCTGACTACTCGGTCATCGTGGCGGCTGGTAAGCGGACCGCCTGGGTCTTCGGCGGCACCAATCCCGGCGGACCGAGCACGCCCGTAGCCGAGCGCTGGAACGGCCGGCGGGTGACGCCTAGCAGGCTGCCGCCCCGGCTGACCGGATTCATCAGCGATGCCAGCGCGCCCTCGGCACGTGATGTCTGGGCGGTCAGCCAGTACGGCGGATACGTGCTGCACTGGAACGGGCGGCGATGGTATGTCGCTAAGCGCTGGCGCGGCGGGCAGATCACCGATGTGGCGGCCGTCACAGCCAGGGATGTCTGGGTGTTCGGCACCACGGCGGCGGGCTTTGCCGGCACGGGCACCTGGCATTACGACGGGGTGTTGTGGCGCAAGGTGCGTGGCCCGGCCGCGGCGGTGTCCAGAGCCAGCGCGGCGTCACGCCGCGACATCTGGGCAATCGCGGCCACCGGCCGAGGCGATTACGTGCTCCATTTCAACGGCTCGGCATGGCGTCGAGTCCGGGCCGGGCGCCTGTTCAATGGCGTGCAGCTGCGCGATGTCCTGGCGCGGTCCAACCGGAACGTGTGGGTCGTCGGGAATACCGTCAGCCGTTCCGGGGCCACCAGCTTCGTTCTTTACCACTGGGCCGGCCACGGCTGGACGAGGGTGCTGTCCCGCCGCGACGCGCTGGCTGGCAATCTTGCCAGTGGCCGGCGCGGAACCGTGCTGCTCACCGCAACGCCGACCAGCCAGGCCGCGACCGGCCTGGTCATCCAGGCTTCGGTCCACGGCTTGCTGGCAGCGACGACCATCCAGTCGGCCGAGGGCAGCGGTGTCAGCGACGTGACGCTCCCCGCCGGAGCACGGGACATCTGGGCGAGCGGCGGAATCCTCACCCCGCACGGCGGCGACGCGGCGGTCTGGGTTGGGGCCGTCGCCCGCCCTTTCGGGCTGCGCCGGATCGATAGCGACCTAGCCGCGGCTGGGGCAACCCGGGCAGGCCGTTAGCCCTGGCCCGGGCGGTGCTCCTGGGCCGACTGAGCCAGTTCCTGCGCAAGATCGTCCGCGTCGAGCCGGGCCTCGATCCGGCGCAGGTCCTCAATCTTGGCCCGCGTTTCGACCTGCCGCGGCGTCAGCAGCGAGCAGCAGTCCTGGTCGGGCAGCTCGGAGATGCTCAGCGTGGCGATCTTTCGTGCCTCCGCCATGATCTCGGTCTTATCCAGCCCGATGAGCGGCCGCAGGATGGGCAACGGCACGGCATCATCGAGCGCAGTTATGTTGGTGAGCGTCTGGCTGCTCACCTGGCCCAGGGAGTCCCCGGTAACCAGCGCTGTGGCTCGCATCCGGCGCGCCAGCGCTGCTCCGGTCTTGAGCATGAGGCGCCGCTGGGCGACGATCTGCAGCCGTCCGGCGCCTGAGCTTGCCAGTCGGCGCTGCGCGTTGCCGAACGCAACCACGAAGAGCCGGGAATCGCCCTGGTACCGGTCGAGCTGCCGGGCCAGGCCGTACGCCTTGTACACGGACTCAGGCCCGGTGAGTGGCATGCCAGAGAAGTGCAAGAAGCTGCAGCGAAGGCCGCGACGCATCATCCGGTAGGCGGCTACCGGCGAGTCGATGCCGCCGGACATCAGCACCAGCGCCCGCCCGCTCATGCCGACCGGTAGACCACCCTGACCCTGCCAGCCCTCGGTAAAGACGAATACCTCGCGCTGATCAACCTCGACGAAGACGGTGGTGTCCGGCGTACGGAGGTTCACCGGGTAGCCGTACTCCTGCTGGATGCGTCGTCCGATCTGCACCGCAAGCTCGGCAGACGTCACCGGGAAGCGCTTGTCGCGGCGCCGGGCCCGCACCGCGAAGGAGCCCTGCCGCCCGGCGGCCAGCGCTACCGCCGCGGTAATGGCCGCCTCGGGATCCTTGGCCACCCGGACGGCACGGCATACCCTGGCCACCCCCATGACCCAGGTCAGCCGCTCGGCCACCATGTCAACAGCGGACTCGGCGACTAGGTCGCCTGCTACCGCGCCGACCACCCGCACTACGATCACGCCCTCGCGCTGCCATACCCGGACCTGCAGGCCGAGGTCCCGGACGGCGCGCCGGATGTTCTCGTGCAAGAGCCGCTCGAACTGCTGCCGGTTCCGCCCCTTCAGCACGATCTCGCCGAGCTTGAGCAGCACGCATGGCTCGTGCGCGGGCGCGGTAGCCAGGTCAGGATCAGCGGGAGTGGCGACCGGCAGTACGGACATCCCATCAGTCTGCCACCAAGACCGAACGCAAGCGCCGAAGCAATCGGCGGCGTCTGACCGGGGCAAGAGCCAGCGGGCTCACGGCAGCGCCGGAAACGACAGGAAGCGGCGAGAATCCGCGTTCGGCAGCGTCAGTGAGTATCTGGTCAGATACTCATAGTGAAGGAGTACCGATCGGCATAAGGACATTCAGCATGGCACGCGCCGCGTACGGCGTTCCGGGCCCCGGCCCGCACAGCGGCCGCTGGATCGCACTGACCGCCGCGATGGCGGTGCTGGTCATGGCGGCGGCAGCCGTGACGCTGGCGCTGGGGAACAGCCGCAGCCGCGGCGGCAGCCCGCAAGCGGGCGATCGCGCCAAGCGGTCCGGTCCCGCAGCCGGGCCGAGCCCGTCGGCACCGGGCCAGGCCACGGCGCTGGCCACCGGCCACCGTGTTGCTGTCGCGGCCGGGGCGGCGGCCTCGCCGGATACGCGACCGGTCGTGTCGTTCCTGACCCGCTACTTCACCGCTATCAACGACCACGACTACCAGGCCTACCTTCGCCTGTACAGCCCCGCGATCCGCGGCGGCCTGACGCCGGCAGCGTTCAGCGCCGGCTACGGCACGACCAGGGACTCGTTAGCCACGCTGCGCCACATTGGCGTTATCGGGCCAGGTCAGCTCGACGCGGTTGTCACCTTCACCAGCCATCAGCAGCCAGGCCAGAGCGCGTCGCAGTCTGCCTGCACCCGGTGGCGGATCTCCCTGTACCTGATCAGGGAAGGTGCCGGGTACCTGCTGCAGGCACCGCCGTCCGGATACCTGGCGTCGTTCCGGGCTTGCCCCTGACCGGACTCGGAATCTCCTGCTAGCCGCGCAGGACACCGCACAGCAGCCTGTTCTCGCCGCGCTGCCAGATAGTGCCGACCTCGGCAAACCCGGCCAGTCGCATCGCGTGAACGTGCACGCTGAGCCGTCCAGCCGGTGAGCCGTGATGCTCAGAATCCACCCGGCGCGCCTGCCTGTCGGCATACAACGCGGACAGCGCCGGATCTGCGGCTGCCCCGGCCCACCAGTCTGTCCAGCTCTCGGACTGGCCTCGCGGGAAGCGCCGCCGTTCTTCCCGTTCGATCAGCGCGCGGCCAAGTCCGCGGAGCACGGGCGCCGTCTCATCCTCTTGCAGGTGGTCGCCGTTCAGGACGATTCCGCCAGGCCGCAGCAGTCCCACCAGTTCGGCGTACAGGGCTGCGAGCGCGTCCTGCGGCAACCAGTGCAGGGCCGTGGTGCTGACCGCCGCGTCCGGAGTCCCGGCCAGACCGAGCTGGGCGGACCAGCCCGGAGCACGCAGGTCGGCGTCGGCGAAGCGGAGGCCAGGCCGGTCGGCGAAGGCGGCGCGGCCGAGAGCCAGCAATAGCGGATCTGCGTCAACAGCGACGACGGTGGCCAGCGGCATCCGGTCAAGCAGCCGGATAGCCAGCGACCCTGGCCCGGAGCCAAGGTCGAGCACCAGCGGGTCCGGCCGTCCGACGACCTCCTCGACGGCGTCGATGAGCGCGGTGAACCTATCCTCGCGGTCGGGCAGGTAAACCTGCTGTTGCGCGTCCCAGCGCCGGATCCAGCCCTGCGCCTGCTCGTGGCTGACCGTGTGCTGGCGGGTTCCCTCGGCTGCTTCGACCATGCGTCTCGCCCTCCGCGTAACTGTCGTATAGAGTTTCACCAGTCACAAAGCTAGGCCGAGGAGCATAACTGGTCAAGTGAATTTCACCAGTCACGTGGATTCGGTCATCACAGTTGCCGTCAGCCTGGTCAATGCCCTGACGCCAGGCGAGTCGCACGGCCGGGGCTACCAGACGCCAGCAGGCGACGAGTTGCGCGCCGCCGTGACCGCCGCGTTGCGGTCCGGTGGGTCCAGGGCGCGGGAGGTCAGCGGCCGCGAGGCGGAGGAGCTGGCAATGGTTGCAACGAAACTACGGGCGGTATTCGACGCAGTCGGCCGCGACGACCTCGACGGCGCCGCGCTGCTGGTCAACGCCTTGCTTGGCGTCACCGGAGCGCGGCCGCAGTTGGACCAGCACGACGGCGAACCGTGGCACCTGCATTTCCACGGCAGCAGTGACACCCTCGCGCAGGGCTGGGCGGCCGGCTGCGCAACCGGGCTTGCCGTTGTCCTCGGCACTGAGCTTTATGACCGGCTCGGCGTCTGCACGGCACCGCGCTGCGACCGCGTGTATGTGGACGTTTCCCGCAACGGCACGCGCCGGTTCTGCTCGACGTCGTGCCAGAACAGGGTGAAGGCCGCTGCGTTCAGGGCGAGGCGACCGGCTCCGGGCTGACCCCGGGCGGCCCGAGCCAGCCAGCGGCGGCCAGCCCCACGAGAACCCCGTTCCCCTCCCGCATGGGGTTTTGGTCAGCCGAAGAAAACCTCGGCTTCGGCGTAACGATCCGGCGGCACCAGCTTGAGCTGGCTGGTCGCTTCCGCGAGTGGCACCTTGACGATGTCGGTCCCGCGCAGCGCCACCATTGAGCCGAACGCTCCGTCGGCGACCGCGCGGATCGCATGCACGCCGAACCGGGTCGCAAGCACCCTGTCGAAGGCGGTCGGCGTCCCGCCGCGCTGGATATGGCCAAGCACTGCGACGCGTGCTTCCTTGCCCGTGCGTCGCTCGATCTCGTCTGCCAGCAGCTGGCCGACCCCGCGGCGCGCGAGGAGCATGTGACCGAACTCGTCGAGCTTTTCGCCTCCAGCCGACTCTTCCGCAGCCTTCGGGTGGGCACCCTCGGAGACCACGACGATCGGCGCGTACCGGGTCTGGAACCGGTGCTCCACGTACTGGCAGACCTGCTCCATGTCGAACGGCTTCTCTGGGATAAGGATCACGTTCGCACCGCCCGCCATGCCCGCGTGCAGCGCGATCCAGCCGACGTGCCTGCCCATCACCTCGACGATCAGCGCGCGGTGATGGCTCTCTGCCGTCGTGTGCAGCCGGTCTATCGCTTCCATGGCGATGTTCACCGCGGTGTCGAACCCGAACGTGTAGTCGGTTCCGCCCAGGTCATTGTCGATGGTCTTGGGCACTCCGACCACCCTGGCGCCGGCCTCGTACAGCCGGGCGGCGACGCCGAGGGTGTCCTCGCCGCCGATCGCTACCAGCGCGTCAACCCCGAGGCTATCCAGGTTCTCCTTGACCCGCTCAATGCCCGACTTGCCGTCCACGGTGTTGGACTCGGCCATCGGGTTAGTCCGGGACGAGCCCAGGATCGTGCCGCCCCGGGGCAGGATGCCGCGGACTGCGGCCACGTCCAGGACCATCGTGTCGCCCTCAAGCGGGCCGCGCCAGCCGTCCCGGAAGCCGATGAACTCCATCTCGTGCTCGGCTACGCCGGTCCGCACTACCGCACGGATCACTGCGTTCAGTCCCGGGCAATCGCCGCCGCCGGTGAGGACTCCGACTCGCATGATGCTCCCTCTCGCCTTCCCAGCCGTCACACTAGTGCTTATGAGCGTCCTTGCCATCGACGCGGGCACGACCGGTGTTACCGCTCTTATAGTTACCGCCAACGGCACGATAGCGGGTCGGGGATACCAGGAGTTCCGGCAGTATTTCCCCGAGCCCGGCTGGGTTGAGCACCTGCCGGAGGGAATCTGGCAGGCCACGCTGGCAGCGTGCGCGCAGGCGCTGGCTTCGGCTGGGTCAGGGACCGGGCCAGGGACCGGGCCAGGGACCGGGTCCGGGTCCGGGTCCGCGGCGATTACCTCGGTCGGCATCACCAACCAGCGCGAGACCGCGGTTCTGTGGGACCGGACCACGCTGGCGGCGCCGCGCCGGGCCATCGTGTGGCAGGACCGGCGGACGGCCGCGATCTGCGACCGCTTGCGAGCCGCCGGGCACTCCGAGCGCGTAGCCGAGATCAGCGGCCTGCGGATCGATCCCTACTTCACCGCGACCAAACTGACCTGGCTCGCCGAAAATGAGCCAGCGGTCTGGGCCGGGGTGACCGACGGCGCGCTAGCCGTCGGCACGGTGGACTCTTACCTGGTTGCCCGGCTGACGGGCGGGCGACGGCATATCTGCGACGCCTCCAACGCGTCACGGACCCTGCTGTTCGACCTCGAGGCCGGCCAGTGGTCGGCAGAGTTGTGCTCGCTGTTCGGCGTTCCGCCGCACGCGCTGCCGGAAGTCGTGCCGTCCACCGGAGTGGTAGGGCATACCGACCCGGCGGCGTTCCTGGGCCTGTCCGTGCCGGTCGCGGGGATCGCCGGCGACCAGCAGGCGGCCATGTTCGGGCAGGCCTGCTTTGCCGTCGGGTCCGCTAAGTGCACCTATGGCACTGGCTCGTTCGTGCTGGTCAACACCGGATCGACGGTGGTCCGGTCCAAGGCCGGGCTGCTCTCGACCGTGGCCTGGCTGGAGCCGTCGGGTGAGCTGACCTACGCGCTCGAGGGCTCGGTGTTCGTCACCGGCGCGGCGATCCAGTGGCTGCGGGATGGCCTCGGGCTGCTGGACAACGCCAGCCAGAGCGAGGCGCTAGCGCGCTCCGTACCGGATTCCGGCGGCGTCGTCTTCGTCCCCGCGCTGACCGGGCTCGGCGCGCCCGACTGGGATCCGTCGGCCAGAGGAGCGATGTTCGGCCTGACGAGGGGCACGACCAGAGCGCATCTGATCCGAGCGGCGCTTGAGGCGATCGCCTTCGAGGTCCGCGACGTAGTAGACGTGATGACGGCTGAGGCTGCGGCCCGCGCTGGGCGCCCGGATGGGCCCGGTGAGGTGCAGCCGGGGTCCCCGGCCGGGTCGGGGTCGGGCGCCGCGCCGGCCGGTCGCGGCGCTGCGGGCGAGTCCGGCGCTGCCGGCGGGTCCGGCGCTGCCGCGGGTCCGGGCCCTGGGCGTGTCCGGCGCCCCGGGCGCGCTGCGCGTCGACGGCGGCGCGAGCGCAAACGACCTGCTCATGCAGCTGCAAGCTGATCAGCTCCAGCGCCCGGTTGAGCGCCCCGTCATCGTCGAGACCACAGCGCTAGGCGCCGCGTTCCTGGCCGGCCTCGGCACCGGCGTCTGGTCATCCCGCGAGGAGCTCGCAGACACCTGGGAACTGGATCGGCGCTTCGCGCCCGGCCCGCCCGATGATGCCAGCCACGCTCGGTGGCGTAACGCCGTAGAACGGACAAAAGGGTGGTCCAACTAGGCCCGATCAGGCTGCACCCCTCCGCTGGAAGATCGCCGGGTCAGCAGTATGAGTGCTGGCTGTCGTTGCAGCGACAGCCAGCACTCATACTGCTGACGTTAGAACGGCCCGGCGTGCGTCACGCGACCGCTGATGTCAGAGGTCCGGTGTAAGTCTGTCCGCTATGAGCCAAACGTCGCCTGGATCGGGCCGCCGGCCTGTCGAACGATCACTTCGCACCGCCGTTAGCGGCCAACCCAAGCAGGCGAGCGCAAAGGATCCGCTTCCGTGGCTGCTCGCTCGCCAGCATGGCGTGATTTCACGCCGACAGGCCGAAAGCGTTGGCCTGACAGAAAGCACTATTCGTCATCGAATCCGGCCTGGCGGCCCGTGGCAGCGCATGTTGCCCGGCATCTACCTGACGGTCACCGGATCAGCGACCGCGGATCAGAAAGATATGGCGGCGCTGCTGTACGCAGGCCACCACAGCACGATCACCGGCCTGGCGGCTCTGCGCCGCTATGGCCTCACGGTGCCAGCGACTGGGTTCATCGACGTGTTAGTGCCGACTACCTGCTGCCGGGCAGACCGCGACTACATCCGGCTGCACCGGACCGACAAGGTCCCGGTGCGGGTAGGCGAGAACGCCTACATTCAGATCGCCTTGATTCCGAGAGCGGCCGTCGACGCTGCGCTCGGCATGACCAGCGTGCGCGATATACGCGCCCTGATAGCAGGTGTCGTCCAGCAGGGCAGATGCGCGGTTAAGGAACTGGAGGCTGAGCTGGGCCAGAGCCGATTGCGGAATTCAGGAATCCTGCGCTCTGTCCTGGCCGAGGTCGCGGACGGTGCACGGTCGTCGCCTGAGGCGGAGTTGATGAAGCTGATCAAAGGCTCAGGGCTACCGAGGCCGCTCTACAACCCACGCCTGTACGTCGGCAAGGACTTTCTCGCTTCTCCCGACCTCTGGTGGGAGGAGCGAGGCGTCGCGGTCGAAGTGGATTCGCGCGAGTGGCACCTGTCGCCAGAAGCCTGGGAGGGCACGATGAGCCGCCACGACCGGATGGTCGCCGCAGGCATCCGCGTGCTCCATTTCACGCCGCGCCAAATCAGGGCCGAGCCCTTAGAAGTAGTCAGCCTGATTCGCTCCGCACTGCGGACGGGCACGCCAGTGCCCGGAATCCGGACCGTTCCGGTGGGATACGAACGCGCGCGGGTTGGTTAGCTAGGAAGGTCTCTGGAGTCAGAAGCAGGCGAGCCTTTCTCCGCGACGGGGGTGCCATTCTCCGGCGCGCGGATGCCATTCTCCGGTTCTGGGGTCGCTTTGTCCGGCATCGGCCGGCGGTTGTCCAGCATCGGCGCGCCGTCACCAGGAGCAGTGGGGCCATCGGCCGGATTCGCAGGCCCGTCAGCGGGACCAGAGGCCAGGTCCTTTGGGGCCGTGGAGCTGTGCCGAAGATGCGAGGTCAGCCTGCCCTTGGCGCGCTGGGCGTACTCGTCGACGTACTCCTGGCCGGACAGCTTCATCAGCTCATACATGATCTCGTCGGTCATCGCGCGCAGCACGATCGCGTCCTGTTCCAGGCCGTAGTACCGGGAGAAGTCCAGCGCCTTGCCAAACCGGACTCCCGGCCGGATCCTCAGCCGGGGCGCGAGCTTGCCAGGCGGCTGGAACTCGAAGCCGCCGATCATCGCGGTCGGGATGACCGGCGCCCTGGCTTCAAGGGCGAGCCTGGCCACTCCCGTCTTGCCGCGGTAAAGGCGGCCATCCGGGGTGCGGGTGCCCTCGGGGTAGATGCCGAGCAGTTCCCCGGCCGCGAGCACGCGGAGCCCAGTACGCAGCGCCCGTTCGCTCGCCTCCCCGCCAGTGCGATCCACTGGGATCTGGCCTACGCCGCTGAAGAAGGCCTTGCTCATCAGGCCTTTTATGCCCCGGCCGGTGAAATACTCAGATTTCGCCAGGAAGACAACCTTGCGCGGCAGCGGCAGCGGAGCGAAGAAGTGGTCGGAGAACGACAAATGGTTGCTGGCCAGGATGGCGGGGCCTTCCCTGGGCACGTTCTCGGTCCCCTCCGCCCACGGCCGGAAGAGCAGCCGGAGGAACGGCCCGATTATCGCTTTGACGACCCAGTAGAACACGCTCATATGTTCGCACGTCAGACCCGAACTGGCGACGTGCGAAAGCGTTCTGCCTGCCTGCAACTCACTATCAACATCGCATCCGGCGTGCGACTATTCGGGAAGGTAACGAGGCTCGCAAGCACGATCGCGGCCCGACGTATGCTTCAGGCCGAGAGGATTGAGCACATGTCAGTAAAGCCAGGCGCAGAAGCCTATGCCCACGAGGGTGGGCGGACCGGTGTACTGCTCTGCCACGGCTTTACCGGCAGTCCGCAGTCGCTGCGACCGTGGGCCGAGTACCTAGCCCACGCTGGCCTGAGTGTCTCCCTGCCCCGGCTGCCGGGTCACGGGACCACCTGGCAGGAACTGGCCAGAACCCGCTGGGAGGATTGGTTCGCCGAGGTCGACCGCGCATTCGGTGAGCTACAAGCCAAGACCGATGAGATGTTCGTGGTGGGCCTGTCGATGGGCGCCTGCCTCGCACTCCGGCTGGCCGAGCTCCGCGGCGAGGCCGTTCGCGGCCTGGTCCTCGTCAATCCTTCGATAGCCCCTGACACCAAGCTTTTTCTGCTCGCGCCAGTGCTGAAACTGTTCGTGCGCTCGCTGAAGGGCATCGGCAGCGACATCAAGAAGGACGGTGCCCGCGAGGACAGCTACGACCGGACTCCGGTGAAAGCCGCCGCTACACTCCCCGGCCTGTGGCGCACAACGCAACGACACCTCGGCGATTTGACCCAGCCCGTGCTCGTGTTCAAGAGCGTGACCGACCATGTCGTCGGCCCGGCCAGCCTGAAAGTACTGACGTCAGTGCTGCCTGCTGCCCAGATCAAGGTCCGGCAGCTTGCCGATAGCTATCACGTCGCTACGCTCGACAACGACGCTGACGCAATATTTGCCGGGAGCCTGGAGTTCGTGCATATGCATAGCCGGGTTGGCCGCGAGTCAGCGAGCGGAACGGGCAGGGAATCAACTGGCGGGGATTGACGGCGGATGAGCAGTTCCGGGGACATCGGCGGCGAGGTCAGCGGTGAAGAGGCGGCCTGGCGGGATCTGATTGCGCGCTTCGATGCGCCGGCTGACGTGAATTCTGACCTCGTGCCATGGCCGTCCCGAGAGGACCTGCCGGACCTGGCGACGCCTGCTCCCGACCAGGTAGCCGGTACGGACCAGGCCGGTGAAGCTAGGCCGCCACGATCTTCCTGCCCGCAGATCGCATGCGGGTGATCAGGCATGCCGGGGATCCGCGATCATACTCGCCGCCCGAGGAGGAAGACGAGGACTACGTCCCGGTTCCGTTGCCGCCGCCGGCCAAGCTTGACACCGATCGCCAAGGCCGCCTGGGCGGCATTGATCTGCGGGCCGTTGTACTTGCTCGCTGCCACGTTCCTGCACTGGACTATCTCAGGCATCGAGGCTTTTGCCGCCGTCGCCGCGTTCGTCGGCGGCTTTGTCACGCTGGTGATTAGGCTCGGCGACAGCGAGCGCGATGATGACGACGACGGCGCGGTGGTCTGAGCCTGAGCGCCCGCTAACCCATCCTGGCCAAGTCGGCCGCCCCGATCAGTCCGGCGTCCGGCCCGAGCTGAGCGAGCCTGATCTCAGCGAACTCCCGGTGAGTCCGGCCGGTCAGACCGCCCTGGTACGCGGCGCGGGCCGGACCCAGCAAGAGGTCGCCCGCTTCGGATACCCCGCCACCGATGACGAAGCAACCCGGATCAAGTAGGGCCGACAGGTCAGCCAGGCCAGTTCCAAGCCAGCTGCCCACGATCTCGAAGCAGCGCAGTGCTCCGGCGTCGCCTTCCAGTGCCGCCTTCGTCACCGACGGCCCGCCGATGCCGTCCGCGCTGCCGCCGCCAAGCTGCAATAGCCGGATAGCCGCCCCCGGTGACCTCCGGGCGAACTCACGCGCTTCTGCAACCAGGGCACTGCCGCTGGCGTATTGCTCCCAGCAGCCGCGGTTGCCGCAGCCGCATAGCCGGCCATCGGGCACGACCCGATAGTGTCCGGGCTCGCCGGCCGTGCCCCATCGGCCCCGGTATAGCCTGCCGTCCAGCACGATGCCAGCCCCGATCCCGGTGCCGACGGTGATCATGACAACGTCCTGGTGACCCTTGGCGGCGCCGAGCTTAACCTCCGCCCAGGCGGCCGCGTTGGCATCGTTCTCCACCACTACGGAGCGACCGATGCGCTCCTCGACCAGCTTTTTGACCGGCTCGTCGCGCCACGCCAGGTTAGGCGCGAACAGCACAGTTGACCTGGTCTGATCCACGAAGCCTGCCGCGCCGATCCCCACGGCGTCCACTGTGTACCTGCCGAGCAACTCGGTCACGGCACCGGCAATGACGTCCACGGTGTCGTCCGGGCTGGCGGCCGGCGTGTATCGCTTCAGCTTCTCGACGACCTGCCCGTCCTCGTCGACAACTCCAGCGGCAACCTTGGTGCCGCCGACATCAACTCCGATCGTCAGGCCCATGCCCACCGTCTTTAGCGTCGGCGCCCGCACGGACATCTGGGCCCTCAGCCTTGGATTCATCTGCCGCGACGTCGGTGACGAGGCTCCACGCGTCGGGTTCGCGGGCGGGGCTGCCCAACATGGACGACGCGGCGGAACCGACGACCCCAGCAGGCCCATCCGACCCGGCGGCCCCAGCTGGCGCAGCAGTCTCCGCAGACACCGTCGGTCCCGCTGATGCCGCCGATTCAGGCGGGCCTTCGGGCCCGGCGGACGCGACCCTGCCCGCGGCAGCCTCAGCGGTCTCGGGCGAGTCGGCGCCGGGCACCACGATTGGCGCTCGGGTCACGGTAATGGGCGAACCTGGGCGCTCAGCGGGTCGGCTCGCATCAGCGGCGCGGCTCGCTGGTGCTGAAGTGCCCCTGTCTGGCCGTGCACCAGTCGGCCAGTCCGGATGGGGATGGTCCTGGCGGTCACGGTCGCTAGTCCCCGCGGCTTTGGCCAGCACCGCATCGAAGGCGCTGATCGCGTCCTGCACAGCCGAAGCAACGGCGTTGCCGGCGCCCGAAATGTGCCCGCCGATGCCAGGACCCGATTCGCGCAGCTGGCGAGCGGCCCGGCAGATGGGGCACCACTGGCACTCGGGCGCTTCCCCGATCTCCGGCGGAATCTCCGTCGTGGCGACATCCCATATGTCGGCGGACTCGGCGCGCCCGCCGCTAAAGGTCTTGCGGACCTGGCCGCCGATCTCCTTGCGCATGCTCCTCGCGCTGCGGCGGATGAGCCACCGCTGAAATTCGTTGAGGATATCGGCACCCGGCGCTCCCGAACCTGACCGGCGGGAACCAGGCCGACCCGAAGCCGGCCTGAGCCAGCCCGATCCGAGCCAGCCCGATCCGAGCCAGCCCGATCCGAGCCAGCCCGATCCGAGCCAGCCCGATCCGAGCCAGCCCTGGCCTGCCCTGGCCGGTCATTCTCTGCTTGGTCCGGATGCCCGGCCTGCTCAGTCATCAGCTCTACTCCCCGTCATGATCAACGTCGTCGTGGCCCTAGATCGATTCCGCCCGTGACTTCAGTCCCTTAAGCGCGGTCTCAATGATCGTTCTTTCCGCGCGGCGCCTGAGCATGCCCAGCATCGGCACCCTCGTGCCGACCGTGAGCTCGTAGCTCACTTTGGTACCTGCTCCGTCGTCGGCGAGTTCGTAGGCGCCCGACATCTCCGTTACGATCGAGCCCGGTTCGGCGAGCCGCCAGTGCACCGACGCATCCCCGTCCCAGTCGTAGGCCAGCACGTAGCTGTCCCTGATCACGCCTGCATCGAGGCCGAACCGCACCCGGAGCGGTCGTCCATCGGGCCCGGAATCGAGCACTTCCGCCGACCGGACTCCGGTGGCCCAGTCCGGGTACGCGCCAAAGTCCGCGATAATCCCCATAACCGCTGCTTGACCTGCGGCCACGGTGATGCTTGAGGAAGTCCTGTCCGTCATGACTGGGAGCGTACCTCCCGGCTCCGCCGGTACCGACCTACCGCGGGGCGGCCCCGGCACGCATTCGGGATTACTAGTCCCATTGCAGTACGTAAGGCACGCCCGTTGCCCGGAAATGGCCGACGTTGATGCACTCGGTATCACCGATCCTGATCCTGCTCTGAAGCGGCTGATGCACATGGCCGAACAGGACGTACCGGGGACTGCTCTTCGCGATCGCCGCCAGCAACGCCTCGCTCCCGCGCTCCATCCGTCGCGCGACGGTGTCATAGAGCAGGTCCGGCACGGCCGGCGGGATGTGCGAGCAAAGCACGTCCACGTTGCCAATGGCCTCCACCTTGGCCGCGTACGCGTCCTCGTCCAGCTCGTTCGGGGTGCGGTATGCGGTCCGCAGGCCGCCGCCCACGAAGCCGAACGTCCAGCCATCCAGCTCGGTGCGCTCGCCGTCGAGTACCTGCTGTCCGGGTCTCACGTGCTCGTTCCAGAGCCGCGGCAGGTCCACGTTCCCGTATGTCAGGTAGGACGGGACCGGCATGGCGGCGAACAGCTCGGCATACTGGCGGCTGACCGCGCTCTCGATGTGCTTGCGGGGATCCCCGCCCAGCTGGGCCCACAGCGCGGCCGACATTTCCCGCGCCTCGTCGAACCGGTGCGCCGAGCGGAGTTCCACCAGCCGCTGGGCCCGCTCCGCCCCGAACAGGTCCGGAAAGATGCCCTGGCTATGGTCGGAGTAGTCGATGAACAGCAACAAGTCACCGAGGCAGATCAGCGCGTCGGCCCCGTCTCCGGCCCGGCGAAGCGCGTCCGCCCGGCCGTGAACATCGCTCACCACGTGCACCCGCATCCACCTACAGTAGGCAAAGCCGGCAGGAAGAAACAGCCTGCCGAGAGGAGTGCCGGTCCGGCAGCAATTGCGCTCCGGTGACGTTGTAACGTCCAGAACAGATCGGGATGGGAACGTGGTCGTTAACGGAGGCGCAGTGTTGGAATATGGGATACCCGCGCTCATCGAGATCCCGGACGACGCCGGGCTGGCCGATGTCGTTTTCAGCCGCGCGGCTGCGAACCCCGACGAGGTGATGCTCCGCAGGCGGGCTGAGGACGGCTGGCATGACGTGACCGCCGAGCAGTTCCGCGGCCAGGTTTCCGCGCTGGCTAAGGGCCTGATCGCGGCGGGCATCGCAGCTGGCGACAGGGTCGCGCTGTTGTCGCGCACACGGTATGAGTGGACCCTCGCCGACTATGCCATCTGGGCCGCCGGCGCAGTGACCGTGCCGGTATACGAGACCTCGTCAGCCGAACAGGTGGAGTGGATTCTCGGCGACTCCGGCGCTCGGGCGGCGATCGCCGAGACCGACAAGCACGCGGAGATCATTTCCGATGTCCGCCAGCGCCTGCCAGAATTCGGCCAGCTCTGGCGGATCGGCGAGCTGGACGAGCTGGCCGCCTCGGGCGCGGACGTGTCCGACGACCAGCTCCGGCAGGCTCGCGCGGCGCGCCGAGCCGCCGACCTGGCAACGATCATCTACACCTCCGGCACCACCGGACGGCCGAAGGGCTGCCAGCTCAACCACCGTAACCTGCTGAGCGCAGCGCGAAACGCGGTCCACGGGGCGCTGCCGGAGGTGTTCGAGGTTCCGGGCGGCTCCACACTGCTGTTCATGCCGCTCGCCCATGTGTTCGCCCGGATCATCGAGATTGGCTGCCTAGAGTCGGGCCCCATCCTCGGGCACTGGGAAGACACCGCTACCTTGGCCGACGGGCTGCGGGAATACCAGCCGACGTTCCTACTCGCTGTACCGCGGGTATTCGAGAAGGTCTACAACACCGCACAGCAGCAGGCGTCCGCGAGCCCGGCCAAGAGCAAGATCTTCGCGGCCGCCGCTGGCACGGCTATCGCATACAGCCAGGCCCAGACACCGTCTAGCCGGCCTGGACTTGGCCTGCAGGCCCGGCACGCGCTCTTCGACCGCCTTGTTTTCGGAAAGCTGCGCGCGGCTGTGGGCGGCAAGGTCAGCTATGCGGTTTCCGGCGGCGCCCCGCTCGGCGAGCGGCTCGGCCACTTCTTCCGCGGTGCGGGTATTACCGTACTTGAGGGCTACGGGATGACCGAGACATCGGCCGCCGCCACGGTCAACAAGCCCACCAGGAACAAGGTCGGAACGGTCGGTCAGCCGCTGCCCGGTGTCAGCGTCAAGATCGCCAATGACAGCGAGATCCTGATGCGCGGGAGCATCATCACCGTCGGGTACTGGCAGAATGAGGCAGCCACCGCGGAGGCATTCGACGCCGAAGGCTGGCTGCACACCGGCGACCTCGGATCGCTCGATGACGAAGGCTTCCTGCGCGTAACGGGGCGGAAGAAGGAGATCATCGTGACTGCCGCCGGCAAGAACGTCGCGCCGGCCGTGCTCGAGGACAGGCTGCGGGCCCACCCCTTGATCAGCCAGTGCATGGTAGTCGGCGACGGCAGGCCGTTTATCGCATGTCTGATCACGCTCGACCCCGAAGCTCTAGAGCACTGGAAGAAGCAGCACGGCAAGCCAGCGACCGCGACCGCCGCCGAGCTTGCCGACGATCCCGAGCTGATTGCCGAGATCCAGGCCGCTGTTGACGACGCCAATAAGGCCGTGTCGCGGGCAGAGTCGATTCGCAAGTTCAGGATCTTGGCCGTGGATTTCACGACCGACAATGGCTACATCACGCCGTCGCTCAAGGTGAAGCGGGGGGTCGTCGCGAAGGACTTCACCGCGGAGATTGAGGCGTTGTATACCCAGTGAGTTCAGGGCGGCTTCAGGCTGGCAGGACGAAGCGGGACCTACCATCTATAGGTGGCCGCATCAGCTCTCAAACTGGTTAGAGCTGGCCGGACAGGATTCGTTGCAGTCGTTCAGTCACCAGATCCCAGGTCCACTCTCGCTCGATCCAAGCCTGGCCTTTCTCGCCCATCGCGGCGGCGCCATGAGGATCTGCGAGGAGCTCTACTAGCTTGCCGGTCAGCGCGTCTTGGTTGCGGGCGGGGACGACGTAGCCAGTTTCGCCGTCGAGGACGGCGTCCGGGGCGCCGCCGGAGTCCCCGGCGATGACCGGCAGACAGGTGGCGGATGCTTCGAGGTAGACGATGCCGAGGCCCTCGACGTCCAGGCCTGCGCGCCGAGTGCGGCACGGCATGGCGAAAATGTTGGCGGCGTCGTAATAGGCGGGCAGGTCGTCCCATGACACCGCGCCAGCGAACAGCACCGAGTCCCGCTATCCCGGTCTGCCTTACCTGGCGGTCCAAGGTGCTGCGGTAGGGGCCGCCGCCCACCAGCAGTAGCAGCGGCTCCGCCGCCGACCGGCGCAGTACCTGTGGCCAGGCCCTGATCAGCGTGTCCTGGCCCTTGCGGGGCACAATCCTGGACACGCACAGCACGACTGGCCGGTCCGGGTCGATGCCGAGGCGCTGCCGGACCTCAGCTCCGCCGGCGCCGGGCCGGAACACCGCTGGGTCAACTCCGGGTGCGAGCCTGACCATCCGCCCCGCCGCGGGCGTGGACATGGCCGTGGCCATCCTGATCCGGAAATACTCGGCGAGGTAGGTGACGACGTCGACCTCGTCAGCAATTCGGTGCAGCAGCGACCTGGCCCCCGGCAGCGCTGCCCAGCCGGCCTCGTGCCCGTGCGTGAGCGCGACAATGCGGCCCGCTCCGGCCCTGCGCAACGACGGTGCCAGCAGGCCGAGCGGGGCCGCGGCGCCGAACAGCACGGTGTCGCAGCCATGCTTGGTCAGGAGCGCAACTGCGCGGCGGCGAACGTCAGGCACCGGCAGCATCAGCGATCCAGGGTGCCTGATCACCTCGAACGCCTGCCGGGCGTCAAACTCTGCGGCACCATCCCAGGCAGGCGCATAGACCACGACGCGATCAGCGGGGAGCCTGGCGGCCAGCGCATGCACGAACGACTGGATGCCGCCGCGACGCGGCGGGAAGTCATTGGTGACGATCAGTACCTTGGTCATGACGCTCCCCCGGCGCCGACTGGCCTGGTCAGGCCGGCAGCACCGAGACTGGGCAGGAGTTCAGATGCTACCCGCCGGGCCAGCGAGCTACCAGCTGCTACGGCCGGACCGCACCGTCCAGGTTCGACAGGTACCAGCCACTCAGCGCGACGCGTTCCACGCTAGCGCCCGGAACCGGCGCGTCGATCAGCTCGCCGCCACCCACGTAGATGCCGACGTGGCTGTTCCCGGCGAAACCCAGAATGTCGCCCGGCTCGAGATACTTGGTGACGTCGCCGGGTGCAAGATCAACCGGCGTCAGCTGGGCCATCTGATCGTTGCTAATGCGCGGGATCTGAATACCGGCGTAGGCCCAGGCCGACATGGTCAGGCCGGAGCAGTCATAGCCAGCATTGCACGGCCCGGTGCCACCCCATACGTAGGGACAGCCGATCGCGCCGTAGGCGAAGGCGACGGCCTTCTCGGCCTGGGTCGATGTCGGGCCCTTGTACTTGATCCCGCCCGTCTGGCCGCCTCCGCTGCCGACTTGCGTCTTCTGCGCGGGCGTCAGCTTAGCCAGCAGAGTTTCCGCCTGGCTGGCCAATCCTTCCATATAGGCCTTGCGCTTCTGCAGGCTGTTCCGCAGCGCCAGGATGCTGACCCGGTTGCGCTTGACCAGCAGCTGCGTAGTCGTCAGCTGCCTGGCGTCCCTGAGGAACTGGTTAATCTCGGCGTTGTTGTTGCTGGACAGCTCCAGCAAGATGGCCGACTGGCTCAGGATCTGCTGCGGGTTCCCGGAGGTCAGCAGCGCGATCGATGAGTTGATGTTGCCCGTCTCGTACGCGGTGACGGCGATCCTGGCGATAGCCTCCCGCTCCGAGTCGAACTGGCGAGTGTAGATAGCCAGTTCCTTGTCGACGAGCGCCAGCCGCTGGTCGGTGGCGGCAAGCTCCTGCTTAACCTGAACGTATTGCTGGTCGAGTTTCGAGAGCTGTGCCTGCAGCTTCGTGAGTTTGGCCTGGACCTGGCTGATCGTCGGCATCGGCACTGCCCCGGCGCTACCACCCACGCCGATGATGAGCCCGGCGGCCAGCACGACAACTGCTACAGCCCCGGCGCGTTGCCTGACGATCGTGCGAACCGACGGCAGCCTGTGCACCCGCGCGACACGCTCCTTCTTCCACTGTCGGCCTGCCGGGTCAGCTGACGGGTTCGGGCTGTGGAAGACGGCCCTACGGGCCGGTCAGAGACTGGCCCGATTCACCCCTGGCGGCCCCGCACATGCGACACCGTCCGGTGGGTCCCCGGCTCTCCGGCGAGCCAGACTGGCCAGCGCCAGGAGATTCGGCTGGAGCCGATCGCCGCCGCCGGCCTGGCGACTGATAAGCGATGCGGCTCGCTGCACGACCCTAGTGAACGCCAGGGGTAGATTCAACCGCTTCGCGCACTCTCGCAGTGCGTTTCTTCGGCTGGTGCTCGACATCTGTGGTCACTCCAGTGCAGATCCTGACGCCCTGCGGGTTCTGATTGACGGTGCCAGCAAGCTGACGGGCCTGGCCGGCCACGGCCGGGCGCGGCGCGCCTGCGCCAGACTGTCGGACCCGCGGCCTAGCGTGAATTTGTGATCGCACCGCTTTCGCGCCTCGACCTCGACCTCGCCGTCGTGGACGTCGAGACGACCGGCTGGCTGCCCGAACAGGCCGATCTGACCGAGATCGGCTGCGTACGGCTCAGCGGCGGGCAGGTGACCGGTGAGTTCGCGACCCTGATCCGGCCTGGTGCGGCGATTCCCGCGGACATCACGCTGCTGACCGGCATCACCGACGACATGGTCAGGCGCGCCCCGCTGGCCAGGGCGGCCCTGCCTGCGTTCCTCGCCTTCGCCAGCGGCTGCGTGCTCGTCGCCCACAACGCTCCGTTCGACCTGAGCTTCCTGACCGCAGCCTGCGCAGCGAACGCCATCCGGTGGCCACCGGTGGCCGTCATCGATACTGCCGTGCTTGCCCGCCTGCTGCTAGGCCCGGCGGATGTGCCCGACTGCCGGCTCGCGACGCTGGCTCGGTACTTCGGCGCCCGCACCGCGCCGTGCCACCGGGCGCTGGCCGACGCCAAGGCGACTGCTGAAGTCCTCGCTGGCTTGCTCGGCCTCGTTGCCGCGGCCAGGGCGCGCCGCGGCCAGCATCTGATGCGGGTAGCGAGCTAAGCGGCGGTACGCTACTGCCGTGGTCACCGCAATCGTTCTGATCAAGGCTGACGTGGCACGCATCCCGGAGACCGCGGAGGCGATCGCGCAGATCCCGGCGGTCAGCGAGGTCTACTCCGTGACCGGCGAGTTCGACCTGGTGGCAATGGTCCGAGTCCGCGGACACGAGGAACTCGGCGACGTCATCCCTGGCACCGTCAACAAGGTGGCTGGGGTCACGCACACCGAGACCCACATCGCCTTCCAGGCTTACTCGCGGCACGACCTCGAGGCCGCGTTCGCGCTCGGCTACGCAGAGTCCTGAAACCCGGACTCACTCCGGGCACGACCTCAAGGCCGCGTTCGCTGTCAGTTCCGTGGCGCCCCGCGATCCGCCTTACTGTCGGGCGAGCCGCCTGCTAGCCGCCACCCACCGGCTGAGCAAATCGGCCGCTGCGCCCGAGTCGACTGCTGCCGCTGCCCGCCGGCAACCATCGGTCAGTGCGGGCACCAGGGCGTCCGGGCCTGCTACCCCAGCCTCGGCGGCCAGCGCGGCCGCGGCATTCAGCACCGCCGTCTCCCGGACCGGGCCCTTGCCACCCGCGAGGAACTCGCGGACCACGGCAGCGTTGTGGGCAGGGTCGCCGCCGACCAGGTGGGCCGGGACCGACCTGGCGATGCCGAGGTCGGCCGGGTCGAACCTGACTTCGCTAACTGCGCCGTCGCTTACCACCCAGACCGTTGACGGCGCCGTCGTGGTGAGCTCGTCCAGGCCGTCGTCACCGTGAAATACCAGCCCCGAGCAACCGCGATTAGCCAGCACACCGGCCAGGATCGGTCCCATCCGCGGGTCGGCTACGCCCAGGGCCTGCGCCGTCGGGTGGGCCGGATTGGCCACCGGGCCGAGAATGTTGAAGACTGTCGGCACGCCGAGCTCCCGCCGCGGCACGATGACGTGGCGGAGTGCCGGATGATAGAGCGGCGCGAACAGGAACCCGACGCCAACCTCGTCCACTAGCTGCTCGGTCGCGGCCGGTGGCAGGTCAATCACCACGCCGAGGGCTTCGAGCACGTCGGCCGTGCCGCAGGCCGATGAGGCGGCCCGGTTGCCGTGCTTCACCATCCGGGCCCCGGCCGCCGCGGCGGCAATCGTGCCCATGGTCGAGATGTTGACGGTCCTGGCCCCGTCTCCCCCAGTGCCGACCAGATCCGTCACCCGGCCGGGGATGGATATCGGCGCGGCGTGCTCGAGCATCGCCTGAGCGAGCCCGGTGACCTCGGCGGGAGTCTCGCCCTTCATCCGCAGCGCCACGCCGAAGCCTGCGATCTGGGCCGGGGTCGCGGCGCCGTCCATGATCTCGTTCATGGCCCAGGCCGTCTCGTCGGCTGAGAGCTGCTCGCCGCGGATGAGCGCGCCGATCAGGGCGGGCCAGGCTGTACGTTCATCCATTTTGTCGGGCACCTCGGCATCAGGCCTGGACAACCTCGTGGCCCGCCGCCTCAGAGCCAGCCGCTCGCTGCCGCATCAGTCCCGCCAGTTCCCGGGCCAGCTCGATCGGGTCGAGCGGGTTACTGACCACGGCGTCGGCGCGCGACCAAGTCGCCAGCCAGCCGTCATCAGGCCGGCCGATGATGAGGAGGACAGGCGGGCAGTGGTGAATCTCGTCCTTGGCCTGGCGGCACACACCCATCCCGCCAGCCGGCTGAGCCTCGCCATCCAGCACCATCACGTCGACCCCGCCGGCGTCTAGGAGCCGGAACAGCATGGGCTCGGTTGCGACCTCGACGATGTCGGCTTCCGGCACGTCAGGGGCGGGGCGGCGGCCGATGGCGAGCCTTATTCGGGCCCGGGTGTCGGCATCATGGCTATACACGACTACCTTCATGGCAAAGGATGCTACCGACCCGGGGGGTCGGGCAGCGCACGCCTACGCAGTGTCGTAATAATGGCCACGTGGTCACAGCATCTACAGAGGTAGTCCCGCGCCCGACTGCCAGCCGGCCAAACCTCGTCAGCGTCGGCACGATCATCTGGCTTTCTTCGGAGCTGATGTTCTTCGCGGCGCTGTTCGCCATGTACTTCACGGTCAGGTCCGTTGACAAGGGGCTGGGCCAGCCCTGGCCCAAGGCGCACCTAGACCTGGCCCTGGCCTCGGCAAACACGATCGTCCTGCTACTGTCCAGCGTTACCTGTCAGGCGGGCGTGTTCGCGATCGAGCGTCACCAGCTGCGGCGGACGGGCAGGATCTGGAACCCGCTGCGCTGGGGCCTGCGTGAGTGGTACGTGCTGACGTTCCTGATGGGCCTGTATTTCGTGCTCGGCCAGGGATACGAGTACCTGGACCTGATCCAGAAGCAGCACGTGACGCTCTCGTCGTCGAATTACGGATCTGTGTTCTTCCTCACCACCGGCTTCCACGGGCTGCACGTCAGTGGCGGGCTTATCGCGTTCATCTTTTTGCTCGGCCGGACATTCGCGGCAAAGAGATTCACGCTTGAGCAGCAGACAAGCGCCATCGTGGTGTCCTACTACTGGCACTTCGTGGATGTTGTCTGGATCGGCCTGTTCACCACCATCTACCTGATTCACTGACCGGGACCTGGGGAAGCTGTGAGCTGGATCACCGCGAGGCGCCGCCACCCGGCGGCCGGCTACGCCGTCGTCGTGTTCGTGCTGCTGCTCATCGGCACGGCCTACGCCGTCGTCACCAGCGGCACGGCCGCGGCGTCGCCGCCGGGTACGACTAATCCGGCACTGATCGCGGCGGGACGCAACGTGTTCCGGGAATCGTGCGCGAGCTGCCACGGCCAATTCGGAGAGGGCCAGGCCGGTGTCGCGCCGAGCTTGATCGGCGTGGGTGCGGCCGCTGTCGACTTCCAGGTCAGCACCGGCCGCATGCCCGGCGCCGAGCAGAGCGCCGAGCAGGACCGCAAGCCGCCGAAGCTGACACCTAGCCAGACCCATGCGGTGGCCGCCTACATTCAGTCCCTGGGCGGCGGCCCGCCGATCCCGTCGGCCGCGCAGGTCAGCACGAACGGCGCGAATATCGGCCTTGGCCAGCAGCTTTTCGTGGCCGACTGCGCCGCATGCCACAACTTCGTCGGCGCGGGCGGCGCGCTCACGTACGGCAAGTACGCGCCTGCGCTCACCGCGTCGACCCCGACCCAGATCTACGAGGCCATGCTGACCGGGCCCGAGGCGATGCCGGTGTTCAACGACCTGACCATCACGCCTCAGGAGAAGCGGGACATCATCGCCTACGTCACCACCGTCCGGTCCCAGCCCAACCCCGGCGGATTCAGCCTTGGCCGGATCGGACCTGTAACCGAGGGCCTGGTGGCGTTCCTCGGTCTCCTGCTGTTCATGGTGCTTGCGGCACTCTGGATCACTGCGAAGCACGGGAAGGCTCATGAGTGACACGAACTCCCCCGGACTGCCCGGTGCTGGCGACTCGGGCGAAAGTTCCTGGCCCGCGTACTTGACCAGCGAGGGCCACGGCGCCGACCCGGCCGAGCCCGAGTTTCCCGGCGTGCGGCACCGCGTGATCGGAACGCCGCCGCCCGCTACCGCCCGGACGATGCTGCCTGCGCCGGGCGGCGATGGTGGCCAGGCTCCCGCTCGTGAGCTACCGCCAGACCCCGACGACCCGGTCCGGGCGAAGAAGGCCGAGCGTATCGTCGCGGCGTGCTTCCTGCTGGCGATGCTGGCAGGCTTCGGCTTCCTGGTCGCATATGCGCTGATCGGCGTGGGCTCCCTCACCGGCGCGCAGCACTCCAACCTGTTCCTGGGCGGCACGCTGTCGCTCGCCATGCTGCTGCTGGGCATCGGCGCGGTCATCTGGGTCCGGCATCTCATGCCCACGGTGGAGCTCACCGAACAGCGGCACCCCATGGCGTCCGACCCGCAGGACCGCGCCGCGTTCAAGGAGACCTTCGAAGAGGGCGCGGAGGCCAGCCAGTTCGTCAAGCGGCCGCTGCTGAGGCGGACGCTGATAGCCGCGACGGTGCCGGTCGCGGTGGCCCCGCTATTCCTGCTGCGCGACCTCGGCCCGCTGCCGGGCACGAGCCTCGACTTCACGGTCTGGCGCAAGGGCCTGCGGCTGCTGGTGTACGGCACAGGCCGGCCGATCACCCCAGCGGAGTTCAGCTCCCCCGGCAGCATCATCAGCGTCGGCCCTGAGGGCTACCTGGACAACGACGACGACATGGCCAAGGCCGCGGTCATCATCATCAAGTTCCGGCCCGGCGAGATTGTCTTCGGGCCGAACGCGCGCCCAGGCGCGGCTTCGACGCCCAAGACTGTGGTCCCGAACTGGACCGTTGACAACATCGTGGCGTACTCGAAGATCTGCACGCACGTGGGCTGCCCGGCGGCGCTGTACGAGCAGACGACGCACCACATCCTCTGCCCGTGCCACCAGTCGACCTTCGACGCTGCCAGGGGTGCCGAGGTTCTCTTCGGCCCGGCCACCAGGCCGCTGCCGCAGCTGCCGATCGGCGTCGACTCGCAGGGCTACCTCATCGCGCTGGGCGACTTCAACGAGCCCGTAGGCCCGAGCTTCTGGGAGCGGTCATGAGCGTCGAGCGAGGGCTAGAAGGCCTCGGCGGCTGGCTAGACGACAGGTTCCACGGCGCCCGTGGCGTCCGCGTCCTGCTCAGGAAGATCTTCCCGGACCACTGGTCGTTCCTGCTCGGCGAGATCATCCTCTACTCGTTCATCATCCTGCTGCTGACCGGGACGTTCCTGACGCTGTGGTTCCAGCCGAGCATGACCGACGTCATCTACCACGGCTCCTACATCCCGCTGCGCGGCGTGCGGATGAGCGAGGCCTACGCCTCGACCCTGCAGATCAGCTTTGACGTCCGCGGCGGCCTGCTGATGCGGCAGATCCACCACTGGGCCGCCGACCTGTTCATGGCCGCGATCTTCGCGCACATGATCCGGATCTTCTTCACCGGCGCGTACCGCAAGCCACGCGAGGTCAACTGGCTGATCGGCATCACGCTGCTCACGCTCGGCCTGGTCGAGGGCCTGTTCGGCTACTCGCTGCCCGACGACCTGCTGTCCGGCGCTGGCCTGCGGATCCTCGAGGGCGTCACCCAGTCGATCCCGCTGGTCGGCACCTACCTGGCGTTCTTCCTGTTCGGCGGGCCGTTCCCCGGGCATGTGATCATCCCGCGGCTGTACATCCTCCATGTCCTGCTGATCCCGGCCCTGATCCTGGCGCTGGTGACGGCGCACCTGTTCATCATGTTCCACCAGAAGCACACCCAGATGCCGGGCAAGGGCCGGACGAACGAGAACGTCGTCGGCGCGCCGATGTACCCGTACTTCATGGCCAAGACCGGCGCGTTCTTCTTCTTCACCTTCGCGGCGCTGACCCTGGCCGCGACCTTCACCCAGATCAACCCGATCTGGCTGTACGGCCCGTTCAATCCCGTCGCGATGTCGGCTGGCTCGCAACCCGACTTTTACATGGGCGCGCTCGAGGGCGCCCTGCGTATCATGCCCGCCTGGCAGTGGGTGGTGTTCGGCCATACCTTCGCCTTCAACGTGTTCGTCCCGGGACTCCTGCCGCTCGGCCTCATCTTCGGCGCCGCGGCCTTCTGGCCGTTCATCGAGCAATGGATCACCGGCGACCGCCGCGAGCACCACATCAACGACCGGCCGCGCAACGCGCCGGCCAGGACCGCGCTCGGCATGTCGGTTATCACGTTCTACGGCGTGCTGTGGGCCGAGGGCGCCAACGACGTGCTCGCCGACCACCTGGATATCCCGCTCTACAGGATTACCTGGGCGGCCAGGGTCGGCATCTTCGTGGCACCGGTGATCGCCTACATCGTCACCAAGCGGATCTGCCTCGGCCTCCAGCGCAAGGACATCCACCTGCTTGAGCATGGCGTGGAAACCGGCATCATCAGGCAGCTGCCTGGCGGTGAATTCATCGAGGAGACCAGGCCGGTCGACGAGGAAACCCTGGCGGTGCTGACGGCCAGGGCCGAGATACCGGCGCTGCCGTCCGCCGAGCCGACGGATTCCGACGTGCCTCCGCCCGGCATGCGCGGAACGCTCGGCAGGATGCGCGGGCGCCTCTACAATGCCGTTACCGAGAGTATCCCGCTTGAATCGACCCGCAATGGTCACGGGAACGGCCACGGCAACGGTCACGCGGTGGAAGGCAACGGGCACGACCGCGAGGCTATATCTGCACCTGAGGGCGCGGGCACCGGCCAGACCGACGAGCAGGACAGCTGACGGACAGCTGACACGGCGGCCGCCCGACGCCGCCGCGCCAGCAGGCCCCGGCACAGTGCGCCGGAGCCGAAGCAGTCCTCTGTACCAACCAGCCGCAGTGCCCTGCCGCGGTGCCCGCAGCGGGCTGGCACTTGCGCTGCGGACCGCAGCCCCGCAGAACCGCTCACCGGGTCAGGACAGGCGGCGGCAATCCAGGCTAAGGCGGCGCGCAGTCGCTACCGGTCCGCCATGTGCTGCCGCTGCCACGCGACGCCAGCACCCCGAACCGAGTTACCGGCATACCCAGGTTGCACTCGTCGAGCGTCCGCGTACGGTCAGTGCGCGTAGTGCCCGCGGTAATACTCGAACACGAATCCGATCATGGACAGCAGCGTCGCCAGCGCTCCGATCAGGAACAGCCACCAGCCGATCGCCATGCCCAGCGCTGCGACAGCAGCAGCGATGCCGACGAACAGCGGCCACCAGCTGTGCGGGCTGAAGAAGCCAAGTTCACCCACGCCCTCGTCGATCTCGCCTTCGGGGTTGTCCTCGGGCCGGATGGTCGGCAGCCGACGCCCCGTGAACAGCAGGTAGAAGCCAGAAAGGAACGCGAGGCAGACCGCCAGGGCCAGCGCCGTTGTGCCGGTCGGGTCATGCGAGAAGTACCAGTAGACCAGGTCGCTGCCGCCGAAGAAGCCAGCGCAGCCAAGGAACAGGTAGGCCTCTACTTTCATGAGCCGGCTCCAATCGACTCTTGCTCCTCAGCATGACGATCCCGGCCCGACCTGATGTGCGGGTAGTGCAAGTCGAACGCTGGGCGCTCAGACCTGATCCGCGGAATCGAGGTGAAGTTATGCCGTGGCGGCGGGCACGAGGTCGCCCACTCCAGCGAGTTCGCGAAACCCCACGGGTCGTCCGCGGTAACGCGCTCGCCTGTCTTCCAGGTCTTGTAGACGTTGTAGAGGAAGATAAACGTTCCCGCGCCCAGGATGAACGAGCCGATGGAGGAAATGTCGTTCAGGGTCGTGGCCAGGGGCGGCAGGTACGGGTAGTTAGCCACGCGGCGCGGCATGCCCATCAAGCCAAGCCAGTGCTGGACCAGGAATGTCATGTTGAAGCCGATGAAGACGCTCCAGAAATGCCACCGGCCCAGCGTCTCGTCCAGCATCTTGCCGGTGAACTTGGGCCACCAGAAGTAGAACCCGCCGAACATACAGAACACCACGGTGCCGAACAGCACGTAATGGAAATGGGCGACGACGAAATAGGAGTCGCTCACCGCGAAGTCAAGCGGCGGCGAGGCCAGGATGATCCCGGTAAGCCCGCCGAACAGGAAGACCACCAGGAAGCCGAGAATGAACAGCATGGCGGTCTCGAACGTGATCTGCCCGCGCCAGATAGTGCCAACCCAGTTGAAGAACTTCACCCCGGTCGGCACCGCGATCAGGAACGTCATGAAAGAGAAGAACGGCAGCAGCACGGCACCGGTGGTGAACATGTGGTGCGCCCACACGGTCAGCGACAGGCCCGCGATGCCGATGGTCGCAGCGACCAGGCCCTTGTAGCCGAACAGCGGTTTGCGGGCGAAGACCGGCAGGATTTCGGTGGCGATGCCGAAGAACGGCAACGCCACGATATAGACCTCCGGATGGCCGAAGAACCAGAACAAATGCTGCCAGAGAATCGCCCCGCCGCTATTGGCGTTGAATACCTGCGCCCCCAGTTTCCGGTCGATCTCCAGCACCAGTAGCGCCGCGGCCAGCACCGGGAAGGCCAGCAGCACCAGCATCGAGGTGAGCAGGATATTCCAGGTGAACATCGGCATCCGGAACATGGTCATGCCGGGCGCGCGCATGCACAAGATGGTGGTGATGAAGTTGACGCCGCCCAGGATCGTACCCAGGCCCGCCAGCACCAGGCCCATGATCCACATGTCGCCGCCCACGCCGGGCGAGTTTTGCGCGCTGGTCAGCGGCGAGTAGGCGTACCAGCCGAACGAGGCCGCCCCGCCGGGCGTCAGGAAGCTAGCCAGCAGGATCAGGCCGCCGAAGAGGAACATGTAGTAGCTGAGCAGGTTCAGCCGCGGGAAGGCGACGTCCGGGGCGCCGATCTGCAGCGGCATGATCTCGTTCGCGAAGCCGACAAACAGCGGCGTGGCGAACAGCAGCAGCATGATCGTGCCGTGCATCGTGAACAGCTCGTTGTACTGCTGGTCCGACACGATGTGGTTATCCGGGGCCATCAGCTGGGCGCGCATGATCATCGCCATCAGCCCGCCGGCCAGGAAGAAGAAGAACGACGTGATCAGGTACAGGTGACCGATGACCTTGTGGTCGGTCGAGGACAGCCAGTCCGCGAGGAGCGAGCCCTTGCGGTAGGTGCGCGGTGACACCCCCGGCATAGCGCTAGCCGGCGCCGGCGTGTTGTACGTGGTCACTGAGCACCCCCAGATGCGTTCTGCAGCTTCTGCTGCGCCAGGATCCACGCCGTGAACTGCGCGGGCGTAACGATCTTGATTCGGAAGAGCATCCGGCTGTGGTACAGGCCGCACAGCTCCGAGCAGCGGCCGATGGTGTCCGGCCCGCTGTAGAGCGTCCCTGTCGGCGTCACCTCGAAGTGGTTCGGGTGGCCGGGGATGACGTCCCGCTTGAAGTCAAACGGCAAGACCCAGAACGAGTGGATGACATCGTTCGAGCGCAGATTGAACCGGACGCTCTCACCCACGGGGATCTCCAGCAGCGGGAGCGCGCCGTAGTTGCCTGCCGTGCCGAGCGAGCCGTTCCACATGTAGCCGACCTCGGTGACACCGTCGGCCGAGTTCTTCACCGGAAACTGCGGGTACTGGAACTCCCAGCTCCACTTGAATCCGGTCACGTCGACTACCACCTTGGGGTGCGCCGACAGCGCGTCGATCTTATTCTCGTCCCGCGCGGTGAAGTAGAACAGCACGCCGACCATGATGAACGGGATCACTGTGTACATGATCTCTATCGGCAGGTTGTACCTGACCTGGTGCGGGATCCGGTCGCCGCGCTTGCGGTAGACGACGATCGCCCACAAGATCAGGCCCCAGACCGTCACGCCGACGGCCAGCGCGGCGATCCATGCCCCTTGCCACAGCGACACGATCAGTTTCGCCTGCGTGGTCAGCGGCCTGCGGAGGCCGAGCTGCTCGACGTCGGAGGCGTTGCAGCCAGCGGTCAGCGTGACTAGGCCCACGAACAGGGCAGTGGGCGGCAGCCAGCGCCGAAGCAGCCTCGCTCCCGTCCGCTGGCGCGGTGCGCGGCGCTTCGAGGCCCGGTGCTCCGAGGCACCGCGGATGGGACTCACAGATGGCCTTCCCAGCAGTCAAGTCCCGGCGTCAGCGGCCGGTTAAGTCCAACGTCCTACAGCCTGTCGTGGAAACAGTACAACGCCGACGAGCCGCAGTACTGGGGACCCCCAGGCTCCGGCCCCGGTTGTCTGCCTAGAGTCGCTAACGTGGCCTACTTCGACGCGGCCTCCGCGGAGCCGATGCACAGCAGTGCCCGCGACGCCCTGCTGACGGCGCTCGACGACGGCTGGGCCGACCCGGCCAGGCTGCACCGGGAAGGACGGCGAGCCCGGCTGCTGCTCGACGGAGCCAGGGAACAGGTCGCCACCGAACTCGGCTGCCGCCCCGACGAACTGTCTTTCACCAGCTCAGGCACCCAGGCCGTGCAACTGGCCGTGCTCGGCGCGGTGCAGGCGAAGCAGTCAGCCAGCCGCGGCCCCGGCCACCTGGTCGCCAGCGCGGTCGAGCACTCGAGCGTGCTGAACGCTGCGGATTGGCTGGAACGCGTTACCGGCACCTCGGTCAGCATCACTGGCGTCAACGGTCTCGGCCGCGCCGATATCGGTGAATTCGAACGGGCGGTAGCGCGCGACCGTACCTTGCTGGCCTGCCTGCAGTCGGCGAATCACGAGGTGGGCACGCTCCAGCCGATCGCCGAGGCGGCCGACGCGTGCCAGCGTTCGCGGGTCCCGCTGTTGGTGGACGCGGGTGCGTCAGCCTGCCGGATGCCGGTGCCGAACGGCTGGTCGCTGCTGACGGCCAGCGCCCGCAAATGGGGCGGACCGGCTGGCGTGGGCGTGCTCGTCGTGCGCAAGGGCACCCGCTGGCGCGAGCCGCTCCCGGCCGACGACCGCGAGGGCCGCCGAGTGCCGGGCTTCCCCAACGTGCCCGCGATCATCGCCGCTGCCGCCGCGCTCAGCAGCATGGGAAGGGAACGGGGACCAACTGACGTCGCGCTTCGCGCTCTGACCGGCATGATCCGCGAGGCGGTGCCGAGGCTGGTCCCGGACTCGGTCGTGCACGGCGATCCCGAGGTCAGGCTCGCGCACATCGTCACCTTCTCCTGCTTGTACGTCGACGGCGAGGCGCTGGTGACCGAACTGGACCGGGCCGGCTTCTCGGTGTCGTCCGGCAGTGCCTGCGTGGCCGACACCCGTCAGCCCAGTCACGTACTGGCCGCCATGGGCGCGCTTACGCACGGCAATGTCCGGGTATCGCTCCCACGAGGTGCCGATGCTGGGTCGGTGACCGAGTTCCTGGAGGCACTACCCCGTATTGTGGCCGCGGTACGGGAAACCATGAGAGCGGCCAGCGCCGACGAACCGCCAGCCGACCCGTCCGTGGAGGTAACCGCGTGACCCCCCCGCAGCACATGGCCCAGACGAGTCGGCCCGCGCTCACCCTCGACGCCCTGGGCAAGAAGTGCCCGGTACCGATCATCATGCTGGCCGACCGGATCCGCGAAGTGCATGTCGGCCAGATCATCGAGGTGCTGGCGGATGACCCGGCGGCGAAGACCGATTTGCCGGCCTGGTGCGCGCTGAAGTCCCAGGAGTTCGTCGGCACCTCGGACCTGCCCGCCGGCTGGTCCTTCCTGGTCCGCCGGAGCTACTAGGCCAACGTCCTGGGGCCGATTTGCCGCGACATTATGTAGCCCCCGCCTTCCCCGCGACACTATGTAAGTTTCAGTGGCGCAAAAGCGGCAAATAGCTCGCGATTCTGACTGAAACCTACATGGTGTTGCCTTGGGCCTCAGCCTGGAAACTCCCGTCGGCACGTGCTGGGTTATTAGTCCGATTCGTCAAGCGCGCGGAACCTCTCAGAGAACCTGCGATCGCTCTCCCACCACGGCCGCTGCGCGGGCGCCTCAGAACCTGCAGCCGCCTCGGTCCCGTCTCCCCCTCTGACATCAACCGCCACTCCAGTTACAGCCGCGGGCAGCGCGGTCGCCGCAGCGGCGTCCCGCGCGTCGAGTTCGGCGTCGATCACGGCGGCGTCCGCCTGGTCCTCGCGCATCAGCTGAATGAACTGCGCGGCCAGGAACGGCAGCCCGACGATGTCACCCAGGATCCACAGCACGCCGCCACCGAGTACCTGGCTCGTCGCCAGGCTCGGCCCCCACGGGCGCGCGAGCGCGTGGTAGTAGTGGCCCGCTATCAGGCTGGTGTCGGCGATGACGGCCAGGCCCAGAACCGCGTCGCCGATCACTTCGGCACCGGTGATCCAGAGGGCGACGACATACGGATAGGCCTTCGGCACCGGGTCGACCCGCAGCAGCGTCCAGAAGAACACGAAGCCCGGCACAATCAGCGCGACATGCGTGAGGTGGGCGACGAGGACCGAGCTGAATCCGGCTTGGTACCAAGGCGTGAAGTAGATCACGAACGGCGTCAGCACTAGTGCCAGCGTGGTGATGGCAGGGAACGTGGCCAGCCTCGCGACCCGGCCGCTGATCGCGGACTCTAGTCGGGCGCCGAACCGGGGCAGCGCCGCGATCACCAGGGTCAGCGGCCGACCTAGCGCCATGAACAAGGGCACGACGAGCAGCAGCAGGACCGTCTGCACTGACCGCACGTAGAACAGCACCGGCTGGTAGACCCCGACAAACGACATCGTGGCAATGACGGCGAAGCCCAGCCCCAGACCGCAGAACAACACGATCCGCACGGCCGGCCAGGGCTCGCCGCTGCGCCGCGCCCGCCGCACGCCGATCAGGTACAAGCCGCCAAGGATCACGATGCCAGCCAGCGACCACGGGTCGAGCGTCCAGGAGGTAACGGCCCGCCCGAAGGTCAGCTCCGGCGGCCCGTGGTAACCGGAAAGGAGCAGCGAGCATGCTTGCACGCTATCGCGCCCGCCGACCGATGAGCCCGCGCCCTCGGCCCGGTCCCGTTCCCTGCCGAAAGCTCAGGGCAGGTGGGCGGCGATCTCGTCAGCGGCCGCCTGGCCATACGCCAGTGCACAGCGGGCGATCAGCCCGGCGGGAATGAGCTTGTACTCCTGCGTCCCGGTCGTCTCCAGCGCGTGGACCGCCAGGAGGTTGGCGAGCTCGGCGGCACGCTCGAGGCTCAGGCCCCAGGCCACCGCGGCCAGGAAACCGGCCCGGAAGGCGTCCCCGGCCCCCGTGGGGTCGACTGGAGTGACGTCCGGGACGGGTCCGGCCAGCACCGGCGCCTCGCCCGCTCGCTCGACCCTGGCGCCCTGCGAGCCGAGCGTCGTGACCCGGACGCCCACCCGAGCGATCAGTTCGGGCGCGCTCCAGCCGGTCTTGTGCTCAGTCAGCGATGCCTCGTAGTCGTTGCTGAACAGGTAAGCGGCACCAGCGACGAGCTCGCGGATCTGCGCGCCATCCAGGCTCGCCAGCTGCTGCGAGGTGTCGGCGGCGAACGGGATCTGGTGTTCTCGGCACTGCCTGGTCAAGCTCAGCATCGCCGCGGGGTCACCGGCTCCGATCAGGACCATGTCGGCCAGGCCGGCCAGGCCGCTGAGATCGAGGGACGCATCTTCGCTCATCGCGCCTGGGTAGAAGGAGGCGATCTGGTTCATGTCCTCGTCGGTGGTACCGACGAACCGCGCCGTGTGGTGCTGACTCGATTCGCGCACCTGGCTGGTATCTACGCCGTGCTCATCCAGCCATTGCCGGTACTCGGCGAAGTCGGTACCTACGGTGCCGACCAGAACCGGTCGCAGGCCAAGGCAGCCAAGGCCGAAGGCGATGTTCGCGGCCACCCCGCCACGGCGGATCTCCAGCCCGTCCACCAGGAACGACAGCGAGATCTTGTCCAGCTTGTCGGCCAGGAACTGGTCGGCAAACCGGCCGCGAAAGGTCATCAGCTCGTCAGTTGCGATCGATCCGGTCACGGCAATGCGCATGGATGGCTCCGTTGGTCAGCCTGGCTGGCGGCCCACAGGCTACACGCGGACCCGGCATGTCGCCGCAGCCGGCGTAGCCGCACCGGCCGACGCGGTCGGCTAAGGTGCCGACGTGGCTGACTGCCAGCAGATCGCGGACGCGGGCTTCGCCGTGCCCACTGGAGCTGACCTGGACTCGCTCGCCGCCGAGCTGGCCGGGCGCTGGCTGATCCCGATCCGCGGATCCGGGACGGCGCTGCCTACGCGACGCTGGCGACCTGGATCGAGAACGGCACGCTTGACGCGCAGCTGGCCTGGCTCGGCGGGCAGATGGCCGCGCGGCTCAGCGATCGGGCGCACGCTGACCCGGACCGACTTGACGGCCGCGCAGTCGACCCAATGGCTGGACCTAATCGATGCGAAGTTCGGTACCGGAGAACCCGGACCCGTCCCGCCGTACGCCCAGAGCCAGGCGCGGCGGCCAGGCCGTTGTCGCACCGCGATGAAGTGCTGGACCGGCTAGCGAAGTCGTTGGCGATGGTTGCCTGGTTCGCGGGCTGACGGGCGCTGACAGCAGAAAGCCGCCGAACGGCGACGCGCACGGCGGCAATCCTGCCAGGCTTACCCGGCGCGGTAACGCCGAGTTTGGCCCGTTATATCGCGGTCTAGTGGAACGAGTCGCCGCAGGCGCAGGAGCCCGTGGCGTTCGGGTTGTCGATAGTGAAGCCCTGCTTCTCGATGGTGTCAACGAAGTCGATGGTCGCACCGCTGAGGTAGGGCACGCTCATCTTGTCGGTCACGACCTGCACCGCGCCGAACTCGCTGACCACGTCGCCGTCCATCTCGCGCTCGTCGAAGTACAACTGGTAGCGCAGCCCGGAGCAGCCGCCTGGCTGCACGGCGATACGCAGCCGCAGGTCCTCACGGCCCTCCTGCTCGAGCAGGCTGCCCACCTTGACCGCTGCCGCGTCGCTGAGAACGATGCCCTGGGTGGTCGTCTCGCCCTGAACTGTCATCTGCGTTAACTCCCGGGTCCGGCTGGCCGGTGCCCCAACGGCACGGCCCCGTCATGCAGTGTCAACCATAATCCCCGCCCGCTGATTCCGGGCACCCGCCCGCAGGCTGCGAGCCGCCAGAAGTCCTAGTCTCAGGCGCGGATCAGATTCTGCGGGACTAATCAGAGAATTCGCCCACAGATGCGGGTCGCTGAAGATCCTCCCGGCGGCCTGGGCCATCGGGCACTACCGCGGCGGCCTGATCCTCGGGGGCGGTCGGCGCGTGTCCTGCCGACTTTGGCTATGATAGGTATCGTCACTCAGACGATAAGTACCTGAGATCGGGGATCCATTGACCACGTCTCCCAGCCAGTCAGGGTCCGTCGCCGTCGGCGCCGGCCGCTCGCTTCCGCTGCTCGTGCTTGGAGCCGGCGCAGACCCGGACTCCGAGCGTGGCGTGCTGTGCCCTGGCGAGTTGCCGCCTGCTAGCGATCCCGCGCTGGTGACGCGCGCCAGGGCCGCCCGCAAGGCACTCGGCGACCGCGCCTTCATCCTCGGTCACCACTACCAGCGCGACGAGGTGATCCAGTTCGCGGACGTGACGGGCGATTCGTTCAAGCTGGCCCGCGAGGCCGCAGCCCGACCGGACGCAGAGTTCGTGGTGTTCTGCGGCGTTCACTTTATGGCCGAGTCGGCCGACATCCTCACCTCGCCGGAGCAGAAGGTCATCCTGCCCGACCTCGCGGCGGGTTGCTCGATGGCCGACATGGCCACCTACAACCAGGTCGAGGAGTGCTGGGACGCACTCGAGGACCTTGGGCTGGCCGACGACGTTATCCCGGTCACGTACATGAACTCCTCGGCCGACATCAAGGCGTTCACGGGTCGGCACGGCGGCACGGTCTGCACTTCCTCCAATGCCGCCAGGGCCCTGAAGTGGGCTCTTGGCCAGGGCAGCAAGGTACTCTTCCTGCCCGACCAGCATCTCGGCCGCAATACCGCCGTCCTGGAGATGGGCATGAGCCTGGACGACTGCGTCGTCTGGGATCCGCACGCGCCCGGCGAGACCGGCGGCCTGACGCCAGCGGCGCTCCGGGACGCGGCGATGATCCTCTGGCGCGGGCACTGCTCGGTACACGGCCGCTTCTCACCCGAATGCGTGACCGAAGTTCGCCATCGCATCAAGGGCGTCAACGTGATCGTGCATCCCGAATGCGTGCACGAGGTCGTGCTCGCGGCCGATGAGGTGGGCTCCACAGAGAAGATCATCTCGACGATCGAGCGCGCACCGTCGGGCTCGTCTTGGGCGGTCGGGACTGAGCTCAACTTGGTCCAGCGGCTGGCCGCCACCAACCCGGACAAAAACGTTGTATTCCTGGACAAGACGGTCTGCTATTGCTCGACAATGAACCGGATCGACCTTCCGCACCTGGTCTGGGCGCTGGAGTCGCTGGCAGCCGGTCAGGTCGTGAACCAGATTTCAGTCGAAGAAAAGACCGCCGCGCAGGCGCGCGCCGCTCTGGAGCAGATGCTGGCGCTGCCGTTATTGACTCACGCCACCGCGTGACCGCTCGACCGCAAGGCTGACGGCGTCACGAGCGCGGGGCCAGGAGCACCTGCCTGGCGGCAACGCACGGTCTACAGGCCCGGCGCGCCCCAGATCGGCATCCAGCGGCCGAGGTCGCTCTCGATCTTCAGGTCTGCGCCGAGTACGCCACGGATCTGCAACTCCAGCGCATTGTCGCGCTGTTGCCCGGACAGCGGCGCGAACGGGTAGAACGTGCCGCGCTTGTACAGGTAGACAAGCCCCAGCGAACGCCCGCCCGAGTCCCGAAACGCCATGATCGTGCAAAGCAACTGCGGCCCGAATCCGCCGGCCTCCAGCGAGGAGTTGACCGCGTGCAGGTCGGTCACCAGGCCTTCGGGGTCGTCGGCGGAATGCCGGCACACCAGCCACGTGAACTTGTAGGCGTCGGTGGACACCTCTACGGGCGTGCTGTCGTTGCCCATGCTGAGCAGCTCGCGGACGTCCTTCTCGATATCGCTGAACGCCTTGCCTTCCGCGGCGCGGAAGCATACCGAGCCGCTGCCGGTCGGCCTGAAGTCGGTGCCCGCCTGTAGCGTCAGCGCCGCGCCGGGCAGCGCGAACAGCTCGTCCAGGTTTGCCTGGACGGGCTTGGTCCGGCCAAGCAGGACGTCCAGGAAGCCCACCCCTACTGACCCAGCTGCTTGGAGATCTTCTGCAGTTCGGCCAGCCGCCGCTCCAGCGACGGGTGGGTGGAGAAGATTTGGGCGATGTTCTGCTGGCCGGGCCTGAGAGCCGGGGCGAAGTAGAACGTGTTCAGCGGCTCGGCCGCGCGTAGGTCCTTCATCGGAATCCGGGCCATATCCCCGGTGACCTTCACCAGGGCACTGGCCAGCGCCGACGGCCGTCCGGTGAGCAACGCACCCGACCGGTCGGCGGATAGCTCGCGGTAGCGCGACAGCAGCCTGATGAGCAGGAAGCTGACCGCGTAGACGACAATGCTCAGCACCATGATCGGGATGATCAGCAGCGCGCTCTGGCTGTTGTTGTTTCCACCGCGGCCACGGCCGCCGCCCCCGAACAGCTCGGAGTAGAAGGCGAACCGCACCATCAGCGCGGCAACGATGCCGAGGAACGATGCGATCGTCATCACCGCCACGTCCTTGTGCGCCACGTGCGATAGCTCGTGCGCGAGCACGCCCTCAAGTTCCTCGTTGTCGAGCTTGTTGAGTATGCCTTCGGTGGCGCAGACGATCGCCACGTTGGTGTTACGCCCGGTTGCGAACGCATTCGGCATCTGGGTGGGCGCGATCGCCACCCGCGGCTTGGGCATGTTGGCCAGTGCGCACAGCCGGTCCACTACGCCGTGCAGCCTGGCAGCCTGCTCGCTGTCGCCGGGGTTGACGAGCCGGGCACCCGAGGTCCGCAGCGCAATCTTGTCCGACCAGTAGTAGGAGGCAATCGCACTGCCGACGCCGATGATGGCGGCGATGACGATGATGCCCGCGCCGCCGACCGAGCTGCCGGTGCTAGCTCCACGGTGGAGGTAATGCGGCAGATAGAGAATGACGAACGCAAGGCCGACGCCGAAACCGACGAAGACAATGCCGAGCAGGAACATCGTCGCGCCCATTCGCGCGATAAGCCCCGGATCGGACGCGTACCGAGTGCGCGCCATCGGCGCCGCCTCCCTTTCCTGGGCGGCTGCACCGCCGCCCGTTTACTTCAAGTACATCTCACCTGAGCAGTGCAGGGTCACAGCCCTGCCCGTTTTGCCCGGCGGCCCAGCCGCACTGACAAAGCACCAACATGCATAACGTAAAGGCGACGTATCTCGTTCCCGCGCCGCAACGGCTGCTAGCCAGGGATAAGGCCATCGTCGTTCAGCAGTCTGCGCACCTCGTCCATGGTGGCGTCAGCCTGCGGGATGATCAGCTCCGACGGCCGCAGCTCATCGGGATCGGCCGGCGAGCCGACCTGCCTGACTCGGCCCAGCAGCGCCGCCAAGGCGGACCGGAAGCCCGCCTCATCGCCCTGCTCCACGGCCTGCTCCAGCGCCAAGTCCAGCTGATTCAGCTCCTCAGCCGCCGAGTCGGCGACCTCAAGCTGGCCCTCGCCCAGGATGCGCACGATCATTCCGGCTCACCACCCGGGCGCTGGTCGGCCGCCGACGCAGCGCCGGCCTGCTCCGTCCGGCCCGTGCCGGAGTTTCCCTGCGCGCCCTCGATCTGCCGCGGCGCGTTCTGGGCCAGCTCGGCCTTCATCTGCTCAAGCTCATGGTCGACGCCGCTACCAGCGCCCATCCGGTCAAGCTCGGCCTGGATGTCGTCATGCGGGCCGCTGACCATGTCATCGAGAGCGCCGGAGGCCATGAGCTCGTCGATGGCACCGGCCCTGGCTTGCATCTGCGCGGTCTTGTCCTCGGCCCGCTGGATGGCCATGCCGACGTCGCCCATCTCCTCGGAGATCCCGGTGAACGCCTCGTTGATGCGGGTCTGGGCCTCGGCGGCGGTATAGGTGGCCTTGATGGTCTCCTTACGCGTCCGGAACGCGTCAACCTTGGTCTGCAGGCGCTGGGAAGCCATGGTGAGCTTCTCCTCCTCGCCCTGCAGCGCGGCGTACTGGGTGTTGAGGTCCTCCAGCTGCGCCTGCAGGGTCGCCTTGCGGGTGAGCGCCTCCCTGGCCAGATCCTCGCGCCCGGCGGCCAGCGAGTCGCGGGCCTGCCTGTCCAGCTTGTTGGCCTGCTGCTGCAGCTGGTTGATCTGGAGTTCGACACGCTTACGGGAAGTGGCGACATCGGCCACCCCGCGGCGCACCTTCTGCAGCAGCTCAAGCTGCGTCTGATACGAGTAATCCAGGGTCTCGCGTGGGTCTTCCATCTTGTCGAGCGCCTTATTAGCCTTGGCGCGGAAGACCATCGTGACCCGCTTCATGACGCCCATCGGCGCGACCATCCCCTCGGTCAAAGTCCCCGCTGCCGGCGGCGCGTCCGGGGTCTCGGACAGGCGCCAGGAGAGCAACGGACATATTGCTGGCAGATCTTGCATCCACCCTACGACGTCCCGGCCAGAACCGTCATCACGGACCGGTTTGCTGACGGGCAGAACAGCGCCAAATCGCCCGCCGGGCGGCGCAACCGTGACATGAAGATCTGCGGCGTTCGTCCCGGTAGGCTGTAAGGGTGTTCAAACGACGTTCCAGTGACGCGCCCACGGCCCTCGAGCATGCACCCGGCTGGACCCCAGCCGACGACGCCGAGGCGGAGCCGGTCAGGCCTGGCGCCGTCACTCCGAAGAAGGGCGCGCCGACGCCGAAGCGGAGCGAGGCCCAGGCCAGCCGCCGCCAGCCCTACCAGCCACCGGCAGACCGTAAGGCGGCCGGCCAGCGCACCAAGCAGCAGGGCCGGGATGATCGCCTGCGCAGGTCCCAGGCGCTGCAGCGAGGCGAGGAGTGGGCGCTGCCCCCGAAGGACCGGGGCCCGGTACGCGCGCTGGCCAGGGACGTGGTCGACGCCAGGCGCGGCATCGGCGAGTACTACATCTTCACGATCTTCCTGCTGATCGTGCTGCTGATACTGCCCTTCCAGGCGAGCAAGCTCGTGGCCGACGGCGCCATCGTGGCCCTGCTCGCCATCATGCTTGGCGAAGGCACCCTCGTGGCGTCGAGGGTCAAGCGGATGGCGCAGGAGCGGTTCCCGAACGCGAGCACAAGGGGGCTCACCCTCTACGTGGTGATGCGCGGGATCAGCATGCGCAGGATGCGGCTTCCCAAGCCCAGAGTCGAGCGCGGCACCAAAGTCTGACGAGCCAGGCGGCCAGGCCAGCCCGGCAAGCCGGGCGGCAGGCATCCCACTAAGTTGTCAGCCATGGAATATCGTCATCTGGGCCGCAGTGGCCTGAAAATCAGCGAGATCGCTTACGGGAACTGGATCACTCACGGTTCCCAGGTCGAGGAGGATGCCGCGCTCGCGTGCGTAACCGCGGCGCTCGACGAGGGCATCACCACCTTCGATACCGCCGATGTCTATGCCGGGACCAGGGCCGAATCGGTGCTCGGCAACGCCCTGCACGGAGTCAAGCGCGAGTCGGTGGAGATTTTTACCAAGGTCTACTGGCCGACCGGCCGGGGTCCCAACGAGCGCGGCCTGTCTCGCAAGCACATCATCGAGTCGGCGAATGCCTCACTCCGGCGCCTACAGACCGACCACATCGACCTCTACCAAGCCCACCGGTACGACCACGAGACACCGCTCGATGAAACTATGCGCGCCTTCGACGACCTGGTCCGGCAGGGCAAGGTGCTGTATATCGGCGTATCGGAGTGGCGTGCCGATGAGATCGCGGCGGCGCTGAAGATCGCGGCGGACCTAGGCCTGGACCGGATCGTGTCCAACCAGCCGCAGTACAACATGATCTGGCGGGTGATCGAGGCCCAGGTGATCCCGCTGTGCCAGCAGGAAGGGATCGGCCAGATCGTCTGGTCCCCGATCGCGCAGGGCGTCCTGACCGGTAAATACCTGCCGGGCGCGGCGCCCCCGGCAGGCTCGCGGGCGACCGACGAGCACGGCTCCGGCTTCATCTCCCGGCTCATGACTGACGACATCCTCAGCAGGGTTCAGCAGCTCAAGCCGGTGGCGGCGCAGGCAGGGCTGACCATGGCCCAGCTTGCCGTCGCGTGGGTGCTGCAGAACCCGAACGTCGCGGCCGCCATCGTCGGAGCGACCAGACCCGAACAGGTTAGGGAAAATGCCAAGGCCTCCGGCGTTCGCCTCGAACCGGCGGTGCTCAAGCAGATTGACAACATCCTCGGCGACCTAGTCGTCAAGGATCCGGAGCTGACCGCAAGCCCACGCAACCGGAACTGACCAGCTTGCCGCAGTCCGGGCCATGTCCGCAGTCGGCCCGCCGGGCGCCGCCCGGCGGGCCGGACCCGCTCTTGCGTGCCGGGTCCCGCGCCTCAGTGCCCCCTGGCCTGTTGGACTCTCACTCCTGAGCCGGATGCAGGCTCATCGGGCCGTACTCAACCCTGCCGTCCTCGGTAAGCGTCACCTGGTCGACGCCGACCTTCAGCAGGCTCGGCCAGTGTTCGCCCAGCCAGCTCTCCGCGTCGCCCTGACTGGAGAACGTCTCCTTGGACAGCTCGCGTGCAGTCACGACCGTGCCGTCTTCCCTCTCCAACTGCCAGGTCCAGGTCATCTCTTGCCTCGGAAGCTAGGATCAAGGCCGGCTCTCGGCGGCCCCATCGTAACCAACCGCCTTAACCTGGCAGGGCAGTGCACGTACTCATGATCGGTACCGGCGGTGCCAGCGGCTGGCCGCTGGCTGACTGCCGCTGCGCATCCTGCATGCTGGCGAGGACCGCTGGCCTGCACCGCGCACCCGGCCGGATCCGCATCGACGACACGATCGAGGTCATCGCCGGCCAGCACATCGTGGAGGGAACGGGGTTCCCGTCGGGCCCGGCGCACCGCATCATGGCAGTACCTGGGGGCTGGGACATGACCGGCCCGGACGGCGCGCGGCTGCTGCTCGCGGCCGGCCCTGGCCAGCTGCCGGCGCTCCCGCCCGGCACCCAGCCGTTCGACATCGCCCTGCTTGACCTGTTGGCGAGCCCGGCCGAACTCGGTCGGCTGCGCGCGACCGGCCTGGTGCGGCAGCACACAGCCGTGGCCGCGCTGTACACCGACCACCGGGTCCCCACTGAACAGGAGATGGCGCGCCGCTGCGACTTCTGGGGCGCGACCGCTGCGGGCGACGGCCAGCTGATCGGCGGCGTGACTCCCGCCCGTGTACAGCCGCGGCCGCACCGGACACTGATCATCGGCGGCGCCCGGTCCGGAAAATCCACCGAGGCCGAGCTGCGGCTGTCCGGGGAGCCGGCCGTTACCTACCTGGCGGCGGGTCCGTGGCAGTCCTGGACAGGAATGGACGGGCAGCCGGACTCCGAATGGGCGGCCAGGGTGGCGTTTCACCAAGCGCGCCGGCCGGCCTGGTGGCAGACCATGGAAACCCTGGACGTGGCCGGGGTGCTGCGCCGGGAGACCGGCGCGGTGCTGATCGACGGCATCGGCACCTGGCTGGCCGGGGTCATGGACGAAGCCGGGCTGTGGGAGGCAGGGGCAGCCGAGCCCGAGCCGGCAGATCAGCCAGTCCCACCGGGCCGGCCAGTGCCGCCGGGCCGGCCAGCGCCACCAGATGAGTCCGGTGCCCAGGCGGCCGCCATCGTCCAGGCCCGGATCGGCGACCTCATCGACGCCTGGCGGCAGACCAGGGCACTTGTCGTCGCCGTAACCGATCAGGTGGGCTCGGGCCTCGTTCCCGCCTACCGGGCGGGTAGGGTTTTCCGGGATCAGCTGGGCTGGCTCAATCAGCGGATCGCGGCTGAATCGGAACTGAATCTGCTGGTGGTGGCGGGTCGGGCGATGACCTTGCCTGCCTAGCCCCAACCATCATCAACCCCGCTTTCGGACTGCGAACGGCACGAGATGGGTCCAGGAAGCTGTTAAGTTCTAAGCGCTAGCTCTGAGCAGGACCATCCGCCTCGGCGCTGGGCCCGGTTCAGCCTTTTGATCAAGGTGGTGACGACATGACGCGCGTTGTCGTCGTTGGTGACCTCATGACGGATACCGTCGCGCACGCGACCGCCCCTCTCGCCAGGGGCAGCGACACGCCCGCCACGGTAACCATGCACGGCGGTGGGTCAGGCGCGAACATCGCCGCCTGGCTGGCTGTCGACGGCGCCGAGGTCGCTTTCGTCGGCCGCCGCGGCGCCGACATCGCCGGTCGTAACCGGGATATGGAACTCATGGGTTACGGGGTCGACGCACGCTTGGTAATGGACCCGGAGCGACCGACCGGTACCTGCGTTGTCATGATCACCCACAAGGGCGATCACACGATGCTGTCCGACCCGGGCGCCAACGCCGCGTTGTCGGCCGATGACCTGCCCAGGGACCTGTTCACGCCCGGCAGCCATCTGCACGTCTCTGGATATACCCTGCTGAACTCCGGATCCCGGCAGGCCGTGCTCGCAGCCCTCAACCACTCCCAGCGCGCCGGCATGACGATCTCGGTGGACGGCGCCTCGGCCGCGCCGCTGGAGCGCGTCGGGGCCGAGCCGTTCCTGCAGCTGACCAACGGCGCGACGCTGCTGTTCGTGAACCCGAGCCAGGGCAGGGTCCTCACCGGCAGGGACGATCCCGGCCAGGCCGCCAGGGTGCTCAACGCGTGGTACCCGCAGGTAGTGATGAAGCTAGGCCCTGACGGCGCAATGATGTACGCGGGCGGGCGGCCGGACCCGTTCCGGGTCAGCGCGCCACCGGTAGAGCGTGTGGTGGACGGAACCGGCGCCGGCGATGCCTTCATAGCCGGGTTCCTGCCAGCCTGGCTGGACAAGAAGCCGCCAGGCGAGGCGCTGGCCAGCGGCTGCCGGCTCGCCTCTCGCGCGCTCGGCCTGGTCGGCGCACGCCCGATGCTCTGATTCGACCGCTTCGCCCAGCGCTCGGCTGGCCGGCGCGGGCCCTGCGCATCGCAATCGCATGGACGTTAGGTGTGGCGGGGGCGAAACACACCCAAGTTCCACAGGTTGAGTGAGGGACTTGACAAAGTAGTGAGTGATTACTAACTTAGCCTTATGGCATCTACAGGACTGCGAATGACTGCGGCCGAGCGACGCGAGAGTGTGCTTGAAGCGGCCCTCATCGAGTTCGCAGCCAGGGGGCTGGACGGTACCTCGACCGAAGACGTGGCACACCGCGCCGGGATCAGCCAGCCGTACTTGTTCCGTCTGTTCCCGACCAAGAAGGCGCTGTTCCTCGCTCTCGTAGACCGGTGCTTCCAGCGCGTGGCTGAGGCCTTTACCGCGGCGGCGGCTGATCGGGTGGGCGAGGAAGCCCTCGGAGCTATGGGCGATGCCTACGAGCAGTTGCTCGATGACCGGACGCTTTTGCTGCTGCAAATGCACGCGTACGCAGCGTGCGACGACCCAGACATCCGGACCGCTACGCGCGCCGGGTTCCGGGCTCTCTGGCTGCTGGTCGAGCGGCTGACGGGGATGTCGTTCGAGCGGGTGACTGAGTTTTTCGCCATGGGGATGCTGATGAACGTCGCCGCCGCGATGGACCTACCGGCCGTCGACGAGCGGTGGACCAGCTGGTGCCCGCGGTGATCCGCGGGCGGTCGCAACTCGGCCTTTTTTTTCGGGCACAAAGTAAGTGATCAATCACTTCCTTAGGAGGACAGAGAGATGAACTCGCGAAGTCAGACCCTGTGGACATTCGCTATCACATCGGCCGCGCTGTTCATGGCCTCGCTGGACAACCTGGTCGTCACCACAGCGCTGCCGTCGATCCGAGCTCACCTGCACGCGTCCCTGGCCGGGCTGCAGTGGACGGTCAACGCATACACGCTGACGTTCGCGGTGCTGCTGCTCACCGGCGCCACGCTCGGCGAGCGGTACGGACGCCGCAGAATGTTCGTCGTCGGCCTGGCGCTGTTTACCCTCGGCTCGGCGGCCGCCGCGCTGGCCCCCAGCATCGGCTTGCTGGTCGCGGCGCGCGCGGCCCAAGGAGTCGGAGCCGCTGTCCTGGTCCCGCTGACGCTGACTCTGCTCTCAGCTGCGGTGTCCCCGGAACGACGCGGCTTCGCGCTCGGGGCCTGGGGCGCTATCGGAGGCCTGGCTATCGCGATCGGCCCGCTGGTCGGCGGGGCGGTCGTGGAAGGGGCCTCCTGGCAGTGGATCTTCTGGCTGAATGTGCCGATAGGGCTTGTCGTGCTGCCGCTTGCCTGGAGGCGGCTTACCGAGAGCTACGGCCCGGCGACGCGCCTGGACCTTCCCGGCCTCGCGCTAGCGAGCCTGGGCCTGTTCGGAATCGTGCTCGGGGTGGTCCGCGGTAACGACCACGGCTGGACCAGCCTGACGGTGCTTCCGCCCATGGTGATCGGCGGGCTGCTGGTGGCTGCCTTCATCGCCTGGGAGCGCCGCGCCGCCGAGCCCATGCTGCCGCTTCATTTGTTCCGCAGTCGAGGATTCACCATCACCAACGTCGCCTCGCTGCTGATGTTCTTCGGAATGTTCGGGTCCATCTTCCTGCTGGCGCAATTCCTGCAGGTCGTACAGCACTACTCGCCCCTGCAGGCCGGACTGCGCACACTGCCGTGGACCGCCATGCCGGTCCTGATTGCCCCGATCGCTGGGGCTCTGTCCGATCGCATCGGCGGGCGTCCGCTGCTGGTCGTGGGACTGGCCCTGCAGGCCATCGGCCTCGGCTGGCTGGCCGTGGTCATCAGTCCCACCGTGCCCTACATGACAATGGTTCCCGCGTTCGTGGTCTCCGGCGTCGGCATGTCGCTATTCTTCGCGCCAGTCGCCAACGTCGTCCTTGGCTCGGTCCGCCGCGACCAAGAAGGCATCGCCTCGGGCGCGAACAACGCGATCCGTGAGCTGGGCGGCGTGTTCGGGATCGCAGTGCTTGGCGCGGTGTTCTCGGCTCACGGCAGCTACGCCAGCGGACCCGCCTTCGTCTCCGGACTGTCGGCCGCGGTCTGGGTCGGCGCTGCGGCGGTCGCCGTCGCGGCGGGCGGCGCGCTCCTGCTGCCGCGACTCCGCCGGATCTCGCCGGTCAGCGCGGCGACCGAGCCCGCTGCCGAGCTGGAACTTGTCAGCTGACAAGCACAATCGGCCGCCGTGCCCTGGCGATGAAGGTGCAGCTGCACCCGCATCGCCAGGGCACGGCCCTGCGAACCGGCAGCGGACCCCACGGGGGCCGCGCTGGGGTCGCAAGCGTAGCGAGCGATGTGACTGGGTGTGACCATGACACGTTCATGCAGCGCGGGCCTTGGCCATCAATCGGACCCGGACCCAGGGACAGGCGTCCAGGTAATCGTCACCGTCCAACTGGTGGCAGTGTCGGTGCTCGTAGACGGGCCGGTCAGCTCGAGGCCTTCGGTCTGGCTCGTGCCCTGCACCGCATAGCAGTTGCCCGACGCAGCGAACTCGTGATCACAAGCTGGCACATCGGTAAGGCCGGAAGCGTTTATCCGGCCGCTCGGGTCAAAGTTCTCGACCAGGTACTGGTCAGTTCCGGGCCTGCCGTGGGGGCCGTTGCAGTCGACGGCAGGGTCGCTTCCGGCGTTGCACAGGCTCCACAGAGCGCTGCTGCCGCCTGGGTTCGCCGGATTAGCGCTCGCTCCATTCACGTCGATATACGAAGCAATACCCGTATTAATGACTTTAATGGGAAATACTCCGAACGGATTCATCACGCCGAGCCAGCACACTCCGTTCGGGTAACCGAGCCGACCGGGCTGTGAGCCAGTGTTCTGGCGCGGATCGCCGAACTGGCAGTCCCTGAAGTTTCGCTGGCTTGTCGAAACGGTCACCGACCGGACGATCGGAACGGAGTTCAACGACAGGTTTACACTTCCTGCCTGCCCCGCACCGGGCGGAACGGCGCTGTGGCCGCAGCCCGCGACAGGTATGAGAAGCATCGGCAACAGCCACCGCACACGGCGCGTCATCCGTGCCACTGTCGTTCTCCTCTCCCGGCTGTCTTCTGCCGGATCTCCCGCCCGGCTGCCATCCGCCGACCCAACCGCCAGCTACCCCTCCAAGTGCTTCTGCTTTCCCGGCGACTCACGCGTCCCTTCGTTCAGCCCGAGCCCGCCGGGGTTCGCTCGATCCGGATCCGGACGCCCGATCTCCGCACCGCCACCACCAGAATCGCCAGCCCCGCCAGCCCGCCAGCGGTCGGCAACAACCAGCCCGGCAGACCAAGCCACGACGCCGAGACCACGCCGGGAACCACCCGGAACTCCAGCTTCGTCGCGGCTGCGACGGCAAAATTCGCGCGTCCGACGGAGATCCCGGCCGAGCCGTGCACGACCACGTCGCTGAAATAAGACCCGAGCCTGGCGTTGGCGGGCACGGTGAGTTGAAGCGGAATCCGCGCTGACTGGTTTGGGGACAGGCTCACGGGCTGGCCGGGAGCGCTGATCCAGGCTGGCGGCACCGTGCGGCCCACGCCAGGCGAGATGCGCTCGATCCGGATCGTCGCCGATTCTGACTGCGAGCCTGTGTTGACCACATACACCGGCGGAAGAGCGTAGCTACCGCCTGGATGGGCGGGACCCGTCAGCTGAACTGGACCCGCTTGGATGCCGACGCCCACGCTGGCGTAGGAGATGGCAGGAGAGGCCAGCGCAATCAATAAGCCGGCCGGCACTGCCGACCACCACCGCAGCTGCATGACCTTATCCCGCGCTCCCGCGGGAACCGTGCTGCCCGCGAGCTCAGAGCCCGGCGCAGAATCCCCGCTGATTGATGTATACGGATATCTCGGCATGCGATTCATTAATGGTAACTGATCACACTGACCCGTTAAAGCACCGTCAGCCACAATGGCCGAGCACGAACTTAGTGACAAGCTGGCAATAATCGGCCGGTTCTTCCAGGTAAGGGAAATGGGCAGAGTGCTCGAACACCCGCAGCTCCCCGTCGGCCACCGAGTCGGTGAACGCGGTCACCATCTGCGGCGCCGCCGTCAGGTCGTAGCGGCCGCGTATCAGCATGGCCGGGCAGGCGACATCGGCCAGCAGCGGGAGCAGCGGCTCATAGAGTGCCGCCGAGAGTCGGCGGTGGGTGTCGCCGCGCTGCCACTGTTCCTGGCTGAAGCCTGAGCCCTCGATCAGCTGACTGAAATCGGCAGCACCGTCGGGTGCGTGGAAGTGCAGCTCCAGGAAATGCGGGCCAAGTGCTTGCGCGGCCGCCCTGGTGCCGTCGGTGGCACTGAGCCGCCCAGGCTTGCTTGCCAGTTCGCGGCACCGCTGCGCATCGGCGAGCTGCCCGAGTGCCGCCAGCCGCCCGGCTACCGCGGGCAGCCGGTGCCGCTCGGTCAGATCGGCGTCCCAGCAAGGACAGTCGAAGATCGCCGCGGAGACGGACGCGGGGTGGCTGGTGACGTAACGCAGCGCATAATGACCCCCGGCCGAGTGCCCGAGCACCGCCCAGGTGCTGAGGCCGAGCGTCTTGCGCAGCTCCTCGAAATCGGCGATCAGCAACTCAACGGTCAGCGGAGGGGAGGCCGGCAGCGGATCGGACCGCAGCGTGCCGCGCTGGTCGACGCCGATGATCCGCAGCCGCCGGGCCAGCGAGTCGCCGACCGACCGCATGAAGTCGTAGCACCCCTGGCCCGGCCCGCCGTGGATGAACAGCAATGGTGGGGCGTCCGCGTCCCCCCGATCGTCGACGAATAGCCTGGTGCCCCCGATCTCGACGAGCCCTGCGGACAACCGCGTCTTGGACACAACCCCGTTCCCTTCCTCATCTGACTGTAAGGACATGACCTCCTACACCGACCAGCTCTTCTCGCTCCGCGAACGCGTGGCTGTGGTGACCGGCGGCAGCTCGGGCATCGGGCGGGCGATCGCGCTGGCGCTCGGCCAGGCCGGGGCGTCCGTCGTGGTCCTCGCCCGTGATCCCGGCAACCTGGCCGGGGCCGTCGCGCAGCTCAGGGCGGCCGGGTGCGACGCGGCCAGCGTCAGCGCGGACCTGCGCGACCGGGCCGCGGTCGGGCGGGCGGCCGGGCAGGCGCGGCAGCCGTTCGGCCCACCGGACATCCTGGTGAACTGCGCCGGCCTCAACTTGCGGCCGCCCATGGCCGAGCTGGCAATCGCGCAGTGGGACGAGCTCATCGGCGTGAACCTGACCGCGCCGTTCCTGCTCGGCCAGCAGTTCGGCCCGGACATGGCGGCGCGCGGCTGGGGCCGAATCATCAACGTCACCTCCCAGCAGGCCGACCGTGCCTTCGGCAACAGCGGCGGGTACGGCGCGGCGAAGGGGGGCGTCGCGTCGCTGACCCGCTCTCAGTCGGAGGCTTGGGCGGCCAGCGGCGTCTGCTGCAATGCGCTATGCCCGGGCTTCGTGGTCACGCCGCTGACCGCCGAGGTGTCCGCCGATCCCGACCGCACGGCCGCGCTCGCGGCCCGCACCATGGTTGGCCGCAACGGCGTGCCCGACGACTTCGCCGGCCCGGCAGTGTTCCTGGCCAGCGCCGCGAGCGGGTACGTGACCGGCCAGATCATCAGGGTTGACGGCGGCTTCTCCGCCACCTGAGCGGGCCTTTACCGGAAACGATCTTATGGATGTGACACTGCTATTGCGATAGCAGTAGCTCGGTCACATTGATGGATGATCTTGGCCGCGGCGGCCGGTAGTTCCGTCCGATTTGCCGGGCTAGTGGTTCGGAGCGGGTCCTGCACGGCGCGCGCAAACACTGAGCGGCGCCGGTTAGGGCCCGCGGGGCTGGACCTCAGCGCGGACGCGGCCGCCGATCGCGTTCGAGTTGCCGAGGCTGCCCGGCGCGCCGGCCTGCTCGTCGCGCGCAACCAGCCTGCCGGGACGGCACAATAACGTCATGGCCAGACGCACTACGACACCCCCCGCAGGTCCCGGCGGCGGCCGCGGTCCCGGCCGCGGAACCGGTGGCCGGGCAACCGGTGGCCGCGGCCCAGGGGGCCCGGCGGACAACGGCGACGTCGACGACGCCGAGTTCGAGGAGAACATTGTCGACATCGACGTCACCGAGGAGATGCGCGCCAGCTACCTCGAGTACGCCTACTCGGTGATCTACCAGCGCGCCCTGCCCGACGCACGCGACGGCCTCAAGCCAGTGCAGCGCCGGATCCTCTACCAGATGACCGAAATGGGGCTGCGGCCCGACCGGGCCCACGTCAAGTGCGCCCAGGTCGTCGGCGCCGTGATGGGGCGGTTGCACCCGCATGGCGATGGGGCCATTTACGACGCGCTGGCCCGCATGCAACAGCCATGGTCGATGCGGCTGCCCCTGATCGACGGGCACGGCAACTTCGGCTCCCCGGACGACCCGCCGGCTGCGTACCGCTATACCGAGGCGAGGCTGGCCGAGGCCGCGCTGGAGATGACGAACTCGCTCGACGAGGACACCGTCGACTTCGTGCCGAACTACGACGGCACCCTGACCCAGCCCGAAGTGCTGCCGGCCGCGTTCCCGAACCTGCTAGTCAACGGCGCGAGCGGGATCGCGGTCGGGATGGCGACCAACATGGCCCCGCATAATCTCGGCGAGGTCGTCGCGGCCGCCCGGCACCTGATCGCCAATCCGGATGCCGATCTTGAGACGCTGATGCGGTTCGTGCCCGGCCCCGACCTGCCGACCGGCGGCAAGATCGTCGGTCTGGACGGGATCAGGGAGGCCTACGAGACCGGTCGGGGCACGTTCCGCACAAGGGCGGCTGCCCGGATCGAGAAGGTCACGCCGCGGCGGACCGGCATCGTGATCACCGAGCTGCCGTACGGCGTCGGGACGGAGCGCGTCCGGCTGCGCATTCAGGAACTGGTTCAAGCCAGGAAGCTCAACGGCGTGGCGGACCTGAAGGATCTCACCGACATGCGTCACGGGCTTCGCCTGGTCATCGAGATCAGGTCCGGTTTCGTGCCGGAGGCGGTGCTCGACGAGCTGTACCGGCTGACCCCGATGGAAGAGACGTTCGGCATCAACAACGTGGCGTTGGTGGACGGCCAGCCCCGCGTGCTCGGGCTGCGCGACCTGCTGCAGATCTATGTCGACCATCGGATCGACGTCGTTCGCCGCCGCACCGCGTTCCGCCTGAGCAAGCGCACCGACCGGCTCCACCTGGTCGACGGCCTGATCATCGCGCTGCTCAACATCGACGAGGTCATCCAGGTGATCCGGACCAGCGACGACGCGGCGGCCGCTAAAGAACGGCTGATGTCGGTCTTCGACCTGACCGAGATTCAGGCGCAGTACATCCTCGACACCCCGCTTCGCCGGCTGACCCGCTACGACACGCTCGAGCTCGAGCGCGAACGGGAGACGCTGCAAACGGCGATCGCCGAGCTGACGGCGATCCTCGACTCCGACCAGCGGCTTCGCGAGCTGGTGTCCGCCGAGCTGGCCGCGGTCAGCGAGAAGTTCGCCACTCCGCGCCGCACCGTGCTGCTGGAGGGCACCGGCGCGCCCAGGTCGGCCGCCGTGACGCTGGAGGTGGCAGACGAGCCCTGCACGGTGCTGCTGTCATCGACCGGCCTGCTAGCCCGGACGGCGGCGCGGCCGCCCGCCGAGCAGGAGGCGCTGGCCCTAGGCGATGAGGAAGGGGAACGGGGCCACCAAGTCCCGCGGTCGTCGGGCGGCTCGCGAGGTTCGGCGGCGGCACGCGGCTCGGCTGGCTCGGGCGCTCAGGGACCGCGCGCCGCGCACGACGTGATCGTCTCGGCGGTGACCTCGACGGCGCGCGGCTCGGTCGCGGTGCTAACCTCCGCAGGCCGGCTGATCAGGCTCGGCGTGCTGGAGTTGCCCGCGCTGCCGCCCAGCGCGCACTCTCCCGCGCTGTCCGGCGGCGCGCCGGTGAGTGAGTTCGTCTCGACCGCGCCGGGCGAGACGGTCGTCGCTATCGTGGCGGCCGACACGGCCGGGTCCGGCCTCGCGATCGGGACCGCGCAGGGCGTCGTCAAGCGGGTTACCCCCGACTATCCGCAGAACCTCTCGGACTTCGACGTGATTGCGGTCAGGGAGGGCGACTCGGTTGTCGGCGCGGTTCAGCTGACCGACGAGGATCAGGAACTGACATTCATCACCAGCGACGCGCAGTTGCTGCGGTTCCCCGCCTCGTCGGTGCGGCCGCAGGGCCGCGCCGCTGGCGGAATGGCCGGGATCCGGCTTGCGCCACGGGCCCGGGTGATTTGGTTCGGCGCGGTCGATCCGGCGGCCGGCGTCCAGGATGCGGCCGCGGGCGGGCCCGCTACCGGGCCGGTAGTGGTGACGGTGGCTGGGGCTGCCGGTGCGCTGCCGGGAACGACGGCAGCGACTGTGAAGGTCACCCCGTTCGCCGAATTCCCGCCGAAGGGCCGGGCGACTGGCGGCGTGCGCTGCCACCGGTTCCTGAAGGGCGAAGACGTGCTGGTGCTGGCCTGGGCCGGACCCGGCCCGGCGCGCGGTGCGACCGAGGCTGGCACGCCGGTTGACCTGCCGCCGCCTGTCGGCCGGCGCGACGGTTCGGGCGAACGCGTGAAGCATCCGCTAGCTGGGATCGGCGGCACGGCCCAGCCATCGTGAATCACCGGAGAACCGTTTCAACGTCCGGTAACTCAGAGCCTCCTGAGAGCACAGCCTGGGTTCCCGGCTAGGCCGACCGCACAGGCTGCTACTCAGGCGAGCTCGTCGCGCTCAGCGGCGGCCGTCGAGAAGGGAGGAGCCTGATGGTTTCCATGACTGGCGGCCGCGTCCGGCGGCTCATTATCACCGGCATCATCGCTGGCGGACTGGGTGCCGGAGCGACTGGCGTGGCACTGGCATCGACCGGCGCGGCGGGCGGGTCCTCGACGCACGTGTCGACGACGTCGTCGCACTCGTCCAAGCCATCGTCGTCAGCCGGGTCGAGCTCGGCTGGATCTGGTTCGGCGCCGGCCCGGATGACGCCAGGACCGGCGAGCAAGCATCACTGCACGCACATGGGCAGTGGTCAAAGCCGCCCGAGTGTTCCCAGCTCGGGTAGTTCAAGCGCGTCGTAGCAGGCGCCGTACAAGCGGTGCCGCACGGCAGCCCGGCCGTGCGGCGCCGCCTGCTCAGACGACCGCCTGCTCAGACGTCAATGCGGGACGGGTCGAGCTCGGTCGCACCGCTGACGATGAAGTCGCGGCGCGGCGCGACCTCGCTACCCATCAGCAGGTCGAACATCTCCTTGGCCGCCTCGGTGTCCGCGATCCGGATCCGGCGCAGAACGCGGTGCCGAGGGTCCATGGTCGTCTCGGCGAGCTGGCGGGCGTCCATCTCGCCAAGGCCCTTGTAGCGCTGCGGGGGCTCCTTGAATCGCTGCCCCTTGCGTTCCAGCTCCAGCAGCGTGCGGTGCAGCTCGGCGTCGCTATAGGTATAGATGTACTTCTGCTGGCTTTTGCGCGGATTGGTCAGTTCGATCCGGTGCAGCGGGGGGACCGCGGCGAACACGCGGCCGGCCTCCACCATCGGCCGCATGTACCGGTGGAACAGGGTGAGCAGCAGCGTGCGGATGTGCGCCCCGTCGACGTCGGCATCGGCCATGAAGATGACCCGCTGGTACCGGGCGGAGTCCAGGTCGAAGGCGTTCCCCGAGCTGGCCCCGAGCACCTGGATGATCGCGGCACATTCGGCGTTCTTCAGCATGTCGGCCAGCGAGGCCTTCTGCACGTTGAGGATCTTGCCGCGAATCGGCAGCAGCGCCTGGAACTCGGAGTTCCGGGCGTTCTTGGCGGTGCCGAGGGCCGAGTCGCCCTCGACGATGAAGAGCTCGCTCCGGTCATCGGCGGACCGGCAGTCGACCAGCTTCGCCGGCAGCGCCGAACTCGCGAGCTGCGTTTTACGCCGCTGGTTCTCGCGGTGCTCACGGGCCGCGATCCGGCTCTTAGCGGCCGAGATGACCTTGTCCAGAACCGCCTTGGCCTGCTGCTTGCTGCCTCTCACCCGGCCCTCGAGGAAATTCCTGAGCTCAGTGGAGACGACCTGGCTGACGATCTTCGAGGCAGCCGGGGTGCCGAGGACCTCCTTGGTCTGGCCCTCGAACTGGGGCTCGGGCAGCCGGACGGAGATAACCGCGGTCAGGCCTTCGAGTACGTCCTCCTTGATGACCTTTTCCTCGCCAGCCTTCAGCAACCTGGCGGCCTTGAGCTGGTCGTTCATCGTCTGAACAATGGCCCGCTCAAACCCGGTGACGTGGGTGCCGCCCTTGGCGGTCGGGATGACATTCACGAAGGACCGCACCGTCCCGTCGTAGCCGGTGTCCCAGCGCAGCGCAATGTCGACGTCGAGCTGTCGCTCGACATCGGTCGGCGTCAGGTGGCCTGCGTCGTCGAGTACCGGCACTGTCTCGGTGAAGTTTCCCGAGCCGGTGATCCGGACCACGTCGGTGACCGGCTCTCCGGCGGACAGGTGCGCGCAGAACTCGCTGATTCCGCCGGCGAACCTGAACTCCGCCTGCCGCGGCATCTCGACGTCCAGGTGCTCGCGGTCGTCGTCAGAGCGCTCATCGCTGATCTTGATGGTCAGACCTGGGACCAAGTACGCGGTCTGCTGGGCCTGCTGGGCAAGCCAGCTGAAGCTCCAGCCCGCGCCCGGCACGAAGATCTGCCGGTCCGGCCAGAACCTGATCCTGGTACCGGACGCCGCTTTCGGCACTTTCCGGCCCTTCCGCAGGCCGGCGGCAGGTGTGAAGGCCGCATCCGGCTCGTCGCCAGCGAAGTGTCCGGGAACACCCCGGCGGAAGCTGACAACCCAATCAAAGCCGCCCTTCTCTACCCACACGTCGAGCCGGGCGGACAAGGCATTCACGACCGACGCGCCGACACCGTGCAGGCCGCCAGACGCCGTGTAAGAGCCGCCGCCGAACTTCCCGCCAGCGTGCAGCCGGGTCATGACCAGTTCCACGCCGGACAGGCCAGTTTTCGGCTCGACGTCGACGGGGATGCCGCGGCCATCGTCGGTAACCTCCGCCGAGCCGTCAGCATGCAGCCGCACGTCGATGTGGGTGCATGATCCGGCGAGCGCCTCGTCAACCGCGTTGTCGAAGATCTCGCCCAGGCACTGCGCCAGGCCCCTGGAGTCGGTCGAGCCGATGTACATGCCGGGCCGTTTGCGCACCGCGTCCAGGCCCTCGAGCACCGTGAGGTGCCGGGCCGTGTAGCCGTCTGCTGCAGCTGCCGGCACGTGCGAGTGCCCCGTACTGGCGGGTTCTGTGCTGAGGGCGGTCACTACGGCTCCCCTGGTCAGGCGGGACAACTGCGAGCCGCTCCGGGCTTGGCAGCGCCGACTGGTCGGTACTGCTTACCCGCTGCCGTGACGTGGTGCCCCGTTAACGGTGCCGACCACGGCACGGCAGCGCCAGCAAGGCCACTGAGCGCCAGCTTGGGAGGGCCTGAAGGCAGACTAGCTGCCGGCGCGGCAAGCCTCGCGCAACCACGCCGTTGGACATTCGGCGTTCCAAGGCCTATTTCGGTAACTAAGCCCCATACTTACGCAGCCGACTAGGGCCGGGCATTGCCGAATGTTCGCCTTCGGCATACTCGGCGCCCGCAGGGGATGACAAACGCCCCGGCCGAGTGTTGTGATGCGTAGGAGATCACGAGTTGGCGGACTGGCCAGCGGTATGCGGACCGCAGGTGAAAAGCCAGACTCCGACCCAGGGGCATGACGGCCCGGGCGCGGGGTAGGGTGCAGTCCTCGAGGCGAGGAGGCGACATGACCGGAGCGATAGCCCCTACAAGGCCGCTAAACGCCCTTGACTTGTGTGACCGATGCGGAGCCCCGGCATACGTACGTGTATTGCTCCCAGGATCGGGTGAGCTGCTGTTCTGCGCGCACCACAACCGCAAGCACGCCGACGCCCTCGCCAAGGTTGCCATCGAGATCCAGGACGAGACCGGCCGGCTCTCTAGCAAGCCAGGCGACGACGTCGCCTGAGCCCTTCCGAAACGTCTATCAGCCCTCGGCCAGCAAACTGGCCGAGGGCTGATTGGTTCTGCCGCACAGCGCCGGTGTGAGCTTTCGGGGCCCCGGGCTGTCGTGCTAGTCGAGGTAGTCCCTCAGGACCTGCGACCGCGAGGGATGCCGCAGCTTCGACATCGTCTTGGACTCGATCTGCCGGATCCGCTCCCTGGTTACGCCGTAGACCTTGCCGATCTCGTCCAGCGTCTTAGGCTGCCCGTCGGTCAGCCCGAATCGCATCGAGACGACGCCGGCCTCGCGCTCCGAAAGCGTGTCAAGTACGGAGTGCAGCTGCTCTTGGAGAAGCGTGAAGCTGACTGCCTCGCCGGGCTGAATCGCCTCGGAGTCCTCGATCAGGTCGCCGAACTCGCTGTCCCCGTCCTCGCCGAGCGGCGTGTGCAGCGAGATCGGCTCGCGGCCGTACTTCTGCACCTCGATGACCTTCTCGGGGGTCATATCGAGCTCGGCTGCCAGCTCTTCTGGGGTGGGCTCGCGGCCCAGGTCCTGGAGCATCTGGCGCTGTACCCTGGCCAGCTTGTTGATCACCTCGACCATATGCACCGGGATCCGGATGGTCCGGGCCTGATCAGCCATGGCACGGGTGATCGCCTGCCGGATCCACCACGTGGCGTAGGTGGAGAACTTATAGCCCTTGGTGTAGTCGAACTTCTCCACCGCGCGGATCAGTCCGAGGTTTCCCTCCTGAATCAGGTCAAGGAACAGCATGCCGCGGCCGGTGTACCGCTTTGCCAGCGAGACAACGAGCCGCAGGTTGGCCTCGAGCAGGTGATTCTTCGCGCGCCTGCCGTCGTCCGCGATCCATTCCAGGTCCAGCCGGCTCTCCGGTCGCAGCGAGTCCCGGTTGTCGGCCAGCTTTTCCTCAGCGAACAGGCCAGCCTCAATCCGCTTGGCTAGCTCGACCTCCTGCTCGGCGTTGAGCAGCGGGACCTTGCCGATCTGCTTGAGGTAGTCCTTGACCGGGTCGGACGTGGCACCCGCCACGGCCACCTGAGCCGCAGGCAGGTCCTCATCGTCGTCGCCATAGACGAATGCCTCGTCTTCGGACTCCTCGGCCCCAGCCGCGGCAGCGGCCTCGCCGCCGACCACTGGCGACCCGACAGCTGCGGCCGGAACGGCGCCGTCCACGATCGCGTCCTCGTCCGCATCGACAGCACCGGCCAGGGCGGCTGCGCCCAGCTCATCCTCGGTGTCTACGTCGTCCGTCTCGAGGACTTCGAGCTCCTCAAGCTCTGCCTCGACATCGATGAATCCGACGTCGGCCAGATCCGGGTCAGCTTCCAGGTCCGCCACATCGGTCAAGTCCGGATCGGCCTCCAGGGCCGCTTCCTCGACGAGGTCTGGGTCCTGATCAAGGCCGGTGTCCGCCGCCAGCCCGGCGTCGGCTGTCACCTCAGTGCTCCCGTTGTCACGATGCTCTCCCCTACCACCCGGCAGCTCACTCTCTTCCTGCTTTCCCTGCTTGACCTTGGCGCGCGCCGACCCGGACGCGCCTGCCGCGCTGCGGCCGCGCCGGCCGTCGGCTACCCGGCCACCCTCAATGCCTTCAGGGCCGCTACCGTTGACGGCGCCCGTGGCCGCTGACTTCGACGAGGCGCGGCCTCGCCGGCCAGCTGGCTGCCTGGCCGCTGGCACGTCCTTACTGCTGATGTCGCCGTTCCTGCCCGTGGCGCTAGCGTCCTTGCCGGTGCTGTCCGGCACCAGGGCAACAGGCTGGTTCGCGGGCTGACTCCGCTCGTCGGCACTGCCGCCAGCCGAGCCGCCGCGGGCCTGCTGCGGTACGCGTGCGCTTTGTGCCGACGGCCGAGACTGCCGCCGCGCCGCTGAGCTTGCAGCGCTTGCCACCGCGGTCACCCCTTTCCTAGCTGGATGGCGGGCCGCCACGCCATACCCGGCGCCCGGCCGTTCGAACTAGCAGGCGACACTGCCACCCCTTCGGCATACCTCGTGGTAAGCATCGGACCCTACCGCGCGAATCCCGCTCTCTGGACCAGGCCGCAAGCCGGGAATCTGCCGCAAGAGAGGACACCCTGCACGAGGTTCTCTCCCGTCCACCACCTTAGGCGCACTGCTGGTGTAGGTCGTACCGCTGAGGACAGGCGCCCTACCTCACCCGGCGGGGCTGAGAGCACAACCTCGGGAATGGTACCCGCATTCCTCATACCCTCCCCTTTCTCGCCAACCCGGCCCGCCAGCGGTCACCCGGCCCGTCCGCGGCCTCAGCGGGCACGTGCATGACTAGCACCGTTACGTCGTCATCCTGCTCATATCCCGTCAGCATCCGGTCCACCAGATAAGCCAGCAGCAGGCCTGGGTCCTCGACAGTCGCCGCCGGAGCCTGCGCAGCCACGGCAACGAGCTCGTTGAGCCCGGCATCGAGCCCGCGCTTACGGTTCTCCACAAGTCCATCGGAATACAGCACGACAGTGTTCCCTGGCGGAAGCCTGAACGGGTATTGCTGCCGCGGGCTTGCCCACCCTAGTGGAGTACCCCCCTCAGCCGATTCCAGCCGCGGCTGGCCATCGGGCGACAGCAGCAGCGGCGGCAGGTGGCCCGCGTTACCAGCCACACCCTCCCCGGTGACCGGGTCAACAACCAGGTAGGCGACCGTGGTGACTTGTTCCTCTAGCTCCGTGGCCAGGAACAGCCGGTCCAGCCCGGCCAGCACCGCGGCCGGCCTGGGGTCGGTCAGGGCCAGCGCGCGAAGCGCGTTCCTGACCCGGCCCATGCCGGCCGCGGCGGTCAGCCCCTTGCCCATGACGTCACCGGCCGCCACGGCCAGCCTGCCATCGGGCAGCCGGAACGCGTCGTACCAGTCCCCGCCGATCTCCATGTTCCTGGTAACGGGCATGCATCTGGCCGCCAGGATGACGCCCGGAACGGTCGGCAGGCTGTCCGGCAGCAAGCTGCGCTGCAGCGTCTCGGCGGTCTTGTGCTCCCGCTCGTACAGCGTCGCCCGCTCTAGTGCCAGCGCGCACTGCCCGGCCAGCGCCTCCAGGAAGACACGCTCCTCCTCGGTGATCTGCCGGGGCCGGGTGAAGGAGAACCGGAGAGCGCCGAGGGAGGCACCCGACGACAGCAGCGGCATGCCGACCCAGGCTTTCTCATCGCTGTGGGCCAGGAACTCGGTGAGATCGATCTCCCCTTCGAAGTGCCTGCGCAGGGCGTCCGGGCTTTCCAGCAGCAGTGGCCTGCGCGCCTGGATCGCCGCCGTCATCACGCTGGGCGCCGACAGCGGCATCTCTTCCGGCGGCGCGCCCGGGTGATCTGGCAGGCCGGCCGGGTTGATAGTACGCAGCCGCAGCCGCTCGGTGTCGACGATGGCGACCGCCGACCGCTCGGCACCGATAGCCGACCGGCCGACCTCGGTGATGACCTGCACCACCTGCTCGACAGTGAGCGCCTCGGCCAGCATGGAAGTCGCCTGCTGAAGCCTGGCGGTCCGAAGAGCCGCGGCCGACAGTTGCTCGGTCAGCCGGCCCCGCATTTCCTCGGCCTCGCGCTGCGCCGTTACGTCGGTGCTGGCACCCATCCATTCGATGATCTTGCCGTCCCGCTCGATGGGAACCGCGCGGACGTCGTAATGCCGGTAGGAACCGGTCCGGCTGCGCACCCGATAGCGACTGTCGAAAATCTTGCCCGAATGCAGGCAGTCCTGCCAGGCCGCCTCCACGCGCTCCCTGTCGTCGCTGTGGATCGCGTCCAGCCAGCCCTTGCTCAGGTACTCGTCGGCCGTCTGGCCGGTGATCCAGCGCCACTCCGGCGAGTCCTCGGTAACCTCGCCGTCGGGCTTGGTAATCCAGACAACCTGAGCCCCGGCCTGCACCAGCGACCGGTACCGTTCCTCGCTGCGGCGCAGCGCGTCTGCAGCCTGTTGCTGCGGCGTCATATCGACGGCGAGCAGCGCGACACCGCTGACGTTGCCGTCCGCCGATGGGAACCAGGACAGGCTCCAGTGCGATGCGGGCGCGCCTGAGCCTGCTTCGTCCTCGCTGCGCCCCTGAACCGGCACGACCGGCCAACGGTGCTCGGTCTGTGGCGCTGGGCGCTCGCCTGCCGCCACCTGGCGCACGGCGGCCTCGGCGGCGGCGGCAAGGTCGGGCGGCCATGCCTGCCCCGGTGTGCTGCCGACGGAATCGGCCTGCTCGCGGCCTGCCAGCCGGGCCATTGTCTGGTTGACCCGGCGAATGCGCAAGTCCAGCCCGATGAAGGCGAAGCCGATCGGGGCCTCGTGCAACGACGCAGCCAATAGAGCCGAGTCCGACAGGTCGAGGCCGGACGGCCGCGGCCGAGGGACCGACATGCCGGTACTCACCGTAGGTACCCCGCATCCGGCCCAGCGCGCGCCATCGAACGGCTCCTTCCTGCTCACCTCGGACACATGAAGGCTACTGGCAACAACGAGCCCAAGAAGGGAGGCAGCAGTAACTCAGAACGACATTAACGGCGCCACGGGCGTGCCTGGACCAGCCTGCCCGCCGTAAGGCGCCATTGGGCCGATTTATGGCGGTACCGATTTATGCCGGTACACAGCGCTGGCTGCCATTACGCCACGCTACGCTCCCTTAATCAGCTCAGCCCGCCCGCCTCCTGGCCAATCCGGTCCGGCCGGCCGCTGTCCGCCGCCCGCCGCTGCTGTCCGGCCGATCGCGAGCCGCTGCAAGCAGCGGGAAATGGCAGGCGACGAGCTGGCCGGTGTCGGGATGGGGCCGGAGCGGCGGCTCCTGCCCGGCGCAGACGTCCTGAGCCAGGGGACACCTGAAGCGGAACCGGCAGCCTGACGGCGGCTGCGTCGGCACCTGCGGCTGCGCCGGGGCCGTCTGTTCCCCCGGACCGGGCCTGGCGCTCGCCAACCCGTCCGGCCCGCCGGTGATGACCGGAACGGCGTCGATGAGCGCTCTTGTGTAGGGGTGGCCCGGCGCCGTGCAGATGTCCTCGGCCGGTCCGATTTCGACAATCTTGCCGTGGTACATCACGCCGATGGTGTCGGCCATGTACCTGACGACCGATAGGTCGTGCGAGATGAATAGGTAGCTGAGCCCGTACTGTCGCTGCAGCTTGCGCATCAGGTTGAGGATCTGGGCCTGCACCGACACGTCCAGCGCGGATACTGGCTCGTCGGCCACGATCAGGGAGGGCCGCTGGATCAGTGCGCGCGCCAGGGCGAGCCGCTGGCGCTGCCCACCGGAGAATTCCCGCGGGTACTGGTCGGCGGCCTCAGCAGGCAATCCCACCTCATCCAGGATCCTGGCCACCTGGCGCCGGTGCGTGCGGCGGCGCCCGGCCTTCTGGATCACCAGCGGCTCGCTCAGCATCGACCGCACCCGCATCCTCGGGTCCAGTGAGGCGAACGCGTCCTGGAACATCAGCTGGATGCCGGACGCCTGCCCGCGTCGCTGCCGCGGCGACAGGCCCGCGAGCTCGGTGCCGGCGAACACGATCGAGCCGGCGCTCGCGCGCTCCAGCCCGACCAGCAGCCGGGCGACGCTGGTCTTGCCGCAACCGGACTCTCCCACCAGGCCGAATGTCTGGCCGGCCGCCGTCTCGAAGCTGACGTCGGCGACCGCGCTGACCGCGCCAGCCTGGCGGCGAAGCAGCCCTCGGTACACCGGGTAGTCCTTGACCAGCCCGGACACCCGCAGTAGCGGCGCTCCATCCGGGCCGTCCGCCGTGCCGACCGTTGCCCGCCGCCAGCTCGGGTCCCGGCGCTCGGTCCAGGCGGGCAGCTGATCACGCTGCCGAGTGCCGGCGCCAGCCACGGCGCCAACCGGGAAAAAGCACGCGTAAGTGTGACCGGGGTGGTCCCCGTCCAGCGCAGGCTCGTGGCCGGCGCACCAGTCCTGCACATGACGGCAGCGCGGCGCGAAGCGGCATCCGGCAGACGTCTCAGTGAGGTCGGGCGGCCGTCCGGGGATGCTGTACAGCGACCCTCTGGGACCGCCGGCACCGGCGGAATCCGCTAGCTCAGGCAGCGCCTCGAACAGCGCCTCCGTATAAGGGTGCCTGGGTCCGGCGAACAGGCCACTAGTCGCGGCCTGCTCGATGATCCGGCCGCCGTACATCACCGCGACCTGCTCAGTCCGGCCGACGATCACACCGAGGTCATGGGTGACCAGGATCACCGCCATGCCAAGCTGCGCGCGCAGGTCTGCGATCAGCTCCAGGATGTCGCGCTGGGTCGTCACGTCCAGGGCGGTCGTGGGCTCGTCAGCGATGAGCAGCCTCGGCTCGCAGGCGAGCGCGGCCGCAATCATCGCGCGCTGCCGCATGCCGCCGGACAGCTCGTGCGGGTACTGTGCCGCCACGCGCTCCGGATCAGGCATCCGGACCAGGCCGAGCATCTCGATGGCGCGCTCGGCCGCCGCACGCCGGTCAGCGCCCTTATGGACGATCACGGACTCAGCGATCTGCTGGCCAATGACCATCGTCGGGTTAAGGCACGCGGACGGATCCTGGAAGACCATCCCGATCTGGTTGCCGCGGACCTGCTGCATGGCCTGCTCACTGAGGTTCGTGAGCTCGGTACCCGACAGCATCACGGAGCCGGAGGTGATCACTGCCCCGCGCGGGAGCAGCCGCATGATCGACCGCGCCGTCATGGTCTTCCCGCAGCCCGACTCCCCCACTAGTCCGAGGCACTCGCCCGCGCGTACCGTCAGGCTGACGCCGTCGACCGCGTGCACCGTCGCGTGCTTGCGGCGGATCTCGGTATGCAGGTCGCTGATCTCGAGCACCGGGCTCGGCTGACGTCGGCTAGGCATCAGCGGAAAACCAGTCCCTGAGGCCATCACCAAGCATCGTGAACCCCGCTACCACGGCGATGATGGCGACGCCCGGCGAAAGAATCTGCCACCAGTAGCCGTTCGTCGTCGCGCTGTAGGCATTCGCGTTCGCGATCATCGTGCCCCAGTCGACCGACGGGAACTGCACGCCGAGTCCCAGGTAACTCAGGGTGGCGAGGAGCAGGATCGCGTTCGCCACCTGGAAGGTAACGTTCACGACGATGGTGCCGAGCGCGTTCGGCGCGATGTGCCGCAGCACGACCCGAAGACCCCCGCCGCCCATCACCCGGACGGACTGAACGTACTCGCGCGTCCGCAAGGTCAGCGCTTCGGCCCGGACCAGGCGGGCCGTGCTCAGCCACGCGGTGCCGGCTATGACCAGCACCAGGATCGATGTCGACGGCTTGTAGATAGAGGTCAGCAGCAGCAGGACAACTACGGCCGGGATCGCTATCCCCGCATCGACGATCCGCATCATGATCGCGTCCACCGCGCCGCCCGCATACCCGGCCACGGCGCCCCAGAGCGATCCGAGCACGGCGGCCAGCAGTCCGGCTGCGAGGCCAAGCTCAAGTGACACCTGGCCCCCGGCCATGACCTGGCCGAGCTCGTCCAGGCCGTCGGCGTCGGTACCGAGCGGATGCCCGGCTCCGGGCGCAAGGTTGCCCAGCGATAGCAGCACCCTGGTCTGGTTCGAGTGGTAGGCCAGCGGTCCCAGGAAGCAGAACGCCGCGACCACGATGACAACTGCGGCGCCTGCCGTCGCCAGCGGGTTCGCGCGTAGCACAGCGAGCGCGCCGCGCCACCTGCTTGGCCCGACGGCGCGGGCCACCGCAAGACCTGGCTGGACGGCCACCGCTGGCCCGGCGTGACGGCCGCGGCTCCCCCGCGCCGGGCCGGCCTGGCCGGGCTGGGTCTGGCCGAGGCTAGCGTGGCCGGGCCGTGCCTCCGGGGGCGCTGCGCGTCGCGGTGGCCGGTTCCGGTACCGGCACTGCCTGATTGGCCGTCATGCCTGCTGGTACCTGACTCTCGGATCGAGCAGCGCGTAGGCGATGTCCGCCAGCATCGAACCGACTGCCGCGCCGACGGCGATGACGAGGGTGAACCCCAGCGTGACCGGGAAGTCATGGTTGGCAGCGGCCTGCCAGACCTGCCAGCCCACGCCGTGGATGTTGAACACGTTCTCCACCACGACGGCGCCCCCGACGATCTGCGGGAAGCTGAGCCCGATCAGCGTCACCACCGGGACCAGCGAGTTCCTGAGCACGTGCCGGGTCAGCACCCGGCGCTGACTGGCTCCTCGCGCCCGCGCTGCCTCCACGTACTCCTCGCTGAGGCTGTCGGCGGCCGACGAGCGCATGTAGCGGGCAAAGATTGCGATGGTAACGAGCGCGAGGGTCAGCACCGGCAGGGTCATGTCGCGGACGTCCGTGATCACCGCGATGAAGCCTGGCGCCTGCGGGCCCTCGGCGCCGAATACGTGCCACCGGTCGGCCAGGAACATGACCAGCAACGGCCCGAGCACGAACGACGGCATTCCGTAGAACAGCAAGGTCACGCCGCGCAGCAGATGATCGGTGCCGGAGTTCCGCCGCACCGCCTGAAGCAGCCCGACCGGGATGGCGACGGCAAGCGCGATCAGCGTGGACAGCCCGGTCAGGGCCAGCGTCCTGGGCAGGCTCGCGGCCAGTACCGTTCCCACCGACTCGTTCAGCTGGGGCGCGAAGCCAAGGTTGCCCTGCAGCACCCGGCCGAGCCAGGTCAGGTACTGCAGCAGGAACTGCTGGTGCGCCGAGCCGGTGCCGAGTACCGCGGCGGCCGCTCCGCCGGGGGTCAGCCTGAGCAGCGCGAAGACGATCAGCGTCACCAGAAAGACGACGGCAACCGCCTGCAGCACCCGCCTGGCCAGGTAAACGGTCACGTCAGTGGCCGGCCTGGCAGCACCGTGGACCTCACTTCAGGAAGTACCAGTCTTCCGGGGTGAGGGTCAGCGCGCTGTTCTGCGGGCCGGTGTGCAGGTTGTTGATCGTCTCGATCAGGGACGGCGTGTCCGGCTGGTACACCACGGGCAGCTGACCGGCCAGGTAGTTTTGCCAGTTGGCCATCGCCTGATTCATCGTGCTCGGCGTCGTCGCGCGCAAAGTGGCCTGGATCAGCTGATCGTCGGCTGGTTGCTGTAGCCGCCGACATTGTTAAGGGCGGTGCTGGCGAACAGCTGCTCGCCGGTGGGCAGGAAGTCGGGCGCGTACGTCCAGGACCCCCAGTCCGCCAGCTCCCAGGTGCAGGGCTTGTGCGGCTTGCATCCGAAGGCCGTGTCGAGCACGTTGGTGAACGGCTCCGCCGTTACCGTCAGGTGGATGCCGACCTCAGCGGCGTTCGAGGCAAGCTCCTTGACCTGGGACTCCATCCAGTCGAGCCCGGTGACGTAAATGAGGTTGAAGTTCAGCTTCGCGCCGAGCGGAATGCCGGCCCCGCAATGGCCCTTGGCGCGACCAGGATTGATGCAGGTGTCCGTGCCGCCGGGCTTGACCGACCAGCCGTTGGATGCCAGCAGCGAAGCCGCCTTCGCCGGGTTCAGCGGCCACTGATCGCCCTGTCCGCGCGAGCGCGCGGCGACAGGTAGTTGGTCACCGGGTAGTCGCCGACCGGGCCGATCGTCGGCTTGCCGTACCCGTGCAGCGGGCCTTCGATGACGCCTTCCTGGTCGGTCAGCGACTGGAACGCTTGCCGGAAGTAGAGCTGCTGGAAGATCGCGCCCTGGCCGGTGGTGTTGTTGAAGTTGTACGGGTAATAGCTCAGCTGCCACGGATAGACGACGCCAAGCCGGTAATTCGGTAGCGTGCTGGGGTTCGCGCCTACGTTCGAGTTCCCTGGCGGGACCGGCGCATCCACGGTGGGCAGGTAGCCGACGTCGATGGTCTGGCTGCCGACCGGGTTCTGCAGGACGTTGTACTCGGCCTGCTCGGAGGTGAATGGCACCTCGACGAACTTCGTGATGTGATGCGGCGGCACGCTGGCCCGAGTACTTGCTGTTGAAGGCCAGGGTGAGCGTGCCCGGCTGGACGAAGCTTGCTACCTTCCACGGCCCGTCAACCACCGCCCAGAGCGGTGACTTCCCGTAGCTCGCCGTGTTCTGCGCCTGCTTATCGAGGTAGGTCCAGACGGCGAAGCAGTCGCTGATGGTCGTCACGCAGTGGCTTGGCCCCGCAGCGGTCCGGTCCCAGGCTATCGGCATCGGGGTGATCTGGCTGAGCTCGTTGTCGGTAAACCAGGTTTGCGAGTACGCGCCCTTGATCGTCATCGTGACCGTGTACTTGCTGGTCAGCGCGAACGTTGGTCACGTCGCCCGGCAGCCCGTCCGGGCTCGCCGCCACCCAGCCGCACTGCGCGTGCCAAAGTTGGGCCGCAGCGTCGCCAGCATCATGTTCATCCAGAACACGACGTCCTTGGCGTCGACCGACTCGCCGTTCGACCACTTGTAGTTCGGCTTCAGCCTGATGGACGACCTGCTGGCCGTGGTAGACGGGCAGGTAGGCGAGGCTGAGGGACTGGTTCAGGTACGGCTGGATGCCTTTGCCGAACCAGTACAGCGGCCGGTACAGCAGGTACTGGAAGTCATTGACGTTGTAGGTGGTGAATTCCGACAGCCCGTTCGGCCCGGCCATGAAGGGGAAAATGTAGTTCGCATACGAGGCTGGCGCCAGGGCGTAGGTGGCGGTGCCGCCGCTGACCGGCGTGGTGCCGACCGTTGTAGCGCCGGTCGAGGCGCCGCAGGCAGCCACGACGACGGCAAGCCCGGCCGCCAGCGCCCCCGCAGCCGACGGCGCGCCGGCGGCTGACGCGGGCACCGCGTCCACCCGCGCCTGCCTGCGCGGTCATAACCGCCCGGCCCGGCCAAGCTCTAGCGCTCGGCGCATCGCCGCAACTCCTCGCATTCCCGAACCGCCGTCCCTCTCGCACCTGTGAGCCTGCCGACGCCCGGCTGTCGGCCGCAGGCTCCCGAGCCTTGATTTACGTCTTAGGCACCCAATGGCTTAATTATGACTTATGCACCATACTTGCCGCGTCCGGGTCCTCATCGCCCTTGCGGTCACCGGACCAGTTCTGTGACAGGCTTCGGCGCGGGGCAGCGTGGTCCCAGGTAGGACGCTACCGGACTAATTGGCCGTTCGCTGGATAGACGGGTGGAAGCTAACCCCGGATCCTGCCGTACGAACCTGGCGAACCACCTCGCTCCACCGATAATCGGGCACCCAGCATGGCGAGGCATGGCGTGGCCGGTCCGGAAATCTGCGAAGCTAGACGGGTGACCCCTCCGAGCCGACGCCGCGATCCAGCCGGCGGCAAGGGGCAGCACGGATCCGCTGGCTCGCCGCCTGGCCGCCGCCCCGGACCCGCTGGACCTGGCAGCCCGCCGCCAAACGCCCTGTTCGCCGAGATGCTGCGGGCCGCCCGCGAGCTGCTTGCCGTACGCAGCCCCCTCGACGCTGAGCTCATGGTCAGCGAGCTGCTCGGTACCTGGTGGGGGCAGCAGGCCGGTCGCGGCGCCCGGCGACGGGGCGACGTGGAAGAACTGGTCGGTGAGGGCCTGGTGGGCTACGCGGCCCGGCAGGGCAGCCCCGCGGCGCTGGCACTGCTCTCTGGCATCGCGTGTCTGGGCACTTCTCGTCAGGCAGCCCAAGCCGAACAGGCCGCGCTGGCGCTCATGGACCAGGGCGTGGCCCGGCCCGGCTGGGCTGAGCATGTCGGCGCGGTCGAGACCGCCGAGTGCTACGTCAACTCCGATGCCTACGGCGACCGCGACGAGGTCGTCTGCATCTTCAGCTATGCGGGTCAGGAGCAGCACGCCCTGGTCGTCGTGGTCGACTACAACGCCGGCGGGCTGGCCCGTGACGGCTGGGTTACCTCGCAAGTGACCAAACTGCTGGACTACTGCAGGGACGGCAGCGGCGGGACCGGGCCAACGTTCATGCAGATCGATCCGCCCCAGGCGCGGCGGATCCTGGCCGCCGCCCTGGCCGCGACCGACGCGACGGCGGCGCCAGCGGTCAGTGCCTCGTTCCCCTCCTATCACGCGTTCATCAGGGCCCGGATCAGGACGCTGCCTCCCGTGCTGCCTGCCGGAACGCTAGCCCGGACCGCCGTCCCGGCCGCGCCTGCGGTCAACGCCGCGGCCCGGCGCGCGCTCTGGCGCAAGGACCGGCGGGCGATGCTGGTGGCCGAATTCCTCGCGTCCGACCAGGCCGAGGACCTGTCCGACCGGCAGGCCGCCAGCAGGTGCGCCGACCACATCGTCGAGTACGGCTGCGATCGCGACTTCGGCCGGCCACTGCGAGTGAGCCCGGCCAAAGCCGAGACGTTCCTGCTGGACTGGCTACCCCGCAAGGTCATGCTGTCGCGGGCCGACCAGGAAGCCATGCCGCACGTCCTGCTCGCCTGGGTGCGCTGGGCCGGCGTGCGGTCAGGCCTGGACGAGGCAGCGGTAGCGGTCGTGCAGGACGCGGTCTTCGAGGCGATGCGCACGTTCCCCAGCGTGTACCGCGACCCTGCCTCATTCGGACTCGAGCCTGACATGGTCGACCGGCTGCTGCCAGACGGTGATCTGGAGGCGCTAGCCCGCCGCATCTTCGCGTTCCCGCTGCTGCGTGGTAACTACCGGGGCGTAGATCTGGCAACGCTGAACCCGGCATTGCCAGCGGACCGCCGCACGCTACTGGCGGCCGATCACGGCGACGCTGACGGGAGGCAGGCGAGCGCCGAGCACGTCGACCGGCATGTCGCGCTCGCCGACAGGCTCTGGCGCGACGATCCGCCGGAGTTGTGGGAGGCCGCTCAGCGCCTGTTGGACCTGGGCGAGGACCGCCATGAGGTGCTGCACACGCTGATCAACACCGTCCGCTCGGCCGGCCCGCAGGAGCGGGATATCGTCGCAGCGCTCGCCGACCTGCCGCCGGAAGCGCCCGGGTGATCAAGGTTTTCGGGGGGCACACGGGGGGCGGAGCCGCCCGTGGGAAGGCGTCACGGTGACGCCGGGGCAACGGGTCGTCGATCTCAACGCCGACCTTGGCGAAAGCTTCGGCGCCTGGCGGCTCGGTCACGACGACGCCTTGCTGACCGTCGTCACCAGCGCGAACATCGCTTGCGGCTTCCACGCCGGCGACCCGCTCACGATCAGGCAAGCCTGCGCGAGCGCGGTCACCAGGGGCGTCAGCATCGGCGCCCAGGTCTCCTACCGCGACCTGGCTGGCTTCGGGCGCAGGGAAATGACCGTGCCGCCGGCTGAGCTGACGGCCGAGGTGCTCTACCAGATTGCCGCACTGGACGGCGTGGCCAGGGCAGAAGGCGGCCGGGTTAGCTACGTGAAGCCGCATGGCGCGCTCTACAACCGGGCCGCCTGGGATCCGGAGCAGGCAGCCTGCGTTGCGGACGCGATCCGCAGCTACGACCCCCGGCTGCCATTGCTCACGCTGGCCGGCTCGGAGGCTGCAAGGGCTGCCGCCGATGCTGGGCTGGCCGTTGTCGCGGAGGCATTCGCCGACCGTGCCTACCGCGACGATGGGACGTTGCTGCCTCGCGGCGAGCCGGGTGCCGTGCTGTCCGATCCTGGCCACGTCGCTGCCAGGATTGTCGAGATGGTCACGACAGGAACGGTAGAAACGGTGACTGGCAACCGGGTAGCGCTGCAGCCGCGTTCGGTCTGCGTGCACGGCGACACGCCGGGGGCAGTGAGCCTGGCCAGGGCGGTGCGGACGGCCCTGGAGCAGGCTGGCCTGACGCTGGCGGCTTTTGCGTGAGCTTTGTCAAGGTTGCCGGTGACGCCGCGCTGCTGCTGGAGGCGGGGACTGGCGCCGGAATCGCCGACCAGGATGGCACCGGCACCGGTGCGCTGTCCGGCAGCCCGGCCGGGCTGGCCGCAGCTATCAGGGCGGCCGGACTGGCCGGGATCATCGACGTGGTGCCAGGCGCGCGGACGGTGCTCGTCACGTTCGAGCCGGGCAGCTGGTCACCGGGCGAGCTCGCTGATCGGCTGCGGAGCCTGCCGGCGCTGCCCGGACCCGACGACGATGCCGGGCCGATCACGGAGATCGGCGTCGTCTACGACGGCCCGGACCTCGCGGACGTCGCGGCACTGACCGGCCTCACGACAGCCGAGGTCATCGCCAGGCACGCCGCGGCGGTTTATCAGGTGGGCTGGCTCGGGTTCTCTCCTGGCTTCGGTTACCTGACCGGCCTCGACCCGGTACTGGCCGCAGTGCCGCGGCTGGACAGCCCTCGGGTAACTGTGGCTGCCGGATCGGTGGCAATCGCGGGCGGGCTGGCTGCGGTCTACCCCGCAGCCTCGCCCGGCGGCTGGCGGCTGCTCGGCCGTACCTCAGTCAGCCTCTGGGAGCCGGGCCGCCCCCGCCCGGCTCTGCTGTCGCCTGGAATGAAAGTGCGCTTCCGCCCAGTCGGGGCAGACCAGCAAGCCACCGCGGCCGGACAAGCCACCGCGGCGCAGCAGCCCGCCAGGTCGCTTGCCGAGCGGACCGGCGAGCGTCTCGTCCAGGTCATCCAACCGGGGCCGCTGACCACCGTCCAGGACTTCGGGCGGCCGGGCTTGGCGCATCTCGGCGTTCCTGGCAGCGGCGCGGCCGACCTGGCCAGCTTGCAGCTCGCGAACCGGCTTGTCGGCAACCCTGATGGCGCCGCCTGCCTCGAGCTGACCCTCGGCCGGGCGGCGCTGCGCTTCGTGAGCAGCGCAACCGCCGCGCTGGCGGGCGCTGCCGCCCCGATGCGGCTCATCGTCCCGGCTGCCGCCGCCGGGAGTGACAGTGACACGGGTACCGCCGCCGGGAGTGACGCAACCGCCGATGACACCGTGTGGCAGCCCGCGCCCGGAACGGCCTTCTCGGTACCGGCCGGGGCAGTCCTGCGCATCGGGCCACCTGCGTCCGGGCTGCGCAGTTACCTGGCCATCGGCGGTGGCGTTGACGTGCCCGCGGTGCTCGGCAGCCGATCGGCAGACAGCCTGTCCGGTCTTGGCCCTGCGCCCCTGCAGCCGGGCGACTGGCTGCCCCTGGCAGGACCCCGTTCCCTTCCTGACCGGGGACTGCGGCTGCAGCTACTCGCTGCGGAGCCGCCACTCATGCCAGCGATGAGCGCGGATGCCGTCGAGTTGCGCGCGATCGCCGGCCCGCGAGACGACTGGTTCGCCGCCGCGGCGCTGGAGATCCTGGCGGGCTGCGAGTATCTGGTCTCCGCTGCCAGCAACCGCAGCGGACTGCGCCTCACTGGTCCCCCGCTGCGTCGGGCCCGGCCGGACGAGCTGCCCAGCGAGGGCGTCGCCACCGGATCGCTGCAAGTTACACACGACGGTCAGCCGATCCTGCTGCTTGCCGACCACCCGACAACTGGCGGGTACCCGGTCATCGCCGTGGTCCGATCCGCTGACCTCGGGCTGGCAGCGCAGCTTAGGCCCGGCCAGCGCGTCCGGTTCAGCGTCGCACGACCGTGACGCGCGATCGCGGCGTTACCCGGCTAGCTGGCGGTACGCGGTCAAGACGTCAGCGGCCAGCACCGTCGTCAGGTCGGCGGCAGTCGCCGCCTCACCTTGCAGCGAGACCCGCACGTCACGCGAGGCACATGCGCGCTCGTACAGCGATCTGGCGAAACGGCCGTTGCCCAGCGTGTCGATCCGCTCGCGCTCGCAGGCGCTGACGAAGATCGAGTCGAGGACAGGCAGGGCGTCGCCGGCAAAAGTGTCCCCGGCCTGGGCGGCGATCACCTGCGCGATCTGGCTTAGTTCGGCGGCGCTATAGCTGGGGAACGTGATCCTGGTGCTGAACCGGGACGCGAGGCCAGGATTGCTGCGCAGCAGGCGATCCATGTCCTCGGTGTAGCCGGCGAGCACGATGACGAGGCGCTCGCGGTCATCCTCGGCGCGCTTCAGCAGCGTCGCCACCGCCTCGGAGCCGAACGCATCGCCACCGGAGTACGCCTCATTGTGCAGGGCATAGGCCTCGTCGATGAACAGCACGCCGCCCATCGCCGAATCGATGAGCTTGCTGGTCTTGATCGCCGTCGAGCCGAGGTGCTCGCCGACCAGGTCGGCCCGGTGTGCCTCGATGACCTCAGGCCGGACCAGCAGCCCGAGCGCGGAGAAGATCCGGCCGATAATGCGGGCCACCGTGGTCTTACCGGTACCGGGCGGTCCGGTGAAGACGAAGTGCCGCGATGGCGGCTGGCTTGCCAGTCCCTGCCGCGCTCGCAATCTGGCGACCTCAAGCTGGGCGACGATCTCGTGCACCTGCTGCTTGACCGGCTCCAGCCCGACGAGGCAGTCCAGCTCGGCGAGAGCGTCCTTGACCGTCGGCGTGTCGGTGTAGCCGCGGAACCTAGCGGTCAGCTCGGTGTAGGCACGCTCGATGTCCTGGCCGTGCAGCGTCACTAGGTCGGTGCCGCTGGGCTCGCCCGGGCCGGCCATTATCCGGACGTCGCGCTGCTGCCCGGCCCTGGCCAGCAGGCTGCGGACGAACCGGCCGTTTCCGAGCTCGTCGGCAATCCGCCGCCGGCCGATCTCCTCGAAGATCCGCCGCAGCACTGGCCGGGCATCCGGGTCAACCAGCTCGCCCTTGGCCTGGACGGCCAGTTCGGCGAGCGCGGCAAGTTCGGCCGGGGAGTAGCCGGGGAACTTCACCCGGATGCCGAAGCGCGAGTTCAGGCCCGGATTAGAGGACAGGAAGGACTCCATCTGCCGCTCGTAGCCGGCCAGGATGATGATCAGGTTCTCGCGGTCATCCTCAGCACGCTTGACTAGCGCCTGCACTGCCTCGTTACCGAAACGGTCGCCTTGCCCGTCGCCCTCGTTCACCAGGCTGTAGGCCTCGTCGATGAAGAGCACGCAGCCGAGCGCCGAGTCGATGAGCTCATTGGTCTTGATCGCGGTCGCGCCCAGATACTCCGCCACCAGGTCCGCGCGCTGCGCTTCGATCACTACGGGCGAGCTGAGCAGGCCGAAGGCGTAGAAGATCTTCGCGATCACCCTTGCTACCGCTGTCTTGCCGGTACCCGGCGGCCCGAGGAAGACGAAGTGCTGCATCGGCTTCTCGGCGCTGTGACCGGCGATGGCGCGCCGCCTGGCTGCTTCTACCGAGGCGGTGATGGATCGCACCTGATCCTTGACGGCGGTCAGGCCTACCATCGCGCCGAGTTCGGCCATCGCGTCATCGACGGTGATGTCGGCCCAGTCGGCCGCGCTGGCATCCTGCGCGACCGGCCCAGCCCCTGGTGTGCGCAGTCCGTCCCCGGCTTGTGCGACGCGTACCGGCGAAGCCGGCCTGACCGGCATGCCGCGCGCGTCGGGTGCAACGGCCGAGTCCAGGTAACTAATCTGCCGGGGATTACCCGACGGGGCCGGCTGGGCAGGGAACGAAACGCTGGGCGGCGACAGGCGGGCGGCCGGCTGCCCCGGTGCCGGCATCGGTCCGGCCGTGCCGACCGCGACCGGTGGTGCCGCGAGCACGCTGGCCGTCTCCACGCGACCGTCGTGCTGGCGGCGGATGTGCAGCGACCGGACGAACCGCCAGCCGAGCACGATCAGTGCTATCAGCCAGGCCAAGGCCGGCCCGGCAAACGGCTCGCCATGCGCCAACCGGACCGCGACGAGGCCGACCGGCAGGGACCAGGCCAGGGCCCACGCCGCCGTGCGGCACGGAATCTGCCAGCGACCAAGCGTGCCGACGGTGGCCACGATCGCCGCGACCGGAGGCAAAGCGATGAGGGCGTACCTGGGGCCACCAGCGCTGCCGGCGCTCCCAGCGCCTTCCGTGACTGCGGAGACCAGGGCAAGGCCCCAGACCGCAACAGCGGCCGACGCCGCCGCCGACCGGTTGCCCCGCCACACGGCGAACGGCGCGAGGACGAGAGCCACGAGCACAAGCGGGCCCGCCAACACGATGGCGAGGAGGCAAAGGATCCCGATGAGCGGGACGCGGACCGGAAGCGGGGCGGCGGCTAGGAATCTCCGGATGCGGGCTGGCACCTGTCCGGCGCTCCAGCCGGGCAGGGCTCGACTCTCCGGTTGCCCCATGTCGCTCCCTCGCACTGACACTTGTATAGCGCATTCCAGGTGCAACCGGAATCGTATCGCTCCGCTACGACACGGCCGTTGACCTGCGTAAATCGCTAATGATCTGCTGGAATAGGCGAAAATAGCAAGGAAAATGGCTTGTCATCCGGCCGGCCGCCTGAACCAGGACCCTGCGATTGCCTGCGGACATCGGCGCGAACTCGGAGGACCGCATGGAGAGAATTGAAGCTGGGCTGCTTATCCCCGGCGACGGCGAGCCAGTCCAGGATGCGGTCCTGCTCGCTGATGACGCAACGATCTGCTACGCCGGACCGACCGACGGCGCTCCGCAACCGCCCGTGGCCACTGTCACGACGGCGGCTGTCGTCATGCCAGGCATGTGGGACTGTCACGGCCACTTCCTCGGCAGCCGTTCCTTCGACCTGACGAGGCTGGCGCAGGATCCGGTGGCGCTGCGCGCGGCCCGGTCGGCCCACGACCTGGCCAACGCCCTGAACGCCGGCATTACCTCGGTTCGCGAAGTCGGCGGCCTGGGCGTTTACCTAGCCAGAGCGGTGGCGGAGGGATTGCTCCGCGGCCCGGCCGTTTACGCGGCGGGGGCGATTCTCAGCACCACGGGCGGCCACGGCGACTTGCACTGTTACCCGCTGTCGTGGGTCGAGGACATTGCCCGTCAGGATGGCAGCCTCCGGCTCGCCGACGGCCAGGCGGAATGCTTGCGCGCCGTGCGTGAGCAACTTCGCAGGGGCGCCAAGGTAATCAAGGTGTGCGCGTCTGGCGGCGTGCTGTCGGAACTGGACAGCCCTATCCATCAGCAATTCACTGCGGGCGAGTTGCGCACGATCGTCGAAGTCGCCGGGCTAGCCGAGCGGGTGGTGGCCGCGCATTGTCACGGCAAGCCCGGCATCATGGCTGCCATCGAGGCAGGTGTCGCCACGATCGAGCACGGCAGTTATCTCGATGCCGAAGCCTGCGACGCGATGCGCGAGAACGGCATAATCCTGGTGCCGACCCGGAGCATCATCGAGGACATTCTTAAGCACATCGATACTGTCCCGCCCTATGCGGCGGCAAAGCTGACGGCCCTGGCCAGAACGCACGCCACCGCCATTCAGCTGGCCATCGAACGCGGCGTGACGGTAGCCATGGGCACCGATGTGGGCATGACGGGCCTGGACTTGCCGAACTCCTGGGGCACCAACGGATCTGAACTAGCGCACCTGGTCGCGCTCGGAATGACGCCGCTGCAGGCGATCGAGGCTGCGACGGCTATCGCGCCGCGTACGCTCGGGCCGCAGGCACCGCGCAGCGGCAAGCTGGCCGATGGATACGACGCGGACTTCATCACGCTGGATGCCGATCCCATCGAGGACATCGCGGTGCTCGCCCAGCCTGAGCGCATCACCGGCGTCTGGACCGGCGGACGCCGCGTCAAGGGCTGAGCGGGCGGCTCATTACGCCCGCCGAGCTATCCGGGCGCGACCCGGCGACCCGTCTGCAGCGGTCGCCGACATTGCCAGGGGTGATCGTCGACCTCTACCACGCCCGCGAGCAGCTGCACTCCCTCACCCGGTCCCTGGAGTTCATGCTCGGCGACCGAAGGGACGAATGGCTCGCCGCCCGAAGATGATTACCGTGGAACAGGGCCCCTCCTTCCAGCGGCGATAAGCTTGCCCTGGGGGCAACCAGGTGAAAGCGGCGAAGACGCAAGCCTGGCGCCTGCAGGCAGCACCCGCGCGTCACCACGCCGTTGCTGCCTGCGCCACGTGCCCTGGTCCAGGCGGCCGGTCCGGAGGAGTCACGTCGCCGATGCGGGCGGTTCGGTCAGTGCGGCGATGCACGCAGTGAGCAGGCGCCGCATCTGATCTTGTTCGCTGGCATCCAGATTGGCCAGCATGTCTTGCTCGACGCGGCGAACCGCGGCGCTGGCCAGCTTGAGCTGGCGGCGCCCGCGGGCGGTCAGCTGGGTCGGCAGGGCCCTGCCGACGGGTGCCTGTGCCGGGCGGACAACGAGTCCCTGGCGTTCGAGGGCCTGCAGGAGCACATTCATCGACTGCCGGGTGACGAAGGCGCCGCGGGCAAGCTCGGAGTTGGACAGGCCCGGTCGCTGGGCAAGCAGCTCCAGGCAGGCGTAGTGGGTGATCGTCATGCCAAGCGGCCTCAGCACCGCCTCCAGGGAAGAGTGCAGGGCGCTCGCGGCCGCCTTCAGCATGTACCCCAGCGATGTGTCCAGCTCGATTCCGGGCTCGCCTTGACTCATGTCAGTAGTCTGACATACATTGGTCGTATGTCAGAAGACTGACATACCATGAGGAGGTAAGGATCGTGGCCGTTACCGGACCCGACTTCATATCACTGCAGGTGCGCGACCTGGAGCGTTCCGCCGCTTTCTACGAGCAGTACCTGGGGCTGAAGCGCTCCGACGCAGGACCGCCGCACGCCGTCGTGTTCGACACCGAGCCGATCGCGTTCGCCGTCCGCGACGTCGTCGCGGGCACCGACCTGGACGCGATCGCGCAGCCGGGCCAGGGGATGGCGGTGTGGCTGCACGCCCCCGACGCGCAGGACATCCACGACGCCCTCGCCGCCGCCGGCACGACGATCGTCTCAGCGCCCGTTGACGGGCCGTTCGGCCGCACTTTCACGTTCGCGGACCCCGACGGCTATCAGGTGACCCTCCACGACCGCGGCTGAGCCGGGCGTCCTGGTCTTCGGCGCGGCAGCGCCCTGAGCGGGCTTCTACACGAGCGGCAGGCCGCACGGTCGTGACGCCCGGCGACCCGCGGCGTGCGCCAGCCAGGTCCGCACCACGGGGCGGCCCGGGCGAATGAGGCGGCGATCTTCAGGAACGACGTGAACGACGCCGTCTCGCACGCGGCCGGCAACAAGCCGTTCACGCTGACCGTGATTCGCGCCTCCTGACCTGCCCTACCTTGTTGTTAACCTGCTGGCAGGTTCAGCCTGGACGGCCGAGACATCACAGACCCAGTCGATCCCGGCCATCGGCCAACTGGCTGACTGTTTCCGCCCGTGTGTGAACAACCCGGTTTGCAATGATCTTGGTTACCCACAAATCTGTCGCACACCCCATTGCCAGACCGGACGGCCCGGCTGTCAGTGGCGCGTGCTAGAACGCTGACATGCAGACACTGAGTTTCCCGGACATGCTCGGGCTCATCGAGGACCGCTCCGATGCACTGCGGGCAGCTGCGGCGCAGGCTGGCCTGGCGGCCAGGGTGCCTGGCTGCCCGGCCTGGGCCGTTAGTGACCTGGTCGCCCACCTTGGCGAGGTGCAGCTGTTCTGGGCTGCGGACGTGGCCGCCGGGGCGGCGATGGACCCACCCGACGAGGACGCGATAGGCGATCGCGAGCCGCACGGCGACCTGCTTATCTGGTCGGCAGAGGCCACCGCCAGGCTCGTGGCGGCACTGCGCGAGGCCGGGCCCGATCGCATGTGCTGGACCTGGTGGGAGGCGACCGGGGTGGCTCCGGCGACCGCGGAAGCCGTCGCGAGACATCAGGTGCAAGAGGCAGCCGTGCATGCCTTCGACGCGCAGCAGGCCGCAGGCCACGGGCTGCCCCTTCCGGCGCCTGTGGCCGCCGATGGCGTCAATGAGTACATCACCGTCGAGTTGCCCACGAACGGCCCGTGGCCGTACGAGCCAGCCACGGTGATCCTGGAGACGGGGCCAGGCGGGAGCTGGCTGCTCGATCTGGGAACGCACGGCGTACACGTGCTTAAGGGCGACGAGCACGGCGACGCCAAGCGGGAAGCAACGGTGACCGCCGACCCGAGCGATATGGTGCTGGCCTTCTATCGGCGCGAGACGCCAGGCGAGCTGCACGTCGACGGTGACGCCGAGCTCCTGCCGCAGCTCATCGCCTGGCCGAACCTGGACTGACGGGTCGCCGGACCGGCATCTTGCCTTAACCAGTCGGCATCCGACCGGCGCGGTAACGCGTGGCGAGTGCAGGGCTCTGCGCCCCGAAGGCGGCGAGGTCGGCCTGGAAGATCGCGTCCAGGAGGCTGGCGTCCTCCACGCCTGGGGCGCAGACGGTCTCGCCCAGCTCCAGGCCGCGCAGGCTGGCGGTCACGACGTCGGCGGCCGTCATCCTGGGCATCATGCTCATGTCCAATCCCTGGCGCTCGTGGAACTCGGTGGCCACCATGCCCGGGCACACGACCTGCACGTTGACTCCCGTGCCCTCAAGCTCTGCGCTGAGGGTCTGGGACATCGCGACGAGGTAGGCCAGGGTCCCGGCGTAAACGACGCGGCGGGGCAGCTGGGAATGCGGGGCGGGCCCGCTGAAGGCGACCATGCCAGCCACGTTGATGACCGTACCTTCGCGGCGCTGCCGCATGCCCGCGACCACGGCGCGGGTGAGCATCGTGGGGGCCAGGACCTTGACGTTGACGAGTTCCCTGGCCTTGTCGGCGGGGAGCTCGGCGAGCAGCATGTAGTGAGCGACCCCAGCATTGTTCACGAGCATGGTCAGCGGCTCGGTCGCGCAGATGTCGGCAACCGTGTCGACGCCCGTGCCGGTGGACAGGTCGGCGGCTACGACCCGGACATTGACGTCAGGGCGCGAGTCGGCGAACGATTCCAGGCGCTCCCTTCGGCGGCCTACGAGCACCAGGTCATAGCCGTCGGCGGCTAGGCGTTCAGCGAAAGCCCTGCCGATTCCGGAGGTGGCGCCGGTGACGAGTGCGAGCTTGGGCATGCTATTCCTTTCCAGTTACTCCAATCACCGGGTGAGCTGGCTCGCGGTGCTGTCCAGGCATCCCGGCTGTCCGGCCGGCGCTTACTGACAGCCGGGGAGCATCGCGAGGGCCTGCGACCGCTGGGCGACCAGTTCGTCGTATGTGCCGTCACGCTCGGCCCACCGGTGCATCAGCACGCCCTTGACGAGGATCTCGTGCGGAGTGGGATCGGCCTGGAGCAGGTCCATCACCTCGGTGGCGAACTCGGCCAGTCCGAGCGCGCGGGGGTTGCGCTGTGCGTGCTCCGGCGTGGTGGCGACAGCCGGGGGGACGAGTTCGGAGACCTCGATGCCGGTTCCGTCCAGTTGGACGCGCAATGCCTCGGAGTAGGCGTGCACGCCGGCCTTCGAGGCGGCATAGGTGGGCATCACCGGGAAGGGCAGGAACCCGATGCCCGAGGTGACCGTGATGATGGTGCCGTTGCCGTGGGCGATCAGGTGCGGGGCGAACGCATCGATGACGCGGATGGTCCCGAGCAGGTTGGTGTCGATCGTCTTCTCCGCGGCACGGAAGTGCGCGGGATCGCGCAGGTCCTCGGGGATCATGACCCCGGACATCGTCACGATCGTGTCGAGGCTCGGGTGGTTGTGAAGGATCGTGTCGCGGGCGCGGTTGATGCTGCCCTGGTCGGTCACGTCGATGAGAACGGTGGCGAACCCCTCGGCGCCGACCTGGCCGAGCAGGTTGGTTCGTCGTCCGCCGACGATAACGGTGCTGCCGGCCGCGGCGAAGCGTCGAGCGAGCTCGAGACCGATTCCCGAGGTGGCGCCGGCGATGAAGACGGTGCGGTTAGTAATGTCCATGGATTGCTCCCGGTCAGGGCGCCGACAGCCACAAGCCTGCGGGCGCGGTCGATGATCGTTCGGGTTACCGGCGGGGGCTGCCTCGCTCGGTGCGGGCCGTTCCGCATCGTCGCGTGAACACACCCTCGTGCACGGCGACACCTTCAGTGTTGGTCTGTTCTCCGGCCGCAGGCAGCACCCCCGTCTTCCGGGGTCCTCTCAGGGCCCCCTTAGCCGAGTAGGCCCTGAATTACGATGCGGCTATGAGCGACGACCGCGCCAACCTGCTCGGCAGTTACCTCCGTGCCCGGCGGGCGCTGGTCACGCCGGGGCAGGTCGGGCTTCCCACGGGTGCGAATCGCCGCGTTTCCGGGCTGCGCCGCGAAGAAGTGGCCATGCTCGCGGGCATCAGCGCCGACTACTACCTGCGGCTTGAGCGCGGCCGCGACAAGAATCCCTCACCGCAGGTCCTCGAATCGCTCGCGCGGGTCCTGCACCTTGACGAGCTCGAACAGGAGTACCTCCTGGGCCTGGCCGCCTCGCGCCCGAGGCCGCAGCGGCGCCGGAAGCCTGAACGCGTGCCCGCCCGGCTGCATCAGCTCCTGGCGAGCGTGCAGGTTCCCGCTTTCGTGGAAGGGCGCGCGTTCGACGTGCTGGCATCCAACCAGCTCGCCGTCGCGCTCTCTCCGCGCCTTCAGCCGGGGTACAACCGTCTCCGATCGCTGCTCCTCGATCCTGAGGAGCAAGCCTTCCAGCAGGACTGGACGCGCTCCACGGAAGGGTTCATCGCCGCCTTCAGAAGGTCCATCGGCGACGACATCGATAACCCGCGATTCGTGGAACTGGTGGGCGAGCTCGCCCTCTCCAGCGAGCGGTTCCGAACTCTCTGGGCGCGCCACGACGTCCGCAGCCTGGAAGGCGGCACCACCACCGTGAACCATCCCGTCGTCGGTGAGCTGCGCCTGCACCGAGACAAGCTCCCCGTAGACGATCTGCTCCTAGTCCTCTACTACGCCGATCAGGGCAGCGAGAGCGATGAGAAACTGCGACTCCTTGCCTCTATGGCCGTCACGACACCCACCCCGGCGCCCGCCGGATCACAACCGGCTGAACGGAATAGCCACCTCGAGCCACACGGTGACCTGACCACTGAGCGTTAGCCTCGCGCTTCTTCGCGGCCTAGCGGTTGCATCAGATGCAGCCCAAGATCTCCTACAAGCGCTCAGGAGGAGCACAGCCATCCGCCGCACCCGGGTTATAAGTTTCTGGCGGCCGCGGTCTCGGCTGTCGTCGGCCGTGCGCTGGCCGACGTAGGCGGCCCAGTCTCGTTTTGCTCACTGGCACCGCGCTCGGCGGTGCTGACGCTGATGCCTGTCAGGTCGGCCAGGACTGAGGCAGGAAGTTCTGCAGCCAGCGCAAGACGGGCGGTGTTGCGCCCGGCATGGGCGTCGATGCCGTGCGGTGGAGAGGACGTTCAGCGAGCAGGCGCTCGGGTCCTGGCGCAGGGGAAGCGGCACGTGCAGGTCACAGACCAGGCCGCGGGCATGTGCCCACTGGAGGAAGTAGCGGACGGCCCGGCGAGTAGTAGCGGCGTCAACCAGCCACCGGTCTAGATCCGCCTGGGTACCCTCCCTTCGGCTTGATCTACGGCGAGGACCGTCATGTCATTGCTGTCTTGACACCTCAGGGCAGTCACTGTCCTTGCCGCGACGGGCGCCCGCTCCTGCAAGCGTGGGCGCCCGTCGTGCTGGCGGCGTACAACCGCCAGCGCGGCTTGCCCAGGCCAACCCGGCGTATCACCGGACCGGCCTCATCCCTTGTTGCATCTGATGCAATACCGCTCACTTTCAGCTGCAGCCGCTCGTGGATCCGCAGCCCTCACAGACGTAGCAGCTTCCGGCCGGGCGCATCTTCGTGCCGCAGGTCAGGCACAGTGGAGCGTCCGCCACCCTCCCCTGGTGCGACTCGATCAGCTCGGTCGTGCTCGGGGGTACATGGGTCACTGTGGCCGATCGGGCAAGCACTGATTCGGCTTCCTCGGCCTGCGGCCTAGCCGCCCTCTCGACGGGCACTGACTGCGCCAGATCCTCGGGGTCCAGCTCGTCTGTTACCGACGCGGGATCCTCGCCATTGAGTTGCGCGGTCCGCTCCTCCGTAGTGAGGATGCCCAGCTCCGAGCGCTCCTCATAGGAGAGGTGATCCAGTGCGAGGCGACGGAAGATGTAGTCCATCACCGAACTCGCCATCCGGATGTCTGCATCGTCGGTGATGCCGGCTGGCTCAAACCGCATGTTGGTGAACTTGGCCACGTACGACTCCAACGGGATGCCGTACTGAAGCCCGACCGAGATCGCTATCGAGAACGCGTCCATCACGCCGGCCAGGGTCGATCCCTGCTTCCCGAGCTTGAGGAACACCTCTCCAACGCCGTCGTCCGGGTAGCTCGACGCGGTCATGTAACCCTCGGCGCCGGCCACGGAGAACCTCGTGACCGTCGCCGAGCGCTTCCGCGGCAGCCTGCGGCGGACCGGCCTGACCTCATGCGGCGCAGTCGGCTCGGGAGCTTCGGCGGCCTTCTTCTTCGCAACCGACAGCGGCTGGCCGACCTTGCAGTTGTCGCGGTAGATCGCCAGTGCCTTCAGGCCGAGCTTCCAGCCCTCGAAGTAGATCTTCTCGATATCTCCGATTGTCGCCGATTCAGGAAGATTGACCGTTTTGGATATGGCGCCACTCAGCGCGGGCTGGACGGCTGCCATCATGCGGACGTGACCCATCGGGCTGATCGCGCGCTCGCCCATCGCGCAATCGAAGACCGCATAATGCTCTGGCCTCAGGCCGGGTGCGTCGATGACGTGACCGTGTTCGGCGATGTACTCGACGATCGCCTCTGCCTGCTCTGGCTGGTAGCCGAGGTTCTTGAGTGCCCGCGGAACGGTCTGGTTCACGATCTGCATGGACCCGCCGCCGACCAGCTTCTTGAACTTCACCAGCGCGAGGTCGGGCTCGACGCCGGTGGTGTCGCAGTCCATCATCAACCCTATTGTACCTGTTGGAGCCAATAGTGAGGCTTGTCCGTTTCGGTACCCGTTTCGCCTCGCCGAGCTTCTCGCACTGCTGCCAGGCCGCGTTAGCCGCGTTCAGGATGGGCGTGTCAATGGTCCCGAGCGGCTTGATCGCCGCGCTCGCCGTCGCGTGCTTGGCGATGACGCGCTTGTGCGCACTCGCGTTGCGGGCGTAGCCGTCATAGGGACCGACGACCGCGGCCAGCTCAGCCGAGCGCTTGTAAGCAGTCCCCGTCATCAGCGAGGTAATCGCCGCCGCGATCGCCCGGCCGTCATCGGAGTCGTAGGCGTGACCGGTTGCCATGAGCAGCGCGCCTAGGTTTGCGTAGCCGATGCCGAGCTGACGGTACGCCCGGGTGGTGTCGCGTGATCTTCGTCGGTGGGGAAGTCTGCGAAGCAGATGGAGATGTCCATCGCCGTGATGATCAGCTCGGTGAGCTGCTCGAACTTCTCGACATCGAACGTGTCGTCCTGGCGCAGGAACTTCATCAGGTTGATGCTGGCCAAGTTGCAAGACGAGTTATCGAGGTGAACGTACTCGGAACACGGGTTACTTGCGGTGATACGTCCGGATTCCGGGCAGGTGTGCCAGTCGTTGATCGTCCCGTCGTACTGGATGCCAGGGTCGGCGCACTCCCAGGCAGCCTTGGCCATCTTGCCGAACAGCTCCTTGGCGTCGACCTTATCGAGCGGCTCCCCCGTCGTCCTGGCCGCTAGTTCGAACGTGCCACCCGACTCCACTGCCCGCATGAACTCGTCGGAGACGCGGACCGAGTTGTTCGCGTTCTGGTACTGGACGCTGGTGATGTCCTTGCCACCGAGGTCCATGTCGAAGCCACCATCGCGCAGGACTCGGATCTTCTCTTCCTCGCGCGCCTTGGTCTCGATGAACTCCTCGATGTCGGGATGATCCACGTCGAGCACGACCATCTTTGCGGCGCGCCTGGTGGCACCGCCGGACTTGATCGTGCCGGCGGACGCGTCGGCTCCGCGCATGAAGGAGACCGGGCCACTCGCGGTACCGCCAGAAGACAGCAGCTCCTTGCTCGAGCGGATCCGCGACAGATTGACGCCCGCCCCAGAGCCGCCCTTGAAGATCAGCCCCTCCTCGCGGTACCACTCCAGGATCGAGTCCATCGTGTCGTCGACCGCCAGGATGAAACAGTTGTGTACGCGGAGGTCTCCGGACAGGTACTCGCCGCTCTCGGTCTGGATGTCATAGACCTCCATGGCGCCGAGGCGCTCGATCTTCGTGATGTCGACCAGGATCCGGTCGGAGCCGCCGAGATCCGGGTGAACCTGCAGGAGATGGTCGCCAGGACGCAGGAACCCGGCCACGGTGAACTCGCCGTTATCCAGGTCGGTAGCTCGCCACACCAGATGGTCAGAAGTGGCCTCCAGCACGTGGCCCGCTGCCGTGCGCAAGCGCAGCACTTCCTTCACGCCGTTCGCCTTCGTGGCTACGATGCGGGTCGTGCCATGCGCGTCATAGACCTTCAAGCCGACCGCGTCAGACTCGACTAGCCGCCCGATCGGCACAGGCCCGGCCGGGGTGCTCACGGGAGCGTGGTACGGCTGGCAGGCGGACACCTGCTGCGGCGACGTTGTGCCCACGTTGAACCACACCGGCGAGTTGAAGCTGAAAACCTGGTGAATCAGCGCGTGCTTGAGCTCGTGCTCGAAAATCTCGGCGTCCTGCTCGGTCGCGAAGTAACCGTGCTCGCGCCCCGCCGCTCCGTAGGTGCCGACGACCCGGTCGACGAGCTGCTTGAGGCTCCACTCCCGCTGCGGAGTGCCGGGAGCGCCGCGGAAGTACTTGGTCGTCACGATGTTGGCCGCGTTCACGGACCAGAAGTCGGGGAACTCGACTCCGTGCTGCTCGAAGTTGACCGAGCCATCCCGCCAGTTGGTCATCACAACGTCGCGGCGCTCCCAGGTGACCTCGTCGTATGGATGCACGCCCTCGCGGGTGTAGATACGGCGCAAGGTAAGGCCCTTGTCACGTGCGCTGCCGCCGCCCTGCGACGCTGCACCGCTCGCCGTCTCGGTCATGTGCTCCCCCTTCGCGGATCCGCCTCGGACCCGATAACAGGCCTAGCAAGGCCCTCCCAGTAAAGATTTCGGCCTGGCTAGCTGGCCGGTGCGGGCTCTTGCCCGCGCTGCCTGGTAGCGCGCTCTCCGGCCCCCCCTCGGACAGTCCCGCCTCGCTGGCGAGGAACTGGACGTCCTCGGGACGCCACTCGTTCAGGTGTTCAGCGCGAAGCGCGGCGATTTCTTCCTCGAAGTCAGCAAGCGACTCGAAGCCCCGGTAGACCGAGGCGAACCTCAGGTAAGCGACCTCATCAAGGTCCCGGAGCGGGCCGAGGATGGCAAGCCCAACCTCATGCGACGGCACCTCGCCGCTGCCTCTGCTCCTGATCGCGTCTTCCACCTGCTGCGCGAGCAACGCCAACTGATCCTCGCTCACCGGCCTGCCCTGGCATGCTCGGCGCACGCCGCGCACGATCTTGTCGCGATTGAACGGCTCTGTGACGCCGCTCCGCTTGGCCACGGTAAGGATCACAGTCTCCTGAGTGGTGAACCTGCGGCCACAGGCCGGGCACGCCCTCCGCCGCCGGATCGCGGCGCCATCATCAGCGGTCCGGCTGTCGATAACACGGCTGTCCGTATGCCTGCAATAGGGGCAATACACGCGATCACCTCCTCGGTGGGCCAGATGTCACCCGCGTGAAGCACAAGCTATAGGAAAATTACACGCGTGCAACTACTAGATATTGTGGTCCATCGTCCTGGGGGATGCAAGCTGATCGAGCCGGCTGGCCGAACTCGCTGGTAGACCTTGTCCTGCGCGCCCGACCGTGTACCCGCAAAATCGCCCGACACGCCGGCGTGTCGGGCAGCTGGGTTTCGTTCTGCGCCCGATTTGGTCGGCTGGGCACCATTTTCGGGCCTAGCAGCCCGAAGCCCTGGCCTGGCGCCGTGCTTTTCAGCGCGGCACCCACAGCAGCTGACCAGCCTGAATGTCGGTCCCGCTGAGCGCGTTGACGGACATTATCTGCTGGACGACGGATCGCGGATCTGCAGTCGGCTCGGCGGCCGATGCTAGGGACCACAATGTCTGCCCTGGCTGCACCACTATCTGGTGCATGCCCTGATAGACAGCCCCCGGCTGGCCATGATTCGAGGCCTGCGCGCCGCCGGATGCCAGCAGGCTCACTAGCAGCACGATGACGGTGGCGCCGACGATAGCTAGCGCGGCCACTACTACCCGGCCGCGCCTGGTCAACCGCAGCGGCGTCGGCCCGGCTGACACGCCTGACTGGCGCACTCCCGCCGAACTAGAGCGCGGGTGACCTGCGCCGCTGGTCCCGGCGCGTGGCCGTCCCGGCACCGGCGCCGCCACCAGACGCAACCTTTGCTGGTGTCGCAGTTCGCCCGCGTCAGCGGCGCTCGGCATCACTGTCCCGGTAAGCACCGGGGCTTCGATAGCCCTGAGGGCGCTCATCACAGCCTCCATCTCACGAATGACAGTTCGATAGTATCTCTGTTCTATCGCATTTAAGTTCGATCGAACGAAGATACGGTACTGTTCTATCGCATGGGTCCGACACTTTCCTCGACGGTCGAACAGATGTTTGAGATCGGAGACCGGAACCGCTAGCGTCGGCATCGAAGATGACACCACCGAGCCGGAGGCCGGACTATGAGCGACGCGACCCGTAATGGCGAGGCACGCGGGGCCTCAAGCATGGAATTCGACGCTACCGACCCGGAGACTGAGCGGGATTCGCCACCGCGTCCCCGTGGAAAGCCGGGCAGAAGGCCCAAGGGCAGCGTTCCTGCTGTTGTCGCCGACCTGCCTGACAAGCCTGATCCCGACCACGTGCTGACCTGGCGACAGCGAAAGGTCCTTCAGGTCATCCGGGAGTCGGTGCAGCGCCGCGGCTACCCGCCGTCGATGCGAGAGATCGGCGAGGCGGTCGGCCTCACTAGCACTTCCAGCGTCTCCTACCAGCTATCAACGCTGCAGAGCAAGGGATACCTGCGACGCGACGCTGGCAGGCCGCGCACTGTGGAAGTAAGGCTGCCAGGCCACCCGGCCGTTCGGCCGGAGCCTGACATCGATGATGACTCCCCGATGGACATTGCCTCACAGGAGGCGGCCTACGTGCCGCTCGTCGGGCGGATCGCCGCTGGCGGACCGATCCTGGCTGAGGAATCGATCGAGGACATCTTCCCGCTGCCCAGGCAGATTGTCGGCGAAGGCAATCTCTTCTTGCTCAAGGTTGTCGGTGATTCGATGATCAATGCGGCGATCGCAGATGGCGACTGGGTCGTCGTCCGCCAGCAGCCAGTCGCAGAGAACGGTGACATCGTCGCGGCCATGATCGACGGCGAGGCCACGGTCAAGACCTTCAAGCGATCGGCGGACCATATCTGGCTGATGCCGCACAACCCTGCCTACACGCCGATCCCAGGCGACGAGGCAGAGATACTCGGCAAGGTGGTGGCGGTGCTGCGGCGAGTCTAAGCAGACCCGCTCTTGCGATAACTAAGTCGCAGGGTCCTGACAAGACGCGCCCCGCCTGGAGCCATGCCCGCAATGAGCGCTGTTGTTTGAACAGCATGTTCGCTGAACCTTGCGTGAGAAATTTACGGATACGGCGGCGAGCCGGAGACATTAGTGAGTTTCGTCAAGTGCTCTGGCCCCATTGATCGTCAGGCGAATTTCGGCTCCGGCCTGTGGTTGCGCCTGGCGGCGCTGGGCTCCGGTGGTTCCGGATGCGCGTCTGCCGCGCTGCCGGTAGGCCTCCTGCTGGCAGGCCCCCTTGCAGTACTGCTGGCGTCGGCCGACGCCGGGGAGCGGGCGTCGGATCAGACTAAGACCTGCAACTTGTCTCACTGAATCTGGTTCACGAGGCGTTTTCTCGCCCACGTCTCGTTGAATCTGGTCCGCCAGAGCCGTCGATCGGCGCCAGCAGGCGGCGCTTGACCGGATCACATCCGAGGAGGTCACTGGTCGATCCCAGTATCGTCTGTGCGGCCGCCCGACATTCCCGGACGCGGAACGTCCGGAACCGGGCCTAGCCTGCTCCGCATGACGAACGACACTGTCCTGGACACCACCATCCGCGAGCCGTCGATGACCGCCGGCGAAGTCGAGCTGCTGCTGTTCGCGCTCGACCGTTCCCGCGCCACGTTCGCCTGGAAAATCGGCGGCCTGGACGCGGCCGCCTGATCCGGCCGCACCCGCCGTCAACAATGACACTCGGCGGGCTGCTGAAGCATCTGGCGCTGGTCGAGGAGAGATACACCATCGACTTCACCGGCGAAGCGCCCGGACCGCCGCTTGACGTGGCCGACCACACCGACCCCGACTGGGCATGGCGCACTGCGGCCGACGATGCCCCTCAGGAACTCTACGACCTCTGGCGCCGCACCGTCGAGCGCTCGCGGACCGCGATGGCCAAGGCGCTCGCTGACGGCGGACTCGACCAGCCGGCGAAGTACACGACATCGGACACTGGCACGTCGCCGAACCTGCGGCGCATCGTGGTGGACCTCCAGGACGAGTACGCCCGGCACGTCGGCCACGCCGACCTGATGCGCGAGGCCATCGACGGACTCGTCGGGGACTGCCCGCCCCAGTAACCGCGACCGCACGATGGCGTCCATTCACCCGTCGCCGAGGACGTCCGGCCACGCTGGATACCCTGTCGGGGCCCTAAGTAGGTAAGTGCAGGTTGAAGGCCCGGAACCAATTTGTTCCGTACCCATCAACTTGCACGATTCGGCAGGTCCGGGTAGCCAGCAGCGGCACGGTACGATTCGTGCCGATCGCTGCTAGGGACCGGATCGAGAGGATGGTGTCGAGCATGGCGGCCCGGACACGGCAACTGGTGGACGCCGCGCTGACCATCCGGCCCGCGAACGAGGCGAGCTGGGATGATCTGCAGAAGATCCTCGGTTCCACCGCGCCAGCTAACTGCCAATGCCAGCGTTACAAGATGCGGCCGAAAGAGTGCTTTGTCTCGTTCCCGGCCGAGGAGCGCGCCGACCGGCTCCGAATCCAGACGGACCCCGGCTGCGCGGACGCCGAGGCGACCACCGGCCTGGTCGCCTACCTTGACGACGAGCCGGTCGGCTGGTGCGCCGTTGAACCCCGGATCGCCTACATAGGTCTGGTGCGCGGCGGTCGCGTCGCGTGGACCGGCCGCTCAGAGGACCGGACCGACGACTCCGTCTGGGCGGTGACCTGTTTCGTCACCCGTGCCGGGTTCCGTCGGCGCGGCATCAGCCTTGCGCTTGCCCGCGCCGCGGTCGACTACGCCCGGGACCACGGCGCGCGGGCCGTCGAGGGCTATCCGATGACGACAACGAAAGTCGTCTTGGACGAGCTGCACGTCGGCACCGAGGGAACATTCGCCGCCGCCGGCTTCACCGAAGTCTCCCGACCCTCGCCGCGCCGCGTCGTCATGCGCGTCGGCTTCTGACCCTGGCGACCGTCCCGAGAAGCGGGGACAGTGGTCCGAGACGGCGGTCACTGACACTGCCGCTGGCGCTGTGCAGCGCGGTGACCTGCGCCGTCCGTGCCCCCTTCGGCCTTCGATCTAGCCCGCCAGCATTCGGCTCGCGCCGCTTGCGGTAGTTGAGCAGCACGGGAGATTCAGTGAGACGAAATCGCGAATCAAGCCAGCTTCAGTGAGACAGGACAGGAGCGGCTGGCCGCACTGGTCGCATCGGCTGCGCGGCATATTGTCCCGTGCCAACGAACATTCCTCTTTGTCATTGAATCTTGCTGGTATGCCTCGGTGTGTCACTGAAGATTGCCCGGCCGGTGTCACTAGAGTTCGCCTGTTAGGCGCTGATCTGCTCAAGAAGGTGGCGTGTGATCCAGCCTGTGGCTGACGGGGATGCTGGCCCGGAGTTCGTGCTGTGTTATCTGGAGGCGCCGGGGGTCGAACGGCCTGAGTGCGTGCCTGGGTGGCCAGGGCTGCTTCCGGAGGCTTTCTGTCCAGTCCGTGGTTTCCGCTGGGCCAGGGCCAGAGGCAGGTTCCGCGTCAAGACCCGGTGGCACGACGACCGCTGGCAGCCCGGCCGCTCATGCCCTGGGCAGGTGGCGCCGCCGCGAGGCTCGCCGTGATCAGCGGCTCAACCACCGCAGCCATCAAGAATGCGCTCCCCGCCTTCGGCATGAGCCGCGGCCGGCCCGCCCGGGCCGTCACCGCATGCCGCCTCTGCACGGCGGCCCGCCGCATCCGCCAGCCGGTCCCGGTCCACCTGCCCGCCCACCACCAGGTCTGCCTCAGGCACGGCATCTGGCTGTCCGGGCCGGGAACACCGCAGTTCAGCGTCAGAGGCTGCCCCGACATCCTGGCCGCCGAGAGCCAGGCCCGCCGCCTCCTGCGCCTCTGCACCATCGAGCAGCTCATCCACGCCAAGATCCAGGCAGCCGCAGGCCAGGACGACCGCGCGTGGAAGCGCCGGGCGCTGGCCCTCATCGAGTCCAACCCCCGGCGAGTGACCGAATCGAGCGCGCAGGCACTGTTCCAGGCTGCGGCCTACCCTGAAACCATCGCCGCAGCCGCATGCGCCCGGGAGACGAACGGCTGCGGGGAAAAGGGAAATTAGCAGACCGGGAGGCACGAAGGCGGCTTGGGCAAGAGAGACTTGCCGTATGCAATATGACCGGGATGTGCAGGCCTTCGACGACCGTGCCGCTTCGTATGAGTCGGGTCGGCACGGACGGCTGCACAAGGAGATTTCCGACCGCGTGGTGGAGCTTTCCCTCAGCCGGGTACCGGCGCCGCGACGCGTCCTGGACGTGGGCTGCGGGACCGGTTATGTTCTCCGTCAGCTCGCCGCCCGGCTGCCGCAGGCGAGCGAATTCCTCGGCGTCGATGCGGCACCGAAAATGATCGAAGTGGCGCGGTCAGCGTCGACCGATGAGCGGCTGAACTTCGTCCGAGGCACAGCCGAGCGGCTCCCCGCCGGCGACAGCGCCTACGACCTGGTGGTCAGCACCACGTCCTTCGACCACTGGACAGACCAGGCTGCCGGGATCCGCGAGTGCGCCCGCGCCGTCGCACCGGGCGGCACCCTCGTGCTGACCGACCAGTTCTCGAACCTGCTGTGGCCGACAATGCTGGGCAGCCGCCGCGACAAGGCCCGCACCAAATCCCGCGCCACCAGGCTGATCACCGCCGCCGGACTGCGTGAACCGCGGTGGCATCCGTGCTACGCGGTCATCATCCAGAGCGTGGCCGCGGTCAAGTAGCCCGCCATGACGGGATACTCGCCCGTCATGGCCCGCCGCTCGCGGCACTCCGGCGAGTAGCAGCCGTAGCCCGCCACGGCCGCCCGGTAAAGCCCATGGCATTGCGCCCGCGCGGGCCCGCAAAGCCCACCCAGAGCAATCTTCATTGACGAGAGCTGCCTTCCGTAGTCACCAGAAACAGGCAAAGCGGGCACCGGGACCGCCGCGGATTGCCAACGAAGATTCCTCATCGCAGGTCAGAGGGATGGGTCGAGCAATCTTCGTTGTCACAGGACACATATCGTCACGCGCCGGTGCCGGAGCTGCGGGCCTGCCGCAGGGCGCGGTTGCCTGTCTTGCTCGCGGCGAGCACGCGCCCTTCCAGGAACGCCTCCTGGGCCTGGGTGGCGAACGCGATGTGAAACGCCCGGCCCGAGCACGACAGGCGCAGCACGCTCATGGGACGGTTCTTCCAGGAACGGCTTGGCGGCACGCCACAGGTCGTCATCACTGCCGAAGTGACACCTGGAACTGACGGCCCGGCCAAGCAGAGCAAGAGCCTAGGTAACCACGTCGCGCTCAGCGACTCAGCCCGCGACATGTTTGGCAAGGCCATGAAACTGCCTGATCAGCTTGTATCGCTATACCTGCGTCACTACACGATGGTGCCGCTGACGGAGATCGCCAGCATGGACGCTGCGATGGCGGCGGGCCAGCTGAATCCGGTGACCGCCAAGCGGCCCTCGGCCGGGCACTGGTAGAGCGGTATTACTCAACGGCTGACGCGGACGCTGAGCAGGAATGGTTCACCCGCGTGTTCTCCGCTCGCGCAGTGCCTGCGGATGTGCCCGTCGTCCATGTCGGCGATCCGAACAGCAACCCTGCTTGGCCTGCTCAGGACATGCCTGCCCGCCGAGTCGGCTACTAATCTGCGGCGCCTGATAGCGGACGGAAGCGTCCGGCCTGACGGCGGGCGCAAGCTTACCGATCCCGATCGGCCGTGCCTGCGGGAGTCCGCTGGTGGCGGACCGGGTTGGCCCTCCTTACCAGGACTCCCTCGCCAGGGCGACTCAGGAGGCGGCGGGACGCCCTGCCAGGGGGGCAGTTCGAGGATCCGGCGGATGTCCAGGACGGCAGGCTGACGCTCATCATCTAGTTGCAGCCCTCCCGGCGGCGGCACGGGTTCGGGTTCCGGCCCGCCGGAGCCGCCGCCGTCGTCTCCGCCAGGCCGGCCGGGCCCGGAGGCTCCGTAGAGTCCGCCCCAGGCACCCAGGCCAGCCCCGAACAGCGGGAAGAGAACCAGCACCAGCAGATAGCCGGCTGCGGCCTCGGTGACGCTGACTTCGAACTGGTAGACCGGGCCGGCCTGCCCGCCATGGCTGGGCAAAGTCCACTGAATGCCCGGAGCGTCTTGCGGTGCCAGCGCGATCGTGCTGATGCCCAGCAGTGACACGAGCAACGCCGCCGCAGCGCCCGCGCACAGGCCAGCCATCACGCCCTGCTTAGCGCGTGACGGCGAGTCAGCGGATGGCGCCACTGCCGACTCCGGCGCGGCCCGCCGTGACCCAGCCGGTGCCGCCGGTCCGGCCGGAGCCTGCCCCAGCGAGCGCGAGTTGCCCCGGTGCGACGACCGCCGCGCTGCGGCAATGCCGACCGCAACCGCAGCGCCGAGCACCAGCGGCACTGACACCAGCCGCGCTGCGAAATACACGCCCGTCAGCCAGCCACTGCTGGTGTGCAGAGGGCCTTCGAGGGGCCGGACCACATAGATAGTCACGCCGAGCACGATGCCGCCGAGCGCCCCAATCGTTACCGCAGCCGGGCTGGCGGGTGATCGCCGCGCGGTCATGACGAGCAGTCCGGTCACATAGGCGGCCAGCACCAGCAGGAAGATGATCTCGCCAACCCAGAGGCCGCCGAGGCTGGTGCGCCGGGCCGAGTGAGCGTACTCGACCCGCTCGGCGTCGGCCTTGGCGAGTACGAGCGCCACTACTATGAGGTATCCGGCAAAACGCGCGATTCGCGGCAGCCACCCGTAGCGGACCGTGCCGAATCGTCTCGCCACTGGCCAGGGCAACGCGGCAAGAATCAGCGCGGTCGCGAACACGTCTACCCTGCTGATCAGGGTGGCCGGATTAGCAGGCGTGCCCTGCCACCCAGCCCATCCCAGCGCCGCAGTCATCACTCCGACTGCCAGCGAATACCGGACCCTGCGGGGCATCCGGGCCTCCCCCTGCCGCTACCTGGCGCTATCCAGCCTCAACCAGGCTAACTGGCACCCCCTGACCCGTCCTTCGGCCGCCCCTGGCAAAGGCGGCCGACGGACGTGGGATTCTGGACGGACGCCATCTGGGCCCGCCGGCCAGGCTCGCAGCCCCGGTCCGCGGCGGCCCTCCCGTAAGCGGGACGGGAGGGCCGCCGGACCTCAACCACCGGGCCCGAACCACCGCGCCTGAGCAACGAGCCCGACTGGGCCTAAGCCGACACGATGTTGACCAGCTTCGGTGCCCGGACGATGACCGTACGCACGCCACGGCCGGCCAGCGCCCGCTCCACCCCAGGGGTCGCCAGGGCTAGTTCGACGCAACTCGTCCGCACCGATGCCCGTCGGCACATCAAGCCGGTCGCGCAGCTTGCCGTCTACTTGCACCACGCAAGTGACCGTGTCCTCGACCAGCAGCGCCGGATCTGCCTCGGGCCAGGCAGCCCGGGCGACGGACGGCTCGTGGCCCAGCATCTCCCAGCATTCCTCGGCAGTGTACGGGGCGAACAGGGAGAGCATCACCGCCAGCGCCTCGGCCGCCTCGCGCACCGCGGGGTCACCGGCACCGGGCCCGCTATCGATCGTCCGGCGAGCGAAGCTGACCAGTTCCATCAGCCGGGCCACCGCTACATTCAGCCGCGTGGACTCGACCAGCCTGGTGACCTCGTCGATGGCCTTGTGAGTTGCCTTGCGCAGCTCAGCGTCGCCAGTTGCGGCCACCGCCGATCCAGCCGCTGATGCGGCCACAGCGGCGCTTGCGCCTGCCACCTCAGCCGCGACCCTGACCACCCGGCTTAGGAACCGTACCAGCGCTTCCGGCCGCATGTCGGCCCAGTCGATGTCGTCCTCGGGCGGGCTGGCGAAGATCATCGTCAACCTGATTGCGTCTACGCCGTGCGCGGCCAGCTGCTCCCCGAGGTCGACGCCGTTGCCCAGCGACTTCGACATCGCCTTGCCCTGGTTGATCACCTGGCCCTGGTTCACCAGCGCCGTGAACGGCTCGGTGAAGTCCAGCATCTGCATGTCATGCAGCACCTTGACGAAGAACCGCGAGTACAGCAGGTGGAGTATCGCGTGCTCCACGCCGCCGACGTACAGATCGACGGGGCACCACCGGCGCACCGACTCGACCTCGAACGGCCCAGCCGTAAACCCAGGCGAGCAGTACCGCAGGAAGTACCACGACGAGTCCACGAACGTGTCCATGGTGTCGGTGTCACGCTTGGCCGGGCCGCCACACTTGGGGCACTCGGTGTTCACCCAGTCCGTCGCTGCGGCCAGCGGCGATACGCCCTTGGGGGCCAGTTCTTGACCGCGCAGATCAGGCAGCCGCACTGGCAGCTGATCATCGGGGACCGCGACCTCACCGCAGCCGTCACAGTAGACGATCGGGATCGGCGCGCCCCAGAATCGCTGCCTGGACACCAGCCAGTCCCGCAGCCGGTAACTGACGGCACAGCGACCCAGCCCACGTTCGGCCAGGATCTCGGTGATCCGCGCGATTGCCTCAGCCTTGGACAGCCCGTCCAGCGGCCCGGAGTTGATCAGCGTGCCCTCACCCGATGTGGCCACGCCGGTCGACGCCGGATCGGGCCTGCCGGTTTCCAGCACGACCCGTACAGGCAGGCCGAACTTCAGCGCGAAATCGAGGTCGCGCTGGTCATGAGCGGGCACCGCCATGATGGCCCCGGTGCCGTAGTCAGGCAGCACGTAGTCCGCAGCCCAGATCGGTATCCGCTCGCCGTTCACCGGATTTATCGCGTGCCGGCCCAGGAACACGCCGGTCTTCTCCCTGTCGGCGGACTGGCGCTCGATGTCCGTCAGCTTCCGGACGTCGGACAGGTATGCCGTCAGTGCCGCTCGCGCTGGCTCCGACGCACACAGTTCAGAGGCCAGCGGCGAGTCCGCCGCGACCACGAAGAACGTGGCCCCGTACAGCGTGTCGGGCCGCGTCGTGAAAACCGTGACCGGCTCGTGTATGCCCTCGATCTCAAAGCTGACCTCGGCACCTTCGCTGCGCCCGATCCAGTTGCGCTGCATGAGCAGGACGCGCTCGGGCCATTTGCCTTCTAGCGGCTCCATGTCCGCCAGCAGCCGGTCGGCGTACTCAGTGATCTTGAAGTACCACTGGGTCAGCACCCGGCGGATGACCTCGGACCCGCAGCGCTCGCACCGGCCCCCGATGACTTGCTCGTTGGCCAGCACCGTCTGGTCAACTGGGCACCAGTTGACGTGCCCGTCCGACCGGTAGGCCAGGCCGCGCTCATAGAAGCGCAGGAACAGCCACTGGGTCCACCGGTAGTAGTCCTCGTCGCATGTATGCAGGCGTCGCGACCAGTCAAACGAGACCGCGTACTGCCGGAACGAAGCCGCCTGCACCTCGATGTTCTTGTAGGTCCAGTCGGCCGGATGCGTGTTATTCCTGATCGCCGCGTTCTCGGCCGGCAACCCGAACGCGTCCCATCCGATCGGGTGCAGCACGTTATGGCCGCGCAGGGTGTAGTAGCGCGCCATCGCGTCCCCGAGCGCGTATGCCTCGGCGTGACCCATGTGCAGGTCACCCGACGGATAGGGGAACATGTCCAGCACGTAGGTCCGCGGGCGGCCGTCATCGGGATCGTCGCTGGCGCGGAACACGTCCATTGCCGCCCAGCGCTGCTGCCACTTCTCCTGGACTGCCCGCGGATCGTAGCGATCCGCGCTATCGGCGGGTGTCATGACTTCCTCGCGAGGTGATGAGGTCCGGATCGGCCCCTGCCAGGCCTGCTGCCTCTTAAAACAGAAGCGCCCCCCGACATCGAGGGGCAGCCGCGCCTACGACAGGACAGTCGGCGCGGCTAACTAAGGAGCAGCCTGGCGAAACGCACGTTCTCAGGGTAGCGCACTCCGTCCCGGACTGGAGGACGGCAGCGGAGTAGCGCACCGCTCCGGCCGGACGGCTGGCGCAGGTGCCGCGCAGCACTCCGGGCCCGACCGCCGCCGGAATCGTTGGCGCAACCCGCGCGCCCCACCTGCCTCAGGACCGGAGGACGCGGACACGGCCGAACCGGTTACCTTATTCCCGGATACATGCCGCCGCTATCCGGAAATGCCTCGAGAACTGAAAACCGACGCACCGTGAATACCTCCTTGACCGCACCGCGGGCGCGTCGAATAATGTCCTGACACCCAGCAGCCCGGGCTATCACGCATTGCGGTACGGGGCCGGCCAGGCGGGGGCAAGGTCGGCCGGAACCCCTCGTACGGTGGGGTTTCTGCGCGCTAGGACGGCCAATGGGCAGACAGGCCATTATCCGGGGGAAAAATGCACACTTGTTTGCGCGCTGAATTACTGCACGTTATTCACTTCAGTTACTCAGGGCAGATTCCGGGTAATTGCCGACACGCTCTTAACGGCCCCGAGAGCCAGTCGCCAACGACGGCCGGGCGGGATCATGGCTGACGCGACGGCGGGCCGTCCCGCCACTCCACTAGCCGTTGTCGGCCTGGCCTGCCGGTTCCCGGACTCCGATGACCCGGCCGCGTTGCTCGACGTCGTACTCACCGGTCGGCGATGCTTCCGCCGGCTGCCGCCGGGCCGGGTCGATCTGGCCGACTATTACCAGCCTGACCTGGCCACCGCGGACGCCACCTACAGCACCAGGGCCGCAGTGATCGAGGGCTGGCGATTCGACTACGCCGCGTTTGGGATCGAGCCGGCCGCGTACGCAGCTGCCGATCTCGCCCACTGGCTGGCCCTGGAGACGACTGCACGGGCGCTGGCCGCGGCCGGGCTCCCGGCTGGCAGCGGACTCGACCGCGACCGTACCGGCGTGATCATCGGCAACACGCTGGCAGGTGACACCTCTCGGGCCAACGCCCTGCGGGTTCGGTGGCCATATGTCCGGCGCATCCTGACCGAGGCGCTCGGCACGGATGGGATCCCGGCTGGCCAGGCCGGCGAGGTGCTGCGGCGGGCCGAGAGCAGTTACCTGGCCCCGTTCCCGCCCATGGGTCCGGACAGCCTGGCGGGCAGCACGCCGGCCACCATCGCCGGAGCGATCAGCAGCTATTTCGGCTTCCGCGGCGGCAGCCATGTCGTCGACAGCGCCTGCTCATCCTCGCTCCAGGCGGTCGCGTCGGCGTGCGCGGCGCTGGCGGCGGGCGAGATCGACGCGGCGATCACCGGCGGGGTAGACCTCGGCATCGACCCCCTCGAGCTGATCGGCCTGGCCAGGGCCCAACTGCTGGCGACCACCGACGTTCGCATTTACGACGAGAACCCGACCGGGTACCTGCCCGGCGAGGGCTGCGGCGTGCTCGTGCTGATGCGCTCGGCCGACGCCCGTGCGGCGGGGCTGCCGGTCTACGCCGAGATTATGGGCTGGGGCACATCGGCGGGCGCGGCGCACGGCGAGCCGGAATCGAACGCCAGCAGTCAGTTGCTGGCCATGCAACGAGCTTACGAGCGCTCGGGGGTGGAGCCCGGCGACATTCAGTACATTGAGGGGAACGGGGCCGGGACGCAGGCCGATGACGAGGCAGAGCTCGCCGCGCTTAGCGAACTCCGCGCTGACGCTGCCCGGCAGGCCGCGCTCGGGTCAGTAAAGGCGAACATCGGTCATGCCAACTCGGCCGCTGGCGCTGCGGGACTGATCAAGACAGTCCTCGCGGTCAGCGCTGGCGTGGTGCCGCCGGCTAGCGGCGTGCTCAAGCCGCACGCGCTTATCTCCAATGGCGACGCCAGAGTCCGGCTGCCTCAGGCAGCCGAGGAGTGGGAGGCCGGAACCCGGCTCGCCGCCGTCAGCACGACCGGCATCGGCGGCAGCAACGTACATGTGGTGCTGCGGCATGAGCCCACCAGCCGGGCCCGAGCGGAACGCTGGCTTCGGTCGATGCCGCTGCTGGCGCGACCGGCGGACAAGGCTGCATCACCCCCGCAGCCGAGGCCGGCCGGCCAGCAGGCGCTGCCGTTCCTGCTACACGCTCCGGACTCAAACGCGCTTGCTGCCGTGCTGTCCAGGCTGGCCGAAATCGCAGGCTGGCTCTCCGACGCAGAAATGCAGGACCTTGCCTGCATGCTCGGCCGCGATACAAGCAAGCAAGGACCGGCGAGAGTCGCACTCGTTGCGACCCGCCAGGAGCAGCTCGCAGTGCTGGCCCGAGAGGCCGTCACTATGCTGCCGCTTCTCACTGATGGGCTGATGATGACGCGGCCAGGAATATTCGCTTCGAATGACGCCGACGGCCGGGTCACGTTGCTGTTGTCGGGCCCGGGTCCGTCAGAGTCCGGGCAGGCGGACGCAGCATCAGCGGCGACCGAGGTTACCGCAGCGGTCTCCCAGTGCCTCGACACGATCCGCTGGCTGGATTCGATGGACGTGCAGCCGACCGGCGCGGTCGGCCACCGTCTGGGCGCGCTGGCCGGACTGGCCTGGGCCGGAGTGCTCGGCGAGCCAGAGGTCGTCGACATCGCCAAACTGCGCGGCCAGTTCCTGCGCAAGTCCGCAACGGCGGAGCGCGCAGCCAGCTCTGATGCACCGCCTGCAGAACAGCAGCCAGTTACGGAGTCAGCCGCAGCCGCGAGTCCGGCGGATCTTAACGAGACGGGCTCGAAGCACGCCGCACTGGGCCGGGTGGATGCGGAAGCTCTGCGCGAGGCGATCGCGCAGCGCTTTAGGTTCGGCCCGCCACGGCGCCGGCTGATTTCAACTTCTACCGGCACGGAGATCTCGTCCGTGGCCGCAGCGATCGACCTCATCTGCAGCGGATTCTCCGGGGCCGGCAAGGTCGCGGAGGCGATCGGCGTGGGCGCCGTGGGCGCCTCGCTGCTGCTGGAGACGGGCCCCGGTCGGCAGCTGGCTCTGGCCGCAGCTGAGGTGAGCCGCATTCCGGCGGTGAGTCTTCAGTCCGGCGTTAGCGATCCGATGAGCCGCGCGAGGGTAGCCGCGGCGCTGTTTGCCGTCGGCGCCCTCGGCCAGCCGCCGCCGCTGTTCGCCGGAATGCCGGCCCGGCCAATCGATCTTTGGCGTGATCAGGTCTTCATCACCAACCCATGCCAGGTGGCGCCGCAGCAGCTCGAGGATCTGGATGCCGAGACCGGACCATCGGCGGCGGCTGATGACCAGGTATCCCAGGACGCGGCGACGGATGGCGCATCTGCAGAAGGCTCCACCGCGGCTCAAGACGGTGCCGCCGTCCCGGCCGCGGAACCTCCCGCCGTCGCGGCCGAAGAGCAGGAGCCGGACCAGGCCGAGGACACCGCCCCGGCCGACCAGCCAGCCGCCGTCGCGGCCGAAGAGCAGGAGCCGGACCAGGCCGAGGACACCGCCCCGGCCGACCAGCCAGCCGCCGTCGCCGCCGTCGCGGCCGCGAGAATCCGTCCAGACGGCCGAGCCGCAGGCCGGCCGCAGCCGCAGGCCGGCGGAGCCCAGGCCGGCTGAGCCCAGGCCGGCCGAGCCAGGCGCCGCCAGCCCAGCCGAGCCAGTCCCCCCGGTTGCGGCCGAGTATGACTTTGCCGCTGACGCGGCCGCTGTGCCGTTCAGCCAGCAGGCTTCACCTGTCGGCGGCGTCTGGCCGTGGGCGCGCTGCTTTGCCGAGGAATTGCGCCCCGCCTTCCCGTCAGTCGTCCCGGAGGTAGCCAGGTCCTGGCGCATCCATGCCGTTACCCGCAGCCCGATGCTGACGGACCTAAGCGCCCTGTTCACCGCCGACCCCAGTGCCAACCGGACGCTCGCGATCATTGGCGATCCGGCGGACGAGCAGTCCAGGTTGGCGGCAGTTCGCGCTGCGCGGGATGCCATCTTGACCGGCGAGCTTGTCGTACTGACCACGAGCGGCGGCTTCACCGGCTTCTTCGCCAGCATCTATGCCGAGCACCCGTCGATCGGCATCACTGTGCTGAGGATGCCGGAGGGCACCCGCGTGCCTGCCATCGCGTTGCAGTTCGCGCATGCCAGTCCGGCCGAGTTCCGTGAGCTAGTCATCGGGCCGACCGGCACGGTGTGCCAGCCGGTCACTGCCGAACTGGCGCTCACAGGCGGCGGCGGTACTCCCGTTGGCGCTGACGACGTCGTCCTGGTTAGCCGGGAGTCCGGGGGCGCCGGGCTCGTGCTGGCCCAGGTGCTGGCGCTCTGCGGCGCCGCGGTGGCGGTCATCGGCCGGGCGGGCGACAACGACGACAACAAACTCGTCGCTGGGCTGGAGCAGCTGCGATCCGCAGGTGCCAGGATCGGCTACGAGGTCATCGACATCGGCGACCCGGTGAGCATGACCGCAGCGGTGCAGCGGATCGAGGAGCGCCTCGGGCCGGTAACAGCGATCGGGCACGGCGGAGGCATCGACATTCCCGTTCCCTTCGAAGAGCTCACCGATGCTCAGCTAGGCCGGCCGTTTGCCGGTCACGCGGGAACGCTCGAGCGTCTTGTCTCGTCGGTCAAGGCCGACCAGCTCAAGCTGATCGTGACCTTCGGCTCGGTGGCCGGTCGGTACGGCATGGCTGGCGCGAGCCTGACCGCACTTGCTGGTGGCGCGCTGGCCGAGCGGGCAAATCGGCTGGCGATAGCGATCGCCGGGTGCCGGGCGATGCACATCGACATGCCTGCCCTGTCGATGTCAGGCGTCGGCGACCGCGACGGGCTGGCCGATGAGCTGGCTGCGGCCGACGTCACTCCACTTGAACTCGGCGCGGGCAGCAGGCTGCTGCTGAAGATCATGACGACGCAGGGAATCCCGGTCAGTCTGGCCATGCACGGCCGGGTGGGTGGACTGGCGTCGTGGCCCGCGCAGGTCGTGACCAAGGGACAGCTGTCGGCGGCAGGCCTTCAGGCCGGTGGCCGGTTCCTGCGCGAGACGGCCGTACATTATCCGGGTACGGAGCTCGTGTGCATGGCGCGGCTGTCGCTGGCTAGCGATCCCTATCTAGCTGATTACCGGATCGACGGCATACCGGTACTGCCGCCTGCGCTCGCCGTTGAAGCGCTGGCCCAGGCGGCATCCGTGCTGGCCGGCCGGCCCGTGCGGCTCGCTCGCCGCGTGACGATGGAGTCGCCGGTCGTGATTCCGTCTAGCGGCGACGCCGTGGTCCAGCTCTGCGCGCTGCGGGAAGGCTCCGTGATCACCGCCGTGCTGCGGTGCGCGGACAGCTCGTACGGCGTAGATCACGCGACGGGCCGAGTTCACTGTGGCAGCAAACCCGGACCCGATGGCTGCGCCGGCCGTCAGTAGCGCCGTGCCCGCCGCGCCCAAGGCAGCGGGCGACCCGTCGGGGCTGGTGGACGGGGCCGAACTCTACGGTGCGATCTGCTTCCAGTCGGGACGATTCCGCAGGATTGCGTTCCTGCCTGAGGTCACGGCGCGGTCCGGCCGTGCTCTGGCCCGCGGCACCGACGAGCAGCCCTGGTTCGAGCCTGGCAGCGAGCTGGCTGGCACCAGTTTCTTGCTGGGCAGCCCGGGCCTCAATGACGCGGTGCTGCAGGTGCTCCAGGCATGTGTTCCGCACCGACGGATGCGGCCCATCGCGTGCGAATCGGTTCAGTTCTCCGGTCGAGACAGCGAAGGGGCGGTAGAGATCAGGGCCATCGCCACCGCGCAGGAGAGGCTTGGCACATCGCCAGGGCTTGCCGGGAAATCGCGGCCCGTCAGGGCAAGCGTTTCTGGACAGGCGCTCGGTCGCGTCGTGGCTGCTACGCCAGTCGCCACGGTGCGCGGCGCAGGCATGACTGCTGAAGAGCTGGCCGACATGGAAATCGGTGAGAAGCGGCCCAAGTCAAGGGCAGCGCGCAAGCACCGGACCGCTCAGCATGCGCGACCGCAGCATGGCAGCCGGGTTCGCCAGCGCCAGCCAAGTCGGCCCTCTGTACTCCTTGCTTCACAGCTCGGAAGCCGACCGGGTCGAGCTGACCGCCTCGGTCGCGGCGCGAATCGCAGCCGAGGCTGAACGCAACGGCAACGCTGGACACTCCGGGCTGGCGGACGACGCCCCGCACGCTGCCGCTCTTGCGCCCGTCAGGGCGAAGCAAGAGCGGGCACTCGTCAGCGACAACAATCTCGACCAGCCGCAGATCTGGGACGTCGAAGCGGTCGACGCCGACGGGCGGCTGCTGGTCGCGTGGCGCGGTGTCGAGTTGCGCGACTGCGGACCACTGCCGCGCAACTCGGCGTGGCCGCCGCCCCTGCTATCGGTCTTCCTCGAACGGAGCGCTGTCGAGCTTGGCCTAGCCAGTTCGCTTCGAGTCACTGTGAGCTGCACGCAACTTGGCGGGGAGAGCATGCCGCTGCCAGCCGCGCTGGCAGCGATCCCGCTGCAGTCACCGCCAGCCGATGATGGCCGGCCCGGCACAAGTCCGGCCGGGACCGCGGACCCAGCCGACGATCTCCCGACCTCGGCGCCGTGTGTCGCGACCGCGCTCGGCGCTGGTGCGCTGGCAGGGTTCGGACTGACCGTTCGCGCGGCCGAACCAGTCGCGTGCGGATGGACCGCAGTGGACGGCGGACACCGGCAGCAGCCAGCAGCGAGGCTGGCGAGCATCTACGCGCAGTTGCGCGCCGAGCTGACCGAGTCGCCGCCCACACTCGCCGCCCGGCTTGCCGCCGTCGGAGCTTGCCTGGAAACCGCTGGCCCCGAAGCCGGTAACCACGTCGCAGTCCGCCGGACGACGACAGACGGCTGGGTGCTGGTCGATATGGATCAGGCCCGCGTTGCCTGCGCGGTCGTCGAGGTTAGCGGCGTGTCCGCGCCGGTGGCCATCGCCATCCTGACCGCCGGTGCAGCCGCTGTCGATGCGGACGGCCTGCTCGCGTGGTCGGGGGCGAGCCCGGCATCCTCTGGATAACGGGCTCCGCCCTGGACGGCGTAGCGGATCAGTTTGCTCCGCTACGCTGATGACTAGGCTTGCCCCGGTCTGTCACACTGACGCTAGAACGTGGTTCTAGTCGAAGGCGGCCGCCAATGACCACACCTGCTGCGAACTCAGTCGAGGGCATCGACCTGTCGCTCATCGAGTTCTGGGGGCAGCCGCTCGACCTGCGGCATGCTGACTTCGCCAGGCTGCGAGCCCTGCCGAAACCGCCCTATTTCATCGTGCCGGACGGGCCGTTCACTACGCCGGGCGACGGCTACTACGCCTTTGTCTCGCATGCCGATGTCTCCGCTGCGAGCCGTCATCCTGAGTTGTTTTCGTCAGCTCGAGGCGCGACCAGCATCGAAGACTTGCCTCCGGAGTTTAACGAATACTTCGGCTCCATGATCAACATGGACGACCCGAGGCATGCCCGCCTCCGCCGGATCGTGTCCCGGGCCTTTACCCCCAAAATGATCAAGAAGTTTGAGGAGGACGTGCAGCGGACCGCGGCCGTCATCGTCGACGACCTGCTTGCCACCGGCCCGTGCGACTTCGTGCAGCATGTCTCCGCCCGGCTGCCGCTGAAGATCATCTGCAACATGATGGGCATCGGCGAAGAGCACTACGACATGGTCCTGCACAACACGAACATCATCCTGTCCGGCGCGGACCCCGAGTTCATCAGCGAGGACATGGATGAGGCGATCACGCAGCTGCTGACCTCGGGCAAGGACCTCGCCGACCTGGTGACCGAGCAGGCCGCGGAACGCGCCGAGCACCCGGCCGACGATCTCATCTCCGCGCTTGCCAACGCGAACATCGACGGTGAGCAGCTCACCCCGGCGGAGCTCGGCTCGTTCTTCATTCTGCTGGTCGTGGCCGGCAACGAGACCACGCGGACGGCCATCTCGCATGCGCTGAACCTGCTAACCGAGCACCCGGACCAGCGTGAGCTGCTGCTCGCCGACCTCGAGGGCCGACTGCCCGGTGCAGTCGAGGAAATCGTCAGGTACGTCTCGCCGGTGATCTTCATGCGCCGCTCGGTGACCAGGGACTGCACGCTGAACGGTCATGACTACCGCGAGGGCGACAAAGCCGTGCTGTTCTATTGGGCAGCCAACCGCGACGAGTCCGTCTTTCGCTGACCCTGGCCGGTTCGACATCACCCGCTCCCCCAACCCGCACGTCGGGTTCGGCGCGGCCGGCCCGCACTTCTGCCTCGGCGCGCACCTGGCCCGCCGCGAGATCACCGTCAATGCTGCGCGAGCTGATGACCCGGGTGCCAACGGTCCGCGCCAGCCGGTGAGCCCGACCGGTTGCTGTCGAGCTTCATCAACGGCATCAAGCACCTGCCGTGCGCGTTTGACTGACTACCGGCACCGGGCTCAGTGGGGCCCTAGGGCCTTCTGCTTGATACGGGCTTAGGCCGGTCAAGCCGACCTCAGCAACGTTCGCTGACGCACCGAATGCGCGGCCCAACAGGCCACATGCCGGTCTGATGTCGACGCGAAGTCGCCCGCTGCCAACATAATCTTGTAACTAGCTGTGATCGCTATGGAACGACGTGTATAACTAGAACCCCACGCGGCACTTGGGGCCCGGCTTGCCGGGGACGGGGAGGGTGCCGCGAGAGATAGGAACCGCTCGTTGCGGAGGGGGACCTTCGTCTGGGGCCGTTCGATCCCTGACGGGATCGCCCGGCTGCGTGCCTCGTATGGCAGGCGGCGCGCAGCAAACGAAGGGTTGCGACGAGCGGAGGGATCTTCGTCCTGTGGGCGGCGCCACCTGGGTAGTAGGTGGACATGAGAACTCGGAATCGTCGTCCATAGGACGAAGGGCCAACGGAGGGAGGCAGAGCGCGCGACGGGGGCCGCGCGCTCTGCCTCTCGGGAGCCCTCAGCCCGGGTGGCGCCGCTCACAGGCGAAGTCCATGTGGCCGTCGGCTCAGTTCTGCTGGCTGATCCGGTGGCTGTTCCGGTCAGCTGGCTGTTCCGGTCAGCTAGCTGATCCGGCCAGCTGGCTGATCCGGCTGGCGAGCGCGAAGTCCTTGCCCGTCAGCCCGCCAGCTGAGTGAGTCGACAGCGTCAGCGTCACCTTGTTCCACTGGATGGTGATGTCCGGATGATGGTCTGCCGCTTCGGCAAGGAAAGCGACAGCGCCGACGTACAGCATCGCGGCGCTGAACCCGGCCAGCGTCTCGACGTGCACGATGCTGTCGCCTTCTCGGGTCCAGGCTGGGACCGCGGCGAGCCGCGTGCTGATCTCGTCTTCGGAAAGCACGCTCATGGGCTTCTCCTCGACTCTCGTGCGCCATTGCTGAATCCAGAATCTCGCCCATCCCAGCACCCTGGTACTTAGACAGCCCAGCGGGTCCGATATATCACAGCCTGTACCCTCGAAACGGCTCGGGTCTTAGCAAGCCCGCCTTGATGTTGCGGCATGGTCAGGGCCACGGCCGCACGTAGCGTTAGCTGCCGGTAGGCTCCGTGATCGTGACAGATTCTGCGCGTGACCGCGCCGCGCCGCACCCCGCTGACCAGCATTCACGAGCGACTTGGCGCTACGATGACCGACTTCGCCGGGTGGCTGATGCCGGTTCGCTACGTCAGCGAGACCGCTGAGCATCTCGCCGTCCGCACCGCGGCGGGCCTGTTCGACCTGTCGCATATGGGAGAGCTCTCGGTCGCTGGCCCCGATGCCGCGGCGTTGCTCGACTACGCGCTCACTGGCCAGCCGTCCGCGCTGCAGCCCGGCCGCGCGCGCTACACCATGATGTGCGCTGAGGACGGCGGGATTCTCGATGACCTCATCGTTTACCGGCTTGCCGACGGCGACTTCCTGATCGTCGCCAACGCGGCGAACACCGCCATTGTCGCCAGTGCGCTCGCCGACCGCTCGGTTGGCCGCGACGCCCTCGTGATCGATCGCACCGACGAGTACGCCCTGCTGGCCATACAAGGCCCGCGCGCGGCGGCAATCCTGGCGCCGCTGACGGACGCCGATCTGAGCGCGGTCAAGTACTACTCCAGCTACCGCGCGCGGCTGACGGGCCGGGATGTCTTGCTGGCCAGGACCGGCTATACCGGCGAGGATGGCTTCGAGATCTTCGCCCGCCCGGCCGACGCCGAGTTCCTCTGGGCGCAGCTCAGCGTGGCCGGATCCGGCGAAGGCCTGATCCCGGCCGGCCTCGCGGCGCGGGACACGCTCCGGCTCGAGGCTGGCATGCCGCTCTACGGCAACGAACTCGGGCCGGAGCTGACGCCTTACGATGCGGGACTTGGCCGGGTCGTCAAGCTCGACAAGCCTGGGTACTTCGTCGGCCGCGAGTCGCTAGCGGCACGGGCCGAATCCACTCCGGTGCGTCAGCTAGTCGGCCTTACCTGCCAGTCTCGGCGGGTGCCGCGGCACGGATACGAGGTGCTCTGGGACGGCAAGCCCTGCGGTTTCGTCACCAGCGGAGCACCATCTCCGACGCTTGGTGTGCCGATAGCCATGGCATACATCCGGCCCGACATCGCCAGCGAGGCATCGGGCGAAGCCAGCGCCGGACGGCTGGCGGTCGATGTCAGGGGCCGCGACGAGCCGGCCACACTAGTGGAGTTGCCGTTCTACCACCGCTCGGCCTGACTGTCAGCCGGGCTTTTTAAAAACCGCAAATGAGCCCCAGGAGAGGCAAAATGACCGTTCCCGCCGAGCTTTACTACACGCCCGAGCACGAATGGGTCGCCATTAACGGCTCCCAGGCCTCGGTGGGCATTACCGATCATGCGCAGCGCGCGCTGGGAGACGTCGTGTTCGTCTCCGTACCGGCCGCAGGCAGCCGCGTCACGGCAGGTGAGCCCTGCGGCGAGGTCGAATCGACCAAGTCCGTCAGTGACTTGTACTGCCCGGTCGACGGCGAGGTCACGGAGGTCAACCCGGAAATCGACGACGACCCTGGCCTGCTGAACTCAGACCCTTACGGCGCGGGCTGGCTGTTTAAGGTCCAGATCGACGAGACCGACAGCGACGTCCCGCCGGGTCTGCTCTCAGCGGCCGAGTACATGGCCCTGACCCAGGGCGAAGAGTGAGTCGCGGCGACACTGCTGCTAGCTTGCGCCGAACCGGCGGCGGTGGCGGCTAGCCGCGCCGCCGCCGAGCCCATATACGCAGGATCGCCAGGCCGACAACGGCTACGCCGACGGCGGCAGCGCCCATCCGGACTTCCGGACGGGCCACCTGAGCGGCAACCTTGTCCTTGAGTATGGCCACGTTGTGGGCGGGGCTGACCCGCTCGGCCAGAGTGTCGATGGTCCTGGCCAGGTCCTCGCGCGTCCGCTCGATCTGCGCGACGAGGACCTCTGGGTCCGAGCTGGTCACAGCACCGTTCTTCGCCGCCACCGTGCCGTGGACCTCGACCGCCGCGCCTGGCTCCGCCATTGCATCCAGTCCCTTCTGCACCGCGGCTTCTGCCGACACCGCGGCCCTTCCCCGTAGTCTCCCAGGCAATGCCAAGTCGTGCACAGCCGGCTGCCGCATAGCGGCCAGGACCGGAGGCCTGACGCGCCAGCGGCCCCGGGCCGAAACGCCCGGGGCCGCCTGCTGCCGTAGTCGCCGGCTAGCTGTGCTCTGCCAGCTCGCCTGCGGCGTGGATCAGCGCGCGGCACGCGGCGATCTGGAGCCCGGCATGATGGACGGGCTTGTTCCGGAAGGCTGCCCCCTCCAGTTCGCCCTTGATAAAGCCGGCTAGCCGGTCCCTGGCCACATCGAGTCCGCGCAAGATGAAATCGATGGCCTTGAACTTGCTGTCTCCGGCGCTTGTGCTCTCGATGGCGTTCGTGGACGCCTGCAGCGTTGCCGCTCCGAATTCACCCACGCTGGAGTTGAGCTGCTTGTAGCACTCGCCGAGCTTGGTCACGTCACGCGGCCTGAGCGCACGGTTCGGATACCTCAGGATCTGGGTGATGACGCGCCCGTCGTGCTCGTAGTCGTCCCGCAGGCCGGTCAGGTACATGATGGTCGGCCTGATGTCGGTCTCGTCGAGCCACGGACCGGGGAAGTGATTGTCGACGACCTCGACCTGGCCGCTGTTCGCTCCCGACGAGGTAGTGCCCGCGTCGGCGGCTGGTCCGTCCAGTCCGAGGTGCCTCACCCCAGGCCCCACGAGGCCGAGGTAGTTGGTGTTGATCTCGGCCGCGTAGTCACCGTGGTCCCACGCGTAGCTCGTATCCTGCGTTACGCACGAGCCCGTGCAGGTGGGTCCGGCGTTGTCGAAGTAATAGTCGGGCTTGGCGAACAGCGCCAGCGTGGGGGTTCGCGCCGGATCGGCGTTGACTATGTGCAGGATCGATTCCTCGACCGGGTTCGCCAGGTAGTTCGTGATCGGCTGAGTGCTGGCGGTGTATGGGTTAAACGCGGTGAGCCCGGCCACGTCGTGCTCGAACTTCCGGACCACCGGCGTGCTCGGTCCGGGGTTGCCGTTCAGGTAGAACTCCGGCGCGGTGTCTGCCTCCAGGCCATACGGCGTGGTATTGCCCTTCTGGGTGGCGAGCATGCCCTGGATGTTGCCGTCGAGCTCACCGAACGAGCCCGCCGGATAGGTGCACACGATGGTGACGCCGTTGCAGTTGGCCGGCGTGGGCTGGATCGCCCGGCCGACGTTCGCCCCGGCCTCGTGGTCGCCCTCGTCGGAGCTGAACACGAACAGCGTGTTCTTGGGCGTGATGCCGTCCTGGGCCAGCCGCTTGAAGAACACGCCGAACGCGTCGTTGTAGTAGTTGGCCTGGTCGAGGTAGCACGGCGTGCCGCTGGCCAGCGCGCCTGGCTGGGCATCGCAGTCGGTGCCCATGGTGGGAACTTGCGGGCTGTTCGGCAGGTACTGGTTGCCGTGGATGTCGGCCATGTACAGGTTGACGACCTGGACGCCGTTCTCCAGCATGTCCGCCGCGTAGGCGAGCGACTGAGCAGCGTTGATGGAACCGTAGCCGGGGAATCCGGCGTAGGGCTTGGGCGTGGCGTACGGCTCGGTTATCTGGTTGCCGAACAGATCCGTCAGGTTCCCGGCCGAGTTAGTGACCGGAACGCCATTGTGAGTCAGATTCGGCGTGCCGCCGCCGAGCTCAGGCGCGATGTATTTGCTGCCGAACAGGGCCTGGAAGCCGTTGTAGCCGCCCGGCTCGTCCGGAAGCAAGTCACCCACGGCACTATGCGATGGCGATGTCTGGCCGTACTTCACGGCCTCTGCGTTTGCGCAGAGCGCTGCACGCCTTGCACAGTGCACGCCCAGGCCGACGTAGTCCGCTTCCGGATTGTCGTAGTACGGCGCCTGGTACGAGAAGTGCGCGAGTTCCTGGGCCTCGGGCGAGCTGGCGCCGAAAACCTTGGGAATGTCGAAGTCCGCGTTCTCAAGCTCCTGGTTCGCCGTCGCGACCTCGCCGACGTTGCAGCCAGCCCTGGTGAAAGGAACCCACGGCGCTGGCGTCACGGTGTCCGGCTTCACCGGCGACGTGGCGGTCGATGGCGGGACCGGCGAGTACACCATGTTCGGGTTCGTGTCGTGGCCCGGATTTATTGTCGGGTACGCCGTGTCGTAAATCGGGTCGGTCCAGTAGGTGAACGACTCCGCCGGGTCGGTCGTGCCGTCGGCGTTGTAAGTCTGGTAGCTGTTGCTGATCGGCTGACCCTGCCGGTCACCGTACAGGCCGGTCGCCGTGGTCAGCAGGTCATCGGCGGTGTGCGCGATCAACGGCGTGTGGTTGTTAGACAACAAGGTGCCGTTGTTCTCGATGAAGTTGAGCAGGTTCGGCATCATTTCGAGGTCTGACGGGACATTGGGGTTGTCCCGGAAGAAGTGAACGTTGTCGAAGCCGATCTGCACGACGTGCTTGATGCCGTTGCCAAGGCGGCAACTGTTACTGCCATGGTGGTGCTGGGCCACGGTGACCGCGGCCTGGCCAGGCGCCGCTGTACCGATGACGCCAAGCCCGCCGCCGACAAGCGCTACGCTCGCACCTGCTGCGGCCAGCCGTATCCTGCGTCTTCCCCCGCCTCGCTGCTGAGGTCGCATCTGTTCCTCCTGATCCTCCGCACGACGGCGGCGGAAAAATGGACAATGCCGACCCGAACCTTAGGCATTGCGAGCAAACTCTAAGCGACAATTCATCGACGCGCCGGCCAATCCTCAGGTCCATTAAGTGCTGCCGCCTGCCCCGGCGCGCGAAGCGACGCACATCACTTGGGGGGAACGGGGTCGGCGCTTGCTGCGGCCGGCGCGCAGCAGGCGGCGCTGCTTGCGAGCGCAGTCAGGCCCGCGGCGCGGTTTAGCTCGGGCCGTGGCCGCAACTGCGGTGATCTTCGACTGGCTGGTGTGGTTCAGCGCTCGACGTGTACTCGACGGTCTGCTCGCGCAGTACTGTTAGCGACAGGTCCCTCTTAGGAGCGACGCCTCGTTTGGGCAGGCCGACCGCTTACGGTTGTCGCCCCGTACAGGCCCGACGCCTCTTCTGAGCAGTTCTCAAGCCGGGAGGCGTGATGGATATCATTGTGTTTTGCGCGGTTGTGGTCGTTTGCGTGCTTTTCGCGGTCTCTAACAAAAGGCGCAGAGGCTCCTTCTTCTGGTGGAGAGGCCGCCGGAATAGCTGAGAGTCCATGTCAATGACGAGGGCCCGCGAGCCTTGGCCTGGCCTCACCTGTGGCCGGGGCGGATGTTCCAGGCTCCCGAGCCGGCCGTCGGGACCTAGTATCGGGCCGTGGCAGTAAATGCGGTGATTTTCGACTGGGGCGGGACCCTCACCCCGTGGCACAGCATCGACCCGGCAGAGCTGTGGGGCTGGGTCTGCGCTCCGCATTTCCCGCAGGCCGAGGCGGAGGCGTATGCGGCAGCCTTGCACGCGGCTGAGGAGCAGCTTTGGCGGTCGTCCCGTGCTGAGCATCGCAGCGCCACGATGAGCCGACTGTTCGAGCTGGCTGGCGTTACTGTGTCAGACGATTTCCTGGCGACCTACCTGCAGCTATGGGCGCCACACACGTTCACCGATCCGGACGTGCCGGAGCTGCTCGGGTACCTGCGCGGGCGCGGCATCAAGGTCGGCGTGCTGTCCAATACGATGTGGCCACGAAGCTGGCACGAGGACGTTTTCCGCCGCGACGGGGTACTGGACCTGATCGACGGAGCCGTGTATTCGAGCGAGATCGACTGGACCAAGCCGCACCCCGAAGCGTTCCTGGCCGCGATGGCGGCTATCGGCGCGAGTGACCCTGCCAGCTGCGTTTTCGTCGGCGACCGGCCCTATGACGACGTGCATGGCGCGCACGGCGCCGGAATGCGGGCGGTGCTGATCCCGAATAGCGATGTCCCGCCGTTCCAGGCCGCAGTACCCGACGCGATCATCGAGCGACTCGCCGACCTGCGACCGCTCATCGAGGCGTGGTAGCAGTCAGACCGAGTGCATGGCCGGGCGCCACTAGTGCAAGTGCAACTGCCAGTCGGGCGGTACCCGGCCTGCCGGGCCTGGCACGGGCTGATCCAAGGGATGGTGCTCAGGCGGAGCCAGCGCTGGCCCGCGCTGGTACATCTCCTCGGTCTGGTAGTTCCAGAACCATTCCTCGCCCGGCTCGAAGCTCCGGATCAGCGGATGCCCGGTCGCGGTCGCGTGCGCGGTCGCGTGCTGCGCCGGCGAGGTGTCGCAGCAGCCGATGTGCCCGCACTCGGCGCAGCGGCGGAGGTGAACCCACCAGCCGCCGACCTCATCACACTCCACGCAGCTAGTCCCGCTGGGCGGAACGGACGGGTCAATGCCTTCCATCACGGTCATCTGGCCCTCCATGCGAAGGTCCCGCTGGACGGGACGTCGAGACGCGCAGTTGTCTGGCCTACGGTGCTCATTCTCGCCGGGACGGCCGACGGCCACCGGCCGGGGCACCTGTTCATGCCGGGCGTCAGCGCTCACGATCGCCGAACGGGTCGCCGAGCGACTCGTTCGCGGCCCACCGGTACACCCCAGCCGACATTGTCGAGGTAGCCCGGTCCGCTCGGATGCTGAAGACGCGGTGCCTGGCTTGTGCGACCTCCGCGTCGACCGGCGCAGCCAGCCAGGCAAGCTCGGCCAGGTGCCCGGCCAGCCGCAAGCCCTCCTCCCCGCCGCGCAGGCTCGCCACCAGCGGTCCAGCGTTCGGATCGGTCGCGGTTTCTGGCCCGCCATCGGCTGGCCCGGCCGTGGCATTGCCCGCCGGCTCGGCCAGGACGGCCTCGGCCAGCTGCACAGCGCGCACGGCGAGTGCGCTCGCGCCACCGGCCATGGCGGCGAGCTCAACGGCTAGTGCCCGTTCCGGGGCTGGCTTGAGCGTCGCCGGATTACCGTCCCACCATCCGCCGTACTGTCGCCAGATGGTACGGACGATGAACTCCGGCTCGTCGTAAACCGGCTGCAGGTACGGCCGGTCGGCCAGCCGCCGCGGCACCGTCACGCTGTGGATCGCCTCGTCTAGGCGGCCCCCGCCATTCATGACCTCGAGTGTCTGGCCGACCAGGGATTCCAGCAGTTCCGCTGTATCGGTCAGCGCGCGCGTTACCCGGTCGGAGCCGACAACGGGGAAACCATGCCCGGGCAACAGGTACTCGGGCTGCAAGGCAACCATCCGTCGCAGCGCCTGCGCCCACTCGAGCGGGTAGCGCTGCACCTTCTGGGGATTGCCGGCATTAGGCGATGCCCAGATGAACAAATCACCGCAGCACAGCACCCGGCGGTCAGCGAGCCAGGTAACGGTGTGATCGTCGGTCTCGCCTTTCTCGTGCCGCAGCGCGAAGGTAGTGCCGCCCGCTTCCACTGTCAGCTCGTCCCGGTAAACGCGGTCCGGGTAGCGGTACTCGGTCGGCCAGCGCAGCCCCGGTGCGCCGAACTGGCGCTGATTGATGATCGTGTTGTAGCCGTTGGTCATCAGGTAGCGGTCAAATCGCAGCCGTACAGCCTCGTGGGCGACGACGGCCGGGCCGGGCCAGCCGTTCTCGGCGGCCTCGGCTTCCCAGGTTCCGACGCCGAAGACATGGTCGATGTGCCCGTGCGAGTAGATCGCGGTATGCAGCCGTTTATCGGTCCACCGGCGCAGCTCGCCGTGGATCGCGCGCGCCACGAACGCGCTTCCCGTGTCCACCAGTACCAGGCCATCTGGCGTCCGGGTGGCGGTTACGTTTGCGAACGCCGGAAGGAAGGCCACGTCGTCGCATATCTCGGCCAGGCCGCCGAGATGACCTACCGGATGGAACTCGCTGACATGTGCCGCACCACGCCAGAGCCGGTCGGCCAGGTCAAGAACGTCAGTGGTCATCGAGCCCGCCTTTCATTGCCTACATCGCTGCGAAAGGTTGCATACCATGCCGGAAAGTCCAGAAGCGAGGGCAGAATGACCTGTGCTCCGGACTCCCGGAGCGCCGCCGCACTGAAGGACCCGGTCGGCACGCCCACTGCGACCACGCCAGCTGTCTGCGCGGCAGTCATGTCCGCCGGCGTGTCCCCGACGTAGGCGGCGGCGTGGATCCTGACCAGGACCGCGGCCTTCTCCGGACCGTGCACGTGCGCGAACAGGTCATCCGGTTTGAGTCCTACCGCCGCGAGGCTCGGCTCAACCGACACCGGGTGCTTGGCCGTGATGATGACCGCGCGCTCGCCGGCCTCCCGGACCGCTGCCAGCGCCGTTTCTGCGCCAGGCAGCAGGGTGGTCAGCGCCGGCGCGAGCCGGACGTAATGGCGGCGATAACTCGCGGCCGCATGCTGCTGGCCTTCTGCCGGGAACCAGTAGGCAACTTCGTCTTCAAGCTTGATGCCCATTCGCTGGTCTACGTCCGCAAGGTCAATGCGGACGCCGAAATCCGCCGCGACCGCCGACCAGGCGGCCATGATCGCCGCTCTTGAGTCAATCAGCGTCAGGTCAAGATCGAAGCCGATCGGCCCGTACGTCAGCAAGCTGACTCCTCACCGCGATTCGCACAGGTCCCCGTTCCCCGCTCACACGATACGCAGCCACGTAAGCGCGCGATCAAGCGCGCCGATTTACTTGCATACGGCCAACTCGCTCAGTAGGCCAGTCGCGAGTCCCCAGCCTTCCAGCACCTGCCGGAGCTGATCCCGCTCCTCGACGGTAACGGGAGCCTTGTTCCGCCGCAGCGCCGCGATGAGAAGGTCAAGCAGCTCGTCCCACTCGCCACCGCGCGCCATGGATCGCAGGCCCTTAAGCGCGCTCTCGGAAATTCGGTCAGCGAAGATATCCGGCAGCTCGTAGGTTCGTGTGGCCAGTTCGGCTTCGTTCACGTTCGTCACGCCCTCGGATTCTCTCTCACTCCGGGACCCCCAGGCTCCGGCCATGACGTCCAGATCCTGCCATCTGGCCGGACCACCACCCATACGCGCATGCCGTCCCGCTCGCCCGAAACGAGCCAACGGCCGTTGTCCTGCCATTCAGCCCCATCCGGGTCTCGGGCGACGTCTGCAACGGTAGAAAGGATCCTGTCGTCGGACCATTCCGCCGGAAACTCTGTCTTCCCCGGCCGTCCCGTTCCGTGCCGGTGACCGCCACCCGAAGTCCCCGGACCGTCGCCCTCCAGGATGTGCCGGGCGCGCTCCGGAAGTGCGTGCACGGCGTCTGGGTCAGGCACGTCCCGATGATCCCGGACCTGCGGTGCCTGCCATCCGGAGCGCTCGCGGCCGTCCAACACCGGCCTGTCCGACCTGTCGGTCAGATCGGCATCGCTAGTTTGCCGGGGGCGATCCCCAGCGTCGTAACCCGTTGATGACGGATGCTTGTCGGGCATCCGGTCTAGGCGCCGCACGAGGTCAGCGTGCCCGGGCGGGTTCCAATCTCCCTGTGTCGCTTCGCGCTTGTCCGCCGCATCAGCGCGCTCGATTTCGCCGACCATGAGCACAGCGTGGCCGACTCGCCGTTAGCCGTTCGTAAGCCCGGCGTTAGCGCCTAAGGTGCGTCGCCAGCTCGGCGACATCACGTGAACTCACCGGATCTGAGATGCCGTGGTCATCCGGATGACGATGCGCTCAACGAGGCCATGGGGCTGTCCGGGGCGAAGACGAAGAAGGAAACCGTCAATCTTGCGCTGAGAGAGTTCGCTGCCCGGCACCGCCGGGTCGCGGCGGTTGAGCACTATGCAGTTCTAGCTGAGGGCTGGATTTCGAGGGATGGGAGCAGCGGCGGGCCGCGGAGAAGGACCGCCAGCGTGATTCGGTACCTTCTCGATTCGAGCGCGTTGTGGCGGATCCTGCGCGACTCAGCACTGCGGGGAGCGTGGGGCAGTGTGACGACTGTGGGCGCGATCGGCTCGTGTCATCCCCAGCGCATCGAGTTCCGCCGCTCGGCCCGCAACGTCGATGAGTACAACCAGATGTCGGGAATGTTCGACGAGCTGTACCCGGACGCACCAGTCCCCACGGCAGCGTGGCGATGGATCGAGTCGGCGCAATATCGACTGTTGCGCAGTTCAGCCCATCACGCGCTGTCGACGGTGGATCTGTTGATCTGCGCCACCGCCGCCCGGCACGACCTAGTTGTGCTCCACGATGACACCGACTTCGCGACCGCCGCACGCAGCATCCCCGACCTGCGCGAGCGCAGCGAAGCGATGACAGACTGGGCCAGTGCCCGAACACTGCCGCGCGTTCGATAGCGCCCGCCGCCGGATCGCTCCGCGGCCCGCTCGCGACGACATCGCCCAGCATCTGCAGGACCAATATGGGATCGTCGTCACCGCAGTGTCTGAGATGGACCTGGGCGTGTATCGGGTCGACCGGGCGGCCGGGGACTCCTGGGTCGCCAGGGTGTTCCCAGCGGAACGACCGGAGTCGGCGGTGGCTGGCGATGCGGAGATCCTGCGGTTCCTGGAACGCCACGATTTTGCTTCTGAACGAGTTCCCGCTCCCGAACCGCTATCGGTACTGCATGGCCAGCCCGTGCTCGTGACCGAGTATGTCCCGCCGGTACCGCGACATGAGCGCGCGGCAACTATCCGCGAGCACGGTGGCCTACGCCGCCTGGGTGAGATACTCGGTCGGCTGCACGCGCTCCCGGCGAGCGGCGGCGCGTTAGCCCGGCCAGGCGGAGCATGGCATCACTTGACCGATGGGCTGCCGCGCGACGAGATCAGCGCGGCACAGGCACTGCTGGCCGACTGCCAGGATAGGGTTCCGCTCGCCGAGCGGAAGCACTACGAGATGCTGCGGCGCGAACTGGCTGACGCCGATACCGGCACCGGGCTGCCGCAAGCGCTGATTCACCCGGACTTCGTCTTAGCCAACGTGATCGCATCGGCGCAGCGCGGGCCTGTGCTTGTCGATTGGACAGGCGCGGGCCGGGGACCGCGGGCCTGGTCGCTGGCCTTCCTGCTGTTCGCCGAGGGCGCGAGGAATCCGCCGCGGGCTGACTTGGTCGTAGCCGGATACCGGCGCCAGCTGTCCCTGGAAGCAGAAGAGCGGCGCCGACTTCAGGCGATGATGCCTGTGCGGGCCGTAGTGCTGGCCGCGTGGAGCTTCTGCCTTGGCCGCAGCAGCCTCCCTGAGGCGGCGCGTACGGCCGCTGAAGCTCGCGCCACAGCGGAGGTCATCGGTCCTCGCGTCGTCGCCGCCCTAACTGCGCAGCGCTAAGACGATCAAAGGGGCGGCACGCCGAACCGGCTGATGCTGGCAGCACGCCGCTGTTCGGCGCCGCCGGGCTACAGCGGCAGGCCCTCGCCGGCATGGTGGATATTAGTCAAGAAGCTTGACCGTCACGATGCCGGACGGTAGCGTGCTGAGGCATGCAGCCCGCGGTGACCGGCCGGCCGCCGCCAGCTACCTGGCTGGATTTCTGGCGTGAAGTGGCCGAGCGTGCCGCCCTCCAGGCGCGGCGCGTCTGGTCAGCAGCGGATCAGCCAGTATGGGCGAGGCCGCTGCTACTGGTGATCGCGGCTTCTTCGGCCTGGTCATATGCCTGGCGAGCCACCCGCCCGGTGAACATCGAGATTTATTACGCTGCCGCCGTCCGCAGCATGACCATGGGCGTGTCTAACTTCTTCTTCGGGGCGTTCGATCCGGCCGCGACGGTGACGACCGACAAATTGCCGGGCGCACTCTGGCTGCAGGCAATCTCGGTGGGACTGTTCGGAGTGCACACCTGGGCCTTCGTGCTACCGCAAATCATCGAGGGCACGCTCACCGTGCTCGTGCTCTACCGCGTCGTCAGGCACCTGGCCGGCCCGGCGGCCGGCCTGCTCGCAGCCGGCATCCTGGCGATCTCGCCGGCCACGACAGCGCTGAACCGCGGCAACATCTCGGACACTCTGATGATCCTTCTGCTCGTGCTGGCAGCTGACTCGATCGTTTCTGCCGTTATGACCGGCAACCGGAGGCCGGTGCTGCTCGCCGGGTTCTGGATCGGACTGGCGTTCCAGGCCAAGATGCTCGAGGCGTGGCTAGTCCTGCCAGCGCTAGCTGCTTGCTATCTGATCGCGGCGCCGGGCGGCTGGATGCAACGGGCGCGGCGATGCGGCGCGATGGTGGCGCTCGGCATAGCGATATCGCTGAGCTGGATGAGCCTGGTTGCGATCTGGCCGAGCGACTCACGGCCCTACATCGACGGCAGCACCAGCAATTCGCCGTTCCAGCAGGTATTCGTCTACAACGGGTTCGGCAGGATCGACCAGGCAACGCCCAACCAGCTAGTCAACCGGACCATCCGGCTCGGGCTGGCCATCTCGCCACCGCCGTCCTGGCATCGCCTGCTGTCCGGGGAACTGGGCCGCGACACTGCCTGGCTGCTGGCAGCCGCTGTGCTCGCGCTGATGGCGGGCCTGCTCGTCCAGCGCCGGAAGCCGCGCACAGACCTAGTGCGGGCCGGGCTAGTCCTCTGGGGAGTCTGGCTGGTCACGCTGTTCGCTGTGTTCTCGGTAGCCTCGACCATCAACACCTACTACACCGCGGCACTGTCTCCGGCAGTCGCGGCCATCCTCGCCATCGGGCTCGCACTAGCCTGGCAGCACCGCGAACGCGCATGGTCCTGGCTTGCGCTCAGCGCTACGGCACTGGCGACGGCCGGCTACGCGACTTGGCTGCTGCCAGCCAGCGGAACCGGCTTGCCCAGCTGGCTGCGGCCAGCCGTCATCGGGCTCGGCGCTGCGGCGGTCTGCTGCACAGCTGCGGCCGCCTGGCGCCGGGGTGCCTTCGGGCTGGCTGCTTTCGCCATTACGCTGACAGCCGCGGCCACGCTGATCGCCCCAGCTGCCGGCTCGGCGGCGGTGGTGCGAAGCGGACTCGGCCCGTTCGAGACGCCGTTCGAACCGGCTCGTGAGACAGCCGACATCGCAGCGTTCTTGTCAGCGGGCTTTAACGTCAGGCAATCGCTGGCGACGCTAGAGAAGGGCAACGCGGCGTTCCCCTACCTGATGGCCACCCAGACGTCGGTACTGGCAGCACCGTTCATCTACGCCAGCGGCAAGGAGGTGGTCCCGATCGGCGGCTTCACCGGCACCATTCCCGAGCCGACCCTGGCGACGCTGCAGGGCTTGATCAGGACCGGTTTCGTCGCCACTTTCCTGCAGTCACCGACGACGACCGACCCGCGGCTGACCTGGGTTGCGCGCCGCTGCATCAACTTCACGAAACGGGCGGACGCCAAGCGTGCCGTCCTGCCGTTGGCGGTGTACGTGTGCCTGCCAAATGTGGTCCCCTAGCCGCGGTAGCAGTGCGCTTGCCCAGGTGTTACCGAGCGCTCAGAAAGCCGCAGACGGCCTAGAGGAAGTCGGCCGGCCGGGCTGTAGCACAGGGCGCACCTGCGCATCGTCACCGGCTCGCGCTCGACGTACCGCACCTCGCGGATGATCTCGACAACGGGCGCGGCCGAGGGCTTGCCAGCCGGTGCCGGTTCCTGATTGCCGGGATTAGCCGGAGGCCGGGGCCTTGATGACGTCGACCGGGTGCGGGACCTGGCCCGAGCTGACCTTGCTAGTAGTCACGCGTTCACGGTACGCCCAACCTGTGATCACAGCTAAAGAACTCAGAGCCATTCTGCGGGCCGCGGGAATGGCCGGGGCAATGACACGCGGGAGCTGCTGGTCGCCAGCGGGCTGCCTGGGTGGCCTCAGAGCGATAGCGAATTCAGGCAGGGTCAGGAAGTCAGGTAAAAGTTATGAGGACTGCCTGACTTGACGCGATAGCACCGGGAGAACAGCCAGGGCGAGCACGGCTCGCCGCGTTCCTGATGCCGTTAACCTGGACCCAAACGCCAGGCTTGCACAAATGCACCGTTGAGAGGGCTGAAGCAAAGTGCAGCCAATGAGATTCCGGACTCAGTTACTCGTGGCTATCGTGCTCCTGCTAACGATCGGCGGCGGGATCGCCTACCTGGAGCTGAGCGTGCGTAGCGCGCCTTCCTGCGTCTCTCAGGCCTGCCAGAACCCGGACTACGCCCACTATCCGGGCTATCCCTAGCAGCACTGCGACCGGAGCGCCGACGTTTTCTGGGTGGCGAGGGCGATGACCCTCACGGCTCCTTATGCTTGTCTTCCGCCAGCCGGGCACAGTCCGCTCGGGCCTGCGTGGCGACCTCGGCCAGCCAGGCCTTGCGGCGGGCGCGGCGCTCGCCCTCGCTCAGCCCGGCGTACACCGCGCCCGATGCCTCACCCTGCGGCTTGCGCCTCGCGATGGACACGCTCGTGGTGCCGGAACCGATCAATTGGGCGATCGCGCCGCGTCGTCAGCATCGACCCCGAGACCGTGGCGCTGCTGCGGGCATGGAAGCGTGACCGCGGCCTGCTGGCACTGACACTGGCCAGGCCGGACGCGATCGTGTTCGGCACCATCAACGGGGAGCACGTCAGCCCGGAGAAGCTCACCCGGAACTTCGGCCAGGCGCTCGCCCGGTGCAGGAAGGTGTACCCGGACCTGCCGGTCATCACAGCCCACGGCTTGCGCCACACCCACGTCAGCGTCCTGCTGTCCGGCGGCACTCCGGTGAAGACCGTATCGGCCCGGATCGGCCATAGCACGCCGATGGTCACGATGTCGGTGTACGCGCACCTGCTCGACGGCGACGACGAGGCAGCAGCCGGGTCCTTCGCGGCGCTGGTCGCCGCAGCCGGCATGAAGTATCAGCGGAGTATCACGGCCCGTCTGACGGCCTGGCTGATCAGGCAGGTGATGCACGATGACCTGCGCAAACATCGGTGGGCCTAACGTGTCAGCACCCGAACCCATCGCCGGTTGTGGTCGCCGGTCCCGAACTCGCCATCCGGTTAAGTGCGGGCCCGCGATGCGGCTCTCCGCTGAGATGATCTTGATCATGATGTCAGTGGCTGCCCAGGTCAATGGACATGATCTTGACCACGCCATGCGGGTCACCGCGGGTGCCCTCGATGGCGGACGGGTTGAACTGGTAGTCGATGCGCCCGGCACCGGTGATCTCGTAATGGATCGTCTTGGAGTACCCCAGCCACTTCGGCGCGTTGTGCTTGCCCTTCATGATGCTGGAGGTGCCGACCTTGGGCGGCTGACCGGGCGCCATCGCGACATGGTCCCAGAACTGCTGGGCATTGGTCAGGCCAACCCGGTCGGCCAGCTCGTTCCACACCGCCAGGTATTTGTGGTGGACCAGGACGCGGAAGGCGGGCTTCACCGTGGGCCGTCCGCCAGGGCGCCGGGCGGCTACGTGCGGGCGGTACGCGCCCGGAGCGGGGTTATTCCTCCGGCCGGGTGACTTCGGCAAAGTCGTCATCTCCCGGCCCGGTCAAGATCTCCCGCGCCAGCGGGTCCGACAGCGCCCGCGCGGTGGTGCGCCAGTCCCGCAGGCAGGTCTCCACCGGGCCAGCGTCGCGGGTCGCCTCCGCCACCGCCAGAGCGTCGCGCAATTCGCCGAAGAACTCCGCCCGGTCGTCGTCATCGAACACCGCCAGCCACGCGAACTGGCCGAGTTCGGCCGGGCGCACCTGGCCGCGGCTCAGCGCCGCCGCCGCCAGCAGTGCAGCCACTGCGGTGCGGGCCACTTCGGTGATCGCCTCCAGCTGGGATAGCGGCACCATGGTCAGCGCGAACCCGTCGGTATCGCGCAGCAGCGCGCCGCCCTTGCGGGCAGCGCCGAGGAACTCCCGGCGCTTGGCCCCGGCCAGGTCGCTCGCCTGGAACACCGCAGTGGTCACTCACACGCCTCCTATTAAGATCGTATGTAAAATCTTACTAGGAAATTGGGACCTGAGCAAGTCCGTGGCGGGCATCGCTACCAGGAGTCGGCTTCACGTTGCGCGACGGGTCACCCTGCTCGACGACCTCGACCACGCCAAGGTGGGGTTCCGGTCGGCCACCGAACCATTCGACACCGCCACCGCGATGGGCCGCATGCTGGTGCAGATGCTGGGCATGTTCGCCCAGTTCGAGCGCGACACCATCATCGACCGAGTCATCGCCGGGATGGAACGCAAAGCCGCCGCCGGCAAATGGAAAGGCGGCAGGCGGCCGTTCGGCTACCGAGCCGACCCGGCGGGCAGCAGCCTTGTCCCGACCCGGGCGAGGCAGCGGTGGTCCGGCTGATCTTCGGCACCTACATCCGCGACCGGCTCGGTGCCCGCGCCATCGCCACCCTGCTCAACGACCGCGGCCACCGCACCACCACCGGCGGCCGGTGGTCCGCCCACCAGGTACTGCGCGTGCTGGCCAAACGCATCTACCTGGGAGAGCTGACCTTCCGCGGCATCACCGCCGCTAGCTGCCACCCGCCGCTCATCGATCAGACCACCTTCGATGAGGCGCACCGGATCCTAGCCGCACGCGGCGAGGACCATGCCAAGCGAGCGGCCAGCAGTTCGGATTACCTGCTCACCGGGCTGATCCGCTGCCCCGCGTGCGGCAGCGCCATGCTCGGCACCCGCGCCCACGGCAAGACCAAGACGTACCGGTACTACTCCTGCTACCGGCGCACCCGATACGACACCACCACCTGCGGTGGCCAGCGGGTCGACGCCGACGCCATCGAGCAGGCGGTTACCGGCGCGCTGGCCGACCTCTACCGCCACCAGCACGACCTCATCGCCGACGCCATCGCCGCTGCCCAGGCCGCGCATGCAGCCGACCAGGATGCCCGCCGCGGTGAACTGGCGGCAACTGAGCACGCGCTGGCCAGAACCGGCGCGGCGATCGACCGGTACCTGACCGCGTTCGAGAACGGCACCCTCGACCCCGAAGACCTCGCAGGCCGCCTCGCCCAGCTGAAGAACAGATACCGGCAGCAAGCCGCGCGGCGTGCCGTGCTCCCAGGTCAACTCGCCTCCGCTCCCGCGATGCCGCCCCTCGCCGCACTACAACAGGTCGCCGATCACATCAGCGAAGTCATCCTTGCGGGCAGCCACAACCAGCGCAAAGCCCTCATCGAAGCGCTGGTCGCCCAGGTCAAGATCACCGGACCTGGCAGGATCGTGCCCGTCTTCCGCATCCCGCAGCCAGAGGCCGACACCGCGGTGGACGCGACGCGCACCTTGGTTCGCACGGCAACCCAGACCTACGAGGCAGAGCCGGGGGTTCGTGCATTGACCAATTTGGTGGGGCCCGTGGTGCCTAGTTTCAAGACATCGAGGACAGGCGTCTCAAGACATCGAGGACAGTCTAGGCAGGGCTGTGCTGGGCGTGGCTTGCGGCGTGTCTCACGACATCGAGGACGACCGGGCCCGAGCGTGCCGGCATATCGAAAGCCCGGCTTGTCATCACTGCTGTCACTGTCGAGAAGCGCCCGGTCAGCGAGGTAGCCCGCGCCTGCGGTGTTGCCCGGTCGTGGATCTACACCCTGTTAGAGCGGTACCGGACCGAGGGCGAGGCGGCGTTCGAGCCCCGGTCGCGGCGGCCCAGGAACTCGCCCGCCGCGATCAGCGGCGACACCGTGGACCTGGTCATCCGGCTGCGCAAGGAGCTGGCTGGCCGCGGCCTGGACGCCGGGCCGCACACCATCTGCTGGCACCTGCGCGCACCACCACGGCATCACGGTGTCAGCGGCGACGATCAGCCGGTACCTGACCCGGCACGGGCTCGTCAGCCCCGAGCCGAGGAAACGGCCGCGGTCGTCCTACCTGCGGTTCGAGGCCGAACTGCCGGACGAGTGCTGGCAGTCCGACTTCACCCACCGCCGGCTCACCCGGCCTGACGGCAGCCCCGGCGCCGACACCGAGATCATCGGCTGGCTGGACGACCACTCCCGGCTGATCCTGCACCTGACCGCCCATCGCCGGGTCACCGGCCCCATCGTGGTGGCCGCGTTCCGCGCTGCCGTGGACGCTTACGGCGCCCCGGCCTCCACATTGACAGACAATGGCCTTGTCTGCACGACGAGGTTCGCCGGCGGCCGCGGCGGCCGCAACGCCTTCGAGCACGAGCTGCACAGCCCGGGGATCCAGCAGAAGAACGGCCGCCCGAACCACCCCCAGACCCAGGGCAAGATCGAGCGCCTCTGGCAGACCCTGCACAAATGGCTCGCCGCCCAGCACCCCCAGCCCGCTGACCTCGCCGGGCTGCAGGCCCTGCTCGACACCTTCACCGCCTACTACAACACCCGCCGCCCGCACCGCTCCCTGCCGCACCGGGCCACTCCCGCCACCGCGCATGCCGCCCGGCCCAAAGCCACCCCCGGCAGCCAGCCCGCCAGAGCCCATGACCGCGTCCGCACCGACATCATCGACACCAACGGCACCCTCACCCTCCGCCACGGCGGCAGGCTCTACCACATCGGCGCCGGCCGGACCCATGCCCGAACCCGCGTCCTCCTGCTAGTCCACGACCTGCACGTCCGCATCATCGACGCTGCCACCGGCGAACTGATCCGCGACCTGATCCTGAACCCCGCCCGCGACTACCAGCCCACCGGCCACCCGCCCGGACCCACACCCGCCAGCCCGCGCAACAACAAACACCCCGAACCCTGACGTGGGTCCGGGGTCATTCCGATGTCCTGAGAGATCACATTGGTGGGGCCGGTGGTGTCCAGCCTCAGGACATAGGAATGGGGTCTCTCAAGACATAGGAATACCGCAGAGGCTGCGACTGGCGGCTGGCGAACGGTGTGCATGGTGATCACCGCTGTTTGCAACGGCGGGCCGCCGGTCCCAGGGCTGTGCCGGGCTGTGTGAGCCAGCCGGCTGCGAGCTGATCCGGACGAGTCTGCGGCGTGTCTCAGGACATAGGAATGGCGTGGGCGGAACGGTCGGCGGATGTCGAAGGCACGCCTTGTCATCACCGCAGTTGTCATTGTCAGGGCCGTAGCCAGGGCGAGGTAGCCCGCGCCTACGGCGTGTCCCAGGGCTGGGTTTCCCGGCTGGCCGCCCGGTACCGGGCCGAGGGCGAGGCGGCGTTCGAGCCGCGGTCGCGGCGGCCGAAGACCGCACCGTCGGCGATCAGCGCCAAGACCGTCGATCTCATCGTCCGGCTCCGCAAGGAACTGGGTGACCAGGGCCTGGACGCCGGGCCGGACACCATCTGCTGGCACCTCGCCCATCACCACCAGGTGCGAGTGTCGCCTGCGACGGTCGCCCGGTACCTGATGCGGGCCGGGCTGGTGGTCCCCGAGCCGAAGAAGCGCCCGAAGTCGTCTTACATCCGGTTCGCCGCCGAGCAGCCCAACGAGTGCTGGCAGTCCGACTTCACCCACTACCCGCTCGCCGGCGGCACCGGCACCGAGATCCTCACCTGGCTGGATGACCACTCCCGGTACGCCCTGTCGGTCACCGCCCATGACCGGGTCACCGGCCCCATCGTGACCGATGCCTTCCGCGCCGCCGTCGCCGCCCACGGCGCCCCGGCCTCGACGCTGACCGACAACGGGATGGTGTTCACCACCCGCTTCTCCGGCGGCCGCGGCGGCCGCAACGGGCTGGAGCACGCGCTCCGCCGCCTGGGCGTCACGCAGAAGAACGGCAAGCCCAATCACCCGCAGACCCAGGGCAAGGTCGAAAGATTCCAGCAGACGGTGAAGAAATGGCTCCGCGCCCAGACACCCCCAGCCCGCCACCCTCACCCAGCTCCAGGCGCTCCTGGACGCCTTCACCGCCTACTACAACACCCAGCGGCCCCACCGCTCGCTGCCCCACCGCCAGACCCCGGCCACCGCCTACCACGCCCGGCCCAAAGCCGCCCCCGGCAGCCGCGCAGCCGACACCCACGACCGCGTCCGCACCGACAAGATCGGCCCCACCGGCACCGTCACCCTCCGCCACGGCGGCAGGCTCTACCACATCGGCATCGGCCGGACCCACGCCGGAACCCACGTCATCCTGCTCGTCCAGGACCTCCACGTCCGCATCATCGACACCGCCACCGGCGAACTGCTCCGCGACCTCACCCTCGACCCAGCCCGCAACTACCAGCCCACTCGGCGGCCTCCCGGACCACCCTGACACCCAAGGAGAAACCCCGAACCCTGACGTGGGTTCGGGGTCATTCTCGATGTCCTGAGAGATCACATGGTGGGGCCGGTGGGATTCGAACCCACACTGGCAGGATCCTAAGTCCTGTGCCTCTGCCGTTGGGCTACGGCCCCGCGAGCGCACTGGCTGCTCCCCAGCAGTGCCGGAAGTCAGACGCCGAGCTCCTTGCGCAGCCTAGCGACGTGGCCCGTGGCCTTCACCGCGTACTGTGCCTGTTCGATCTTCCCGTCCGCGCCGACTACGAACGTCGACCTGATGACGCCGACTGACTTCTTTCCGTACATCATCTTTTCGCCGTACGCGCCATACGCCTCGAGCACGGACTTGCTCTGGTCACTGAGCAGCGGGAAATTCAGGCCGTCACGTTCACGGAACTTCGCCAGCTTCGCGGGGCTATCGGGCGAGATCCCGAGCACGGCGAAGCCCGCGACGGACAGGCTGGCGAGGCTGTCGCGGAAGTCGCAGGCCTGCTTTGTGCAGCCCGGCGTCATCGCCGCCGGGTAAAAGTAGATGATCACCCGCTGCCCGCGCAACGACGACAAGCTCACGTCATTGCCGTCGGCGTCGGGCAGGGTGAAGTCCGGCGCCACATCTCCAGGCACCAGTCGCTGACCGGCCACCCCGGCCTCCCTTCCGCAGTGCTCTAGTCGCCCCTACCGTATAAGGCCACATGCAACTGGCGACCAGCGACATTATCGTCTTGAGCCGAGTTATATCGGTTTCGGCCTATCGGCTCGTAGGATGCGAGGCAACAATGCCCTGGTGTTCAGTAAACCGCGGCTGGGCGGCAGGCACGGCCGCCGCCGGTAAGGGCCCGGCCGCAGACCGGGCGGGAACGGGGTCGCCATGAGCGGGACCGAATGGGACGGCGCGCCGCAGGGCGGCGACTCATCGGCCGGCTACGAGCCGCAGGCCGCGGCCGGTGAGCCGGCCGCCGAACAGCACCCACCCACGGCCATCGGGCCGCCGGCCTTTGGCGACGAGCCCTGGTACGCGAACAGGCCCCCAGTTGTGCCGCATCCCAATTGGTACCAGCAGGTGCAACCTGTCCGCCGACGTCGGCGAGGCAGAGTCCTGGCGGCCATCGGAGCGGTCGCTGTCGTGATCACCGGCGCCGTCGCCGCGGCGGTTATCTTGCCGCCGAAGTCCGGCTCGCCGCGCGCAAGCTCGCCTCCCAAATTCAGCTCGCCGCAGGCAAGCTCAGCCAGCTCCCGTGGCGGCTCAGCCAGCTCGCCGGGCACGGGCCCCCAGCTAAATGCCACCCAGGTCGTCAGAATAGCGTCGCGCCATTCGGCCCGGCTCACGTCGGTGTCGGCGACCTTCAGCGAGTCCATCAACGGCCGCATTGCGGCGACCATCACCGGCAATTCGACCGAGCAGCGCAATCCGCTGCTGGCGTCGATGAAGCTGAATGTGAGCTCGGGCGGCGCGAACATACCTATGTCCGCGATCCTCAACTCTCATGCCATCTACATCAAGGTCAACGGAACTTCCCTGGGTATGCCGGCCGCGCTGGCGGGCAAGTGGATCAAGATACCGTTTGCAGAGCTGGGCTCAGGTTCGGCCTTCGTCACGCTGCTGCGTGGAGTGCACAACGACAATCCTGCGCAAGCCCAGCTGCTGCGTGCCGCCGAGCACCTTCGCGCCGTCGGCACGGTCGACCTCCGCGGGGTAACCACCACCAAGTACACGGGCTGGTTCGCGCCATCGACTGCGGTCAAGTACCTCTCTCCGAGCTTGCGCACGGCGTTGGCCCCGGTCCTGAAGCTGATCACCGGCAATGTCAATTTCACCGTCTGGATCGACGCCCAGCACCGGATCAGGCAGCTCATTGAAGTCGAGCGGGTGACGTCCAGCACTGTGACGAACACCTACACGTTCTTCGGGTTTAACAAGCCGGTGCATATCACGCTGCCGCCAGCAAACGAGGTAGTGACTCCTCCGGCCAGCGCTCTGTCTGGCGGAGTCACCACCGGCTGACTACCACGTCGCTGAGGATGGCGCGGCCGTCCGGCGTCAGCCCAAGAGAGCAGAGATCACCGCGGCGGGGTAGTGCTGCCTTGCCACCGGCGTCAGCCCAAGAGAGCAGAGATCACCGCGGCGGGGTAGTGACAGTGCCTTGCCACCGGCGTCAGCCCAAGAGAGCAGAGATCACCGGGGCAAGGCCGCGAAGCGCCTTGCCCCGGTGACTGATCTTGTCCTTGGCCGCGGGTTCCATCTCCGCCGTCGTCAGACCGCCAACCGGCAGGCCGACCGCCGACAGCATCGCTGGCTCGGGGACGAAGATCGGGTCATAACCGAACCCGTTTTCCCCGCGCGGCGCCCGGATAATGGTGCCCGGCACGATGCCCTCGCTGACCTGCTCGCGGCCGTCCGGCAGCGCCAGCGCCGCGACGCAGGCGAAATGGGCACCCCGTCGCTCGTCCGGCACGTCGGCAAGCTGCCCGAGCACAAGCCATAGGTTGCCCTCGTCGTCCCCATGCTTGCCGGACCAGCGGGCTGAAAGCACGCCCGGCATCCCATTGAGCGCGTCGACGCACAAGCCTGAGTCGTCCGCGACCGCAGGCAAACCGGTAAACCCGGCGACGGCATGAGCCTTCAGCAGCGCGTTCTCGGCGAAGGTGGCGCCTGTCTCCGCCACCTCCGGCGCATCGGGGAAGTCCGCAAGACTGACCAGATCGACCTCGACGTGGCCGGCCTGCAGAATCCTCGCCAGTTCGATCAGCTTGTGCGAGTTCATGGTCGCCAGCACGAGCCGCGGCCGCGCGCCGGCCACACCTTCGTCGAGCAGTGGCCGGCCAAAAGGCGGTGTCATGACCATTAGCTGTACCTCACCCTCGGGTCGAGCACGGCATAACCGACGTCGGCAAACAGGTTGCCGAGGATCGTGATCAGCGTGGCGAGCACGGTGATCGCGAGCATCATCGTGATGTCATACGCCAGCGCTGAGTTGAAGAACAGCAGGCCCATGCCCGGGTAGTTGAACACGTACTCGATGAAGATGGCGCCGCCGATGACGACGGGCAGTTGCAGGCCCAGCAGGGTCACGATCGACATCAATGAGTTGCGGAAGACGTGGCCCCACACCACCCGGCGCTCGCTGGCGCCCTTGGCCCGTGCGGTGCGCACGTAATCCTGGACGATGTTGTCCAGCACTGAGGACCGCATGAACCTGCTCCACAGCGCGAACGCAACGAACGCGTACGTGGCGACGGGCAGGACGAGTGCCATCGGATCGGACAGGATGCCGATTACCGAGGTTGACTCCGGCGCGAACGGCGGGAACCAGTGCAGGTCGACGGCGAACCACTGGACCACTAGCAGTGCGATGAAGAAGTCGGGAGCCCCGTAGCCGATGAACCCGATGCCGGTCACGACGTGGTCGGCAACCGAGTAACGGCGGACGGCCTGGAAGACGCCGAGCGGGATGCCGATCAGCAGGCCGACAGCGGTGCCGATGAACGCGAGTACGACCGTGCGCACCAGCGCCTGCACCAGATGGTCGAGACCGGTGCGTTGTACTGGACATCGAAGCCGAAGTTGCCGTGCAGCAGCTGCCACAGCCACTTCGCCGTACTGCTCATAGAGCGGCTGGTCGAAGCCCCACTCCCGTGATGTCGCCGCGATCATGGCCGGAGTGGCCCGGACGCCGAGCACAGCACGTACCTCGCCACCGGGAACAAGATGAAGCAGAACGAACGTGATGATCGTCACGATCAGCGTGACGACAATGGCCTGCATCAGCCGCCTGATCATGTAGCCGGTCAGTGCAAGAACCCCTGTTCGTGCCGCGCGGCCTGTCGAGCCAGGGCAGCGACCATCACCAGGCTCCTTCCCAAGTGCGCTGACCAGTCTTAACGCACAATACCCGGCGTTTCTGCCAGGCCGCGGCGCTCGCCGGTCCCCTGCCGGGCTCCGCCACCATCAGGTGCCGAGCGCGGCCTGCTGAAGTTTGGTCAGCTCCGCGCAGCCATCAACAGCCAGGCCGAGCAGCTCGTCCAGCAGCGGACGGCCAAACGGCTCGCGCTCCGCTGTGCCCTGGATCTCGACGAAGCTGCCGTCCCCCGTGCAGACCACGTTCATGTCGGTCTCGGCCGCGACGTCCTCGTCATAGCACAGGTCGAGCCGCGCCTGGCCGCCGACGATGCCGACGCTGATCGCAGCCACCGACGCCACCAGCGGGTCGCCCTTGCACCGCTTGCGGCCTTGCAGCCAGGCCACCGCGTCGGCCAGCGCGATGTACCCGCCGGTAACGGCAGCCGTCCTGGTCCCGCCATCTGCCTGCAGGACATCGCAGTCGATGATGATCGTGTTCTCGCCCAGCGCCTTGGGATCGATGCACGCGCGCAACGATCTGCCGATAAGCCTGGAGATCTCCTGAGTGCGGCCGCCCAGCTTGCCCTTGACCGACTCGCGGTCGCTGCGGGTGTTGGTAGATCGCGGCAGCATCGCGTATTCGGCAGTCACCCAGCCCTGGCCGCTGCCGCGCCGCCAGCGCGGCAGTTCCTCCTGCACGCTGGCCGCGCACAGGACCCGGGTCGCGCCGAACTCGATGAGCACCGAGCCCTCGGCGTGGTCCAGCCAGCCTCTGGTTACCTTCACTTCGCGTAGCTGATCCGGCCGTCGGCCGTCGGGTCGCACCATGACTGCCAGCCTAGTGGCGCGCCCACGGGCACCGGGCCCGGCGCCGCCCTTACCAGCCCGCCCGCTCGGGCGTTCCCGCAGCAATCCACCGGTAAGCGCGGGCGATGCCGTCGGGCAGCGGCATGCTCGCGGTCCAACCGAGATCGCTCCGGGCCCGGTCCGAAGCAAGGGCGCTGCGCAGCAGCTCGCCGGGCCGTAGCGGGGCGAAGTCCGGCTCGACCGGATGCCCAGCTACTTCGCCGATGATCCTGGCCAGCTCCAGCACGCTGACCTCGGCGCCGGTACCGATGTTCCAGGTGCCCGGGCGGCCGCAATCCGCGGCCGCGAGGAAGGCCCCGACCGCATCGCCCACGTACACGTAGTCCCGTGTCTGCCGACCGTCGCCATAAATGGTCGGCCGTTCCCCGGCTAGTGCCTGCGCGCAGAAGATGGCCACCACGCCAGCATCGCCCGCGGGATCCTGCCGCGGGCCGTACACGTTCGCCAGCCGGAGCACGGCGTGACCGGTGCCGTGCAGCCGGTTGTAGACAGCCACATACTGCTCAGCGCAATGCTTGGCCACTCCGTACGGCGACTCGGGCAGCGGCAGCACGTCCTCAAGCGACGGGATCGGCGCGTCGCGCCCGTACAGCACGCCGCCGGTCGAGCCGAACAGCACCCTGGCACCCACCGCACGGGCGGCTTCCAGCACGTTAACAGTACCGATCACGTTGACCTCGGCGTCCGCTGCCGGGAAGGTAACGGAGGCCCTGACGTCAATCTTGGCGGCAAGATGGCAGATCAGGTGCGGCGCAAAATCCTCCACCAGCGCGACCAGCTGCCCGGCGTCGGTGACGCTGAGCTTGTGCAGAGCCGCAAGCTCGTGGACCCGTCCGGCCCGGCCTGCCGACAGGTCATCAACGACCGCAACCTGATCACCTCTGCCAACCAGGGCATCGGTGAGGTGCGACCCGATAAATCCGGCACCGCCGGTAACGAGTACGCGCATGGGATCGCAGTCTATGCGCGCGCAGCCCCGTGCCGGCCGCTTGCGCCAGGCCGGGCGAGATCGTCAGCCCAACAGCCGCAGGCCGGAGCTGGCCAGCCGCACCGGGCGGCTGAAGGCCTCTGACGCCTGCGCCAGCGACACCGCAGGATCGTTCCAGGCCACCAGGTGGGTGAGTACCAGTTCGCCGACCCCGGCCCTGGCCGCGTGATCAGCCGCCTGCCGCGCCGTGAGGTGCAGGCCGGTCGGCAGGTCAGGGCCGTCGGCGAACGATGCCTCGCAGAGCAGCACGTCGGCCCCGTCAGCCAGGACGACAAGATCCTCGCACGGTCCGGTATCAGCCGAGTACGCCAGCACCTTGCCGCCGTGCTCGATCCGGAACCCGAAGGTCTCTACCGGGTGATTCACGTGCGCGGTGGTGATCCGCAGCGGCCCTATCTCGATCGCGCCGGGGACCAGCGCGGCGAACTCGAAGGCGTTGGCCATGCCCAGGTGATCGCTTCCCAGCGCCTGGTGCAGCCGTTGGGCCGTCCCGGCCGGGCCGTACACCGGGATCGGCGGCCTCGGCCCGTCCGGATGGTAGTTCTGCGCCACCGAGTAGGAGCACATGTCCAGGCAGTGATCGGCATGCAGGTGGCTCAGGCAGATCGCGTCAATCTCAGTGAGCTGGCTGTAGAGCTGCAGCGGGCCGAGTGACCCGTTCCCAAGATCAAGGACGAGGCGGAAGTCGCCGGTATCAATCAGGTAACAGGACGCCGGACTGGCCGGGCCGGGAAAGCTGCCCGCCCAGCCCACGATGGTTACCTGCACGGCTGATCAGGAGGCGTTCGGTCGTGAATGATGATCACAGCGATCCAGAATAGCCTGGCAGCCACGGCCGCCTGCGGCCGTGACAGGTCGACAACCGCGGAACGACCACTATCATCCCCAAAACGGCATGATCGGGACTCCCAGCCGATCACACGACAGCGGAGCCCAGGGTCCGCGGAGGTGTCATGACGAACCAGTTCGACCGACGAACAACGGGCTCTCCCGCTGGCGCTGGCCGAGCCGTCGGTGCACGTCCGGAAGGCCTGGATCTCCTGGCTGAGCCTGGCGAGCCTGGGCATGTGGATGGCCTCGCTGACCCCGATCCAGGTGCTGTTGCCGATCCAGCTACAAAACATCGACAAGGCTCACAAGATCCAGGCGCTGGCGATCGTGTCCGGCCTCGGCGCGGTAGCTGCCGTGGTGGCGACGCCGCTGGCTGGAGCGCTGTCCGACCGGACCACGCACGCTTACGGCTTCGGCCCGCTGCGCGGCCGGCGGCATCGCTGGACGCTAGCCATGGCTTTGCTCGGCGCGATCTGCATGCTGATCCTTGCGCATCAGCGAACTGTGGCCGGAGTAGCGCTGCTGTGGGTGCTGTTCAGCGCATTCCAGAATGGCGAGTACGCCAGCCTCAGCGCCGCAGTGCCCGATCACGTGCCGGTGCGCCAGCGGGCCACCGTGGCCGGCTGGGTAGGCATGCCGCAGGCGCTCGGCCTAGTCGTAGGCACGGTCCTGGTCGTCCTTGCGCTCGGCAGCAACGTCATCAGCGGCTACTACATCATGGGCGCGCTGTTCTTCCTGCTGGTAATCCCGTTCGTGTTCTTTACCCCTGATCACCCGCTACCGGCCGAGCACCGGGAGCCGTTCTCCTGGCGGCGGCTGGCGGGGGCATACTGGATCAGCCCGAGGGAGCACCCGGACTTCGCCTGGGCGTGGCTTACCCGCTTCCTGGCCTCGCTGGCGATCGCCATGGGCACGTTGTACCTGCTGTATTTCCTGCGCGACAAGGTCAAGCTGTACCAGCACGATCACATCGCCGCCACGACCGGTCTGCTGATCCTGATCGTCATTTACACCGTGTGCGTAGTGCTTACTGCCATCATCGGCGGAGTCATCTCCGACCGGATGGGCAAGCGGAAGATGATCGTCACTGTGTCCGGCGCGCTGATGGGCGTGGCCGCTCTGCTGCTCACCTTCGTCGAGAACTGGGACGCTGCCCTGGTGGCGGCGGTGCTGTTCGGCGTGGGCTTCGGCGCCTACCTTGCGGTCGACCAGGCCCTGATCACTCAGGTGCTGCCAGCTGCCACCGACCGGGCGAAGGACCTCGGCATCATCAACATCGCGATCGTCGGGCCCGCGGCGATCGGGGCCGCGATCGCCGGACCGCTCGTGACGCTCGGCGGCTACCCGACCCTGTTCGCCGGGACCGCGATGGTGGCAGCGCTCGGCTCGATCTTCGTCTGGAAGATCAAGAGCGTTCCATAGGCGGCCGGCTCGGGCTGGCGCGGCCCGAGGGCTCTGGGACAGCGGCCCACGAGACCCGGCACGTTAAGCCTCAGGCCAGCTGCGAGCTGGCCAGGGCGCGCAACCGACCGCGTCCAACCCTGGCGATCTGGCGGCTTTGCGCAACCAGGCGGCCCGAGGCATCCCACACCTCGGCTTCCTCGTCAAACCACCCGCCGCTGACATGGCGGCAACGGGTCGCCACCTGGAGCGGTCCCGGCGCTGGCACTGCGCGCATGTGCCAGGTCAGCTCCACTGTCGGGGCCCAGCCGGTCGCGCCCAGTCCGAACACCACCGGGGGCAGGGCGTCTACGGCCAACGCGAGCACCAGCGCGTCCGGGTCGCGGTCCTCGCGCAGCCGGAAGTACCCGCGCATCTCCGGCAGTCCGGACGGCTCATTGCTCCGCCAGCCGGTGCTGGCCGGGTCGAGCAGCACCTCGACCTGCGCGGCGAAGCCCGCGGTGCCGTCCGCCGCCACAGTGCCTGGCCATTTGCCCAGGTCGATGCACTCCTCGAGGGCAGGGAAGTCGGGCGCCGAGCCGGTCCAGTTCAGCGCCGCCGAGTCCGCTTCGGCTGACCCGTCGGCCGGGCCGCTCGCAACAGTCCCGGTCGTCACGGTGGTGTCCAGGATCAGCTTGCCGTCCTGCACCAGGGTGGCCCGCGCGGTCGAGGCCGTCTTGCCATGCTTGAGCCAGGTCACCTCAATCTGGGCAGGCGCCAGCTGCGGCACGCGCAGGAAATGCGCACTGGTCGCTACCGGGTGGGGATGGGCAGAACAGTCCAGGACCGCGCGCAGGACCGTAGCCAGCAACGCGCCGCCGTTGACGGCCGGCGGCACGTTGCCGCCAGGCGCGACGAGGGCAAACCTGGCGTCTGGCTCGGCATCGTAAAGCCCGTCGCGCCGCCGGCTAACCGCCGTGGCCTGGTCGAAAATCGTCATCGGGGAGGGTCGCCTTCCGTCGGGGGGTCATGCCCAGAGCTGGCCTTCCAGCCTGGCCTCGGCCTCGGCTAGCGTCCCGCCGTAGGCGCCGGTCGACAAGTACTTCCAGCCAGCGTCGGCAATCAGCAGCGCGATATCGGCACGGTCGCCCGCCTCGTGCGCCTTGGCCGCGATGCCGAGGCCGGCGTGCAGCACGCAGCCAGCCGAAATCCCGGCGAACAGGCCCTCTACCTGCAGCAACTCCCTGGTGCGCCGGAGCGCGTCGGCCGATGTGACCGAGTACCGCGAGGTCAGGACCGACTCGTCGTACAGTTCAGGAACGAAGCCCTCAGACAAGTTGCGCAGCCCGTACACCAGCTCGCCGTAGCGCGGCTCAGCCGCGACGATCTTCACTCCCGGCACGTGCTCGCGCAGGAACCGGCCGGTGCCCATCAGGGTTCCGGTAGTGCCCAGCCCGGCTACGAAGTGCGTGATCTCCGGCAGGTCCGCGAGCAGCTCCGGCCCGGTGGTCTCGTAGTGAGCACGCGCGTTTGCCTCGTTGCCGTACTGGTAGAGCATGACCCAGTCCGGGTGGTCAGCAGCCAGCCCCTGGGCTACCCGGACTGCCTCATTGGAGCCGCCGGCGGCCGGGGAGAACACGATGGACGCGCCGTAGGCCTCGAGTAGCTGACGGCGCTCGGCCGAGGTGTTCTCTGGCATGACGCAGATGAGCTTGTAACCCCGGAGCCTGGCCACCATCGCCAGGCTGATGCCGGTATTGCCGGAAGTCGGCTCCAGGATCGTGGCGCCTGGATTCAGCCTGCCCTCCTTCTCGGCAGCTGCGACCATGTAGAAGGCGGCCCGGTCCTTCACCGAGCCCGTCGGGTTCCGGTCCTCGAGCTTGGCCCACAGGCGCACATCGGGGGCGGGCGACAACCGCGGCAGCCCCACCAGAGGCGTGCCGCCGACCGAGTCAAGCACCGAGTCGTAACGCATACCGAAGGACGGGGCCTAGCGTGAACCGCCGGCCACGGCCGGAAGCACGGTAACGGTGTCGCCATCGCTCACCTGCGCGGCTAGCCCGCCGAGGAACCGCACGTCCTCGTCGTTGAGGTAGACGTTGACGAAACGGCGCAGCCCAGCGGAGTCGACCAGCCGATCGCGCAGCCCGCCGTAACGACCGTCCAGGTCGGCGAACAGCTCGTCCAATGTGGAGCCCGTTCCCTCTATCGACTTCTGGCCGGCGGTATAGGTGCGCAAGATCGTCGGGATGCGGACCTCGATAGCCATGGTTTATCTGCTCCAGTGTGTCGGGCACTTGGCGTGCCGGTGGCCGGGTCCGGGCGCCCGCCCGGCCGCGGGCGAGCAAATGCGGGCCGCCGGCGACGGCCCCTTGCTCCAACCGGTCGTCGCCCGCGATCATTCCGCCGCGACCGTGACCTCTTCCTCGGTGACCTCGCCGTCAACGATCCGGAACGACCGGAACTCCTCCCGATCCGGGTCCCTGGTCGATACCAGGACGTAATGGGCACTAGGTTCGCTGGCGTAAGAGATGTCAGTGCGAGAAGGGTAGGCCTCGGTGGCGGTATGGGAGTGATAGATCACCACCGGCTCCTCGTCCCGGGCGTCCATCTCGCGCCAGACCCGGAACTGCTCCATCGAATCGAACCGGTAAAAGGTCGGCGACCGCTCCGCGTTCAGCATCGGGATGAACCGCTCCGGCCGGTCGCTACCGGCGGGGCCCGCGATCACCCCGCACGCTTCGTCCGGGTGGTCGGCGCTCGCGTGAGCCAGGATCTTGGCGCGCAGCTCGGCGGAGATGGTCAGCATGGCAGGAGACTAGCTCGCGGCTAGCTGAGCGCTTCCAGTTAGGTCTGGTCAGGTCAGCGCCTCGAGCAGGCTGTCCTGCAAATACGCCAGCCACTGATAGACCCAGATATAAGCGGAACGAGGGTCATCTACGGCTAGCTGCTCTGTCAGGTCCGCGTTCTCGTCGGTGATCCCGAGGCGGACGCTGAGAGCGAGCCGGACATCGTTGAGCGCGCGGAGCCACTGCTGGCACTCTGGCTCGCTGAGCCGCACTTCGCCGCCGCCAGGAGGCAGCGAGGCCAGCACCGTCTGGGCTGAGGCGACCTTCCCCGACCGCAAGCTTTCCTCGGTGTACCGGCGGAACTCCGCCGACGCCTCGGCGTCGTCGTTGTACCCGTCCGGCAGCAGCCGGGCCAGCACCGGATCGTCTGGTGGCAGCGCATGGCTGCTCAAGCCGAGTTGCGCCTCGAGGTCGTCACCCAGTGCACCCTCGCTTAGCTGGTCGGGCGCGCCAGTGCCAAGCCCGGCCGCAGGCTCATCCGGCGCCAGATCGCTATCGCTGTCCGCGCTGACCAGTTCCGCGACCTGGCTCACCAGGCTGCGGATGACCCCGGCCTGGGCTTGCTCGAAGTACGCGGCGGCGCCGCCTGGAACGGCCCGGAACGCGGCGGCGACATCGTTACCGTCATCGTTGCCGTCGTCGTAAGGCGAGTACCCGTTGGGCTCGAAATCGGTCACGAGTCGTGGCTTACCGTCGCCCACAGGCCGTAGCCGTGCAGTGTCTCGGCATCCCGTTCCATGGCCTCCCTCGTGCCGGAGGACACGACCGCCTTGCCCTTGTGATGCACGTCGAGCATCAGCTTCTCGGCCTTCGGCTTGGGATAGCCGAAGACCCTCTGGAACACGTAGGTCACGTAGTTCATGAGGTTGACCGGGTCGTTCCAGACGACAGTCACCCAGGGTGCGTCCAGTGCCGCATCCTGGCCTGTCATCGGCTGCTCAACCTCTACTGGCGCGACGCCCACCTGCCGTCACCTCCCCAGTAGCTCAGTCTTCCACTCCCTCCGTGCCAGTCTTCCACGCACGGGCTTCTCGAATGAACCAGGCCCGCCGGACAAAAGCCGCACTACGTCCACATCCGAAGGCGTCATCGCCCGCCAAAGCGCCCGCGCCGGCGTTGCGGCCTACCCGCTGTCCGCCTCATCGCCACCAGGTCGGGCGACAACGCCTGCGGGCCGCAAGCCACGAGCCGACGGTGTCGCACGAAACATCACGTTCTGCTACATTTCGCCAACCAAGATCACCTGCCGCTCGCGAGGAAGGGCCCGCCACGGCTGAGAAGCCATTATTGATCGCAGTTTTCCGCGATTATCGCGGAAAACTGCGATCAGTAACAAGATCACTTATTCCAGGCGCTCGCTATCCACAGCGTGGGGGCCCTGCAGACCGTTATCCACAGCTGCGAAAACACAACGTCGCCCGCAGGCCCGGCTGGACCAGCGTGAACCCATGCCCTTCGCCCCCAGCGCCCCGCTCCACGTCCTAATCGGCGTCCAGTGCGGCGTCATCTCGCGCCAGCAGGCGATCGCGGGCGGGATGTCAGCGAAGGCGATCGATAACAAGCTCCGGTCAGGGCGATGGCGATCACTGCAGCGCGGCGTCTACGCGACTTTCACAGGAACGCCGCCAAGGGAGGCGCAGATCTGGGCCGTGGCGATGAGGGCAGGTCCGAACGCGGTCTTGAGCCATCAAACCGCAGCGGAGTTGTATGGGATCGGGCAGGCTGGAAGGCTTGTCCACGTCACGGTGCCGGTCGGCCAGAATAGCGTACGCATCGCAGGGGCGGTCGTTCACTACTCGCGGCACGTTGACGAAAGCAGGCACCCCGCCTATTTCCCGCCGCGCACGCGGGTTGAGGACACAGTGCTGGACCTGGCCCAAGCTGCCGCGAATCTCGACGAGGCCTTCGACTGGCTCTGTCGCGCCATCGGGCGACGGATCACTACCACCGAGCGCGTCCTCGAGGCGCTTGAGCGCCGAGGAAGAATCCGCCGGCGCGGCGACCTCAGGACCGCGCTTGACGACGTCGCCGATGGCGCGCGGTCGGTGCTCGAACGCCGGTACATCACTTGCGTGGAGCGGCCCCACGGTTTGCCCGCCGCGCGTCGGCAGGCCAAGACCGTCATCGACGGCCAGACGCGATACGTAGACAACCTTTACGAGGAGGCCAGCCTCGCGGTGGAACTCGACGGCAGCGCCTCGCATCCGCCCGAGCAGCGCTGGGCCGACAGCCGGCGCGACAACGCGCACGCGGGCCTGGGACTCCTGACCGTCCGCTACAACTGGGCGGACGTCACCCAACGGGCCTGCTCGGTCGCGGCGCAGGTGGCCGGGCTGCTGCAGGCACGCGGCGTGCCCGTCGCGTTGCGCAGATGCGGACCGCAGTGCACGGCGCTCCCTAACTGAAGATGCGGAGCATGCGAACGGACGCTGGCCCACCGCGAGCGTCGCCGACTGAGGTAGCCGGCCAAACGCACGTAGCGAACTGCCCGACCACGGACTAACTGGGCAGGCGGCCATAGGCGAGCACTACCGAGCGTAGGCTCGGGATCCCGCTATAGAGCTGGCCGATGGCCAGCATGGCATTGCTACCGGGAACGTGCACGATGCCGGTGACCTGCAGCACCGCTCCGCTCACTGCCGGGAGCGGAACGCGTCGCCAGACGCCGCCGGTCTCGTGCAGCAAGTACGGCGACGTCACAGGCGCCGCTGCTGGCGGCAATGCGACCGGAGGGCCTAGTGCCCACCAGCCGCCGTGGCCATCCGAAACGGCGGCCGGCAGCCGGTAGCCAACGTTCGTGCGGCCGACCTTGTGCCACTTGCCTCCGCTCAAGTGCAGCACGATTTGGGTCGTCGAAAGGACGCCGTTCTTCTGCTTGGTCACCTCTGCGGAGATCCACACATTGCCGCGAGCGACAGCGTTGATCGCCGTCACGCTTGGGGTGACGGTTGCGCTGGGCGCCGGCAGCACCGCGCCGAGCGCCTTGTTGCGGCTCCAGGTGCGCCCGTTCCAGTGCGCAACCACATTGTTGAGACCGGAGGGACCGGCCGCAATCGCCCATACGTCGCGTGCCGAGACGGTGCTGGCGGTAACGAGGTAGAAGTTGCCGGTGCGGGCCGGCTTCCAGGTCCGGCCGGTCAGCCGCCAGGTGCCTACTCCCGGTGCGACATGCGTCAGGCCGTAGACCCAGGCATTCCCCCGGCCGAGCACCGAGCAACCCGATACCAGCCCCGGCGGGGTGAACTTCTTGCTCACGATCCACTTCCCGCCCACCAGCTGCAGCGCGCCCGCGTAGGTGGTGCCGCTGCCGAACGCGGCGGCGCCAGCGAACGCCCACACGTTGCCCGGCGAGCTTGAGCCGGCGCAGCCGATTCCGCTGGCGACGCCCTTCGGGAACCTCGCTGCCACCCAGTGGTGGCCGTTCCAGTGCACACCGGCCGGCTTGAAGGTTGACGTACCTACCGCGTTGACGCCAAGGGCCCACGCGCTCGTGGGGCTGGGCGCGATGACGGTGGTGAGCGCGCCGTTACTATCTGCCACGACGTGCCAGTGCGGGGTCGCGGCCGGGCTGGCCGCGGCCCCGCCGGTGCTGGCCAACGCCGTCGTGGTGGCAAGCCCGAGACCGAAGATGCTCACGAACGCTACCGGCAACGACAGCAGGCGCGCGCGCCGCAAACTGCGGATGTTCATCAGCAGTGCCCTTCTGAAAGACTGCAGAACACCCTAAACCCGAATAAGTTCCAGTGTCAGTGGGTTTAGCGCGCAAGTGCAGGATAAGTAGAGATCGTGGCGGCAAGGTAATCCTGCTGGCCGCCGGGGGCACGCCAATCCGTAAGCTGCCTTGGTGAACACCGGACTACTAACCGACCACTACGAGCTGACCATGGTGCGCGCAGCCCTCGGCAGCGGCGCCGCGCACCGGCGCGCCGTGTTCGAAATGTTCGCCAGGCACCTGCCCAACGGCAGGCGCTACGGCGTGGTCGCCGGCACCGGCCGGTTCCTGGACGCTCTCGAGCAGTTCCGGTTTGCCGACGCGGAGCTTGAGTTCCTGGAACGAGCCCAGATAGCCGACGCGCCGACCCTCGAGTTCCTCCGGAACTACCGGTTCAGCGGCGACATCTGGGGCTATGCCGAGGGCGACTGCTACTTCCCCGGCTCACCGATCCTGGTGGTCGAGAGCACGTTCGCCGAGGCAGTGATACTTGAGACGGTCGCGCTGTCCGTCTTCAATCACGACTGCGCGATCGCCTCCGCAGCATCCAGGATGGTAACGGCTGCCCACGAGCGGCCGCTGGTCGAGATGGGCTCGCGGCGCACGCACGAACGGTCGGCGGTTGCCAGCGCGCGGGCCGCCTACATCGCCGGCTTTACCACGACGTCTAACCTGCGGGCCGGCTACCAGTACGGCATTCCGACGAGCGGCACGAGCGCGCACGCGTTCACGTTGGTACACGACGACGAACCGCACGCATTCAAGGCGCAGCTCGCGGCGCTCGGGTCCGGGACGACGCTCCTGGTCGACACCTACGAGGTACCGGCCGCGGTTCAGGATGCCGTGCACCAAGCGGGCCAGGGCCTCGGCGCGATCCGGATTGACAGTGGCGACCTGGCCCAGGTCGCCCGCGCAGCGAGGCTGCAGCTCGACGCGCTCGGCGCGGCAAAGACCCGGATCATCGTCACCGGCGACCTGGATGAGTTCTCGATCGCGGCGCTGGCGGCAGAGCCCGTCGACGGTTATGGCGTCGGGACCTCGCTCGTGACGGGCTCCGGGGCGCCAACCGCCGCGCTCGTTTACAAGCTTGTCGCCCGGGCCGACGGCGGCGGCGAACTGCTCCCGGTGGCCAAGCGCTCCGTCGGCAAGCCGTCAAAAGGCGGCCGCAAATGGGCGGTGCGCATACTCGACCCGGCCGGCCAGGCGGTCACCGAACTGGTCACCGAAAGCGCGTCAGCCGAATCAGCCGAGCCTGCCGAGCCGGCGACGCTCGCCGGGGCAAAGGACGATTCCGCAATGCCGGCCAAGTCCGGGACGACCGGGCGCAGGCCGCTGCTGCGAAGGCTAGTCCGTGCTGGTGAGATCGTCGGGCGTGAACCGCTCGCAGCGGCAAGGGTGCGCCATCGGGCGGCGGTCGCCGAACTTCCCGCATACGCCAGCCGGCTCTCTCGCGGCTATCCGGCGATCCCGACGGTGTTCGGGCCAGACAACGGCTCATGACCCACGCCGGGTTCACCGTCATCCGCCCCGGCCACGAGGTACGCAACCGCGTGCCGAGCGCATCGGCAGCCGCCGAGTCCAGCGGCGAGCTTATCGCCCGCGTCGAGCAGCCCCGTCATGTCAGACTGGGCCGATGCACCGCAACGCCGAGCATGTGGCCAGCAAGCTTCGCGCCCTCGGGGTCGCTGGCGAGGTGAGACAGCTGCCCGAACCCGCACCGACCGCCGCAACCGCGGCCGCCCAGCTTGGCTGCGAGGTTGGCGCGATAGCGAACAGCCTGGTCTTCAACTCCGACGGCGAACCGCTGCTGATCCTGACTAGCGGCGCGCACCGGGTAGATACCGCCAAAGTCGCGGCTGAACTCGGGGTCGAGAAGATCAGCCGCGCCGACCCGGAATTCGTAAAAGCCGGCACGGGACAGCCCATCGGCGGAGTGGCGCCGATCGGACATCCGGCGCCGATTCGCACCCTGATCGACACCGCGCTCGCCAGCTACGACGTCGTGTGGGCAGCGGCCGGTCACGTGCACACGGTTTTCCCTACCTCGTTCGCCGAGCTAGTCCGGATCACCTCGGGTACGCCGCTAGATGTCAGCTAGCGCTACGCTCGCCCTGTGCGCGCACTGCTGATCGTGGACGTGCAGAACGACTTCTGTGAGGGCGGGTCGCTGGCCGTCGCTGGTGGCGCCGCCGTGGCCCGGGCAATTACGACCTATCTAGCCGGGCCTGATCGCGCCCGCTATGCCCACGTGGTGGCAAGTCAAGATTTTCATGTGGACCCGGGCTCGCACTTCGCTACCGAGCCCGACTACTACGAGAGCTGGCCGAGCCACTGCGTGGCCGGCACAGCGGGAGCGCAGTTTCACCCTGACCTGGACACCGGCGCTGTCGAGGAGGTCTTCCGCAAAGGCGCGTACGCGGCCGCTTACAGCGGCTTCGAAGGCACCAACGAGGCCGGGGAAACGCTCGGGAGCTGGCTGTCCGAGCACGGCGTGACCGACCTGGATGTCGTCGGGATCGCTACCGATTACTGCGTCCGCGCGACGGCGGCCGACGCTGCCGCGGCCGGCTTCGTCACGACGGTGCCGCTGAACCTGACCGCCGGCGTTGACGCGAAGACCACGGCTGAGGCGATCGAGTCGTTGCGCACCGCGGGCGTCGAGCTGTCAGGGTCGCCGCTGGGGCTCGCGGCCTCGGCTGACTAGTCGTCCCCGCCCTCGGGCAGCGACTCGTAGATCCGCTGGCAGTCGGGGCAGACCGGGAATTTCTTCGGATCCCGGCTCGGCACCCAGACCTTCCCGCACAGCGCCACCACGGGAGTTCCCGTTACCGCACTGTCGACAATCTTATCTTTCTGGACATAATGTGCGAACCTCTCGTGGTCGCCATCGCCATGCGAGAGATCCGGCCGGATATCGGTGTCCTGGCGAACGTCGGCGCCAGGAAGGACTTCAGTGCTCACGGTCACGAAGTCTACGCGCTCAGTTCCACACCGGATCATCAGGGAACGAAGCCACCAGCGCCAGATCACCGCCCTGGTTCCGCAGGACCTCTTGCCAGAGCCGTTCCGGCTCGGCCGCGAAGGCGGCGGCCGGATCACCGGGCAACACGAACCAGGCGCCGTCCTCGATCTCGTCCCTTAGCTGCCCGGCGCCCCATCCCGCATAGCCGGCAAACACCCGCATCGACGAGATGCCGCCTGCCAGCAACTCCGGTGGAGCACCCAGGTCAACCAGCCCGATCCTCGACATCAGGGGCGAGCCGTCGAGCGAACGCCAGCCGACGGGCTCAGCGCTGCCGTAGGCGAGGGCGAGCGCCAGCGCGCTATTCGGTGAGATCGGGCCGCCGCGGAAGATCACCTGCGGCCCCGTGGCCAGCGCTGTCCAGGGCTCGAGTACCTGGTCGAGCGGGACCTCGGTCGGCCGGTTCAGGACGACACCGAGCGTGCCCTCGTCCTTGTCATCTTCGACGATGAGGACGACGGTCCGCCGGAAATTCGGGTCGCCCAGCTGCGGGGTCGCCGCCAGCAGCCGACCGCTGAGGGAATCCTCCATGAACCAATCATGCGCCAGAAACCTGAGTGTCAGCACGGGGGCATCTGATTGCTCGCCGCGAATCCCTGGAGTGGTGGCTTCCGTTCTGCCGGGCGGCACGTACCCTGCAAGTGTGTCCACCGGAACGAGCAGCGCGGCCGCGACTATTACTGCGGACGAAACTCCGGCGCGCACCATCGGCCGTGCCTGACGCGCTCGGGATCGATGCGGCGCGACTGCGGGCTGCCGTATTGCGGCTGTCCAGGCGGCTCCGAAAGCACGAACTGGCGGGCCTGACGCCGAGCCAGCTCTCCACGCTGTCCAGCGTTGGCCAGTGCGGTCCGGTCCGGCTGGGCGACCTGGCGGCCGCCGAGCGGATCGCGCCGTCAACCCTCACCCGGCTGGTAAACGTGCTGGAAGACCGCGGCTACCTGCTCCGGCAACCAGCCCCGGACGACGCCCGCGCCTACCTGGTCACGGTCACAGCGGCTGGCCGCGATGTGCTTGAGCGCATCCGGGCGGAGGCCACGAACCTGCTCACCGACATCCTGCTCACGCTGCCGGCCGAGCAGCGCGCGGCGCTCGACGCGGCTCTTCCGGCATTGGAGCAGCTAGCCGGCCTCACCCCGGATCAGCCTAAACGACCGAGAAAGTCCGGAACGGCGACGCTGGAGCCGACGCCTCCGAACCAGCGGCATTAGAAGAGCAGGCTCGACAGTTTCGCCCTCGCTTTGGCAACCCTGGGGTCTTTGGGCGGGAAGATGTCGAACAGGCTGACCAGGTGTAGGCGGGCCTTCTCCCGCTCTTCGCCAGAAGTGCGCCTGATGGTGTCAAGCAACCGGTCGAAGCTCTCCTCGATCCGCCCCGTGGCCAGGTCGATGTCGGCCACCTTGGCCTGCGCAAGCGCGTCGCCGGGCTGATCGCCCGCCTGTCGGCGCGCGGCCGCCTCATCGTAGCCCTCGACCCTGCGGATCAGGTTGACCTGGCCGAGACCCATCGTCGCGACCGGATCGCCGGGGCTAGCGGCGAGTACCTTTTCGAAGGCCGCGGCGGCACCGTCCATATCACCGCGTTCCATCGCTTCCTGCGCCTCGGTGAACACGGCATTGATGCCGGGGTCACCGTTGCCGCCCGGGTAACCCGGCGCCATCGGGGCAGCCTGCTGCGCGGTGGCGTCGTCCTGGCCGGAGCCGTCTGCGGCGGCGTTGCCTTCGGCTGGCTGCAGGCCGAGTTGCTCGGCAACCTGCATTACCTGGGCAAGCCACTCCCTGACCTGCGATTCCGGCATGGCGCCGAGGAATCCGTCGGCAACTTGGCCGGCCACGACTGCGACCACCATCGGGATGCTCTGCACTTGCAGCGCAGCGCTCAGCTGCGGGTTGGCGTCCACGTCAACCTTGGCGAGCACGAACGCGCCGTTTGCTTCCGTGGTGAGCTTTTCCAGGATGGGGCTCAGTTGCTTGCACGGTCCGCACCAGTCGGCCCACAGGTCGAGAATCACCGGCACCGTGCGGGACCGGGCGACCACATCGGTGTTGAATGTCTCGTCGGTGACATCGATGATGAAACCGTTCTGCGCGCCTGGCTGACCGCTTGCGCCTGAGCCCTGCTCAGCGGCGCGCTGCCGGCGCTGCGCCGCGGCCTGGCGTGCGCCCAGGTCGATGGCGCCATGGAGGGAGAAGTCCCGCGGCTGCTTCATGACTCCATCTTGCCGCACGCACGGAGGGCTCCGACCCCGTGCACCCCGAAACCGGTGCACCCCCGGAAGACCGCTGCTACGCGGGCTCTGCATCCGTCAGAAAGCGGGCGCTTCGAAGTAACCGCCCCACTCGGCGCGCAGCGCATCGCAGATCTCGCCAAGGGTCGCCTCCGCCCTGGCCGCTCTGATCATCGGCGGGATCATGTTCGCATCGGACCGCGCTGCCGCGACCATCTCGGCCAGTGCCGCATCGACCGCAGCCTGGTCCCGCGCGGCCCTCCGGCGGGCCAGGTCACGCACCTGCTCGACCTCCACGTCGTGGCTGACGCGGAGGATCTCGATGGGTTGCTCGACGGTCTCGGTGTGGCAGTTGACCCCGACGACGCGTTTGTCGCCCTTCTCCAGCTTCTGCTGGTAGCTGAAGGATGCCTCAGCGATCTCGGACATGAACCAGCCATCGTCGATGCCGCGCAGGATGCCCCCGGTCATCGAGCCGTCCGGGCTCATCGCCTTGATCCGGGCGAAGATGTCCTCGGCCTCGGCCTCGAGCTTGTCGGTCAGCGCCTCCAGGTACCAGGAGCCGCCGAGCGGGTCGGCGACATTGATGACACCCGTTTCTTCCATGATTACCTGCTGCGTGCGGAGAGCAATCTCGGCCGCCTTCTCGCTCGGCAGCGCGAGAACCTCGTCCAGCGCGTTGGTGTGCAGCGAGTTGGTGCCGCCGAGCACTGCCGCCAGCGCCTCCACGGCCGTCCGTACGACGTTCATCTCCGGCTGCTGTGCGGTCAGCGATACGCCAGCGGTCTGGGTGTGGAATCGCAGCCACTGCGCGCGCTCGGTGGTCGCGCCGTACACGTCGCGCATCCAGCGCGCCCAGATGCGGCGGGCCGCGCGGAACTTCGCGATCTCTTCGAAGAAGTCGATGTGCGCGTCGAAGAAGAACGACAATCCGGGCGCGAACGCTTCGATGTCCAGGCCGCGGGACAGTCCAAGTTCGACGTAGCCGAACCCGTCGGCGAGCGTAAACGCCAGCTCCTGCGCGGCCGTCGAGCCTGCTTCCCGGATGTGGTAACCCGACACCGACAGCGGCTTGTAGTCCGGGATGTGCGCCGCGCAGTACTCCATCAGGTCACCGATCAGGCGCAGGTGCGGCTGGGGCGGGAACAGCCACTCTTTCTGCGCGATGTACTCCTTGAAGATGTCGGTCTGCAGCGTGCCGTTGAGCTGACCGATGTCGGCGCCCTGCCGCTGCGCGGCAGCCAGGTACATGCAGAACACCGGCACGGCCGGGCCGCTGATCGTCATCGACGTGGTGACGTCAGCCAGCGGGATCCCGCCGAACAGCGTGTCCATGTCCGCCGTCGAGTCGATGGCCACGCCGCAGTGCCCGACCTCGCCGGCCGACCGCGGGTCGTCGGAGTCGCGGCCCATGAGCGTCGGCATGTCGAACGCCACCGATAGCCCGCCGCCGCCGGCCTGCAGCAGCATCTTGTACCGCTCGTTGGTCTGCACCGCGTTGCCGAATCCGGAGAACTGCCTGATCGTCCAGGTCCGGCCGCGGTAGCCGGCCGGGTACAGCCCGCGGGTAAAGGGGAACTCCCCCGGCCAGCCGATCCGGTCGAAGCCCGGCACGACGGCGCCATCGGGCGGCCCGTACACCGGAGCCACCTCGATTCCCGACAGGGTGCTGAAATCGGCGTCGCGCTTCCGCGATGCGTCGTACCGGCGCTGCCAGCGTTCCCGGCCGTAGTCGCCTGCCTTGCGTGCGTCCATCGGTACCTCCGGCCAGTCCGCCCGGCCCCACAACGAATTAGTAGGACGTCCTACTATCTGGATCCAGCATACTCCGGTCGCGGCCGCGGGAAAGGGCCGGCGCTGCGCGCCGGTGGACGCCGCCGCTGCGCGCCGGGAGCGGCCGTGGAGCGCGGCAGCTGGAGAAAGTCCGGTCTCGTCACAACCGTCCGGGCCGGGCGCCGTCTTAGGTAGTGACCGGGCATCCGCGCTGCAAGGCTGCCCGGCAGCCGGCTTGCCAGGCAGCGCCTGGCCCGGCGTATTGGCATGAAGGTAACGAGGCCGGCTCCCCGAAGCGGTAGAAATATGGTAAAACGATGCAAGACGGTGGCGTGACAGGCACAGGCTGCGCGGTGCTCCGTCCTGGCACCGGGCTTCGCATCAGCCCGGTGTCCATCGGTGACTCGGGCCCGCACCAGCTAACCTGGCCGGTGCCGTCCGCACGCGCGGCTAAGCAAGGGAGCTCAGTGGCCAGGCTCCGCACGTCGGACCAGCAGGCGGTCGAGGAGCTGTTCAACGCCTGCTACCCGCGGCTGGCGGGCTGGGTCCGGCGGCTGGTGGACGACGATGAGACTGCCCACGAGATCGCTTCCGAGGCATTCACCCGCTTGCTGTCGCGCTGGTCCGGTCTGGAGAACCCGCAGAGCTACCTGTACATGATCGCTACAAACTTGGTCCGGGACCACTGGCGTAAGACCGGCCGGGAACGCAGCGCCTTCCGGGTCATGACTGCCGCGGGCCCGGCCGACCCGGCCTACCACCCGGCCCAGGATGTTGATGTTCGCGCGCTCATCCAGGCCCTGCCGGAACGGCTACGCAGCCCGTTCCTGCTGCATTACTACGCGGGCTTCGGCCTCAAGGAAGTGGCCGCGATGCTCGGCCGCCCGGAAGGCACCATCAAGGCTGACCTCTTTCACGCCAGGGCCAGGCTGAAGCTGGCGCTGGGAGACGCCCGTGAATAGCCCGCGCGACGACATCGACAAGTGGCTGGACGCTGAGGTGACCCCCCTGTATCCGAGGGCCGGCTCGCTCGAGCGGATCAGGGGCCGGGCGCGGAAGCGCAAGCGCCGCCAGGCTCTCACGACCGCAGCCGGCTGCGCCGTCGTAATCGCGGCCGCGGTGACCGTGCCGCAAATCGTGTCAGCCGGTCAGCAGCCCAGCGAATCGGGCAACGCGTCGTCAGCCGGGCATCGTCTACCGATTCAGTCCGTCCGCCCGACCGGCGCGCCGAAGCCGGGCCCGAGCAGAAATACCCGCTCGGTGACGGGCAGCGGCACGCAGATCCATCAGCACACGTACCTGACGCCAGGCAACTCCGGTACCACGCCTCCGGCGCATTTCCGGCCCACCTCGGTCACGGTGGTCGGCGTGGGTACAGCGGCGAATCCCAAGTTCGTCGGCGCGGTGATCGGCCAGGCTGGGCCACCGTGCTACAACCCGGGTTACTGCACCTCGATGGCCGGTACATCGAACTACGGGGCCAGCTGGTATGGCGTCAGCGCGCCCGTGGCCGCCGGTCCCCAAGGCGCAGCCGGCGTGAGCCAACTCCGCTTCACGAACCTGCAGGACGGCTGGGCGTTCGGCCCCGCCTTGTACGAGACCAGCGGCGGCGGCTGGCCCTGGACGCGGGAAAACACTTATGGCCAGCGCGTCATCGACGTGGAGGCCGCAGGTCAGAACGCGCTCGCGATATTCGCCAACTGCGTCGGCACCGGGGCCGCCTACGCCAGTCACTGCATCAGCTTCTCGCTGTACAGGACTACGGCAGGCGGTACGACCTGGACGCAACTAGCGGCACCGCTCGCGTTCCTGCATCTGCCGACGGGGCAGGCGTCCTCGGCGAGCCTGGTCATCTCTGGTGGCGCGACGGGCTATCTGCTCACGCCATCGGGCGCGGTGCTCGGCGGACCAGTGTCTGGCGGGACGTGGTCTAAGGTCGGTCAGGCGCCGTGCCAACCCGGCGCGGCGCAGCCGAGCGGCTCGCCATCCGGCGCGCAACTAGCAGCCGGGCCCCAGCTCATGCTCGCGTGCGACACTCAGCCGGCCAGCGGGACCGAGCAGACAACTTTCTGGGTCTCAGCAAACGGCGCGCACTGGACCAATGCCGCCGTGGTACCGCACACTGGCATCGCGACGTCGCTGGCTGCCGCCTCCGGGAGCCCGGAAGTGCTCGCAACCACGACCGGCATCTACTATTCAGCCGACAAAGGCAAGACCTGGCGCCCGTCCAGGTTCGGCGGGTCCAGCCCCGCCAGGCGGGTTCAGCTATGTGGGCATGACCAACGCCGCCCAGGGAGTGGCGGTGTCGGCCGACTCTAGGCTCGGCGAGATCTTCGTGACCAGCGACGGCGGCCGGACCTGGACGGCGTCGCCGATCAGGTAGCCGTTCCCCTCATGGTCTGCGGCTAGCCGTCGGTGAAGTCGCCAGCCGTCACCCGCAGGCCACGCAGCAAGGCGAACATGTCCTCTAGTTGGTCCGGCCGGTAGCCGCCCAGGCCGAACTTGGCCGCCATCAGGTCGTCGGTGGCCCGCTGCATGACCGCTCGCCCGTCCGGGGTGATCTCGGCGAGCGTGCCGCGGCCGTCACGAGGATTAGGCCTGCGGACCACCAACTGCTGGCGCTCTAGCCGGTGGATGGTGTTGGTGACACTGGTCGGGTGCACCATGAGCCGCTCGCCGATCAGTCGCATGGGCAGCGCGCCGTCCCGGCTGAAACTGAGCAGCACCAGCGCCTCGTACCGGGCGAAGGTCAGGCCATGCGGCCGCAGCAGGGCATCGAGCTGCGCGAGCAGTATCTGCTGCACTCGCATGATCGTGGTGACCGCGGCCATCGCCTTGGCGTCACCGAACCTGCTCTCCCAGGTCTGCGCAGCGCGCGCGATGGGATCGAACGGGAGATCAAGGCGCTTGGGCACACCCGAAACCGTATCGTGGCCCGGCTTGCCCGGCATTGCATCACCGGTTGTAAAACACCAGGCCAGTCGGCCGGCGCGTACATGGACATGGTCAATTACAGATCGTTACATTGCCTCCGGGGGATCGGCCGATAGCAAAATCCGGGGGAAGCTTTGCCGTCCGGCGACGCGGGCAGCGTGCAGCCCGGCCATGCGGGCACCGCGCGGCCGAGCCAGGCAGGCACCGCCGGACCGGGCCAGGCCGGCGTCGCCGGGATCCGGCCAGGCGGGCGGCGCGGGATCGAGCCAGGCTGGCATCTCAGGACCGAGCCAGGCGCCTATGGCCCCGGATCCCGTGCTCGCGGCCGGGATCGGCCTGCGCCGTGGCCGCGGCTGGGCGGTGCGCTCGGCCAGCTTCCGGGTCAGCGCGCCCGAACCGGGCAAGTCGGCGCTCGGCATGCTCGTCGACTCCCCCGCCACGGCGGAGGCGATCGTCGACCTGCTAGCCGGAGCAGGCAGGCCCGCCTACGGCGAACTGCGAGTACTAGGGCATGACTTGTCGACGATTCGCGGGCGTGCTTCGGTCCGCCGTCGGGTCGGCGTGGCCCGCCGCGGCGCGATCCCGCTGCCTGCACCCCGGATCCGCGGGCTCGTCGAGCATGCGGCCAGACTAGCCAGGCCAGACCGGCGGGATCGGGAAGTGCTGGCCGCGGCGATCCTGGACCGGCTCGGACTGTTCCCCTGGGCCGAGGTACCGGTGCGCTCTGCTCCGGACTCGATCGCCCGGCGCGCCCGGCTGGCCGCCGCCGCCGTGCATCAGCCCGAGCTTCTGCTGGTCGACGGCCTGATGGATCGGCTCGCGGAGCGCGACGTCGCCGCGTTAGCCGACTCGATTCGCGACCTCAGCCGCGACAGCAGCGTGCTGGTAGTCGGCTACGACAGCGCCGGACTCGCCGCCGCCTGCGACGACATCCTGGTCCTGACCGACGGAGTGCTGTCGGTGCCGCCCGGCCCGCCTGCCCTCAGCTGGGCAGAGCTGGACTCACCCGACTGGCTGCGTTGACCGGAGGCGGGTTGGCTGCTTTAGGCTGCGAAAGTGGACTGGAGCACCCTCAGCTGCGGGCGCAACGGACACCTGACGTTTGCGCCGGACGAGCCCGAACTCCGGGCTCAGATGTCAGCGACATCGCTCCAGGGGCAAGCCTGGCAGTGCCTGCGCTGCGGGAGCTTCGTAACGGGCGAGCCCAGCCTGTCCGGGCCTGCTGCTCAGGCCCCGGTTGTCCCCCGCGGCAAGGAGATCCGCAGCAAGCTCATCCTCCGCTTGTTCGCCATCGAGCGGTTCGTCCGCGCCATCGTCGCGGCCACCGTCGCCTATGCGCTCTGGCATTACCGCCACTCGCAGTACTCGATGGAGCAGACACTCGACCGCAAACTGCCGCTCGTCAGAGACCTGTTCCGGCAGATCGGCATCAACATCACTAATTCCAAGTATATCGGCCTGCTGCAGCACGCCCTCACGCTGAGCAGCCGGACCTTGGTGCTCGTCGCCGCCGGGCTCGCCTTCTACGCGGTGATCGAGCTGGTGGAAGGTACTGGCTTGTGGCTGGCGCGGCGATGGGGCGAGTATTTCGCACTCATCGCGACGTCCCTGGGTCTGCCGATCGAGATCTATGAGCTTTCCCGCAAGGTAACGGCAACGGCGTCCGTTCTTCTCGCCGTGAACATTGTGCTGGTGCTGTACTTGGTGCTGGCCAAGCGACTGTTGGGGGCACGCGGCGGTAAGAAAGCGTATGACGCGCGGCTGACGAGCGAGTCTGTGGTCGAGGCAGCTGTCCGTGCGACAGCGGCCGTCAAGCCGGCCCGGCAAATAGCGGCCGCATCCGATGCCGTAGCGCCGCGGGCGGTCCAGGCCGGCGACGCACGCGTCTCGCCGAGGGCGGGCGACACCCATGCCGCGCCAGGGGCGGCCGACGCACACGTCGCACCAAGCCGCATTACGGACAAATAGTCTGACGGCTTCAAAAAGGATGAGTGGTAGCTGCTGCTCCAGCGACAGCTACCACTCATGCTTTTTCTGACCTGGGCGTGTTGAGCGAATCATATTTGCTAAATGCGGCTTATGTTCCGGCCGGGCGAGTACGGCTGCGGCGGCTGCGGCAGGCTCAGCCGGAAAGCAGCTCGTCGGCGGCGGAATATGGGTCGAGTTCCCCCGCAGCCACCCGGCCGGCCAACTCATCCAGCCTGGACTCGCCCGGCAGTTCGCCCATCCGCTGCCGGAGCCCGGCAAGCGCGAGCGCGGAGATCTCGGTGCTGGCCCTGGCTCGGCGGCGCACGTCCAGCTGGCCGGATCCTGCGAGCCACTCGCGGTGCCGCTCGATCGCGGCAGCCAGGTCGCCGATTCCCTCCCCGGTCGCCGCCGTGGTGCTGACGATCGGCGGCTTCCAGGCGGCCGCGTCGTAACTGGCCATAGCGAGCATGGTGCGCAGATCCCTGATCACCTCCTGCGCGCCCGGCCGGTCGCTCTTGTTTACCGCGAACACGTCAGCGATCTCCAGGATGCCGGCCTTGGCCGCCTGAATGGAATCGCCTAGCCCCGGCGCGACCACGACCAGGGCGGTATCAGCCAGCGAGGCGATCTCCACCTCGGCCTGGCCGACGCCCACGGTCTCGATCAGCACGACGTCCAGACCCGCCGCGTCCAGGATGCGCACAGCCTGCGGCGTCGCCCAGGATAGACCGCCCAGGTGGCCGCGACTGGCCATCGAGCGGATGAAAACCTGGTCGTCGACCGCGTGCTCCTGCATTCGCACGCGGTCGCCGAGCAGCGCGCCGCCGCTGAACGGAGACGACGGGTCCACCGCGAGGACGCCGACTCGCAACTGTTGCGCGCGGTAGCCGCGGATCAGCGCACCGGTCACCGTCGACTTACCCACGCCAGGCGAGCCGGTGAGGCCGACCACGCGCGCATGCCCGGTCATCGGCGCGATTACTTTCATAATCCTGCGCAGGTCAGGCGAGGAGTTCTCGACCAGGGACACGAGCCGGGCCAGGGACCGCGGGTCGCCGGCCTGTGCCGCAGCGACTAGTGCATCCGGATCCGCCGGGCCGCGGCGGCCGCGCCCGGCGATCCCGGTCACAGCAAGCTCAGCTCTGGCCGGCGCCAGGCACCCGGAACAGCAGCGCGTCGCCCTGACCGCCGCCGCCGCACAGCGCGGCGGCGCCTAGGCCGCCGCCTCGGCGGCGAAGCTCATATATCAGGTGCAGCGCGATACGGGCGCCTGAAGCACCGAGCGGATGCCCGATCGCGATGGCACCGCCGGTCACGTTGACCTTGCCGGAGTCCACGCCCAGGTCGCGGATCGACTGGATGGCGACGGCCGCGAACGCCTCGTTGATCTCGATCAAGTCCAGGTCCGCGACGGACATGCCAGCCTTCTCCAAAGCCTGCATGATCGCCCTGGACGGCTGCGAGTGCAGCGAGTTGTCCGGGCCGGCGACGACGCCGTGCGCGCCTACCTCGGCGAGCACTGTCACGCCGGCCGCGGCCGCAGCCGCGGCGGACATCACCACCACCGCGCACGCGCCGTCGCTGATCTGCGATGCAGATCCGGCAGTGATCGTCCCGTCGGGGGCGAAGGCGGGCTTCAGCGCTGCCAGCGAGTCCGCGGTCGTGTCCGCGCGCACGCCCTCGTCAGTGTCGACGATCAGGGGTTCGCCGCGCCGCTGCGGGATGCTGACAGGCGTAATCTCCTCCGCCAGCACGCCGTCCTTGATAGCGGCCGCGGCCAGCTGGTGCGAGCGCGCAGAGAACTCATCTTGCTCCTGGCGCGTGATGCCGAGCTTGGAATTGTGGCGCTCGGTCGACTCCCCCATCGAAATCTGGTCGAACGCGTCGGTCAGTCCGTCGTGCGCCATCGAGTCGATCAGCTCAGCCGGGCCGTACTTGAAGCCGCGTCGCGACCCAGCCAGCAGATGCGGCGCTTGCGACATGGACTCCATCCCGCCGGCTACCACGACATCGAACTCGCCCGCCCTGATCAGCTGCGCCGCCAGCGCGATCGCATCCAGGCCGGACAGACAGACCTTGTTGATCGACAAGGCCGGCACCGTCATCGGGATCCCGGCGGCGACAGCTGCCTGCCGGGCCGGGATCTGACCCTCACCCGCCTGCAGGACCTGGCCCATGATTACGTATTCGACGCGGTCGGCGGGCACGGCCGCCCGCTCCAGCGCCGCCTTGATTGCCAGCCCGCCGAGCTGGGCACCGGTCAAACCGCTCAGCGAGCCGAGCAGCCGTCCCACGGGGGTTCGCGCCCCGCCAACGATCACAGCTTCACGCATAACTGAAACGATACCTGTCAGTGACCCGGTCTCCCTGAGGAGCAAAAGCCGTGCTGACCAGAATCGATCACGTGGGCATCGCCTGCCGCGACCTCGACGCGAAGATTGCCTTCTATGAGTCAGCCTTCGGCCTCGCCGTCGCCAGCTTGGAGGTCAACGAGGCGCAGGGCGTCCGGGAGGCAATGATGCAGGTCGCTGACGGCCCGGGCGGGGCGTCCTACGTTCAGCTGCTCGAGCCGCTCGGACCCGATACGCCAGTGGGGAAGTTCCTGGAGCGCCGGGGCGAGGGCTTGCACCACGTTGGGTACGGCGTGGCAAACATCACAGCTGCCCTGGCGGCCATCGGGGCGACCGGCGTCCGGCTCCTCGATGAGCGCCCGCGCCACGGGTCAATGGGTGCCGCCATTGCCTTCCTGCACCCGTCGGATATCGGCGGCGTGCTTACCGAGCTCGTGCAGTCACCGGCCAGTGACCAGCGGACCTGACTACGACGTGGCCCACGGGATGCCCTCTGACCAGGGATTATTACCGGAAGTAGCGCGCTTTGACAACCATGTGACTTGTCGCACCTAAGTCACATATCAACAAAAAATGCTATCTCCGGCACTAGCGGCCGCGAACAGGCCGCCAACGGTCGAGCAGGAGAGTACGCTGCGGACCACCGGACGAACGCAACTGCGTGCCGGCCGGGCAGACGGCAGCTACCGGCAGAGCCGCCAAGCCCTGGCAATCGGACCCGAAGAAGCGCTCGTTTCGGTGCGCGAAACTCCCGCTAAAAGGTCCCCCTCCCGTCTACACAGGATTAGGCGACATGCAGCCCGACATCGATGCTCAGCTCAGCAACTACTTCGATGACACGCCAGACTTCGCCCGTGTCATGCGCGGGTACGACCCGCACCAGGTCCAAGACCATCTAGATAAGCTCAAGGCGGAGACGCGCAAGCACCAGGAAACCGCTCAGGCGCTCCAGCGGGAGCTAGTTGACGCCCACCGTCAGATGCAGGAGATCGAGCAGCCGACCTTGTCCGGCCTCGGCTCGCGCATCGAACAGCTCTTCCGGCTAGCCGAAGAGCAGGCCGCCGAGCACATCGCCGAGGCCCGAGCGGCGGCCCACGAACTCACCGCAGCCGCCAAGGTCGAGGCGGCCGAAGCCAGGGCCTCCGCCGAGAATGAGGCGGCCGAGCTTCGCGCGGTCGCCAAGCGCGAGACCGACGACCTCCGCTCGACCGCCGAGCGCGAGGCCGAGTCCATCCGGACCAAGGCTGGCCGGGAGGCTGACGAGCTAAGGTCGAGCACCGAGCGTGATGCGGCCAAGCTCCGGGCGACCGCCGATCACGAGGTGGCTGAAAAGCGCGCCGGCAACGAGCGCGAGATCGCCAAGATGCGCACCACCGCCGAGCGCGAGGTCGCGCAGATGCGGGCGTCGTCCAAGCGCGACCGCGACGAGATCCTCACCACCTCGAAGCGGCAAGCCGACGAGATGCGCAGCCAGGCTCAGCGCGCGTTCGAGGACAGCGAGGCGCAGCGCGCGCAGGCAGAGGCCGAGTTCGAGATTCAGCTCGCGGCCCGCCGTGAAGAGGCCGAGCGGCAGGAGACCGAGCGGCTCGCCAAGGCGCAAGAGGCTACTCAGAAGATGGTTTCCGAGGCCGAGCAGCGCGCGGCGATCGCGGAGGAGCGGGCGACCAAGGCCAGTGTGCAGGCCGAGCAAACCCGGCGCGAGGCCGACCAGCACTCCCAGCAGCTGGTCAGCAATGCCAAGAAGAACGCCGACGGCATCTTGGCCCAGGCCAAGGCCCAGGCCGAGCAACTGCTGTCCGACACCAAGTCCGAGGCCGACCGCGTTCGCAGTCTGGCCCAGCGCCAAGTCGACGAGCTCAACAAGCAGAAGGAGAGCGTCGGCGCGCACCTGGCCCAGATCAGCCAGCTGCTCGGTGCGCAGATGCCGGGCCTGGCTGACGCACTCCAGCCAAGCCAGCAGCCCCAGCCGGCCGTCGCGGCGTCTGCGCCCAAGGCGGTCGCCGCCGCTCCGGCAGCGAGCCACAGCGCACCAGCAGCCGCAACCGCGCGCCACTCGGCCCCCGTCACCGACACCGGCAAGGCAACCGCCAACGGCAAGCCGGCCGAAGGCGAAGACGAATGGTGGACCGAGTAACTATAACCAGCTAACACGCCTCCTGCAGAAGCACTGAGGGCCTGCCTCCGTCAAACGGGTCAGGCCCTCAGCGCTGTCCGGCCTGGCACTCCGGCTGACCAGCACCCCGCTAGGAGATGGCGGCGCCAGAGGCAAGCGCGCAACGATCGAGTGCAGCGCCGGCCGAACTGCGCACGGTGGCCGGGGCTTCCTATGCCGACGCGGTCTGCCCCCCATCGACAACGACCGCCTGGCCCGTCATGAACGACGACGCGTCACTGGCCAGGAAGATGGCCGCGCCAGCCATCTCCTCCGGATTCCCCCAGCGCCCCATTGGCACATTCGCGATCGTGGCCGGCCCGGCTACCGGGTCCTCCCACAAGGTCCTGTTCAGGTCCGTCGCGGTCCAGCCAGGGCATAGCGCGTTGACCCGCACGCCGCCGGCGCCCCACTCCACGGCGAGCGACTTCGTCAGCGAGATGAGCGCGGCCTTGGCCGCCCCGTACGGGCTCATCAGTGGCGCGGACGCGACGCCGGCAACTGACGCCACGTTGATGACCGAGCCCTTGCCGCGGTCGAGCATGTGCCCGGCGAGCGCGTGGCAGACGTAGACAGCCGAGCTCAGGTTGAGCTGGATCAGCTTGTCCCAGCCCGTCAGCCGGAGATCGCGGAACGGCACCATGAAATTGGACCCGCCAGCGTTATTGACCACGATGTCGACGTACCCGAGCTCGTCGATCGCCCGCGCCGTCGCGTTCGCGACGGCCTCTTGCCCGGTGACATCGGTCGGGATGACGATGGCTTTCCGCCCGACCGCGGCAACGGCCTCGGCAGTCTCGGCCAGGCCGTCCGCGCTGCGCGCAACGAGCGCCACATCCGCGCCGGCGTCGGCGAGGGCTACAGCGATGACCTTGCCGATGCCGCGCGAGGCGCCGGTAACGAAGGCGTTCTTGCCAGTCAGGTCGAACAAGCTCACGGTCAGTCCTTCCACTCAGTCGGCAGCGGCCATGCGGCCGGGTTGACCTGGCGCACGATCTCGTTCAGCGCGACGCGGACATAACGCTCGCCTACCCACAGGTGCTTGGCACCGGGGACGCCGATCACCTCCGCCTGCGGCACCCGGCTGAACCGGAGGCGTGCCTCCGCAGGCTGAAGGTAATCATCGTGCTCGGGAACCAGTGCGAGCAATGGCTTGCCGGACCGGGCCCACGCATCGAGCTCAGCAACCCCGGCGCGACGCAGCGGCGGCGACAGCAAGATGGCGCCCTCGACATCAGGATCCAAGCCCCATTTGAGCGCGAGCTCGGTGCCGAACGACCACCCGAGCAGCCATAGCTCGGGCAAGCTGAGGTCATCGCAGTAAGCGATGGCCGCGGCGACATCGGCCCGCTCGGCCTCGGCCTCGCCGAACTCGCCCTCACTGGTGCCGCGCTCGGACGTCGTGCCGCGAGTGTTGAACCTGAGCACCGCGAGCTGAGCGAGCGCGGGCAGCCGGTAGGCGGCCTTGCGGAGGACGTGACTGTCCATCATGCCCCCGTGCGTCGGCAACGGGTGCAGGCAGATCAGCGTCGCGACGGGCGGCCCGGACTCTGGCAGCGCGAGCTCGCCGACCAGCGTCAGCTCGTCCGAGGTGTGCAGCGTCATGTGCTCACGGCGGGCGGGCAGCACCGTGCTCGCGCTGATTTCCGTCATCTCGTCCTCACCGGTGCGTTCACGGGCCAGGCCCTGGCCGCCGCGGCCGCCGTTGCCAGCAGGCATTGTGCCAGTGCCGTCGTTCCTCCGGCCCGGGCGCGTAGGCCGGCCATACCACCACGTGCGCAGTGCCGGGCTGAATCTCCTGGTCACATCCGGGACAGCGGTACAGCTTGGTCGCCGCGGCACCGGGCACCTGCCTGACCACCCAGTCGCCGTCGGGCCATTCCTGGATCTGCGGCGGCCCCAGCCGAGGCGTCGCATTGTCGGCCGCTGATGGTTGCCCCTGGCTGCCAGTGCGCCGGGTCGCCCGGCGCGGCTTGCTGGGCGCATCCGACGGGAGACGCCGCGCCTTCCTTGGGCTCACTGGCGACGTTTCCTCGGCCGCACCCGATCCGGTTGGCCGCGTTTACCGGGCGACCGTATTGCCGGAAACCGGAGTGCTGCCGAAACCGATCGCCGCGGCGGCGTGCTCGGCCAGCAGCGGCGGCGGCGCGAACTCGTCCCCGTACGCCTCGTACATAGCCTCGAGCCCGGCCAGCACCGTCGGTGGCCCGATGGCGTCGAGGAGCTGGCATGGCCCCTGCGGGTATCCGCAGCCCAGCGTCATCGCGGTGTCAACGTCGGCTGCCGAGGCGTAGCCGTCCTGCACCATCCGGACCGCGTCGGCCAGGTGCGGGAAGAGCAGCGCGCCGACCAGGAACCCGGGCCGGTCCGGTGCCTGCACTGAGGCAAGCCCGAGCCTGGCCGCCACCCCGGCAGCCCCTTCGGCTGCTCTATCGGAGCTGAAACTGGTCCGGACGACTTCTGCCAGCGCGCCCGAGCGCAGTCCGGACGGCAGATGCAAACCGGCTGACTGATCGGGCCGGCCGGCCGCGAGCGCAGCCGGGAGGACCGACCGCCCCGTCTCTGCTGCGATGAGGACAAGGTCGGTCGGGTGGGCCGCGTTCCGGGTGACGTTGACGCCGGCGGACGCAAGCGCGCTGGCCAGCTCGGCCTCGGCAGCGTCCCCAGACCCGATCAGCGTGACAGTGTCCGGGGACAAAGTCGCGACCCCGTTACCCTCATCGTCGTGGGAGTCGGCCGAACGCGCGGCGTAGTCGTAGATGCCGCGGCCCGCCTTCCGGCCGGTCCGGCCGGCGTCGGTGAGGCGACGGAGCAGCGGCGCGGGCTTGTACCGCGGGCCGCCGAATTCGCCGTGCAGCACGTCCAGGATGGCAAGCGAGGTGTCCAGGCCGATGAGGTCGAGTACCGCCAGCGGCCCCATGGGCAGGCCGATGCCGACGGTCACGGCCCGGTCGAGGTCCTGGCGGCTGGCGTAACCGGTCTCCAGCAGCCGAACCGCGTGGTTCAGGTACGGCAGGAGCAGTGCGTTCGCGACGAACCCAGCGCGATCGCCGACCTGGACCGGCGTCTTGCCGACCCGACGCGCGACCTCGGCCCCGGCGGCCGCCAGGCCGTCGTCCGTCAGCACGGTCGAAACCACCTCGACCAGGCGCATCACCGGGGCCGGGTTGAAGAAGTGCAGCCCGATCACGCGGCCGGGGTGCCTGGTGGCGGCCGCCATCGCGGTGACTGACAGCGACGAGGTATTTGTCGCCAGGATGGCGTCCGGGCTGCAGACCCGATCGAGCTCGGCGAATACTTGCCGCTTGATCTCCAGGCGTTCCGGGACGACCTCGATCGCCAGGTCAACGGCGGCGGCCTCGCGGAAGCCCGCGGCCGGCCTAATCCGGGCGCGGATCTCCGCCTGCTCGCTCTCACCCAGTTTGCCCCGGCTCACGGCCCTGGTGAGGGATGCGTCCACGATGTCCAGGCCGCGGCGCAGCGCGTCGGCGTCAGCCTCGATCGCCACGACGCCGATCCCAGCCCTGGCGAACACTTCCGCGATCCCGGCCCCCATGGTGCCGAGCCCGACGACGGCTACCTCGCGTATGTCCATGGCCGCGACATTACCGAGCCACGCGGGACCGACCCGGCGCGCCCCCGCGCGCAACCCGGCGACCGGCCAGCAACCCGACGAGCCAGGCCAACGGCCCGGACTGGTCAAGCGCGAGCGTCAGCTCGGCCTTATCGGTGCCGAGCGCCCTGACCTGGTGAATGGCGGTCGTGGTGAGCCCAGCACTTGCACCCCGCCATGTGAACGAGCTGCCAGGCTCAAGGTCGCAGACCTCCCAGACCCAGCGGTGGCATTCCTGGTTGCCTGACCCTGGCGCGGCCTCCGAGCGAGAGGGGAACGGGGACCGACTAGGCAACTGTCGATAGCACGCTCGCGGCCAGAAGGCTCCGCCGACGGCAGCGTCCGCCCGGCGGCACGGGTCCGTCGCGGGACGGGCCACGGCCGGACGAAGCGTGGCCGTGCTTACGCGTCCCGAAGCCGCAGCAGCAGCCCGCCGACCAACAGCGCCGCGGCGGCCCAGACAGCGAGCACGCCGAGGCCAGCCCACGGGCTGATCGGGAGGCTGCGCAGACCGGTGGTGGCCTGGATCGCTAGCCCGGCAGTCATCGGCGCGAACTGCTCGAGGTGCCGGCGAACGCCGGCGTTGCCGGCCACGACGCTGAGGATGGGGAACAGGTACAACAGCGCGAGTACTATCCCGATGGCCACCGCCGAGTCCCGCACTGCGGTCGCGATGCCCAGGCTGAACAGCGCGATCAGGCCCAGGTAGAACACCGTGCCGGTGGCGGCGCGCAGCACCGGTCCGTCGGCCAGCGAGAGGGCCGGATACCCGTGCGCGGGCCCGATGCCGTGGCCAGGCAGGATCAGCCGCCCGGCCAGCACGGAGCCGAGCACGGCTACAACTCCGGCGGCTAGCACCGGGCCGGTGAAGACCACGGCTTTGGCGGCGAGCATGGCGACCCGGTGCGGCATCGCGGTTAGCGTGACGCGCATCATCCCGGTGCTGTACTCGTTGCTGACGGCCAGCACGGCCACGATGGCGATGACCGCCTGGCCGAGGTAGATCCCGGTCAGGCTGATCTTGGCGGGGTCTTCGGCGCAGTGGCCGGACGGGCACCTCACCGCCGCCGCCACGACCGCGCTAACAATGACGGTCAGCGTCGCGGCAGCGAGCAGCAGCCAGCCGGTGCCGGGTAGCGTCCGCGCCTTCGTCCACTCCGCGTGCAGCGCGTCTCGCAGGCCAGTGCGATGTGCCCGCGGCGTCTGTTCGGTTGGGGCCCGGTGCGCGGGCAAGGCCCGGCGGATCATGCGTCCCTCTTATTCATTAGGTACCCGGCAAGGCCGAGCGCGAGCGCGGCCCAGGCGCAGAGCACCGCGAAGCCGGCCCACGGAGCGAGCGGGAAGTAGCCGTTGCCCGGCGTATAGCTCATGTCGAGCTGTGGGTACCGCGGGTAACCCTGCTGGATAGCGAAGCCGGCCGCCGGTGTCACCCGAAGCAGCCAGTTAGCGGGGCCGGCAGGCAGGACCGTCAGCGGCCCGGCGAAGAAGTACGGCAGCACGATCACGGCGATGACGGCGGTGACCGCCGCCGCGCTCCGCCGGAACAGCGCGCCGACGCCGAGGGCCAGCACTGCGGCCACGGCCAGCAGCGCCGCCGTGCCGACGATGAGACGCACCTCAGTGACAGCTGGCACAGGGTAGACGGAAATGCCGCCAGCGTGCATCTTCCGCTCACCAGTCAGCAACGCGACGTAGGCGACAGGAAGACCAGCGACGAAGGTAACGCCGCCGAGCACGATGGCCTTTGCCGCTAGCAGCCGACGACGCCGGGGGCTGGCGGTCAGCGAGACGCGGATCAGGCCACGCCGGAACTCGGCGGTCATGAACATGGTGCCGACGACGATCAGTGCGATCAGACCGGCGAACGTGCCGACCAGGGTGACCGCCACCGAACCGCCCCCGCCCGTTCCGCCCGGCAGGTCCGGAGCGATGTCGCCGGACCCGGTGACGGTGAGCCCGCGGACCGTCTGGCGGTAGCCGCCGCCGCTCGGCCCCGGTGAAGTGGCGTTGCCGCCGCCGACGTTAGTGCCGACCCACTGGCGGCCCGGCGTGGCGCCCAGCAGGCTGACGTGGTCGAAGGTGGCAGTCGCCTGCGTCGACACGCCGGTCGCGCTCGACCCGCCGACCGACTGGCTGGTCAGCTGCGATGAGGCCGGGGAAGCGGCGAACAACCCGGCCTGGGCCGTCGCGGGCAGCCCCGCCACTGTGGCAGTACCGACTCTGACCCAGTGCGTGCCATCAGCGGAGTCGTAGCCAGTAATCCTGTCACCTGAGCGGGTCAGCCGCAGCCAGCGCGGAGCGGAGGCGGAGACGGCACCCATCAGGCCAGCCGTGTCGTGGACGTAGTCCCACTCCATGCGAGCCCCGTGACTGCCGGTGACCATCATCGCCGCGTACACAGATCCCGGCCGGGTACTCGCCTTGATGATGATCCCGGCCTTGCTCCATGGCTGCAGGACTGCATTACCCGGTGGGCCACCCGGCGAGTTCGAGACTGACATCGAGGTCACGCGGACCGTGATGGTACCGGCGCCGGCCAGCGGCTGATGTACGAGATAGAAGCTATCGATCACGGCCTCGCCAGCGGGTCCGAGGGTAAGCGTGCAGCCGGGTGCGCCCAGGCCTGTCCGGCCGTTGGACTGGATCCCGCCGCATTCACCGCCGGGAATCAGGTTGACCGCGATGATCAGCAGGCCCGCAAGGAGCAGGCCGATGACCCAGCCGCGCACGGTGCGCAACTTGGTCCACTCGGCGTGCAGCAGCCACCCAAAACTGTCGCGGCTGGCCAGCGTGCCGGAGCGTTCGGGTGCGATGGTGGCAGTCATCGGGCCACCTCCCGGTCGCCGCGTGCAGACTCGCTGCGGTCTACTGAGCCAGCGGTCGGCGCCGGTGGAGCCGCGCGGAATTCGGCTGCGTCTCGCGTGAGATCCAGGTAGGTCTGCTCGAGCGTCGCGCGGTGCGCGGAGATCTCCGAGAACGGCACTGCCTTCGCGGTAAGTACCTGGACGACTTGCTCCGCGGTCAGCCGTGACACCGTCAGCGTCACGGTTCCGGCGTGGCCGTGCCCGCGGTGGCCGTGCTCGGCACAGCAGCGAGCCCGTCCGCGACGACCGTTGCCCCAGCGCGCTCCAGTGCCGCCGAGGCTTCGGGTGGCGCGCTGGTCCGCAACCTGACCCGGTCGCCGGAGGCGGCGGCGAGCAGCTCGCGGGTGCTGGCATCGGCGATCACCTTGCCTCGGCCGACTATCACCAGGTGATCGGCGATGCCCTCGAGCTCGCTCATCAGGTGGCTGGACACCAGGACAGCCCGGCCCTGGCCGGCCAGCGTTCGCAGGAACCCGCGCATCCAGATGATGCCGTCTGGATCCAGGCCGTTGAACGGCTCGTCCATCATCAGCGCTGGCGGATCACCGAGCATCGCCGCGGCGATGCCGAGCCGCTGCCGCATGCCGAGCGAGTAGCCGCCGGCTTTGCGCCGGGCCGCAGACCTCAGCCCGGCCTGCTCGATGACGGCATCGACGCGGCTGGCCGTCAAACCCTGGGAGTGGGCTAGCCACAGCAGGTGGTTGCGGGCGGACCGGCTGGGCTGCAGCGCGGCGGCGTCCAGCAGCGATCCGAGGTGGCTCAGCGGCCGCTGCAGGGTGCGGTACGGCCGGCCGCCGACTAGCGCGGTGCCCTCGTCGGCCGCGTCTAGGCCGAGGATGACCCGCATCGTGGTGGACTTGCCCGCCCCGTTGGGGCCGACGAACCCCGTGACGAGCCCGGGCCGCACGGTGAACGTCAGCCCGTCCAGGGCGACGGTCGGCCCGAACCGCTTGCGCAGTCGGTTGACTTCTATGGTCGCGTCGAGCATGCACGGTCCTCTCTCGCTCGCTGGCGCCGTTCCCTCCCGGCTGGTGGGGCGTCCCGGTCATGCTCGCGGGCGGGCGGTGTCAGCACGGTGTCGGCCGCCGACACCGGCCTGACACCGCTGACCTGGCAGGGTCTGGCTAAGGTCACGTAGCCTCGCCCTGAGCTTGGCGGGGTGCTCGTCGCAGAGAAGGATCATGAACAGGTCATGAGAGTGCTCGTAGTGGAGGACTTCGAGGTCCTGGCCGAGGCGATCGGCACGGGGCTTCGTCGCGAGGGCATGGCGGTAGACGTCGTTCTCGACGGGAATGCCGCCCTCGACCACCTAGACGTCACCCGTTACGACGTCGTCGTCCTGGACCGGGACCTGCCGGGCGTGCACGGCGATGAAGTGTGCCGCAGGCTGGTAGCCGACCGGTCTCCGAGCCGGATCCTGATGCTGACCGCGGCCAGCACGGTTACCGAGCGGGTGACCGGTCTCGGACTGGGCGCCGACGACTACCTGCCCAAGCCGTTCGACTTCGCCGAGCTGACAGCACGCGTGCGCGCTCTTGGCCGCCGCAGTACGCAGCCGCTGCCGCCCGTGCTCGAGAGCGGTGACCTGACGCTCGACCCGAGCCGACGGGTTGCGTTCCGGGCCGGGCGGCGCCTTGATCTCAGCCCTAAGGAGTTCGCGCTGCTTGAGTGCCTGCTCGCGTCCGGGGACCGGGTGGTCTCGGCCGAAGAACTGCTCGAGCGGGTCTGGGACGAGGCAGCCGACCCGTTCACCACGGCCGTCAAGACGACTATCCGCCGCCTCCGCGCGAAGCTTGGCGACCCGCCCGTCATCCAGACCGTCCGTGAGGGCGGGTACCGGATCGGAGAGCTGTGATGAATCTGCTCCGCAATGCGGTCGCGGCGATCCGCCTGAACTGGCGCACGTTGCGCACGCAGCTTGCCCTGCTCTACGCCGGAGCCTTCGTGGCCCTGGGAGCGGCCGTGCTCGGCGTCCTCGCTGTGGCGGGCTTGCTGGTGCGCAGTGGCTCAACCAACGTTCAGGGCGGCACCAGCTCGCAGAACTTCTTCGCTGGTCGCCAGTTCCGCGTCGGCCCAGCGCTCGTCTTCGGGGCCGCGGTGCTGATCGCGCTCGTGATCGGCTGGCTCATCGCGGGCCGGTTCCTGCGGCCACTGCGGACTATCACCGCGACCGCACGGGATATCTCGGCCAGCAACCTGAGCCGGCGCCTGAGCATCACCGGCCGCGGCGACGAGTTCGCGCAGCTCGGCGACACGCTCGACGACCTGTTCGGGCGGCTGGAGGCGTCGTTCCAGGCACAACGGCATTTCGTGGCCAACGCCTCGCACGAGCTGCGCACTCCGCTGACTGCGGAGCGAACGTTGCTGCAGCTCGCTCTCGCCGATCCGGGCGCCAACGCGGAGACGCTGCGATCGACCTGCCAGCAGGCGCTGGCGCTGGGAGAACAGCAGGAACGCCTGATCGAAGCACTGCTCACATTGGCCAGCAGCGAGCGCGGGATAGCGGTGTGGGAGTCGTTCGACTTGGCCGAGATCGCCCGGAAAGCGATCATGGGCCGCCGCGAGGATGCGGATCGCCGGGGCATCCGCATCGACGCTTCGCTCGACGCGGCTCCGACCGCCGGTGACCAGAGCCTGGCGGACAGCCTGGTTGCGAACCTGGTGGACAACGCAATCCGGCACAACGTCGACGGCGGCCGGGTCGAGATCTCGACGGCTACGGCCGACGGACAGGCCACGCTGGCCATTGGCAACACCGGGGCAGTGATCCCGCCCGGTGACGTGGACCGGCTCTTCCAGCCGTTCCAGCGCCTCGGCACCGAGCGAACCGGGCACGGCGGTGGCACCGGCCTCGGCCTCGCGATCGTGCGCGCGATTGCGGGCGTGCATGGCGCGACGCTCACCGCGACTGCCCGGCCGCACGGCGGCCTCGACGTCACGGTCAGCTTCCCCCGGCGCCAGCAGGAGACTTAATGCAGCGGTCGGGCTGCCGCCGGCAGCTCGAACTCATTGGGCTGGACAGTGGAAACGTAGGCCCGCATGCGGGATAGTCAGGTGATATCTGGGCCGCATGGGCTAGTTTCGTGGGAATAGTGCCCAGCCGAGGGGTACCGGGAGGCCCGATGTCCTACCAGCCTCCATTCGATGGCAACTGGCTGGGCGGTCGCCGAGACTGGCCAGCCTTCGATCAGCCGCCTCAGTCGGTTCAGGCTGCCGTGAAGTTCATCTACGCCGGAGCGGTGATCCAGGCCATTTCGGTCATCATCGAGATCGCCATCGTCCACAGCCACCTCCAGAGCATCCTTGCGAAGCTGTCAACGACACCGCTCACACCGAGCCAGCAGCATACGGCCGAGGTCGCCGTGATCGGATTCTTCGTCGTCGCCGGCATCATTGGCGTTTCTGCGTGGCTGTGGATGGCCAGCAAGAACAATGCAGGCAGGAGATGGGCTCGTATTCTTTCGACCGTGTTTTTCGCCGTGCTCAGCCTCGGGATGATTGGGATCTTTGCCCAGCAAGTCACGCTCGATAGCAAGATCCTCCCGGTAGCAGAATGGCTGGTCGGCCTGGTAGCGATCGTGCTGCTGTGGCAGCGGGAATCGAGCGAGTTCTTCAGCGCTCGGTCCATGCGCTACTAGTGCCGCACTACGTCTCCGCAGACCGCGGCGGGGACCGCTGCTACTTGTTCCCCGCTGGAACCTGGTCATGGTTTGGACTATCGGCAGCAGGATAGCGAGGCTGCCCTACCGTGACTGGGCCCGATGAAATCGACCGGCAGACGACACAGCGCGGCCCAGGGTGAACCGCGGCCTGAGGTTGTCGTCACGCTTGGGAGCGACTGCATTCAAGAGCCTGACGCGGGGTAGGACAGCCCGCAACCGCTCACGCGAGCGGGGCCTCAGTCGGCCCGGTTCGCGGCGCGCTGGAGCGCGGACAGCTGATCCTCGGTGCCGATCGCGATCAGCACCTGCCCTGGCTCGATTGGGGTGTGCATTGGCGGGTTGGCCTGGAACACGCCGTCGCGGCCGAGGACTGCGAGCACGAGGGCCCCGGTCGTGTCACCGACGTCGGCCTCCGCCAGGGTCCGCCCGGCCAGCCGGGAGCCATCGCCGACCGGCACCTCCCCCAGCCGGAACTCCAGGCTGCCGTCATGCATCACGACGTCGAGGAACTCCACCACATGCGGCTGGGAGGCCGCAGCCGCGATCCGCTGGCCGCCGATCCGCTGCGGGTTCACCACTCGCGTCGCGCCAGCGCGCAACAGCTTTGACTCTGACGCTTCGGTCCGGGCCCGGGCGACAATCACCAGGTCGGGCCGCAGCGCCCGTGCGGACAGCGTTACGAAAACATTCTCCGCGTCGGTATTGATCGCGGCCACCAGAGATCTGGCCCGCATGATGCCGGCCCGGTGGAGCACGCTGTCGTCGGTGACATCGCCCACGACCGCGGGGTAGGCAATGCCCCCCAACCGGTCAGCGTCGAGGTCGACCACGACAACCCCAGTGCCCATGCCAGTCAGGTAACCCGCCACCGCGCGGCCGACCCGGCCCCAGCCACAGACGATGGTGTGCCCGGACATCCGGGCGATCTCGCGTTCCATCCGGCGCCTTTCGAAGTGCTGGCGGAGGTGACCTTCCACCAGCGACTCGAGTACCACGCTAAACGCATACAGAGCTGTGCCGACTCCGGCCAGGATCAGCACGATTGTGAAGATCTTCCCGGCCGTGTGCAGCGGATGCAGCTCGCGGAATCCGACAGTAGTGATCGTGGTAACGGTCTGGTACACCGCGTCGAGCGGGCTGAACCCCAGCACCATGTAGCCGATGCTGCCGATTACCAGGACGCCCAGGACCGCCAGCAACGCGACCACGATGCGCCGGAGCTGACTCACCAGCCAATTGTGACCGCACTCCGCCCGGCCGCCAGGCGCGCCCCGCGCAAAGGTCCTGTGCGTGGCGAACGAGCAGCCAGCCCCGCTCAGTCAGTCGCCGCGATCCGGGCTGATCACCCGATCGCCTCGGCCAGGGTACTGCGCTGCACCTGGGCGGGCCCCGCCCATACTCGGGATCGGGCAGTTTGTGCAAGGTCATTGGTTATGGAGCTGGCCAGGCTCGGCAGCGGACCGGAGGATGGCCCGCGCGAGATCCTCGGGGCGGGTGAACTGCGGCCAGTGGCCTGTGCGCAGGTCGACGTACTCGACATCTTTGATCTTCGTGAACTCCCGGACCGGCGCTAGCCCTTCATCGGTCCAGTCCCGGAGCATCTTGCTGGTGAACTCGGTGCAGATGACGGTCACCGGCACGTCGTAGCGGCGCTCGTCAGACAAGTGCTGCGGGTCGCGGGTGACGTGCGCGGGCGATGGGATCGAGCGTCCTCGGAAAGCCGCGCGCGCGGTGTCGTCGAGGTCGGCGAGATCCGCGTCGTCGAACTCCGACCAGTCTGGCAGCGGCACGTCTCCGTCCTCGGCCGGCAAGTCGCTGGCAAGAGCGTCGCCGTGGGCAGTCGGAAAGCCCCCGACGTAGACGACGCGAGCGACACGTCCGGGCCTTGCGTCTACCGCGGCGTGGGCGATCGCGCCGCCGGCTGAGTGGCCCACGAGAAGGACCCTGCCGTGCGCTGGGTCGAGCGAGTCGATGATCTGGACGAGCGCGCCGACATGATCGCGCAGGGTGATCCCGGAGCGGTCAGTGTCCTTCGACTCCATGCCAGGCAGCGTCAGCGCGTGGGCCCGGTGCCCGGCTTGCTCCAGAGCCGGGACGACCTTGTCCCACGACGACCCGTCGAGCCACAGGCCAGGAATCAGGATGATGTCCATCGCGTACCGCCTTCCAGCGTGTGCCCGCGCTCTCCCGTGCGACCCGGCCAACTACAGTTGGCTCCCGTGCGGCTTGTCATTGCGCGGTGCAACGTGGAATACGCGGGGCGGCTCACCGCCCGCCTTCCGTCCGCGATGCGGCTGCTGATCGTCAAGGCGGACGGATCCGTTCTCATCCATAGTGACGGCGGCTCCTACAAACCGCTGAACTGGATGTCGCCGCCCTGCCGCCTGACCGAGGAACAAGACCGCTGGATTGTCACCGGCAAGTCCGGCGAGACGCTGACGATCGAGCTTGAGGAGATCATCAGCGATTCCTCCTACCACCTCGGCCAGGATCCCGGCCTGGTCAAGGACGGCGTGGAGTCGCACCTGCAGGAGCTACTGGCCGCCCAGCTGAAAGTACTTGGCGACGGCTGGCGACTGGTCCGGCGCGAGTTCCCGACTGCCATCGGGCCAGTGGACCTCATGTGCCGGGACGCTGCCGGGATCAGCGTCGCGATCGAGGTCAAGCGGCGCGGCGAGATCGACGGCGTGGAACAGCTGACGCGTTACCTCGAACTGCTCAACCGCGACCCGCTACTTGCTCCGGTGCTAGGCGTATTCGCGGCGCAGGAGATCAAGCCGCAGGCGCGGGCGCTGGCCGAGGACCGCGGCATCCGCTGCATCACGCTGGACTACGACACGATGCGCGGCACCGACGACGGCGCGCTCCGCCTGTTCTGATCGCCACAGCAACCGCCTTTTGTTGGCCTCGGTCTTGGGCGTTTCGGCCGTGCTAGCCCAGGTTCGGCAGTATCCGTGTCGGAAATGGATTAATTTGCTCGGCCGTGGTAACAATGGATTGCGAATACCACGGACGGGCCTGCTGGGTCTCAGGCCTCCCGCCAAACATGCGAGCGCGACCCCGTGCCTGGCGGCGTCCTGGCAGGGCTTGGAGGCGACTTACTGTGTTACAACGGCTCCTCGGCATCATCGTGGCGATCGTGATCATTGTCTGGATTGTGTCCAGCCCGGCAGCAGCAGGTAACACGGTGCACAGCTGGATCAGCGGGATCGTCACGTTCTTCCACCACATGCTCTGATGCGCCTGCAGCACGCGGGCCCGACCCCAAGCGACCGTCACCTTTAAGCCTACGATGTTCCTGCCAACATTAAGTACCCATTTGACATAATTCACCTGTGCCTCCATTCTGACTCGGCCGGGAAGCGTTACACGACTCGCGAACGCGTCAGGAGAGTGGAACAGTGACATCCCGATTCGACAGCATCCGCACGAGCCGCCTGCTCATGCGCAGGTGGCAGGACTCCGACCGGGAACCGTTCGCGGCGCTCAACGCCGACGCCGAGACGATGCGCTTCTTTCCGAGCACCATGGACCGCGCCGCCAGCGACGCGTTCGCCGACCGGATCGAGGAGCGCTTCGCCGACCAGGGATATCGGGCTGTGGGCCCTGGAGATCGCCGACACCGGCCAGTTCATCGGTTTCACCGGACTGAACCCGATGCCCGACGGGGTACCGGGCGCTGGCGGCGTCGAGGTCGGCTGGCGGCTGGCCAGGCATGCCTGGCACCACGGGTACGCCACCGAGGCCGCTCTGGCCGCCCTCGGCGTGGCGTTCAACGGCATCGGCCTGGCCGAGATCTGGTCCATGACCGCGGTGCTCAACGAGCCGTCGCAGGCAGTGATGCGCAGGATCGGGCTCACCGAGTACACCCGGTTCGAGCATCCGGGCGTTCCTGACGGCAGCCCGGTCCGGCCGCACGTGACCTTCCATCGCACCCGGCCGCAGGAGTGACCGCCGCAGCCCGCGGACGCCAGCTTTACCGGGTCATGGGTCCGCCGGGGCTGCTGACCCTCCTCACCCTGGCAGCAGGTGCGCGTTGACGGCTTTGGCCATCGCCGCGAGTTCGGGCAGCACAGTAACCGCGATCCCGGCCTGGCGCAGCCGGACTGCGCCGCCGCCGGGCACGAAGATGGGCGGCTCCCGCCAGGCAATGACTACCCGGCCGATGCCGCTGGCGATGATGAGATCCGCGCACGGCACCGGCCTGGACGCACGGGCAGCGCACGGCTCCAGCGAGCTATACAGCGTCGCGCCGGCGAACTCGGGACCGCCTGGTTCCAGGCCGGCGAGCCGGGCCAGGCCGAGCGCGACCTCCTCGGCGTGATCGGCCGGATCAAGCTCGCGAGAGTATCCGGTGGCGAGCGAGCGGCCGTCAGCTCCGACGAGTACGGCGCCCACTGAGAACGCAGTCAGCGACGGAGGGCAGCGCTTCGACAGCTCGATCGCCTCCAGCAGCCAGCCGCGATCCACGTCTGGCCTGGCGGGCTGGACCACGGTGCGCTCCGGTCGGGCAGAGGAAGGTCATCAACCTATCCGACGCCTCTATTCGTAAGCTAGCTGATGACGGGCCGCAGCCAGACGCCGGCCGATGCGGCGGGGCCCCGGCGTAGAATCCAGCAAAATGTGCAGAATGGCGGTGCAGGCTCATGACAGCCACGCTCGGCAACCTCGGGAGAGTCCGGTCGGCGGAGACCTTCGACACGCTGAACCCGGCGACGTCGGAGGTGATCGATAGCTTCCCGGTGTTCAGCGAGGCCGACGTGGCCGATACGGTCGCACGGGCCCAGCCGGCCGCGTTGTGGTGGGCCGGCCTCGGCTGGGACGGCCGCAAGCAGCGACTGCTCGCCTGGAAGTCGCACCTGACCCGGTACATCGGCAGGCTGGCGGAACTCGTCCACACCGAGACGGGCAAGCCGCTGGCTGACGCGCAGCTGGAGATCCTGCTTGCGATCGTGCACATCGACTGGGCGGCCAAGAACGCGCGCAAGGTACTCGGCCCGCGCCGGGTCCGCAGCGGCCTGGTCGCCATCAACCAGGCGTCCACGCTGGAGTACCAGCCGCTCGGCGTGGTCGGCGTCATCGGCCCGTGGAATTACCCCGTCTTCACCCCGATGGGATCGATCGCCTACGCGCTGGCCGCCGGGAACGCCGTCGTCTTCAAGCCGAGCGAGCTCACCCCGGCGGTCGGCGCGTGGCTGGTCAGCTCCTTCGCCGAGGTGGTCCCTGAGCAGCCGGTCTTCCAGCTAGTGACCGGATTCGGCCAGACCGGCGATCACCTGGCTCGCAGCGGCGTGAACAAGATCGCGTTCACCGGGTCCGCCGCCACCGCCAAGAAGGTCATGGCCGCCTGCGCGCAGAACCTGACCCCGATGGTGGCCGAGTGCGGCGGCAAGGACGCGTTCATCGTCGGTGCCGATGCCGACCTGGACGCGGCCGCCGACGCATGCGCCTGGGGCGCGCTGTCCAACGCTGGCCAGACCTGCGTCGGCGTGGAGCGGGTCTACGTGGTTCAGGACGTCTACCACACCTTCCTTGACAAGCTCACCGACAGGGTGACGCGACTGCGGCCGGGCGACGACCGCGAGGCCAATTACGGCCCGATGACCCTGCCCGGCCAGGCCGAGGTTATCGAGAAGCACATTGCCGACGCGCTGGCCCGCGGCGGGCGTCCCGTCATCGGCGGCATCGGCAGCATCCGGCGCCCGTACGTCGGGCCGGTCATCCTGGCCGACGTGCCCGAGGAAAGCCGGGCCGTCACGGAGGAGACGTTCGGGCCGACGGTCACCGTGACCAAGGTGGCGAGTCTGGCGGAAGGCGTCGAGCTCGCCAACGCCAGCCGCTACGGCCTTGGCGGCACCGTGTTCGCCAAGAACAAGAAAGCCGCGATGGCCGCGGCCCGCGCGCTGCGCAGCGGCATGACCGCCATTAACTCGGTCATCTCGTTCGCCAGCGTCCCGTCGCTTCCGTTCGGCGGCTCGGGCGACTCCGGGTTCGGCCGGATCCACGGCGCGGACGGGCTGCGCGAGTTCACCCGGCCCAAGGCGATCACCCGGCAGCGCATGAAGGCCAGGCCCAACCTGACCTCGTTCGACCGGACGGACGAGGACCTCAAGAAGGTGCTCAATCTCGTGACGATCCTGCACGGCCGCCGCTACAGATAACGGCCCCGTTACCCTCCAACGCCCGGAGCGCGGTCGGCTTAGGGCTGTCCGGCGGCTGCCAGCTGGGACTCGGCCGGCTCCATGGCCGCCAGCGGCGCCCGGCCCTGGATGAGGTCGGCCGCCCGCTCGGCGATCGCGATCGTCGGCGCGTTGGTGTTGCCGCGCGGCACCGTCGGCATCACCGACGCGTCGACAACGCGCAGGCCGTCGACGCCGCGCACCCGAAGCGCGGTGTCCAGCACGCTGTGCAGCTTGCTCGCGGCCAGCCTGGAGTCGCCGCCCATGGCGCAGGTGCCTACCGGGTGATAGAGCGTCGCGAGGTCACCGCGGATCCACTCACGCAGGTCAGCCTCACTCCGGACGTCGTTACCCGGCGCTAGCTCCGTCTTGAGCTGCCTGCTCAGCGGCCGGGCGGCGGCGATCTCCCTGGCCATCCCGATCGCCGTCACCAGCGGATCCATGTCAGCGAGATCGGACAGGTAAGACGGGTCGATGGCGGGCTTGTGCCGGGGATCGGCGCTGCGCAGCCGGATCTTCCCGCGGCTGCCCACCGATACCAGCGTGACCAGTACCGAGAGCGCACGGCTGGCCGGATCACCGAGCCCGCCGTTCAGGAAGGGAACGGGAAGCACGTGCCACTGGATGTCTGGTGCCGGCAACGTCGGGTCCGACCGACTGAACCCGCCTGCCTCGGCGAGATTGCTCGTCAGCGGGCCGCTGTGCATCAGCTGCCAGCGGGCCAGGTGGCGCGGCCCGGACTTCTCCCACAGGCTCGGCGATCGCGGGGCGCTCCACATGGCGGTGACGACCGGGTGATCGGACAGATTGCCGCCCACACCCGGGCTATCGGCCTGCACCGGAATGCCGTGCTCGAGCAGGTGATCGGCCGGGCCTATGCCCGACAGCATGAGCAGCTGAGGGCTGTTGATGGCGCCGCCGGAAAGGATCACCTCAGCGTCGGCCTGCGCGGTCTCCTCCACGCCACGGCGCAGATAACGGACACCGACGGCCTTCCCGTTGTCGATCAGCACGCCGGTGACCAGGCAGTCGGTCTGGATCGTGAGGTTGTGCCGTCCGGCCGCCGGGTGCAGGTAAGCGTCGGCCGCCGACCACCTGCGGCCGGCCTTCTGGGTTACCTGGTAGTAGCCGACGCCGTCCTGGCTAGGCCCGTTGAAGTCATCGTTCTTGGGCCGGCCCGTGGCCTGCGCAGCGGCGACGAAGGCGCCCGTCAGGCGCTCTTGAAGGTCAGGTCCTGGACGCTGAGCGGCCCGGAAGCGCCGTGGTAGGCAGACGCGCCGCGGGAGTTGCACTCGGCCCGCAGGAAATACGGCAGCAGGTCGGTGTATCCCCAGCCCTCGCAGCCGTAGTCGTCGCGCCAGGCGTCGTAGTCGTGCCGGCTGCCGCGGATGTAGATCATCGCGTTCATCGACGACGAGCCGCCGATTACCCGGCCGCGCGGCCAGTAGATAGAGCGGCCGCCCGCGCGATCCTGCACGGTGGTCTGGTAATTCCAGTCGTAGGCGCTCTTGAAGAGGAGATTGACCGCTGCCGGGATGTGGATCTCGTCGGCCGTGTCCGGCGGACCTGCCTCTAGCAGAAGGACCCGTGCGTCCGGGTTCTCGGTGAGGCGCGAGGCCAGCACGCACCCAGCACTGCCAGCGCCGACGATGATGTAGTCGTACACGGCCTGTCCTTCCCGGCTCTGCACGGAAACCGATAGATACTTTACTAATTCGGACGCTCGGTCGGGGTGCTTGCCCGACTGCAGTCCCGCTCCTGGCCGTGGTCTCGCTTTCCGCTCCTGGCGGGCCTACGGTCGGCTCCGCCGGGCGCCAGTCCGGCGGAGCCGGCGGAACTTGGCATTTTGCGGCCAGCGCGGCGCTCCGCTGCCTGGGCGTGGGCTGACAGTCCCGCAGCGATGCTCGGCTCGCACCGCCGCCAGAACTAATCCCTTGCCGCGGCGCCGCCGCAGCCGCTAACCGGCGGCCGCGCCGTGCGTGGTGCGTTGATGCGGTGGTTCCAGGCGTGGTGCCGCGCCGAGCAACACCGTGAACCAGCGTATCGGGTGATTTATACGCAGCTCTACTATTTGACGGAGCCAAGGGTATTGCCCGTGTCGCTGACGAAACCGGCTACGCCCGCGCGACCGGTCGCCGCGGCGGCGGTGTCCTGTGCTCGGCCAAGCCGTCTCCCCGGCAGGTGGCAGCACGGCTGCCCCGGCAAAAAGCGCGCTCCCGGCCCGAAGGCCGGGAGCGCGCATCCCCCCCACCATTTGCGGCCCCTCACACTCCCCGGCGGGCCCCCGAGAACCGCCGGTGACCGAGGGGCCGCGAGCCGCCTAACGGCTCTTCGGGCCAATTACGGACCCGGATCCACCTGCGGCCGAAACTCCACTGGTGCGCAGCAGAGCGACCGCACTGCCGTTACTCTTCGTATCTGTACGATCTCACATCGTGTTCGGTATGTGAATACCCCACGGCAGGGCGCCTGACACCACCTGTCATGACAGAGAGATCCATGCCCGAGTAAAGGCGTGGCAACCCGCTGCCTGCGAGGGATTTCGGCCGCCTCAGGGACTGACCTCCTGGAAAAAACTTTTGACTCCGTACGCGGCGGGCCGCGCGACTCGGCGAGCTTCAACGGGCGCAACGCCGTATCGGTCCGACAGGTGCAAACAGGGTATTTCGCCCGTGGCCCGGCAGACCAGGGCGTCTGCTGTCTTCTCAGCCCGAGTGCTGCAGCCGGCGCGCATGCCCGCGCTGCGGCGAGCCGATGGTGAAGCAGGACAATCACCCGCCCGGCATGACGACGGCTGACCGGTCCTGGTGCCATCGTTGCGACCGTACCTGTGCGCGAGATAGCTACGCGGCGCGTCACACGGCTAGGTCTGGTCAAGCCCTGGGATGCCCGCTTCTCGGTGCGCGGCGCGCCGTCGCTGGCTGGCCTTCACGAGCGAAAGGAAGCGAGATGCCGCAGTCGTCGAATGGACACGAGCCAGAGCGCACGCGGGGCGACGCAGCTACCTTGAACCGGGCGGCCAGGACAGCAGCCTGGGCCGCAGATACGGTGTTCGAGGCCGCGGATACGGTGTTCGAGGCCGCGGCGACGGCTTTCGAAGCCGCACAGCAACTGCCGGCCGTACCGGCTGCCACGGCCCGCTTTGTTCCGCCCGCCTGCCGCGCGGTGTCAACGGCGGTCCGGCACCCGAAAACCGTGCTCGACCGGGCTCGAAGGTTCCCCGTGGCCGCGGCCATGATCCGCCAGGCTGTCGAGCCGATCCTTACCGGTCGGGTGGACGACTGGCGAGCCGAGTATGCCTACACAACCGGCATGCAGGCGTTTATCTACGGATTCCCCTATATCTATAACGCAAAGCTCAGGCACGACTGGATCACACAGCCCAGGGACCCGGAATTCGTCCCTTACGCGGCCGTCAACCACTTCTGGCACGCCAGCCGCCTGATCAACGCCGCCTACCGTGACGGCGGCTGCCCGAACAACGACACGTTGTATTCCGTGGCATGGGTGGACTTGTCCAACGAGCCGGTCATCTTGTCCCACCCCGATATGGCGGACCGGTACTTTACGTTCGAGCTGATGGGCTTCACCTCGGACAACTTCGACTACGTTGGCCAGCGCGCGACGGGGAAAGAGGCCGGGCATTTCGCACTTACCGGTCCCGGTTGGAAAGGCAACCTGCCCGCCGGGATGAAGAAGGTGAAGCCAGCCCCGACCCCGTGGATCCTGGTGCTCGGGCGCACTCTCGTCGACGGCCCCGCCGATCTCCCGAGCGTGCACGTGCGGCAGCAGCAGTACCGGCTCACTCCGCTCAGCTTGTTCGGTCACCCGGGCGCCGAGGTGCCCGAGCGCCGAGACGTCTACGCGCCCCCACGAACCGCTGAGGACCCGCTCGGGCCCTGGAAGAGCCTTAACGCCATGCTGGCCGAGAACCCGCCGCCAGCGCATCATGCCCTGTTGCTCAACCAGTTCGCCCGCATCGGCATCGGGCCCGGCCTCGACGTAGAAGCCCAGCCCGAGGTTGTGAAGCAGGGCCTGATCCGGGCCGCGGCGATCGGCATGCCGCTGCTGCGCCAGCAGTTCCTGAGCGGAAGCTGGGCCACCGTCGTCAATGGCTGGCGCTATCCACCGCCTGAAGAAGGCCGGTTCGGCGACGATTTCTTGCAGCGTGCCGCCGATCAGTCGCTTGCTGGCATTACGGCCAACGACCCGGCAGAAGCCGTCTACCTGGTCAACTTCGAAGACTCCGACGGCGCCAAACTATCCCCGCAGGGGCGCTATACGCTCCGCTTCGACGCTGGCGACCTCCCCCCCGTAGCCGCCTTCTGGTCGCTCACCGCCTACACCGAGGCCGACATGAACCTGATCCCGAACCCTGCCGGCCGGTACTCGATTGGCGACCGGACGGACGGCCTCACCCGTGACGCGGACGGCGGGCTGACCATCTATCTTCAGCCCGATGCCCCCGAAGCTGGACGAAAGCCGAACTGGCTCCCCACATCGGCACAGGACCCGTGGTTCGTGATACTGCGGATGTACCGGCCGCACAGTTCAGTGATTCAATCCAGATGGGAATGCCCGGGCATCACCCGCATCGCCTGACTGACCCGGCTCTGCCCTGGCTGCGCCGCGGCGGCCGATACGGTTGGGACATGCCACAAGACCGCGATAATCCCGTCGTCCTGTCCAAGATCTACACGCGCACCGGCGATGCGGCACGACCGCGCTCGGCGACATGAGCAGGACCCGCAAGACCGATCCGCGGCTGGCTGCCTACGCCGACACCGACGAGGCCAACAGCGCCATCGGCGTCGCGGTGACGATGGGCCAGTTGCCAGCCGACATCGCCAGGCTGCTCATCCGCATCCAGAACGAACTGTTCGATGTCGGCGCGGATCTGTGTAATCCGGTTACCGAGAATCCCGCCTATCCCCCGCTCCGGGTGGACGAGAGCTACATCGCCAGGCTCGAGCAAGATTGTGACGAGTTCAACGAGGGCCTGCCGGTGCTGCGCAGTTTCGTGCTGCCGGGCGGCACCCCGGCCGCTGCGCTGCTGCACGTCGCCAGGACGGTGGTCCGGCGGGCGGAGCGCACGACCTGGGCCGCGCTGGAAGCACATGGCGACACCATGAACCCGCTGACCGCTCAGTACCTCAACCGGCTGTCCGACCTGCTGTTCATCCTGGCCCGCCGGGTCAACGAGCCGGACGGCGACCTGCTCTGGAAGCCGGGCGGGGAGCGCTAACCCGTGCTGGCCGACACGCCCGCCGGTTGCAGGACGCCCGGCGCCCTGATCAGCTGGCCCGGCCGGAGGCCGCCTGCACCAGCGCCCGCGCGTAGCGGAGTTCGGCCGGCTCCTCCGGGCTGCCCGCCGCCGGGCCCGCGGCCTGGATGGCATCGTCAAGCGCCGCCTGCGCGGCCGCGGGGTCCACCTCGGCGCCCATCTGGCCGTACCGGGCCAGGATCGATACCCGGTTGTCGGCTACCGACAGGAAGCCGCCGGTCACCGCCGCGAAGACGTCGCCATCGCTCGGATTCTCCGGCCTGACCTGCACCAGGCTGCCCTCGGCCAGGATGCCGATGACCGGCGCGTGATTGGTCAGGATGCCGATCTCGCCGTCCAGCGTCCTGGCGATTACCATCTCGGCTTCTCCGGCCCAGAGTTCGCCTTCGGGGTTAACCAGCTCGACCTGGAGCGTCACCGGGTCACCTCGCGCGTCCTGGCCGCAGTAGCGACCACGCCGCCGTGGTCACGACCGCCGCTCCATGTCCTTGGCCTTCTTCTCCACGTCCTCGATCCCCCCGACCATGAAGAACGCCTGTTCCGGCAGGTGGTCGTACTTGCCCTCGCAGATGGCCTTGAACGACGCCACCGTCTCCTTCAGCGGCACGAAGACGCCTTCCTGGCCGGTGAACTGCTGGGCGACGAACATCGGGTGCGACAGGAACCGCTCGATCCGCCGGGCCCGCTGCACGGTCACCTTGTCCTCTTCGGACAGTTCGTCGATGCCGAGGATCGCGATGATGTCCTGAAGCTCGGTGTAGCGCTGCAGGATCCGCTGGGTCTCCCGCGCCACGTCGTAGTGCTCCTGGCCGACGTAGGCCGGCGCCAGGATCCGGGATGTGGAGGCCAGCGGGTCGACCGCCGGGAAGATGCCCTTCTGGGTGATCTCCCTGGACAGCGCCGTCGTCGCGTCGAGGTGGGCGAACACTGCCGATGGCGCCGGGTCGGTGTAGTCGTCGGCGGGCACGTAGATCGCCTGCATCGAGGTGATCGAGTGGCCGCGGGTCGAGGTGATCCGCTCCTGCAGCTGGCCCATCTCGTCGGCCAGCGTGGGCTGGTATCCCACCGCGGACGGCATGCGGCCGAGCAGGGTCGACACCTCAGAGCCGGCCTGGGTGAACCGGAAGATGTTGTCGATGAACAGCAGCACGTCCTGCTGCTGCTCGTCGCGGAAGTACTCCGCCATGGTGAGCGCCGACAGCGCGACCCGGAGCCGGGTGCCCGGCGGCTCGTCCATCTGGCCGAAGACCAGCGCGGTGTCCTTGATGACGCCCGAGTCGGTCATCTCAATGAACAGGTCGTTGCCCTCGCGGGTGCGCTCGCCCACGCCGGCGAAGCAGGATACGCCACCGAAGTTCTTCGCGACCCTGGTGATCATCTCCTGGATCAGCACGGTCTTGCCCACGCCGGCGCCGCCGAACAGGCCGATCTTGCCGCCCTTAACGTACGGCGTCAGCAAGTCGATGACCTTGATCCCGGTCTCCAGGATCTCAGTGCGCGGCTCGAGCTGGTCGAATGGCGGCGGCTGCACGGTGAATCGACCACCGCTCCTGGATCTTCAGCGATGACGTCGGCACATCCAGCGACTCGCCGAGCACGTTGAACAGGTGGCCCTTGGTGACGTCGCCGACCGGTACCGTGATCGGGCCGCCCGTGTCGGTGACGACGGCGCCGCGGACGAGCCCGTCGGTCGGCTGCATGGAGATGGCGCGGACCGTGTCGTCTCCCAGGTGCTGCTCGATCTCCAGGGTCAGCGTCCGGGTTTCGTCGCCAAGCTTCACGTCCACATGCAACGCGTTGTAGATCTCCGGCATCTCCTCGGTCGCGAACTCGACGTCAACGACCGGGCCGATCACCCGGGCTACGCGTCCCGAGGCCGGCGGGCTGGCCGAGCCGCCGGCTGCGGTGGTCTCTGCGGTAGCGGTCATGATGCTCACTTACTCCCTGGTCGCGTCGGCCAGCGCGTTCGCGCCGCCCACGATCTCACTGATTTCCTGGGTGATCTCGGCCTGCCGGGCCTTGTTGGCTTCCCTGGTGAGCTGCTCGATCAGCTCATTGGCGTTATCGGTGGCCGACTTCATTGCCCGCCGTCGCGCGGCGATCTCGGACGCCGCCGAGTCCAGCAGCGCGTGGAATAGCCTGCTTTCCACATACCACGGCAGTAGCGCGTTGAGAACATCCTCGGGCGATGGCTCGAATTCATAGATCGGCATCGGGCCGGTGGGCGGGTGTTCATCGGTCTCCTCGATCTCCAGCGGCAGCAGCCTGTGGACGACGGCCTGCTGCGTCAGCATGGAGACGAATTCGGTGTAAACGATGTGGATCTCGTCCACGCCGCCGTCCTCTGCCGGACGCGCGTAGGCGTCCAGCAGCGCGCTGCTGATCTCGGCCGCGTTGCCCTGCCGGGGCGTGTCGGAGAATCCGCTCCACTCGGCGGCGACGTCGCGGCCACGGAACCGGTGCCACCCGATGCCCTTGCGGCCGCCCACGTACGTGGTGACGTCGAGCCCTTGCCCCCGCAGCAGCGCCCGCAGGCTCTGGGCTTCCCGTAGCACGTTGGCGTTGAAGCCGCCGCAGAAGCCGCGGTCGCTGGTCAGGATCAGCACGGCGGCACGCCGCGGATTCTGGACTGGCCGGGTCAGCGGATGGTCAACGTTCTCCGACCTGCTGACCACGGCCTCGACCGCCCGGGTGAGCTCCCTGGCGTACGGCGCGGCATCGTGCAGCCGCTGTTGCGCCTTGATGATCCGCGAGGACGCGATCAGCTCCTGCGCGCGCGTGATCTTGGCGGTGGACTGGACACTCCTGATCCGCCGCCGTACTGCACGAAGCTGGGCTCCCATGCTGGCTTATACCGCCCTACTGGTTGTCGCCGGGCTGGCTGCCGGGCTCGGTCCCGACCCGCCCGTTGGCCGGCGCCGGCGGGCGCTTCCTGATCGACTCCGGCTCGATCTCGCTTTCGTCCAGCGGCGTCAGCCGGCTCCTCGGGGACCAGCAGCTCGCCGTCGCTCTTCTCGAAGCTCGCCCGGAACTGGTTGATGGCGTCCTTCAGCGCGACGATGGTGTCGTCGGTGAGTTCGCGGGTCTCCCTGATCGTCTCGAGTATCCCCGGCTGGTTGCGCCGCAGCTCATCGAGGAACTCGGCCTCGAATCGCCGGACGTCCTCGACCGGCACGTCATCGAGGTAGCCCTCGTTGCCGGCCCAGACCGAGACGACCTGCTGCTCGACCGGGAACGGGCTGTACTGCGGCTGCTTCAGCAGCTCGACCAGCCGCGCACCGCGGTCAAGCTGAGCGCGGGACGCAGGATCGAGGTCGGAGGAGAACGAGGCGAACGCCTCCAGGTCGCGGTACTGCGACAGCGAGAGCTTCAGCCCGCCCGCGACCTTCTTCATGGCCTTGATCTGGGCGTCGCCGCCGACTCGCGACACCGACTGGCCGACGTTGATAGCCGGGCGGACACCGGAGTTGAACAGGTCGGTCTCCAGGAAGATCTGCCCGTCGGTGATCGAGATGACGTTCGTCGGGATGTAGGCGGAGATGTCGTTCGCCTTCGTCTCGATGATCGGCAGGCCGGTCAGGGAGCCGCCGCCCAGCTCGTCGGACAGCTTGGCGCAGCGCTCGAGCAGCCGTGAGTGCAGGTAGAAGACGTCGCCGGGGTAGGCCTCGCGGCCCGGCGGGCGGCGCAGCAGCAGCGAGATCGCGCGGTAGGCCTCGGCCTGCTTGGTCAGGTCGTCGAACACGATCAGCACGTGCTTGCCCTGGTACATCCAGTGCTGGCCGATCGCCGAGCCGGTGTAGGGGGCGATGTACTTGAAGCCGGCCGGGTCGGACGCCGGCGCCATCACGATGGTGGTGTATTCCAGCGCGCCGGCCTCCTCGAGGGTCGCGCGCACCGACGAGATCGTCGAGCCCTTCTGGCCGATCGCCACGTACACGCAGCGAACCTGCCTCTTCGGGTCGCCGGAATCCCAGTTCTGCTTCTGGTTGATGATGGTGTCGATCGCGATCGTGGTCTTGCCGGTCTGCCGGTCGCCGATGATCAGCTCGCGCTGGCCGCGGCCGATCGGGGTCATGGCGTCGATGGCCTTGATGCCGGTCTGCAGCGGCTCGTTGACCTTCTGCCGCTGGACCACGGACGGCGCCTGCAGCTCCAGCTGCCGCTCCTCGGTGTGACCCTCGATCGGGCCGAGGCCGTCCAGCGGCGCGCCCAGCGGGCCGACCACCCGGCCGAGGAAGCCGTCGCCAACCGGCACCGACAGCACCTCGCCGGTCCGCTTGACCCGCTGGCCTTCCTCGATCTGGCTGAACTCGCCGAGCACCACGACGCCGATCTCGCGAACGTCCAGGTTCAGCGCGATGCCGCGGGTGCCGTCCTCGAACTCCAGCAGCTCGTTGGCCATCGCCGACGGCAGGCCGGAAACCCTCGCGATGCCGTCGCCGCATTCCACGACGGCGCCGACCTCCTCGGTGGAGGCAGTTCCGGGCTCGTAAGCCTCGACGAAACGCTCAAGAGCGTCCCGGATCTCTTCCGGCCGGATTGTCAGCTCCGCCATCTTCCTCGTGTCCTTCGCATCGGGGTCTGTTCTTTAAGTGTCTGTCTGCACGTCTGGCCGCCACCTCTGGCCGCACGCTCAGGCCGCGCCTGCTCAGGACGCCAGCCGGCGCCGCGCCTCAGCGAGGCGGCTGGCCACGCTGCCGTCGATGAGCTCGTCCCCCACCCGGACGGTCATGCCGCCCTCGACCCGCGGGTCGAGCACAACGTTCAGGTGCACCTGGTGGCCGTAGGTGGCGGCCAGCGCTGCGGCCAGCCGGCTGCGCTGCTGAGCGGTCAGGGCGACCGCCACGTGCACCTCGGCGACGAGCCGCTCACGGCGGCGGGCCGCCAGCCGGGCGTACTCCTCCAGGCTCACGTCCAGGCTGCGCCCGAGCGGATTCACCGCGGCCTGGACGATCAGCCGCAGCGCCTCCGGGGTGACCTTGCCCGCCAGCAGCTGACCGAGCAGCTGACGCTTGGCGTCGGCGGACAGGAACGGGTTCGTCAGGGCCATCCGCAGCTCCGGCTTGCTCGCCACGATCCGGCCGAACCGGAACAGCTCGTCTTCCAGGTCGTCCAGCTGGCCTTCCTGCTCGGCCGCCGCGACGATCGCCTGCACCGCCAGCTGCTCGACCGCGTCGGTCAGGTCACCCGGCGCCGACCAGCGGGCCGCCGCGACCGCGGCGACCAGGCCGGCCGTCGCTCGCCGACCTTGCCGGCCAGCAGCTGGCGGCCAGCTCGCTCCGGGCCTCGGCCGGACGGGACGGGTCGCTCAGCGCCCGGCGCAAGACCGACTGGTGGCCAGCAGCCCGGCCACGGCGAACAGCTCGTCGCCAAGCGCCGGCTCGCCGCGGGCTGGCCGTCAGCGGGCCGAGCCGCTCCTCGACCTCGGCAAGAGATGCCCTGCTCATGCCTCTCATGACGATGCCCGCGCCCCTGACGCCGCGGCACTGGCTGGCGTCCAGGTCCTCCAGGAACCGGTCGACGACCCGGCTCTGCCTGGCCTCATCATCCAGCGACTCGCCGACGATCTTGCTGGCGAGCTGCACCGACAGCGTGCCGACCTCGGCCCGCAGCGACGCGAACGCCTGCTGCCGGTCGGCCTCGATCTGGGCCTGCCCGGCCGCGGTGATCCGCGCCTTCTCGGCCTCAGCCTCCTCGCGCATCTCGGCGATGATCGCCGCGCCTTCTTCCCTGGCCTGCTCGCGCAGCCGGGCGGCCTCGTGCCGGGCCTCGGCCAGCTGCGCCTGGTACTGGTCGCGCAGCCGGTCCGCCTCGGCCTGTGCCTCCGCGGCCCGCTCCAGCCCGCCCTCGATCTTGTCGGTCCGCTCTTCCAGGGTCTTCATGATCCTGGGCAGCAGGACCTTCCAGAGCGCGAAGAAGACGATGAAGAACGCGATCGCGCCGACGATCACCTCGGTCCAGTTCGGCACCAGGGGGTTCGGTGACGACGCGGCCGCTAGCTGATGCAACATGTGCGGCTACCTCTCCAGGCCGGTCTCTACTTAATGAAGAACGGCACCGCGATGCCGATGAGGGCCAGCGACTCGGTCAGCGCGAAGCCGATCCACATGAGGCCGGTGACCCGGCCCGCCGCCTCGGGCTGCCGCGCGATCGACTCGATGGTCTTGCCGAAGATCAGGCCGATGCCGACGCCCGGGCCGATGGCCGCCAGACCGTAGGTGAGCGCGCCCAGGTACCAGATGTGCAAGGTATTGGCGTGCCGGAGGCGACGTAGAGCAGGTGATGCAGGTGCATCGCGAGCTGCATGGTGTGTTCCTTTGTGTCGGCCGGCGGGCGTCCGCCGGGTTTCCTTGTGGGTGGGCTCAGTGCGCGGATTCGTACGCGCCGGATATGTAGGTGGCGGTCAAGATCGTGAAGATGAAGGCCTGCAGCGCCTGGACCAGCACCTCGAGCCCGGTCACCAGGACCAGGACGAGAACGAGGTGGCCGAGTACAGGAGGCTGATCGAGGGCGTCAGCAGGTACCAGGTGGCCAGCGAGAAGACCAGCAGCAGTACGTGACCGGCCAGCATGTTGGCGAACAACCGGACCGACAGCGTGAACGGCCGGACCAGCACGTTCGAGAGGAACTCGATCGGGACCAGCAGCGGCAGGATCCAGGCGGGCGAGCCCGACGGGATGGTCAGCGTCTTGAAGTAACCCCCCAGGCCTTGGTGCCTGATGCCGAGCCCCATGTAGATGAGCCAGACCATGCCGCCAGGAAGACCGGGTAGCCGTACTTCGACATCGCCGGGAAGTACAGGATCGGGATGATCCCCATGATGTTGTTGAACCAGATGAAGAAGAACAGCGACACGAGGAACGGCAGCCACTTGTCCCCCTTCTTGCCCATCTGCGGGCGCAGGATCTGGTCGCGGACGAACAGGATGCCCAGCTCGCCGAGGCTCTGCATCCGGGCGGGATCAGCTTCGGCCGGTGGAAGGCGAACCAGAAGAACAGCAGCACCAGCAGGGTGCTCAGTAGCAGCAGCAGCCCCGGCTTGCTGAAGGCCACGCTGCCGACCTTGAAGAACGGCGTGAAGTAGAA
>CAVQCR010000029.1:0-98718 GCA_963711055.1 uncultured Actinomycetota bacterium | reverse complement strand
GGGCTTCCCGTAGCACGTTGGCGTTGAAGCCGCCGCAGAAGCCGCGGTCGCTGGTCAGGATCAGCACGGCGGCGCGCCGCGGAATCTGGACTGGCCGGGTCAGCGGATGGTCAACGTTCTCCGACCTGCTGACCACGGCCTCGACCGCCCGGGTGAGCTCCCTGGCGTACGGCGCGGCATCGTGCAGCCGCTGTTGCGCCTTGATGATCCGCGAGGACGCGATCAGCTCCTGCGCACGCGTGATCTTGGCGGTGGACTGGACACTCCTGATCCGCCGCCGTACTGCACGAAGCTGGGCTCCCATGCTGGCTTATACCGCCCTACTGGTTGTCGCCGGGCTGGCTGCCGGGCTCGGTCCCGACCCGCCCGTTGGCTGGCGCCGTCGGGCGCTTCTTGATCGACTCCGGCTCGATCTCGCTTTCGTCCAGCGGCGTAGCCGGCTCCTCGGGGACCAGCAGCTGGCCGTCGCTCATCTCGAAGCTCGCCCGGAATTGGTTGATAGCGTCCTTCAACGCGACGATCGTGTCGTCAGGGAGTTCGCGGGTCTCCCTAATCGTCTCGAGTATCCCGGCTGGTTGCGCCGCAGCTCATCGAGGAACTCGGACTCAAATCGGCGGACGTCCTCAACCGGCACGTCATCGAGGTAGCCCTCGTTGCCAGCCCAGACCGAGACAACCTGCTCCTCAACCGGGAACGGGCTGTACTGCGGCTGCTTCAGCAGCTCGACCAGGCGGGCGCCGCGATCAAGCTGCGCGCGGGACGCAGGATCGAGGTCGGAGGAGAACGAGGCGAAAGCTTCCAGGTCCCGGTACTGCGACAGGGAGAGCTTCAGCCCGCCCGCGACCTTCTTCATGGCCTTGATCTGGGCGTCGCCACCCACTCGCGACACCGACTGGCCGACGTTAATAGCCGGGCGGACACCGGAGTTGAACAGGTCGGTCTCCAGGAAGATCTGCCCGTCGGTGATCGAGATGACGTTCGTCGGGATGTAGGCGGAGATGTCGTTCGCCTTCGTCTCGATGATCGGCAGGCCGGTCAGGGAGCCGCCGCCCAGCTCGTCGGACAGCTTGGCGCAGCGCTCGAGCAGCCGTGAGTGCAGGTAGAAGACGTCGCCGGGGTAGGCCTCGCGGCCCGGCGGGCGACGCAGCAGCAGCGAGATCGCGCGGTAGGCCTCGGCCTGCTTGGTCAGGTCGTCGAACACGATCAGCACGTGCTTGCCCTGGTACATCCAGTTCTGGCCGATCGCCGAGCCGGTGTAGGGTGCGATGTACTTGAAGCCGGCCGGGTCGGACGCAGGCGACATCACGATGGTGGTGTATTCCAGGGCGCCGGCGTCCTCCAGGGTGGCGCGCACCGACGAGATCGTCGAGCCCTTCTGGCCGATCGCCACGTACACGCAGCGAACCTGCCTCTTCGGGTCGCCGGAATCCCAGTTCTGCTTCTGGTTGATGATGGTGTCGATCGCGATCGTCGTCTTGCCGGTCTGCCGGTCGCCGATGATCAGCTCGCGCTGGCCACGGCCGATCGGGGTCATCGCGTCGATGGCCTTGATGCCCGTCTGCAGCGGCTCGTTGACCTTCTGGCGCTGGACCACGGACGGCGCCTGCACCTCAAGCTGCCGCTCCTCGAGTGAACCCTCGATCGGGCCGAGGCCGTCCAGCGGAGCGCCCAGCGGGCCGACCACCCGGCCGAGGTAGCCGTCGCCAACCGGCACCGACAGCACCTCGCCGGTCCGCTTGACCCGCTGGCCTTCCTCGATCTGGCTGAACTCGCCGAGCACCACGACGCCGATCTCGCGAACGTCCAGGTTCAGCGCCAGGCCCCTGGTGCCGTCCTCGAACTCCAGCAGCTCGTTGGCCATCGCCGACGGCAGGCCGGAAACCCTCGCGATGCCGTCGCCGCATTCCACGACGGCGCCGACCTCCTCGGTGGAGGCAGTTCCGGGCTCGTAAGCCTCGACGAAACGCTCAAGAGCGTCCCGGATCTCTTCCGGCCGGATTGTCAGCTCCGCCATCTTCCTCGTGTCCTTCGCATCGGGGTCTGTTCTTTAAGTGTCTGTCTGCACGTTCTGGCCGCCACCTCGGGCCGCCAGCTCAGCCCGGCCAGCTCAGGACGCCAGCCGGCGCCGCGCCTCGGCGAGGCGGCTGGCAACGCTGCCGTCGATCAGCTCGTCCCCCACCCGGACGGTCATGCCGCCCTCGACGCGCGGGTCGAGCACAACGTTCAGGTGCACCTGGTGGCCGTAGGTGACGGCCAGGGCTGCGGCCAGCCGGCTGCGCTGCTGGCCGGTAAGTGCGACCGCCACGTGCACCTCGGCGACCAGCCGCTCCCGGCGGCGGGCCGCCAGCCGGGCGTACTCCTCCAGGCTCACGTCCAGGCTGCGCCCGAGCGGATTCACTGCGGCCTGGACGATGAGCCGCTGCGCCTCCGGGGTGACCTTGCCCGCCAATAGCTGACCGAGCAGCTCACGCTTGGCGTCGGCGGACAGGAACGGGTTCGTCAGAGCGATCCGCAGCGCCGGCTTGCTCGCCACGATCCGGCCGAACCGGAACAGCTCGTCTTCCAGGTCATCGAGCCGGCCTTCCTGCTCGGCCGCCGCCACGATCGCCTGCACGGCCAGCTGCTCCACCGCCTCGGTCAGGTCGCCCGGCGCCGACCAGCGGGCCGCCGCCACTGCGCCAGTCAGTCCGGCCGTCGCATCGCTGACCTTGCCGGCCAGCAGCTGGCGGCGAGCGCGCTCCTGGCCTCAGCTGGCGGGACGGATCGCTCAGCGCCCGGCGCAAGGCCGGCTGGCTGGCCAGCAGCCCGGCCACGGCGAACAGCTCGTCGCCGAGCTGCCGAGCTCGCCTGCGGGCTGCCCGTCACCGATCCGAGCCGTTCCTCGACCTCGGCCAGAGATGCCCTGCTGATGCCCCTCATGACGATGCCCGCGCCCCTGACGCCGCGGCACGGCTGGCATCGAGCTCGGCCAGGAACCGGTCCACGACCCGGCTCTGCCTGGCCTCGTCATCCAGCGACTCGCCGACGATCTTGCTAGCCAGCTGCACCGACAGCGTGCCGATCTCGCCCCGCAGCGACGCAAACGCCTGCTGCCGGTCGGCCTCGATCTGGGCGTGCCCGGCCGCGACGATCCGGGCCTTCTCGGCGTCACCCTCCGCGCGCGCCTCAGCGATGATGCGGGCGCCTTGTTCCCTCGCCTCCTCGCGCAGCCGGGCGGCCTCGTGCCGCGCATCGGCCAGCTGGGCCTGGTACTGCTCGCGTAGCCGGTCCGCGTCAGCCTTTGCCTCGGCGGCGCGCTCCAGCTCACCCTCGATCTTGTCGGTCCGCTCTTCCAGGGTCTTCATGATCCTCGGCAGCAGCACCTTCCAGAGCGCGACGAAGACAATGCCGAACGCGATAGCGCCGACGATCACCTCGGTCCAGTTCGGCACCAGGGGGTTCGGGTTCGACGGGGCGGCTGCGAGCAGATGCAACATGTGCGGCTACCTCTCCAGGCGGACTGCTACTTGATGAAGAACGGCACCGCGATGCCGATGAGGGCCAGCGACTCGGTGAGCGCGAAGCCGATCCACATGAGACCGGTGACCCGGCCCGCCGCCTCCGGCTGCCGTGCGATCGACTGGATCGTGTTGCCGAAGATCAGGCCGATGCCGACGCCGGGGCCGATGGCCGCAAGACCATAGGTGAGGGCGCCCAGGTTCTGGATGTTCAAGGTATTGGTCGTGCCTGCGGCCACGTAGAGCAGGTGATGCAGGTGCATCGCGAGCTGCATGGTGCGTCCTTTGTGTCAGGCCGGCGGGGGCCCGCCGGGGTTTCTTGTGGGTGGCTCAGTGCGCGCCTTCGTACGCGCCCGAGATATAGGTAGCGGTCAGGATCGTGAAGATGAAGGCCTGCAGCGCCTGGACCAGGACCTCCAGCGCGGTCACCAGGACGGCGACGACGAACGAGGTGGCCGCGTACAGCGCAGCCGATGGAAAGCGTCAGCAGGTACCAGGTGGCCAGGGTGAACACGAGCAGCAGCACGTGCCCGGCGAGCATGTTCGCGAACAGCCGGACCGACAGCGTGAACGGCCGGACGAGGACGTTGGAGAAGAACTCGATCGGGATCAGCAGCGGCAGGATCCACGCCGGCGAGCCCGACGGGCACCGTCAGCGTCTTCATGTAGCCGACGCACAGCCCTGGCGCTTGATGCCCGAGGCCCATGTAGATGAGCCACACCATGCCCGGCCAGCGCCACCGGGTAGCCGTACTTCGCCATCGCCGGGAAGTAGAGGATCGGGATGATCCCCATGATGTTGTTCACCCAGATGAAGAAGAACAGCGACACCAGGAACGGCAGCCACTTGTCCCCGGCCTTGCCGAGCTGCGGGCGCAGGATCTGGTCGCGGACGAACAGCACGCCCATCTCGCCGAGGTTCTGCATGCCGCGCGGCACCAGCTTGGGCGCGTGGAAGGCGAACCAGAAGAACAGCAGCACGATGACGGTGCTGAGCAGCAGCAGCAGGCCCGGCTTGCCGAATGCCGACGCTGCCGACCTTGAACAACGGCGTGAAGTAGAAGTCGTTGATCGATGGCGACGGGAAGCCGCAGCCGGAGAAGATGTGGCTGCTCGACGCGGATTGCAGCTCGTTGCGGCCGTCAGTCGCAATTGCGTTACTCACCGAGATACCCCTCCGGGCTGTCGCGTGCAGACTGGCCCGGTGCACACGGGGGCATGCCGCTGCGGGTCAAGGTCAGTCATCATGACGTAGCCAGCCGGCAGGCCCGACAGCGGGTCGCCCGCACGGCACGTAACGAGCATTTCCGGCCCGGTCAGGATCTTGTGAATCGGAAGATGATCATCGCGACCGACAGGCCGATGCCGAGGATCATGCCGATCGGAAACAGGATCGCGATCCCGGTGAAGTGGCCGATCAGCCAGCCGATCCCGCCGTAGAGGATCATGCCGCCGAGCATGTAGCTGAGGATCTGCCAGCCGTCGCTCTCCCGCGCGATCCTGGGCTCCTGCTCCGGATCGCGGGTGTCGCTGCGCTTCGCGTCCCCGGTCATGCTGCGCCCCGCGTCATGCCGACGGGACAGCGCGCAGGCAGCACGGGGGGCGGGCCGCGATCTGCCGTCCGGAGTAAGTGTCCCAGCCACGGGTCATCGTTCTCCGTCCGGCTCGACGTACAGCATCTTCGTCCGCTGCCACGTCACAATCAGCGCGCCGTCATAGACCAGGACGAGAACGATGGCCGTCAGGCCGAACAGCCACGCGCTGAACGCGGTGCTGTTCTGGAACCGGCCGACAAGGAAGAGCAAGACCAGGATCTTCACGAAATAGGTGCCCATGCCGGCCAGCATCATCGCCTGCGGGCTGATCTTCGCGGCGCGGCCGACGGCCAGCACGCTCAGGCCGAAGAAGCCCGCGACCACGCCTACCGCGATGGCCGCGGCCAGCAGGCCCTTGTGCCCGCCGAAGACGGCGCACAGCACCACCATGACCGCGGCGGCCGCGGCCGTCACGGCGGCGGATCGCCGCGCCATCGGGGCGAAGTTCGCCAGCATCTCTGGAAGACTCCGGATGATCCTTGGTACCGCTGGTTTGCCCAGCTCATTCGGGGTGGTTCTGGTGCTAGTGCCCTAGCGACATCTAGCTTCCCGGCTGTTACGCCCAGGTTAGCGAAACGTATCACGGGCCCTGCACCAAGCTGCTAGTGGGTGCTCGTGAAAGATATCACAAGCTCTCCTGCCTTGTGGCTCAGGGAGTCACCTACCGTGACGAATGCCGCGCTGCAGGTCCGATAGCTGCAGGTCACGGCAGCCGCGTTCGCTGGTAAAGAAACGGTTTCCTGATCGGCCAGAGTCAGGACTCCCCGGCGCTATCCGGCGCGGCATGCTGAGCCTCGGCCGGCGTTGCTCTGGCTACCCGAACCGTTGCCGAAGGCCGGGGGCACCATGCCGACAATCGACCTGGCCGGGCCCGGCGGCGGGAGTAGTTCGCCGGCTCGCCGCCGCACCGCCAGGAACCACGGGCGCCGGCAGCGGCGCCACGGCTACCGAGACCAACTCCGCCTCGGCGGGCGCGGCCGCCCGAACGCCCTTGGCCGTAACCGGTGCCACCCCGAGAGGCTCAGGTTGGCCAGCATCGAGGACCCCGTTCCCGGCCGCTGTTGCCGCCCTGCGCGAGCGGCGCCCTTCCCACCACCGGAGCCGCGGCATCGACAGCAGCAGCAGGACCACGAGAGCGGCCGCGGTGATAGCGACGAGGATGACGATGGGCTGTCCGTGGTGGTTGGCAGACTGCGGCAGTTCGGTCTTGGCGATCGACAGCCACACCACGGTGCCGGAGAACGACGCGGCCCACAGGTACATGATCAGCACGCTTTTACGCTGCGAGTGGCCGATGTCGAGCAGCCGGTGGTGCAGGTGCTTGCGGTCGGGGGCGAATGGCGACTGGCCGGCCCGGGTCCGGCGCACGACCGCCAGCAGCAGGTCCCCATAGGGGATGACGAGCAGCGCGGCCGGCAGCAGCAGCGGCATGATCTCGGGGAACCGGTTGACGTGGCTGGCCAGCTGGTTCGGGTCGCTCGAGGCGATGCTCGAGATCGGCGCGTAGGCCAGCAGCAGGCCGAGCAGCATCGCTCCGGTGTCCCCCATGAAGATGGTGGCCGGAGAGAAGTTGTGCGGCAGGAAGCCTAGGCACATCCCGATGAGGATGGCCGACGCCAGCGCCGGCGCGGCCAGCGCGGAGATGTCGACGACCTTGGTAAGGGAGTAGTAGTAGATCAGGAACGATATCGCCGCGATAGCGACTATCCCGGCCGCCAGGCCGTCAAGCCCGTCGATGAAGTTGACCGCGTTGATGGTCGCGACCACGACCAGGATCGTGATCAGCGTCTTGCTGGTCAGCCGTCGGAATGAAGATACCGCCGCCCGGATATGGCAGCCAGCTGATCTCGGTGCCGGTGGCTACCAGGATGCCGCCAGCGGCGACCTGCCCGGCGGCCTTGGCGATCGCGCTCATGCCCCATCGGTCGTCGACGAAGCCGATCACCACCAGCAGGCCGCCCGCCAGCAGCAGGCCGCTGAACACGCCGGTGCCGGCGACGTTCCGCCCGGAGCTGCGGGATGCGGCTGGCGACCAGCAGACCGACCGCCAGCCCGCCGTACATGGCCAGGCCGCCGAGCCGCGGAATCGGCACGACATGCACGTCGCGGTCCCTGGCCTCGTGCAGCGCGCCGATGCGGACCGCCAGGCGGCGGACAAGGGGCGTCAGCATGTAGGTGACGGCGGCCGTCACCAGCAGACCAGGACGTAGTCCCTCACCGTGTCACCGGGCCCGGCCGGGATTAAAGAGCATCAACCGCAACTCTAGAGCACCACGCTGGCTGCCATGGCTGAAGGCCTGTTGCCCAGCGCAAGTCCGTGGCCGGGGGCCCCGGTCAGGGCGATCCGGGATCAGCGCCTGCGGCGACCTCGGCCACCTCGCGAAGCCGTCCGACGGAGATCGCCCCACGCCGCAACAGGCGGGGCTGCGGCCCGGTCAGGTCCACGATCGTCGATGCCACGGCGCTGGTCGAAGACCCGCCGTCGAGGTAAACCGCCACCGACTCGCCGAGCTGGTCACGCGCCTCCGCCGCCGTGGTGGCGGCGGCCGAACCGGTGGTGTTGGCGCTGCTTACCGCCATCGGCCCGGTCTCGCGCAGCAGGTCCAGGGCCACCGGGTGCTCGGGCATCCGGATCGCGACGGTGCCCTTGGTGTCACCGAGATCCCAGCTCAGCGTCCTGGCAGCGCGACAGACGATGGTCAGCCCGCCTGGCCAGAACTCGTCGATGAGCTGCCGGCCGTCCGGGCCGAGATCCTCGACCAGCGCTTCAGCGGCCCGGACCGTTCCGACCAGCACCGGCGGCGGCATGTCACGGCCGCGTCCCTTGGCCGCCAGCAGCCGGGTCACCGCGGCCGGGCTGAACGCGTCGGCGCCCACGCCGTACACGGTGTCGGTGGGCAGCACGACAAGTTCGCCGCCCAGGACCGCGGTAACCGCAGCGGCCAGACCCTCGGTGCGCTGGGCTGGATCCGCGCAGTCGAACCATGCGCTCATATCCGATCATCCTGCCATGGCCGCGCACCGCACACGACCGCGCTCACGATTGCGGCCCAGTCGCCCGACCACGCACGGAAGTTTGGTGTCGGCGCACGCAACACTTAACCTCCATAGGTTTGACGGCTGGGCACGTTACGGTGGGCGCCGGGCCAGACGGCGGTGACGAAGCGGTCGCGGCCGGCCAGGTCGGTGTGATTGCGAGTTTCCCGCCAGCCGTTCTCCTCGGCGAACACCCAGTAGACCGCGGCGCCCTGCTGAGCGCCGTGCTCGACCGCCAGCAGGCCGCCCGGCCGCAGCAGGCGGCGCGCCGTTTGCTCGACCACGCGGACCGCGTCGAGGCCGTCCTCGCCGCCACCCCACAGCGCGGTCGCCGGGTCGTACTCCCCCACCTCGGGCGGCACCCAGGAGCCGACCGGGATGTAGGGCGGGTTGCTGACGACCAGGTCGAACTGGCCGTCAAGACCGGCCAGTGCCGAGCCAAAGTCGCCCGCGTGCAGCCGCACCCGGCCCGCAGTGTGCGGCGACGCCGCGGCGACGCTGGCGATGTTGCGCTCGGCCCACTGCCGGGCCAGCGGGTCGGCCTCGACCGCGTGCACCTGGGCGCGCGGCACCTCCTGCGCGATCGACAGCGCGATCGCGCCCGAGCCGGTGCCGAGATCGGCGACCATCGGCTCGGCGACGTCCATCGCGGCGAGCTGCTCGATCGCCCAGCCGGTCATTACCTCGGTCTCCTGCCGGGGCACGAACACGCCGGGCCCGACCGCGAGCTCCAGGTAACGGAAGTAGGCGATCCCGGTGATGTGCTGCAGCGGCTCGCGGGCCTGGCGGCGGGCGATGTCGTCCCAGAACCGCGGGTCGAAGCTGGCGTCGGGCACGAGGTGCAGCTCGCTGCGGGCGACCCCGTGCAGGCGGGCGGCGATCAGCTCGGCATCGGTGCGCGGTGACTCGACCCCGGCCTCAGCCAGCCTGGCGGTGGCGATCGCGATCTCGTCGAGCAGCAGGCTCACGTTCGGCTCCCGCGGCTCACGGCCCGCGGCTCATGCACGTCCGCCGTCCACGATCAGTTCCCGTCGGAGCCGGCGATCTTCTCGGCGCGGTCCGCCTCCACCAGCGCGCTGATCACGGCGTCCAGGTCGCCGTCGATGACCTGGTCCAGGTTGTAAGCCTTGAATCCGACCCGGTGGTCGGAGATCCGGTTCTCCGGGAAGTTGTAGGTCCGCACCCGCTGCGACCGGTCCACGGTGGCCACCTGGCTGCGCCGCTCGGCCGATGCCTGCGCGTCGGCTTCCTCCTGCGCGACCGTGAGCAGCCGGGCCCGCAGCACCCGCATGGCCTGCTCCTTGTTCTGCAGCTGGCTCTTCTCGTTCTGGCAGGAAACCACGACGCCGGTCGGCAGGTGGGTGATCCGCACCGCCGAGTCGGTGGTGTTCACGCTCTGCCCGCCCGGGCCCGAGGAGCGGAACACGTCGATCTTCAGGTCGTTCGGGTCGATGGTCACCTCGACCGGGTCCGCCTCGGGCATGACCAGTACGCCAGCCGCCGAGGTGTGGATCCGCCCCTGCGACTCGGTAGCCGGGACGCGCTGGACCCGGTGCACGCCGCCCTCGTACTTCAGCCGCGACCAGGCGCCCTCGTCGCCCCTGGCCTTGACCGCGACCGTGGCGTCCTTGTAGCCGCCGAGGCCGGTCATGGTGGAGTCGAGTACCTCGGTCTTCCAGCCCTTGCGCTCGGCGAACCGCAGGTACATCCGCAGCAGGTCGCCGGCAAACAGGGCCGACTCCTCGCCGCCCTCCCCCGCCTTGACCTCGAGGATGACGTCCTTGTCGTCGTTCGGATCGCGCGGCACGAGCAGCGCATTCAGCCGCTGCTCAAGCTCCTCGCGGTGCTCGGCGAGCTGCTGCGCCTCCGCTGCGAACGAGGCATCTTCGGGTGCAAGCTCGCGCGCGGTGCCCTCGTCCTGCGAGGTCTGCAGCCACTCGGCGTAGGCCTGCACGATCGGCGTGAGCGCGCCGTAGCGGCGGCTCAGCGTCCTGGCCCGTTCCTGGTCAGCGTGGATCGCCGGGTCGGAAAGGTCCTTCTCCAGCTGCGCGTGCTCGGCAGTGAGGTCGGCAAGCCGTTCGAACATGCTTACCTCCTCACCTTGTGATAACCAACGCCGGACAGCCCAAACCGGTCCCTTCCAGACGTCTTTCCGGAAGGGAACGGGGTTGTTGCCCGGCTACTTCTTGCCGTCAGCAGCCTTCTTGCCGAACCGGCGCTCGAACCTAGCGACGCGGCCGCCGGTGTCCAGGATCTTCTGCTTGCCCGTGTAGAACGGGTGGCAGCTCGAGCAGACGTCGGCGTGGATCACGCCGTTCTTGGCGGTGCTGCGCGTAGTGAAGGTGTTGCCGCAGCTACAGGTCACCGTGGTGACCACATACTCCGGGTGAATACCGGACTTCATTGCTAACTCCTGGTTCCCGCGGTCGCCGGGTCGCCGTTGCAAGTGTTAGCTTCAACCCAGTGCTAAGGCGTGAACCGGTACCGCATTTCGTTGGCCTACCAGTGTGCCAGACGCTGCAACGTGCGCAGGCACCTGGACATTCCCGGCTTGCCCGGCGCAGGCGGGGTCGGCCGCCTGCCGGGTTAGGAGGCCGGGCTGGTCTTGACGACCTTGAGCAGGAACTCGGCGTTGCTCTTGGTGTCCCTCATCCGGTCCATCAGCACCTCAAGCGCCTGCTGCGGCTCGAGCGTGTGCAGCACGCGGCGAAGCTGCCAGACAATCTTGAGTTCCTCCGGCGTCATCAGCAGCTCTTCCTTTCGGGTGCTGGACGCGTCCACGTCCACCGCCGGGAAGATCCGCTTGTCGGAGAGCTCGCGGCGCAGCCGCAGCTCCATGTTGCCGGTGCCCTTGAACTCCTCGAAGATGACCTCGTCGGCGCGGGAGCCGGTCTCGATCAGGGCCGTGGCCAGGATGGTCAGCGAGCCGCCGTGCTCGATGTTCCGCGCTGCGCCGAAGAACCGCTTCGGCGGGTAGAGCGCGGTCGAGTCGACACCACCGGACATGATCCGGCCGCTGGCCGGGGCGGACAGGTTGTAGGCCCGGCCTAGCCGGGTGATGGAGTCGAGCAGCACGACGACGTCGTGGCCCATCTCTACGAGCCGCTTGGCCCGCTCGATCGCGAGCTCGGCGACCGTGGTGTGGTCCTCCGCCGGGCGGTCGAAGGTCGAGTGAATAACCTCGCCCTTGACCGTGCGCTGCATGTCGGTGACTTCCTCGGGCCGCTCGTCGACGAGGACGACCATGAGGTGGCACTCGGGATTGTTCTTGGTGACCGCGTTCGCGATCGCCTGCAGGATCATGGTCTTGCCCGCCTTGGGCGGCGACACGATCAGGCCGCGCTGGCCTTTGCCGAGCGGGCTGATCAGGTCCATGATCCGGGTGGTCATGATCGTAGGATCGGTCTCCAGGCGGAGCCTCTCCTGCGGGTATAGCGGCACGAGCTTGCTGAAGTCTGGCCGGTTCTTGGCCGCCTCGGGGTCGAGCCCGTTGATCTTGTCGAGCCGGACCAGCGCGTTGAACTTCTCCCGTCGCTCGCCCTCGCGCGGCTGCCGGATCGCGCCCTCGATCACGTCGCCCTTGCGCAGGCCGTACCGGCGGACCTGAGAGAGGGACACGTACACGTCGTTGGCGCCCGGCAGGTAACCGGTGGTGCGGACGAACCCGTAGTTGTCGAGGACGTCCAAGATCCCGGCGATGGGGATCAGCACGTCGTCCTCGCTGATCACCGGCTCGGCCTCGTTACCGCCACCGCGCTCGCGCCGACCTCGCTGGGTGTTCCGGTTGCGGAACCGGTCGCGGCTGCGGCGGTTGCCCTGGCCATCGCGGTCGTCATCGCGGTCGTTCTGGTCACGGCCGCCGCCCTGCTGCTGACGGTTGCCCTGGCCATCGCGGTCGTCCTGGTCGCGGCCGCCCCGGTCGCCCTGGTCGCGGCCGCCCTGCTGCTGACGACTGCCCTGCTGGTCGCGGTCGCGCCCGTTCTGGTCACGGTTGCCGCTCTGCTCGCGGGCGTTCTGGTCACGGCCGCCGCCCTGCTCACGGCCGGCCTGGTCGCGGCCGCCCTGCTCACGACCGGAGGAACCTGCGTCGCGGCTCTGCTCGCGCACCTCACGGCCCTGGTCATCGCCGTCGCTGACCGCCTGCGGCTGGCCTGCGGGCCGACTGCTGCGCCGACGCCGGTCGGGGCGCTGGCCATCTCCACCCTGCTGATCATCGACACCGTGCTGAGCATCCTCGCGCGGCGTTCCGTTCACCGGGCCGGCCGATGCCGCGCCTCCCATGTCGGGTGCGACGGTGCCACCTGAGATCGGGCCGGCTGGGATTGCGTCACTCGGCGTCGCGCCGCCGATGCCGGCGTCGCTGTACGCTGAGCCCTCGCCGATCCCGCCAGCATTCGGGCTGCCCAGCCCTGGCTTTGTCGATGTCTGTGATTCCATGGCGTCCCGCTCAAAGGTGCGGTGAGCGCCGGCTCCCGCAGGCGCACCCCGCTGGACTGTGCTGTCCGAGGTCACTGTGTTGTCCGAGGTCACTGAGTTGTCCGAGGTCTTGATCTGCTGGCCCAGCGGCTCCTGGTCGGGGGCAACTCCGGCCCCGGATCCTCCGCCTTGCTGGCCAAGGGGCCTAGCCTCGTGCGACCCCCCGCCCTGCCGGTTTTCCGATCGTCTTTCCTCGATGGCCGCGATCAGCTGACCCTTGCGCATCCTCGCGGTCCCCGTGATGCCGATGGACTGGGCTACCCGCTGAAGCTCGGGCAACAGCATCGCTGACAGACTCGCTGGCCGGCTGCTCGCGCTGCCAGCGGACTCGCCGCTGGCCTCATTGCTGCCCGTTGCCGCGTCGACGGCATCCGGCCAGGAGCGTACCGCGCCGGCCGGGTCGTGGGAAGTCCTTGCCGACTCCGCCACGCCGAAGGAATTGCCTGCGGGTCCGGACACATCCGGCCTGGACGCGTCGGCAGATTCCCCGTTCTCGGATGAGAACAGGTCCAAGGTTTCGCTCACAAGGGGTCCTTCCCAGGGTGCGGGTCTCGGCTGCCCCTGCAGCCGGCTGCCCGCTGTCGCGTTAGTGTCTGCCACCGCCGCCTGTCACCACCGCAGCTGACAGGCCATCCCGGACGCGACGCTCGGCCGCATATGTCCTTGCCACCCAGGTCCTTGGCTAGGGCTGGGCAGACTGGGAACTCCCGCGATGGGCAAATGAATGTCAGGATCGCACGCCGCCGAGCACTAATGAACTGATCGGATGCCATGCGAACGAGCACCTGTCCCCAGTGCGGGGCATCTGGTGCAGCTTCTAGCTTAACACCATCGCGACCCGCAGCATTCCTTCGGCAGCGACCCACTGCATTCCTTTGACGGCGTCCGCGTTTAGCGGAGGGGGTCGACAGCAGCGCACCGACCGGACGGGAACATGCCAGGAGGGGTCTTGGCGTGTTCCCGGGTACGCTCACGCCAGCAGCTGCGTGGCGGGAAGCAGTCTGGCGCGGAGAACCGGGGCGAGCCTTAGCTGTCGACGTCCAGGGGGGCTTACATGCCATGCGTTACCCGTTTCGCATGCTCTTGAATCTTAAGCTGGCAAATCGCTTGAACCCCCGGATGCGGTTGTTGTTCCAGATGATGCGCGAACCTACTTCAACCTGGCGATTTGTTTCAAGAGCTGCGGCTGGTCATAGTTGGCCGACCGGAACGATTCCCGTCAGGGCCAACCCGGTGGCCAGGACGGTCCGAGCGGCTTCCGCCAGCACCAGCCGGGCGCCGACGACGGTTGGGTCATCGCTGGCGGTCAGGCCGCCGAACGGCAGTGCCGGGCTCTCTTGCTTGCAGGCCAGCCAGGATGCCGCGACCCGTTCCAGGTAGCGCGGCAGTTCGTCGGGACGGGACCGCCGGGCCGCCGAGGCTACTTTCTCTGGCAGCCAGGACAACAGGCTGAGCAGGCGGAGCTCGGCCGGGCCGGTGAGGGCCGGCGCCACGTCGTCGGTGTAACTAGCGTGCTCAATCCCCAGGTCAGCGGCCCATCTTTCGGTGGAGGCGGCATTGGCGTGCGCGACCTGAACGTCGGTTAGTGCCGTCGGCATCTGCTGGCCGGGGCGAAGCTGATAGGCCAGGCGGTTGGCGCTGCCGGGCAGTGCCCTGGCGACGCTGTAGCGGACGGCGCTGTCTCCGAACCAGGCCACAGCAGCCCAGACAGGGCAGGGCGCGGCGGGGGCAGAGCCGGATCGGGGACCCCGTTCCCCTCCCCATGCGGCGTCCGCTCCGGCGGCGTGGGACAGACGGCCGGTCATCACGTCGGCCTGTTCCCGCCAGGCGCGCTGCCAGCTGCCCGCGGCAGCCAGGTCCGGCCACGGCATGATCGTCACAGCCGTGCCGCGCAGGATGCTGCTTTGCGCGCAAGACGGGCCGGCCGCTGCGATCCTGCCCGCGAGGGCAGCCAGCGCGCCCGGCGTCACCGTGATCGTCAGGTAGCCGGGCGCAGCTGGCCGGACACTTCGGATCCATGGCACCGAGCGCAACGGCTGGGCGAGCGCGGCGGCCACGTCAGCAGGAGGGCTGCCGTCGAGCCGGGCGATGCCGAACGGCAGCGACGTGGCGAAGCTGGCCGGATCACCGTCTGGCGCGGGGCGCCAGGTACCAGCCGGCGAGAGCTTCGCCGCAGCCCTGGGCAGCGCTCCGTCGGCAGCCAGCTGCCGCAACACCGTGATCAGCTCGGTGCCGAGGTCGCCGGTGATCACAGGCCTAGCGTAGGCGGCTCCGTTGGGCCGCGCCTCAGTCGAAGGAGCTGGCCGGGGCGCCCGCAAGCTCGCGGACGACCCGGATCATCTCCGCCGGGTCGAACGGCTTGGTGAGGTAGGCATCCACGCCGATCTGCCGGCCGCGGTCCCGGTCGTCCTCCTGGGCCCGTGCGGTGATCAGGACTACCTTGATGTTCGCGGTTGCCGGATTGCGCCGCAGCTGCGTCGCTGTCACCCAGCCGTCCAAGCGCGGCATCATGACGTCGAGCGTGATCACGTCCGGGTCGACTTGGACCACTTTCTCGAGGCAATCGCGCCCGTCGACGGCGGTGACCACCTCGAACCCCTCGAGTGTGAGGTTGACGGCAATGAGCTGCCTGATGACCTCATCGTCATCGACAACCAGCACACGGCCAAGTCCCTCGGTCACGGCGTGAGGGTATCGGAAGCCTGCCGGCCGATGGGAGCAGATCGGGTTCGTGTCCGGCGATACTTCCGCCTGATACCCTAAGCTCCGGCTTGCAGGCCAGCCTCGTCGACGAGGCTGGCAGCCAAGTCGGCGCCGGCCCCCATAGCTCAGGGGATAGAGCACCGCCCTCCGGAGGCGGGTGCGCAGGTTCGAATCCTGCTGGGGGCGCCCTGTGATCTCTCAGGACATCGAGGACTGACCCCGAACCCACGTCAGGGTTCGGGGTTGTTTCGTTTGCGTGGCGGCGGAGTTGCGGGTGTGGGTCCGGGCGGGTGCTGGGTGGGCTGGTAGTTCCGGCCGGGGTCGAGGGTGAGCTGGCGGAGTAGCTCGCCGGTGGCGGCATCGATGATGCGGACGTGCAGGTCGCTGGACGAGCAGCAGGACGTGGGTTCCGGCGTGGGTCCGGCCGACGCCGATGTGGTAGAGCTTGCCGGCGTGGCGCAGGGTGACGGTGCCGGTCTTGACCGATGATGTCGGTGCGGACGCGGTCGTGGGTGTCGGCGGCCCGGTCGCCGGGGGCGGCCTTGGGCCGGGCGGTGTAGGCGGTGGCGGGAGTGGCACCGGCTGCGCTAGCGCCCGGTGCGGCCGCTGGGGTTGTAGTAGGCGGTGAAGGCGTCGAGCTGGGCCTGGAGCTGGGCGAGGCTGGCGGCGGGGCTGCTGGGCGGCCAGCCATTTCTTGAGGGTCTGCTGGAATCTTTCGACCTTGCCCTGGGTCTGCGGGTGGTTCGGCTTGCCGTTCTTCTGGTCGTACGCCCAGGCGGCGCAGTTCGTGCTCGAGGTGCGTTGCGGCCGCCCTTGCCGCCGGAGAACCGGGTGGTGAAGACCATGCCGTTGTCGGTCAGGGTCGCAGGCGGGCGCGCCGTGGGCGGCCACGGCGGCGCAGAAGGCGTCACGCACGATGGGGCCGGTGACGCGGTGGTGGGCGGTCACCGGCAGCGCGACCGGGAGTGGTCATCCAGCCAGGACAAGATCTCGGTGCCGGTGCCGTCCGCGAGCGGCCAGTGGGTGAAATCTGCCTGCCACACTCGTTTGGCAGGCTCGGCCGGCGAACCGGATGCAGGAGGACTTCGGGCGCTTGCTTCGGCTCCGGGACCACTAACCCGTGCCGGGTCAGGTACCGGCTGATCGTCGCCGCCGAGACCTTGACCTGGTGATGCCGGGCGCAGGTGCCAGCAGATCGTGTCTGGCCCGGCATCCAGGCCCTGCCCGCCGAGTTCCTTACGGAGCAGGATGACCAGCCCGGCCATATCCGCGCTGATCGCTCGGGCGAGCTCTTCGGCCGCCGCGACCGCGGCTCGAACGCCGCCTCCCCCTCGGCCGGTACCGGGCCGAGCAGCGTGTATATCCATGACCGGGCGACCCCGTAAGCCCGGGCAACCTCACCCTGCGACCGGCCGCTCGATATAACAGCGGTGATGACAAGACGCGCCTTGGACATCCCCGGACCGTGCTTGCCAGGCCTCCGTCCAGCACACGCCGCGGTCCCAGCCCGACCGCCTGGCGCCGGCAGACCGGCATTCCTATGTCTTGAGACACCCCATTCCTCATGTCCTGAGGCTAGACACTGCTGGGGGCGCCCACAACAAGGGAACGATCTACCGCATTCTGCTGCGACGTGATCGCTGCGACGGTGCCGTTGACATGGTCCAGGCCCTCGGCGCGGATAGTGACCCGTATGGTCACCTCGTGTCGGGGCCTGTGGTAGCGGACCTGGAGCTGGAAGGCGTCGTACAGGCCCCGCTGGAGGTGCTCGGGCAGCCCGGCAAGGCGCAGCGGGAGCTGCGATAGCGCTGCCAGCAGGCCGAGGTCGCTGTGCCCGAGTCACTACCTCCTGCGCGGGTACGCCCTGCCCCCGCAACGTTGGCATAAGGTTCCTATTTCGACGCAGCACTTGGCGAGGGGCGCCCGAGCAGATCGAGGTCGCGCACGCAGAAACCGTGGTGCGCCCACTCCTCGTCCAGTACCACGTGCACGCACTCGAGCACCGACTTCCCCCTGGCGTACGGCGGCCAGCCCTGGCCAGCTGGCACTGGCGCTGGCGCCGACAGCTGATCGGCCGTCACGGTCGACAGCCAGCGTTCTAGCTCGGTGCCCTGCACGTCGCGCACGGCCAGCACCTCGTCGAGGGTGGGGGCCGCCGCTCGATCCAGGCCCTGCTCCTCCTGGTTCGGGACGTACTCGGACGCCAGCCCGATCGCGGTGAACGGTTCGGTCGAGCCCAGGCAGCAGCGCCGGAACCACGAGTCGTGCACGAACACCAGATGGCGCAGGGTCTCCACCGCCGACCACTCGCCGGCGACGCGCTGGTGCTCGCAACCTCTGGGCATCCCCCGGAGCCGCTCGACCGTGGCCGCCCAGTCGGCCTGCAGCTGCCGGAAAGCTTGCCGCAGGTCAGCTGGATCGGCTGAGCGGAGCAGCAGCCGCACCGGATGCCGACGGTCAAGCTCGGCTTCGACGTACGACGTCACTTCGACTCCGTTGACCACCAGGTTGCTGACCAGCCCGTCGATGATGGCGTCCTGCATCACCACCCCGATCAGACGGGCGCGGGTCAAATCGCACTCCCGGAACTCGGCATCAGTCAGGTCTTGGTCCTTAAAGCTCGCCATGCCGGGCAGTATCCACCGGCGTACTGACAACCCGTGCCAGGACGTGCGAGGACTGCGGGTTGCGAGTCCCCGTCGCCGATCCGCTGGCCGCACACCCTGAGGCGCTGATCGGCGTCAGAAAGCACAGAACTGTCTATCGCGCGTGCAGGCCACGGCCTGGAGGTTGTCAGCGGAAACGGACCGAGTCGGCGATCAGGCGACGCACCGGGAGCATGACCCAGTCACGCTCCGTGTTCGGCGCTAGTCCGTGCCGAGTGCGCAAGTAGCCGCCCTATGTATCCAGAGGCACAGCGTTGCTCCGTGCACGCGTCCGTTCCAGACTGGTCGCCGTGGCGCGCTCGCCGAAGTTCGCACTCCGGTTCTCCGACCGCGAGTAAGGGAACACCGAGCCGGCAGTAGGTGGCACCCTCAACCGGAATATTGTCCGCGCGTTTTGGGACACCCTCGGGACGCCGGAGTCGTCGGACTGGTCCGTGGGCAGGATGCTCGGGGGGCCGATCAGCCGGAGGCATCCCAACCGCCTAGCGGAGAGCAAGCATCCGGTCGTCAGAGCCCGAAAAAGTGTGTCCATCACCCGGCCATCTGGGGCACTCCGGTGTGCCGACCTGCCGTGTCAGTTTGGATTGACACATCAAGGATGTCAGTCTAAACTGACAGACATGGACATCGAAGAACTCAGCGCGAATCTCTCGTCGGATGACCCGGCAACTGGGCTTCGCGCCTCGCTGGCGCTCCATCGCCTGGCTGAGAGGGTCGAAGCGAACCAGGTCGCGTCGGCCCGGCAAAAAGGCTGGTCGTGGCAGCAGATCGGAGACGCTTTGGGCGTCACCCGCCAATCCGTGCACACCAAGTACAACAAGGAGTCATCATGACCACCGAGTCCGTTGTGCCAGAGGTGCTTCACCCCTGGGCCATCTATCTGCGGGCCAGTGAGGAGGCTCGTCGCCGGGGTGATCGCCGAACTGGCACCGATCACCTCTTGCTCGCCTTGTTGGAGGATCCCTCGATCGAAGTCGTGCTGGGCGTGAGCCTGCAGCAGGCTCGCCAGGCCCTTGAGTCGCTCGATCACGAAGCCCTGGGTGCCCTGGGCATGGGGTCCGGCACCGACGCTCCGCCACTGCCGATGCGCGCCGTGCCGAAGAAGCCGAGGATCAGAGACGTCGCGAAAAAAGATCGCCTCCGCATGACGCCCGCGGCAAAGAAAGTGCTTGAGGAAGCGGCCAGGCCCAACCGCCGGGGGCTCCAGGTCACGGCCCAGCAGGTGCTGGCCCAGATCCTCACTCTCCAGCCACCAGATCCTGCGGCGGTGCTGCTGGGCGCTCTCGGCGTGAACACGCCAGAGGTTCAGCGCCGACTGGATGCGGTCACGCCCGACAGCTGAGTCGCCAGCGACATTCACGACTTCGAGCGAAGGTGTCCGGATCGGGCCGTTCCAGGGCGAGGTCAACTGCTGCAAGCACCAGTTCCCTTGTGACGACTCCTGGCGGCTCGGATACCCAGCCGTCGGCTTTCAGATCGTGGCTGAGGGAACGGCATTTGTCGACAACGTTTGACTATCTGAGGTGCTGTCTGCTCAAAGAGGGATACTTATCATGAAATGGACAACCTGTAATGGACGGCGGCGCGCCGCCGGTGCTGCGCTGGTATGTTCGGCCATCTTGCTCCCTGCTGCCGGCCTGGCTGCATCACAGGCCTCGGCGACGTCGGCCCATCCGGCCGCGGTACCGCGCTGCCACGGGGCCACCGGGCCTCGCGGCACCGAGGTGTGGACGGCTCTGCCCGGTGACGGCTACGCCGGGGGCGTGTTCTACGATCTCGAGTTCAGCAACGTCGGGCGACACACCTGCACGCTGCGCGGCTACCCGCGTGTCGTGGCCGTCAGTGGCGGCCATCAGGTCGGCAGGCGCGCATCGCACGGTTCCCAGAAGCCCCTGCTGGTCACGCTCAGGCCGGGCGCAACCGCCCACGCGCTCCTGCAGGTCGGAATCCCGGGTTGCGCGGCGCCCGTGTCGGCGGAGATATACGTCTACCCGCCTGGCCAGGCCTACGGCCAGCAGACAGACATCACCGCGTCGATCTGTCGCCACGGGCCCGCCCAGCTGGGCGTTACGCAGATCCGTTCCGGCGTCGGGATCCCGTTCTATACACTCCGCTGACCGCCTGGCCAGCTACCTGCCCAGAGCGCGGCGGCACCCAGCGAGATCCGGCGCAGCCGAGGGAAACAGAATTGGCCTTTCGGGGCGCTGCCTGCAGCCACGAGTACCACCGCCGTCCGAGCGCAGAGACGGCGATCCGGGGCGGACGGTCAAGACCGCCGCCGTGACCTTGCGTGATCAGCCAGGCGGATTCACGGTGTGGTGAATCATCGTCGCTGGGACCTGGCGCTGGCCCAGCCGTCCGGGTCTCAGCCAGATCCGGGAGGTGCCCGATGACGACCACCACATCGTCCCCGTCCACCGTGATCGCCGTCGCCGAGCCGGTGTTCGCTAACACCGAGCGGCTGGCTTGACGCCGGGAACGGGGAGGCTCCTGACGATCCCGCCCGCATTGCTGATCAGCTCGAGCCCGTGCAGCGACCCCGCGGCCAGCACCGCGCCCGCCGGCTGGTAGGCAGCCCCGCCCAGGTAGGTGACCGTCGCCAGCGCCTTCTGCAGCTGGCCCGTCAGGCTGTAGCGCTCCAAGGTCGACTTGCTGCGCGGGCCAGTAACCGTGCCCTTCTGGGCCAGGATGTTCAGCCCGTGCGGCCTGGTGTAGCCCAGGGACACCACGCCCGTTGGCAGAATGAAGCTGGTTACGGCACCTGTTCGCAGCTGCAGCTGATAGACGTGCTCGCGCCCGAAGCCGCCGCCGATAAGACGGCGCCGACGTAAACAGTGCCCGGCGGACATCGCCCGACCAGTCCTGGAGGTACCACTTGGACCTGGCGCTGCGACGGCCAGGTATACAGGGAGTACCGCCCGCCTTGGGGGTCAACCAGGTACAGCGTCGACGGCCCGGCCTTGGGCTTAACACCCTCACCGCCCTTGCTCGCCGAGTACATCGCCAGCGCCCAACCCGGGCCGACCTTGCTCCACGGCACTGCTGCGCATGAGCCGGCTTGGCCAGCCGCAAGCACGCGGGCCTGGCCTGCGCCGCCAGGGCGGGAACCGTGAAGGCGACTGCTGCACCGGCGGCAGCCGTGGCCGCGATCGCTGCGACCGCGGCAGTGCGGATGCCCCGGCCGCAATGTCCTCCAGCTGAGAATCCCATCGTCATCAACCTCGCCTTACTGTGGCGCGGCCTTGTTGCGCGCGCTCACGATGGTGCCTGGCGGCTGTGCTCATGGAAAGGGGAACCGTCCCCAGGTGGGAAGCCCTCCCCCGGACGGCAACGGTTACTATCGCTGGCCGCCTGATGGCGTCGGAGGAGGCGTCACTTCAGCGGCAGCCGAGACGAAGGCGCAGGCGTCAGAATGCGCCGATCCCGTTCGGCGTTCCCAGCCCGGTCGGAGCGTTGTAGCCCTTCTTCGCGACGCACAAGTAATCGTCGCCGCAGACCACTCTGGGGAGCGGCACTAGGAAGGCATTGTTGCCGGTAGTAACGCCGAACAGCGACCGCGCATGCTGGTAGCTATAGCCGGGCCGGATCCTGGCGGCATTCCCGGCCAGCCCGTATACCCCGGCTATGAATGGTGCCGAGACGCTGGTTCCGCCGACGGTAACCCAGCCACCATAGTCCTGGTTGTAAATGGGGATATTCCATGCGGCCGCTGCCAAGTCTGCCACGGTGCGCCCAGGGCACGCCCGATCATGCTGCCAGGCTGGCTTGGCCACGTAGGCCGAGCACCCGCTGCTGCTCGCGCCTGCGCCCGGTGTGTTCCACACCCGCTCGCGCCAGCCGCGCCGGTCATGGGCCCGAGTGAGTACTGTGCCGCCGACAGCGGTCACGCTGCTGAGGTCAGCCGGGAAGTTCGCAGCACTGAAACCGTAGTCGCCCGACGACACCGTGATCACGTGACCGGGGTGGCGGTAGGCCCCGGCGTAAGCGAGCGCGAAGCCATTTTCCCGCGTGCCGTAGCTATTGCTGATCACCTGAGCGCCGAGCCGGGCCGCCGTGTCGTCCGTCTTCGCCAGATTGGTGATGCTCGAGTCGTCACCCTCGACGACCAGGATCCGACAGTGCGGGCAGGCGGCTGAAATCATCGACACGTCAAGGGTGACCTCAAGGTCCCAACCCGAGCCGACACCCGACGTGGGCAGCGGACCGACCTTGCCGTTCTGGTTGACCTTCCGGAAGCAGCCGCTGGCTACGGTGCACGCCGGCAGACCGAACTGCTTGCGGTACATCGCCAGGTAGTGCGCCAGCTTCGGGGTGTCGTATGCGATCGAAACGGCGATGGTCTGGTGCGACCAGCGGCTGATCGGAAGCCGGTATGCCGCCTCCAACTGCCGGGGGGTCAGGCCAACGGGCCGCGCCGCGATTCCCGTCACGCCCGCCGCGATGGCGCGGTTGACTTCCGTCTGCGTCCGGTACAAGGCGAAGCACCGCATGTACCCCTCGGGCACCGGTGGGCACGCCGCCCGCAACCCGCTGGGCTCCGGCGTCCTGGCCGGCAGGCCGGCCGCACTGGCCATCGGGGCCGACGCGGTTGCCAGCATGAACATGCCGACGAGGCCAAGCAGGCCAGCCCGTGCTATGCGACCACGCCACGGCCGGGCTCGCTGTCCGAGGCGGCCGGAAGAACCGGTGGCAGTCTGAGAGGTCATCTGGTTGCTCCCGTCCCCAGCCTCACAATGAGACGCCGTAGGCGCGCAGGATGGTCTCGGTGATGGCGCCACCGGCTGCGTCGGTCGCGTGCACGCGCAGGGTAACGTCCACGCCGCCAGGCGCACGGAACGCCATCTGGAAGTGCCCGCCACCCAAGGGCGTGACCGTCGCTGCCTGCCAGGTCTGGCCATCGTCGTATGAGAACTGGGCGGTCGCACCGGTGACGGCCGCGGCCGAAGCTAGCTGCAGGTGACCGAAGGCGAGATCGACAAGCTGCCGGCCGTGCGCCGTGCGACCGTCCGCCTGGAGTCCCTGCACGTGATAGTCGACCGTCATCATCGGCTGCACCGCGCAACTGCGCAGAAGCCCGCCGGCCTTGGTGAACCCACAGAACCACGAGGGCGGCACTCTCGCCCCAGGCTGGGGTGCGGAGCGCCACGTCCAGGCAGTACTGCTGGCGCTTGATAGCGGATAGGACGGGCCAAACCGGCCGGCAGTGAGCACAAACGTCAGCACCGACGGCTTCGGGCTGAGCCGTACGGGCGCGATCTCGTTGACCGGGTTGCCGTGCGCGATCCGCACGCCGTCCTGGTAGACAGCGTAACTGCCGGTGACTGCCGTGCCCGGTCCGGCGTAGTATCCGCTGCCGAGGTTGCCGGGAGTGTTGTCGCTGAACGGCGTGGTGTACCACGACAGTGTGTTGCCGACCCGGAACGCGGCCGGCACCTCCGGCAGCAGCGCGCCCAGGCTTGGCGGCAGTAGCTGCACGTTGGGCTGCGGGTGCAGCGGGTAGGCGTTCCAGTCCTCAGCCACCTGCGCAGCCGGGTGCAACACCTGGAACGGACCGGACTGCCCGCCGGCGAACGACGACAGGAACTCGACGTAGAAGCTGGACCATGCCTGCGACTGGCCCACTGAGAAGTACTGGATGCGGGTCACTGGCAGTCTGAAGTTGAAGACGATGGCGAAGAACACGCCGCCCTGGAGCTCTCCCGGGGAGCCGCCAAACACGCCCCACCCGCCGGCTGACGGCACGTCCTGGACGTATCGCTGCGTTGCTGCCGCGAGGCTAGCCGGGGCCACAGTGAAGTGCTGCTGGGCGGGAATGATCCCGGCAGGCCCGGCATAGTCGAGGTTGTAGTCGTACGGAAGGCCGGCCGCCTTGCGCGGGGATGCTAGCTGACCCGACGTGAAGGAACTCAGGGTGCCAACTGTTGGCTTTACCGTGGTCGGGTTGACCCAAAGCGAAAGACCCGGCTCGATGGCGGTGAATGAGGAGCTGAATGTTGCGCCGTTTGCGGCTCCTCGTACGACGTTCCAGGTGAACTGCAGCGGCACGGCGGGTCGCGGCGTGGTGAAGCCGATCTCGCTGGTCGCGGCTCGCGCGGCCAGCCGCACGGTAGTGGTACCCCGCACCGTGAACTGCGGCAGCACGACTTGCCGCAATGCAGCGCTGCTGCCGGAGAAGCTGAAGAACACGCCGATCGCCCAGTAGTGTCCGGGCGGGACGCTGAACTTCGTGGTCCCGCGATAAAAGATGTTGGTCGTCTCGAGGAAGTCCTCGAACCGCGCCGGGTTGTCGGCGTTCATCACCATGATCAGGTCACCATTGTCTGGGCGGCCATTCAGATCGGTGGCGCGCATGGTCAGCGTATCCAGCCGGAATCCGGGGCGTTGCACTGCAGCATGCGCACCGCGCAGGGCGATGTCCACGCCGGCGAACAGCCCGTCCGCGCCGTAGCGACCCGTGCGGTGATCGGCACGGAATTGCCTGGCTAGCGCAGCCCCGAACAGCCTCGCCCCTGCTGGGGTCAGGTACCCCTCCTCCCGGCCTGGGCCAGACCTGGTGACGGTCACCCCGGGCAGCGCACGCTGCCGGCCCGCGAACGTGATGTCTACCGGTAGCCGTCCAGCTGTCTCGGCTCGCTGCAGCGCACCAATATTGAATAGGCTCGGATCGAGCCCGCGCCCGAGATAGGCGAGGGCCTCCGCCGGTATCTCCTCAGTCAGGTTGCCTAGCCTTATCGAGACGAGCGCAGTGCCTTGCCCAGGCAACACCGCTATGGCGCGGCGACCGCTGGCCAGCTGCCGGACCGTCAGGCGCTGGCCAGTAACTAGCAGCAAGGGGCTTCGCGCGCTTGTTGCCGCTATCAGGGAGTGGCCCGGCGAGCTTGTCGCTGGGCTAGCCAGCGCTGGTAATGCGGCTGCCGAGGTGAAACAGACGGCGGCAGCTGTGATTGCAGCGACCCGGGGGCGCGAGCGGCGCACGCTGGCCTCCTTTGCAGACGCGCTGGCCTTTGGCTGGATTGTACACAGCTGAAGCCGATTTTTTAGGTTTTGTAACTGCCTCATCGATCAAGGCCGTGCGGGCTGACTGACCCACTGGCGCGGCACGATGGGCAGGGCTGCGGCGTGGCCTGACTGGCCGTCGACTTCTCCCCCGTTCCCCTCATCGAGCAGTAAGGTCTCTCGACGCAGGGATCATGCCGGGACGACTAGAGCACTCGCGCTGGAGAGGACTCGACGACGTCGTACACGGTCCGGCCCCTCGACGCTTCCAGGTGGAATGCCTCGTGGAGCTTGTCGAGCGCAACAACGGGATCTGCGACGGCTGCTGGTGCATCGGGTACCACCCGGAGTGCGGCCAGAAGGACAGAAGCTGTCGAGCTGTCAAGGAGGGAGGAACTCCCGGGCATCAAGCACAACCGGGAGTACGAGAAGGACGCGCCGCCGCTTCCGGACTGGCGGATCACCTGCTTCTACGTCGACAAGAAGCATCGCGGTCAGGGCATCGCACGGGCGGCGCTGGACGGTGCGCTCGACCAGATCGCCCGTGCCGGCGGCGGCCTGGTCGCGGCCATCTCCGAGGTGACTGCCGCCGTGCGGCGCCGGGCAGGTTCATGTTCAGTGCGACCGTCGAGCTTTTCGAGCAGTATGGGTTCACCCGCGGCCGCCAGGTTGGCAAGCACGCGCGGATCCTCAGCAGGGTGGTCGATCCGCTGTGAGTCTCTGCCGCCACGCCTCTAATACGTTCTTCCCGAACGCTCATGGGGCTCAATACCTGTGGATTGGCGTGCCACGATGAGGTGGGAAAGGTCTGTTGCAGGAGGGGGACGAGGTTGTCGGAGCGATCAGGAATCCTCGCTGACGATCCGTTCAGTGGCCGGCACCCAACCAGTCACGAACGGATGACGGGACTGCCCTGGGATGCGTCGTACCGCGACGGCGCTGCGCCTTGGGATATTGGCCAGCCGCAGCCAGCAATAGTGCGGTTGGCATCCGAAGGCGGATTCGCCGGAGCGGTGCTCGATGCGGGCTGCGGGACCGGCGAGAACGCTCTTCACGTTGCCTCGCTGGGATTGTCGGTTCTGGGCGTTGACGTGGCTGAAACGGCACTGGCGATCGCCCGGGCGAAGGCCGACGACCGTGGGATCGAGGTTGAGTTCGCTGCGGCTGACGCGTTCCAACTGGAACGTTTGAGGCGCAGGTTTGAGACGGTGCTGGACTGCGGGCTGTTCCACAGCTTCGACGATGACGAGCGACGTGGATACGTGGCGAGCCTGGCGTCGGTGACCGAGCACGATGGAACGCTGTATGTATTGTGCTTCAGCGACGATGGTCCCGGCACTGGCCCGCACCCCATCAGTCAGGAAGAGCTGAGAGCGGCGTTCAACCCCAGCACCGGATGGAATGTCGCCGCCATCGAACCGGACCGCGTTCAGACGAGGTACCACGACGACGGCGCGCCGGCCTGGTTCGCGACAATCAAACGGACCTAGACTGCGGGACTCGCCGGGGCGATTCACTTCACCGTGATGGTTCCGACCTGCGCATGTTGGAGCGTTGCACCGGAGGAGTCCCGCACGAGTCCTTCGACGACGTAATTACCGGTCGACGAGGCCGACCATGGGTAGGTCGCGCTCAGTGTCTGTTGTGGCGCGACATTCTGGCCTGTCCTTGACTGGGAGCCCACGACGGTGCCGGCTGAATTGAGGACCTCGATGACGAGAGTCACGTTAGCGGCCGTGGTCGAGCCGAAGTTTTTGAAGTCCACCGTGGCGTTTGTCGCGGTTCCTGGTGTCGTAGGGCTGGGCGAGATCGCTTGCAAGGAGATGCTGGATGTCGATGCGGGGGGCGGGGCGGGAGTCGTCGCGGACAGGGCGGGAGTGGTCGGGGACGGGGCGGGAGCCGTCGGGCTGGCCGAGGGCGTGCCGCCGGCCACGTTGACGGAGAACGATTTGGTCGCCAGGCCCGCGCCGCCGTGCCACAGCTCGAAGCCGGCCTCCACGTCGATCAGGTACCACGAGCTACTGAGGTAGCTGCGGCTGACCGCGTCAGCTACCAGGGCCTGCAGGTTGAGTTTGCTGACTGACGTGGTGCCGCTCGTCATCGTGTAGGAGACGGTGTTCCAGCCCTGCTTGCCGAACCACACGTTGTAGCTGCGGCCGCCGAGGCTGACGTTGCTGGCGACCCGGGAGCCGTAGGGCTGCACCGGGCCGTTGTGGTTCAGCCAGATCATCAGCTCGGTGCCATTCGGCTGGCCGCTAGCGGTGGGCGTCTGGTTGAACCAGATGTCGTAGGCCACGTCATAATCGTTGCTGCCGCCGGGCTGGGAGGTGCTCCAGCTCGTGGTCACCGTGCCAGCGTGGATGTTCGACACTTTGATCGGGAAGCCGCTGCCGGGCGTGCACGCGCCCCAGTGGCAGCCCTTGTAGATGGCCGGATAGCCGCCAGGCGCGCCGTTAGCGACGTTCGCGATCGAGGAGTTCGCCACCGAGAAATCGGCGTTGCCGTCGGCGGTGATGCACTCGGGGGCGCCTGAGCCCCACTCATTGTTCTCGACCATGTAGGTGCCGCCGTCGACCGGCGCGGTCTGCGAGTTGCACAGCGCCGTGCTTGCTGCGGCGGGCCTTGCTGTTGCGGGCCTTGCTGTTGCGGGCCTTGCTGTTGCGGGCCTTGCTGCCCCGGACCTTGCTGCCCCGGAACTGGCTGGCAGGCTTACGACGGCCAGGATGCCGCCCGCCGCCAGCAGCGCGGCGGGTAGTGCGAGAGCGCGTGTGAGCAAGGTCATGCTCATCTCCCGTGCAGGACAGCGCCGGCCGCCGCGGGGCGGCGGCAGGCGTCAGCGCATGTCACGGATAGGGGGCTCCCGCGACCAGTGCGATGGTCGCGGGACACAGCGAGGCCACCGCACCTTTTGTGGTAGCTCGAGAGCCTAGAGGGAAAGCCAGGCCGGAATCATCGTACGTTTGTTCGAGATTCGGGTACCCCAGCTGGCGGGCTCTCATCTACCTCAACTGCGGTAGGCGGGAGCAGGACGCTGGGTCAGATCGGCCCGCAAGGCTCTGACCGATCGCGGGCGGCCGGACCTCTTGCGCGCAGTGCGTCGCGGCGAGTGACAAGCGAGGCGCCCATCGCCAGCGCCGTCGCGGTCGAGGCGCATCGGACGGCGAAGCGGACCTGCAGTGCCTGGCTGCCGCTCGGTCGACTTGGCGGCCGTCCGCGCTTTCGCGTGACCGATTGCCGTAAATGGATGACTGATGCCCTTGTTCTGGCCTGATAAATGGCAGTATCTAGGGCAACTCCGACGGCGGCTCAATGGCGGTTGCGGGAACACCGGGAGGTGCTGGCGGCGTGCCGACGCCTGGGTCTGGTAATCCGGATCCAGTGCGCCCGCGCTGGCCGGTCAAATGGTTGGTGGCCGGTCAGCCGTTCTGGTGGCGCTGGCCTTTCTGATGGCGCTGGCCTTTACGATTCCCGGGCTGCTTGCGGCGAGCCAGATATGAGGGACCCTCGCTCCCAAGCCGAGGGTGACAAGCTGGTGAGGCGGGCAGCGGCTTGGCCGGAGCGGGCCTGGGCGACCGCCGTGCACGGGGTTGCCATGCAGTAGTATTACGTGGGAGAAGTAGTACGGGTTACGCCCAGCGGAGGCCTCATGGTGCTCAACAGTAAGGGCCAGGTGACCATCCCAGCACACCTCAGGGCCAAGTACGGCCTGCGCCCAGGTGATGACGTCGAGGTCGTCGAGGTCGGTGGCGCTCTCCAGATCGTCCGTGCCGAGGGGTCTGAGACCAGGGGACAGCGTCTAGTCCGCCGGCTGCGCAACACGGCCAGCGCAAGGGATGTGGCGGGCATGAGTACCGATGAAATCATGGCTCTGCTCCGTGGCTGATGATCTCGCGGCGATCCAGCCAGCCACACTGGTAGATTCCTGCGTCCTGCTCGACGTCATCACTGGCGATGCGCAGTGGGCTGACTGGTCGGCCAGACAGATCGAGGCAGCCATGGACGCCGGGCGGGTGGTGATCAACCCGCTCATCTACGCCGAGGTGTCGGTTGGCTACGAGACTGTCGAAGAGCTGAACGAACTGCTTCCTGCCAGCGATTATGTCCGCGAAGAACTGCCTTATCTCGCCGGATTCGCGGCTGGAAAAGCCTTCTTGAGTTACCGGCGCGGCGGTGGTGACAAACGATCCCCGATGCCGGACTTCTACATCGGCGCGCATGCCGCCGTAGCCGGGTACCAGCTGTTGACGCGCGACGTTAGCCGGTACCGGACGTACTTCCCCACGATTGACATCATTGCACCGCATCCGGCTGACGACGATGCCGACGGATGAGCTGCCAGTCGTTCTGTTGAGTGCGAGGAACGGGGCCATATCCCGATGACCGCATGATTCAGGACGGCGGTAATGGCCGCTCCATTATGGCAAGCCCGTTCGCTGAGTGCCTCGACACTGGTGCCCTGCTGCACCTGATCGAGCACGGCCCGGCCGCTGATATGCCGATCCTGGAGCCGGGCGCATGAGGACTGCCGTTCCGCCAGGCGCCTTGGCTGACCGTGGCCGGGCGGCGGCGCTGCGGTCAGCGGACTGGCCGCTAGCAGCGGGCCTGGTGGCCGGCCTGCTCACCGACGCCTTTGCCGGTGATCCCAGGCGCGGTCATCCCGTTGCCGCGTTCGGCCAGGCGGTATCGGCCATCGAGCAGCGCATGTACGCAGACAGCCGGTCACGCGGCGCCGCATTCACCGCGACCTGCACCGCGCTGGCGATAAGCCCAGTGCTGGCCGCCGAGCGGCTGTGCCGGTACCGGCGCGCGGGACGGCTATCCCTGACCACCGCGGCTACGTGGGCGGTCACCGGCGCCAGATCGCTGGTGGGCGAAGCCGACCGAATCCGGCAGGCCTTGCTAGCCGGCGATGTGCAAAGCGCGCGCCGGATGCTGCCGAGCCTGTGCGGGCGCGACCCCGAGCACCTCGACCGAGCGGGAATCGTCCGGGCCGTGGTGGAGTCGGTGGCGGAGAACTCCAGCGACGCCATCGTCGCCCCGCTCCTGTGGGGAGCGCTAGCCGGGCCTACCGGCCTGATTGGCTACCGTGCCGTCAATACCCTCGATGCGATGACCGGATATCACTCGCCGCGATATGAGCGGTTCGGCTGGGCGTCTGCGCGCCTGGACGACGTGACCAACTGGGTGCCGGCCAGAGTCACCGCGCTGCTAGCCGTAACATGTGCGCCCGTTGTGGGCGGCCACCCAGCGACCGCCTGGCAGATCGCGCACGACCACGGATCTGAGCATCCGAGCCCAAACGCCGGCTGGTGCGAAGCGGCCTTCGCCGGCGCCCTGGGCGTCCGGCTCGGCGGACCGGTGAGCTATGCCGGGCACACTGAGCACCGCCCGGTGCTCGGCGCCGGGCACCCGCCCGAACCCGCCGACATCGCCCGCGCCGCCCGCCTCTGCTGCTCGGTCACAGCTGGCGCGACGCTGCTGGCCGCCGCTGTTTCACTTGCGAGTCGCGACCCGGCCACCCTCGGTTTCCGCGGCCAGGACACCGCGGTCCAGTAGAGCTCACGCGCGGCGGATGCACTGGACCGAGCACGATGTAGGGCGTACGGCCATCGGAAGCGCCAATTTCGACGGCAACGACGCGACGGTCATGGAATGCCTTCTCGTCTGTGATGGATCCGCCCTGGCCACGCTAGGTCAGAGGTCCCCTGTCGGCGGCTTTCCGCTGGCGGTTGCAGGCGCCAAGCTCCGCGGGCCGCCCGCGTGCCGGATGGAAGCGCGCCAGGCGGCGAACAGCGCCAGCACAAGCAATCCAAGCCCGGCCAGGACGAATCGGTTAGAGAGGATCGGCTGGGCGTCGCCGGCCTGACTCGCGGCGGGAGGGCCCCGAGCCTGGGCCCTAGGTCACCGAAGACGATCACCGTGGCCGCGCCGAGGATCCAGTAACCCCAGCGCGCGGCACCGGAGGCCCGCACGGCCAGATCAGCCATGACCGCCAGGATCGGCAGGATCCACACCCAGTGATGATCCCAGCTGATCGGCGACACCAGCAAGCCCGTCAGCGCGCAGGTTACCCAGCCCTGAACCGGACGGCCCGAGCGGTGCAGCAGCGCCGCGGCGGCCACGCCGAGCAACCCGACGACCACCGCCGCGACCCGCCAGATAGGCATTGCCGCCGCCAGGCCGCCTGTCAGCCTGGCCAGCAACGCGAGCAACGACTGATTCAGCGGCACGCTGCCATGCGCGACCCTGCCCGAGCTCAGGAAGTACCCCGTCAGCCACCACTTGTCGGACTCCTGCGGGAGGAACACATATCCGATCCCGATCGTGGCAGCCAACGTCGCGGTCGCGGCGGCTGCCTGCCGCAGCTTGCCGGCCGCCACCAGGTACGGGATGAAGATCAGCGGAACCAGCTTTATCCCGGCGGCCATCGCCGATTCCAGCGCCTTTCCACCATCGCCTGTCGGGCTGGCACAAATCCCAGACGATGAGCAGCATCAGCACCAGCTCGATCTGCCCCAGGCCCAGGCCGCGCCGCACCGGCTCGAGCCCTAGCCCGACAGCGCCCAGTGCGAGAGCGGCCGCTGCTCGGTTGCGTCCGCGCCAGCCCAGCGCGCCGAAGGTCAGCCAGGCCGTTACCGGAACCGCGATGACGCTGACCACCCACATCAGCCACGCAAGTACCCCCACGGGCAGCAGGGAACCGGCTGCGAAGATCACGGCGGCGAAGGGCGTGTAGGTGAACGTGAATGACGGGTGCCGGTAAGGGTGCCAGGTGTACAGCCTCGATGGCGCCTGCCGGGCCATCAGCCCGGCATGGTAGTAGACATTGAAGTCGAACGGCACCTTCAGCGGATGACCAAAGACGGCGGCAACGGTGGCCGCTAGGGCAACGCCGAACAGCGCCACGGCCATGGCAAGGACAGCGCCGCCGAGCGCAGGCGGCAGTACAGCCTCGACCTCGGACTGCCGGGTCTGTAGCCGCACCACCGACGTCCCTCCCCCGGATCATCGCAGCCGCCGGCGAAGAGCCGACCGCCGTCACGGCCCAGCTCGCCCAGGAGGGCTGAACCTCAGCAGCCTGCCGACCGGGTTGCGCCAGTAACGCAACGGACATCGTAGTCGATTGCGGACTCGTGCTAGCGGCGCTGCGTTGGCGGGCACTACATGCTCGCGCTGCTGCAGCTGAATTCGCCAGATCGCCCGCACCGTCGGTAACGCCCGCTCCTCGCGCCAACGTGCCACATAAGGGAACGGGGCCTTCTGCCCGACTCGGCGTCTCGCAGGCTCGGGGTTTGCGGGCACCCAGACGCGCCGGCAGGTGTGCGCGCCGCGACGGCGGGTCCCGGAGGCGGCATTTCTGCGGAGTCGAGTGAACTTTTCCGCTAAGACGCAACCGATCACGGCGAAAAGGCATCTGATAGAGACAGGGCTTTCTTAGAGCCGCGGAAATCTCCATCAGCTGGGTCAGATGCCGTGGGGGCATGGCGACGCTGGCAGGGTTTCCGCCCAGGTCTGCTCCGCGATCAGACGAAAGAAGGGGTCAGCACGATGCAGTGGACAACGGCGATAACGGTGCGGTGGAGACTGTGGCTGGGCGCCGCGGTCGTGCCGCTGATGGCATTAGCGATGACCGGCGGAGTGCTGGCTCCAGCCGACGCGTCGAGTTCCCCGCACGCCGCGCACACCGGCACCGTGCGTACTACGGGGGCCGCAGCGCACAACCCGTTCTGCAAGCGTCTCGCGAACGGCCCCAACCTTGCGGGCAAGCGCTACTGGGCATCCGCGGGTGCCCGCATGTTCTGCTTCGGCCCGCAGGTGCAAGTCGCCCCGCATGTCATCCGCCCCTTGATCCGCGGGATCGCAGCACCGGCCAACGTCAATGCCGCTAGCTTTGCCGAGGACGTCAGCCCCGCCGGCCTGCCCGGCAGCGGCCAGTCGGAGACATCGATCGCGGCCTCCGGGCCCTACGTCGTGGAAGAGTGGAATGACTCGACCGGGTTCTTCGCGCCCTGCGGGTCACCGAAGTCGAAGGAGGAGCTAAGCGGGTTCGGGTTCTCGGCGGACGGCGGAAAGACGTTCACCGACCTGGGCGGGCTGCCGAACAGCCAATGTAACAAGTACGTGTACGGGGGCGATCCGAGCGTGGCGGCCTACAGCGTGGGCGGGAGCACCTATTTCTACCTCTCCAGCCTGTTCAACTCGGTTACCGGCAGTGGCGCCTCTGAAGTCGCGTTGGACGCGTGTAAGGTAGAGGGCTCCGGGAGCGGCGCGGCGCTGAGTTGCGGCCAGCCGATCATCGTCGGCAGCAGCACCCAGTGCCAGCGGTTCAAGGTGGGGAATAACCAGTACCAGCTCTTCTGCAGCTTCCTCGACAAGGACTTCATCACTATTGATCCTGCGCGCGGCCGACTCTATGCGACGTACACCGACTTCCTGATCAACGGTAACTTCGGCACCCGGGTCGAGATGGGCGCATGCGATCTGGGCAGCCCAACGGGTGGCGTCGGGCCTGCTGGCGGCACCCCGGCGGCGCCTGTTTGCAAGCATGGCACGCGGCTGGTTCTGACTGGCAAGAACTTCCTGACTGCCAAGCCGTACTTCTCGGTGGCCAGGCCAGATCCCCAGGGCTGCGAGAATGAGGGCGCCTATCCCGCGGTCAGTACCGCGACCGGAGCCGTGTACGTCGCCTACGAATACAACCTCGACACGAACATGTTCGCGCCTTGCAACGGAGCGGCCACGCCAACGGCGGAGGTGATGACCAAGACACCGGTCCACTGCCTGCCGCTGGCGGCAGTCGCCAGCTGCCCGAGCCCGAGGGCAAAGGTTGCCGTGCCGATCGTGTCGCTTAGCGGAACGCCGGTGGCGGGCTACAACAGGTTCACCACCAACGACTTCCCCAGGCTGGCGGTCAGCGACCCGTACGACACGGTGAGCATGGTCTGGAACGACTCCCGCCTGCACCCACTCGGCGACATCCTGCTGCAGAGTTTCAAGCAGGGCATGCTCCAGCCGGTTCAGAGCGCTCCCGTGGTTCTTGACCAGCCGGCCTCCGGCGGGCTGCACATGTTCCCCGCGATGCGCACGGCCGCGAGTGACGGGCGGCTCGATGTGTCCTGGTACTCCCGGGATACGGCGCTGACCGAGGTGACCAATGTGGACGCCGTTATGGGCGTCAATCCGCTGACGACCACACCACCGCCGTCGAACATCCGGATAACCGACGTGCCGTCAGACTGGCTTTACGCCGCGTCGATCATCACCCCCAACTTCGGGGATTACATCGACGAAGCCTTCGCAACGACCGGGACGCCGCCGTACGTGGGCGACACCCTGTACGTCGCCTGGAGCGATGGCAGGTTCGCCGTGCCGCAGCCATTTGAGGCGCATTTGCCTGGGTGAGGCCGCTGGTAACTGCACCGGAGCCGCGCGGCCACGGCCGCGCGGCTCCGGCTGTATCGCCGCTCGCCACGCCGCGGCTGCGATGACAAGGTAGGCAGAGGAGGGGCAGCGGGCCACGGGATCCCGGCGGATAACGATGAGGCGAGCCTCGATGGAGGGAGGGTCATGGAACTGACCGCGGGAAAGGTCGCAGTAGTTACCGGCGCTGCAAGCGGCATCGGCCTGGCGCTAGCCGAGCGCTTCGCGCGCGCCGGCCTGGACGTAGTCCTGGCCGACGTAGAGGAGGCCGCGCTGGCGGCGGCCGAGCAAAAGATCGCAAGCCTGGGTGTCAAGACTCTGGCTGTGCCCACCGATGTGAGTGACGAAGCGGCGGTGCAAGCATTGGCGGCCGCGTCGGTAGATCAATTCGGAGCGGTCCACCTCGTATGCAACAACGCGGGCGTATCAAGCGCTGCCGACCCCTGGTTCGGACCGCTTTCCGCGTGGAAGTGGGTCCTGGGAGTAAACCTGTGGGGAGTCATCCATGGCATACGGGCATTCCTGCCGGTGCTCGCGGTGCAGGGCGAAGGCCACATCGTGAACACTGCGAGTATGGCCGGGCTGATCCCAGGGTTTGCTCCCTCCTATGACGCGTCCAAGCACGCCGTGGTCGCAATCTCCGAAGACCTCTACACCGCGATGCAGGTGGCTGGACTTCCGGTCGGTGTCAGCGTCCTGTGCCCAGGCTGGGTTCGCACCGGAATCCTTGACGCCGACCGCAACTGGCCGGACGGCATGGGCGAGGTTCCCGTGCAAGCGGCGACCGCGGAGGTGACGCTCCCGCATGTTCGTCGCGCAGTAGCCGAAGGCATGGAACCTGCCGCTGTAGCCGACCATGTGGCCGAGGCGGTTGTCGCCGACAGGTTCTGGGTTCTCACCGACCCCGACTTCACCGATATAGCGCTGCGCCGGTGGCAGGGCATCATCGAGGGCCGCAATCCACAACTTGACGTCGACATGCCTGGCCTGCCGCAAATGACGCAGATCGTTTCGGAGATCCGGCGGATGCTAGCCGGCCCCGGCGACAATGCGTAGACGAGCACGATCGCCGCGACCAAGCGTCGGCACGCTGATCCAGCCCCGCCGTCACCGTGCACCAACAGCCTGGGCGGCCGCGTGCTGCCGCCGGGCAGCTGGCAGGGCAGCGAGCATCAGCACGCCGGTGAGTGCGAACGCCGCCGGGTAGCCGGTGTGACCGACAACGAGGCCGAAGACAGCCGGGCCGGCCCCGTACCCGGCATCGTAGGCCAGATTCCACAGAGCGCTCGCGGTGCCGAGCCCAGACGCTGGCATGCGATCAATCATCATCGCGAACGTAGCGTTCTGGCTGATCCCGAACCCGGCACCGAACAGGCACATGGCTGCGATCACGGCGGCTGGGGCCGTTAGCCACATCATGGCGATCATCCCGGCGGACGCGATCACCAGCCCGGGAACCAGCAGCCGCCCGTGACCGTGCCGGTCACCGTTGCGTCCGGCCCACCAGCGGCTGATGGTGGCGGTCAGGGCCTGAGCGAGGAGACCGACCCCGGCAATGCTGCCAGATGCGCCGGCAGCCAGCGGAAGGAAGGAGACGACCGCGCCTGCTGCCAGCAGGGCCAGCGTCGGCGTCCCCATCAGTACCGCCGCGATAGCCAGCAGCGTCCGTGCCGGTACCGCTTCATCAGGACGGATGCGGCGAGCTCAGCCACCGCGGTGCCCAGCAGGCGCACGCCAGTAACGAAGCCCGCTCCTGCGCTCCCGGCACCGGCGGCGCGTCTCTCGGCGTGACCGAAGCAGCAGTCGAAGCTACTGAGCGTAGCAACGGAGGACAGGACGACCACCGCGAGGGGCCGCTGATGAGCCGGCTGGCGCGTCCGGTGGGCCTGGCGCGCCCCGCGCCCCGCGGAGGGTAACCCGGCTCGATTCAGTGCGCATCAAAGCGGTCATGCTTGCGACCGTAGGATCCGAACCGGGTCCTGCTAAGTTCCAATCTCGTGGCAATTTCAGTGGTCCGGTTTGGGCCCGGAGCTGCTGCTGCGGCTCGACCGTGGCAGCAATCAGCCGCTGCGCTCCCAGGTGGAGGCGGGCGTGCGAGAAGCAATCCGGACCGGTCGGCTGCACGTTGGCGAGCGGCTGCCGTCATCGCGGGAGCTGGCTCGTGACCTCCGAGTGTCCCGCGGTCTCGTGCAAGAGTGCTACGCCCAGCTGATTCCGAGGGCTACCTGACCAGCCAGCTAGGCTCGGCAACCCGGGTCGCGGCGGGCGCTGTCGGGCCTTGCACCGTGCGCCGGCGCGGCGTCCGGCTCCGCGGCCGCGGCTGATCGCGGACTTCCGGCGGGAGTCCCCGACCTGGGAGCTTTCCGCGCGGCGACTGTGGCCGACACGGAGGCGTCCGCACGTGCTCCGGGATCTGGCTTCGGAGTCCCAGGGCGCGAAGCCTGCGCACAGTGATCGCGGTTACATGCGGCGCATGCCGTAGCCAGGGGTTCATCATCGAGGACGACTACGACTCCGAGTTCCGCTACGACCGGGAACCCATCGGCGTGCTGCAGGGCCTGGCTCCGGACCGCGTCTTCACCATCGGCACGGCCAGTAAGGCCCTGGCGCCGGCGGTGCGGCTCGGCTGGGTGCTCGCTCCCCCGTCGCTGGCAGCCGCCGTCGCGGCAGAAAAGCTCATCAGCGACCGCGGCTCGGCCACCCTGGACCAGCTGGCCCTGGCAGCGCTGATCGAGTCAGGCCGGTACGACCGCCACCTCCGCCGGATGCGGACGATCTATACCAGCCGCCGCGCCAGCCTCATCGCCGCGCTGGCCCGGCATGCGCCCGGCATCCGGCTGACCGGCCTGGCCGCCGGTTTCCATGCCGTCGCCCACCTCCCGACCGGGGCGGACGAAATGGCCGTGGTCTCGGCCGCGCGCGACCGGATGGTCGGCCTGTACGCGATGGAAGGCTATCGCGCAGCCGGGGGGGCCGGCGCGCCTCCGCAGCTTGTGATGGGATTCGGCGACGTCCATGAGCGCGCCATCGAGCCAGCTATCGGCGCAATCGCTGACCTGCTGAATTGACCACCTTGCCAGTCGTGTCTGTTACAACCCGGTAGCCGATCAGTGCCTTCGAGCCCTACGCTGCGGGCGTGATCGCTCAGCGGCTTCAGCAACTTGGCATCGTCCTTCCGCCCGTCTTTCCTCCTGCGGGTAACTACCTAGGGTGCGTCGTAGACGACGGGATGGTCTACGTGGGAGGGCACGGACCCATCAGCGGCGACGTCATCGTCCGCGGCAAGGTCGGTAGCGACCTGAGTCTCGAACAAGGGCGCGATGCCGCGCGACAGACAGGTCTGTCGATCCTGGCTACCTTGCAGGCCGAACTCGGTGACCTCGACCGCATCGAGCGGATCGTCAAAGTCTTCGGCATGGTGAACGTCGCGCCCGGCTTCAACCAGACCCCGGCGGTCATCGATGGCTGCTCCGACCTGTTGGTCGAGATCTTCGAAGACGCCGGACGGCATACTCGCAGCGCTGTCGGCCTTGCTGAGCTTCCCTTCGACATCGCCGTTGAAATCGAGCTGATCGCCCGCCTCAGGCCGTAACCCCGGCAACGGCGCCTCACGTGAGAGGCAGCGACAGTACGCACAGGTCTTCGACTGCGGCGAAGCCGGCCGCGTGGTAGAGCTCAAGCGCCGCTGCATTGCCGGGTTCGGTCTGCAGAGACAGGCGGATCGCCCCGGCGGCTTCAGCGCCCTGGCGTACGGCATCCACCAGAGCCCGGCCGGCCCCGCGGCGCCTTGCGTCGGGGATGACGTAAAGATCGCGGAGTTGCCAGAAGCAGCTCAAAGTCAGGGACGCAGGCACACTCACGGCTGTGGCCAGGCCAGCGAGGTCCGGCCCGATGCGGGCGGTGAAGACGTTGAGTTGCCCGCGACCGGTATGAAGACTCAGCCAGGCTAACGTCTGCCCGGGCGCCACCGCCTGGCCGTAATGCTGCCGGTACTGGTCGAAAACCGCGGCGACCTCGGCCAGCTCGTCCGCAGTCGGCTCGATCAACTCCGCAGCCGTTACTTTCATCACCCGGCCGACCTTACATCGCCGCCGGCCGTGATCTTCGGCGGCCGCGAAGGCGTTCGACCGCGCGGGTAGCAGCGGTACCGATGACTGCGTTGATCTCGTGGCGCGGAAAGCCCAGCGCAATCTGCTCTGCCGCGGAGAACGTTGCGGAGGCCCGCTCCAGCGCATCGGTCGCCGCGTTAATCGCTGATCGTCAGCATCGTGACAGCGCTCGTCAAGTGCGTTGCCATGAGCTTTCAGGGCGTCCTACGATCGGCTGAGCAGGAAGCAGGACTTTACAGATGCCTTCCCGTGACCAGCGCGCAGCGCCACCAGTCCGGCTAGGGAAGGTCAGCCGACGGCAGGCTCGTGTGGCGCGCGCGAAACTGGCGGCTGGCGGCCTGTCGCATCAAGAACAGCGCAGGCTCCGTTCGACAACCCGTGCCTGGGATAGAACTGCACGCCAACGAACCCTGGAAGCCCGGCACACCGGGCTGGCCCTGATCGGCGGCGTCGTCGCCATGGCCGTGGTGGCGGTCGCGTTCGCGCTCGGGCCTGCGATCGATGCCGCCAGAGGACGGGGCACCGACAGGGATCTTTACCGCCGACTACCTGAGACGGCGACCGGCGCGGAGGCGACGGAAGCGGCCAGGTCTTGCCGACCGAACCTTGTCCTGCTTGACATTCAGCTCCCCGACCTCGACGGCTTCGAGGTAGCCAGGCGGCTGGCCGCCAGGCTGACGGCCCGGTCGTCGTGCTGACATCCACCCGCCAGGCCAGCGACTACGGACCGGTCAGCGGTTCTGCGCGTCGGGAGGCGGGGCCCGGACTGGCGCAGGCCTGCCGGCGGCGTCACCATCGGACGACGCGGGGGTTTGCTCGAACGCGTAGTAGATCGCGACCAGCCCGCTCACCAGCAGTGACACCGGCGCGCTCACAAACGCGATGCCGATGGCCAGCAGGTAGGCCAGGTTTCCAGCGCCGAACCGCACAATGGCCCGGCGGGCGCCCGGCCGGGTAAGCGCGATCTTCAGGCGCTCGCGGCGGATGCCCCACCAGAACAGTGCCGCGAAGCTAAGCCCCATGCCCTCGAAGACAACCTGGTAGAGGACTGCGGCCAGGGATGCGTCGCGGCCGCCGTGAATGAGGTAGGCCGCAATCGTCACCGTGGCGAATGGGATCATCACGACGAACAGCAGGAGCATGAGGTTCAGAAACAGCAGAACCCTGTCGATCTCGGCGAAGTTCTTGAACAAAGCGTGATGGTTGACCCAGATGATCCCGATGGTCAGGAAGCTGACGAGGAAGGCGGCGAAGGATGGCCAATGACCGGTGAGCTGTGCTGCCAGCGTCCCGTGCCCTGGGCCGCGAACCGCGAGGTTCAGGGCGAGGATGGTGATGGCCACGGCGAAGACGCCATCGCTGAACGCTTCCAGCCGCCCGCTGTCCATCGAACCACCGTAGGCCGGCGAGACCTATGCGTCGAGGTCGCGGGCCGTGCCTGTGAGAAGCCGCCAGACGCCGGTGTCCCCCAGGAACTTGAACTCCCGGTGCAGGCGCGGAACGTGACTGGACCTGAGCGCGACGGACTCGCCCGCGACCAGGATGCGCATACGAATCATTACAGGTATTTGCTTAAGTCATTAATCGGCGCCTTGTTTTACCTCCGCTCGTCGCGGGAACGGGCCGCACGTACGGGCGGATCAATGTTCCTCAGAGCTGTATTGCTGGACTGAGATGAGTTCCCATCCCTGCGGACGGCTCGGGCGCGGAACGCCTCACCGGTGGCGGGCTCGATCTATCAGATAAGGGATTCTCACGCGATGAATCAGCAGATAACATCTCGGCTCGAGGCCGACCTATTCTTGCTGCACGCTCCCAGCGTCTATGACTTCCGCGAGCGTGACGACATGCTGTTCGCCTACCTGAGCGACAGCGACAGCGTCAATGTCACCTCGATCTACGAGATGTATCCGATCGGCTGGTTCTCGATCAAGCAGCACCTGGCTGACCACGGATTCGACACGAAGATCGTCAACGTGGCCTCGCTGATGCTCATGCATCCTGATCTGGACGTCAGAAAGCTGCTGAGTCGCTTGGAAGCGCCGATCTTCGGATTTGACCTGCACTGGATGACGCAATGTCATGGCGCCATTGAGCTTGCAGCAGTCCTGAAGGAGGTGCACCCGGACGCGGTGACTATCTTCGGCGGTATCTCGGCGACTTATTACGCCGAAGAACTCATCCGATACCCGAGCGTCGATGTCGTCGTTCAGGGTTACGACACCCTCGAACCGGTTACCCAGCTGGTCAGGCAGGTGCAGCGGGGGCGCCGCGACTTCGGGTCCATCCCGAACCTGCTCTACAAGAAGGCTGGCCAGGTCGAGGCCACCGGCTTCACCCACAAGCCAGCCAGCCATTACAACGACGTCCGTAACGACTGGTCGTATTACCGGGACACGGCCGGCGCGGGGCCGTCGGCGTCCAAGCTCATCATGACGTTGCCCAACACCGGATGCGCGCACGACTGCGGCTGGTGCGGCGGATCACGTTTTGCCTACCGCAACATCATGGGTGTGCGCAAGACCCTGATCCAGAAGGACGACGACCTCATCATCGAAGAGCTCCGCACTATGCGGGAGGCAGCGAAACGCACCTCGATATACGCGCTTCAGTGTTATTCCGAGAACAAGGTGCGGATGCACCGCTATCTGGACGCCGTGAAGGAGGTCGGCTACAACAGCGTCTTCTTCGAGCAGTTCAACCTGACGCCATCAGACACGCTCCGGAAGATGGGCGAGTCAACGTCGGCTCACATCATGCTCTCCCCGGAGTCCCACGACCCGAAGATAAGCGCGGCGGCTGGCCGCGGGACCTACACCATGGCGGAGATGGAGGACTGGATCCCCCGTGCATTGGACGCCGGGGTGAAGGGCATTATGGTGTGGTTCTTCATCGGCATGCCCTATCAGGACCGGCAGTCAGTTCTGGATACCGTCGCGTACTCCGAGCGGCTGATACGCAAGTTCGGAGGGTGGGACGCGCTCCCGCTTATCTGCCCGATGGTGCCGTTCCTGGACCCAGGGTGCCGGTTCTTCGAAGAGCCGGACCAGCATGGTTACCGCATCTACCACCACACGCTAGAGGAACACCGACGCGCCATGGTGGAGCCGCTGTGGTACCGGCGGCTGAACTATGAGACACGCTGGCTGGACAGGCGCCAGCTGCAAGACGTCTCCTACGAGGCGATTGCCCGGCTGGTGGAGATCAAGGGCGAGTACGGGGTGCTGCCTACCAAGTTCTGCCAAGCCATCCTCGAGACCATCAGCCAGACACGGCAACTGCTCGGGGAAATGGAAAAAGCCCTGCTACTCGACGGGACACTGCCAGCTGTCCTCCGAGACGAAATCCGTTCCTACAACCGCAAGATCCTTGCCTATTCGAGCGACCAGATCATCCCGGTGCGGCGTCCATTCGGCGGCCGATGGTTCGACGACGTCACTGTTCCGCCGCAGATGGTCGAGGACGTCTTGGCTTCCCGGCCGGTGACCGCCGCAGGCTAGGGGCGCAGACGGCGGCCACAGGTGATTCGGACCGGAAGCGCGTGCGGGCCACGGACCTGGCCGACAGACCAGCTAACGGCCGGCTGACCGGCCAGGGTGAAGCCGGGGATCCGGTCAACCCAGACTTCAAGCGCGACCCGCAGCTCCATCCGCGCTAGGTGCGAACCGACGCAGCGGTGGATACCGAGGCCGAATGCCGCGTGCCTGTTCACCTGGCGGTCGATGACCACCTCGCCGGCCCGGTCGAAGTGAGCCGGGTCGCGGTTGGCGGCAGGAAACGACAGGAGCACCCAGTCATCGGCCCTCATGTCCACGCCACCGAAACGCGTGTCCTGCTTCACCAGCCGCGCCATGGTGACCGGAGCGTAGGCCCGCAGGAACTCCTCCATCGCGACCGGCATCAGGTCAGGCTCGGCGACCAGCCGCTCCAGGTCCCGCGGAACTCGCGCCAGATGCCACAGCGACGCGCCAATCGCGCTCGCCGTCGTGTCAGTGCCGGCGATCAGGAGCAGCGTCATCGTGCCGACGACGTGCGATGCGTCGAGTTTACGGCCGTTCAGTTCGGCGTTGATGAGGAATGTGGTCAGGTCGTCGCGCGGGTGCTCGAGGTGGTCGTGTACCTGCGCAAGCAAGTAGTAAAAGAGCGCTGACATCCGAGTGACGCGCTGTTGCGGCGGCCGGTTGATGCCTTCCAGCGTGTTCTTGGCGAACTCGCGGAACTGCGGCGCGTCCTGCGGAGGGAAGCCGAGCATGTCGGCAATCACGCGCATCGGGATGAGCTGCGCGTATTCGGCGGCGGCATCCACGACGTCCCGCCCCTCGAAGGCGTCAATGAGCGAGTGGCAGAACGTCCTCGTGGCCGACTCCAGCTTGCTCACCGCCGTCTTAGTGAACGCCGGGAGCAGTAGCTTACGGGCGTCGTGGTGGAACGGCGGGTCGGACGTGATCGGCGGCGAGCCGCCGATTGGCGCCAGCTCGCGTGGCGGCCGGAAGTTGCCCATGATGATCGACCGGGAAGAGAAGCGCTCGGTGTCGTGGGCGATTGCCGCGATGTGCTCGAAGCGCGTCGGCAGCCAGCCTCCGCCGAACCGGTTCGTCCGCGCTATCGGGCAGCGCTGCCGCAGGTCGTCCTGGATCGAGTAAGGGTCAGCAGCCCACTCGGGCTCCATGTGGGAGAAGTCGGTCGCCCAGTCGGAGACCGGCCCCCTGATGATCTCGCTGTGGATGCCGGGGGACTCTCTGTCGCGCTTCTCCCAGTGCTCCTGGGCGAAACGGCCATGGAGAGCCATGTCACGTCCCCTCGATCAGCCTGACCGCCTGCTCCGGGCAGTTGAGCACCGCCCGGCGGGCTTCGTCCTCCTTAGCTGGCGCCACGACGCCGTCGCCCAGCACTCTCCCGTAGCCCTCCTCGTCGTCACCGAAAAGGCCGGGGGCGAGGTCGTAGCAGCGCCCGTGCCCTTGGCAGAGGCCGACGTCGATCTGGAGTTTCACCAGGGCATTCCTCTCTGCTGGAACGACGGCAGCGGCGCAGGTGCCGTTTTACCTAATGTCCAGCAACAGACATCCGCGCCGTTCGCGGCTGCCGTTTGCGCCTGCCGCCGCCTACCGCCAGCGGTATTTCCGGCAGCGGCGATCCCGGCTCGTGCGCCGGGATGCGGACCTGGCCCTGCGCGTCGGAGACAAACGAACCCCAGCAATGCATGCAACCACACCTGTGTGCCCGGAGTCTAAGAGTTAGACCGTTCATTACGGTTATTTTCTTAAGTCATTAGTACACGACTCAGTTTGCCAGTGCTGGCAGTGGGAATGGCCCCTCGCGCCCAAATCCTTGCACTCTAGTTCTGTATTCCCAGCCGGAAGGGAGTTCCGTCCATGGGACTGGCAATCCCCCCTGTCGACGCCTGCCGCACCGGCGGTTACAGCAATGTTCCCTCGCCCTTCTCGATGGACGACACGACCTTCCGCGTCCTGGGTTATCGGCTTGTGGACACTCTCGCCGCCTACCTGGACAAGCTTCCGCAGGAGCCGGTTTACCGTCCCTTGCCGGCGGAAGTGCGGCTAGAGCTGGAGAAAATGAACATTCCTGCTGACGGACTAGCTCCGGGCGAAGTTATCGAAGGCTTTCTCCGGCTCGTGCTGCCCTACGGCCGCGGCCAGAATCATCCATGTTTCGCTGCGTTTGTTGATCCGGCCGCATCCAAGCTGAGCATGCTCGCAGCATTTGCCTCGGCTGTTACTAACACCAGCGGCGCCGGCGGCAATTACGCGGCTATATACGTGGAGCGCGCAGTCATCCGCTGGCTTATGGAACTGATCGGCTTTCCCCAGGATGGAAGCGATGGGGTCCTGCTCGGCGGCGGATCGGACGCGAACCGGCATTGCCTCGAGGTCGCACGGTACTGGGGTGCCCGTGTCAACGGCTGGGACATCCGGGAGGAGGGCCTCCACGGGCGTCCCCGGCTCACCATGTACATGTCGTCTGAAGGCCATTCCTGCCTGGAGAAAGCCGCTTTCACGCTCGGACTCGGTGCCCCGCGCAAAGTAGCGGTTGGCGAGGACTTCCGCATGGACCTGGCTGGCCTGCGGTCAGCGGTTGCGACAGACCGGCGGGCCGGCCACCGTCCCTTCCTGGTCGCGGCGAACGCGGGAAGCGTGAAGACCGGTGCCATCGACCCGCTCGATGATCTTGCCGAGTTCTGCGGTGACGAAGGCCTGTGGCTGCACGTGGACGGCGCCTATGGCGGCGTCGGGGTACTCGACCCTCGCCTCGCGCCCTGCTATTCGGGGCTTGAGCGCGCCGACTCGGTGGCCCTCGACCCGCACAAGTGGCTGGCGGTAGCCATCGGCTGCAGTTGTGCCATAGTGCGGCAGGGCTCGCTACTGCAGGACACCTACAAGCTGATCCCCTCCTATCTGCGCCTGCCGCCGGGCCAGGGGTTCGCGGGAGATGTCTGGTATTCCCATCGCAGCGCCGAGCAAACGAGGGACTCCGGCCGGGCGCTCAAGACCTTGTGGAATATCCAGCAGGCCGGGAAGGCCGGCCTGGTGGATCACGTCCGGCGGCACATCGACCTCGCTCGCTACCTACGAGGAGGTCATCGAAACGAGCCCTGACCTGGAGCTGCTGGCGGCCGGTCCGCTGACAGCGGTGTGCTTCCGCTACGCGCCCGCAGGCCGCCGCGACGACGCAAGCCTGGATCTGCTGAACCAGGCGATCATGGAGGACCTCCAGACCGGGGGGCGAGCGTTCCTGGCCGGCACCGACATCCGCGGCCGCTTCGCGCTGCGATCGTGTGCCCTGCACTACGCCCTCGACGAAGGGCACGTGCAGGCCATCGTGGACGCCGTCAGGGACGCCGGGCAGCGCCGCGTCCTGGCAAGCGCGTCGCGGCCGGCCGGGGACGAGGAAAGAATGACCGGCCCCGATGTCCGCCCTGTCCAGGTAGCCCAGGACGCCGCGTGCGCATCATGAACAGTGCTTCTGCGGCCAAGCCGCGCCAAGGGAGTGCGCCTGGGCACCCTGCCGCGAGGGCACGCCTGGCGGTCGCGCTGGCAGCGGGCAAGGCGGCGGCGACCGCCGCCAAGGTCCTGCACGCCGGAGGGGGAACGAGTTTCCCTGGTTCGGTCGCCCGCCGGATCGATCCTCGCGTCCTGCAGAAGGTCGCAGCTGCGAGCGAGGCCCGCAAGGTGATCGTCACCGGGAGTAACGGCAAGACGACGACCTGCCGCATGGTCGCTGCCCTGGCACAGGCCGGGGGTGTCAAGGTCACTCAGAACCGGGCTGGCTCCAACCTGCTGCAGGGAGTCATCTCGGCAGCCGTGCGCGGGACAGACCTTCGGGGCCGGATGGACGCGCAACTGCTCCTGCTGGAGGTCGATGAAGGGGCGGTCCGGCTGGTGGCCCCAGCGCTAGGGCCGGACACGTTCCTCGTTACCAATATCTTCCGTGACCAGCTGGACCGTTTCGGGGAGCTGTACTCGATGGCGAAGGGGCTGGAGGCAGCAATCGAGGCGCTGCCCGAGTCTGCGACCGTGGTACTCAACGCCGACGATCCCCTGGTGGCCAGCTTCGCCCCGGCGGCGCGCGCTCGCCGCCTGTACTTCGGCATCCAGGCCAACACCGCTGACACCGCCGGCGCTGCTGACACCGCTGGCGCGCAGGTGCCCGAGCATGCCGCGGACACCATCCGGTGCGTGAACTGCCAGCACCCGCTGACCTACCGCGTCGTCCACCTCTCTCACCTGGGGGATTACGAGTGCCTCGAGTGCGGGTACGCCAGGCCGTCATTGGACGTCGCGGTAACAGCGATCCGGCCATCGCCGGAAGCAGGGTCAGAGATCACTGTCGAGACGGCTGCGGGGAGCTTTCCGCTGCAGGTGCCCCTGGCCGGGCTGCACAACGTTTACAACGCGGCCGCCGCGCTCGCCTGCGGGATGGCGCTCTCGCTTCCGCAGTCGCTGGAGCTCGCCGGAGCGCGGGACGCCATGGCCGGCCTTCGCCCGGCATTCGGCCGCCTGGAGGAGATCCGGGCGGGCGAGCGGCAAGTGGTACTCGCCTTCGTCAAGAACCCCACGTCCTACAACGCCACCATGCGGGAAGTACTGCAACGGCCCGGCCGCAAGCATGTCCTGGCCGCTCACAGCAACACCGTCGTCGACGGGGAAGACTTCGCCTGGCTCTGGGACGTAGACCTCGAGCAGCTTGTGCCGCAGCTAGGGAGCCTGACCGTCAGCGGAACCAGGGCGGAGGAGGTCGCGCTGCGGTTCAAGTACGCCGGGGCTGATCCCACGGTCATGCAGTTCCTGCCTGATCGGGCAGCTGCCCTGGACACGGCGCTGACCGGGACCCCGCCGGGCGAGTCACTGTACATCTTCGCCGGCTACACCCCCATGCGCGAGCTCCGCAGCATCATGCAGCGCCGGGCGTGGGTGCAGCCTTTCTGGCAGGAGTGACGATATGACACTGGCCCCGATAACGATCCGTATCTGCTATCTCTACCCGAGGCTGCTCAGCGTGGCCGGCGACAGGGGCAACCTGTTCGCGCTCATTCAGCGCTGCGCCTGGCGCGGGATCGACTGCAGCGTGACCGAGGCAGACGTGGGAGTGGTCCCTGACTTCGCCAAGTCCGACCTGATCCTGCTGCACGGCGGTCAGGACCGCGAGATGACAGCAGCAGCACAGGACCTCGCGGCGAAGGCCAGCCCGCTGCGGGAGGCGATCGAGGCTGATGCCGTCGTGCTCGCGGTGTGCGCCGGCTACCAGCTCCTGGCCCGGTACTACACCCCGGTGAATGGACCCGAGATACAGGGAATCGGCGTGCTGGATGCGGTCACTAACGGCGGCCCGACGCGATTCATCGGCCACGTGGCTGCGCAGTGCGATCTGGGGTCCGGCACCCAGCACCAGCTTGCGGGATTCGAGAACCACAGCGGGCGCACCTACCTGGGCGGCGACGCCAAGCCGCTCGGGCACGTGCTCGCCGGGGCTGGCAACAACGGGGAGGACGGCACCGAAGGCGCCCGCTACCGGGAGGTGTATGCCACCTACCTGCACGGCCCGGTGCTGCCAAAGAACCCGTGGCTGGCCGATCACCTGCTCTCCCGTGCGCTCGCGCATCACTATCAGGACTTCGGCCCGCTGCCTCCGCTGAGGGACCAAACGGAGGCACAGGCGCACGCTGCCGCGCTCCGCCTCGCCGTGCGCCCGGCCGGCCGGTGGCGGGCGGCCGCGGATGCCGTGTCCCGGATCGGGCGGCCATCGCGAGTGCCAGCCATGGCCGACGGAAGAGGCAGCAGCAAGGCGAAGGAGTCGGAGTGGACTTCTCGCTGAGCGCCGAGCAGCACGAACTGATGGAGGCGGCGACTGCCTTCGCACGGCGCGAACTCAATGACCATCTGGCGAGGCGCGACGACACGGCCGAATTCCCGCGGGAGGCGTGGCAGGCGTGCGCCAAGTTCGGCATCCAGGGCCTGCCCGTTCCTGCCGAACTAGGGGGCGCCGACAGCGATGTCCTCACGGCGACCCTCGTCATGGAGGCGCTGGGATACGGGTGCCATGACAACGGGCTGCTGTTCTCGCTTAACGCGCAGATGTGGAGCGTGGAGCTGCCGCTGGTCATTTTTGGCACACCCGCACTGCAACAGGCGTACCTGCCAGGACTGGTGTCGGGGGAAGTCATCGGCGGACACGCGATGACCGAGCCAGAGTCCGGGTCCGACGCGCTGCACATGCGCACCCGCGCCGAGCGGCATGGTGACCAGTACCTTCTGAACGGGACCAAGCAGTACATCACCAACGCCCCCGTCGCCGATGTTTTCCTGGTCTACGCCGCGGTGCAGGACCGCCCTGGCCTCGCCGGCCTCTCCGCCTTCCTCGTCGACGCCGCGACGCCGGGACTCCACGTAAGCAACGGCTTCGAGAAGATGGGCTTGCGGACCTCGCCGATGGGCGAAGTAACGCTGACCGACTGCCTCGTTCCCGCGGAGAACCGGCTGGGGCCGGAAGGTGCGGGAATGGCCATCTTCAATTCGTCGATGGAATGGGAACGGAGTTGCCTTTTCGCCAGCGCCGTCGGCGCGATGCGGCGGCAGCTTGAGGCGTGTGTGGAGTACGCCCGCTCACGCGAGCAGTTCGGCCAGCCCATCGGGAAATTCCAGAGCGTGGCCGGGAAGCTGGCCGACATGTACGTCCGGCTTGAGGCCGCCAAGCTGCTGATCTACCGGGTCGCATGGCTCAAGGAGCAGGGCAAGTCTGCGCCAGCGGAGGCGGCCGCCGCGAAGCTCTTCACCAGCGAAGCATGGGTCCGCTCCAGCCAGGACGCGATCCAGACCCACGGCGCCTGGGGTTATCTGAAGGACTCGGGGATTGAGCGCGATCTCCGGGACGCGATCGCCGGCACCATCTACTCGGGAACCTCGGAGATCCAGCGAGTGATACTCGCTCGGATGCTGGGGCTATGAAACCCCCGGCCTGCCGAGCCGTCATCGGGAGGGCAGGCGAGAAGGAAGCGTGATGGCGTACTTGCTCCATGGACTGCTGACCGAAGCGGCGGCACAGCAGCCGCAGCGGCCTGCGGTAGCGGCTGGCGGCCGGGTGCTCAGCTACCGGGAGCTGGACCAGCTGAGCAACAAGGTGGCCAGGGCGCTGCAGCGCCTGGGTGTGGCCCCCGGCGACCGGGTCGGAGTACTCGCACCCAAGTCGGCCGCCTCGGTGATCGGGATATACGGGGTGCTGAAGGCCGGGGCCTGCTACGTGCCCCTTGACCCCAAGGCACCCGTTCAGCGGCTCAGCTATGTCGTAAGGGATAGCGGCACCGCCGTGATCATTGCGGACGAGGTGAGGGCTTCCCGTGCTGCCGTCCTTGTCGGTGGCGTTCAGCGGCCTCGCGGCGTGTTGGTGACGAGCGTTCCCGGCCGCTCCGAAGGCGGGGAAGGCGCCGTTGACCAGGCCCCAGACACGGTCATCCTGCCATCGATCGCGGTGGCCGCGGAATCAGGAGAGCCGCTAGCGGAGGAACGGGCGATCGAGACCGACCTCGCGTACATCCTGTACACCTCAGGATCGACCGGCGCGCCGAAGGGCGTGATGATCTCCCACCGCAACTCGCTCTCGTTTGTCCAGTGGGCAGCAGCCGCAGCTGGACTCAGCGAGGAGGACCGCGTCTGCAGCCCGGCGCCGCTCCACTTCGACCTCTCGGTCTTCGACATCTTCGCCTCATGCCTGGCCGGTGCGTGCCTCGCTGTGCTGCCCGACGGAACGACCACGTTCCCTGTATCGATCGCGCGGTGGCTGGACAGGGAGCGGATCTCGGTTTGGTATTCGGTGCCCTCGGTCCTCACACTGCTGGCGTGCTACGGCAGTTTGTCGAAGTTTGACCTGTCACGCTTGCGGGCGGTCATCTTCGCCGGTGAGGTGTTCCCTCCCAGGTACCTCACCCAGCTGATGGCCGAGCTGCCGCACCCCCGCTACCTCAACTGGTACGGGCCGACCGAGACCAACGTGTGCACGGCGTTCGAGGTGCCCCCGGGCGGGGCTGACGCGGGGCCCGTCCCCATCGGCAAGGCCTGCGCCAACACCGAGGTGTTCGCCGTCACCGCGGAAGGACGGCGGGTCTCCCGGCCCGGCGAGGTGGGCGAACTGTACGTGCGGGGTCCCTCGCTGATGCGCGGGTACTGGGGACAGCCGGCCAAGACCCGTGCGGCGCTGGTCCCCAGCCCGTTCCGGGCCGAGTACGACGAGCTCGTGTACAGGACCGGTGATTTGGTGACCCTGGACCCGGACGGGAACTACGCCTATCTCGGTCGGCGGGACAGCATGGTGAAGGTTCGCGGCTGCCGGGTGGAGCTGGGCGAGGTGGAGGCCGCACTGTACCGGCATCCGGCTGTCCGGGAGGCGGCGGTGCTGCTGATGCCGGACGAGCTGCTCGGCAGCCGCCTCCGGGCGGTAGTAACCGCGGCCGACGCAGCCAAGCTCACCCGCGAGAACGTGCTCGACCATTGCCGGCAGTGGCTGCCGAGCTACATGGTGCCGGAGATCGTCGAGTTCCGGGAAGGGCTGCCGAGAACCTCGACCGGCAAGGTCGACCGGGTCGGCCTTGCCCGCGAGCAGCCCCGCCGGGCCGATCCCGCGATAGCCAACGCAACACCGCATTAATCGATAAATACGGAAGAAAGGTGCCCGCATGGAGACGGTCATCAAGGAGTTCATCAGCCAGGAACTCGTCCGGGACCCGGCGCTGCCGCCCGTCGCAGACGAGACATCGCTGCTGGAGAGCGGCATCATCGATTCGTTGAGCCTCCTGCAACTAGTGGTCTTCCTGGAAGGGCGCTTCGGGATCACGATCGGCGACGCGGACCTGCTCCCGGAGAATTTTGACAGCGTGACCAGTATCTGCACCTACCTACGCGGCCGGGAGCCCGAGAAACTGGCTGCCCATGGATGACGGCCGCGCGGAGAGGTTGCTGCGCACGGTAGAAGGCGCGGCGTACTGGACGGCCGGCGCGCCGATACTGGCGCGGCTGCCAGCAGCTGCCGGCTACCGCATTGCATGCTGGCGCGGCGACTGGCTCTTCCGGCGCCAGGCCGCCAAGCGCACCGAGCTGGCACGCAACCTGCGTCGGGTGCTCGGGAACCATCTCAGCCCGGAGGCGGCGCAGCAGGTGACTAAGGACTGGTTCCGGCTCGCCTCCTGCGAGGCGGTCGACGTGATGCGGCTGCGGCGCAGGGCTCAGCCGCTGCGGCGGCTGGTCGACATCCACGGCCGGGAGCACCTCGAGGCGGCACTAGCCGCTGGCAAGGGAGCCATCCTTTGCTCCGCCCACTTCGGCTCTTTCGACAGCGCCTTTTCGATGCTGGGCGCCAGCGGCTACCCGGTCACCACCATCGGCCGCTGGCAGCACAACTACACCGCTAACCTGTCATCCGCCGAACGCCGGTTCTGGGACCTGGTCTATGCCAGGCCGCTACGGCGCCACCGGAAGCGGCCGAACATCGAGCCATGGCGTGGCCGGTTCGACGTTGCGGCTCGGGCAGCTGCGGTAATTCGTGCTAATGAGGTACTGACGCTCACGATCGACGCGCCACCGCTGGAGGGCGACCAGGCCCGCACCGTGGAGGTTCCCTTCCTCGGAGGCCGGGTCAGCCTCCTGCCAGGAGCTGTGGCCCTCGCCCAGCTAACCGGCGCGCCGGTGCTCATGGGATTCCTGTACCGCTCGGCTGACTACCGCCATCAGGTGCTGGAGATCTCCGCACCGTTGCTGGTGGAAGGGGACCTGGCGGCCGCATTCGCTCGCTGCGCCGCCGAGGTGAGCGCTGCTATCTCCAGGAGCCCAGCTCACTGGCGCTACTGGGCGAGCGCTGCCGACCTCGCGGACATCGGGCTGGTCACGCCAGACCGAGACAGGCCGGTGCTACGTTGCGTGCCTGATGTGCGGACCGCGCCTTAGATAACCGCGACCGTGATATCCCGGTCTCCGGCGACCAGTCGCATGTCGGCAGGTCGCTCGTTACGACGGTGCTCGTCAAGGGCAGCCTGCATCACTACCGCCTCCAGCGTCGCCCGCAGCGCAGCAGTCGTTAGTGCGGTAGCAGACGGCGTCACGCCATGCACCGCTCCCGCGCGGCGTTAGGCCGCCAGGCCCCCCGTGCGCTGGTGGTCGCGGGTGCGGCGGGAACCTGCTGGCCGTCAGCTCGGACAGCGGGTCACGGTCCAGTCAGGATGACAGGACGGCCGATTCCCCAGCTGATGGCGAAGCACCGGGTGACCGAGGGACACGAGACGCCATAAATGTTGTACGCGATCGTCGGCGCCTCGGTTGCCTTCCAGCTGCTACCCGACCAGGTCAGGAGCAGCCCCAGCGGCGTGCTTGCGGCGTTCTCATAACCGCCACCGACCGTGCAGCGCGATGAACTGGGGCACGAAACGGCGTTCAGGTCAACCCAGGGGTTGGGTCCGCCATTTGCGGGGAGCGGTGCCTGACGCGTAGTCCAGCTCTTTCCGGACCACGTGAGCAACATTCCTTCCTGCCTGCCGTGGGCGTCCTGGTAGTAGCCGACGGCGACGCACCGGGTCAGGCTGGGACAGGCGATGCCTTTCACCATGGCCTGGGGGTTAGCGGCTGCATGCGCCGGCAGCGCGATCTTCGCTACCGTCCACTTCTTTCCGGACCAGGTCAACATCAGAGGCTGCTGGCCAGCGTCCTGCCATCCGGCTGCGAAGCACCGCGTCACCGACGCGCACGCCACGGCGTCCAGGGAAGCGACGGCCTCGGACCCGGCTGGCACGGGAGCGGCAGCCGGAGTCCACTTGTTACCCGACCGCTTGAGGATCAGCCCATACTGATCGGGGTAGGAGCCGTACTGGCCGACCGCGATGCACCAGGATGGCGACCGGCACGTCATCGCGTAGACGGCAGCGTCCGGGTTAGGGCTGGCGTTCGCTGGCAGCGGCGCCGTGATTGCTGACCACGTCCCCGCTGCCCAAGCCAGCACCATCGCCTGGTCGCTGCCAGACCCGGTTCGGTATTCGCCGCCGGCGAAGCACGCGCCCGCAGTCGGGCACGAAACGCTCGCTACAGCAGCCTCCGGATTAGCGGCAGCGCCTGCCGGCAGCGGCGCGCTGTCAGCGAACCATGACTTGCCAGACAACGTCACCAATGCGCCTAGCGATTGCCCAGTCGTGCTCCTGTATCGTCCGCCGCCCGCGCACTGTGTCGTCGACGCGCACGAGATCGCCAGCGGCTGGAATGAATTCGTTGCTCCGCCTACCGGCAGCGGCAATCGCGCCGCGGTCCAGCCCCCAGAGCTAACCGCTGATCTCTGCGCCGGGACCGCCGCCGACAGCGCAGGCGGCACGAACGCCAGCGCGCCCAGGGCAACCACCGCAACCACCGCGAAAGGCGTTGCTAGCCTCCGGCCAGCTCTGAACCGGCGTGTCATCACAGACGTCCCTTCCCCCGCGCGAGGGCCCTGGACCATCAGGGGCATACCCGCTGAATCCTTGCATAGCGGAAGTGAAGGAGCAATTGATCGGGAGGACATAAACCATCGACGCCGGTCGGCTCATGGCGATCAAGGCCGGCTTAAAGCGGCATGGGAGACCATGGGCATGCGCGTTCAAAGTTATCCGCGCCAGGTCGCGGCCAGGCGAGCCGCGGCCGTTGCTGAGATCGTGACCGACGGAAAGGACGAGTAATGAAGCTCGGGCTGATGTTGGGCTACTCCGGTGCCCAGGTGAACTTCCCGATTGACCTGGTCAAGCAGGCCGAGAAGCTCGGTTACGACTCGGTGTGGACGTCGGAAGCCTACGGCTCGGATGCGATGACACCGCTCGCCTGGATCGCCGCGCAGACTTCGCGCATCCGCCTGGGCACCGCCATCGCGCAGCTGGCTGGCCGGACTCCAGCGATGTGCGCGATGCAGGCGATGACGATCGACGCTCTCGCCGGCGGCGGACGGATGATCGTCGGACTCGGGGTGTCGGGACCGCAGATTGTCGAGGGCTGGTATGGCCAGCCGTGGGGGAAGCCGTACTGGCGGGTGCGCGACTACGTAGAGATCATGCGGAAGATCTTCCGGCGGGAAGGCCCGGTGGAGCACGAGGGCAGGGAAATCTCGCTGCCGTTTCGGGGGGAGGGATCGACGGGCCTGGGCAAGCCATTGCGCTCGATCCTGCACCCGTCGCATGACATTCCGATCGTGCTGGGGAGCGGCGGCGACTCGATGCTGCGGCTGTGCGGGGAGATCTGCGATGGCGTCCTGCCGCTACGGTTCGTCCCCAGGGAGATGCCGCGGTTCCGGCAGCGCATCGAGGAAGGCTTCCAGCGGGCTGGGAACGGGAAGTCGTGGGACGGCTTTTCGTTCGAGGCCCTTGTCGGGGTCACCCTCACCGACGATGTGAAGGCTGCGCTGGTGGCCGTGAAGCCCGGAATCGCGCTGTATGTCGGCGGGATGGGTCACCCGACTATGAACTTCCACAAGCAGGCGATGGAGCATCTCGGTTATGCCGACGCGGCTGCGAGGATCGAGGAGTTGTTCCGGGCCGGACGCAAGCAGGAGGCGGCAGACGCGGTGCCCGACGAGTTCGTTGACGAGCAGGCGCTCGTCGGGACGGCGAAGCGCATCCGCGAGCGGTTCCGTCCGTGGGCGGACAGCGGCATCACCGGACTGCACGTCGGTACTGGCCAGGCGGTCGCCATCGAGCTGATGGCCGAGATCGCCGTGACTGCCGAGCCTGTCGGGCTGCCCGGCTGACGAGGCGCGGCGCGGTGTGCAGGCGGCGCGGCTCGAACCCATGGAAGTCTGGTGTCCGTGATCACGACACCAAACTTCCATGCTTCCCTCGATGGAGGTACTGCCTGATGTCTGAGGTTGTGCTCGTGCACGGCGCGTGGCATGGGCGTGGTGCCGGGACGGAGTGGTTGCTGAACTGCGGCGGCTCGGCGTGCGGTCGACGGTCGATGCGCAGCGGAAGATGGCGGTGCGGGCCGACGAGCTGGTCGAGTGGCCGACAGACCGCTCGCCGTTTGTGACCCGCCCTGAGGCCATCGCTCAGCTGGTTGGCGGCTACGTTGCCTGAGCAGGAGCGCTACTTGCCGCTAGCAGCAGCATCGACGCGGGACAGAAAGTCGTCGATTACTTCAATGTAGTGCGTGTGCTCCTCGATGAATGCCGTATGTGAGCTGTTCTCGAAGATCACGAGTTCGCTATCGCTGATCCCGTCGGCCAGTACCTTGAGATGTTCCGGACGCGCCTCATCGTGTCGGCCGCCGGTGATAAGCGTTGGCACGCGGATTTCCTGGAGCCGGTTCGTAACGTCCCAGTGGCGGAGCCGGCCAGTGACCGGACCGAACTCGCTCGGACCCCACATCGCCGTGTACACGTCGGTGCCAGCACCCGCGAAGGTTCGCTCTAGGCAGTCCGGCCATGGGTCCGTTGTGCACACATGCCGGCGGTAGAACTGCGCGATGGCCCCTTGGTACTCCGGGCAGGAGAAGTAGCCCGCCGCCTCGTGCCTGTCGAGCACGTCGCGAACCGGCTCATCGAGGGCAGCGCGAAGAACCGCGCAGTCGGCGATCCAGCGGGGGACGCTTGGTGGCGAACTGCTGAGGATCAGGCTCGCCAGTTCCGGACGCTGGTCGAGGGTGTACTGCAGCGCAAGCCAGCCACCCCATGAGTTGCCGAATAGATGCAGGCGGTCCAGGCCGAGCACTTGCCTGACTGTGGCCAGCTCCTCGACGAACCTGTCGACGGTCCACAAGGATTCATCGTCCGGCCGGTCAGAACGGCCGCAGCCGAGCTGATCGTAGAAGATGACGGGCCTGCTCTGGGCGAGGTCGCTAAGGCCCTCCAAGTAATCGTGCGGCAGGCCGGGGCCGCCGTGCAGGCAGAGGATTGGTGTCCTCGTCCGGTCGGGTTCAACGATCTGGTACCAGACGCGTCCGCCAGGGACCGCTATCGTCCCCTCGGCGGTAGATCGCTGACCCGCGGCCGCCGGTTGCGTTTCGCCCACCACCGCTGCCTATACCTCGGACGCCAGCGAGAACCACACGATGCTGCTGCTTCCCCTCTTGAACGGCAGCGAGATCTCGCTGCCGAGGAATCCCTGGTAGGGAATGTATCCCTCGATCGCGATTCCGGCTATGCGGACAAGCCCGTTCAGGACCCAATTGAACCTCTAGACAGGGCGTATGTGATCCGGCCCGCTGCGTACAGCGACGCGCCAAAGCTGGCGAGTGCCGCGGTACGGCCTGTGATCGGCACCAAGGCTGGATGGAATCACTGGTGGCGCCCGCCGATGCCGAGGCCCCGCACGGCGTGCGCGGTCGGCGGGGCCGCAGGGACGACCCTGTGGAGGTAGACCTGCACGGCTAGCGCCTGCCTCTCGCGCTGCCTGCCCTCGGCTGGGCTAACTGCCTCCCGGCGTTGCGCATGTCCATGATGGGTCTGGATGCGCAGGGAGCGAGGGTATCGCCGCCGTCCGACAGTTCCGGGCGATCGGGCTAACTGGCCGCCGTGCCCCTCTCGGAACGGCGGCCAACCGCTCCACGCCTGTTTCAGGCTAGTTGGCGTGGTGCGCCACTCACGGGCACCTGCGCCGGCCAGATCGTTCACGGCAAGCTCCGAGGCGCGGACGAGGCGAACTGCGGGCTAGAAGCGTATCGTCAAGGCTCTGGAGTCTGCATGAGACTTGCTCTGCTAGCTGTAACGGTTGCCATCGTCCTGTCGGTGGCGCGCGTGATGCTCGGCGTCAGCGCGCCGTCAGAGGGCGCATCAGCGCTGCGGCTGCACGGCATCCACAAGATCCGGCATGTCATCGTGATCATGCAGGAGAACCGGTCCTTCGACTCGTACTTCGGCACTTACCCGGGTGCAGACGGCCTGCCGAAGCACGCGTGCATTCCCGATCCGCTGCAACACCACTGCGCCCGGCCGTACGTCGATCACGCCGACAGCAACGTTGGTGGCCCGCACTCGAATAATCACAGCTTCGCCGACGTCAGCGGCGGCAAGATGAACGGCTTCGTCAAGGAAGCCGAGATCTTCTTCTGCGCGAGCGGCAGCGCCTGCAATACCGATGTGATGGGTTACCACGTTCAGTCCGACATCCCTAACTACTGGGCCTACGCGAAGCACTTCGTGCTCGACGACCACATGTTTGAGTCCAATCGTTCCTGGAGCCTGCCCGCCCACCTGGCCATGATGTCCGCCTGGTCAGCCAATTGCAGGACCGCGAATCCGATGAGCTGCATCGGCACCGCCTATCCCAGGAGCAGGTCCACGGCCAACCCGCGGCCGTTCGCCTGGACCGACCTGACCTGGTTGCTGCACGGGCACCACGTGAGCTGGGGCTGCTACCTTGACCACGGCGCCCAGCAGGGCGGCAGCGGGCCAGGCGTGCCGGATGACTGGAACCCGCTGCCGGGCTTCACCGACGTCAGGCAGGACCACCAGGAAGCCAACATTCAGCCCTTGACCACGTTCATGAACCAGGCCAGCACTGGCACGCTTCCTGCGGTCTCCTGGATCGTGCCGGAGCCCGCCGATAGCGAGCATCCGCCGGCCCTTGTCAGCCGGGGGCAGGCCTACGTCACCCGGATCATCAACGCGGTCATGCGTGGCCCGGACTGGGACTCCAGCGCCATCTTCCTGACCTGGGACGACTGGGGCGGTTTTTACGACAATGTGGTGCCGCCGAGAGTCGATCCGCTCGGCTACGGTATCCGGGTACCCGCGCTAGTCATCAGCCCGTATGCCCGGCGCGGGTTCATCGACCATCAGCGGCTGTCATCCGACTCCTACCTCAGGTTCATCGAGGACGATTTCCTCTCCGGCGCGCGGCTCAATCCCAGGACCGATGGCCGCCCGGACCGGCGGCGTGTCATCCGGGACCAGATAGCCGGCAACATCCTGCGGGACTTCAACTTCAACCAGAGGCCGCGGCCACCGCTGATCCTGAACCCGTGCCCGGCGACGACGCTCACGCCAGCTCCTCCGCCTGGCTGCGACGCCTTCGTCACCTTGAACGTCAGCAGGTGGGGCGACAGCTGAGCCTGCTCGCCGACCGGAACCTAACCTTCGTCAGGACCCGGGGGGACGTTCGCCTCTTGCATCGGGGATCGGCCGGTGCAGGCTAGAGGAATGACATAGGGAGTGCATCTAGCAAGGAAGTGATCGAGATGTTCACCCGTCATTCGCACAAGCCCCACCACCCCATTCACCACTTGCGGGATTGGTTGCACCGTTGCAACCCGTACGCCTAGCGCCCTGGCGCAGAGGCGACGCCGCGTTAAGCCTTATGGCACACCTGGAGGGCCAGGTCCGACGAATACGGACCTGGCCCTCCAGCCGTTATTGCGCCTGACGCTGAGGCAAGCACGTCGTCGCTGTCCAGGCCAAGCGCGACGTCCTAGTCAGCCAGCGAGCGGATGTCCACCCATCCGCGCCGAATGGTCTTTACGGACGGCTGAAGCCAGCCGGATGGTCGCCGGTATTCGTGTACCGAACTGCGGTTCTAGCGTGCTGGGTGCCTGGCTGCCGCTAGGCCCAACACCCCTACCGCGCCCGCTGCCGTGGCGCGGCACGGGAATGAGACGGGCGGCACACTGGTTGCTGGCGGGCATGAGGATAGCGGTGATCGGTAAGGGCAACATCGGCGGAACACTCGGGAGCAAGTGGCGCGCGGCCGGGCACGACGTGGTCTACGGAGCCCGGGACGGCTCTGGCGAGGGCCCAGGCGGGGCGCCGGCACGAAGCATCGGCGACGCGCTGAAGGACGCGGACGCGGTGCTGTTGGCCGTCCCCGGCCAGGCTGTGCCAGACGTCGTGAACGAGCACGGCGCGGCGCTCGCGGGCAAAGTGGTGATCGACGCGGTCAACCGGATGGGCGCGCCGGAGTTCGACAGCCGGGCGCTGATCGCAGCCGCCGCGCCATCAGCCCGGTATGTGCGCGCGTTCAACTCGCTGGGCTGGGAGAACTTCGCCGACCCGGTGCCCGGCGCGAACCTTTTCTTCGCCGCCGATCCCGAGGCGCGGGCGGCGGCCGAGGAACTCATCGGCGCCGTCGGGCTCGAGCCGGCCTTCGTCGGCGACGCGAGCGCAACGGCGACCGTCGATGCCCTGCTGCCGCTGTGGTTCGCGCTGGTCGGGCAGAACGCCGGCAACCGCAAGCTCGCGCTGCGCATCGTCCGCTAACGCTAGCCGCAGTTCCTGCCAATCGACCAGCGGTTCACCGAGGGAGTGCGGGCGGCACGGGGATCTGGAGTCGACATGCGTCTCCCGGTGCGCCTGCCCGACCCGCCGGCCCACGGCCGGGGGGTCCCTCAAACCAGCAAGGGTCGACAGTCGCCTGCACGCGCGCAGACCCGCCAGTTCCGCGCCTATCACGGCAATCGCATCATGTCCTGGCAAGCCGCGCATAGCCGCGGCCGTGCATGCCGCCGCTGCCCAGTGACCACGACAGCAACTATTCGTGACCGCCCGGCCGTAGGGATGCGCGCTCTTGCCGTTGTGCTTGCCGTCAGAATTGCCGGGGCCGGTAGATGTCGGAGCGGTGCTCGATGGCCACGACGATGATTTGCCGCTGGTGGTCGTCAATGCGGTAGATCACGCGGTAGTCGCCGCGGCGGGCGCTATGCAGACCTTCAAGGCCGAGTTTGAGCGGCTTGCCGACCCGGTGCGGGTTCTCGGCCATGGACCCGTACAGGAACTCCACGACTGCCCTCGCGGCTTTCTCGGGGAGCCTGGTCAGCGCCCGGCGCGACGCGGCGGTCCAGGCGATCGCGAAGGCGCTCCCGGTCACTGGCCAGAGATGAGCCGCAGGGCTTGGTTCTTCGTTAGCAGCTCGGCCTCGGTGCTAGCCAGCTCGGTCAGGCTCTCGCGAATGTCAGCCAGAAGTGTGGCGTTGTCCATGATGTCGAGCGTTTCCTCCAGCGACTCCAGGTCCTCGACGCTGATGACGACGGCAGCAGGATGGCCGTGCTTAGTGATCACGACCCTGCCGTGCTCGCGTTCCAACCGGTCCACCACCTCCGAGAGCCTGTTCTTGACGTCGGCGAGGGACATCTGCTCAGTCACTGACATGGCTAGAAGTATAGCCACTTTCTCGTCGGCCTGCTAGTCGGAGGGAAATCCACATCTGCCGCTGGGAGCGCGCTAGCTTTTGGCGTTCGCGCGAGGCGCCGGTCCCCGCGGGACGACAGTGCGACACTAGCGCGCCGGTTGTTTCGGCTTCGGCAGCCGATGCGCCTAGGCGAGGCTGCGGGATGCGGCTCGCGGTTCCGGCCTGCTCGCCGACGGGCAGTTCCCCGAACGCGATGACCGCGATCCAGGAGACGACGGTCTCGCGCCGCCGGTGGCCGATCAGCGCGTTCTCGTCGTCGTACTGGCCGTTTCTCTCGGGCTCAAGCGCCTAGATCCGCTCCAGCCCCGCGCCGTCGAACAGCGGCTCGATCTCGTGCCGCTCGACGTCGGCGGCCATCTCCTCGTCTGTCGGAGCCGGGGCGCCGGCAGTGGCGGCCTCCAGGGTTGGCCTGAGGAGGCGGGCGTCGCTCGATGAGTTGAGGAAGAGGCCAGGGCGGCCAAGGACGTAACGCACTGCCCGAACCAGCGCGCCGCCGTCGGCCAGTGGCTCATACCAGCTGAACTGCGGCCCCGCTCCTTCCGGCCAGCGCCGACGCGCGACCGACTTGATCGTCTGGACCGCCACGCCGCGCTGCTCGCACACCCCGAGCAGCGCTTCCATGTCAGCCCGGTAGCGGTCATCAGACATCAACGTGTAGTTGTACGGCAAGCAGCACCGAGCTGAAGTCGAACCGCTCCAGGCTCCGCAGGTGCATGCCCGCAATCCGCAGTCCGTGCCCGGTCACGCCGATGAACCTGGCGAGCCCCTCGTCCCGGGCACGGGACAAGGCCTCGACCGCGCCACCTGGGCCGTGGGCCAACTCCCATTCGTCCGGCTCGACGAGATTGTGGAGCTGGATGAGATCAACGGAGTCGACGCCGAGGCGGGTCAGCGAGAGCTCGAGACTGGCGCGCGCGCCATCGCCCGAACGCTCTCCCGTCTTGGTGGCGAGGAAGAACCGTCCCCTGTGCTCTGCCATCCATGGCGCGATCCGAAGTTCTGAATCGCCATAGGACGCCGCCGTGTCGATGTGGTTGACGCCGAACTCCAGCAGCGTCGCAAGGACCTGGTCGGCGCGCTCCTGCCGCATTGACCCCAGCGCCGCCGCGCCGAAGATGACACGACTGCTCTCATGCCCGGTCCGGCCAAAGGGCGCGCGATCAGTCATAGCCGCAGACTACCCACACCCCCAGGCCTCCACATCCGCGAGCGAACTCCACGCGGGTCGACCTCATGCTGCCCGCCGAGCAGGTATCGCAGCCGTCGGCGGCCCGACTTCGCGGCGCGCCCTGCCAAGCCTTCCGCACCGCGGCCGGTCTGCGGACAGTCGCACCTGGCATGCTCTTCACCTTCATTCATCAGGGCTGCCCGGAACCGGGATTCCGGAATGAGTGCGACGGCAACAGCCTCGCCGTGGCCGCCGCAAAGGTGGACACGTGCACCCCATGCCCGTAGGCCCCCCAGGTCGAGCAGGTCCGTGCCGCCGCGCGGGCGCTTGCCGCCAGCAGCACCTGAGTCGGCTCGCCGTGGATCAGGCCGTGCAGTGCGCGGCCGATGAACGAGTCGCCCGCGCCGAGCGAGTCGATCACCATGGATGGCGCGGCGCTCACGCTGACACTGACCGCGCCATCGAAGAGCATCGCGCCCTTGCTGCCCCTGGTCACCAGGACATAAGCAGGCCCGCGGGCGGCTGCCCAGCGCGCCAGCTCCGCGCAGTCCCGGTCGTCGAGCGCGGCCGCGGAAAACTCCGCCACGTGCACGAACGGCAGCAGGTCATCGGCGTATCCGTCGTCCTAGGTGGTCGCTGAAATCGAATGACACCCGGCCGCGGCGAGCCAGCTCAGGCAGCACGTCCTCCAGGCCGCTGCAGTACGTCGAGTGAATGATGCTGGCCGTGGCCGCGAAGGCGAGGTCATCCTCGGTGGGCTGGAACAGCGCCACGCCGCGCTGCCGCGGTCCGAACAGCGTTCCCCGTCGGCATGCATGACCTGGCAGCAGGCGGTAGGCCCCGGCGCGACGCTGAGCCGCCGGGTGTCCACCCGCTCCGCGGCCAGCGAGTCCATCAGCAGCCGACCGCGGGCGTCATCGCCGACCACCCCGACGTACGCGCTGCTGCCCCCCGACCGGGCCACCGCGACCGCGACGTTGACCGCGTTCCCGCCGGGGAACACCTGGCCGATCGTCAGGTAGCAGTCGCTCATGTTGTCACCGATCGCGATGACATCCATCAGTACTCGATCTTCCACATGTAGCGCCGGTCGGTCAGCGGGCGGCCCGTCCACGAGGCAAAGTCCTCGGCGATCCGGTTGAGCCTCGTGCCGACAAGCACCAGGCTGGCTACCAGCGGCCGGGCGGACGGGTCGAGCGAGCCGAGTTGAAGCGCTGCGGCGTCGAGCAGCCAGAGCTTGGGCATGTGCTGGCGCAGGAACCGCTCGGCACGGTCGGCCATCGGCCGCGTCGCGTCGTCACCCTTGAGTGGCCGCTCCAGGACTCGGGGACATCGCAGCTCTCCGAAGCGGTCACTCGCTGCGAACCGACGATCACGGAGCATGGCAGTCGCCTCCTTCCTTCATGCGCCGATCCTGTTCCTAATGCCGTATATACGCGTGGAGACTTCCAGGCGGGAGTTGTGTCCAGGTATCAGTTGACCAGATGCGTCAGCACTGAGTGCTTGGACATCTTGGATGACCTGCGGGTTGCTCGGTGCGGCAAACAGTGCGTTGTCGCCGAGGAGGTTCGTGAGCTGCGCCCGTGTCACCGCCAGGCTGATCAGGGCGTCGAGTTTATTCGACACTGCACCCAGCCGGGTTCTTCGGCGGTTGGCGAAGTGGAGACGTCGCGCTTTCTACGGCGACGCCCTGGCTAGAGGCAGCCGAGCTGAGGAGTTGCCGGCAGCGTACAGTTCTGCCGGGTGCGCGTCATGACGCCGCCGAGGTGCCCGCGCTTCACGCGTGCCTGGATGCGAGAGAGCGCTCCGTGTGTTGCAGGATCGTGACGGCGGGTGCTGAGCGGACCCGTCCGAAGCCGCTAACCGACTGTCACGCGCGGCCCGCGACGATCGTGGCAACGGTCCGGGGATCGCAGCCTTCACCAGCTCGGCGACCTTCTTCTCGACTGCGGGGCTCCCCTTGTGAAGCGCGCGTAGCAACAGCACTTCGACCCAACGCGCAGCGGCCTCGGGTTGCCCAGCGGCGTTCAAACTTGATTACGTCGCCACCCGCCCGGCCTCGATGAGCGGGCCTAAAACCACCGCTACCGATGAGCTCGCCGGTCCAGGTATACGGGCTGGAAGTGGCGCCTTGGGCCGATGGGCAGCCCGTAAATGGGCCAAGTCCGGCGCGGCGCAAGGAGCGACCGAAACACCCGGCTATCGCGTCCGGATCAGGCTCTTGCACGCGCCCGGCGTCCCGCGGAATATCTGCAACCGCGGCCGCGGTGGTCTGGGGTTCCTGACAGCTCGCGGGCTCGGCAACACCGTTTATCTCCAGGCGGCTGAGATACCTCGCGTCGCAAAACGCTTATCGTAGTCAGCACGGACGGCCCTGGAAGCAGGTACGCATCGCCAAGGCTGCCCGCACCTCGGGCTTCAGCCGCCGACGGTGGTCGCCTGTCAGGTGAAGCCGACGTTCAGGATGAAGTGACCGAGCCTCAGGTCGAGTACTCCGCCACCGGCCCAGTGCACGATGAATGCCAGCAAGATGATGGCCAGAATGACCACCACCACCCAGAAGAAGAACACGATGATGCCGGGGATGGCATACCCCGCTACAGTTCTCGCTCTAGCCACGGCCGACAGCTACCCACCGCCGCGCGACTTATTCGGCGCCGACATCCCAAGACAGTTCGACGATTTTCAGAACGATTGAGCCGCGCTTGCCGCGGTCGGCAGGCGCGCCGATGGTCTTCTGCGCTGGCGTCGGCCCGTGCCGCAGTCCGGTTCCGGGACGGCAGCGTCAGCCAGGCCGGCCACGCGCCGTCGTGCTCGACGCGCGGGCCTGGCTCGTGAAGTCTGAACAGACCCGCTGCTACGCCGGCGTCATCGGTTAGAGCCGGCCAGCTGGGCGCCCTCTGGCGGATCCGGCAGCGCGTCGGGGCTGAGCGGGCCGCCGTTACCTCGCGGCGGGTCAGCCTGGCCTGCTGCAGCGTTGCCCCGCACGATCAGGGCTCCGAGTCCGGTCAGTCCGAGCGCGAGCAACGGGAAGACCACGCAGATGATGAGGAATGGGGGCGCATCAACTGCGGCGGTGATCTGATGGCTGAAGGCGAGGGCTCCCGGGTCACCCTGCACCAGAAGGCGCAACCCGCCGACACCGGCCAGCGGGTGACCGTGGTAAAGCCAGTTTCGCAGCCAGGCTGCCTTGAGCATTGCCGCGATCGTGCCCGTGCCGGAAACGGTGACAAGCAGCGCGCTGACCAGGCTGGTGAGAAGCCCCGCCGCGATGATCTGGCGGGTTCCGGCCCGCCCGGCGGAGGCTGACGCGGTGTGGCGCCGGTAGGCGACGACTCCGGCCGCCACCGGAGCGAACAGCATCAGGATCCACGCCAGTACGACGATCGGATCGACATCGGAACCGGGCAGCCACGGGTTGGTGGCGGCATTACTGAGGCCAAGCGGCGCTACCGCGTACAGGACGACGAAGGCAGCGATGCCCGCGCTGGTGCCGGCGGCGAGCGTGGCCGCGGCGACCCGTGACCACTGCGAGGTCAGCCAGAGGATGGCAGCCGCATACAGTGCCATGACGATCAGGAAGAGGATCTCGCTGTCCCAGTGATTGCCAAAGCCCGGGCCGGAGATGAGACGGTACAAGCGCAGGTCAGTACCCCCGCGTGGCGGAACGTCAAGGACCTGCTCGACGACGTTCTTGGCCGGTATCAGAGCCAGGATCGCGGCGCATGTGCCGACGCGCAGGAACCTGGCTACCCGGCCGCTGCGAGGCGCGCCGAAGAACCGGCGTGCCAGCAGCGGCAGCCCGCCCAGCACCAGCACCATGGTGACTACGTCGGCGCGGTCGACCGAGGCGGCGAACCCGGCCGGCGGACCCGGCCACGCCGCCCAGGCCACCAGCGCCGCTCCGGCCCCGAACAGTAGGGCGCTGCCGATCCTGTGTCGCATCAACGCCTCCCTCGCTGTCAGCCGCACCCCGCCAGCGCGCCACGCCAGCCGCCGCAGTCCCGGCGGCACCTCCGGCGCCTCGGCCCAGACCGCCTCCACCCAGTCACGCCGCCCGGCCGGCACCAGCCGCATCGCAGCCCGCCGGGCTGCGGCGCCGACCCGGCTCAGCCCTGTCACTGGTGGACCACCCGCGCCACCACGTCGGGCGCGGCGCGCGGCGCGCGCGCTCCCGGCCAGGCCTCTGGTTTCGCCGCGTCAGCCAGCGCGGCTGCGGCCAGCCCCTCGGCGGTCAGCCGGTACAGGTGCCTACGCGGCCGGCCCGGCTGCGGCTCGTCCTGCCAGCATGCCTCGACCAGCCCCCGGTCGGCCAGCCGGATCAAGATCGGGTACAGCGTGCCCGACTTCAGGCCGGTCTGCTTCGCCAGCGCGTACCCGTGCCGCCACCGCGACGGCTGGTCACACAGCGCAGCCAGCACCGACCGCGTCTGCGCCGAGAACCCGGAACGTGTCGCCACGGCGGGAAACTCTACATAGGTAGAGGACTGCTGTCAACATCCTGCGGGCTTGGGCTACGACGTGCACAGATCCGGCCGGCGAGCTACGCCTTGAAGCCTCGTGCCTGGTCCAGAGGGCAGGTTCAGTCATGTCTGCCGAGCTAGCCGAGCCAACAGTCCGGCGGGCGGGCAGCGCGGGACTTCCCGCGACCCGTGTCGGCCGGGAAGGCATGGCCGCTAGCGGTACTCCCATGGCGCATGAGATCATCCCGGACTATGCGCAAAGACCTGCGGGAATCCCCTGAGTACGCCGCGGTCGCCGAGCATGTCCGGCGGCTGCACGAGCCGGCTTTCGGCAAGCCGCACCATGTCACCGACCTTGTCACGACGACCGACGCCAGCCGCATCGTGGTGACCGGATCGGTCTATGACGAACTCGACGGGCTGCCACGCACGGCGCTGTACGAAGTGCGGGACGGCGCGCTGCGCGCGCTGACTTCCGGTGGCGGGTCAGCCAAGGCTGCCCGGTTCGCGCCGGACGGGTCAGCCCTGGCCTTCCTGTCCGACCGGGCCAAGGCTGAGGTGTTCCAGCTCTACCTGCTGGCCGACGGGCAGCTCGGCGAGGCCCAGGCCAGCGCCGACCGTCCCCGGCACGGTCGAGTATCTCGCGTGGTCACCGGACGGCACCCGGATCCTGCTGGGCGTCGCCGGGCTCGGAGCCGAGATGGCTGACGCGCAGGGATCGGGAACGGCCGGCTCGGGCGAGTCCGGGCTGCCGTCCTGGTACCCGGAGGTCGAAGCCGGGACGCCGGAGGATGCCTGGCGCAGCCTGTGGCTCTATACCCTGGCCTCCGGCGAGCTCGCCAGGGTCTCGCCCGACGGGCTGAACGTCTGGGAGGCGGCCTGGTCCGGTCCCGGACATGTGCTGGCGATCACCAGCGAGCAGCCCGGCGAGGACGACTGGTACTCCGCGGTGCTCAGCCGGCTCGACATCTCGACGGGTGAGGTGACCGAACTGCTCCGCAGTGACGTCCAGCTCGGGCTGCCTGCCGGGACGTCCGACGGCAGGAGGGCCGCCGTGGTACAGGCCGTATGCAGCGACCGGTGGATCGTGGCGGGTGACCTGATCCTGCTGGACCTGGTGGCCGGCACCAGGTGCGCCGTAGACACCGCCGGGACAGATGTCACCGCGGTCCAGTGGATCGACGGAACGCGGCTCGGCTACATCGGCCAGCGCCATCTGGACAGCGTGGCCGGGATCGCCGACGCCGGGGAGGGACCCCTGCCGGAGACGATCACCGCCAAGGAACTGGTCGCATCCGCGCAGTCGTGGGCGAGCTGGTTCTACCCGGCCGGCGCCTTCACGTCCGACGGCCGGGTCGTCGTGATCCGGGACGACTACGACCTTCCGCAGGAGATCGCGATCGTTGGCACGGGCGCCGACCAGGTGCTGGCCTCCCTGGCCCATGCCGGCACCGACTACATCCGATCGGTCGCGGGCTCGGCGACGAACGTCAGCTGGAGCGCACCCGACGGGACGCCGATCGAAGGAGTCCTGTGCGCGCCTCCCGGAGCCGGGCCGTTCCCGCTGGTCTTGCACGTCCACGGCGGGCCGATCGGGGCCTACCAGCGAAGCTGGACGATGCGTGACTACGCGGTGCCCCTGCTGGTCTCCCGCGGATATGCCGTCCTGCTCCCGAACCCGCGCGGTAGCTCCGGGCGAGGTCAGGAGTTCGCCGCCGCGGTCGTCGGCGACATGGGCGGCGCGGACACCTACGACTACCTGTCCGGAATCGACGCAATGATCGAGCGCGGGATCGCCGACCCGGCGCGGATCGGCACGATGGGCGTCAGCTACGGCGGGTTCATGTCGGCCTGGCTGGTGACCCAGGACCAGAGATTCAAGGCCGCCGTGGCCGGCTCGCCGGTGACTGAGTGGTACAGCTTCACGTTCACTACCAACATCCCCCGCTGGGGACTGTGGTTCCTGGACAACGCCGATCCCGAGGAGATCGGCAACCAGGTGCACACACGCAGTCCGGTTATGCACGCGAGCAAGGCCAGGACGCCGACCCTGCTCACGGCGGGCGCGAAGGACCGGTGCACGCCGGCCGGCCAGGCCAGGGAGTTCTACCAGGCGCTGATCGGTCATGGCGTCGACTCGGAACTGGTGATCTACCCCGGGGAAGGACACGGCGTCAGCCGGTTCCCGGCCGTCACTGACTACCTGACCCGGCTCGTGACCTGGTTCGAGAGGTACATGCCGGCCTGATCTCGAGCAGCGATGCGCGCCGGATGCGTAATCCGCGCACGGCCCGGACGCCGACCCAAGATGACAGCCCACGACGGCGGGCTCGGCGTGCGCGCTCCTACGCTCTGCGCGAACACTCGGATGCGGCAGTCAGCATGGTTATGCGGCCTCGCCGTCATCCGCGATCGCCCGCATCTGTCGTTGTGAGGTTTCAGGTACGGCGTGCCCGACGAAGACTGGTAACCCCCATAACATCAGCCCAAGCTGCCAACTCCGCTGGTTCTGTGCTCGGGCATGGCTGCCCTGCACTGTCGCGACCAAGTCGCGATCCATCCGCGGGGTTCCGCCAGTGGTCGCCGGAAGGCCGTGACGGCATTGGGGGACTACTCCGACCCTGCCGCTGGTTATCACCTCCGTGAACCTGACCAAGCATCTGCCCGCCGAACGTCGCGAGCACGTCGAAGCTCGCCTGCACAGCAACCTGATGGCGTGGCTGACGACAGTTCGCCCGGACGGCCAGCCGGACAGCGTGCCAGTGTGGTTCCTGGTGCGCGACGACGAGACGATCCTCGTCTACAGCCAGCCGAAAAAGATGAAGCTGCGCAACATCAGCGAGAACCCCAAGGTGACCCTGGGGCTCGATGTGACCGACATAGGCAGAGACATCATCCGCATCAACGGCACCGCCGAGCACGTTGATGATGTACCCCCGGCCGACCGGCAGCCGCAATACGCAGTGAAGTACGCCGAGCGCATCGGGGCGATGTTTGGCACACCTCGCCGGTTCGCCGAGTTGTTCTCAGAAGCACTGATAATCACGCCAAGCCGCCTGCACGCCTAGCCACGCACGGTCTCCGCGTCGAACTGAGGCGCGCTGAACGCATATTCAGCGCACGGCAAGGCCATTCTCATTTGCCGCATTCGTCAGTCGGAGTTCCGCCCGGTAAGGCTTCCAGGAGCGTGGTGGGTGCAGTCGCTCCCCTTCGGACGGTCAGCAGCGCTGTGAAGCGGTTCCTGCCTTAGGCTGCTCGGGTGCATGACAGTCAGACCGGCCCGGCCGGTGCGGCGGCGGCGGACTGCCTGGGCATCCTGGGCGAGCAGGCAGCCGCCTATGCCGAGGTCGCGGTCGCCAACATCGGCAGGGAGTTCCCGTCGCACCTGGTTCACCTGATGACAGAACCCGGCGACTTCCCTGCCCGCCCCGCCGAGCGGACGCCCGTGTTCTACGGCAGCCTGGACTGGCACTCCTGCGTCGAGATGCACTGGCTGCTCGTCCGGCTGCTGCGACTGGCCGGGGACTTGGTGCCGGCCGGCGAGATCAGGGAACTGCTGGATGCCCAGTTCACCACGGGCAAGCTCGCTGCGGAGGCGAGCTTCGTGACCGGCACCGACGGCCGGCACGAGCGGCCGTACGGCTGGGCCTGGGCGCTCGCCCTGGTGCACGAGATCGCGAGCCTGGACGACGTTCAGGCGCGCCGGTGGCTGACCGCGATCGCCCCGCTCGCCGATGCGCTGACGAAGGGCTTCCTGGAATGGCTGCCCAAGGCCAGCTATCCGATCCGTCACGGCGTGCACGCCAACAGCGCGTTTGGCTTGTCGGTCGCGCTGCCTTTCGCGGCCACGCAGGCGCATGCGGGTCGGCCGGAACTGGCGGTGGCGATCGAGGCCAAGGCGCTCGGCTGGTTCGGGGGCGACACGGACTATCCGGCCGGGTACGAGCCGTCCGGCCACGATTTCCTGTCTCCCGCGCTGACCGAGGCAGAGCTGATGAGCAGGCTGCTCGCGCAGCCGGAGTTCGCAGATTGGCTGGCTGCGTTCCTGCCGGGGATCGCCGATGGCGAGCCGGTCCCGCTGTTCATCCCTGCGGTGGTCTCTGACGCCAGCGACGGGCAGATCGCGCACCTGCACGGCCTGAACGCGAGCCGTGCCTACTGCTGGCGGCGGATCGCGGAGAGCCTGCCGGACGGCGACGCCCGGATCGCGCCAGCTCTCGCAGCGGCGCGCACGCACCTGGACGCCGCGCTGCCGCACGTGCTTGGCGATGACTACATGGTGGAACACTGGCTGGCCGCCTACGCGGTGCTGGCCCTGACCTAGGCGGGAAAGTCGATCGTATATAGCGTGGCGTCAACAGCCTGCTGGGACCCCCCTGGACCAGCCCCGGTCAGCCCTGTGCTGCCAGCACCGCTGAGCCACGCTGGCGCGCCGCGATCAGCATGCTGACGCTCAGCATGACAAGCGCCGCCTCGATGAACAGCGACACCGTGCCCACCCAGTAGCCCCAGTTCCCCACGTCGCCAGGATCGCCGGGCACGCCCACCGTGCGCGAAGCTATGTACGCGGCGAACGGCGCGGCGCCAAGCAGCACGCCCGCCGCCCAGCCCAGCCAGGCCGATCCGAGCCATCGCGGCCTCGGCAGCACCAGCGTCAGCGCGGTGAACGCGCCACCGACCTCGATCAGCCGGTAACCCCACCCAATCCAACTCGGGGAGGTGAAAGCAGTGATGCCGCCTTGATCGGCGATGTGGACGGCCGCAACGGCCAGCGCGAGCAGTGCGCCGACGACCCGGACGCTCATCTCTGGCACGCTGCCGCGCGCTCTCGCCTCAGCACTGGTCGTGCGTCTTGCCGCTATCTGCTGCGCCACCGTTGCTCCCCGCGTCCTGCTCACGTGCTTTCGATGGCCCCGCTCGTAAGCACGGCGCGGCCGGCCAGAACGTTCAGCGCTCGGTGATTGGCGCGATGTGAGTAACGCCACATGAACCACGTGCCAGCCCAGCCCGTTCACGCGTCGCCCGGCACCGGACTGGAATGGCCCGAATATCGGGACGGATGGGGTGACCTGGAACGTCCGCCGAGGATCGCTGTGCCCGCGGACAGGCGCTGGAGCCGGCCTCGCCGAGTTCCGGTCGGTTCCTCCCCGGGCCCGCCATGGCCGGGAGCAGACGCGGGCTGCACGAAGTTAGGGCGCGCAATCCGACATCTGCGCAGGTCACAGGCGTTCAGCGCGGGCGAAGTTCGGCCTCCGGAACCGTTCGCGCGTTCCAGGCGGCCTGGGCAACGTTGCGTGGCTTCCCGAGAGCCCAGCTAGCCGCCGAATACGATGCTGCGCGTCGCCTTGTTTGCTCCGTTGGGGCCGATGGCCAGCGTTGTGCCGCCACCTGAGCCAAGAGTGGCGACCGGGAACGTATAGCCGGGGCTTGCGAAGGTGGCCGTCAGCGAGCCCTTCCAATCGGGGGCGCCGCTCGGGTCGGGCGTGAAGGTGGCGTTGATGGACTTGAGCAGGGACGAAGCCTTGTAGGACTTGATGCCAAGCTTCAGCGTCGCGGTGACGCACTTGAGACTGCCGCGGAACACGTAGCTTCCGTTCGGCGTCGCGATGAAGCAGGAGCCCTTGATGACGATGGTCAGCTCCAGGCTTTCGGAGCTGAACGGCAGCTGCGCCGGCCCGACGAACGTGGCCGCGGCTTTCGCGGCCGGCACGGGGTACGCCACGCGCTCCGCGATGGTGATGTTCTCGAGCGTCCCGTTGGACACGACGCCGGGGCTGTTCTTCGCCAGCGTGAACGCCGTGTTAAACGTCAGCGAAAACGTGGACGGACGCGCTGGCCGTGACGTCGTGATGCCGCCGGTGAACGAGAACTTCGCGAACGGGTACTTGAACGTCGCGCCCGGCACGCTGGCGCTTGTGGTGGCTGACGACACTGCGGCCGTTGAGATCGCGAAGGCGGCTACTCCCGCGCCAGCGAGGATGGCGATGGCACGTGCTGGTGCTCCGAGTTTTCTCACCGCGGGCTCCCCACCCAGGCCGCCACGAGCGACGGTCGCCTAAGCTGGCGCCACCTCTGGCCACCCGGATGCTAACATCGCGGCACTATGCCGTCTAGGGTCCGATTGACCTCGGAGGATTCACACGCGCGGGAGGCCTGGTCGGGCCGTCCACTCGTCGGGACCGAGCGAGCCCTTCTCACCTTCAGCCGGCTCAGCCCGATCAACCTGGTCGTACTCGTCCGACTCGACGGGCCGGCAAGCTACGACCTGCTCCCCCGGGCACTCGCGGCGCTGCAGGAGCGTCATCCGCTGCTGCGCGCGCGGATCGCCGGACCGCGGAACCGGCCTCGGTTTGCCGTTAGCCCCGCGGGCGGCGGGCCAGCCGACGGCGTCGGCCCCATACCGCTGCGGATCTTGCGCACCGGCGACCACGGCGACGCCGATGGCACCGAAGTCGCCGCCGCAGTCGTCCAGGAAGAAATGAACACTTCATTCCATGCCGGCCGCGGTCCCCTGGCCCGCGTGACCTATATATACGGCACCACCGCGGTGCAAGACCTCGTCCTCACGCTGAATCACCTCATCGCAGACGGCATCTCGACGGCGAACCTCGTCCACGAGTTCCTCGACTGGTGCGGCGCCCGGCTCGCCTCCGACGCCCCAGCGCCACCAGCCAAGCCACCACTCCCCCTGCCGCCACCGTTGACCGACCTCTTGCCACCGAGCTACAGCGGCATCCGCCGCAAGCAGCAATCGCTGAAGCTCGCCGTCACCCAGGCCCGCGACGAGATCGAATACCGGCGTGGCGGCCGGAACACCCGGCATCCGATCCCGGTACCCGGCCGCGCCGTCACCCTCCCCCTAAGCCTGGATTGCGAGACCACAACCGCGCTGGTCAACCGGGCCCGGCGAAGCCGGCTGACGGTCACGAGCGTGCTGAGCGCAGCCCTGCTCTGGCAGGCGAACGCACAGCTCTACGGCGGCCGCCCGTGCACAATGCGCGCGATCGTCTGGGTCGACCTGCGACCACACCTGAACCCGCCGATAGAAAACGAGACCCTCGGCTGCTATGTCTCGATGCTGCGCTTCGTCATCACGGTCGCACCACGCAACGGGTTCGTTGCACTCGCCGCCGACGTGCAGAACCGGATCGACCAGGCCGCACGGCGCGGCGACCGGCTGTCCGCGGCCCTGGTGAGCGCCCCGCTCGCGCGCATCGCCGTTCGCTGGCCAGTTGGCCGGCTCGGCACAACCGCGCTCAGCTACGCCGCGGTGCCGCCTGTCCACGATTCCTACGGGCCGCTTGCAGTTCGCGACGTGCGCGCGTTCGTCTCCAACATGCCGCTTGGCGCGGAGCTGGCCGGCGCCTCAGGCGTGGCCCGAGGGGCGCTGTGGTGCAACCTGCTGTACCTGGACTCGGAGCTGAGCGACGAGATCGCAACCGAGGTGGGCGGCGGATTGCTGGCCACCCTCCAGGGGTTCGCCGATGCAAAGGCCACCTGATGCAAGGGAACGCGGACGACGTGCGGGAACTGGTCGCCCGTCAGCTCGGCGTCCATGAGGTCGGCCTCGACGACCGGCTCGTCGAGGATCTCGGCGCTGAGTCGATCGACCTGGTGACCATCATTGCCGTCATTGAGGAGACCTTCGGCGTCAGCGTGGAGGAGGAACGCTTGCCGGTGCTGCGCACCATCCGCGACCTGGCCGACGAGCTGGTCCGGCTGCAAGCCGCCGGCGGATCGCATGAGGCCTAGATGCCATCAGGTGCCAGCCCAGGTTCCTCATGCGGCACAGGAGTCGCAGAGGACCGGTCCCAGTCTCTTCGCAGCAGCACACACACCGCGAACGGCGCGTCGTCCTGCTCTCCTTCAACCCCTTCAACCATGCCGCGGCTCCGGATTTCGCCCGCGTACCGCATGCCGATGCGCTCCATCACGGCGCGCGAACGCACGTTGTGGCGGACCGTGCACGACGCCACGGCTTGCATCCCGAGGACGTCGAATGCAAACGCCAGCCCGGCCCGCCCGATCTCAGACGCGTAGCCGCGCCCCCAGAACTCGCGCCGTATCGCCCATCCGATCTCGAGCCAGTTCGCGTGCGCAACGAACGGGCGGCGAATCTCATGCGCGACGCGCACCCACGGCTCTGCCGGAAGCAGCGCGTAGATCTGACCCCAGTCGTCGTCGACCGGCGTCCGCGACAATCCGCCGCGACCGACAACCTCGCCGCTCGCGTGGTCGTACGCCATCCACTTGTGGACGTCGTGAAAGCGCCACGAGTCGCCCATGAACTTCGCCCGCTGCTCCGCCTGCTTGAGGCTCGGCTTCTCGTTGCCGTACCAATACGACACCTCGTCGTCGTTATGCACACGCCACAGGTCAAGAGCGTTGGCGGGGCCGACCGGTTCAAGCCGCAGGCGCATCGTCAACAGGGAGTCACCGGCGTCGGGCAGTAACGGGTCGCTCCTCTTGCTCTCGGCATCGGCGACAAAGTTCATGGAACGGCTGGTACTCACTCGGCCTCCAATGCGTAGCCGCATGCTGCTCGGGTCCTCAGATCCGTAGGCGACGGCGCGATGCGGCGAACGTCACTCGCCGGCCGCACGCGCAACCTCCAGCTCATTCGTCCGGCCGGCCTCGTGCCGCGCCTCGCGAGCAAGGCGGCTAGGCCACCACACCCGGCTGCCGATATCCAGGTTGAGCGCTGTCACCAGGACCGAGCGAACCACGATGCTGTCCAGCAGCACTCCGAACGCGACGGCGAACCCGAGCTCGGTGAGGAACGTGATCGGCAGCGTGCCCAGCACGGCGAACGTCCCCGCGAGCACGAGCCCGGCTGAGGTAATCACGCCGCCGGTGGCAGCGAGGCCGGTGAGCGCGCCCTGCCGGGTTCCTACTCTGCTGGCTTCCTCCCGGACTCTGGTCATGAGGAAGATGTTGTAATCGATGCCGAGCGCGACCAGGAATACGAACACGAACAGCGGGAATGAGGTGTCCGCGCCACCAAAGCTGAACACGTTGTTGATCACCAGCGCGCTCACTCCAAGCGCTGCGCCGAAGGACAGCACGACAGTGAGGATCAGCACGATCGGCGCGATGATGGCCCTGAGCAGCAGGCCAAGGATGATGAACACGACAAGCAGGATCAGCGGGATAATCACGTCGCGGTCGTGCGCGGCGGCCCGCTGAACGTCCAGGTTGATCGCCGTATTGCCGCCAACAAGCGCGTCCGCGCCGCGCACCGCATGCACCGCGGAGCGAGCCCTGTCGATCGTCGTGTACGCGGCCTGGCTATCGGGCGGTGAAGTGAGCGTCCCCTGCAGGAAGACGTGCCCCGCGCGGATTTGCGGTGCGGTCACGGCCGTGATGCCGGGAACGCCGCGGAACGCGGCCAGCAGCTGCTCCGACTTGGCTGGATTGCCAGCGATTATGACCGGCTGGCCAGCCCCGGCCGGGAAGTGCTGGTCGATCACCTGCTGACCGATGACGGAGTCAGGGTGGTGCCCGCCGAACGACTCCGCGGCAGTGAGGCCACTGGCCTTCAGGCCGGTCAAGCCGAGCGCCATCGCGCCGAGCACGAGCGCGGTTGCGACCCAGACCACGCGCGGCCTGGCCGCCACCACCCGCCCGACCCTGGCCCACAGCCCGCGGCTGGTCGGCTCGGCCGATCCGTACTTCGGGCGGGCGGGCCAGAAGATCCACCGGCCGAAGATCACCAGCAATGCGGGCAGCAAGGTAATCATCGCCGCCAGGGCGACTGCCACGCCGATCGCGAGCACCGGACCCATTCCCTTGGTGGAGTTCAGCTCCGCCACGGCGAGGGTGAGCAGGCTTAGGATCACCGTGCCACCGCTCGCGATGATGGCCGGGCCAGCCCGGCGCAGCGCGACGGCCATGGCCTCGTGCCGGTCGGAGTGCCGACGCAACTCCTCGCGGTAACGGGCCGTCAACAGCAGCGCATAATCGGTACCAGCACCAAACACAAGGACGTTCAGGATGCCTGCGCTCTGCCCGTTGACAGTCAGCCCGGCGTGCCTGGCTAGCAGATAGACCAGAGCCTCGGCGCTGGCCAGCGCGATCCCGGCCGTCATCACTGGCAGCAGCCACAACACCGGGCTGCGGTACGTTACGAGCAGCAGCACGATGACCACGCCGAGCGTGGCGAACAGCAGCGTGCTGTCAATGCCGCTGAAGGACTTGGCGGAGTCAGCCGCGCTGCCGAGCGGTCCTGCTATGTGCGCAGCTAGGCCGTTCGCATGAGCAAGCGCGATCGCTCGGAGGGAATCCACAGCGGCGCTCGCCCCATTCCATCCCTTGGAGCCAAGGTTGACCGGAACGACCGTCTCGATCGCCTTTCCGTCAGGGGAGAAGAACGGGCCGGCAACCTGGCCGCGGACGGCACCCTGGACTGTGCGGAAGCTGGCCGCATCAGCGAGCGCCTTGTGACGGTCAGCGGCCGTCAAGCCCGACGGCCGGTCATATACAACCACCGCGGGATAGATATTCGGCGACTGGAACTTTGACTGCAGGTTGAGTACCTGGGTCGACTCCGCCTTGCCCGGCAGCCAGGACTGAGCGTCGTTCTTCTCCGCGCCGGTCAGCTTTCCGGCCAGCGGGCCGGCCACGGCGACTACGAGCAGCCAGAAGATCAGGACTGCCCATTTCGTCCGGCGTCCGCCGGGCAGCCGTATGAGCGCGCGGGCCTTGTTCATCTCGGATCCCCTAAGGAGTGCGTTAGGTTGGCCTGATTGAAGGTCAGCCAGCGGCACCCACCGAGAACCGCCGGACTCAAGACGAGTTATATCTCGATACGCGCGACTGCGCAACATAGTTTTGCTCACATGGCTTGGTGGCGCTTGCAGGGTCCGCCCGGACGCGCGGACGGATCGTAGGCATCGGCCGGGCCGGGGGTCGCCGGTCACGACAGAGATCTTGTCGGCAGACGTCGACCCGATCACTGCACCCAAATGCGCATCGGCAACCGAGCCCCCGGTCTGTCCGCGGATTGCGGCTGCCGCGCTGGCTTGGCGCCGAGTCGAGCGGAACATCGGCAATCCGCAGGCGATTCGGAAACGACCACGCGCGCGAAGTACCGGTCCCAGCCGGCCTCCACACGTACTGCCGTTGGTACGACAACCTGAATGACGGCAGCACGACGCTTGCGGTTCGCCACGCCCTGGGCGTGGCTCACGACCTGGCGGTGCATGCGGTGGGCCGGATCCTTGAGTGCCTGGAAGGCTTCGTTGTCCAGGATGACCATCTGGCTCATGCCGCCGGAAGGGCGCGCGCTTCCATGAAGGCGATCAGGTCTCCGACACGCTCAACCCCGCAGTCGTCCCCGCAGTGTACGGTGCTGCTGAGTGGCGGTGGCTGGAGCCAGGGTCGCGCTCATGCAAGGCTACTGACCGATCTGAAGGAGTGCGGTTGTGGAGTCGGAATCCAGCTTCGAGTCGGCGCTGAGCCTGGCCCAAGGCAGTGCGGAAGCCGCACTCAAATCCGCTGGCGGTCTGACCAGGGAGCTGCGTAAGGCCAGGGCCGCGGCTGCCACCGGCCAGGTACGCGAACTGCGCCGCGCGCTGGATGCGGCCGCCGGCCAGGCTGGCGAGCTGCTGGAATCGGTGCAGCAAACCCAGGCGGGCTTCGACGTCGACGAAGCCGGGTACCTGGCCTCAGGCCAGTATGCCAAGGAGCTGCTGGCGATGGCCGCGGAGCGCGGCGTGGCCATGTTCGAGGAAGACGAGCGGCTGCTGTGCTATCCGTCGATCGTGCGGGTCATCGCTGGTGACTCAGCCGTCGAGGTCGACAAGCGGCGCGAACGACGGCTGCGGCCATCGTTCCTGCTGGGCTTGCTGGCCGCCATCCAGCAGCGGCCGGCTAAGTTCCGCGCCGAGCAGTTGCTGGAAAGCCTCGCCAGCGGCCACGGGCTGGTAGTCGCCCAGGGCGGCAAGAAGGCAGATGCGGTCGTGCGGCTGACCGAGATCTGGTCGGTGCTGACCTTGCTGCCCGGTCAGGCGAAGGAGTACACGCGCCAGGAGTTCGCGCGCGATCTGTACCTGCTTGATCAGAGCGGGGTCAAGCAGACGAAGGACGGACGTACGCTTCGCTGGCATGCCAGCAGCGGAACGCGCAACACGGGCGTTCTCACAACGGTCGCACGCACCGGGCAGCAGCAGCGCTACTGGGGCGTGTCGTTCACGAATGGCGCGATGCAGTGAGCAGCGACGGCCAGCCTGCCCTGACCGCAGTCCTGGGCGGCGGCGTACTCAAGGCCGACGAGTACGCCGATTTCCTCGCGCGCGAGTACCTGAGTGTGTACTTGCCAGCGGGCGGAGCCGCCGTCAAGGTCGCAGTGATGGGCGACGGAGGCGCGGCTGACCGGCTGGAAGCGGCGCTGGCCTCGGCAACCGCCGAGCACGGCGGACTTCACGTTCCGGTATCGGCCGAGTCGACGCGGGTGCACATGATCGATCAGATCTTCGGCGCTGTCTCCCGTGCCGTGGACTGGGAGGGTGTGGCCGCCGCGCATGTGCGTGCCGCGTACGAGGCAGCGGCCTTCCCGGTGCCGGCGGATGTCGGCCTGACGGTGACCGAAGTCGCCCGCCGCCACGACGTCGACGGCCGGGAGCTGTACCGCAGTGTCCGTCGGCTGCTCGAGCGCAGCCTTCTCGGCAATCCGGAGATCGCGCCCGAGATGGGCCGGGCGATGCTCCGGCTGGCTCAGGCCCAGCTCGGTGCTGGCGACATCGACACCGCCGAACACGACGCGGTGATTGCCTGGCTGCGCGGCGAGCTGAAGTCGATCACGGCGCTGCGATCAGCGCTGATCTACAGCCGCATCGGCCGGCACAACGCCCGTACGATGCTCATTTCGACTGCCGCGCTGCTGCTGGCGTCGGGCAATCGCGGCCTCGTCCTGCAGCTGGATCTCGGCAGGCTCGCCGAGGCGCGCCGGCCGCCCGCCGATGCTCAGATCAGGCTTCTACTACTCCAAGGCCGCGGTCCTGGACGCCTACGAGGTGCTCCGGCAGTTCATTGACGCGACCGATGAGCTGCGGGGCGTTATGGTCATCGCCATCGTGCCGCCTGAGCTCATGACCGACGAGACCCGAGGGCTGCCCGCGTACGCGGCGCTGCACCTGAGAGTTGCAGACGAGGTACGCGACCGGCGCCGGGCAAATCCGTTCGCCTCGCTCGTCCGACTCGAGGTCCGGCTGGAGGCGGTGGCATGACGCTCGCGCTGATCAGCGAAGGCACCCGCGAGATCGTTGCCCGGCGCCGGGCTGTCGAAGCGCTTCGCTCGGGCGTGCCGAGCTGGGACGCGGTGGCTGTGCTCGGCTCCGGGCAGCCAGAGGCCGAGGACAGCTTTACCGGCTTGCTGGACCGCGTCGCGGAGCGGCAAGCTGCGACGGCCGAGTCACGCGGGCTGCTGCTTGGCGGCGGATTCGGCGGCGGGAAGAGCCACCTGCTCACCCACTTCGGGCACCTGGCCATGTCCGCGGGCTTCGCTGTAAGCACCGTGGTGATCAGCAAGGAGACTCCGCTACATGATCCCGCGAAGACGTTCCGAGCCGCGATCGACGCCGCCGTGGATCCGAGCCGCGCGCACGGCGCACTCGCCAGCGCGGCCGCGCTGCTGGACCCGGACACGCCACGCTACTCGGAGCTGAGCCGCTGGGTCAACTCGCCGGCCAGCGGCCTGGACGAACGGTTCGCCGCGACCCTGTTCTGTCACGAGCGGCTTCGCGGCGGTGACCTCCCCGGCAGCGACGAGACAGCCGACGCGCTTGTCCGGTTCTGGGGCGGTGATCCGCTGCGCATCTCTGACCTGCGCCGGGCCCTGAAGTCAGTCGGTGCGGCCGGCCTGTTCAGCTTCACCCCGATCACGGCGCGAGACCTGGCCAGGCAGCGGTTCCGGTTCGCGGCGGCGATGTTGCGTGCGGCGGGACACGAGGGCTGGGTGATCTTCTTCGATGAGGTCGAGCTGATCGGCCGCTACTCGCTGCTGCAGCGCGGCCGGTCTTACGCCGAGCTCGGCCGGTGGCTGAACGGCCAGGAAGGCGACAGGGACCTGCCGCTGATCGCCGTATTCGCGATGACCGACGACTTCGAGGCCGCGGTGCTGACCGGCAAGAACGACCGCAACGACATCCCAGTCAAGCTCCGCGCCAAGCAGTCACCAGAATGGGACGAGACCGCAGCTCTGGCCGAGGCCGGAATGCGCCACATCGAGCACGACATGCTTCTCCTCGAGCCACCCGATGACGCCGAACTTGACCGCGCCTACACCGCGCTGAAGAAGCTGCACGCCGACGCCTTTGACTGGTCGCCGCCGGACGTAACCGGGCTGGAGCGGCTCGGCGCTACCCGCATGCGGCAGTACGTACGCGCCTGGATCAATGAATGGGACCTGCTGCGACTGGACCCCGGCTTCCGCCCGCAGACCGTGGCCGTGGACATTGCCAGCGACTATCGGGAAGACAGTGTCCTCGAGGACAGTGACCGCGAGGACAGTGACCGCGAGGACAGCGTTCTCGACGAAACTGACCTCGAAGCAGATTCACTTTCGCATGAGGACTCTAGGGAAGTGTAGGTGCCTGCCGGGTCTCAGGCCGGGCTCGGCTCGGTCGTCGAGCTCCTGGAGCGCGCCGGCCGACGCGTGCCCGACCAACCCGCGGTTACCGCCGGCGGCCGGGCCTGGACCTACGCCCAGCTATGGGACGGCGCCAGCTACACAGCCCGCAGCCTGCAACGACAAGGCGTCTCCCCCGGCGACAGCGTCATGCTGGCGCTGCCCAACGGAGCCGAGTTCTTCCTCGCCTTCTTCGGCACCCTGATGGCCGGCGGGGTCGCCGTGCCGGTATTCCCCCGGTCGACAGCCGAACGCCTCCACTCCCTCGCTGACCTGTCCGGCACGCACGCCCTGATCGTCTCCGATTCGATGCCCCCCGACGTACTCGGCCCTCTCGCCGCGCACTCGAAACGCGCTCGCCGTGCCTTCCTGACCGCCAGTGAACTCGGCCGCGCACCGGCTGGCAGCCGGGCTGGCAAGCCGAACCCCGTTCCCCTCACTATCGACCAGCCGTGCTATCTCCAGTACACCTCCGGCAGCACCGCCGACCCGCGCGCAGTGATCATCACCCACCGCAGCCTGCTCGCCAACATCGCCCAGATGATCGAGGCGATGGACATCACCGCTGCTGAGGTGTTCGTGAGCTGGCTGCCTACCTACCACGACATGGGCCTCACCCTGATGGCGCTCACCCCGTTCAGCCTCGGCGCCCGCCTCGTCCTGCTGCCCACCGACCTGCGCGACGTGACGGGCTGGCTGCAGGCGATCCAGGACCACCGCGGCACGTTCACCGCCGGCCCCGACTTCGCCTACCGGCTTTGCCTGCGCAACGTCACCCGGCCCTCGCGCTTCGACCTGTCCAGCCTGAAAGTCTGCATGAACGCCTCCGAGCCGGTTCGCGCCGGAACGCTGGCCGGTTTCGAGACCGCGTTCGGCCTGCGCAACGTCATGATGGCGGGCTACGGCCTGGCCGAGGCCACCTTGTCGGTCACCTGCACGCCGCGCGGCGAGCCGATCGGCACCGACGAGCGCGGCCTGGTGTGCCTCGGTCAGCCCATGAGGGGAACGACGGTCACCATTGCCAGCCCAGGCCCCAATGGCGGCGCGGCCGCGGCAGGCGAAGTCGGCGAGATCATGGTCGCTGGGCCCTCGAACTGCGCCGGCTACTACCGCAACCCGGCCGCCACCGCCCAGCTCGGGTGGCGCGACGGCTACATCCGCACCGGCGACCTTGGCAAGCTCGACGCCGCCGGACGCTTGTACTTCGTCGCACGACACAAGGACCTCATCAAGGTCGCCGGCCGGTCCCTGTACCCGCAGGAAGTGGAATCGCTCGCCGACGCCGTCAGCGGGATCCGGTTCTCGGCCGCCGTCGGCATCGATCGCGGCGGCATGGAAGGCGAGCAGCTGTACGTGTTCGCCGAGGTACGCGAATCGCTGACTCCACCGCAGCTGAGGGGGACGGCGGTCGAGATCGTGCGCGCCGTTCACGATGCGCTCGGCGTGCGGCCACGCAGCACCATCCTGCTGCGTCCCGGCCGCATCCCGATAACCAGCAACGGCAAGTTGCAGCGCTCCCTGCTGCGCGACGCGTACACCAGCGGGCGCCTGGTTCCTGGCGACGACATCCTCTACCCGCCGTCCGGGGCCGTCATTTAGCCTCGCCGTCGACGAATGCCTGGGCGTGGCCGCTACGTGTCACGCCGCCTTGACCGCGCGCAGGTGCAGGAAGAGCGGGATGCGCTGCCAGCGGCGCGCGGCCGGATCGTCGGCCGCCGCCTCATCGGGTGCGGTCACTTCCCGGATCGCGGCGGTCAGCAGTCCGGCTGCCTCTAGCGCGCCGGCGTAAGCCTGCAGCGGCCGGTGCTCGCTGTGGAAGGTGAGACGGACGCTGTCGCGCTCGGCGGTCATCTGCAACGCGCGCTCGTCAAGGTAGGAATCGGCGATCGTAAAGGGAGCATTCGCCGACCGGTCCGAAAAGGACCCAGCGGTGTTGACCGGGTGGGGAATCGCCAGGCACAGCTGTCCCGACGCCACCAGCACCCTAGCTACCTCGGCTACGGCGGCCGGCATCTCATCAATGTCGTGCAGGCACATGTACGCCACGGCGAGGTCAAACGCACCATCCCGGAACGGCAGCGCTGCGGCGTCAGCGAGTACGGAGGGGGTCCGGTCGTGATGAGCAGCGGCGAGCCGGACCAGCGTGGGGGAGGCGTCGATGCCCACGACGCTGTGGCCCAGCGATTGCAGCACCCTGCCCAGCCTTCCCTCTCCGCAGGCTAGATCCAGCGTCCGCTGGCCGGGAGCAGGCAACAGGCGCAAGAAGGCAGGGAGGTTAGTCCTTTCATGAGCAAGGTCGTAGCCAGGCGTGCGAGCAAACCGCGCCCAGTTCCCAGCCTCCGACTCCCAGCCCTGCCGCATCCTCACCCGGTTAGCCTGTCACGTGACGCTCGCAAGGAGGCCGAATGCTAACCGGCACTCGTACAGGTTGCCGTACGTAGGTGGTACCGTAGATCTGTACCACACCGAAGGAGTGAATGAGCATGGCCATCAGCGCCAGCGAGGCCCGCTCGCGCCTGTTCCCCCTTATCCAGCAGGTCAACGACGATCATGCCCCGGTGAGGATCACCTCGAGGAGCGGTGACGTCGTTCTGATGTCAGCCGAGGACTACGACTCCTGGCAGGAGACTATCTATCTGCTGCGTTCCCCGGCCAACGCCCGGCGCCTCATGGAGGCCATCGCTCGGGACAAGGAAAGCCACCCAGCCATTACGAAGACGATGGAGGAGTTGGAAGGTCTGGCTGGTGAGGTGTGAGGAGCGTCCACTTCGACCCTGATGCCTGGGAGGACTTCCTGTTCTGGCTCGGTGCGGATCGGAAGATGGCCAAGCGGATCACCCGGTTGGTCGGCGAGATCCAGCGTGACCCCTTCGCCGGTATCGGGAAGCCCGAGCCGCTGAAGGGCGACCTGTCCGGATATTGGTCCCGCAGGATCGATGACGAGCATCGCTTGGTGTACCGGGCCGACGAGACGGAAGTGAAGATCATCAAGGCCCGCTACCACTACGGGAGCGATTGAAACGCAGTCATCCCGGCGAGACAGGCCGGCCGGGCTGGATCAGACCAGCCCGGTAATCGCGAGCACCTCATCAGCGGCATAATGCTCGCCGTTCTCGAACTCGCTGGACCGTTGCCTGCGCAGCACGTCCGCTTCGAGCCGGTACTGTTCGGCCACTTGGTCCGACCATCCCTGCTCGGGCCACTGGTAGCCGAGGTCGACGATCGCGCCCGCAGGCTGGCTGCGTGCCGCCAGAGCGAGGATATCGGCGCAGACCGAGCGCTGCTCGTCGGGCTCGTTCGGCCGACCGACGCTGTTGCCCAGCGGGTAATTGAGGAACCCACTGCGGGGCGGCCGCACCAGCTCGGTGATATCGCGCGCGTTCGTGCTGCTCACTGTGGGCAGCCCGCAGCGCTCAACTGCCCGCGCCAGCACGCCCATTGCCTGATGACACGCCGGGCACAAGGGAACGACGAACAGCAGGTCCGCCCCGTGCCGCCGGGCCTCGGCCGCTATCGCCGGCGCCACTTCGTCGGCCAGCAGCCGCAGTCGTTTGATCGCTCCTAGCATGCTCAGGTGCACCGGCGTGACGCCGCCGATGGTGCCCATCGCGGCCAGTTCGGCCAGGCGCTGGTACGGGAACACGACGTTCACGTCGCGCAGCCCCGGACGGCGCATGGGAGTCGGATGCGACGGTCGCAACGTGCTCGGGTCCGCGTCGGCCGGGATGCGCCGGAAAGACAGGTCATTGGTGGGCTGGAAGGCGTGCTCGTCACGCCGGTGCACCCCGGCGCTGTTGAGCAGCATGACCGTGGCCCGCTCCACCGGCATGGGCAGCGGGCTCATGAGCGGAACGCCGAGGTCGGCCACCGGCATCGGGGGCAGCGGCCGCGACACCGAGTTGATCAGCTCCAGGTAATGGACAAACGCAAGCTCCGTAGGACCGGCGGCGCCGACGAGGCCGGCCTGCGGCGCGGGAACCTGCGGCGCGGGAACCTGCGGCGCGGGAACCCGCGGCGCGGTCACGCCGACCGCCCGCGCGTCGGCACCGGGGCGCCCGCGCGCTTAGCGTCGGCCCGACCGCGCTTGCCGCCCGCTGGCCCCGCCGACAGCTCCCCGACGAGCTGCTGCATTCCCGGCCCGTACCGGTCCTGCAGCACGTCATGGAATTCGTTCCATATCTGCTGCACGTAGATGTCGTGGCGGATGTAGCCCTTCGCTAGTGCGGCGAGCAGGCTGTCCTGGCCGACGAGAGACTGCCAGGCGGACCCGTCCTCGGCAACCGCCCACAGCACATCGACGCTGTCGGCCACGACAGCGAGGTGCCTGGCCTGGTGCCGGCGGTAGACAACGCCCCGGGTGCTGTCGTGACCAACAGTGCGGCCATGAGAAAGCGCCACGATCGGCTCGCCAAAGTGCAGCACGTCGCAGGCGATTCCCCGGCCGTCGGCGGTCAGTATCGCCGCGGCGATGGCGGCTGGGTCTGGGCAGTTGATCGATACGTAGACGTGACGCCGCGAACCCTCGATCAGCTCGACCGAGTATCGCTCGATCTCGGCCCAGCTGGTGAACGAGCGCAGCACCCGGAACCCGTTCCCTTCCGGCCGGTCGACGGCGCTGGCCAGCTCGCGCTGCGCGCCGGCGAGCCGCGACCGGAACGAGTCCTCAAGGTCGGAGAGTAGCTGATCGGCGGGAACGGCCACGAACCTGGTCGGCTCCCCGTCGATGGTCCCGACGACTCCCTTGGCCTTCAGCCGGCGCAAGGTTTCGTACACCTTCGGCTGCGGGATCCCGGTGAGGTTCGAAAGCCCGTAACCGGTCAGCGGCTCGCGGCCGAGCAGGCCCACGTAGGCTTGCGCCTCGTACTGCGTGAAGCCGAGCTCGATCAGCCGCTGTACCGCCGGGCTGTGCTGCACCGCCGCGCCGTGCTGAGTCATTGTGTGCTCCCTCCCCTCGGCCACCTGCGTCCGGCCACCCGGGCCGCGACGGTCAGGTGGTCGAGCTGTATCCGCCATCGACGACCACGACCTCGCCGGTGACGAACGGGTTCGACACCACCAGCGATACGATCGTGGCAGCCACGTCTTCTGCCGTGACTGACCGGCGCAGCGGGGTCACCCGCGCGCGCCGTTGCATCAGCGACTCGTAGTTCTCGCCGAGCCGCGCGCGCATCCACTCGCCTTCCATCCAGCCGGGCGCCACGGCGTTCACCCGGATCTCGGGCCCGAGCACTCCGGCCAGGGTCCGGGTCAAGTTGATCACAGCCGCCTTGGACGCCGAGTAGGGGAACGGCTGCGGACCAGGACGCAGCCCGACGATGCTCGCGGTGTTGACCACCGCCGGCCGCGGAGCCTTGCGAAGCAGCGGCACGCAGGCACGCGTCACCTGGAATATGCCGCGGACGTTGACGGCGAACACCCGGTCCCAGTCCGCCATCGACCAGCCCGTCGAGGTCCGATGGCGGCACGTCGATCGTCACGCCCGCGTTGTTGACCAGTGCATCCAGTCGGCCGAATTCGTCGCTGGCGGACTGGACCATCCGGATCACGGCCGCCTCGTCGGCGACATCAGCCTGCACGACCAGGGCTCGTGCCCCGCGCGACTCGGCCTCGCTGGCCGCCTCCTGGGCCGCTGCCTCGCTGACCGAGTAGTTGATCACGACGTCGTAGCCGCGGTCGGCGAGCGCGAGCGCGGTCGCCCGGCCGATGCCGCGCGCGGACCCGGTGACGAGCGCAACCGGCCGGTCGGAGGTGCTCACGCCGGCTCCCGCGGTACCGGAACCGGCGTCGCGCCGTCACGGGCTGCCCGCTGCCCCGCCCCCGACACCGCCGACCCAGCCGCGGTCTCCAGACCAAGCCGCGCCGACAGCCCGAGCACGCGCTCGGCATTGCCGTGGAAGACCTTCTCCATCACCTCGTCGCTATAGCCAAGCTCATCCCACTCGCGCAGCACGCGGTCCAGCGGCAGACTTGGGTAGTCCGAGCCGAACATGATCTTGTCTTGCAGCCGCCCGCGGACGTCGGTCTTCAGGGCCGACGGGAAATGCCGCGGCGCCCAGCCAGACAGCTCCCAGTAGACGTTGCCCTTGTGCAACGCCACGGCGGTCATCTCCTCAACCCATGGCCAGCCCGGATGGGCCGCGATGATGGTCATGGCAGGGAACGCGGCCGCTAGTTCGTCGACGGCCATCGGATGAGCGTGCCTGACCCGGGCCCCGCCACCACCGGGCATGCCCGCGCCCATGCCAGTCGTGCCGACGTCGATCATGACCGGAACGTCGAGCCCGTCGATGGCCTCGAACAGCGGCGCCAGCTCAGGGTCATCGACCGAGTAGCCACCGATGATCGGGTGGAAGTGAAATCCGAGCACGCCGTAGTCGCGCACCGCCCGGATCGCCTCATCGATCGCCACATTGGTGCCGCGGAGCGGATCGACGGTCCCCCAGGCCTGGACGAACGTCTCGGGATGCCGGTCCCGCATGCCCGCCACGTATTCGCTCGTGCATGCGGGGGCGCTTGTGGTCGATTCGATGTCGAACGCAACGAGCACCGCCTCGATGCCATGTGCCTGAAAGTCCGCGACCACCTCGTCTTCAGCCTTGGCCTTCCACTGCTTGTTCCAGTAACGGCCCAGCTCCTCCGCGTACGGTCCCTGGGACGCGATCCACTCTGCCGTGCCCGGGTACGCGTGCAGGTCTACTCGCCTCATCGCTGGGCCCCTTCCAGGGAGATCGGCCGGTGCTCCGTGCCGCCGGACCCAGCCAGGCCAGCGCCAAGATCTTTCTTGGAGACCTTGCCAACGGGAGTGAGCGGGAAGCTGCCGAACAGCGCAAGCTGCTCGGGCAGCTTGTGCTTGGCGATCTCGGCGCGGGCGAGGAAGTCAGTGAGCTGCGCCAGTGTGAGCGTGTAGCCGGGCCGCAGGATGACGCAGGCACACATCCGCTCACCGAACAGCGAATCGGGCACCGGCACGCACGCCACGTTGAGCACGGCTTGGTGCGCGAGGATGAGGTTCTCGACCTCTTCGGCGGAGATCTTCTCGCCACCTCGGTTGATTAGGTCCTTGGTCCGCCCGGCGACGACGTAGTTGCCGCTGGGGTGGCGCCACATGAGGTCCCCGGACCGGTAGAAGCCGTCCGCGGAGAACGCCCGCTCATTGTGCTCGGGCGCCTTGTAGTAACCGCGCAGGGTATAGGGTCCGCGCGCCCACAGCTCGCCGACTTCACCGTCCGGAACATCTGCCCCATCCTCCCCGACCAGCCGGACCTCGTCGTCCGGACAGATCGGCCGCCCGACAGTCTCCAGCCGCACCTCGGCTGGATCGTCCAGCCTGACGAACATCAGTAGCCCCTCTGACATGCCGAAATTCTCCTGGACAGTGACATTCCGGAAGACTCGCTCGGTTCGGAGCCGGGTTTCCGGCTGTAGCCGCTGGCCGCCGCTCTGGATCACCCGGACCGAACTCAGGTCGTAGTCCGCCGCGGCGGGATCGTTGATCCAGCGGATGAGCAGCGCGGGCACGACGTGAATATGAGTGACCCGGTGCTGGTGGATCGCCGCGAACACGTCCGCTGCCCTGGTCGACCGTGACATGCGGACGCTCGCGCCCGACAGCAGGAACCCCTGCAGACCGGGACAGGCCAGGGGCAAGTTGTGCTCGATGGGCAGCACGTCGAGAAGCACGTCGCAGTCGCGCACGTCGCAAACCGACACTGCCATCTGGGAGTTGTAGGCGTAGTCGTTGTGGGTGCGCGGAATCAGCTTGGGGACGCCGGTTGTCCCGCCGGATAGCTGGAATGCTGCCGGGTCGCACGGGTCGGTCTCGCGCAGGATGCGATCGAGGTCGGCGGCCGTGTGCCTGGACGGACTGCGCTCGTGCAGGTCTGCCAGGCTCACCCGGCCATCGCCCGAGCCCGCCCGCGCGTCTTGGAGGATGCTCAGCCGCAGGTGCGGGTACTCGGCCCGGATCCGCTCGTGCAGGCCAGCGAAGTCGACGTCTTTCGCGGTTGTCGGGGCTGCCGCGGCAACCGCGCCGGACAGGCCGACGAACTGGCGGACTTCGCGGTAGCGGTGCGACGGCAGGGCCAGGATCGGGATCGCGCCGATCCGCTGCAAGCCGAAGTAGAACGAGGCGAACCAGCGCGTGTTCGGAAGCTGGACCACCACCCGGTCGGACGGCCGCAGGCCCAGGTCGAGCAGGTTCAGCGCGACACGCTCAGAGGCGGCCGCGAGCTCGGCATACGTGAACGCGCCGTCGTCGTCCAGAACGGCGACTCGGGCGGCGTAGCGATCAAACACGCTAAGGAAGTGGCTGATCAAGGGCCGGTCCTGCCAGTAACCCTTGGCCCGGTATCGCGCGGCGAACTCGGGCGGGAACGGCGTCACTCCGGCGAGCGTCATCGAGCTTTGCCTCCCTCCGCGGCGGTTCCGTTGAGCAAGTTGTCGCTCGGCCGAGCCGCGATCGGCGTCGTCCAGTGCACGGCGCACGAGCACCTTGGCCAGGTGCCGCCGGAAACCGGCGCTCGCGGCGGTGTCCTCCGGCGGGCTGGTGCCCTCTGCGGCCGCGGCGGCCGCGGCGGCAGCGGGTATTCCGGCAGCCAGCGCATCCTCCACTGCCCGTGCCCGCACAGGGGTGGGCGCCATGTTCACCAGCGCGACCCGCCAGCCGCCCGCGCATTTGGCCACGGCGACACCGACCACGGCCCAGTCGATCGAGCGGGTCCGGAACTTGGCGAACGAGAACCTCTGCAGTCCAGCCGGGACCTGAATCTCGGTCAGCATCTCGGCGCGGCGGAGCGCGGTCTGCAGGAAGCCGAGGTGGAAGTCGGCGGCCGCGACGGTCCGGCTGCCGTCGCGGCCGGTGAGCACGTACCGGGCATCGAGCGCCAGCAGCGCGGCAGGCAGGTCGGACGCCGGGTCGCCGTGGCACACCGAGCCGCCGATCGTGCCGCGGTGACGAACCTGCGGATCGCCGACGTGCGCGGCCGCGGTGGCGATCAGCCCCGCCTTCGACCGCACCAGCGGGCCCCATTCCAGCGTCGTCAGCCGGGTCAGCGCCCCGATAGCGAGGTAGTCGCCCGCGTCGCGCACATACCGCAACTGGCCCAGCCGGCCGATGTCGACCAGCCTAGACGGCGTCGCGAGCCGCAGCTTCATCAGCGGAACCAGGGAATGGCCGCCCGCGAGAAGTCGCGCATCCTCGTCGGACGCCAGCAGGTTCACCGCGTGCTCGACACTGTCAGCGCGGACGTAGTCGAAGACCGCGGGGATCATGGCACCGCTCCGCTCGCGGTGGCCTGCCCGGCATGCGCATCCGGCGTGCCCGCCGCTGCCACGCTGCATGCCGCCTCGACGATGGCGGTATATCCGGTGCAGCGACACAGGTTGCCGTCCAGGCCACTGCGGATCTGCTGCTCGGTCGCGCGCGGCCGCTCGCGCAGCAGTGACACCAGCGCCATCACCATGCCCGGCGTGCAGTAGCCGCATTGCAGCGCGTGGTGCTCGCGGAACGCTTGCTGGACCGGATGCAGCTGACCGTCCGGGGCGAGGCCCTCGATTGTGACGATCTCCTCGCCGTCTGCTTGCACCGCGAAGATCGTGCACGATTTCACCGACTCGCCGCCGAGCAGCACCGTGCACGCGCCGCACGAGCTCGTGTCGCAGCCGATCTTGGTACCGGTGAGGCCCAGGTCGTCGCGCAGGTAGGACACGAGGAGCTGCCTTGCGGGCAGCACCGCCTCGCGAGCCGTCCCGTTCACCGTGATGGCGACGGCCACGTTCTCGCTCATAGGGCAGCCTCCGCGGTCTCCGGCAGGACCGTGTGTGTGCCGCTCATGGCGGCGCGCAGGCGTTCCGGCGTGTACGGCGGGTCGAGGTGGCGCACGCCGAACGGCGCCAGCGCATCGCATACCGCGCTGGCCATAACGGCGGGCATGCCGGTCGTGCCAGTCTCGCCGATGCCCTTCACGCCAAGCGGGTTCAGCGGCGACGGCGTCTGGGTGAACTCGCTGTGCAGCACCGGAGCCTCGGCGGCGGTCAGGATGCCGTAGCCGAGGAAGCTGCCGTTGAGCAACTGCCCGTCGTCGCCATAGCGGATCTGCTCGCTCACTGCCTCGGCGAAGCCCTGCAACGTGGCCCCGGCTACCTGCCCTTCCGCGATCAGCGGATTCAGCACCCGGCCGGCGTCGTGCACGGCGACCAGCTTGTCCACCCGCAGCACGCCGGTCTCCTGGTCAATGCTGACGCTCGCTCCGTAGGCGCCGGAGGAGTAGACCGGCCCGCTGAGCTTGAACGTCGCGGTTGCTTGCAGCGGCTGGCCGTCCCCCGCAAGCTCGGCGAGACTGACGTCCCGGCCATCCGCGTGCAGCCGGCCGCCGGTGCCCCAGCGGACTTCGCCGGCTGGCAGGCCGAACAGCGAGGCCGCCCGGATGATCGCCTGTTCCCGCAACTCGGCCGCGGCCAGCACGAGCGCGGACCCGCCGACGATCGCCGAGCGGCTAGCGAATGTGCCGACGCCAGCGGGTGCCTCGGCCGTGTCGCCGAATCGGATGTCGACCGCGGGCGGGTCGAGTCCGAGCGCGTCGGCGAGCAGCTGGGCGAACGCGGTCTTGTGTCCCTGGCCGTGCGCCGAGGTGCCCACCTGGGCGACGACCACGCCATCGCGCAGCACCGTCAGGGCGGCGCTCTCGACGAAGCCGAGCCCGGCGGGCTCGAGGAACACCGCGAGCCCGGCGCCGCAGGCCTCGCCCCGGTCGCGGGCCGCTCGCTGCTCAGCGAGGACGGCGTCGTAGCCGAGCAGTTCGCCGGTCCGGCGCAGCAGGCCGGGGAAGTCGCCGGAGTCGATGGTGGTGGCGAGCGCGGTGCGGTACGGGAGCGCTTCCGCCGTGATCAGGTTCCGCCGCCGGATCTCGGCCCGGTCCAGACCAAGCTCGGCGGCGGTGAGGTCGGCCATCCGCTCGGCGAAGTAGGCGCCTTCGGGGCGGCCAGCGCCCCGGTACGGCCCGGTCGGCACCTTGTTCGTGGCCACGCCGAGCACCTCGACGTCGGCCGCTGGGATGTCGTACGCGCCCGTGATCAGCGACCCGGCCAGGACCGGCGGCACCGTGCTTGCCGGGTACAGGTACGCACCAACGTCGGCGACCACGCGGGCGCGCAGTGCCAGGAACCGGCCAGCGGAGTCGACCGCCAGCTCGCAGTCGGCCCGCTGACCCCGCCCCTGGTAGGCGGCGAGGAAGTTCTCCGACCGGGACTCGACCCACTTCACCGGGACGCCCAGCCGGATGGCCATGGCCGCCGCGACGAACGCCTCGGGCGCGAGGAAACTCTTGCTGCCGAACGATCCGCCGACCTCGCCGACAACCACCCGGATCGACTCCGGAGGGCGGCGGAGCACCGCGGCGAGCTGCAGCCGGGGCCGGTTCGCGTCCTGCGCCGAAGCGTAGACGGTCAGCAGGTCAGCCTCGGCGTCATAGGCGGCGACAGCGCAGCGCGGCTCGATCGGAGCGGCAGCCAGCCGCGGCAGCTCCAGCTGAGCCCGCACCACGGCTACGGCACGGCCGAAGGCACCGGCCACATCTCCGGTTCCCTGCCGCCAGCGCACAATCACGTTGTCCGGCGCCGAGTCGTGCAGTACGACCCCGTTCCCCCCCATGGCCTGGACCGGATCGATCACGGCAGGCAGTTCGGCGTAGTCAACGTCGACAAGCTCGGCAGCGTCTGTGGCGGCGGCCCGGCTGTCGGCGATGACCGCAGCCACCGGCTCGCCGACGAACCGGACCCGGTCGCCAGCCAGCATCGGAATGGGCACGCTGGCGGCCTGAGCCCCGTTGTCGGTCATGATCGGCATGCTGCCGACCGGCTGGATGTCGGCCAGCGTCACCACCGCCCGGACGCCGGGCGCCGCGCGGGCCGCGCCGGCGTCCACGCCCAGCACCTGGGCGTGCGCGAGCGGGCTGCGGACCGCGACCAGGTGCAGCATCCCGGGCAGGGCGAGGTCGTCGACGTACCGTCCCGCCCCGGTCAGCAGTGGCTCGTCCTCGACCCTGCGCTCGGGCTGGCCCGTCCAGCGCAGCCCGTCCGGCGCCCAGCTCGCGGCGGCCTGATCGGCGGTCATCCCGACACCGCTTTCTGCCGGGCGATCTTCGCGGCCGGGACTGTCTGGCTGGTGGTGGCCAGCGCTCCGCCCGAGATGAAAGTGCCGAGCACGTTTCCCCTGGTAACGGGAACCAGCAGGGCAGACGGATGCGTCTCGTCGTGATGGATGGTGAGGATGGCCAGGTTCTGCCGGGCGACGTGCCCCACCGCGGTGCCGCGGACCATGTCGGCAGGCGCCTCGTCCTCGTCGGCTGCCCTGATCCGAAGCCGGAGCCGCTGGCCGGGACGCAGCCTGGCAGGCAGCGGCGACCACCGGGATTTCGTAGCGGCGCGGCTCGCCGGGCGGTACCGGTTCCCGCGCGGTCGTGGCGGTGGTAGGGCAGCGACGGCACGGACCGGTCCGGGTCGAGCACAGCCTGGGATGCGCGCAGCCATCCTCGGGTCAGCTCGTCAATGGTCCCGTCGGCATCCTCAGCGAAGACAGTGACGAAGAACAGCGCGTCGGTGTCGGTGGTCGAGGCGAACAGCCGCAGCGCCATCGGCCCGATGATCTCGGTGGTCTCGACCAGCGGCGGGGTGCGGAAGACCGCCTCACCGTGACCGAACGGGGAGTCCTCGAACGAGGTCGCCCGGTCCCAGGCAAACGTGTCGTGCTCGCTCAGAAGGCCGCCCTGATGCAGATAGAACTCGGTCCACCGGGTTTCTGGCAGCGGCCAGTCCGGTCCGGGCACCCATTCGCCGGTGCCGGGGACGAACAGCCTGACCGGCGGCTCCGGCATGAAGCCGGTGTCGTTCCCCTTCAGCCAGTGGTCGAACCAGCGGAGCGCCTCGCCGTGCATCTGGTAGAACGGCCGGTCCAGGTACAGCGGCGGGCCTACCACCAGTTTCTTCGGACCCTGCCAGCTGGTGAAGCTGCGGAACGCGGCGGGCAGGTGCAGGCCGTGCAAGCCCCAGCAGGCGCCGAAGTACCCAGGCACGTCGGTGCGCCTGTAGTCGACCCGGCGCTCGTCGAAGAACTCCCCGTCAGTGCGGGCCAGCACGATGTCGGTCACGAACGCGTTGCGCGCCGTGCGGGTTGGCCAGGCAGGCGACTATCGGCGGAACGGCGGCGATTTCCTCGTCAGCCATCGCGGCGCGGATCGCCTCGGCGTAGGCGTGATCCCCGTGCCGGGTCCGGTACCAGCTCTCGTATCGCAGGCCGTCGAGCTTGTCCTTCCAGTGCGCCAGGAACCGCCAGGAGAAGATCCCGCCGTGGTACAGGAAGTCGCGGTAGAAGTCGGTGGCGCCGAACGGGGCGAAGATGGCCGCAAGCGATGGCGGCGCGAGCATCGCGGCCTGGATGTGCAGCCAGGCGAAGTAGGAGATGCCGAACAGCCCGGCCCGGCCGGTGCACCACGGGCGGGCAGCGAGCCATTCCACCGCGTTCGCCACGTCCTGCGCCTCGACCGGGCCCATCGCCTGAAACAGGCCGGTCGACTTGCCGGTCCCGCGGACATTGACCACCGCGTGCGCATAGCCGCGGCGAGCGAAGAAGTACGGATCGCCGGACTCCAGCCAGCCGCGCTGTACGCTGAACCCGGTCGGCATCATCCCGCTCGGTGAAATTCGTTGGCTCCATGCCGGTCGAGGGAGCAGCACGTCGATCCACTGTTCCTCGGTGAAGCCCCGCCGGCCCTGGAACAACTCGTCCATATCCATGTTCGGCATCTGGATCGGCTTCAGGTCCCGCACGACGAAGGGCGAACCTTTCTGATCCTCCTCGAAGAAATACTCCAGGGTGATGATGGACCAGATGCCGCCGACCAGCAGCTTCTCGAACTTCTTGACGTAGCTGCTGTTGACCTCGACCCCCTTCACGCCCAGGTTCCCGAGCAGCGCCTCGTAAACGTCCCGCTTCTCGTTCAGCGTGACCGTCACCTTGTCGATGACCTTCAGGCTGCCCCGCTCTCGGATCAGCGACTTGACCTTCTCGGCCTCGTCGGGCCGGACGTAGTTCTCGGCCAGCACCTTCTTGACCGTTTGCAGGCCGTCCTGGATCACCGCCTCGTCGTTGGAGGCGCAGTAACTCCCCAGCAGGTACTCCAGGACGTAGACCGGCACGTTCGCCCCTTCCTTGACCAGTTTGGTCAAGTCCTTGCGAACGACCTTGCCGGCGAAGTGCCGGTTCAGCAGGTCGTCCAGGCCCGGTATCAGGTGGTTGTTGCGTTCAGAAGTCATCGGTGAACGCCCTGTCGATGACCACTTCCACGCTCTGCTGTTCGATGCCGGTTTCGGCGTCCCGCAGCACGAGGCGGTAAGGAGTCTTCTTTTGTATTGCCGCTCCTGAAGCATCAGATTGACCCATTTCTTTCGCTCGTCCATGTTCCCGGAAGCGGCGTCGAACGTCACCGTCTCGATGTTCGTTACCGGCTCCTCGCCCTCGTAGATGGCCACTTTGAGGGTGATCGGCTTCACTCGGTCGCTCACCGGCTCCATCTGGATCAACTGGAAGCGTTGCCTGGCCGTCGTGATCCGGTGGTTGGCCCCCAAGCACTTGCACGGTCACCGGCTTGGTCTTCTTTTCCTGTTCCGCCTTGCCCCGGACGTGCTTGACGGTCAGCACCGGCACAACGATCTCCTGCGGCATGGCCCCGCCGTGGAGTACCGAGGCCGCCCGTGAAGCGGAAACAGTTCGACGCCCTTGGGAATCCAGAACTCCATGTCGCCCTCGGCCCTCGCGGTCACGCTCGTCGTGCCGTGCCAGACCGCGGGGTGGTCGGGCAGGTTCCGGCCCACGAGGTACGCTTCTTGTCGAGGACCGTGCCGTCCGGCTTGTCTTCAGCTTGCTCTTGTCCGTCTCGTTGGCTCCGTTTCGGTGAACAAGAAGCCGTGGTCTGCCGTCACGACGATATGGTGGCCGTTGAGATTGTTGACGATGTGGCCGACCAGGGCAGCCAGGCCGTTGATGGCCTTCCGCACGGCCTGAAACGTCTCACCTTCATTCCTGCCGATCGTCGCCGATGGCGTCGACCTTGTCGTGGTAAATGTACACGACCCGCTTGTCCTTGACGAACTCCCGGCCCTCTTCCTTCTTCATGGCCATCAAGTCGTCGGCCTTGCACCGCCATGCCCTCGACCGCTTGCAGGATGGCGTCCCGTTCTCCGGCCACGCTCGTTTTGCCGTCCACCAGCACGTCCTTGTCCCTTGTACGCCAGCGTCTTGTGTGGCAGCAGGCTCGCCATCCCCAGCGCAGTGTACGACGGCAGCACCCCGAGTTGCGATGTCAGCATGGCCTCGAAACGGTACTTGCCGTTGAATTCCGTGGCGAGTTCCTGGGCCGCCTCGTAGCGGAAGGCATCGCTGATGATGACGAAGGCCCGCCGGTTCTCGCCTTCATCCAACCAGGGCAGGACGTTCTTTTCATAAAACTCGTACTGGTTCCGAACCCGGTCAATCTTCCACTTGCCCAGCAGTCCGCCCGGTGCGCTCGATGAACTTGCCCCAGGCCACCGCCAGGGTCGGTAGATACCAGTTGACGTAGCACCTCTCCACCTCGTCCCGCAACGGCTTGAGGATGTTCCAGCCTTCCGCCTTGGCGAGAATCGGCAGATTCACAGAAGTGCCGGTAGAGTTGGTCAAACCGATAAAGTTCGGTTTCGTAGGCCCGGTACATGCCGGCGGCGTCGGAGAAGTTGAAACCCGCCCTGGTGCTGGTTTCGCAGGTCGAAGTAGTCCGCTGCCGCTATCAGGGCTCGTAAACGGCACGGAGCGCCGGTCGGGGGCCTCTGCCGCCCCCACCACGTTGGCCGACGCCCAATGTCCGGCTTGCCGGCGTCGGGCGATGGTCCGCACCTCCTCGGCGTTGATGGTGGCGGCGGTGGTTTGCACCCGCTCCCGCAGGCTGCTGGCGATCCGCTTCTCGACGACCAGGAACGTCATCACGTCCACGAGTTGGTCGATTTCCAGGTCCGGCAGGTGATCCTCGATCTTGAGGATATCCGCCGCCTCCGCCGAGAGGCGGTCGTAACTGCTCGCCTTGCTGCTGCTGTCCCGCCACCCAGCCAGGCAGACGATGGTATTCGGCCAGCCAGTGCGAGGCAGCAGTAGCCCCCGGAGCGCCTCCGGTACGTCGCCCTTCAGGTGGTGGGCATAGTCGGTCAGCAGAAGACGCAAGCATAAAGTTCTTGAGGCTGGGGTTCTCCTCCTCATAGCCGAAGGCCGTTTTCACCAGCTTCCAGAAGGGGGCATCCAGGTCGAACTTCTCAATCTGTTCCCAGACAGCGGGCGGACGGTCCAGGTCCACTTCGCCCACCTCGGTCCAGCCGTGGAAAAAGGTCCACACAAGATTGAACAGTTCAGGCTGGTCGGCCTTGGCGACCACGGCGATCATCTTCCGGTCCAGATCAACGTCGTCGTCGTCGGTGACGACGAGGGTCTTGAGTTTCTGGAGCCGTTCCTTGGCGTCGAAGAACTTCCGGCGTTTCGCGATGTGGAAGCGAAGGCTCGGTCGGCCAGCCCGAGCTCTTGCAGCAGGATCGAGGCCCGGTCAGCCCGAAACTGCGGCTATAGAGGCGATGTCGAGGAGCCAGTCGTTTTCGTAGTCCGGCTCCTCGGCAGGCGAGTAAAGCAGGAATTTCGACGGTCGGTTCCTCCCGTTCCAGGCGAATCTTTGCCTCCAGCGCCCCGATTTCATCCAGCCGCACGACTTGCACGCCGTCGAGATAAGGAGACGGCAGCGTGTTCTGGAACTCCCCTCGGGATCGTTCCAGAAGACGATGCGCTGCCCTTCCTCGTGGAAGAGGCGTTCGAGGGCCGTGATGATCGGGTTCAGGTCGTTCATCGGAACTCACCAGAGGCGGGGAACGCCATAGGGGTCGAATGCCACGTCAACGCCAACCACCGACAACCCGTTCCGAAGGGAGTGGACGACAATCATTCGGTCGAACGGATCACGGTGCCGGGGGTCGGGGAACGGCAAGTGCTTCATAGCCGATGCAATCGTCGGTCGTAATCGGTAACACGATCAAGCCGTACCCGCTCACCGCCGTCGTCAGAAAGTTCGCAAGCGGGACCGACAAACCCATCTTCTTCAACCCGACCTTGATGGCCATTTCCCAACCGATGCCATGCTCAGGTGCAGCCGGTTTGCCGGGTCTGCTATCAGCGCCGCTGCCCTGGCGCTTAAGTCTGGGGTTCGCCTCCATCAGCCAAAGAAGGGTATGGGTGTCCAGCAGCAGATTCACTCCATGTACTCCTTCATGTCCTCCAGGGTGCGTCAAAGTCCGGGGCAATGAAGGTAATCATCCCCTTGCCGAGGCCAGGTGGCGGACGCTGACCGGGCTTCTGCGGCTGTTCGCTCACCAGTTTCGCCACCGGCCGCTGGTTCTCGGTGATGACGACCTCTTCCCCCGGAGTCAGCCGGTGGATCAGTTCCTTCAAGGTGGCCTGGGCCTCTTCCACCGTGATCGTCGTGGACATGGTAGTCTCCTTTCCTCTGACAGGACACGGCTCGTCCGGTCGCTCGTTCAGTCTTCTTCCTTTGCTACCACAGACCGCCCTTACCTTGGCCAACAGGTCGCCGAACTTGCCGTAGTTCACCTTCACGCCGTCGTCGAGATCGAGTCTGATCCTCATGTCGGCGGAGTGCTTCAACTTCTCGTCGAAAGCCGAGCTAGTTCGGCCTGCTGCTTCTTGAGTCATCCTGTTCCTTCTGGAGTTTGCGGCCATGCGAGGTCGAGGTCGCCTTGGCCTTGTCGCCCTCAGTTGCTCGATGCGGGCGGCGATCTTGCCATGGAGCGGGATGACGTACTCCGTGCGCATCCGGGCCAGGGTGCCTTCGTGGTAGCGGTGCAGGTAGACGAGGCACTGGAACGCTCGCTGCTTGCCGCTGGAGAACAGCCAGTAGATGGGCCGGCGCTTATACCAGCGCAGATGGTCCTTGTAGAAGCCTGTGGCCAGGTAGCGGCGGATCGTGTCCCGTGGCTGCTCGTTCTTGGCCGGGCCGAGGCTGTCGGCCATGAATTTCAGGTTCTCTTCCAGGTTCTCCTTCGGCCACGCCACGCCGATGAACTCCACGATGTGGTTGGTGGCATCATCTCGGATGCCCCAATCGGTTTCCAGAGCGGAAGGATGCCGTCGTCATCGGCAGGGAAAGTCTTGTACTGGCCAGGGTCGAAGCCGACGTTGCCGCTGTGGGCATAGATCAGGCCCGGCTTGTCCAGGCTGTAACGGCCCATCATGCAGCCGATGGCGTAGGAGAGAAGCCGCTTGATGT
>CAVQCR010000028.1:0-74437 GCA_963711055.1 uncultured Actinomycetota bacterium | reverse complement strand
GGCCTTGCCGCCGCGCAGCTTGGTCTGCAGCTCACGGCGCTGTTCCTCGCTCATCACGTCAAGCTCGACGCGAACAGCCGTGACGCCGCTGAGCTTGCTGACTGCAGCGGTGACCTCTCGGGTGATGGTGTCCCGCAGCGGGCAGCCAGAGACGGTCAGAAAGACGCCAACGTGAACAACACCGCCCGGTGTTACCTCAATGCTCTTCACCATGCCCAGGTCGGTGATGGGCCGGTGGATCTCCGGGTCGTTGACGGTCGAGAGTGCCTGGACCACCTGTTCAGCGGAGGGAAGCACGACGCCGTCGGCCGGTGGCACTGAGTTCGTGGACATGCCCCCATGCTACGGCCGGGACGTCCGTGCCTATCCAGCCGCAGCTGCGATCGGGTTGGTGGCGCGTTCACTGAGCGCTCACGGCGTCGGCACGTCATCATTGCTGCTGGGGGCGGTCGCGTGCTCGGCTCGTCGTCATGGGCACGCCGCTTAAACGGGGGAAAGGAACGTTCTTAATGGCCGAGGTATCAGGGCCGTCTGCTTTCCTAACGACGGCGATCGGGGTCTTAGGGCGCTATGTCCCCCGCTGGCCGGGATCCGGTCGGCGGCGCGAGCTCGCTCGGACTGAGCTGGATATCCGCAGGCTCAACGAGCGGATCGATGCCCTTCTCGACCTTCTGTCGCAAATCTTTGACTACTCGGGTCAGCCGGACGAGGCGCAGGAGTTCCGCGACCTTTCCTGCAAGCCGGCTCCGGCGGAACCGGTGCTGCGGCTGGTGCGCGGCTCGCACTAGGCTCGGACGTCGTGACGGCACGCGCATACCGGCCCAGGCGCAGCACCCTCGCGGTGCCCGGCAGCAGCCCCCGGTTCCTCGTGAAGGCACGCGAGCTGGCCGTGGACGAGGTCTTCCTGGACCTAGAGGACGCGGTCGCGCCTGGCGAGAAGGATCAGAGCCGTGCGGCCGTGGCCCAGGCGCTGCGCGACGGCGGCTGGGGAAGCAAGATCAGGGCGGTCCGGGTCAACGACGTCAGCACCAGGTGGGCCTACCGCGACGTCGTCGATGTCGTCGAGCAGGCCGGGCAGTACCTGGACGCGATCGTGCTGCCCAAAGTCGGCGCGCCGGCCGAGGTCAGCTGGCTGGACCTGCTGCTGAGCCAGCTTGAGCAGGCGACCGGGCGGCCGGCTGGCCAGATCGCGATCGAGGCCCAGATCGAGGACGCAACCGGGCTGGCTGCGGTGGACGCGATCGCAGCGTCATCACCGCGGCTTGAGGCGCTCGTCTTCGGCCCGGCGGACTTCACGGCGAGCCTGGGCATGCGGTCACTGACCGTCGGCGCGCAGCCGGCCGGGTACGCCGCCGGCGATGCGTTCCACTACGCACATATGCGCATTCTGGTGGCGGCGCGGGCGAACGGCCTGCAGGCCATCGACGGCCCGTTCGCCGCTATACATGACCTGACCGGACTGCGGGCCAGCGCCAGCAGCGCGGCTGCGATCGGCTTTGACGGTAAGTGGGTCGTGCACCCTGGCCAGGTCGACGTGGTAAATGCCGAGTTCACGCCGTCGCAGGCTGACTATGACCGGGCCGAGCTGATCATCGAGGCCTACGACTACTACACCACGGTGCAGCGGCGCGGCGCCGCGATGCTGAACGGCGAGATGATCGACGAGGCGTCGCGCAAAATGGCGCTCGTCGCCGCGGCCAGGGGCCGAGCCGCCGGGCTGGCCAGGAGTCAACGGTTCGAGCCGCCCCAGGCGTAGCCCCGGTCAGGCCGCGACTAGCTCTGACGGCTCGGCGATCACGTCGACAAGGGCGCCGTTACGCAGCACGGTTATCTCCAGCGGCCGGCCGATCGCCTCGGCAAACATCAGCCGCTGCAGGTCCTGCGCGCTGGTCACCGGCTTGCCGGCCGCGCTGACGAGCATGTCGCCCGGCCGCAACCCGGCTCGCGCCGCTGGACCGCCGGGCACCACCTCGGAGACCCGCAGGCCGCCCGTCCGGCCAAGGCGTTCGCGCAGCTGTGCCGGAAGCGGCGTCGGCACGCTGACAAGGCCCAGATAGGCGCGCCGGACCCGACCATGCTGCATGAGCGCGGAGATGATCTTCCGGGTTGTCGTGTTGACCGGGACGGCCAGTCCGAGGCCCTGGCCGGCCACGGCGGTGTTGATGCCGATGACCCGTGCCTGCGCGTCGGCTAGTGCGCCGCCGGAGTTGCCGGGATTGAGTGAGGCGTCGGTCTGGATCACGTCCTCGACGAGTCGGGCCGCGGACCCGCTGCGGGTCGGCAGCGACCGGCCTAGTGCGCTGACTACGCCGGCGGTCACCGAGCCAGCCAGGCCGAGCGGGCTGCCGACAGCAACGACCAGCTGCCCGACCACGAGTTCCTCGGCCTCGCCCAGCTGAGCGGACGGCGGGGTCGACCCGCCGGCCCGGACGACGGCCAGGTCCGACAGCGGGTCGGCGCCTACCACGGTGAACGGCGAGCTCGTTCCGTCCGAGAACAGCGCCGTACCGCCCGTCGCCTGGCCGACAACGTGGGCGTTGGTGAGCAGGAACCCGTCGCCGGTGAAGACGACGGCCGAGCCGATACTTTCCCCCCAGCGACGTGCGTCGCTTCCGGTTACCCGCAGGCTGGCCACCTTGGGGGTCAGCTCGGCGGCCACGCCGGCGACGATCCGGGAGTACGCGTCTAGGGGCGATTCAGTCGCCATGCAACCTCCTTCGCGATGGCGATTACAAGATTACATACTAGTCGCCGACCGCGGATCCGGCCACTGTGCGCGGCGCGAACCGACGCCGAGCGGGGCGCAGCCGACATCGTGGCCGTTGCAGTCATTCTGGCGCGTCTTTCGCGGCTTTTGCACCGACGAATCCGCCATCATGTTATTACCTCGCGCCGGCATGTCTCAGGCGTCGGCCAGCTGCTTGGCCGCCGCCCCGCTGGCGGCCGCCGTGCTGCGCAGGAAGCGGGCCACCAGCTCGAGCTCCGCATCGGCATAGCCGGCCAGAATCTGATCCATTGCCTCGTTCATGCCTGAGTCGATGAGGTAAAGCCGGGCCACTTCCGCGACCCGTCCGCGCACTGCCTGGACGAGGACGGCGCGGCGGTCGGAGCGGTCGCGCTCGCGGGCGATCCAGCCCCCCTGCTCGAGCCGGTCCAGGATTCCCGTCACCGTGGCCGGATGCAGCCCAGCGTGCCGGGCCAGCTCGCTGGGGCTGAGCGGGCCCTCGCGGCCGATCAGGTCCAGGCATTCCAGGTCTGTGCCCCTGAGATCGAGGCGCCCGCCGACGCTGTGATTGAGCAGGGACAACTGGATGCCTAGCTCGCGCAGCGATTCCTTGATGGCGCGGTTCCGCCCCCGGCGGTCGCGTGAACTGACAGGCCGTTCGCCGGATGGCATCGTTTCCATATGATACGCTTTCCATATTATCTGAATTCCAAGTCAGTTGGAGCCTATCCAAGATTCCGGAGGATGAACATCATGAAACTCACCATCTTCGGCGCGACCGGCGGCACCGGGATGTGCGTCGTCGACCAGGCGCTGGCCGCAGGGCACGACGTGACGGCGGTGGTACGCGACCCGGCCCGGCTGGCCATGCCCAGCCACCAGGGCCTGCGGGTCGTCACTGCCGACGTCATGGACCCGGCCGCTATCGGCCCGGCCCTGGCTGCCGCGGACGCAGTCATATCCGCGCTGGGACCGCGCGGGACCGGGCGCACCACAGTCAGCCAGGACAGCGTCCGCAGCATCATCCGGGCCATGCAGGAGTCGGGCGTACGGCGGCTGCTCACGGTGAGCGGATCGGTGGTCACCGATGAGGGCGAACAGGCGGTCATGCGCTACGTGCTGAAGCCCGCGGTGCGGGCCACGTTCCTGCGCCAGGTCTGTGCCGACATGCGGCGCGCCGAGGAGGAGATCCGCAACAGCCGTCTGGACTGGACAATAATGCGCCCGCCGAGATTGACCGACAAAACGGCCACCGGAAACTACCGCACCGCGATAGAACGCAACCTGCGGCACGGAACCAGGATCTCGCGGGCCGACCTGGCCGCGTGCATGCTCACGCTGATCAACGACCCGGCAGTGACGCGCAAGCACGTCTGCGTGGCCTACTGAGGCGGTTGCCGCCTGACCCGGTCGTCCAGCCTCGGAGCGGCTGCTGACAGGATCGCGTCCTGAAAGTTGGCGCTGGCGGAGGTGGGCAGCATGGCCGGGTCGGCCCAGCGGGACCTGATGCGCGAGCGCGGCGAGGGTCACCGGCGGGTTACGAACATAGAACTGTTCTTCGACCTGGTCTACGTTTTCGCTATCACCCAGCTTTCGCATTACTTGCTGCAGCACAGGACCGTCGCGGGCGCCCTAGAATCCGCGCTGCTGCTGGCGATGGTATGGCTGCTCTGGGCATATACGACGTGGGTAACCAACTGGCTCGATCCGGACCGGATTCCGGTTCGGTCCCTGCTGCTCGGCCTGATGCTCGTCAGCCTGGTGATGTCGGCGGCGCTGCCGCGCGCCTTCGGTGACTCGGGCCTGCTCATCGGCAGCGCCTACGCCTTGATGCAAGTCGGCCGGAGCGTGTTTGCTGTCTGGGCGCTGCCGGGCCAGCCGCTGCAACGGAATTTCCAGCGCATCTTGGTCTGGTGCTGTCTGAGTGGCGCGCTCGCGCTGGCGGGCGGATTCACGCCGGGCCAGTACTCCAGGGCTGGCCTCTGGCTCGCCGCGGTCGCCGTTGACGTGCTCGGCGGCATCGCCGGCTTCTGGACGCCCTGGTTCGGGCGCTCCAGCACGCAGGAGTGGGACATCGAGGGCGGCCATTTCGCCGAGCGCTGCCAGGCCTTCATCCTGATCGCGCTCGGCGAGTCCATCGTGGTGATCGGGGCGACGCTGGCCGGCCTGCTCGGGCCGTTGTCCGGAACATACCCGCACCGCGCGACGACCATCGCTGCGTTCGTAGTGGCCTTCGTCGGGAGCGCCGCGCTGTGGTGGGTGTACTTCGACCGTAGCGCTGACGAGGGCGCCCGGCGGATCGCCGAGTCGGCTGATCCCGGCCGTCTGGGCCGGTCGGCTTACCACTTGATTCACCCGGTCATGGTGGCCGGCATCATCGTCACCGCGACCGCGGACGAGGTGGTGCTCAGAGGGCCTGATGTCGTCGGCGTCGGGGCGACGTCATGGCTGATCCTGGGTGGCGTCGGCCTTTACATCGCCGGGCACCTCGCCTTCAAGTTCGTCGTGTGGCGGCAAGTCTCCCGGCAGCGGGCAGTGGCGCTGATCGCGATCGCCCTGCTCGGACTGCTCGCGCCGCGCGTTTCCGCGCTCGCGCTGAGCAGTTGCGCCGCGGCGGTCGTCGTGGCCGTCGTAGCCGCCGACTACATTCAGGTGCGGCGTCAGGCCACAACCGGCGTGCCTGGCGCAGCAGACTAGCCGATCTCGGCGGCGCTGCCGGAGTCACCGTTCGCGCCGTCAAGTACCACGAAGATGGCGGCGGCGATCGCCCCAATGAGCTGACGTAGCCGAGATGGCGCAGATGCTGCCAAACTGCCAAGCTAGGTCAAGGCTGGCGTGCGGGAGGCAGGCGGATGTTCGATACCGATCGGTGGGTGGTGGCCGGGCTCGACAGCGGCGGCACGACGATCAACGCCACCGTGCTGGATTCCGCCGGCCGGTTCCTCGTTGACGAAATGGCCGAATCCCCGAGCTGCGTACGTGACGGCCCGGACAAGGCGATTGAGGCGCTCGCTAAGTCACTCGACGATGCGCTGGACATGACGGGCATCCCGCGCGACGCCGTGCGCGCTGTCGGGCTGGACACGCCGGGGCCGGTGACCGCCGAGGGAGTGATCTGCTCGATGGGCGCGACGAACTTCGCCGATCCGGAGTGGCGCGGCTTCGACGTCCGCCGGGCGCTGGAGCTACGCCTCGGCTTGCCGGTCGTGTTCAACAACGACGCGAACGCCGCAGCCCTGTACGCCCACCATGAGCATTTCGGGTCCCAGCTGGCCGGGGCCAGGTCTTCGGTATCGGTAATCGTGGGCACGGGCCTCGGAGGCGGCGTGATCGAGTCCGGCCAGGTAGTCCGCGGTGCGGCCGGCATGGCCGGTGAACTAGGGCACATTTGGCTGCCGATGGACGGGCTGCTCGCGCCCGGCCAGCCGACGCCGATGTGCAACTGCGGACTGGCCGGCGACGCCGAGAGCGTTGCCTCCCTGACGGCGATCGAACGGAACCTGCTGCCCTACTGGCTCACCCAGTTTCCCGGTCACGAGCTGGCGCGCCAGCCGCCCGGCACTGCGGCCAAGCTCGTGCGGCGGCTCGGGGAAGCCGGTGATCCGCTAGCACTGAAGATCTTCGAACAGCAGGCGATGGCCATCGGAAGGCTGCTCACGATCGCCGCGAACTTCACCGACCCACACGTCTACCTACTCGGCGGGGGCGTGGTCGAGGCCAAGCCGGGATTCCGCGACTGGTTCCTCGGCCGGGTGCGCGTGCACACGGTCTTGCGCGCGGAGCAAGCCCTCGTCGAGTCCATTGCGCTAGTTCCCGACCTTGACATGGCTGGCGCGCGCGGTTCCGCGATCGCGGCCCGTGCGGCGGTCATGGCGGGCGCAACCCTGGCCTGAAATGCCGGCCACCGCCGCCAGGCCGTTGCGGGCTCAAGAACGCCAAAGCCGCAGTCCGCCGACGACCAGTGCCACCAGGGCCGGAACGAAGAACAGCCCGTTGTGCGCGATGCCGCCAATGATCCCGGCTATGAGTACGGCGACGGCCGCGATGACGGCCAGCCTGGCCGGACCGGGCGGCGCGAATGCCGCGACCGCAGCCAGTGGAGCAGGCGCGATTGCCAGCAACAGCGCCCACCAGGACACAGGGATCGGGTCGGCACTAGTAAGAACCGAGATGGCGATGAGCTGCGCGGGCCCGCACAAGAGCAACCCGGCAAAGAGCCAGGGGCCGTTGCGGGCCCGCGGTGCCGGGATCTCGCCGTGATATGCGGTCGCCGTCGCTGGCTGGGTGGCATCGGCAGGGTTGGCCGCAGAAGGAAGCGTCATGATCAGGCTCCAGGTCGGTAGCGGTCGCTGACTTCGCGCCGACCAGACTTCCCGGCTCGCCTGCTAGCAGCCTAGACCCGAGTTGCGGACAGGGCCACAGTAAATCCCCGCTACTTTCCGCTCCGGAACCTGACGGTTCGCCGGCATCACGTGGACGCCGCCACCTTCAGGGCCGCATGATTGCGCCGAGCCTGGCCGGATGCCGGATCCCACTGATCATGGCTGCGCTCCATCAGCGGCGAGGAAATCATGAAGTCCGCGGTCGCGCGGTTGCAGGCGACCGGGATGTTGCAGACCACGGCCACGCGCAGGAGCGCCTTCACGTCCGGGTCGTGCGGGTGCGGCTCGAGCGGATCCCAGAGGAACACCAGCAGGTCGATCTCTCCTTCCGCGATGCGCGCGCCAATCTGCTGGTCACCGCCGTACGGGCCGCTCCGGAAACAGGTAATGGGCAGTCCGAGCTGCTCCGCCAATAGATGACCGGTCGTCGCTGTCGCGAATAGCTCGTGGCCGTGCAGTAGCTCCAGGTTGTACTCGGCCCACTCGAGCATGTCTCGTTTCTTATTGTCGTGCGCGATCAGGGCGATCCGCCGCCTCGCCGGCGCCGGCGCTTGGTCGGGCATGTCCATCCTCTCCAGCACTCGTCAGTCGGGCTCGGTGCCCAGCAGAGTCCAACCCCCGCACGGCCTGATCTCATACCAGCCCGACATCTGTTGAGGACGGGAACGTGGTACTCGGGCCAGCTCACTCGTCGGGCGCGGCGACCTGGTACGGCCGGCCGGGGTAAGGTCCCGCGGAAACGATCCGAGACCATGGTGACCGGGGTGTCGGTGGGGAGGAGCTTCTGTTGTGATGGCCGATGAGCGCGCCGGGAGCTTGCTGTCGGTGAACGTGGGGATGCCGCAGGATCTGGACTGGCACGGTAAGACCGTGCACACGGCGGTCTGGAAACGGCCAGTGCACGGTGCACGGCAGGTGCGGCGCCTCAACATTGACGGTGACGGGCAGGGCGACCTGGCCGGGCACGGCGGCGAACATCGCGCAGTGTTCGTGTACCAGATTGAGTCGTACCAGTACTGGCAGCAGCAGCTCGGCCGCGACGACTTCGAATACGGGCAGTTCGGCGAGAACTTCACGGTACGCGGCCTGCCCGATGACCAGGTGTGCATCGGAGACCGGTACAAGATCGGCGGCGCGCTCTTCGAGGTAACGCAGCCGCGGGTGACCTGCTACCGCGTCGGCATCCGGATGAACGAGCCGAAGATGCCCGCGATGCTGGTGGCACATCACCGGCCCGGCTTCTATCTCCGGGTGCTGGCGGAAGGTCACGTGCAGGCCGGGGATGACATCGTGCAGGTAGCGGCGGGACCGGAACGCATGACGGTGGCCGAGGTCGACGCCCTGCTGTATCTGCCTGGGCATTCGCGCGAGCAGCTGCTGCGGGCGCTGCGCATCCCGGCGCTGCCCGAGGGCTGGAAGGCCTCCTTCCACGACATGGTCAGCCGGCCCGATGTGCCGGGCCGCGGCAACCCGGGCCTGGCCCCGGTAAGCCCGCCGCCCGCCTGGCCGGGATTCCGGCCGCTGGCAGTGACCGGGATCGAACCGGAGAGCGCGGTGGTGATCTCGGTGTACCTGGCCGACCCGGCGGGCGCGGCCGTACCGACCGCGCTGCCGGGGCAGTTCCTGACGCTGAAGCTTCAGCCGCGTGGCGGCCAGCCGCTATTGCGCAGTTACTCGCTGTCCGGACCGCCTGGCGCCCATTCGTACCGGGTCAGCGTCAAGCGCGAGCCGCACGGTGCCGGTAGCCAGTTCATGCATACGCAGGTGCGCGTCGGCGACACGCTGGAGGTTGCCGCCCCGCGCGGCGCCTTCCTGCTCCGTCCGGGGACGGCGCCGGTCCTGCTGATCAGCGCGGGCGTCGGCGCGACGCCGGTACTGGCGATGCTGCACGCGCTGGCGTCCGATCGGTCAGGCCGCGACATCTGGTGGCTGCATAGTGCTCGCAACCGGGCCGAGGAACCGTTCGCAGACGAGTCGCGGCTGCTGATGAGCGGCCTGTCCAGCGGGCACCGGCACGTCTGTTATAGCCGACCGGCGCCTGGCGATGTCGAAGGCCGCGATTATCAGACGACTGGGCGGCTCTCGCCGTCGGTGCTCGACGAACTGGGCCTGCCGCGCACCGCCGATGCCTACATCTGCGGCCCGACGGCGTTCATGGAGCAGGTGTCCGCCGCTCTCGTCGCGATGGGCATCGACGGCGCCCGGATCCGGACCGAGATCTTCGGTGCCGCGCCAGCGACGACACCAGGGGTCGCGCCCGCGCCGGCCCGGCCGCCGCACCCGCCTGCGGGGGAGCCGACGGCCGGCACTGCCGTCGCGTTCGCGCGCAGCGGCCTGACGGTGCACTGGGACCCGGCTTACGCCAGCCTGCTCGAGTTTGCCGAGGCCTGCGACGTGCCCGTGCGCTGGTCCTGCCGCACCGGCGTGTGCCACACCTGTGAGACCGCCGTGATGTCCGGGTCAGTCGGTTATGCTCCCGACCCAATCGAGGCACCTGCTGATGGGAGCGTTCTGATCTGCTGCTCGCAGCCGGCCGGGGACCTGGTACTCGACCTGTGACATGTCAGCGGCGGCGCGGAGGCTCACGACGCAGATCAGCCGGCGGCGCCTGCGACGGGCTGTGCGGCCTGGGCCTGCTGCCGCGCGAAAGCCTGCTTGGCTAGCGGATGACTTGCATCGAGGATCAGCGGCTCGCCCTGAGCTTCGGCCGTGCTGACCTGACCGGCCAGATCCGATCCGGGAGTCGCGTAAAGAACGTGCACGCGGCCATCGCCGGAGTTACGCGGGCTGACTGGAGCAACTGCCGCCGGGTTGCCTTGCGGGTCGGTCACCCAGAGCTGGAAGTCGTCCTGCTTGAAGAACGCGATCTCGGTTATCGGGCTGGGGTAGTGATGAACGCCGCCGCCTGTCGGCAGCACGCCGGTGTGAGAGGGTACTGGCAGCGGGACGCTGGCGTTGCAGATCGAATCTGTCCACTGCGCGACGCCGGCCGCATCGGTAATCGGCGTGCTGAGCAGCTGCTGGATGCCCAGCTCCTGGGCGGCTTCTGGAAACGCGGCGTAGAGGCGCTGGGCATTCTGCCGGAGCAGGTCGACCTTGGCTGGGTCAGCGCAGAACTGCGAGGACCACTCCATTCCGGCCAGGTTGCGAACCAGGAACCAGCCCTCAGAATCCTTTAACCACAAACCACCGCCATGGTGATCGTCATACGGCGGCTGGCCATACATCAAGCTGGTGACACTAGCCGCCATTGTGTTCATTATCTGCCGCGAGTGGACGTATTCGGGTGAATCAGTGCGGACCGCATGACCTGGGATATTGATCGTCCAGGGCTGGTCCTCGTGCTCTTCGTGATCCTGGCTCGGATCGGGGACAACTGGCGGCTGACTCATGACGGCTCCCGTAAATCGCGATGGAAGCCCTCAGCATGGTATGGAAAGGTCAACAAAAGCAACAGATTCAGTTAACTGATACGGAACGCGGCCGTTGCCGAAAGCAGCATGCCGGTGATTGTTATGCGATGCCGCCCGGCGGTCAGGTGCAGCTTGGAGGGCCTGATCAAGTAGCTGACGGTTCCCGCGGCGCTGGCCCGAACCTTCGCCAGGTATCGACTGCCGATGTATATCCGCACCGGGTGCATGGGCAGGAAGCCCGTGGCCACCACGCGCGCGCTTGAGCCCCTGCCGATACGCGACGGTGTCACTGTGATCGAACGCTCGAGCCTGATCAGCTCAGCCTGTGCCTGATGGCGCGCGTTCCCCTCCTGGTGGTGCGCCCGAGTCGCGGCGACCAAGCTCGGCACGAATACCGGCGCGTTGACCGTGCCCCAGCCGCTGGCCACATCGAAGCCCTTGACCGCGGTGAATCCCGGCACCACCGTATTGCTCTGCAGGGTAAAGCCGCAACACCGAGCGCCAGGGCCTGATGGCCGCACCGATCAGTCACAGTGGCCAGGTTTCCTGGTGGTATCCCATGTCCCAGAACATCCATTCGTAGCGGCTGGTGGCGCGGAAGTGCTGGTGTGCGCGGGCACGCTCAGCGAGTCCCAGTCCCGGTCCTAGCTGGTCGGTGACGGCCAGCACCTCGCGGACTTCGGCGTCGAATTCGTCCCCGCCGTACGTGTCGATCCATCGCTGATAGCGCGGGTCGGGTGAGCCGCGGCGCTGCAGTTCCCGGCCGACCTCCCGGTAGATCCAATAACACGGCAGCACGGCAGCGACACCCTCGGCGTAGGAACAGCTGCCGGCCGCCGCCACCAGATAGCTGGTGTAGGCAAGCGTCGTGGGCGCCGGCTCTGCCGCGGCGGCCAAGGCGGGATCAATGCCGAGGTCGGGGAGGAGAGAATCGTGCAGCTGCCGCTCGACCGAAATGACGCTCGCAGCATGGCGGGCGAAGATCTCGGTCTCGGTCGCATCCGCTGCCCGGCTGGCTACCGATGCGAGTGCCCGCGCGTAGTCCTTCAGATAGAGCGCATCCTGCACGACATAGAACGCGAAGCAGTCCTTCGGCAGGCTCCCGTCGGCCAGTCCGGCCAGGAACGGATGGGCGACGATCGCGGCATAGATGTCCGTGACGCCCTGCCATAGCTCGTCCGTGAAACGACTATTCATCCGCACGACTATATTCGCGCGGCCCGTGCGGGGCAGCGATAGCGCACGAATGTTGTCTGCACGCGGCACCAGCGGCACGATGTGCCCATGCATGCCGACGCCGTCGCAGGGAGGCCCGGACAATGGCCGACGTCAAGGACCGCAGCGCCACCCGTCACTTTGCCGCCGAAACCATAACGGCAGACCTGGGGACGATTGTCAGCCGTGCAGCGTCCCGGCTTGGCAGTAAGACAGCGCTCGCGACCAGCGCTAAGGCACTGACGTACGCAGAACTAGACGATCTGTGCGACCGTGTCGCGGGCGGACTGACACAGCTTGGAGTCCGGCCTGGTGACCGGGTGTCGCTGTACTCCCTGAACCGCTGGGAGTGGGTCGTGGCCTACCACTCGGCATTGCGGATTCGAGCGGTCGTGAACCCGATCAATGTAATGCTGACCGCCGAGGAAGTCGCGTACGTGCTGGCCGACTGCGGTGCGGCTGCCGTCTTCACCTCTGGCGACAAAGCCGGAGCGCTGGCCCCCTTGACCCGTGACCTGCCCGGCCTGCACCGGATGATCAGTTTTGATGCGGTCGGGAGCGGTGTTACCGAGTTCGCCGATCTGCTCACGTCAGCGCCTGCCGGGCCGGACGGCACACCCCCACCAGCCCCTGGCGACCTCGCGGTCATCGGCTACACATCCGGGACAACCGGCCACCCCAAGGGCGCAATGCAGTCCCACCAGGCCGTGTACCTGAACGCGGCCGCGGTTGCGGCGACACAGGCGCGGACCGAGCATGATGTTTGCATCAATTCCCTTCCGCTGCCGCACGTCTATGGCTCGGTCGTGCTCAACGGAACCTTCATGGCCGGCGGCACGCTGATCATGCACGACCGATTCGACCCGGCCAGGATGCTGGCCGGGATCAGTGATCACCACGCGACCTGTTTCGACGGTGTGCCCACGATGTACGCGATGATGCTGGCCGACCCGTCGCTGCCGCAGGCCGACCTCTCCTCGCTCCGGGTCTGCACCGTTGGTGGCCAGACGATGCCGGCCGCCAAGATGGCCGAGTGGGAGCAGCGCAGCGGCGCGCCGTTGCTGGAACTGTGGGGCATGACCGAGATCGCAGGCGCGGGCGTCGCCAACGTTATCTACATGCCAAACGTCCACGGCTCTATCGGTTTCGCCCTGCCGGGGCTCGAAGCGCGGGTCGCCTCGGTCGAAGACGCCGGCGTGACCGTCGCAGACGGCGAACCGGGCGAACTGATGGTGCGCGGACCGTTCGTAACCTCCGGCTATTACGGCAACGAGGCGGCCACCAGCGAGGCGCTAGAACCGGATGGCTGGCTGCACACCGGCGACGTTGCAACTCGCGATGCGCACGGACGTTACTACATCGTGGACCGCAAGAAGGACGTGATCCTGACGGGCGGCTTCAACGTCTACCCAGCCGAGATCGAGCGCGTCGTGGCCGCTCATCCGGCAGTCGCCATGGTGGCGGTCGGCGCTGTCGCCGACGACGTCCGCGGAGAGCTGGCCAGGGCCTATATCGTGCTAAGGCCCGGCCTTGCAGCAACCGAAGACGAGATCATCGAGTACTGCCGACCACACCTGGCCGCCTACAAGCTGCCCAGGTCAGTCAGGTTCGTTCCCGACCTGCCGAAGACTTCGACGGGCAAGGTCCTGCGCCGCGAGCTGAAGAACCTGGACGCATGCCGCTAGGACATCGGAGCCAGTGCGCGCTTCGCGCTGCCGCGCGAGATCAAAATCCAACCGGCACCGCGTGCTTCCGCCGCAGGCCGAGGCGCCGGACGAGACCTCGTTCCCTTGTCTACTTCTACGAAGCCGACCACGACGCGGTGATCGAGTCGCTGCAACCACCGATGGGGACGCGCAATGACTACGCGCCTGTCGTCTTGGCGCAGTGCATTAAGAAGCGTCTGGACGCGATCACCCGATAGATTCGCCGCTGATCTGGTGGATCCGCAGGTCGTCAGACAGATCGATGCCGCGGGCCAGCCGGTCGACCGTGCGCAGGGCGTCGGGGAGCCGGAATCGTCCGCTCATGTCGCCGATCAGGTCGGCCGCGTCGCCAACTGTCATTCCAGCCGCGGTGACAAACAGCGGCCGGGCTGAGCGGCCACGGCGGATCTCAGCCGCATGTGTTGCGCCCTTGAACATTGTCTTGGCGACCCCAATCACCGGGACGCCCAACTCGGTGTGGACGTGAGCTCCCAGACCTGGCCGCCCCGTCCGGATCCAGATCAACGTATCCGTCGATCACGATCAGTGCGAGCGAGCCGACTCCGCGGCATACGGCCCGCAATAGTGGCAGCTCGCGCAGGTAAAACTCACCCGGCCGGTATGGCTCGGCTTGCGGAAGCAGTACAGACTTGGTGCTCACGATCGTGCCGAACCGCGGATCGGTGGCAGCCACCAGTGCCGCCCGGGCGCCCGCCAAGCCGTAGTGGACATCGACGGCGACGAAGAGAGCCGCTGCGGCGGCATGGTCCTGCGGCACCGCAAGATCGTTCATGTTCCCCTGACCGAGTCGCAGCGGCAATTCTTGGTGTGCCGCGGCCTCAGCTGCCCTGGTCCGCGGTTACGTGGTCCCGCCACCTGTGCTCCGGGATGAATCCGATCGCCTGCCGGGCCCGGTCTGTGGACAGCAACGTGGCGTTTCCCGTGACCTCCCTGGTGAGCGCCACACCGGGGAAGACCTCGTGCATCAGCTCGGCCGATGGTCGGGTCATCACGGTATCTGCGGCAGCGATGATGAAACTCGCGCTGCCGCTGAGGTCGGCGTCGAGCGAGAGCCGGCACGCCGCGGCGGCGTCCCGCTCGTCGATGTAACCCCACAGATTCCACTTCCGCAGTTGCGGGTCTTTCCAGTACGCGGGGAACTGCTGATAGTCGGCCGGGCCCAGGATGTTGGAGAACCGCAGTGCGATGAACGGGATGCCGGACCATTCCGCGATGTGGCCGGCGATCGTCTCGCTCGCCACTTTCGACAGGGCGTAGGTAGAAGTCGGCACCGGATAGTGGTCTTCATCCACCGGTGCGTACCGCGGCGGCACGTCAAACGGCAGGCCGAGCGTGGTCTCGCTGGATGCCCAGACGACTCTGCCAATGCCTGCCTGTGTGGCTGCCATGAACACGTTGAAGTTCATGGTCATGTTCGCATTGAAGGTAACGGCAGCGGTGCGTAGGCCGGGCGCCGGGATGTTGGCCAGGTGGATGACGGCGTCGCAGCCCGTCAGTACCTCAACTGCCTGACCGAAGTCGGTCAGGTCCGCTCGCAGGACCGCCGCGCCGAGGTCATGTCCCGCGGGCGCGACCAGGTCCGTGGCCACGACCCTGTGCTCGTGAGCAATCAGGTCCGTAACCACGGCCCGGCCGGCCCGGCCGCTCGCACCCGTCACGCATACCTTCATCCGAAGTCCTCCTCCGCTGGCTCGCATGGATCAGGTGTCAGTATCGTCGCGAGTCAACGTCACAGAGGCTCCTTGCTTGCCATCTGTGCGGCGCGGAGTTCGGCGTGCATTTCCCACGGTGCCTGCGGCAGGACATGCCCGGTCTCCAGCAGGGACTTGAGGTTCGCGAGCACCGCCGGCCAGCCGGCCGATACGGCCTGGTAGTCGGCCTCGCTTGGCAGGTTCTCGTGCGTGACCGTGACCCGGACGATCTCGCCGTACGGCTCGATAACGAAGCTGACCTTGGACGGGCCGTCAGCGGGCTGCTCGCCCGGCGCGTCGAAGGTCATGACCAGGCGCGTGGGTGGCGCAGTTTCCAGCACCGTGCCAACGACGTCGGCGATTCCCGAGCCGTCGGCGCGAAGGTGCTCCCAGCGGGAGCCGGCCTGCCAGTCGGAGACGTTGCTATGGCCCCAGTACTGCGCGGTCAGGTCAGCATCGGTCAGGGCGTGCCAGACGTCCTGCGGGGTGGCCTGAATGTAGGTGACGTACACGAACGTGGGTCGGCCGGCCATATCGTTCTCCTCTGCTCGTCGCTTCAGGTCGGTCAGCGCCTGCAGACGCGGCCGCTCGAACTTGCCGATCCACCGGTCCTGGATCTCGTAGATCGGCACTGGATTGAGGTAGTGCAGCTTTTCCCGCCCGTGCCAGACCGTGCTCACCAGGTTGGCGGCCTCGAGGACGCCCAGGTGCTGGCTCGCTGACTGACGCGCCATGTCCAGCTGATGGCACAGTTCGCCCAGCGTCTGGCCGTTGCGCTCGCGCAGGCTATCCAGCAGGCTTCGCCGGGTCGGATCGGCGAGCGCCTTGAAGACCCTGTCTGTCTCTCCGGCCATGAAGAATCATTATGCAGGTAATTACCTGCATGATGTCAAGCTGCCTGGCGTTCGGGTCCAGCGGCGTCCAGCGGCAGTCGAGGCCTCTCAGCTGATGACGTTCCAGGACCGGAGCGCTTCAAGCAGTCCGCTGGTCAGCTGACCGCCCGCATCGAGCTCCGCAGCCTCCGTGGCGGTGACCCAGCGAGCGTCTGCCGCGTCGTCGCCGGCCGCAAGCGCGCCGCCAGTCACGACAGCGACATAGTCCCGGATATCGATGACGGCGCCGCCCAGGCCCGGCCGCTCGACCGCGCCCAGCAGCGCGCCGCAGGCGACCTGCAGGCCAGTCTCCTCCAGGACCTCCCTGACCACGGCCTGCTGGTCGGTTTCGCCGGGCTCGATCCGTCCGCCCGGTACCGACCAGAGGCCCTTGCCCGGCTCGTGCGCGCGAAGTATGAGCAGCAGCCGCCCCGTCTCATCCTTAATGATCGCGCCAGCGCACGGAACGCGGATGACGGCGGGAACGGCGTCCGCCGGGTCAGTAGCCGGCATTGGCGTCGATCAGCCCGTCGAGCTGCTGGCCGGCCGCGAAGTGCGCGACGTTGGCCGCGATGCGGGCGGCCAGCCGCGGCATCACCATCTCCTGGGTGCCAGCGGTATGCGGGGTCACGATGCAGTTGGGCAGCCGCCAAAGCGGGTGACCGGCCGGCAGCGGCTCGGGCTCGGTCACGTCCAGCGCTGCGCCGCCGATCTGGTTTCGCTGCAGGGCCTCGACCAGGGCGGGAGTGTCGACGTGCGGGCCGCGGGCCACGTTGACCAGCCAGGCATCGGCGTCCATCTGGGTGAGCTCGGGCGCGGAGATGATGCCAGTTGTCTGCGGTGTGAGGGCCAGCGCCAGGAAGATCACCAGGACACCGGGAAGGGCTTCGCTGAGCTGCTCCGTGGCCGGCATGCGCTCGGCGCCCGGTATCGGGTCGGGCTGGCGCCTGACCACGGTGACGTGCACCCGCAGCGGTGCCAGCAAGCCGATCAGGGTCCGCGCGATGCCGCCGCCGCCGAGGATTGTCACGGCCTGGTCGTACAGGGAGCGGCCGCCCGGCTTGCCCCACTCGGTGGCCCGGATGCGCTCGGGAAACATCCGGAGGCCGGCCAGCGCCAGGGCCAGGGCGTGCTCGGCCACCGGCTCCGAGTTGGCGCCCTTGGCGCTGGTCCAGATGCGGCCGCCGCCGAACAAGGATTCGGCGGCGAAACTCTCCACGCCCGCCTCTGCCAGCTGAATCCAGCGGGTCTCTGGTGCGGCCGTCAGTACCGCACGCAGCTCGGCAGCATGGTCCGGAGACAGCCAGACCAGCCCGTCGGCGTGCTCGCCGGCCGTGACGTGGCCGATCCACCCGGACGGCTGCCGCACGCCGCCGCCGCGGCGGATTGCGTCAGCGGCCTCGGAGTTCGGGCTGGGACCGACCGCGATCCAGGGCGCGCTCATGCCGTCGAATCCCCGGCCTGCGGCGAGGAGGACATTGCGCCGACAGTCATTCGCATCATCCCGCCATCCTTACCCAGTAAGCTGCCGCTGCCCACTCGCCAGACATCGACGAAAAATCCGGGAATGTCGCGAAGCCGAGCCTCTGAATCTTGACGTTCCACCGATTTCGGTCACTTGGCTGGCATGTTTTGACCGATTTGTAGAGGCCGTGATCAGTGGAATGCCGGTGGGCGTCGACCGGATTGCCCGACGGGTCTTCCAGGAGCGCGTGGCGCACGGCACTACCGGCCGCGACCTCGCGGCGAAACCGGACCCGAACATGGCGGGGCCGATTCCGGCCGCATAGCGGCCAGATACCAGCCAGTAACAGTTGACGGAGCGGATCCTGGGGATAACGCTGTGTGAGATGAAAACGGTCCTCACCTGTCCGCGTTGTGAGTCAGCCGTGCGCGAGCCCAACATCTGGTCGAGCGCGTATCACTGCGAGCAGCACGGCGATGTGTACCCGCTGCGCACCGGGCTCAGCCCGTCGCCGGAGGGGCTCGAGGGCGTACTGCGGGGAGCGGAGGTGCCGGTCTGGCTGCCGTGGCCGCTGCCGCAGGGCTGGCTGGTGACCGGGTTCGCGGCGGCCGGGGACGAGCGAACGGGTACGCGGGGCTGCTCAGTAGCACTGTCCGGGCCGAATCCCATGGGCGGCGCCGCAGACATGATGCTGATCTCCGAGGAGCCGGGCGTCGGCCTCGGCGCCAGGTTCGCCGGGCTCGACGGCCCCGATCCGGGCGACATGCTCTGTAACGGTCAGCCGGCCGGAGTGGTCGAGGTTGCCAACCATGAGTTCCCGCTCTGGCACGTCGACGCCAAGAGCTGCGCGGCCTTCGCCGGCGAAGTCGCCGGTAACTGGCTCTGGCTCGTCATGTGGCCGGACACCGCCGGGATGTTGATGGTCGAGCCGCTGGAACTGCGGGACCTGCGCGATCCGGGCCAGGAAATGGACCTGCCATTCGGCGCCCGCTCGCCGCTGCTGCCGGGCTAATGTCGCAGAGTGCGCGCCGACCTGCACAGTCATAGCAACGCCTCGGACGGCACGGACCCGCCTGCCGAGGTTATGCGCCGCGCCGCCGCGGCCGCCCTCGATGTCATCGCGCTGACCGACCATGACACCGTGGCTGGCCACTGGGAGGCTGGCCAGGCCGTTACGCCGGGCCTGACTCTGCTGCCGGGTGCTGAGCTGTCCTGCCGGATCGAGGGGCACAGCGTGCACGTGCTGGCCTACCTTTTCGATCCGCGGAACGACGAGCTGGCCGGCGAGATGGCGGAGATCAGGGAGAGCCGGCTGTACCGGGCGCGGACAATGGTCGACAAACTGGCCAGGCTCGGCGCGCCCATCACCTGGGAGCAGGTCAGTGAGATCGCCGGCGGGGGCGTGGTCGGCAGACCGCATGTCGCCAGGGCGCTGGTCGCGGCCGGGGTCGTGCCGACTTTTGAGGACGCTTTCAGCCCGGACTGGATCGGACCGGGCGGCCGCGCGCACGTGTCGCGCTACGCGCTGGACCCGGCGAAGGCGGTCCGGCTGGTGCACGCGGCGGGCGGGGTGACGGTACTGGCCCACCCGCGTGGCCAGACCCGGGGCTGGCAGATCCCGGACGAGGTAATCGAGGATCTGGCCGGGATCGGGCTGACCGGGATCGAGGTCAATCATCCGCAGCAAGATGAGCGGGAACGGGGCCGCCTGCTGGAACTCTGCGCCCGCCTGGCGCTGGTGGCTTCGGGCGGAAGCGACGACCATGGGGCTTTGACCGGTTACCGGATCGGGTCGGAGGTTGCCCCGGACGGCGGCTATGAGCAGCTCGTCGAGAGGGCCACCGGCGCGCAGCCGGTGACCGCTGCGTGAATTCGGTGTTTCGCTGGCTGACTTAACCTGCGGGCTAGCCCTTCCCGGCCGGGCGGGAAAGGCTAGCCCGCACGGCCGGGTCAGGGCAGACCGCGCTCGCATATCAGTTCTCGCTAGCAAAGTCAGTTCTCGCTAGCACGGTCAGTTCTCGCAAGCACGGTCAGTTCTCGCAAGCACGGTCAGTTGACGAATACCTTCGGGCTGCCCTTGACGCTGGTGTCTGTCACCGGGCCATAGGTCGCCGAGAACTTCGCGGTCTTCCCCGCATTCTTGCAGAAGCTACTGCCCTTAGAGAACGCGAACGTCTGCCCCGAGAAGATGATGGAATTGCCCTTGTTCGACGCCTTGCCCAAGATGCTTGCAGCGGTGTACGTGCAGATGATTTTCGCTAGGTGTGGCACAACGACTGTCGCCGTCAAGCTGATCGGCTTGGACTTACTCGTCCCGCTGACCTTCGCCGGATTGCCCTTGGCGGCGCTGACTGTCGCGTTGTAGGGCAAATTATTGGCTACGACACTGATTGACGTTGCGCCGGTCACCGAGCACTTCGAAAGCGTTGATTTCGTGACCGACTCCGTTGCCAATGCCTTCGCCGAGACGGCCGGGTTGCTCGTGACCTTCCCGGTGAACGTGGCCGATGTGCACTTCACCGTCAGCGTCCCGATAGTGAAGGTAGCCTTCGTCTTGCTCGCCAGACCCGCTGACAGGACCGCGCCCTTGCTGACAGCGGTCCCGCCCGTCTTACTTATCGTCAGCACGTGGGCCGTCGCGGCCTCAGCCGGGACCATCGGCGCTGCGATGAGCAAAGCGGAGGCGGCTGCCGCCACCATATATACGTATTTGGTCAAGGACTGGCTCCTTCCAAGATCGGACTGCGACTCCTGCCAGACTGCCATCGATAAGTAGAAATCCATCCCTTTTCTTGGCAGTTTCCCAGGAATCTCCAAGGTTCTGCACGCCCGGCCAGCGTCTAGGCTATGGCCAGCGACGACCGCAAGATCATCATGAGTCGTCACAAACCGTGATCATCGACCGCGGCAGTCCAAGATCCAGTTGCCACCCCAGGAAGATCACGATCTACGGCTGCGAGTACTAGAGGACCAATCCGATTTAGCAAAGGAGCCAGGCTCATGCCCAAGTACCTTTACGTGGTGGCGGCCGCCGCTTCCGCTCTGCTCGTCGCAGCGCCGATGGTCTCGGCTGAGGCCGCGACGGCCCACGTACTGACGATAGGCAAGGCGGGCGGGACCGCGGTCAGCAAGGGCGATGTTCTGTTTGCCAGCCTGGCGCCAAAAACCGTGGTCGTCGTAACGGAGAAAGGCCAGAAGCTGACGTGCAAGTCGGCCACCGTCACTTCCAAGGTCGTGAGCAATCCAACCGCCCCCGGCAAGGCTACGGAATCGGTCACCAAGCAGACACTCTCCAAGTGCACTATCAGCGTCAAGGGCGTGACGGTCGAGAGCGCGGCGGCCCTCAACTTGCCTTACGTCTCGACGGTCAGCGACTCCAAGGGCAATCCCGTGACCGTTAGCGGGCGGAGCAAGTCCAAGCCGCTCGGCTTCATTGCCACGGTCAAGGTCGGCAAGACAACGATCACGTGTTCGTCCAGCGCGGCAAGCATTACCGGGCACGCGTCGAACAAGGGCAATACCGTCTCCTTCTCGAACCAGACCTTCAAGAAGCTGAAGGGTGGCTCCCTGTGCCCGAAGTCCGGAGCCTTCTCGGCCACTTACGGCCCGCTGACGGACATTAGCGTCAAGGGCCACCCGAAGGTATTCGTCAACTAACTGCCCCGCGCGAGCCGGGCCCGACGCGCCCGGCTCGCCCAGGCTGTCGCATGCAAGAGTCGAAGATCGAACTCCGGTTTCGGTAGGCATGCGCCCTTTCGTACGGCAGACTCCGACTATGCGTTATCTGCACTGGGCGGAGGTGCGCCCGGCGTCGGCCGCGCTCGCGGTTACGGGCTGCCTGCTGCTGGCTGCCTGCGGAAGTAGTGCCAGCAGCCATAGCTCCACACCGCGCCCGAAGGCGACCGCCAGTTCCGCAGCCGCTGAGCCAACCAGCGGCCCAGCTGCCGAGGCTGCGATCAGGGCCAACTGGATGACGTTGTTCAACGGCAAGGCGTCGATCCCGCTCCGGCTCGGCCTGCTGCAGGACGGATCTCAGTTCGCGGCGTTCGTCGAGGCCGAGGCAAAGACGTCCTTCGGGCAGGCCGCCAAAGGGTCGAGCGCGAAGATCGCCTCGGTGACCATTACCTCCCCGTCGCAGGCCAGCGTGGCCTACGAGGTCCTGCTTCTCGGCACGCCCTTGCTGAAGAATCAGCACGGCATCGCAGTCTATGAGGACGGCACCTGGAAGGTCGGCGTCGCCAGCTTCTGCGGGCTCGTGCACCTGGCGTACAGCAAGACCAGCCCCAAGATTCCCGCTGCCTGCAGGAGCTAGGCAGTGGCCGGAGCGCTCGCGCCGCCCGCGGAGGCCGGCCTGGTCAGCTCGGCGCGTCGGCCGTTCGCGCTCGCCTCGCTGTGCACGGTCCTGTTCCTTACCTTCCTCGACAACACGATCGTGAGCGTGGCGCTGGCGAGCATCCAGTCGGATCTGCATGCTGGAATCTCTGCCCTGCAGTGGGTAATCGGGGCGTATGCGCTGACCTTCGCCAGCCTCATGCTGGCCTTCGGAATGCTGGGCGACAAGTTCGGCCGCAAGAAGGTCATGCTGGTCGGTGTCGTCATCTACTGTTCGGGCGCAGCGCTTGCCGCGCTCGCTCCCAGCACCGGAGTGCTCATCGCAGGACGGTCGGTCATGGGCCTCGGCGCGGCCGCGAGCGAGCCAGGCACCTTGTCGATGATCCGGCAGCTTTACTCCGATGAGCGAAGCCGCAACCGCGCACTTGGTGTCTGGGCCGCGGTATCCGGGTTCTCGCTGGCACTCGGTCCGGTCCTCGGCGGGGCACTAGTCGGGGCGTGGAGCTGGCGCGGGATCTTCTGGTTCGACGTCGCCTTCGGCCTGGCCGCGCTTGTCGTCGGCGCCGCGGTCCTGCCCGAGAGCGCCGACCGGGCAGCGGGCCCGGTCGACGTGCCGGGCACGCTGCTCGGCGCGGGCGCGCTGGCTGCCCTGATCTTTGGCGTTATCAATGGCGAGACCGCTGGCTTCACCGCGCCGAGCGTCCTCGCCCTGTTCTGCGTGTGCGTGGTCGCGGCTGTGTCTTTCGTGCTGCGCGAGCACCGCGCCCCGCATCCGCTGCTGGACCTCAGCTATTTGCGAGTACCCCAGTTCACGACGGCTAACGTGGTCGCGTTCTGCACGTACTTCGCCACGTTCGCGATCTTCCTCTTCACGGCGCTGTACCTAACCGAGATTGTCGGCTATTCCGGTTACAAGATCGCGGAAATGTTCTTGCCGATGACCGTTCTGATGATCGTCGCTGCGCTGCTGACCGGTCGCTGGACAACTGTGGTCGGCGCCCGCTGGTCGATGGTCGCGGGATGCGGGCTGTTCGCGGCCGGGCTGCTGGTTACCAACGCGGTGCTAAGCCCGAGCCCGGGCTATGTGCCGCTAGCCGCGGCCCTGGGCCTGGCTGGCATCGGAATCGGCACCTGCGTTGTGCCGGTGACATCGTCGGCGCTCGGCGCGGTGCCTGCCGCGAGGTCTGGCATGGCTGCGTCAGTGACGAACACCAGCCGGGAGTTCGGCGCGGTGACCGGCATAGCCATCCTTGGCGCCCTCGTCGATGGCGAGCTGCGGTCCGGGCTGATCAGCCGCATGACGAACCTGCACGTCTCGGCCGCGCTGCAGGCATATGTGCTCCAGGTGCTGGAGACGGGCGGCGTGTCCGGCGGCGGAGGCGGCGGAGGTGGCGGCGCTGCCGCGGGAACAGTCGGGCCGCTCCGGCAGATTATCCTGGCGGGGTTCGCGGCGTTCACCGACGCGCTGCACGCGGCGCTGTACCTGTCGGCCGCGCTGCTCGCAGGCGCTGCGATACTCTCGGCCGTCACGCTGCGCCCACGCAGCCGCGCGGGCCGGTAGCGACTGTTCGGAAGAGAACGGGGGCTCAGCTCATCACCTGCGCAGTGCGGACTATCGTTCGGGAGAGCTAATCCTGGCCGCTCAGCATGGAAGGCAGCAACGTCGATGGCAGGAACGGATGCGCGGATCAAATGCGTCACCGGCACGGCCAACTCGTGGATTATCGGAGACGATGACGAGGTGATCGTGATCGATCCGGGCGACGACGCCGCTGCGGTGCTTGATGCGGTCGGTGCAGACCGGGAGATCCTCGCGGTCATCTGCACGCACGGCCACGCCGGGCATATGGCCGCGGCGATCGACGTGGCCAAGCGGGATGAATCACCCGTGGCGCTCCATCCTGGCGACCGGATGGCCTGGCGCGAGGTGCACTCGGGCGTGGAGCCGGATATCGACATGGAGGATGGCGGGAGGTTCCAGGTCGCGGGGGTCATCCTGGAGGTATTGCACGCGCCCGGCCACAGTCGCGGTTCGTGCTGCCTGTACTGCGAGGACCTGGACGTTGTATTCAGCGGTGATGTCGTGACCCAGGCGGGACCGGTTGCCCGCGAGGACGGTTACCCGAACTGGGGACGGCAGCTCGACGCGATCGGCGCCCAGATACTGACGCTGCCGTCGGAAACGCGGATACTCCCAGGCCACGGCGGCGAGTTCACCGTGGCACTGGCCGAGAAACGGTTCGATACCTGGGTCGCGCGGGGTCAGGACGCCGGGACTATGCCTGGCGGCCTCGGAGCGGTCGAGCTCGGCGAAGACGACGAATAGCCGGCCCGGCCGGTTGGCTCGGGGCGGTGTCTCGCCGCTGTCGGTGGCCTGAGCCAAGATGGACGGGTGGAGCAGCTCGGTTTCGAAGGTATGCCGCGACGGCTGTACGCGTGCACACCCACGCGGCTGAGCACCTGGCTCGACTGCCCGCGCCGGTACCGGATGACGTACCTGGACCGGCCCGCGCCGTCGAAGGGCCCGCCGTGGGGCCACAACAGCCTCGGTGCCAGCGTGCACAACGCGCTGGCTAGCTGGTGGCGACTGCCCCGGCGGGAGCGATCGGTTGCGGCGGCTGGGAACCTGCTGGACAGCGGCTGGCTCACCGACGGTTTCGCTGACGATGCCCAGTCACTAGATCATCGGCGCCGGTGCCGGGCCATGGTCGAGGGCTACGTGGCGACGCTGGATCCGGCCTGCGAACCGCTGGGCGTCGAGCGCACGGTGGCGACCAGGACGGACCTGATCGCGGTCTCGGGCCGCGTTGACCGACTCGATGACCGGAGGCCGGACAATGGTGAGCCAGGCGAGCTCGTGGTCGTCGACTACAAGACGGGCAGGCACCTACTCACGGTCGACGACGCGCGCACCTCGCTGGCCCTTGCGCTCTACGCGCTAGCGGCCGAGCGGGTCATGCGCCGCCCGTGCCGCCGGGTTGAGCTGCATCATCTACCCACCGGCAAAGTGCTGACGTGGGAGCACACGGCAGAGTCGCTGGCCAGGCACCTCGGCCGGGCCGAGGCCATCGCCGAAGAGTGCGCCCGCGCGGATGAGCTGTACAAGGCGGCTGCGTCAGGCGGTCCGCCTGCTGACGGGGTTTTCCAGCCGAGGCCGGGCATCGGGTGCGGCTGGTGCGACTACCGCGCGCATTGCCCCGAAGGCAGTGCGGCGGCAGCCCAGCGCCGGCCATGGGACGGTCTCAGCCCCGAATCTTCGGACCGGGAGAGCCCTCCGCGTGTGGCGCCCGCCGGACTCGTCGGCGATTGACGTCAGCCGATCGGGCCGGTAACGGCATCAGCCGGGTTTGGGTGCTGGCTCCGGCCGCAGGAGTGGACGGTGGGCTGGCGGCGCTCGGCGGCGTTCCAGAACTGGGTCAGGATGCTCGCTGTGGTGACGGGCGCTTCGACAGCGGGAGAGTGCGCAGCTCCCGGGATGCAGGTGCGCTCGGCGCCGAGGCGCCGGGCCATCAGGTCTTGCTCTGCGGGCAGCCACGCGTCGTCATTCTCGCCGTAAACCACCGTGACCGGCAGGCAGGCGGTGCTGATGGCCTTGGCGAGTTCCTCGGTACGGTCCGGGCAGTCGAGCAGGTACCGGGCGATCGCGATGTAGTGGATCGGGCAGGTCCGCAGCGTTCGCTCCCGCAGGAACGCGATGATGTGATCGTCGGTGCCATCGGCGCGGGCCTGCGGCTCCAGCTGGTCATGCCAGAACTGCCGGACCAGGTCGGTCAGAACCACGCGGTCGTCGGGCATCTCGCCATTGGTTGGATCGAGCATCGCCAGCACATCGTGCAACGTCACGGCCCGGTCACCGCTGAGGCTGGCTGGTCCGGAGCCGAGCAGCGTCAGCGACAGGAAGGCGGCTGCCTTCGGCAGCACCGCTTCGCGCGCGATGAGGCCGCCCATGGAGTGGCCGACCAGGTGCACGCCGTCAGCGTCCGGCGTCACCGCGTCGGCGATGGCCAGCACGTCCGCCGCTAGCTCGGCGGCCGCGTAGCCAGACCGGTCAGCTGCGTGCGGGCTTTGATACTGCCCACGCTGGTCGTAGGCGTACACGGTGCGCCCCGCCGCGGCCAGCGGCTCGAGGATCGCCAGGAAGTCTTCCTTGCTGCCGGTGAAGCCGGGCACCAGCACGGCAGGCCGGCGGAAGCTCACCCCCCTGGAAGGCTGTGCCTCGAGGATCGCGAAGGAACCACGAGCGGTCGGCAGCGTCGCCGAGCGCACATGGTCGGGCATTTCCAGGGAGCGAGGAGTACTCACGAGGTCGCAGCCTATCGAGTAACCGCCGAAATGTAACAGTCAAATAACGCAGGACTCGGTGGGAGAGTTCCAGCGTCAAACCGGACAATGCCCGCTCCATCGTGCTCAAAACCACGGCAGGCACGAGTCACGCAAAGTTAACAAACCGCCGGGCGGTGACCGGCGTCTGGGCGGCCAGCAGATGTCGTTCCGGTTGGCCTCACCGGCCGGTTACTCCGCAGCTGACCCGGCCGTCGGCTGCCCACCACCGCGTCCGCGCGATGAACGCCGCCTGCGCGGCTTGCGGTCGGGCTGACCTCCCGCACCGTCGACAGCCGACGCGCCACCCGCTGTCCGTTCCCGCGGCTGCGCATGGCCGTCGGCCTGGGGCCGCCTGGGTGCGTTGTCAGCTGCCTCCGTCCGGGGCTGCGCCTGGCGGGCCTGGACTGCCGAGCCGCTCACCGTGCCGTCGGCGGGCTGCCCGCCCCTGGTACGGCGACGGGGACGCGATGTCCGTGGCCCAGCCTCCCGATCGCTGTCGGCCCCGTGCCCGCCCCGGTCGTGGCCTCGGCCGGGGCTGCTGGTCCCCGGCCGCCGGTCCCGGCCAGGGTCACGCGAGCCATTGCCGCGCGAGCGGGTCTTCCCCGTCTCGCCGATATCCTCGAGCTCCTCGGCGTCAAGACCGGCCCGTTCCCGCTGAGCGCGCGGCAGCACGCCCTTGACTCCCGCCGGGATGGTGAGCGCGGCGTACAAGTGCTCGGACGTCGAGTAAGTTTCCAGCGGCTCGGCGTGGTCGAGGTGCAGCGTGTCGTTGATGGTTTTCCACCGATGCAGGTCAGCCCAGTCCACGAAGGTGACGGCCACGCCCTCGCGCCCGGCCCGGCCGGTCCGGCCGATGCGGTGCAGGTAGGCCTTCTCATCCTCTGGACACTCGTAGTTGACCACGTGCGTCACGTCGTCAACGTCGAGGCCGCGCGCGGCAACGTCAGTGGCGACGAGAACATCGACCTTGCCGGACCGGAACGCACGCATGGCCTGCTCGCGCTGGCCCTGCCCGAGGTCACCGTGCACGGCCGCAGCGGCGAAGCCCTTCGTCGTCAGCGTGGTGGCGACCTGATCAACTGAGCGCTTGGTCCGGCAGAACACGATGGTCAGTCCGCGGCCCTCGGCCTGCAGGACACGAGCCAGAACCTCTATCTTGTCCATCTGGTGCGCGCGGAACACATGCTGCTCAGTGGTCGGCACGTGCTGCGGTTCGTCGTGGTGCTCAGCCCGGATATGCATAGGCCGACTCAGGTGGCGTCGTGCCAGGGTGACGATCTCGCCGGGCATCGTGGCGGAGAACAGCATCGTCTGCCGGCCTGCCGGCGTCAGCTGCAGGATCCGCTCGACATCTGGCAGGAAGCCGAGGTCTAGCATCTTGTCGGCCTCGTCCAGGACCAGCTGGCGGACCCGGCCGAGCTTCAGGTGACCCTGACGTGCGAGGTCGAGCAGCCGGCCGGGGGTCCCGACGACGATGTCGACGGTGTCCAGGGCGGTGATCTGAGGTTCATAAGCGCGGCCACCGTACAGCGTCACGACGTTCGCGCCCAGCCGAGAACCTGCGGTTCCGATGTCGGCCGCGACCTGGATTGCCAGCTCACGTGTCGGCACAACGATGAGGGAACGGGGTGAGGCTTTCTCACGCGGTGTCTCGTTGAGCCGCTCGAGAATCGGGATGCCGAAGGCGAAGGTCTTGCCAGTGCCCGTCCGGGCCTGGCCGATCAGGTCATGGCCATCGAGGGCGACCGGCAAGGTCAGTGCCTGGATGGGGAAGGCAGTCGTGATGCCCTTGGCCTCAAGTGCGGCGCAGATGGACTCGGCGATGCCGAAGTCACGAAAGGTCTTCTCGCTGGCCGGCAACTCGGCGATGACCGGCTCGCTGCCGAGCGGCCCGCCGACCGCTGCCTCAAGGGCCGGGTCGCCGGTGTCCTCGGGTTCCAGCATCGGGTTATCGTCCATGGTGGTTGTAAACGTAGTCAGGGCTTCCGCCTCTAATTGGGCTCGCGGTTCCTGGCACGACTTGCCAGGCATTATTCCCGTGAGCAGGTCCGTGACCTCTCCAGCGGGCAGCCTTGTCGTGTCGCGGCTGCGCATTCGCCGAAAGGAAGTGGCAGGTCATCAGGTGCAACGCCCAGCGGCTTGATGATCTTTGCCTACGACATATAACACGGCCGGGGGCTACCACATTCCGCATGTGGAACATTTGCGAGTCTAGCAACCTGGGCCCGGTGCACCTGTGTGCCGTGCCGTGCTACCGCCGAAGCTCGCTTTGCACCGGCTCCGAGCCTGGTCAATCCCGGCTGTGAAAGCAGTTGTTACAGTGCGCCTTGTGAGCGACCAAGCGCCAGGTAGCGCGGCCCAGGGGAAAGACGACGGCCTCCTGGACTTGCTCGGCCTGCTGGCCTATGCATCGCTGACCGCCTTCTTCCGCGTTTCCGACGAAGCGGCACTGGCGGTCCGGCTCGCCGATAAGGCGGCCCTGGCCAAGCTAGCCGTGGTCCAGTTCGGTCACTTCCAGTTGCTGAGCCAGCGGATTGAGGAACTGGGCAGCGAGCCGGATGCCGTCATGCAGCCGTTCGTCACCCCGGTCGATGACTTCCATGCCCTGACCGCGCCGTCGGACTGGCTGGAGGGCCTGGTCAAGGCCTATGTGGGGGATGGCATTGCGGCGGACTTCTACCGGCTGACAGCAGAGGTCCTCGACCCGGCAACCAGGGACCTGGTGCTGGAAGTTCTGTCCGACGCCGGCCAGTCGGAATTCGTCATCGCCAGAGTGAGGGAAGCGATTGACGCCGATCCCAGGGTCGCCGGACGGCTGGCGTTGTGGGCGCGGCGGCTCATGGGTGAGGCGCTTGGCCAGGCGCAGCGGGTCGCGGCCGAACATGAGCCGCTGGCCCGGTTGCTGGCCGGCGGCGCCGCGAGCCAACTGGGTGACATCGGCCGCATGTTCGCCGAGCTCACCGACAAGCACGCGCAGCGGATGGCCGCGCTGGGTCTGGCTGACTAGCCCGGGCAAAGTGCAAGGGCGAGCGCCTAGCCACCGCGGCAGCGGATCCAGCGCCCGTGCAGCGGGCTGAGGAAAGCACATCTGGCGGCGGATCAGTCACACCCTCGCGGGGGTCAACCGGCAGGTCCGGAGCAGCCGAGGTCTCCGCGATCAGTTCTAGATGGACGGGCCCGACGGGTTGCCGAATCCGACCCGTCGTGTCTCGTTGCCGCCGAACTCGACGTAAGCGATCTTGTCCGCCGGGACCAGGACCCTGCCGCCCTTGTGATCCATGAGCGTGAACACGCCGTTCTTGGCGACGGCATCCTCCAGCGCTGCCGCCACCTCATCCGGTTCGGCGTTCGTCTCAACGACGAGCTCACGAGGCACGGACTGTATCCCGATCTTGACTTCCACAGCGCTCCTTTCCGCACTTCGAGGCTAGCGCGCGGGCCGGTGCTGCGGGCGGAACCAGATGCCTGACCTGCTACGCCGCGAGCGAAACCCAGCCGCGCGGGTGGCGGCGATCACCGTGATCGGCCGACCCGGGCCTGGGGCCCGACGGAGCGGGCCAACGCTCAGGCGGTCCGCGGCCAGCCGCTGATGCCGCGCCAGCCCAGCCTGGCGACCATCTGCTCAGCCTCGCCCTTGGGGATGGCCTGATTGGTGCTCAGCCAGTACCTGGCGGTGACCTGAGCCATCCCGACCAGCGCCACACCGAGAAGGTGCGCTTCCTCGTTGCTGACGCCTGCGTCTTCGCGAATGAACTGGCTCACCATGTCCGCGCAGTCATACAACGCGCGATCGAGCCGCTCCCGAACTGCTGGCTCGTTACTCAGGTCGGATTCAAAGATCAGCCGGAACGCCTCGCTTTCGCCGGCGACGTAGTCATAGAACGCCTTGAAGGTCGCCGGTACTCGTTCCCGGTTGTCAGTCGTCGAGGACAGCGCAGCGCTGACGGTCTGCACCATCTCCTCTATGGTCCCGTCCAGGAGCGCCAGGTACAGCTCCAGCTTGCCGGGGAAGTGCTGGTAGAGCACTGGCTTGCTGACCCCGGCGCGCTCGGCGATCTCGTCCATCGCCGCTGCGTGGTATCCCCGCGCCACGAAGACGTCACGGGCTGCCCCTAGCAGCTGCAGCCTCCGTGCAGGCCGAGGGAGCCGCGTGCTTCCGTGCTTGGCCTGTGGCGATACGGTCAATTATGTCTCCGAGATTGCGATATGGCGGCTGCGACGCTGCAGGTTTCCAGACGTTAATCCTACGGCCGGGCGGATGGCGCCGCCTGGCGCGTACCGCTGTGCGCGCTGAGACGAGCGGCCTGCGTGCCCGGAAGGGCTGTTGCGGCTGCACTGGTGCGGCTGCACTGGTGCGGGCCGTCAGCGGTAGTCGTCGTCCTCGTCCAGGTGGACTTCACGCGCCTGCTCGGCCGCATCCGCCTCGTTGGCCTCGAGCGGCAACTCCTCCGGCCGAGCGGGCTCGTCAGTATCCTCATCCTCAGGTACTGCGTCCAGGTTCTGCTCAGCCACGTCGGCGTCCGGTGCTTCCAGTCCCTTATCGCTCACGCTGCACCTCTCGCCAATTTCACCTATCGAACACATTGCCGAACAGCGGAATACGGACAACACTACTGGTATCAGTACCCGTCAGGGGCCTGACATGCGCGCTAGATCAAGGCCAGAATTAGTAGCCGGTTCAGTGCGGGGTAGGGAGATGCCATGCGAAGCATGTGGAAGGGGGCAGTCTCCTTCGGCCTAGTCATGATCCCGGTGAAGCTCTACACCGCGACCGAGCAAAAGGACATTGCCTTCCGGCAGGTGCACCGGGAAGACGGCGGCCGGATCCGGTTCCGCCGGTTCTGCACGCTCGATGAGCAGGAAGTGCCCTACGAGGACATCGCCAAGGGCTACGAACTGCCGGACGGCCAGATGATCGTCCTGACTGAAGAGGACATGGCCGAACTGCCGCTGCCGACCACTAAGAGCATAGAGGTCGTGCAGTTCTGCCCGAGCGAGCAACTCGACCCGATCTTGTTCAACCGCAGCTACTACGTGGAGCCAGAGGCGGCGGGCGTGCGAGCCTACTGCTTGCTTCGCGATGCGCTGGAGGAATCAGGCAAGATCGCCATCGCCCAGGTTGCGCTGCGGCAGCGCGAGTCGCTGGCAGTCCTGCGCGCGCGTGACGGCGTGCTGGTGCTGGAAACGCTGCTGTGGCCGGACGAGATCAGGGAGACCGCGTTCCCGTTCCTCAACGACAACGTCGATGTGCGGCCGCAGGAACTGCGAATGGCTAGCTCGCTGATCGAGTCGATGACGGTCGACTTTGATCCGGATGAGTTCCATGACCACTACCGCGAGGCGCTGCAGGAACTGGTCGCGGCGAAGACCGAGGGGCGCGAGATCATGCAGCCCGAGGTCGGCGAACTTGACACGGGCGAGCCGACGAGCCTGGCCGACGCGCTGCGCGCAAGCCTCGCGGCGGCCAAGGGCGGTCGGCTGAGCATCGCTGCCGCCGATGGGGACGAAGACGGGGAAGAAGCCGAGCGGTCGGCCGGCGGGCGCGCGCCGGCGAGGAAGCAGACGACGCCGATGAAGCCGGCTCCGACGAAGTCAGGCAGCACTAAGACGAGCGCCGCGAAGACGAGTGCCGCGAAGACGGGTGCTGGCAAGTCTGGAACCACCGGGTCGAGCACCTCAAAGCCGAGTAGCGTCAAGTCCGGCACGGCAACGCAAGCCACGACCGGCTCGGCGGCCAAGCCTGCGCCAGCCAAGCCGGCCACGGGCGAGCCGAAAACCCGGGCGGGCAAGACAGCATCAACCCGGAGCAAGTCCGCAGCGAAGGAGCCGGAGGCCGCGCCGCGGCCGAGAAGGCGCGCCGGCTGACCTCCCACGCGAACCTCGGGCTGCTGTAGCAGTCACGGTTAAACAACGCAGTTCCATGACAGAACCGGCTTAACCAGGAGGAAAGAGCCATGGCAAACCCAGTCGGGTGGTTCGAAATTGTTGGCCCCGACCATGCGGTCCTGCAGAGTTTCTACTCCCAGGCGTTTGACTGGGACATCGATGCCAGCAACGAGATGAACTACGGGATGGTGGCCGCGGCCGAGGGCGGCATCCCCGGTGGCGTCGGCCCGAGTCCTGACGGCTCGGCGCACGCCACCTTCTACGTGGCGGTGCCGGATGTCCAGGCAGCGCTAGACAAGGTAGGCGAGCTCGGCGGCAAGACGATTATGCCGCCCATGGACGTCCCGGATGGCCCGACGATCGCGTTCTTCTCAGACCCTGCTGGCAATTCCGTCGGGCTGATGAAGGGCATGTAGTCGCCAGCTGATGGTGTGCATCGGATCCCGGCTGCGGCCGAGGATCGTTCCGGGACTGTTCAATCGCTGGTAGTTCTGGCGCCATCCTGCGGTGTTCTGTCGTTGGCTAGACCTACTCGCGAGTACGATTAGCCGCCATGACTCATCAGTTCCGGGTCGCTGTGCCAAAATTGGATGGCATCGGCGCCATAGCTAGGCGTCGTACTGGCGACGGAAGGCGCGCTGCGCGCTCCGACGGCACAGCTTCTGCGCAGGTCAGCGGCCCCGCGCATGTCAACGGCTCGGCGCCGAGAAGCCAATTTGCCGCCTGGCCGGGCGAGCCAGTCTTGCTGCCGGTCGGCGAGGTATTTGTCCGGAAAGCTACGGCGCCTCCGGACGCCGAACCGGCAGTTTTCGTGCACGGGCTCGGCGGGTCGGCGCTGAACTGGACCGACCTGATGGGCCTGGCTGCCGAGGCGCGCGGTAACTGGCCGGGGCTGGCTGGCGAGGCACTTGACCTGCCGGGATTCGGGCACTCGCCGCCGCCACCGGACGGTGACTACTCACTCGACGCGCGGGTGCGCGCCGTCATTGCGCTGATAGAGCAGCGCGGCAACTGGCCGGTCCACCTGATCGGTAACTCTCTCGGCGGGGCCGTGAGCACGCGGATCGCCGCGCGGCGGCCCGACCTAGTCCGGTCGCTCACGCTCATCTCACCCGCGCTGCCCGACCTCCGGCCACGGCTGCTGCCAATGCGGCTGGCCTTGGTCGCCACGCCGGGTATTGGCCGGTGGCTGCTCAAGCGGGTCGTCCAGATCCCGCCCGAGCAGCGAACCGCAATGGCGTACCACGACCTGTTCGCCGATCCGGGCCTGCTGACTGACGCGCGGCGGGCCGAGGCAATTGCCGAGGTGATCCGCCGTGACAGCCTCGATCATGCCGGCGACGCCATGGTGCGGTCCGGCCGCGCGCTGGTATCCGAGTACACCCGGCACGGGCCCGGCTCGCTCTGGCGCGAGGCTGCCCAGGTGACCGCGCCGACGCTGGTCATCCACGGCAGCCACGACCGGCTGGTCCACCCGGCGAACGCGGGCCGGGCGGCCCGGACGTTCGGCAACTGCCGAGTCGTGGTGCTCTCTAAGATCGGCCACGTCGCCATGATGGAGCGTCCGGACATCGTCGCTGCCGAGATGCGGGACTTCCTGTCCGGCCCGGCCGCAGCTGCCTCCGGCGGCCGCGGGGAGCTCAGCCAGGCCAGCTAACCTGCGTCATGTGCTGATAGCCGCTGACCGCATCATCACGGCCGATGAACCGGCCGTCTCCGCTCCCTGGCAAGGGTTTGTCGAAATAACCGGCGGTGTTTTTGGTCGCGTCGGGACCGGAGCGCCGCCGCCCGATGCCGGGGCGCAGGTTGCGCTGCCCGACGGCTACCTGCTGCCCGGCTTCGTGGACCTGCAGGTCAATGGGTACTTCGGTGAGGACTTCCAGACCGCGCGGGCCCAGAGCTGGGCGACCGTGGCGGCCAAGTTGCCGTCGACAGGAACGACCTCGTTCTTGCCGACACTGATCACTGCGCCGGTTGACAGCCTCGCTGCGGCACTGCACGCAGCGGCCGGGTTCGTGGCCGGCTTGCCTGCCGCCGGCGCGCGGGTGCTGGGCGTGCACCTGGAGGGCCCGTTCATCTCCCCGGCCCGGCGCGGTGCGCACAACGAGGCCTGGATCACCGACCCCACTCCGGCTGCGATCAGCTCGCTGCTCGACGCGGCGCCGGGGCTGCTCCGGCTGGTTACGCTAGCGCCGGAGCGACCCGGCGGGCTCGCTGCTATCGGCCAGTTCACTGCCGCGGGCGTGCTCGTCAGCGTGGGTCACAGCGATGCCGTCGCGGAGCAGGTCGCGGCTGCGGCCGGACACGGCGCGCGGATGGTGACCCACCTGTTCAATGCGCAGCGGCCGCTCGGCCACCGGGAGCCGGGCGTCCCCGGCCAGGCGCTGGCCGACGACCGGCTGACCAGCGGGCTGATCGTGGATCTCCATCATGTGGCCGGCCAGGTGTGCGCGCTGGCGTTCCGGGCCGCGCCGGGCCGGATCGCCCTCGTCACCGACGCCGCCGCACCGGCCGGAATGCCGCCGGGGGAGTACCTGCTCGGCGGCGAGCTGGTAACGCTGCCGCCCGTCGTCGGCGCGCCTCCGGTCCGCAGCGACGGCAGGCTGGCCGGCTCCGCGTTGCGTATGGACACCGCCGTGGCCAATGCGGTGACCTGTGGTATACCGCTCACCGAAGCGGTGCGCGCAGCGACTAGCATTCCTGCGGGCCTCATCGGCCGGCCTGACCTCGGCCGGATCAGCCCCGGCGCGGCGGCCGACCTGGTCTGGCTCAGCCCGGCGCTCAAGACGCGCGCTACCTGGGTTGCCGGCCAACTCGTGTATACAGATGGCGCCGCAGCCACCCAGGCCGCGGTCTGCGCCCAAGGCTGACCGAAGGGATCCACGTGAATCAGGAGGGTAACGTGGTCGCGCTGTCGCTGATGCGCCAGGAAATAGCGCAGCAGCCGGAGGCTCTCAGAGCCACCATCAGCGCGTTGCTGCCCCGCCGCGACGAGGTAAGCAGGCTAGCGGCCGACACCAAGACCGTGTTGTTCATCGCCCGCGGTACCTCAGATAACGCCGCCGTGTACGGCAGCTATCTGATTCAGGCCCACGCCGGGCGGCTCACGTCGCTGGCCGCGCCGTCGATCGCGACGACCTACCGGGCTCGCGTCGACCTGACCGGGGTGCTGGCGGTCGCGTTGTCGCAGTCCGGTCGGACTGAGGAGATCGTCGAGACGCTGCAGTGGGCTGCCGGGTGCGGTGCCCGCACGCTGGCGATCACCAACGGCGGTGCCGCGTCGCCGCTGGCGCAGGCCGCGGAGGTGGCGTTCGTCACCGAGGCCGGGATCGAGGAGGCAGTGCCTGCCACCAAGACGTTCACCACTCAGCTGGCCGCGCTAGCCGTGCTCGGGCTCGGCCTCGGCGCCCCGCTCGATCCGGGTGAGCTCGCAGCGGCACCGGACGCCATCGAGGAACTGCTGGCGGCCGCCACGCCCGCCGCGTTGGAGCCGGTCGTCAGCGAGCTGTCGAAGGTGGCGGGCGTCGTGGTGTCCGGCCGCGGCCTGGCGTATTCCGCTGCGCTGGAGCTGGCCATCAAGCTGAAGGAGGCCTGTTACCTGCACGCCATGGGGCTGTCCTATGCCGACTTGCTGCACGGTCCGATCGCCGTGGTGGACCCGTATACCCCGGCCATCGTGCTGGCGGCCGACTCCGGGCCGACCCTGGCCGGCACGGTTGACCTAGCCAAGCGGGTGCGCGGGGCCGGGGCGAGCGCGTTTGGGATCGGCGGCGGTACCGCGCTGGCTGAAGCGTGCACGGCGGCGCTGGCCGGGCCGAGGCTGCCAGAGTGGCTGGCGCCTATCGGACTGATCGTGCCTGGGCAGCTTGTCACCGAAGCGCTAGCCCGCCGGCTGGGAATTAACCCGGACCGGCCGCGCGGCCTCAGCAAGGTCACCCAGACCGACTGAGGTACATCCGTGACCGAGTACTGGGCGCGTGTCGTCGGCGGCCAGGCCGGCCAACGGCAGCCGACCATCAGCGAAAATCGCACGACGCCCCCCGTTTGGGTGGTATCGGTCGCCATATCCTGCATCATAGGGAGGCAGCCACGAGCCGCCAGCGCGGTCGGGTTTCGGGGATATCACAGGAGTTAGGCAGCGACGGGACGAGTGTGGGCGGGATCGTTAACCTGATAGGCCGGTTGGTGATGACGGTGGTGGCAGCGATTCTCGTCATTACCATGGGTGCCAGCCCGGTGCTCGGAGTCAACTCGCCCGGCTGGCGCGGCGTGTACCTGTCGCACGCCGGGCCGGGCAACCTGTTGCTCGGCGTGGCCGCCCCGACCAGAAACGACGCCTGGGCGGTCGGTGAGTACGAGCAGCAAACCGGGCCGATCATCATGCACTGGAACGGCCAGCGCTGGGGTCGGGTGCACGTGAGCGGAGCTGGGCCAGGCTTCGAGCCGTCCAGCGTCTACGCCACCAGTCCGAGCAACGTCTGGATCTTCGGCTCGATCTGGCGAAGCGGCGCCGACGAGGCGCTGTATTTCGACGGCAAGGCCTGGCGTACCTTCCAGTATCTGATCAACACTGGCGGCACGAACGAGACCGCCGTGCTGGGACCGCGCAGCGTCTGGGTTATCGCCGCTGGTACCTGCTTTTCTCCGTGCTCGACGCCCGCCTATTACTGGAACGGCCACGGCTGGGGGCCGTCGAAGGTGAACCATGATCTGTGGGGCATCGCCGCCGGAGGCAAGCACCTCTTCGGGATCGCGGTGACCGACTTCCGGCCAGCCGACCAGACCTTTGTGCCGGTGCTGTACGAGCGGGCGCACCGCAGCTGGCGGCGCCTGGCCGTGGTGAGCCAACGGCTCGGCGATCCGCTGCTGATCGGGAGTTCCGCTAGCGACATGTGGATCTGGGGTCACCTGACGGGCCGCGGGCACGCCGGCGGTGCTCTATCACTGGGACGGGACCTGGCTCCAGCAGGTCCCCGTCCCAGCCGGATTGCTCACCACGGACGTCCTCACCCCTGATGGCCGCGGCGGGATCTGGGCTGGGCCGTTTGCGCACTGGACCGGCGGGAAGTGGATTAGCCTTCGCGCCGACGCCAGGCGGCTCGACGGGCCGGTTACCGCGCTTGCGCCTATTGCCAACACCAGCAGTACCTGGCTAGTTGGGGGTCTGGCCTGGCACAACCGAGACGAGAGCTTCGTCGCGGTGAACGGCAAGACACCCTAGCGAGCCTTGCCCGTGGTTTCGGTCACACTGAGGTTCCCCGGTATACCTTGTGCTGCGCCGCCTGCGCGCGCGGCCGGAGGATCATGAGGTCAACGTTGACGTGCGCTGGCCGGGTGACCGCCCAGGTCACCGCGTCCGCCACGTCGGCGGCGGTGAGGGGCTCGGCCACTCCGGCATAGACGGCTGCTGCCTTGTCCGCGTCACCTCGGTACCGGTTCACCGCGAACTCAGGCGTCTTGACCATGCCGGGCGCGATCTCGATCACTCGGATCGGCTGGTCGTAGAGCTCCAGCCGCAGTGTCTCGGCCATCGCGTGCGTGCCGTGCTTGGCGACGACATATCCGCCGCCACCTTCGTAGCTGATCAGCCCGGCGGTCGAACCCATCAGCACGATGGTGCCCGCCCCGCTGGCGATGATCTTGGGTAGCAATGCCTGAGTCACGTGCAGTGTGCCCAGCACGTTGACCGTGTACATGGCGAGCCAGTCATCGGGTGAGCTCTCGGCCACGGTGTCCGCGCCGATGGCACCGCCGGCGTTGGCGACCAGGACGTCGCAGCGGTCGAGCGACTCGGCGAATGCGTCGACGGCTGGCCGGTCGGTGACGTCGAGCTGGCGGGCGAGCGCGCTGCCACCGTCGCTGACGATCTGGTCAGCGACCTGCGCGAGCCGGTCAGCTCGCCGGGCGGTGAGCACCACCCGGTACCCGGCCTCGGCCAGCTGGATCGCCGTTGCTGCCCCGATGCCGCTGCTTGCCCCGGTGACGACTGCTACCCGCTCCATGGCACGATTCTGCCAGCAGCACCCACGGGGGGCCGAGCCCCCGTGGGTGGCGCAAACCGAGATAGGCGGCCTGGCAGCCCCGCGGCGTGCGTCACTTACGATCAGGGTGTGTCGCAGCTACGCGGGGTGATCACTGACTGGGGTGGCGTCATGACCAACCCCATTTCCGAGACGGTCAATGCCTGGCTCGAAGCCGATGGCATCGACCGGTCCAGCTACGTCACAGTGATGCGGGAGTGGGTCAACCAGGCCTACGGCAACGGCCAGGATCGCAATCCGATCCATGCTCTGGAACGCGGCGAATGCACCAACGCCGAGTTTGAGCTCGAGCTGGCCAGTCGGCTCGTGCTGGAAGACGGCGGCCCGGTGGCCGGTCCCGGCATGCTGGCCCGGATGTTCGCCGGGTCGGTGCTCGACCCGGAAATGCTCGACCTGTTCCGCCGGCTGCATGCCGACGGCGTGCCGACCGGGCTGCTGTCCAACTCCTGGGGCGGCGAGTATCCGCGGCACATCTTCCCTGACATGTTCGACGCCGTCGTGATCTCGTCCGAGGTCGGCATGCGCAAGCCGGAGCCGCAGATCTTCCTGCACGCGGCCGAGCTGCTCGGGCTGGCGCCGCAGGAATGCGTGTTCATCGACGACATCGAGGCCAACCTCGCCGCGGCCGAGCAGGTCGGGCTCACCGGAGTCCTGCACCGCGGGGCGGGTCCGACCAGCGAGCGCCTGGCTGAGCTGCTCGGCGCGCGCCTGGTCTGACGTGCTCCTGCCCAGGCTGGCTGACCGGCCGCGGCGGCGGCGCGCCGACGGTGGCGGCGAGTCGGAGCCGACCCCGTTCCCCTATGCATTGTGGTGATAACCGCTAGCCTTATCCGCTGTGGCTGACTATCCGCACCCGGCCAGTCCGGGTCGTTCGGCCAATATGCGGGCGAACCGCCGGACAGACACCAAACCGGAGCTGGCGCTGCGGCGCGCGCTGCACCGGCAGGGCTACCGGTATCGCAAGGACTACCGGCTTGAGCTCACCGGCGCGCGGGTCCGGCCGGACATCGCGTTCACCGCACGGCGGGTCGCGATCTTTGTCGACGGCTGTTTCTGGCATTGCTGCCCTGAGCATGGCAGTCAGCCTGCCGCGAACACCTGGTACTGGGAGCCCAAGCTGGCCCGCAATGTGGAACGCGATCGCGCCGCCGATGCGGCGCTGGCCGCCGCGGGCTGGAACGTGGTCCGGATCTGGGAGCACGAGACGGTGGACGCCGCAGTGGCCGCGGTAGTCGCGGCGCTGACCCGGCCGATTGGCTGACCGGACGGTATCTTCCTGGCAAACTCAGGGTTCTATTCATCGGCGCCGCGGGACCTCAGATGCGCGTGTACTTGCCTTCCACACTTCCGGCTGTGGCCCGGCTAGTGCGTACCGGCCAGATTGACTCGCCGGCGCGCGGCCACGCGGTAACGCCCGCACTGCGCGAATGGTACTCAAGCGGTGATATCGATGAGCTCGAGTACGTGGCGATGATGCACGCGGCCAAGGCGTCGCTGCGGCTGCTGCAGGCCGATCCGGCCGTACCGCGGCGCCGGGTCGTGCTGGCCATCGAGCTGCCAGCGGGCCAGGTGGTCGCTGACCCCGGGTTCGAGGAGCCTGGCCTGGTAAAGGTCACGGGCCCGGTACTCGCCAGCGATGTCGTATCCGGTCACATCGATGATCTGGACGCGGCCGCGGAGATAGCCGAGGCGATCGCTGCCTTGCCGGCAGCTGACGCTGGGGATGCCGATGCCCGCTTCATCGTTGACGGCGCCGATGGTCACGAGCTGCTCTGGTACGCGACCCAGGAACTCGGCGACGTCGCAGGCTGACTGGGGGTAATCCAGTCGGCACGGGGTCCCGGTTCGAGTTGCGGCTGTTCCCCGAGGCTCGCCGCAGCAGGACGGCCACGACAAGCGGCCACATGCCCTGGACCGACGAGGTCATCCGCTCGGCCAGGCCCAGATCACTGCCGCCCTGCGTCTCGATGACCAGCCAGCACAGCAGTACGGTGAATACGGCTGTCACAGCCGCGCAGACGCGGGCATTGAGGATAAGCGGGCGCTGCGGCGTCCGCCGGGCGATCAGCGCGGGCCACGCTGCCGTTGTGGCCGCGCAAAGCGCGGCGCAGACCAGGTGGCGCAGTCCGGGTCCGGTCGCGGGTTCGGGCGACGCGGCCACGCCAATACTGCACAATCCTGTCACTACCAGGAGAATACGGGCAGGGAGCCGAACACTGGTCAGGCCGACGGCAGTTGCCAGCTGACCACCGCCGATGAGGAACAGTGCCCCGGTCATCACCCAGCTGTCGGTTGCGCCCTGACCTGCCAGCACGCTCATTGTCTGCCGGATCGGGCTGTACGAGATCGGCTGCAACGCGTCGCCGATCAGGAAAGCGATGACCAGCAGGGCTGGCGTCAACGCAGCCGACACAATCACCCAACCGGGCGGCGCTTCTGCGATGGCGGGCTGGCCAGGAGCCGGGCGTGCATGGCCCGCGAGGCTTGCCCGGCCGGAAACCGGCGGATTGCGCGCAAGGTCTGGACGCGCGAGCTGAGAGATGGCGCCTCCATCAGCCACGTTCGACTCGGATGGCCCGGCGCGCTGTCGCCCTGACAGGCTGACCGCGCCCGCACTGCCAGGCAACGTCAAGGGAGGACCGATGCATTCCGCCGCGGGGCGGGGAATTAGCATGCCTGAGCCTCCGGCTGCGTCCCGGCTACTGGCATCTAACCCCAAAGGCTGCCCTGAGCTGGGTGCGAGCGGGCGGGGGTACCGGTGGTTGGCCCCGGAACGCCGCGGTCGTGGCACCATGGGGATGCCGCCACTGATGTCGGGTAAAGCAGGGAGCGATCCGCTATGGATGCCGTGACAAATGTCCCGTTTCCGGGGAACGAGCCGGTCAAGGGCTATGCCCCAGGGAGCCCGGAGCGCGCGGCGCTTGAGCAGAAGATTAAGGAAATGGCGGGCGAGCGCGCCGAGCTGACGATGACCATCGGCGGCCAGCAGCGGCACGGCGGCGGCGATGCTGTCCCGGTCGTTCAGCCGCACAACCACCGCCATGTGCTCGGTGAGCTCCGCAATGCCACTGATCATGATGTCGAGGCCGCCATCGAAGCGGCCAGGCAGGCCGCGCCAGGCTGGCGCGCGCTGTCGTTTGACGACCGGGCGGCGATCTTCCTCAAGGCCGCCGACCTGCTGGCAGGCCCGTGGCGGCAGGCGATCAACGGCTCGACCATCCTGGGCCAGTCGAAGTCGGTCTTCCAGGCCGAGATCGACGCCGCCTGCGAGCTGATCGACTTCTGGAAGTACAACGTGCACTATGGCAGGCGGCTGCTCGCAGAGCAGCCGACCAGCTCGGCCGGCACCTGGAACCGGCTGGAGTACCGGCCGCTTGAGGGCTTCGTGCTGGCGATCTCGCCGTTCAATTTCACCTCGATCGCGGCCAACTTGCCGACCGCGCCGGCGCTCATGGGCAATGTGGTGATCTGGAAGCCATCGCCGACCCAGCAGTTGTCGGCGCATTACCTGATGCGGCTGCTGGAGGCGGCCGGGCTGCCGCCAGGCGTCATCAACATGGTGACCGGGGACGGCCAGGCGGTATCGCGGGTCGCTGTGCCGCACCCGGACCTGGCCGGGATCCACTTCACCGGCTCGACCGGGACGTTCCAGCACCTATGGCGGACCGTGGGGGAGAACATCAGCGGGTATCGCGGCTACCCGCGGCTGGTCGGGGAGACCGGCGGCAAGGACTTCGTGATCGCGCACCCGTCGGCCGACCCGGATGTGCTGGTGACCGCGCTGGTTCGGGGCGCCTTTGAGTACCAGGGCCAGAAGTGCTCGGCCGCGTCCCGCAGCTACATCGCCCGCAGCGTGTGGAATCGGATGAAGGACCAGCTCGTCGGCACCGCCGAGTCGCTGACCATGGGTGACGTCGCGACGGACCTGTCGACCTTCATGGGCGCGGTGATCGACAGCCGGGCGTTCGGCCGGCACGCCGACGCGCTGGCCAGGGCGCGGACCCGGCCGGCGATCTCAGTCCTGACCGGCGGTCGGACCGACGACTCCGACGGCTACTTCGTACAGCCGACGGTCCTGGAGTCCACCGATCCGACGGATGAGATTTTTACCAGGGAGTACTTCGGTCCGATCCTCGGCGTGCACGTATTCCAGGACGCCGACTATGAGTCGGTCATCGCGCAAGCCGCCGACATCGCGCCGTACGCGCTGACCGGTTCGATCATCGCCCAGGACAGGGCGGCTATCGCGCACGCGACTGACGTCTTGCGGTTCTCGGCCGGCAACTTCTATGTCAACGACAAGCCCACCGGTGCTGTCGTGGGGCAGCAGCCGTTCGGCGGCGCGCGCGCGAGCGGCACCAACGACAAGGCTGGCTCGATCTTCAACCTGATCCGGTGGGTTAACGCCCGGACGATCAAGGAGACGTTCGTGCCGCCCGTCGACCATCGCTACCCGCACATGGGTTAGCTGGGCGGCCGACGGCTGAGGGCTTCTGCGTCACTCGCGAGCGCGCGCCCGGTCACTCGCGAGAGCGCGCCCGAGATCTCGCCAGCGCGTGTGGCTGCCGGGAATGTTTGCCGGGAACCGGGGCACCTAGTTGCTCGTTGGCGGACCGGGCAGGCGGTGATTGTCCATCGCCGCTGCGGAGGAGCGCATGACGAGACACGAGCAGAACGCGGACTTCGGGCTGGGCCCTCGCCCGCTGAGCGGAACCGTGCTGAGCGCCAGTGCGCGGGACGGCAGTGCGCGGGACGGCAGTGCGCGGGACGGCAGTGCACGGGACGGCAGTGCACGGGACGGCAGTATGCGGGACGGCGGTGCGCTCGACGAAAGCGGGCTGGACCGCGGTGAGTCTGCCGCCGCGGAAACCAGCAGGGACGCGCGCCGGGCTGAGCTCATCGCGGCCGCGCAGGCCGGGTGGATATCGGCGCTGACCGATTTGGGCGGCCGGAACACGCTGCTCTATTACAAAGATCGCCGGGCCGGGACGCTCGACCTGGCCGGAGCAGATCCAGCCGCGCTGGACCGCTTCCTTCGGTCCGGATCGATCCGCATTACCAGACTGTTCCACGACGTCGACCTGCGAGCCGACGCCATCCGCCGGGTGCAGGTGATCTACCGGAAAGCGCGCGAACTACTGGAGGAGCGCGGCATCCGGGTCGGTTATCTTGGCACCGGGATTGCCCGCTGGGATGAGCTCTTCCTGGAACCGGCCGCGCCGGTACTGCTGCGCGGCCTGACGATCACCCCGACCAGGGCCCGCCATGACGACTTCGACCTGGTGCTTGATGATGACAGCGAGATCAACCCAGTGCTGCTGCACAAGCTCGCCAGTGTTTTCGGCGCTGCGACCGAAGAACTTGCCGATGTTCCCGCCGACGAGATCAACGAGCGGCTGGCCAACGCCGCGCACGCTGCTGAGGTGCCTGGATTCGCGATCGTCGACCGACGGGTGATCGGCACATTCACCTATGCGAAGCTGCCGATGGTCCGGGATTTGCAGGCGGCCGGCGAATTGCTCGGCGACAGCGATGTAGTCGCCGCAATCGCAGGCGATCCGGAGGCGCAGCAGCAGCTGGGCGCGCAAGAGAGAACGGACCCGATCCAGGACTCGCCCGAGCAGGATTACTCGGTCCTGGACGCCGACTCCTCCCAGCGGAACGCTATCGACACCGTACTGGCCGGACGCAGCCTGGTCATTCACGGACCGCCTGGCACCGGCAAGAGCCAGACCATCGCTAACCTGATCGCTGCCCTGGTCGCGAGGGGCAGAAAGGTGCTGTTCGTCGCGGAGAAGCGGGCTGCCATCGACGCCGTGCTGTCGCGGCTCAAGGGAGCAAGCCTGGGCGAGGTCGTGCTTGACATTCACGATGGCACGAGGGACCGGCTGCGCATAGCACGGGACCTGGGCGACGCGATGGACGAAGCGCAGCACACCGCCCAGCCAGATGTCGGCGACCTGCACAGACGACTGGCCGACCGGCATCGACGGCTGAGCAGGCACGTGTCCGCGCTGCATCAGCCGCACCAGCCCTGGGGAGTGACGCCTTTCCAGGTTCAATCCGCGCTACTTGGCCTGCCTGCCGGTGCACGGACGCTGGTCCGTCTTGAGGCGCCTGAGCGGATCGGCCGGGAGCAGGCCGACCGGATCAGGGACGAGCTGCGGGAGTTTAGCCACCTGGGCGGTTTCACGATCCGGCCAGGCAGCACGCCCTGGTTCGGTGCGGCACTGCGCGGCCCGGAGGAGGCGAGGCAGGCATGCGAGCTTGCAGCTCGGCTGAGCAGTCGCAGCCTGCCGTTGGTTGCGCACCAGATGGCTCAGGCGTGCCAGGAGGCTGGCCTTCGGCCGCCAGATTCCTACTCGGGCGGCATCGCCCGGATCCGGCTGTTCGCCGCGGCGCGGACAACGCAGCAAACTTTCGATGCGGCCGTGTACACGGCCGATCCGGCGCTGCTGGCCGTCGCTACCGGCGACGGGGCTGGCCTGGGTTTCCGCGAGCGCCGCGCGCTACGCAAGCAGGCGCGGTCACTGGTGCGTGGTGCGGATCAGCCAACGGCGGCGAGACTAACCGAGCAGCAGCTGTCGGCGGCGCTCGGCGAGGCCGCGGCCCAGCTCGCACAGTGGCAGGAGCTGCGCACCGATGACGGCCTGCCGCGGGTGCCGGCGCAGCTTGGCCACCTGCAGAGCGTGTCTACCGACTGTGAGGAACAGCTTGCCAGACTGCGGGCGATCGTTCCCGTCCCGGCGGACCCCGAGCAGGTACTCGCCGACCTGGCGGCCGATCAAGACACCGCCTGGAAGCTGCCACGGCTCTACGAGCTGGGCAGCCGGTTCGCCGACCTGGGCCTCGGCCCGTTGCTGGACGAGCTAGCTGACCGCACGGCCGAACCGGAGCTCGCCGCTGCCACGTTCGACTACGCCTGGTACTCCTCAATCCTGGACGAGATCCGGGTGCGTGACCCCCGGTACGCGGCGCACCGCGGCGACGCTCTGGATGACATCGCCGGTGACTTCCGGGTTCATGACGTTCAGCACCTGACCGCCAACCGGGCCCGGGTCCGGAGCGCCTGGGCCGAGGCGCTGGCCGAGGCGTGTGACCGGCATCCGATGCAGGCCAGGGTGGTCCGGAAACAAGCTGCCCTGCGACGTGGTCACCTGCCGCTGCGGCGGCTGCTTGACCAGGCCAGCGACGTGCTGTTCGCGATCAAGCCATGCTGGGCCATGTCGCCGCTGATGGTCAGCCAGATCTTGCCCGCGGCCAGGCTGTTCGACGTGGTGATCTTCGATGAGGCCAGCCAGATCGTGCCCGCCGACGCGATCCCGTCGATCATGCGCGGCCACCAGATCGTAGTGGCCGGCGACGACCGGCAGCTTCCGCCGACCAATTTCTTCCGCCAGGTGGGTGATGCTGACGAGGAAGGTAACGAGGACGACGAGAGCCTGGTCTCGTTTGGCGCGGGCTTCGAGTCTGTCCTAGATGCGCTTCGCCCGCTGCTGCCCACCGCGCCGCTGGTCTGGCACTACCGCAGCCGTGACGAGCGGCTGGTTGCCTTCTCGAACACCAGGATTTACGGCGGAGCGCTCACCACATTCCCGGGCGTGCTGCGCGACGATTGCCTCAGGCACGTCGTGGTGGCGCAGGGGCCACAGCCCGGCCAAGAGGTGTCGGTCGACGCCGAGGTCGCCAAGGTCGTTGACCTGATTCTGGAGCACGCGCGCACTCGGCCGAGCGAGTCGCTTGGCGTGATCGCGCTGGGCATCCGGCACGCGGAGCGGATCGATGCCGCGCTCCGGGCCGCGCTGGCCGACCTGGCCGACCGCGGCGACAGCGGCAATCCCGGCCTGGAAGCCTTCTTCGCCGAGGACCTGCCGGAGCCGTTCTTCGTCAAGAACCTGGAGCGTGTCCAGGGTGACGAGAGAGACGCCATCATCTTGTCGATCGGATATGGCAAGCACCGCGATGGCCGGATGCGTTACCAGTGGGGGCCGCTGCTCCGCGACGGCGGCGAGCGCAGGCTAAACGTCGCTGCGACCCGGGCCAAGCACAGGCTGACGCTGGTTAGCTCGTTCTCTGGGCATGATGTCGATCCCGACCGGGTCACCAAGGCAGGCGCCAGGCTACTCGCCGAATACCTGGACTACGCCAGCTCAGGCGGTTCGGCTCCGGAGGCCTCGGGCGTAGCCGAGCTTAACCCGTTCGAGGCCGACGTGCGGGACAGGCTGGCTGCGGCCGGCATAACCGTGGTGCCGCAATACGGCGTCGGTGGTTACCGCGTCGACTTCGCCGCCACGCATCCGCAGGACGCCGGTCGGATGGTGCTCGCCATCGAGGCTGATGGCGCGTCCTACCGGGAATCAGGGAGCGTCCGGGACCGGGACCGGCTGCGCGGAGAGCACCTGCAGCGGCTTGGCTGGAAGTACCACCGGCTGTGGTCGACGAACTGGTTCCAGGATCCGGAAGCGGAGGTAGCCAAGCTGCAGAAGGCCTACTCCCAGGCCGTGTCGGCGTCGGCGTACAAACCCGATCAAAGCGACCATGAAGTCGCCGAGCCTAGACACCCTGGCACCCTAGACCGCCGCCGCTGAGGCAAACTGGTCGCTCGAGCCTGCGCCGCACCAATCCTGGCGAATCCGGCGCTAATTGCGTTACTTGTCCGATCCGGCGGGTACGCTCGCAGCCATCGGCAGCGAGCAGCCGACCGGCTGCGGATGCAGGCACGGCACGGAGGGTTTGCCATGGACCGCCTGGTCCTCTGGAACATCGATCTGACCCTGCTGGATGTCGGCCGGGTCTCGCGCGATGCCTACGCCGATGCGTTCCGCCGAGCCACCGGCCGCCCGCTGGCTGCGCTGCCCCAGCTAGCAGGCAGGAGCGACACCGAGATCTTCTTCGAGTCGCTCTACCTGAACGACGTGCCGACCGGTCAGGACGACGCCGCCGACGCTGAGTTGCTGACCAGGTACTGCCGGGAACTAGAGACAGCGTTCGGCGAGCGGCAGGAGGAAGTCCTTGAACAGGGCAGGCTGCTGCCGGGTGCCCGTGCGGCCGTGGCCGCAGTCAGTGCGCTGCCGGGAGCGGTCCAGGCGGTGCTGACCGGCACGATCAAACCAAACGCGGTGGCGAAGCTGCGCGCCTTCGGCCTGGACGAGTACTTCGACACCGAAGTCGGTGGCTATGGCTCGGACGCCTATCCGAAGGGCTCGCTGCTGCTGATGGTCAGGGGGCGGGCCGCCGAGAAGTACGGCACTGCCATCACCGAGGAGTCGACCGTCTACGTCGCCGACACCGTGCGTGACGTCGAGGCAACGGCCATCGGCGGCGCCAGGAGTATCGCGGTGGCCACGGGCCGGTCTACCGTCGCCGAGTTGCGCGACGCGGGCGCCGACCTGGTCCTGCCCGACCTGTCTGATACAGACGAGGTCATCGCCGCGATCGACCGGCTGACCCGGGTGCCCGCCGGCCGCTAGCAAGCAGCCGAGGCTGAACTCGTCGTCCCCGCCACCGGTCACCGTCGTCCGCCGCATGTGCGTGGCATAGTCACCGTGGCATAGTCACACTGTGTGAATGACGCGGCGTGAATGAGCGCGATGGCAAGTTCGGTCGCCTGCACATGCGGGTTTCTCGGAACCGCATGCGGCCTCCACAGGTCCGCACTCCCGCTTGCCGCATACTGGTATATAACAGGTCCGTCAACGGTGACAGGGTCGAAGCGGTTGGGGGCGCGCAGCGTGAGCAGCGAATCGGCGGCCGGGCGCGATTACGGTGACGATCCTTTGGGCGCCGTCGGCCGAATCCGCCGAACGCACCGAAATCGCGCGCTTCGCCCGCTGGCTAGCCGACCGAGGCGGCCCGGTCACCAGCAGCTACCAGGACCTGTGGCAGTGGTCGGTCACCGATCTCGCCGGGTTCTGGTCCTCGATCTGGGACTTCTTCGGCGTGCTCGGCAAACGCGGCGACGGGCCCGTGCTGGCAGGCCAGATGCCCGGCGATCGCAATGGTTCGCTGGCAGCACGCTGAATTACGCCCGGAACGCGCTGCGCCGGGCGGCCACCGAACCCGACGCGGTGGCTGTCCGCTACAGCGCGGAAACCGGCCGCGAAGGGACGCTCAGTTATGGCGAGCTCGCGGCCGAGGTAGCCAGGGTGCGAGCCGGCCTGCAGTCCCTCGGCGTCGGCCGCGGCGACCGGGTCGCGGCCTACCTGCCGAATTCGCCCGAGGCCCTGATCGCGATGCTGGCTACCGGCAGCCTCGGCGCGATCTGGACCTCATGCTCGCCGGACTTCGGCGCGCATAGCGTGATCGACCGCTTCGCGCAGATCTCGCCGAAGGTGCTGCTCGCCGTGGATGGCTACGCTTACGGCGGCAAGCGCTTCGACCGCCGGCCCGAGGTTGCAGCGATCGCGGCCGAACTGCGCGGCCTGCGAGGCCGTGATCATGGTGGACTACCTCGGCGCGAGCGGCGAGTCCGGCCGTGGCCGGGCTGAGCCGGCGCCGCGTGCTGAACTGGGCCGGGTTCGGTCGCGTCCGGCGGCGAGCCGGCGGAACTCGAGTTCGTCGAAGTCCCCTTTTCCCATCCATTGTGGGTTTTGTATTCGTCGGGGACGACGGGGCTCCCGAAGCCGATCGTGCACAGCCACGGCGGGATCGTCCTCGAGCACCTCAAGGCGCTGGCCCTGCACCAGGATCTGACCAGCGCGGACACGTTCTTCTGGTACACCACGACCGGCTGGATGATGTGGAACTACCTCGTCGGCGGGTTGCTGGTCGGCGCGACCGTCGTGCTCTACGACGGCAGCGCGGTGCATCCGGACACCGGGGCCCTGTGGCGGCTGGTCTCTCAGGCGGGCGTGACCTATGCCGGCACCGGCGCGCCGTACCTGCTGGCCTGCATGAAGGAAGGACTCCGGCCGGCCGCCGAGCATGACCTTTCCGCCGTGCGCGGGATCGGCTCCACCGGCTCTCCGCTGCCACCGGAAGGTTTCCGGTGGGTATACGAGGAGCTGGTAACGGGGTCGCAGGATCTGATACTCGGTTCGTTTTCGGGGGGCACCGACCTGTGCACCGGGTTCGTCGGGCCGTGTCCCATCCTGCCGGTTCGGGCCGGGGTGATCTCTGGCCCGTGCCTGGGCGCCACGCGTCGAGGCGTTCGACCAGTCCGGCCAGCCGGTGATCGGCGAAGTCGGCGAACTCGTGCTCACCGAGCCCATGCCATCCATGCCCGTCGGCTTCTGGAACGACGAGAGCGGCGAGCGATACCGGGCCAGTTACTTCGCCGACTACCCCGGCGTCTGGCGGCATGGCGACTGGATCATGATCCTGCCCGACGGGGGCTGCATCATCTACGGCCGGTCCGATGCCACCCTGAACCGGGGCGGCGTCCGGATGGGGACCAGCGAGTTCTACCGGGTGGTCGAGCGGCTGCCCGAGATCGCCGACAGCCTGGTCGTGGATACCGGCAAGCTGGGTCAGGAGGGCCGCCTGATCCTGTACGTGGTGCCCGCGGACGGGCAGCCGCTGGATGACGCGCTGACCGGCAAGATCAGGTCGCTGCTGCGGTCCGAGCTGTCGCCCAGGCACGTTCCTGACGAGGTGCACGAGGTGCCGGGCATCCCGCGGACGCTATCCGGCAAGAAGCTCGAAGTCCCGGTCCGCAAGATCCTGCAGGGCACTGCCGGTGGCCGACGCCGCCGATCGCGACGCGCTGGCTAACCCGGAAGTGCTGAGCTACTTCGCGCCCGGTGGCCCGTCGTGACGCCGGAATCTGCTGCGGCGGTGCGGCCGCAGTTTCGGCGAGGAAGGTGGCCTGCTGACCTACGGCAGCTACCTGCGGGTGCCCGAACTGCTCGCGCAGCAAGTGCCCCAGGTCGTCCCGCCGGTCCACGACGAGCTGCTGTTCATCACCGTGCACCAGGCCTATGAGCTGTGGTTCAAGCAGCTGCTGCACGAGCTGACCGCAGTCCGGGACGCGATGCTGGCCGGCTCGGATGGGCGCGACCCGGGCGTACGGCAGACCTGGCGGGCCAGGCAGCTGCTGCATCGGGCGCACGTGATCGAGCGGCTGCTTGTCAGCCAGATCGACGTGCTCGAGACCATGACCCCGCAAGACTTCCTGGAGTTCCGGGCAGCGCTCGCGCCCGCCAGCGGGTTCCAGTCCGTGCAGTTCCGGGAGCTTGAGTTTCTTTCCGGGGCCAAGGACCCTGGCTTCGTCGGCCGGTTCCGCGCGCTGACCGCTGAAGAGAGCGCCCGCCTGGCCGCCCGGCTGGCCGAGCCGTCGCTCTGGGACGCCTACCTTGACCTGCTCGCCTCCCGCGGCCTGCCCGTCGGCGACGACAAGCAGGTCCTGGCGTCCCTGGTCAACGTGGCCAGGGACCGGTCGCACTATGACGACCTGTGGCAGCTCGCCGAGGATCTGCTGACGCACGACGAACTCGCTGGCTTGTGGCGGGCCAGGCACGTCCAGATGGTGGAACGGCAAATTGGCACCAAATCCGGCACGGGCGGCTCGACTGGCGCGCCGTACCTGCACGGCCGGGTGCCGATGCGTTATTACCCATTGCTGTGGGAGCTGCGGGACTCGCTCTGACGGCAAGCACGAGCGGCAACGACGCCGCAGTTAAGGGAGTGGAATCTCATGCCGGACAGTCCAGCTGACATCCAGGCAGGCAACACCCAGGGCACCGACGTCCCGGGCACGGACGTTCACGGCGCGGACGTCCGGGGGCGGACGCTACGAGGGGCCTGCTGGCCGACGCCGCCCGGCTGGCCGGTCGGCCGCTAGGCGTCGGCGACCTGGCCAGGTACCTGACGGCGTACTACCGGCATGTGGCGCACGATGATCTGGCCGCGCCCGGTCCGGCCAGGCTGGCAGCAGTCGCCGTCCGGCACGCCGAATTCGCCGCGCAGCGGCCGCAGGGCCGCGCCCTGGTCGAGGTCAGGCATGGCGGCGACGCAGCCTTCGACGGCAGTTCCGATGTGATCGACATCGTTACCGACGATATGCCGTTCCTTGTCGATTCGATCACCATGGAACTGGCCAACCATGGCCTGTCTGCCCGGCTCGTCATCCATCCGCAACTTCGCGTCAGGCGTGACGTGACCGGAGCGCTCCGCGAAATTGTCGGGAAACTGGGCGCGGGCGGGCCGCCGAGTCATGACGAGCTGGCCGAGTCGTGGACCCACATCGAGATTCCCGCGTTGGCCGGCGGCGAGGCCGAAGCCATTGCTGCGGACCTGGAGCGGGTGCTCGGCGATGTCCGGGTAGCGGTCGAGGATTACCGGCGGATGCGGTCCAGGGCCATTTCGCTAGCCGATGACGTGCTGGCGCCCGAAGGTGAGGGGACAAGCGGGTCGGACGCCCCGGGCGAGATCGCCAAGCTGCTGCACTGGCTGGCCGACGGTCATTTCACCTTCCTCGGCTACCGCGAGTATGACCTGGACGCAGGCCCGGACGGGATACTGCAGCTACATGCGGTTCCGGGCACCGGTCTCGGCATCCTGCGCCATGATCGCCAAGGACCGGGATCGTTCGGGACCTTGCCGCCTGAGGTGCGCGCCAGGGCACTTGACCCGCAGCGGCTCATCGTTACCAAGGCTAACTCGCGCTCGACCGTGCACCGGCCCAGCTATCTCGACTACGTGGCGGTCAAGCGGCTGTCGCCGACGGGCGAGGTGGTGGGTGAGTACCGCTTCCTCGGGCTCTACACGCACGCTGCGTTGTCCGAGAGCATCAAGGGCATCCCGGTGTTGCGTCGCAAGCTCACTGAGGTGCTGGACATCTCGGGCCTGTCCGCGGCCAGCCATGATGGCAAGGAAGTCGCGGAGGTGCTCGACTTCTATCCGCGCGAGGAATTGTTCATGACCTCCGCGACCGACCTGGCCGCGATCGCGGCCGGCGTGCACGCGTTGCGTGAGCGGCGCCAGACCAGGCTGTTCCTGCGGCGCGACATCTACGGCCGGTATGTGTCCTGCCTGGTGTACCTGCCAAGGGATCGGTACACGACCAAGGTCAGGCTCCGGGCTCAGGAGATCTTGCAGCGGGCCTACAGCGGATCTCATGTCGATTACAGCGTCACGTCGGCGAGTCACCGGTCGCGCGACTTCACCTGGTGGTCCGGGCCGACCGCGGCCGCCAGCTGCCCGACGCCGACCCGCGGACCTGCAGCGCGCGATCGCCGCAGCGGTGCGGTCCTGGGACGACGATCTCGCCGACGAGGCCGCTGCCGCTTTCGGGCCGCAGCGGGCCAGGGAGCTGATCACCGAGATCGGTGACGCGATCCCGGACACCTACAAGACAGATGTTCCTGCCGCGGCTGCTGTCGACGATTTCGCCAGGATCATGGAGCTGCGGGAGTCCGGCCGCGACATTGCCTTTGAGCTGTGGGAATCCGAGGGATACGTCGGCGGCATTCCGATCGAGCTCGACGGAGTCGGCGCCGTGGGCGAAGGCGCCCCTGGCGCTCTTCCCGGCCGCGATTGGCGATTCGCTGGCCGGCCGCTTCCGGTTCCGCTGGCTGGCGGTTGGCGGTTCCCAAGCCACGGCCAATCGGGTGTGGCGGCTCACCATCTACCGCACGGGCGCCCCCATCACCTTGACCGACGTGCTGCCCAGGCTGCAGCACATGGGCGTGGACGTGGTGGACGAGCACCCCTATGAGTTCCCGGCCGCTGAGCCATTCTGGATCTACGACTTCGGGTTGCGACGCAGGCCGCCGCTGTCGCAAGGCGCGGAGCCTGGCGAGGGCGAGCCTGGCGGGATCTCCGTCGGACAGATAAGGGAGCAGGTCGAGGGGGCCCTGGCTGCGCTCTGGGACGGCCGGATCGAGGATGACGGCTTCAACGCGCTGGTGCTGGACGCGCGCCTGTCCTGGCGCGAGGTCGTGGTGCTGCGCGCCTATGCGAAGTACCTGCGCCAGGCCAACATCACCTTCAGCCAGGAGTACATCGAGGGCGTGCTGCGGTCGAACGCGCCAGTGACCAGGCTCCTGGTGCGGCTGTTCGAGTCCAGGTTTGATCCGACGAAGACGGCCGGCGAGGCCGAGCGCAGCGAGGCCATCACCGAGGAGATCACCGGCGCTCTCGACAGCGTCGCCAGCCTGGATGAAGACCGTATCCTGCGCTCCTACCTGGGCCTGATCAACGCGACACTACGAACGAATTACTACAGCTCCGGACTCGGTGAGGTGCCGTACCTGGTTTTCAAGCTCAACGCTCGCGAGGTGCCCGACCTGCCCGCGCCGCGGCCGCAGTTCGAGCTATTCGTCTACTCGCCCAGGTTCGAGGGCGTGCACCTGCGGTTCGCCAGTGTCGCCAGGGGCGGCCTGCGCTGGTCGGACCGGCGCGAGGATTTCCGGACCGAGATTCTCGGCCTCGCCAAGGCGCAGGAGGTCAAGAACTCGGTCATCGTGCCGTCCGGGGCCAAGGGCGGCTTCGTCTGCAAGCAGCTGTGCGACCCCGCCGACCGCGATGCTTACCAGGCGGAGGTGCTGGCCTGCTATCGCATGTTCATCTCCGCCATGCTGGATGTGACCGACAACCTCGAGACCGGCCGGGTGGTCCCGCCGGCCGGGGTCGTGCGGCATGACGCGGACGACCCGTACCTGGTAGTGGCGGCTGACAAGGGCACGGCCACGTTCTCTGACACTGCGAACGAGATCGCGACCAGCCGTGGCTTCTGGCTCGGTGACGCCTTCGCCTCGGGCGGCTCGGCGGGCTACGACCACAAGAAGATGGGCATCACCGCCCGCGGCGCGTGGGAGTCGGTCAAGTTCCACTTCCGGACCCTGGGCGTCGACACCGACGCCGACGACTTCACCGTTGCGGGCATCGGCGACATGTCCGGTGACGTATTCGGCAACGGCATGCTGCTGTCCCGGCACATCAGGCTGGTAGCCGCGTTCGATCACCGGCACGTTTTCCTGGATCCCGGACCCCGACCCGGCCGCTCAGCTTCGCAGAGCGCCGCCGCTTGTTCGACCTGGCCGCGCTCGTCCTGGGCCGACTACGACCCGGCGCTGATCTCGGCGGGCGGCGGGATCTGGCCGCGTTCGGCCAAGTCGATCCAGCTGTCGGCCCAGGCCAAGGACGCGCTCGGCCTGGCTGGCGGGGAAACGTCGCTATCCCCGGACGCGCTCATATCCGCCATTCTCGCTGCCCCCGTCGACCTGCTGTGGAATGGCGGCATCGGCACCTATGTCAAGGCGTCTAATCAGTCCAATGCCGACGTGGGGGATCGGTCAAACGACGCCGTCCGGGTGGACGCGGCCCAATTGCGCGCCAAAGTAGTCGGCGAGGGCGGCAACCTCGGCCTGACCCAGGAGGCCAGGATCGAGTACGCACTCGCCGGCGGCCTGGTGAACACTGACTTCATCGATAACTCGGCCGGCGTGGACACCTCCGACCACGAGGTGAACATCAAAATCCTGCTCGACACCGAGGTGCGGGCCGGCAACCTGACCCCGGATGGCCGTAATGAGCTGCTGCAGCAGATGACCGACGAGGTCGCTGAGCAGGTGCTCGAACACACCTATCAGCAGAACCGCGCGCTGGCGGCCTCCTGGGCCCAGTCCGCGCAGATGCTGCACGTGCATGCCAGGTATATCCGCAAGCTGGAGAGAGACGGCAGGATCCGGCGCAGGCTTGACGTGCTGCCGAACGACCGCGAGATCGCCGAGCGCAGGTCGGCCGGGACCGGACTGGTGACGCCGGAGTTCTCGGTGCTCCTTGCCCTTACGAAGATCGCCGCAGGCCAGGAGGTACTCGCGTCCAGCCTGCCGGATGACCCGTACCTGCGGCGGGTGCTGACTGCCTACTTCCCCAGCCCGCTGCGGCGCAAGTACGCAGCCAGGATGGGCGCGCACAGGCTGCACCGGGAGATCATTACCACTTCGGTAGTGAACGACATGGTGGACCGATCGGGCACGACGTTCGCGTTTCGCCTCAACGAGGAGACCGGCGCCTCGGTGCCTGAGATCACTGCTGCCTGGCTGGTGTCACGCGACGTCTTTGACATGCCCGGATTCTGGGCGCAGGTAGAGGCCCTGGACGGCGTCGTGGACACGGGGGTGCAGACGCTGGCCATGCTGGAAGGCCGGAAGCTGACCGAACGGGCGGCAAGGTGGCTGCTGCACTTCCGCCGCCCGCCGTTCGACGTGCAGGCCACTATCGACTTCTTCGCCGAGGGCGTGCTGACCGTCGCGGCCGGGCTGCCGAAGATGCTGGCCGGACGAGATCTGGCCGGTTTCGCCGAGCGCAGGGACGTATACGTGTCCCGTGGCGTGCCAGCGGACCTCGCTGAGCGGATCGCCGCGATGGTGCCTGCCTACTCGCCGTTCGACATCGTGGATATCGCGTATGGCGTCCAAGCGGTCGGTGGAGGAGACGGCGGAGGTGTATTTCGACCTCGCCGACCGGCTCCAGATCGCCAGGCTGCGGGACATGATCACCGCCCTGCCGAGGGACGATCGGTGGAACACCATGGCCAGGGGAGCGATCCGGGATGACCTCTACAACGCGCACGCAGCGCTGGCCAGGGACGTCCTGACGGTGACCGAAGCGGGCAGCCCCGAGCAGCGACTCGCCGCCTGGGTGCAGCGCAACGATTCGGCCGTCCGGCGGGCCAGCCAGACGCTGACCGAGATCTGGGAGAGTAACGCGTTCACAGTGGCAACTCTGTCGGTGGCCGTGCGGGCCATCAGGACGCTGGCAACGACCGCGACATTGCCAGCCTGACTGGCGGGCTCGTGACGCTCGAAATGGCCGGCGGATCTCGGGCATATTGGCGAATTATGTCCGTATCTTGACGAGTCAATCAAGGCGTCAATATTGTCAGCCCGTGATTATCCCGCTCGCTGGACCCACGGCCGCCCGCAGTCGTCTTACCGCGCTGGTGGCCGCGGTCGCATTAGCGTCTGGTGCCAGCCTGGCTGGCTGCAGCCTGGCCACGGCCGTTAAGAAGGCGGTCTCCACGGTGCAGGCGAACAAGGCCGTCATCGACCAGTTCACCGCCAATCTGAAGGCCGGCCAGCAGCCGCAGTTCGAGGCCACCTACGTGACAACCGGCAGCGCGCCGTCGAGAGTCGTCTATGCCGTGCAGCCGCCGGGCAGCCTGTTGTTCTCGGCCGCGCAAAGCGGCTCTGGCTCTCCGCTCAACACCGCCCGGGTGATCATGAACCCGTCTGGCGCGTACGCATGCACGAGGGCGCCAGGAGCTGGCTGGGTCTGCGACAAGCTCGCGAAGAGCAGCGCAGCGGCGCAGCGGAAGCTGCTCGACTTCTACACCCCGGCGCACTGGGTCGCCTTCCTCACCGAACTGGCCCTGACTGCCGGATTCGCCGGGGACAAGATCTCCTCGGTCGACCATGACCGTGAACGGCTTCACGCATGCAATGCGTGGACCTGCGGGCCACGGGAGTCGCCGGCACGAGCACGATCTGCACGACCGCTCAGCACCTGCTCGGCTACGTGCAAGTCGCCAGCGTCTCGACCAGCTTCGAGATCAAGTCGTACTCGGGCTCGCCGCCTGCCGCACTGTTCGACCTGCCGGCTGGAGCGAAGATCACGAAGGCCAAGACCGGCACCAAGTAGCTGCTAGGACAGGGCAGGCTGCCCGGACGGGCTGCGGGCTGACCGGCTGCCTGGCGCTTCAGTCAATGGCCGGAAACGGTCATTGTCGGCACCTCGCGTAGGCTGCATCTATGGCAACCGACCACGGCAGCGAGATCTCCGAGCTGATCGCCACGCTCGCGAGCGTGGAGGCTGTCCTCAATCCCGACGCGATGCGCAAGGAGGCCGACAGCCTGCGCGAACGATCCGCTGACCCCGGCCTCTGGGAGGACCAGGAGCAGGCCCAGGAGGTCACCAGGCGGCTGTCCTACCTGGATGCCGAGCTGGCCAGGCTGGAGAGCCTGCATGGCAGGCTCGGAGACGTCGCGGCTGGCTTCGAGCTGGCCGAGACCGAGCACGACGAGCCAACCCGCGAGGAGGCCGAGCGGGAGCTGGCCGCCCTGCGCAAGGAGATCGACCAGCTGGAGATCAGGACCCTTCTGTCTGGCGAGTACGACTCACGCGAGGCGCTGATCAGCATTAATGCCGGCGCCGGAGGCGCGGACGCGGCCGACTGGACCGAGGGACTGCAGCGGATCTACCTGCGCTGGGCCGAGCGGCACGGATACCCGACGGAGGTGTACGACACCTCCTACGCCGAGGAGGCGGGGATCAAGTCGACCACGTTCGCGATCAAGGCGCCGTATGCCTACGGCACCCTGCGGGGCGAGCACGGCACCCACCGGATGGTCCGCATCTCCAAGTACGACAACCAGGGCCGACGGCAGACCTCGTTTGCGATGGTCGACGTCCTCCCGGTGGTGAAGCAGGTCGACCACATCGACATCCCGGAAGACGAGATGCGGATCGACGTCTTCCGGTCCAGCGGGCCGGGTGGGCAGGGCGTGAACACCACGGACTCGGCCGTCCGGATCACCCACCTGCCGACTGGCATCGTGGTGTCCTGCCAGAACGAGCGGAGCCAGATCCAGAACAAGGCGACGGCAATGGCCGTGCTGCAGTCGAAGCTGCTCGAGCGCAAGCGCGAGGAGCAGGCCGCGAAGCTGAACGAGCTCCGTGGGGACGGCGGGCGGAGCTGGGGCACCCAGATCCGCAACTACGTGCTGCACCCGTACCAGAACATCAAGGACGTGCGGACCGGCTATGAGACCGGCAACACCGCGGCCGTCATGGACGGCGAGATCGACGACTTCATCGAAGCGGAGATCCGCTGGCTACGGACGAAAGGCCTGTAAGGCGAGCTGGTAGGCTGGCCAGGTAAGTCCGCACCCACAGTTGGCCAGCGGTGGCTAGCTAGCCCATGGCTAAGCGCCCTGAGTGCACCAGACCAGGACGATTCGCCTGGTTCAGTGTCCCCAGGTGCATTGCGGCCACGGTCAGCAAAGCCAGCACAAGCAGGACAGCCGCAATCAGCTGCACGCTCAGGCCATGGCTCTGATGATGCACGTGCGCACGCGCGTCCCGGCAGGTCGGGCAGCGACCCTCCGCTACCGGCCCGGCACACTGGGCGCAGATCAGGTGCTCGCAGCTCATCCGGCTCCTACCGGGCTCAGGCTCGCCCGGTCAGTTCGACGATGTTGGACGTTCCAGACCAGTTTCCCCCCTAGACTGGCCCGAGGCCAAACCGGGGCCGCTTGCGATCACCCCGGCAACCTAGTCAGTATGTCCTCTACCAGTGCGATGGGCCAGTGATCCACTTCGATAACGTCACCAAGACGTATGCGAATCAGGGCCGTCCAGCCCTGGAGAACGTGAATCTGGATGTCGAGAAGGGCGAGTTCGTCTTCCTCGTCGGCCCGTCTGGATCCGGTAAGTCGACCTTCCTGCGCCTGGTCCTGAAGGAGGAGCGGCCGACATCTGGCCGGATCCACGTGGCCGGGAAGGATCTGGCCCGGCTGACCAACTGGAAGGTGCCGCACCTGCGGCGCCGGATCGGCTGCGTCTTCCAGGATTTCCGGCTGCTGCCCAACAAGAACGTCTATCAGAACATCGCCTTCGCGCTCGAGGTCATCGGCAAGCCGCGCCGGTTCATCAAGAAGGTCGTGCCGGAGGTCATCGACCTGGTCGGCCTGGAGGGCAAGCGGGACCGGATGCCGGACGAGCTGTCCGGTGGTGAGCAGCAGCGGGTCGCGATGGCCAGGGCCTTCGTGAATCGTCCGATGATCTTGCTGGCGGACGAGCCGACAGGGAACATCGACCCGGCGACCTCGATCGGCATCATGAAGGTACTGGACCGGATTAACAGGACCGGGACCACGGTCGTGATGGCGACGCACGACGCCGCGATCGTCGACTCCATGCGCAAGCGGGTCATCGAGCTTGAGTACGGCAAGGTAGTGCGCGACCAGTCGCGCGGGGTCTACGGTCAGGCCTACTGACCGCCTCCGAACACGGATTACAAGAGGATTCTGCGACGTGCGTGCCCAGTTTGTGTTCCATGAGGTCTGGATCGGCTTGCGCCGGAACCTGACCATGACAGTCGCGCTCATCGTGGTCGTCGCGATCAGCCTGTCGCTGTTGGGCACCGGACTGCTGTTCGTCAAGCAGGTCGATAACACCAGGACGTACTGGCAGACCAAGGTCCAGCTCGCGGTGTGGCTCTGCTCCAGCCAGGATCTCAGCGGGAACTGCGCCAAGGAATGGCGCGGTCACATCCGCCGAGATCAACACGATCAGGCAGGACCTGCAGGCCAATCCCATGGTGGCCAGCGTTCAGTTTCTCTCGGCGCAGCAGAACTACCAGACGTTCAAGCAGGAGTTCAAGAGCGATGCGCCGATGATCAACTACACCCCGGCGAGTCAGATCCCCGCCTCGTTCGGGGTGCGGCTGAAGAACGCCGAGGCTGATGCGGCTAGCGTCACCGCGGTGGCTGACGGGTATCCCGGCGTGTCGCAGGTCGTGGACGATGCGCAGATCCTGAACTCGTTTCTACCGGCTGCTGGACGGCGCCCGGAACGCGGTCGTGACGATCGCAATCTTCCTGCTGGTCGCCGCCATCCTGCTGGTGGCCAACACCATCCGCCTGTCTGCCTTCAATCGCCGCCGGGAGACCTCGATCATGCGCCTGGTCGGCGCGTCGAACTTCTACGTTCAGCTGCCGTTCCTGGTCGAGGGCATGATCGCCGGACTGTTCGGCTGGCTGATCGCGACCGGCCTGCTGATCCTGGTCAAGTCGCTGATGCTCGACAGCATCCAGCGGATCTTCCCGTATCCGGGCATTCAGCTCAGCACGACCGACCTGGTAGAAGTGATCATCGTGGCGATGATTACTGGATTGCTCATCTGCGGCAGCACTTCGTTCCTCACCCTCAGGCGCTACCTGCGCGTTTGACGCGCGGAATCGGCGATCCGATGGCTGCGGAGCAGGGCAAGAAGATCATTGCCAGCAACCGGCGCGCCCGGCACGAGTACCACATCGAAGACGTGGTGGAGGCCGGCCTGGTGCTGACGGGCACCGAGGTGAAGTCGCTGCGGGCCGGCCGCGCGACGCTGACCGACGGGTTCGGGCTGATCACTGACGGTGAAGCGTGGCTGCACGGCGTGCACATACCGCAGTACACCCAGGGCACCTGGACGAACCACGAGCCGCGGCGGGTCCGTAAGCTGCTGCTGCACCGCAAGGAGATCGATCGGCTGGCCGCCTCGACAAGGGAACGCGGCCTGACACTCGTGCCGCTGTCCTTGTACTTCTCGGACGGCAAGGTCAAAATCGAGCTAGGACTGGCGCGCGGAAAGCGTACCTACGATAAGCGACACGACCTCGCCAAGCGGGACGCCGCCCGGGAAGTCGACCGCGAGCTGCGGCGGCCGAGATAAGAGTGAGTAACGAACTCCGCCCCGGTAACCGCAGCGCGCGTGCCGGGGTGCATCGGGCTCCGCGAAGCGCTTCGCCGGTGCGAGGATCCAGGGTCACAAAGGCCAAGGACGGGGACAGCAATACTGCGGTAACCAATGCCGGGGTAACCAAAGCCGGAGTAACCAAAGCCGGAGTAACCAGGGTGGGGCTTCGGTCACGAACGTGGCTCACCCGCATCGCTGCGGGTGCCGTGCTGGCGCGTCCTCGCTGGCAGCCGGCCTGGTCCGGACGGGGGTACCGTCGGCCGAGCCCACGGTCTCGCAGTTCCTGCTGGATTGGGAGACCAGAAATTTCACGCAGGCGGCGGACCTGACCACGGGGTCTCCGGTCCAGGTCGCTCACGCCCTGGCCGCGGCTTACCAGCAGCTGGATGCCACCGACCAGGACCTGGAGATGCAGAGCATCGGCCAGCAGGGCAAGACTGCATACGCGCAGTTCAAGGCGGCCATCGACCTGGGCGGGATCGGCCTGGTCTGGTCCTACACCGGCGGTTTCAGCCTCGCCTACGGCAGCTCTGGCTGGCGGGTGATCTGGAGCCCGTCGGTGATCAATCCGAAGATGACCGGGTCGGAACAGCTGGCCGTGGTCAGCGGCTGGCATTCGCGCTCCCAGTTGCTGGACTCCGCCGGGCAGCCGCTAGCGGTGCCATCGCAGGTTTACCAGGTGGGCGTTATCACGGACCAGCTCACCCACCCGAAGGTAACGGCTGACAAGCTGGCCGCGATCACCCAGATCTCGCCTGATCAGATCCTCGGCTGGATCTATGCGGCTCCGCAGGCAGCGGTTCACCGAACTGCTCACGCTGTCACCCGCCGAGTACGACAAGATGCGCGCCAGTCTCCATGGCATCGGCGTGATCGTCAGGAGAAAGGTCGGAATCGCTGTTCTCCAGCATCGCCCCCGACGTAGTGGGGTCGGTCGGCACGGAGACCGCCGACGTGCTGCGCGTCAACGGAGATCCCTACCGCCCCGGCACCACGGTGGGCCTGTCCGGACTCCAGCAGCATCTTTCAGCGGCAGCTCGCCGGCACCCCGTATACCGCGGTCGTGCTGACGCAGGCTGGACAAGCAGTACAGTGTCCTGCACCTCTGGAAGGGTGCTCGCGGCAAGCCGGTGCAGACAACGCTGGATGCTGGCGTGCAGCTCGCCGCCGACCACGCACTCGCGCAGCTACCGGATTCCGCCGCCATCGTCGCCGTGCAGGCAAACACCGGCCGGATCCTGGCGGTAGCCAGCCATCAGGGAGCCGGCGAGCCGCCACTGAGCCCGCTGGCCGGCAAGTACCAGCCGGGCCAGGCCTTCACCATCGTCTCGTCGGCCGCGATCCTGTCGTCTACCGGGGTGACACCAGACAACACCGTTCCCTGCCCGCCCAGCAATGGGCCGACGCGGCCGCCTCTTCGTCAATAACCCGCCAGAGTCGAACCTGGGCGGCAGGCCGTCGTTTGCGAAGGATTTCGCTTATGCGTGCTCCACAGCGTTCGTCGGCCTGTCGCTGCAGATGAGCTCTGCTGACCTGACCAAGGCTGCGGGCGCGTTCGGCGTGGGCGGATGGCAGCTCCCGGTCAGTAGTTACTTTGCCGGCCATATCGACCGGCCGACCGGAGCCGCCCAGCTGGCCGCTGACACTATCGGCGGCGGTCAGGTGCGGGTTAGCCCGCTGGGCATGGCGCTGGCCGCGGCCGTGGTGGATTCGGGCAAGTGGCATTCGCCCACTCTTGTGCCGTATTATACCGATTCCAGCTCGGTCTCCTCGCCGCGTCGAGAGCCCGCGAGTCCTGGCGACGCTCAGGAGCCTCATGCGCGCGGCGGTCAGCAACGGCTCCGGACAGGCAGCCAATGTCGGCTCGGGCGTGTACGGCCAGGTCGGGAACGCGTCGTTCGGCGCCGCTAAGCATTTGAGAATCGGCTGGTTTGTCGGCTATCAGGGCAATATCGCATTCGCGGTGGTTGAGCTGGGTAAGTCGGCATCTGCCTCCGCCGCGCCGCTGGCAGGCAGCTTCCTGCAGAACATCCAGACTGGATCCTGACCAGCTCATTAATACTCTTTTGGTAACTCCGAGCAACCATCTCGTGCCGCATTGGCGTCTTTCCTAGTGACTGGGGTGCCGCTTGGGGGGTTGCGGCCCAGTCGCCGTGATGAGAACCGGGCCTCATCTCGGGGGAGGCCCGGCCTTTAGGACCGGCCCCGACCCTGCCGGTCGAAGCCCCCGTGAGCGCGTCTCGGCCACCGCCAGCGCTCACGGGGGTATCTCATCACCGTCTGGTGGATGCCCGATGGGGGCCGCGCTCTGCGGACAGCCCGTCGGGCGTTCTGGCCTTTTACCGGTTATTTCCGGCTTATGCCCGGGAATGCGATCACGTTGGACCTGGTTGTCGTGGTCAGGTACCTTGTCTTGATACAACTCAAGAGGGGGTGACTGGCTTCGACTTCGGTAGTTGATCCAGGGGAAGCGGGTCGAGGACGGCGGACATAACCTCGTTAACACTGTGACCGCAAAACAACAAGTGCCAACTCAACGCGCACTCGCCTCGCCCTCGCGGCCTAATAAACCGCGGAGCAAATGAGGCTGTCAGCCCGGGAGGGCCTCCGGCCCGGTGTCTGGCATCAGCTAGGAGGATCCACCGCCTAGTCCGGTCGCGGGACTAGACGGGACATCTAACAGCGACTGAGCCCGTCGGCAGCTTGCCTGCGTGACTGCCGGGGCTGAGAAAAGCACAGCAGGCTGCACCCGGAGAAGCCCTGGTGATGTACTGAAGGACGCGGGTTCGATTCCCGCCACCTCCACGACGATCGCCTTACTCCAACCCACGTCCGCAAAAGATGCGGCGAGCGAGTCGATCATGGAAACCCGGCTCACAGCCTCGCGTTCCACTAGGGATGCGAGGCTGTTACCTATCTGAGCCCTGACGGCCCGAGCTGGCCGCGCTGAATGAGTATGGACGGCGCAGATCGTGTCAGGATGGTCGGTATGTCTAGTCGCGCACTGAGCTTCGGAGTGATGGCGGAAGCATACGAACGATTCCGGCCGGGGTATCCCGTGGAGCTTTTCGAAATGGTGATGACGTACGCGGGTCGGCCGGTTCGGGCTGCGCTGGAAATTGGTGCTGGGACAGGCAAGGCAACCCGTCTGTTCGCTCAACAGGGGGTCGCGGTCACCGCGACCGAGCCTGACGCGGCCATGCTCGCCGAGCTGGTTAAGCACGTGCCAGCAAACGTCAAGACCGTACGAGCCGCGTTCGAGGACTTGCGACCGGGCGAGAGCTACGGGCTGGTTTATGCGGGAGCGGCGCTGCATTGGACGAACCCAGAGGGTCGGTGGTCGCGCATGGCTGGGCTGCTGGAGCCGGGTGGCGTGTTCGCTTCGTTCGGTGGACCAGCTGGCCAGCTGGTTGACCCGGCTGTGCAGGAAGCTGTTCGCGCGGCCCGGGCGCCGTTCTTGGAGAGCGACGAGGTTCCGTCTCCAGATGGGACGCCAGCGGAACAAGACATGCATTGGCCGGGTACCGAACTCCGGCGATCTGAGTGGTTCGACGATGTTCAGCAGTTCGTGATCAAGCGGCGCTTGACGATGAGCGCTCGCAACTATGTGGGCCATCTATCGACCATCTCGGCTTATCTCGAATTGCCGACCTGGGAGCAAGCGCAGGTATTGAGCCAGATCACGCAGGTCCTGCCTGAGGCGGTCGAGGTGGCCGCCGACATCACCGTCCATCTCGCGCGTCGCGCACGCGCTGAGCGAAGTGAGTGAACGATGAACGTGCGGGAGGCTTGCTGAATGGCACGACGACTTTCGTTAGAGAATATCGATATTCTCGGTGAGACTGAGTTCGAGGAGCTCAGCGGCCTGCGCTGACGACAGACGGTGAGCATTGTTAGAGGTGCACAGGTACCCCTGTAGCGCCCCAGAATGTGGTGCGCCGTCTCCCGCCTCATGCGACATGGCAGTATTCCAGATCATTGCCAGTCCGACAGCGGGGTGAACAAGATGACTACGCCTGACGCCGAGGCGGTGCAGGCTTTTGCCGGGCGGCTGCTCGGCATCTACACCGGAAGCGTGTTAGCCAAACTGATCCGGATCGGCTACGCCACCGGATTGCTCGACGCCACGGCAATGGCACCGCACACCAGTGATCAGCTGGCGGCGAGCCTTGGCCTGAACGAACGCTACGTCCGGGAGTGGCTGGCAGGCATGGCGGCAGGCGGGATCCTTCGCTACGACCCGGCCGCGCGCACCTATCTGCTCCCGCCCGAACACGCTGCCCTCCTCACGGGCACCGGCGCGCGTAACCTCGCGCCGACGGCGACGCTCGTCGAGCATTTCGGTCAGCACCTGCCCGCCGTCGAGGACTGCTTCCGCACCGGAGGCGGAATCCCTTACGAAGCGTTCCGCCCGCAATTCACCGAGGCGATGGACGATTCTTGGCGCCGCATTTACGACGAACAGCTCGTCAGCGGCTTCCTCGCCGCCGCTCCGGAAGTCGGTGCGCGGTTGGCCGACGGTTGCCGTGCCGCTGACATCGGCTGCGGCACCGGGCATGCGATCAACCTGATGGCGAGCGCGTTTCCTGCCTCGAGCTTTACCGGATATGACTTGGCGGACGATGCCATTGCCAGGGCGGGGGAGGAATCCCGGCAGATGGGCAACGACAACGCCGCCTTCGAGGTACTCGATGTGACAAACCTGCCAGCCGAGCCGCCATACGAAGTGATCTTTGCATTCGACGCCGTGCATGACCAGGTAGATCCGGCGACGGTGCTAAGCCGCGTGCACGGCGCGCTCAGCCCCGACGGGATCTTCTACATGGTGGACTTCAAATTCTCCTCCGACATCGCGGGCAACCTGGAGAATCCGTATGCGCCGCTGTACTACGGCATCAGCCTCATGCACTGCATGACCGTGTCGCTGGCCGGAGGCGGGGCCGGTCTGGGCACAGTGTGGGGCGTCGAGAAAGCCCGAAGCATGCTCAGCGCCGCGGGGTTCCGCAGCATCGAGGTGCTAGACAGCCCCCGGCCGCAGAACTGCATCTTCCTCTGCCGCAAATAGCCGGCGAATTCCTCCGTAGCCAGTCAGTCTGCGAGCGTTCGCGGGAGCCCCACTCGGGCCAGTGCGGCGTTGTCGAAGCGGGTGATGGCGCTGATCCGGTCGCCGGCGAGGGTGATGACAAGCAACCCGAAGGCATGCGCGATGTCAGTGACCGGATCTCGCAGGTAGACGCCGAACGCCGGCTGGCCGTTCGCCCGGGCCGGGACCAGCCGGTAGCGGCGGCCCTGGCGGAAGGCGACACTGGCGAAGAAACGCCCGGCCAGCTCGCTGCCTTGATATTCCAGCGGTGCCGGCGGCATCCGTAGCCGGACGTCCTCGGCCATGAGGGCCACGATCCCGGCCACGTCGCTGTCCTCGAAGGCTTGAACCAAGCGACGCAGGAGCCGTTGCTCGTCGGGCGAGTTCGGTGCCGGCGGGGACTGGTCCGATGAGGGCAGCTCCCGGTCCAGAGCGGCGCGGGCGCGCTTGAGCGCGCTGGTGATTGACTGGTCGGTGGTGTCGAGCAGGCTGGCGACCTCCCTAGCGGAGAAGCCGAGCACATCTCGCAAGATGAGCGCCGCGCGCTGGCGCGGCGGCAACAGCTGCAAGGCGGTAATGAAGGCTAGCGAGATGGCTTCACGCGCCTCGTAGCGCGCCTCGGGCCCGGCCCCTGTGTCCGGCAGGTCGGTGAGCAGAACATCGGGGTACGGCTCCAGCCAGCCGACCTCGTTGAACCCGGTCGGCTCGGGCGGCTCGACGTCCAGCACCGACTGGCTGACCTGTCGCCGAGTAGCGGATCGCAGCATGTTCAGGCAGCGGCTGGTGGCGATGCGATAGAGCCAGGTGCGGATCCCTGAGCGTCCTTCGAATCCGCCCAGGCCTTGCCAGGCGGCGGTCAGGGTCTCCTGCAGGGCATCCTCAGCGTCGGCCACCGATCCGAGAATCCGGTAGCAGTGCACCTGCATCTCTCGCCGGTAAGGACCCACCAGCTGCTCGAATGCGGTCTCGTCTCCTGACCGCGCCCGGTCGACCAAGTCGATGCTCACGGCTCCATCCTCCCCTCACCCGCTGTCGTCGCTGTCCCTGCTGCCCGATTGCCGGCTGCGGCTGCCTCTAGTCGTACTGACACCGGCCGGACCAGAAACTGGGCGGTCCTGAGCGCCTATTGGGGCCGCTTGCCGGTGTCTATACCAATGAGCGCCGGCTCAAGCCGGCCGCACGGAAGGAGTGGATCGCGATGCCTAGGTACGTTCTCGCTTATCGCAACCCGACTGGCTACACCCCGTCTGCGGAAACTCGGACCGCCTGGACGGCTTGGTTCGATGGCATGGGGGATCAGCTTGTCGACCTGGGCAAGCCGGCCGTCGCCCGGGCCAGCCTCGGCAACTGCAGTATGGACAGCACGGAACTCGGCGGCTATTCGGTGATCGAGGCCGATGATCTGGACGCAGCAGTAGCCGTGGCCGACGGCTGCCCGCACCTGAACCGCGGTGGCGGCGTAGAGGTTGGGCAGCTGGGCGAGGTCCCGGCCCCAGTCTCGTCCGCTAGCTGACAAACAGCCGTGCAGGCCGGGTGCTGCCGCTCGGAGCACCCGGCCTCGCTGTCACGCTGCACCACGCCGCCCGCTGCCGCGCGGGCTAGACACTCGCAGGGCCGCCCTTTAGAATTGACTGTATGGTCAGTCAGTCACGTTTTCCGCCTGCCCCACTTGACCCGGCCGGCGTAGCGAATGCCCTGAAGCCCTTTGGCAAGAGCCTCATGCTGCCCAGCGCGGCATACCAGGATCCGGCCGTTTTCAGCTGGGAACAGAAGCACTTTTTCGGCGGCGGCTGGACCTGCGTCGGCTTCGCCGCCGACCTGGCGAACCCAGGGGACCAACGAGCCGTGTCCCTCGGCGACGGCGGCGTGCTCCTGACTCGTGACGACGACGGCCTGCTACACGCGTTCGCTAACTTCTGCCGCCACCGCGGTCACGAGCTCCTGCCGTGCGGCGGGTCTGCGCAGCGCCCATCCATTGTCTGCCCGTATCACTCGTGGACCTACGGCCTGGACGGGGGCCTGCGTACTGCCAAGGGCTTTAGGGGGGCGCCGGGCTTCGACGACACTAAGTGGGGCTTGGTCGAGTTGCCGGTCACGGACTGGCACGGGCTGATCTTCGTAGACGGCTCGGGCACCGCGGTGCTCCTGGAGCCAGCGCTGGCCGAACTCGATTCACTGGTCGCGCCGTATGAGCCCGAGAGGCTCGTCATCGCCGGTCGGCACTCTTATGACGCGGCATCGAACTGGAAGATCCTCACCGAGAATTACCACGAGTGCTATCACTGCCCAATGATCCACCCGGAGCTGTGCAAGGTCAGCCCGCCCAAGAGCGGTGAGAACTACCTGCCCAGCGGTCCGTGGGTGGGCGGCTGGATGGATCTTCGGGACGGCATGGACACGATGTCGCTGGACGGCACGAGCCTGGGCGTGCCGCTACGGAGCCTCGACGCCACCGGCTTGCGCACCGTCATATATGTCAACATCTTCCCGAACGTGCTGCTCAGCTTGCATCCCGACTACGTGATGACACACCGGCTCACGCCCCTGGCGGCGGATCGCACTCTGATCGAGTGCACCTGGGCATTTGCCCCAGAGGCGCTGGACCGGCCCGGCTTCGACCCCGGCTACGCGGTCGAATTCTGGGACATCACCAACCGTCAGGACTGGGGAGCGTGTGAGTCGGTGCAACGCGGATTGAGCTCCCAACACGCCCTAGCCGGCCCGCTGTCGCCGGACGAGGACGCCGTCTACCAGTTCGTCACCCAGGTGGCCCGCGGCTACACAGGCGAGCCGGTCTGGACGGCGCCCGCGCCGAGCACAACGGCCGCGCCGGCCACAGTGGGCAGCTAACTCGGCCGCCGCAGCTGGCAAGATCTCCGAGGGCGAGTACTTCCGCTCGACCTCGACGCCCAGCAGTCGAGGATCGCCGAGGACCGCATCCTCGTCGAGAAGGTCGAGGGCGAGATCCTCATCGGTCAGCACGACGCCGAGACCGCAGCCCTCTACCGCTGGGTCTGAGGGCCTCAGACGCCGCAGGAGACACATCAGACCCAGGGGACACATTCCCCCCTGGGGCTGTTCTGTTTGCGGGCGTACGTGGCGTCTAGTGCTGTCTTGGTGCAAAAGGGGGCCAACTCCCCCGAGACGACAGAAGGCCCCTCCCCGGTATGGCAGGGAAGTGAAGGGCCTTCGTCGACCTCGCAGGTCTAGGACGGTTCCGATGAGTCTTGCTCGGGCTCGGGCTCGGGCAGCTCGGGCCATGCGGCCCGGATCTGCTCAGCAGCCGGCCGCGTGCCGACAGGGCAGCGTCTCCGGTGTGACGCTCCGGTCGTTGTCAGCCGTCAAGTCGCCGCGTACTTTACACCGACGACGTCGCGGGCCTGGACGTCAGCGCGGAGGCCGGCGCGGTAGAAGGTCTGCAGGTACTCGGCATACTTCTCGTCGGACCGGAAGAGAGCGGGGTCGCTCGGGCCGCTAGCGATAGTGCCATCGGCCGAAGGTTGCACGTCTATCTAGTACCGGTCCGCCCTAGCCCGAAGCCTGCCTAACGCGCTTAGTCCGGCGACTCGCTAGATGGTGATCGGGGCCTATGGTGGTCGAAGAGTACGTCCCTAATGTCGCGGATCACCAGGTCGAGTTCGTCGATGGCCTCCTGAACCTTCCGTTTCGCAGGATGGCCGTCCATCATCTGGTGTGCCGACTGAAGAGCCAGTCCGGCCCCGACGACCCGATGAATCACCCGGTCGTTCATGTCGTGAGCAATCCGGTCGCGATCGTCCACCAGCATCAGAGTTGCCCGCACGTCGTCTACCGCACCATCCGAAGGGCCACGCGTCGGCTGTACGGACGCCTCGTCAAGTTCGGGTGTCGCGACATTTTCCGGCGCAAGCGACGATGTAATCAACGCGATTCACCTTTGGTCCCAACCGGCCGTGACTGGCCGTGCCGCCAGGGGTCCGGAGCGACGCGGTGACCTGCGCGATAGGTGTGGCCCTGCGCAGGAGCTTTGATGGAAACGTACCGTCGTCGTCAGCGTACGCGCCGAAGCTGAATCTGAACACTCCGCCTGGAGGCGTGAACCACAGGGCTAGGGTCGGAGGGCTCGTAACGGTCGGCTGGATGCCGTGCGAGTGCCCGGAAGCGCAAGCGGAGAACATGGGGCACTTATGGGTGCGCTGCCACGCGGCACAGGGTTGCTCGTCGGTGCGGTACAGACCAGTGCACAGGCCTAGTCCGGAGTATGCCTCAGGTCGGTAGCGTCCGCTTCATGGCGGGAAGGGACCAACCTTTCGATGCCGCGGATGAAGACGTTGACCTCGCCTAAGATTGCGTCAGTCAAGTGGGCTGGTGTGGCTGCCGATCTTGTCAGTTGTTTCCAGCGGTGTGCGCGTGCCGTTCAGGAACAGGCTCAGCATGCTGAACCACGAGATGGTGACGATGTACTTCCGGGTCAGTACCTCGCCGAACCGGTCAAGCATGGCGCTCAGCGTGGTGTCGGTCAGGGTGCCGGTGCGCAGCAGCTCGTCGGTCGCAGCGCAGATCAGCACATAATCGGGTGCTATTCCGGAGACGGGTCCGTCGTTCGCGGCAGCTTCTATGTCAGAGTCGGTCAGCCCGGCGTTGGACGCCATGACCTTGTTGGCCTGCCACTCGTAGGGCACGTCGAGGATTGACGCGGCGCGCAGGATGATCATCTCGCGGTGCTTGTCGTCTATGTCGGGAGTGCCGAAGATCGCCCGGACCATGTCGATCAGCACGGGGTAGAACTCCTCGGTCCCGGCGAACATCTTCAAGACGTTGAGTCTGGTGGCGGGGTCATAGTCCTCGCCGACCACCGTGCGAATATCGCTGTCAGAGGGCAGCGGCACGGTGACTGACTCCTTGTAGGCGATCGGTGCACTCATAACGCGGCCCTCCACTCGGCGTCAGGTTGCTTTCACTCAGTGTTACACGCGTGCCGAGGGGGCTGTGAAGAGTGACCCCCCGGCGATGCCCAGCTTCGACTTGATCGACCAGTCGCTCGCGGAGATCTTCCGCAGGCTCCCGCCGATTAGCTCAGAGCCCCGAAAGGCGAAGACCCCCGGAGCCAACAGGCTTGAGGGGGTCTCTGCACTTCTGGCCTAGCTTGCCGTGTTAAATGCCTGTGTTGTCCTGTCCAGCAGCGCCATGAGGGCGCCGACGAGCACGATCGACACCGCTCGCCAGCCGTTCCCGCCGGGCGTGACTGCGGGCCCGGGAGACGGCTGCGCCGTTGGCGAGGCCGGTACTGACGTGGTCATGGATTGGTCTCCCTCGGGTCGGGATCATGCAGTTGCTGTGTTCGGCCTCGTTCACGTACGGGTCGGCGATCTCGGCTTGGTGGCGGAGCGAGGCGACCTGAACCTGGAGAGCCGCCAGCCGGTGCCCGACTATCTGCTCCAGGTCTTCTTCGGGCATGTCCCGAGACTGCGCCAGTGCCAGGTCGAACGGGTCATGGTGCCGGTCAAGCTCGGTGAGAGCCGCGTGCCGGACGGCGGCCAGGGCACCACGCCCCGCCGGCGTGATCTCGTAGATGGTCCGCTCGGGCTGTCATGTTCATGGTCACTCGCCGGGCATGCGAAACCGCCGCGTATCCCGCCCACGGCCGACTTGCAGCCAGTGCTGCCAGCCCGCTCAAGTCACAATAAGGGGAGGCATCCCCACCACGGCACCTGGACGGGACGCGGGCTGGGTTGGCGGCATATCCGGGCAGCCCGCCGTGTTGACTTGCAATGCTGCCGGCGTCCGCCGCAGGCACCTTCAACCGTGAGGACCATGTACCGTGACCGTGCGCGAGATCCCGGTTAACACGCTCGCTGGCGAGCCGTCGTCACTGAGCGATCTGGACGGCAAAACGCTGCTTGTCGTCAACGTCGCTTCGAAGTGCGGGCTGACCCCGCAGTACACCGGCCTTGAGGAACTACACGAGAGGTTCGCTGGCCGCGGCTTTTCCGTAGTCGGCTTCCCGTGCAACCAGTTCGGCGGGCAAGAGCCCGGCAGCGCTGAGGAGATCGCCGAATTCTGCTCGGCCACCTACGGAGTGACCTTCCCGATGTTCGAGAAGATTGAAGTCAACGGGCCGGGACGGCACCCAATCTATGACGAGCTCACCGCTGTACCGGACGCCGACGGCCAGGCCGGCGACATCCAGTGGAACTTCGAGAAGTTTCTCGTCGGTCCCGACGGTGCCGTCCTCGCCAGGTTCCGCCCGATGACCGCGCCGGACGCTCCGGAGGTCGTCGGCGCCATCGAGGCGAACCTGCCAGGCTGATCGCCGACGCCGGTCTCGGGAACGGCCAGCAAAGCGGGGTCCGCGCCGTAGCCGTACAACGGTCACGGTGCCGGCCTGTGCTGTCCCGCCAGTTAGTCCTTCTCGGCGAGCGTGACGATCACCCCGACATCGCCGTATGGGAACTTGCCCTTGCCGAGGTGCCCGAGGGTGTTGAAGACCCTGGCCATCTGCACCATGGCACCGTACTTGGCTCGTACCTTGCTCTGGATAGCGTCGAAATCCGGGCCTGACGTGACTAGCTGCACGGTCCCGTCGACCGCGCTCGTCCCGCCCTTGACCCGGCCGCGCCCGTCCGACGGCTGCACGGTGATCTTCGGGTTGTTCTGGAGGCGCTTGTACTTCCCTGATCGAGAGGAAGTCCAGAAACCGACGCGGTCACCGTCGAGTGGCACGATCCAGGTCGCAGTGGCCACTGGCGTGCCCGACTTTCGGTACGTGGTCGAAGAGATGTACTTCTCATCGCTGATGCCCATGGCTTGATCGTAGGACGCCCGCTCAAGCACGGTGCGCTATCGGGTGACTGCGCGTGCACTAGCGACCGTTCTGCGATAAATGCGCGATCACTGGCTCAGTTGGAAGCTCCTTGCGAGCGCGGTTGGCGGCTGGCCCGCCAGCCGGGTCGTCTCCCTGGTCAAGTGGGCCTGGTCGGCGTAGCCGAGCCGGAACGCAAGGCCCGCCAGGTCAGTTGCGGGCGTTGCGCCCGTCAGGTAATCGACTACCCGGCGGAACCGCAGCACGCGCTGCATCGTCTTCGGCCCGTACCCGACCGACTCATCAAAGCGCCGGCGCAACTGCCGCTCGCTTACGGCGAGCGCCGGACCGAGACCGGCGACGCTCAAGCGACCCGCCGCCAGCAGCTGGGTTGCGCGCAGCACAAGCTGGTCCGGCGGGGATGACGTGACCAGCCCCCCGGACAACTCCGTTACCTTCCTCAGGGCCTGGTCCGGGGTCAGGTCGGGCGGCAGCTGACCGGCCAGCCAGGGCAGGCAGGCCGCGAGGTCGACGCGCTGATCGCGGACCTCAGCAAGCGGCAAGCCAAGCGCCGGGCCGCCGGCGCCGGGCCAGAACCGGGCCCCGACCAGGATCGTTCCAGGTGGCATTTCGGCCGGCGCAGGCCCGGTGTCGGGGCCTGCCAAGAATCCCCCGTGACCGCGCCGCCAGATAAGGTCCGTGCAGCCATCGGGCAACACGGCCGTCAGCGATGGCCGGTCCGGTCCGGTGACGCTGACCCACAGGCATGCGAGCGCATCGCGGAGCGGGCCAGGAGGAAGCCACTCGCGGTATCCGACAGCCCACAACTGCCCGGCGGCCCAGCTCACGGCGCAAGGCTCCAGCTCACGGCGCAAGGCTAAGGCCTGGCACTGACAGTTCCGGTCTGCTGGCGGGGTGTGGGGTGTGGGACACGAATGTAGGTGACTGGCGGGTAGCTTTCCGCTGACCTGGGCTGTCTGAGTGTGGTGCCTGTTCAGATGGCGTGTTCAGGCGGCGGGTGTCTGGTTGTGCGGTCGCTGCCAGATCTGTTCCCACCGGTTGCTGGCTTCCTGGCAGCGCAGGGTGAGGATGCCGGTGGCGCCGTGTTCGGTCCAGCGCATGCCCGACAGCTTGAGCCGCTGTCCGATGACCGATTTGCAGCCTGCTTCGACGACGCCGGAGCCGACGAACAGGCCGAGGGAGCGGTACCAGGCGTAGCGCATGCGGTGGGCGTTGGTCTCGAAGTAGTGCAGGGCCTTGTCGCGTTCGCCGGCCAGCGAGCCGAGGAACTTCAGGTCGCGGCCGGCGGCCAGCAGCGCGGGGACGTCGCCGTTGTCGAGTTCGGCGAGCCGGGCGGCGAGCCATTCGTCGCGGTGGCCGGCGAGCAGCCGGGCGGCCAGGTTCGCCAGCTCATGCAGGTGCTCGCGGGCGTGATACAGATCGACGATCTGGGTGGCCTCGGGGAAATGCTGCGCTGGCGAGGTTCCAGATCCAGGCGGCGCCGTCGCCCAGGATGGTGAGCTGGCGGATATGCCCGGCGCCGCGGCGGCGGGCCTCGGCCGGCCATCAGGATCCCGAACTCCGCGGCCGGCCGCGAAGGTGGCCAGGTAGGTGGAAGAGCCGGGGTCGCGGACCGGTTTGCCGTCATCCATCCAGCTGGTCTGGGTGAACAGGCAGGCCATCTTGACCTCGCGGGTGCGGGCCCTCCCGTCTTCGGCCTTTCCTGCCGGCCGCTCGGTCTCGGCCGCGACCATCGGCACGCCGGTGCCGTCGATCGCGACATACAGCTTGCCGGGCAGCGGCCCGCCGGGCGGCAGCGGGGCCAGTTCCGGGCGGCGGCCGCCTCGGCCTCGGCCTCGATGACAGCGGCGGCGGCCCGCCCGTCGTCCTCGGCGCGGCGCCCGGCGCGCCTGCCGGTCAAGGTGATCCCGGCCAGCTCGCCGACCAGCTGCGCCGCGGCGGCGAACGGCACCGCCGCGGCCGCCCGGGCGGTCATCTTCCGCAGCCCCGGCGACATGGTTTGCCCGGCGACCCCGAGCCGGGCGTCCCGGGGCGCCAGGCCGTGTCTGCACTCCTCGCAGTGATACCAGGCCCGC
>CAVQCR010000027.1:0-56437 GCA_963711055.1 uncultured Actinomycetota bacterium | reverse complement strand
TCATCTACCACCTGCTGCTGCTGATGGTGCTGTCCTCGGCGGCAGCCTCGACCCAGACGACCATCCTCCCGACGGCGCGGACCACGCTGTCGATGGCCGCTTACCGGGCCATTCCGAAGTCGTTCGCGAAGATCCACCCGCGGTTCCTGACCCCGACGGTCTCGACGATCGTCATGGGGCTGATATCGATAGTGTTCTACGCCGCTGTGAACCAAGCCTCAAACCCCATCGGCGTGATCGGCGACGCGGTCATCGCGATCGGCCTCTACATCGCGTTCTACTACGGGCTCACTGGGTTCGCCTGCGTCTGGTACTACCGGCGCAACCTGACGAGCAGTGCGCGTAACTTGTGGATGCAGGGCATCATTCCTGCGCTAGGCGGCCTGATCCTTTGGTTCCTGGGCGGCTGGAGCGTGTGGCTTGATTATGACGTCAAGACCGCGAACGACTACACGATGTGGACCGTGCCCGGAATTCACTGGCAGATTGGCGGCGCTTTCGTGATCGCGTCCGGGGCGGCCCTCGTCGGGCTGGTCTTCTTCGTCTACAACCGGATTGCCGGCCCGGCGTTCTTCCGCAAGGAGACGCTGACCCGGTCCACGCCGACGCTCGTACCAGACAAGTAAACTGGCCCAGCTCCCGAAGGCCCGCGCGCAGGAGGCTCCGGCGCGGGCTTTCGGCTGTCTTCGCGGCTTGCCGGGAATGTCGGTGCCGACGGGCAAGGTGGCGGTCATGAAGGATTGGAGAGAACATGGGTGTCATGACCGCCTCGCAGGTCTGGCCCGTGGTCGACCGGCCCCTGACCGTTGCCGACCTGGAGCTGACGCCGGACGACGGCTGCCGTTACGAGCTGGATGACGGAGTCCTCGTCGTGTCGCCCGCCCCGATGCTGATTCACCAGCTAGTTCTGCATCGCCTCGAGTTCATCCTCGAGACAGCCCGCCCGCCAGAGTTCATTGTGGTCGGTGGCCCTGGCATCGAGATGAGTGAGTTCCAGTACCGGATCCCCGATCTCGTGGTGGTGCGCGCTGAATCCGTAGCCATTACCGACAAGAACGTGACCCGGCCGCCAGAGTTGGTTGTCGAGATCGCTTCGCCGAGCACAGCGCATTATGACCGGAACCGGAAGAAGACCGTCTATGCGGAGTTCGGCATTCCGGCTTACTGGATCGTGCACCCCAGACCCTGTCCGCCCTTCGCTGGCTGCGTTCGGACTCGGTCGAGGGAGGATACGCCGAAGTAGGCCGCGCGGCTGGTGAGCAGCGCTTTGTCACAACTTCCCCGTTCCCTCTCGAATTCGCGCCAGCTCAGCTGGTGGCCGGGCCCTGGCGACACTGAGCACCGAGCCTGGCCAGGCGCGGGATCCGCGCGGCTGTCGGCGGCAGCGCCTAGGCTAGTCAGGTGACCGCCTTGGTTGTCGATTCCCTGCTGGACGGGCTGAACCCGCAGCAGCGTGCTGCCGTCATGCACGAGGGCAGCCCGCTGCTGATCGTAGCCGGGGCGGGCTCGGGCAAGACCCGGGTGCTCACCCACCGGATCGCTTACCTGCTGGCGGAGCGTGAAGTCCAGCCCAGCCAGATCCTGGCCATCACCTTCACCAACAAGGCGGCCGGCGAAATGGCGGGCCGGGCCGCAGCGCTGACCGGGGCTCGGGCCCGGTCGATGTGGCTGATGACCTTCCACTCCGCGTGCGTGCGGATCCTCCGCCGGGAGGCGCGCAGATTCGGCTACCCGTCAAGTTTCTCCATCTATGATCAGGCCGATTCGCAGCGGCTGATGGCGATGGTCTGCCGCGAGCTCGAGCTGGACGCCAAGTTCCACCCGCCCAAGGCGATGGCCAACCAGGTCTCGAACCTGAAGAACGAGCTGATCGACTACGAGACTGTGCTGGCTCGGGCCAGCGGTTACCGGGAGAAGGCGCTCGGCGAGGCGTACGCCGAGTACCAGCGTCGGCTGGTCGCCGCTGGCGCCATGGATTTCGACGACCTGATCATGGTGACGGTCAACCTGCTTCAGGCGTTTCCCGACATGGCGGCTGAGTACCAGGAGCGGTTCCGCCACGTCCTGGTCGATGAGTACCAAGACACCAACCACGCTCAGTACGTACTGGTCCGCGAGCTGGCCGGGTCTGGCGGCAAGTCGCCAGCTGAGCTTGTCGTCGTCGGCGACGCTGACCAGTCGATTTACGCCTTCCGGGGCGCCACGATCAGGAACATCGAGGAGTTCGAGCGCGACTTCGCCGGTGCCCGCGTCATCCTGCTCGAGCAGAACTACCGGTCGACGCAAAACATCCTGGCGGCCGCCAACGCCGTGGTCTCGCGTAACCCCGGCCGCATACCGAAGAACCTCTGGTCCGATGCCGGTGACGGGCCGCCGATCACCGGCTACGTCGCCGATAGCGAGCACGATGAAGCCGCCTTCGTGGCCGAGGAAGTTGACCGGCTCGCCGACGCCAACGAGGCCACCCCGGGCCAGGTAGCGGTGTTCTACCGGACCAACGCGCAGTCGCGTGTCTTCGAGGAAGTTTTCATCCGGTCCGGCCTGCCCTACAAGGTGGTCGGCGGCGTCCGGTTCTATGAGCGCCGTGAAGTGCGCGACCTGCTGGCCTACCTGCGGCTGATCGCCAACCCTGAGGATGAGGTGTCGTTGCGCCGGGTGCTGAATACGCCGCGCCGCGGCATCGGCGACCGGGCCGAGGAATACGTGGCCGCTCTCGCGAGCCGCGACAGGATCAGTTTTGCCGCGGCCCTGACCAGGCCGGACGACGTGCCCGGGCTGGCCGCCCGGTCGGCTCGCGCCATCGAGGGCTTCAACGAGATGATGAGCGGGCTGCGCGAGATGTCCGCCGCGGGCCGCCCGGTTGGGGACATCGCCGAGGCGGTACTCGACCAGACCGGTTACGTGGCCGACTTGCAAGCCTCATCGGACCTGCAGGATGCGAGCCGGATCGAGAACCTGACCGAGCTTGTCTCAGTGGCCAGGGAGTTCGACGCCCGGCAGCCCGGCGGCAGCCTTGCGGATTTCCTCGAGCAGGTGTCGCTAGTCGCCGATGCCGACCAGATCCCTGATGGCGAGCAGCATGGTGGCATGGTCACGCTGATGACGCTGCACACGGCCAAAGGGCTGGAGTTTCCGGTCGTGTTCCTGACAGGCCTGGAAGAGAACGTCTTCCCGCATGAGCGGTCCATGGGCGATGAGCGGGAGCTTGCCGAGGAACGACGGCTGGCGTACGTCGGCATCACCAGGGCAATGGAACGGCTGTATGTGACCAGGGCGGCGACCCGCACCTGGTTCGGGCGGCCGGGCTATCACCGGCAGTCCAGGTTCTTGACCGAGATCCCGGCCGAGCTGATCGACTGGCGCCGCGACGAGTCGGCGGCCGCACCGCCTGCCTCTGAGCGGCTGGCGCGCAGGCCGGGCGTACGAGCACTGGGGAACCGGCCAGTGCCGTCGCTCCAGCCCGGCGACAAGGTCACTCACGACTCCTATGGGCTGGGTACGGTGCTGTCGGTCGAGGGCCGCGGCGACGATCCGGAAGCCAAGATCGACTTCGGCGGCGACTACGGCATCAAGCACCTGGTCCTGCGGTACGCCCCGATCGAGAAGCTGTAAGGGCCGTCGCTGTTCTTCTGCGGTATGCGCGGGATTTGGCGCGGGATCCGCAGATCTGCATGGTGCACCAGCAGCCGTTGCGGGTCGGAGACCGGTCGTAGAAGGCCCATTGACAGTCGTCGGCACTGCAGGCCTTCAATCGTTCCCAGGTGCCGAGCATCGTTGCCCCGGCGGCGATCAGCATGATCTGGGCCAGCGCTGCTTGCGTGCCCGAGCCCGGCCGCTGCCGGCCAGATGCTGCCGTCGTCGCCCACGTCGAGCCTGGTGGGCAGATGCCCCGAGATTTCGCGCAACATGGCTGCTGCGTCCGACGCAGCGTCAGCTCGCGCACTGGCCGGGCCGTGCGTGACATGTGATCTCAGCACCGTGCGGAGGGCTTCGCGCAGCCTGATGGCTTCCGCGAGATCCGCCACAGTTGGGGTATCACACTCGCGCGCGGCTTGCTTCCGGCCGTCTGGGGCCCGGTCAGCGGTCTCAGTCCGGCTGTTAACCGGCTTGCTGCTGAGGCCGGCCCGCTCCAGCCAAGCTTGCAGTGCCTCAGGATCGGACAATTCGTCGGTCGCCTGCTCAATATCGAGCGTGTTGACGAACAACTGAAGTACTGCCAGGTCTCCGGGTGCCCGGCCGATGTTCTCTGGCATCGCACTCGCTCCTCTGACTGGCGTCCACCCATCGGCGCAGGTTTGCTGCAACCCGTCACCATCATTCTACGTAAGTTGGTTGCGCACCGCCAGGTGGATCGCTAGCCTGGTGTTACCGACTAAGTCCGAATGATGGTGACGAGAGGATGTAGCGATGAGCGAGTGGACGGTGATCGGAGTGCCGAGCAGCGCTGGCGCGCATCACGCCGGCCAGGAGCTAGCGCCGGCCGCGTTGCGCAAAGCGGGACTGCTGGACCGGCTCGTTGCCGTCGGCGTGAGCGTGACCGACAGCGGCGACCTGCCCGGGGCCGTGTTCCAGGTCGATTACGATCATCCGCGCGCGCGGAACCTGGCGGACGTGATCGACGTGGCTCGTACGGTAATGGACGCGGTTGCTGCGGTTGCGGACGCAGGAGGTCGTCCGCTCGTGGTTGGCGGGGATTGCACGATCACCCTCGGTGTCGTCGCCGGGCTTCGCCGCTACCGCCCGGATGTTGGGCTGGCTTACGTCGACGGGGACGCGGACCTGCACGAGGCCGGTGACGCCGGGTCCGGGATACTCGACGCCACGGGCATCGCGCACTTGCTCGGCCGGGGCACTCCGGAGCTGGCAGGATTTGCAGGCCCGCCGCCACTACTCGAACCGACCCGCATCGCGCTGGTCGGCTGTGACCGGCGCGAGTCCACCGAAGGGCAGCGCCAGTTCATCGCTGACGCCGGTATCAGCATCTCCTGGGCCGATGAGCTCAGCGCCGACCCCGAAGGCGCGGCGCGCCAGGCGCTGAAGGCGCTTGCGAGTGCGGGCAGTCCCGTCATTGTGCACTTCGACGTCGATCTGGTCGACTCCGGCGACCTGCCGCTCGGCAACTTCCCGCACTACGGCTCGGGCGTCCGGCTCGAGCACGCGGCTGCGTGCCTGCGGGTGCTACTCGCCGACCCAGCATGCGCTGGCCTCGTGCTCACGGAGGTCAATCCCACTCATGACCCAGGCGGCAGCCAGCTGGCTCGCTACGTCGGCGCTGTTGCGGCAGCCCTGGCGCCGTAGCCGATTCAGTACTCTTGGAGTCATGAGCAGCATCCGGGTGATCATTGCCAAGCCTGGCCTGGACGGACATGACCGCGGGGCCAAGGTGGTAGCACGCGCGCTGCGTGACGCGGGGGTCGAGGTGATCTACACCGGGCTGCATCAGACGCCCGAGCAGATAGTGTCCGCTGCGCTGCAGGAAGACGCGGACGCGATCGGATTGTCGATCCTGTCCGGCGCCCACATGACCCAGTTCCGCCGGGTGCTGGAGCTGCTGAAACAGCGCGGTGCCGATGACATCATCGTTTTCGGCGGCGGCATCATCCCGGACGCTGACATCGCCGAACTTGAGCAGCTGGGCGTCGCAAAGATTTTCACGCCCGGCGCGAGAACGACGGAGATCGTCGATTGGGTCCGGTCGGCCCTGGGCAGCGAGGAGCCCGTCAGCTAGCAGTCCGACCCAGCAGGTACTGCCCGGCTGGGCGGCACTAGGCTTCGAGCCGCGGGCGCGGGCGCGCCGCGATGATTTCCCCCGAGTGTGAAGGACGGACCCGAGTGGACCTGTTCGAGTACCAGGCGAAGGAGCTTTTCGCCGAGTACGGTGTCCCGATTCCGCGCGGACGGGTAGCCCAGACGGCGCCGGAAGCCCGCGAGATCGCGGCCGGCTTCGGCGCCGAGGGCAAGCCGGTCGTGGTCATCAAGGCACAGGTAAAGACCGGCGGCCGCGGCAAGGCCGGCGGGGTGAAGCTGGCCGACAACGCCGGCGAAGCGGAGGAGAAAGCCGCCAAGATCCTCGGCATGGATATCAAGGGCCACACCGTTCATTCGGTGCTGGTTGCCGAGGACACCGACATCGCGCAGGAGTACTACCTCTCGTTCCTGCTGGACCGCGCCGAACGCACCTTCCTGTCCATGTGCACGGTGGAGGGCGGCGTGGAGATCGAGGAGGTTGCGCGGACCAACCCGCAGGCCCTGGCCAAGATTCCGGTCGACCCGCTGGCCGGAGTAGACGCCGCCAAGGCGCTGGAGATCGTCCGGGCTGGCCGGCTGCCGGAGGCAGCGCAGGCTGGGGCCGCGGAACTCGCCGAGCGGCTGTGGGCTGTGTTCACCGACGAGGACGCAACCCTCGTCGAAGTCAATCCGCTGGTCTATACGGGTGACGGGCGGGTGGTCGCGCTGGACGCCAAGGTCACGCTGGACGACAACGCGTCGTTCCGGCACGACTGGGCCAGGTTCGCTGACCCGACCGCAGTGGATCCTATCGAGGCGCGGGCGAAGGCTAAGCATCTCAACTACGTGAAGCTCGACGGCTCAGTTGGGATTATCGGTAACGGGGCCGGGTTGGTGATGTCCACGCTCGACGTGGTGGCCTATGCGGGGGAGGAGTTCGGCGGCATCCGGCCGGCTAACTTCCTGGACATCGGCGGCGGGGCCTCTGCTGAGGTCATGGCCAACGGCCTGGATATCGTGCTGTCGGACCCGGATGTGCGCAGCGTTCTAGTGAACGTGTTCGGCGGCATCACCTCGTGTGACGCGGTCGCAAACGGCATCGTGTCCGCCGTGGCGCTGCTGGCAGAGCGAGGTGAGCAGATCACCCACCCGGTGGTCGTCCGGCTGGACGGCAACAACGCGGCCGAGGGGCGCCGAATCCTGGCCGAGGCCGCCATACCGGTAGTCGAGCAGGTGGGCACGATGGATGACGCGGCGCGGCGCGCCGCCGAGCTGGCCGCCGTGGCCGCAAAGGGAGCATGAGATGGCGATCTTCCTGACTGCCGACAGCCGGGTCATCGTGCAGGGGATCACCGGCTCGGAGGGCCGCAAGCATGGCGCGCGGATGATCGCGGCCGGCACGAAGGTGGTAGGCGGAACTAACCCGCGCAAGGCCGGCACCACGATCGAGCTGTCCGGCCAGGAGGTGCCGGTATTCGGCACGGTCGGCGAGGCGATGGCTGTCACCGGGGCCGACGTATCGGTAGTCTTCGTGCCGCCGGCCGGAACCAAGGACGCGGTTATCGAGGCGATCGACGCGCTGATGCCGCTGGTGATCGTGATCACCGAAGGCATGCCGGTGCACGATACTGCGGCGTTCTGGGCACATGCCGCGGGCGACCGGGAACCGGACGAGGGTCGTGGGCCCGAACTGCCCCGGCGTGGCCTCGCCTGGCAAGTCCAACGCCGGCATCATCCCGGCTGACATCTCCGCAGAGGGCCGGATCGGCCTGGTTTCCAAGTCCGGCACGCTGACCTACCAGATGATGTACGAACTGCGCGACATCGGCTTCTCGACCGCGGTCGGCATCGGCGGAGACCCGATCATCGGCACCACGCACATCGACTGCCTCCGTGCCTTCCAGGATGACCCGGAGACTGACGCGATCGTGATGATCGGCGAGATCGGCGGTGACGCGGAAGAGCGGGCCGCGGCGTTCATCGAGAAGACCGTGACCAAGCCGGTGGTCGCCTACGTGGCCGGCTTCACCGCGCCGGAGGGTAAGACGATGGGCCATGCTGGCGCCATCATCTCGGGCTCGGCTGGGACGGCGCAGGCGAAGAAGGAGGCCCTGGAAAAGGTGGGCGTCCGCGTTGGTCGTACCCCGAGCGAGACAGCCCGGCTTGTCCGCGACCTCATGAAGTAGAACCGCAGCCCGGTCTGGCCGGAGTCGGCGCTGATCTGGCTCGGCGAATCGCGGCGCGCCTCCGCCGTGCAGGCGCGCCGGATTGCCAGGCTTGGGTCTTGTGACTGCTTCTGGCGTTAGCGCCCGTCGCGCCGGTGCCGGCGTTGGCGCCGATGCCGGTTCGCCTGGTCCAGAGCGCGCGCCTTTCGTCCTCGGCGTCTTGGGCGCCGGGGCAGTGACAGTCTTCGGCCTCGCGGTCAGCACCGTGCTGGTGCTGGCCGGCTGGATCACTGCGCCGCATGCCGGCGGCGGGCTGCCCGCCGTGCTGCGCACCGCCGCGGCTCTCTGGCTGGCCGCCAACCACGTCGGCTTCGGGCTCCGTGGTACCGGCCGGATCGGCATGCTGCCGCTCGGCCTGGTGCTGCTGCCCGGCTTCCTGCTGTGGCGGGCCGTCGGCTGGGTGGTGCGCGCTGGGCAGGTTCGCCGGCTGACGGCACGTTGGCTATGCCACCCTAGCGCTGGCCGTACCCTACGGGCTTTTCTCCGGTGCGCTTGCGCTCGCCAGTCGGTCGGCCCAGTACTCGTCGTCGATACCGCAGGCGGTCACCTGCGGATTGCTGCTATCGCTGGTGGCCGGCGGGCTCGGTGGCGCCAGGGCGCTTGCCCCGTGGTCCCAACTGGCGGCGCTGCTTCCGCAGCGCCCACGGGCGCTCGTACTCGGCATCGCCGGAACGCTGGCGACCCTCGTTGCGGCCGGCGCCGTCCTGGCGGGCTCGGCCCTGGCCATGCATCTGGATGAAGCGTCGCGGCTGGAGCGAGGCCTCGCGCCAGGCGCGGTCGGCGCGGTACTTCTGCTGGTGCTGGAGGTCGGCTACCTGCCCAATGCGATCGTCTGGGCCATCTCGTTCTCCCTTGGCCCTGGCTTCGCCTTCGGGGCCTCGACCGTGGTAACGCCGACGGGGTCCGCTCTGACTCAGCTGCCCGCGTTCCCCCTGCTGGCTGCGCTACCGCCGGGGCTGCACGCCGCGATGCCCGGCTGGCTGGAGCCGACCGTCCTGGCGCTGCCCTACCTGGCCGGGGTGATCGGCGGGCTGCTGCTGTCCAGGTGCGCGCCCCGCATGCCGCTCGATGCCGCGCCGCTGTGGGGACTGGCCTGCGGCGCGGCCAGCGGCTGCCTGCTCGGCGTGCTCGGCGCGTTCTCCGGCGGTCCGCTTGGCGGCGCGCGTCTCGCCGCGGTCGGACCATCCGGCTGGCAAGTCGCGGTCGTGGGCGCGCTCGAACTCGGAGTCTCCGCGGCGATCACCGCGGGGGTGGCTAACTACCTGGGGCTGCGCCGGACCGGCTCGCAGGTTCGCTCGACTGCTAGCGCGGCTCCGGCGAACCTCGACCCGGCGGACTCCGGGCACGTGATCTTCCTTGATCGCTGGGCGGGCGACCCGTCGAGCGGCCGCCCATCTGCACCATCAGGCCCATCGGCGCTGCCATGACGAACGCGCCGGAAACTTCCCTATGTGGAAGCACTTGGACCTTGGTGTCCCGATGGTAGATGAATGACAAGATTACAATGTCTGTCAACCAAATCATAGGTGAACAGCAAGTAGCAGATGTTTGCATATACGTTGCTGACTTCTCAGTAGCTTCCCAGACTCCTCTCGAAATACCTTTCTGACCTGGTCAGACGAGATCCGGACAACGCTCATGCGAGCCATCTGTTCGATAAAGCCGCGCTGAAGTGGCACTTCATCTTGCCGACATGTCCCCGTTACCCAGTAATCAGTTAGTTAACGATTGTTGTTGCTTGTTGGTCCTAGTGGGCTCGTGCATATTTACGTGCGACAGCCACGTGGCTTGTCCATGCGCGTTGTCGCATGTTCGCTCGGCGCTTTGTCTGTAGGAGGACGCGTGCGCATTCTGAAAACCCTGGTTGCGAGCGGCGCTGTAGCCGCCGTCGCGACCGTGATGGCAGTGGCTCCGGCCTCGGCCGAGCCGATCAATCCGCTCACGGGGAAAGTGGTAACGCCTGCGGCGTACGACGTTGTCGGCGTCGGGTCACAGTCGATCACCTACGTTGTCGGCCAGCTTACGTACAACTACGACAAGCAGGTCGTGGGCAGGAAGCACAGCCCGGCTGACCCCTTCATCTACAGCTGGGACGCCGTGCCCCCCAGCAACCTCAACGACACCAACGCAGATGATCGTCGTCAAGCAGGGCTGCAAGAAGAACCTCCGGCCCAATGGCTCCGGGGCCGGAATTGCCGCGCTGACCGGCGGCTACGGCACCACGTCCTACACCTACAAGGGCAAGAAGCACGTCGTGCCCTGCATCGACTTCGCGCGTTCCTCGCGGCCGCGCAGCTCGAAAGACCCTGCTTTCGGCAAGGGCGGCGTGGCCTTCGTGACGCTGGCCGGTGACGCGGTCACGTACGCGACCACCAAGGGCTCCAACGCACCGAACAACCTGAGCAAGGCACAACTCGCCCAGATCTTCGGCTGCACCGTTCCGGCCAAGAACGGCGACCCCGCCAACACGTGGGGGGCGCTGCTCGGCTCCAAGGCTAAGCCGGGCACCGCGAAGGTCAAGATCGCGCCCGTCCTGCCTCAGGCAGGCTCTGGCACGCTGTCCTTCTGGGCGACGACGGCCCTGGGCCTCAGCGGGACCACCGAGCCGACTTGTGGTCCGGCCGCGAACCTGAGCGTGCCGAACCAGCCGGAGGAGAACGAGGGCCTTAACAAGATCTTCAAGCTCGGCAACGGCAAGCCCAACCCGAACGTGCTCTACCCGTACTCGATCGGTGCCTACCTGTCGCAGCTGCAGAACTCGCCCGCGTGCGGCAAGAGGCCGAGCAAGACCCAGAACATGTTCGGTTGCAACCAGACCGGCGTCCTGCTCCTGAACGGCATCAGCGGAACCAAGCCGGCCACCGGCCGGAAGGGCCACCTGGTGACCAACCCGGCCTGGAAGAGCACGCCGTTCCAGCGCTTCCTGTACGACGTTGTTCCCTACTCCACGTCGACCAGCGACCACATCCCGGCCTACCTGGAGAAGTACCTGGGCCGGAAAGGCTACTTCTGCAAGCAGGGCGGCGTCCTGAACGCCTACGGATTCGAGACAACGGCCGCGTGCGGCATCACCTCCTGAGATAGCCCAACGCTTGACTGCATAGCCAAGCTACTGGCGGGGCGCCGCGGCCGGGAAACCGGTCGCGGCGCTCCGCCGCTGTTCGCTGACTGCCGCAGCCGCGTTGCCGTCGGCCCGGTGCGCGGCTGCCCCCCGGCGGGCCTTGTAGCCTGGGATCTTCGGGTGAACCGCCGCCGAGGAGCCGAGGAGCCGACCGTCAGCCAGTCACGTTTGCTTGTGCTGGTCTCTGGCACGGGCAGCATCCTGCAGGCGCTGCTCGACGCGTGCGCCAGTCCCGGCTTCGGGGCGCAGATTGTTGCGGTGGGCGCGGACCGCGACGGCACCGGCGGGGTCGCCAGGGCGCAGGTGGCAGGGTTGCCCACGTTTGTCCGGCGGCTCAAGGACTTCCCGGACCGGTTCTGCTGGGATAAGACGCTGACCGCAGACTGCATGGCCTACCGGCCGGACCTGATCATCGCAGCCGGCTTCCTGAAGCTGGTGGGCGCGGACTTCCTGGCCGAGTTCGGCGGCCGCCTGATCAACACGCACCCGGCGCTGCTGCCGTCGTTCCCCGGCCTGCACAGCGTCCGGGACGCGCTGGCGCATGGGGTCAAGGTGACCGGGTGCAGCGTGATTCTGGCCGATGCCGGGGTAGACAGCGGGCCGATCCTCGCGCAGCAGGCGGTTCCGGTGCTCGATGACGACGACGAGGAATCGCTGCACGAGCGGATCAAGGTGGCGGAGCGGACGCTGGTGGTCGACACAATCGGGCGCATGGTCCGGGATGGCTGGACCGTCGCCGGCCGGAAGGCGCGGATCGGGGATCGGGCGATCAAGGTGGCGGACTCATGACGACCGTGGCGATCAGGCGGGCGCTGATCAGCGTCTACGACAAGACCGGGCTGGCCGAGCTGGCGGCCGCACTGCACGCGGCTGGCGTCGAGATCGTGTCGACTGGCAGCACCGCCGCGGCGATCACGGCGGCGGGCCTGCCGGTCACGCCGGTGGAGCAGCTCACCGGCTTTCCCGAGTGCCTGCACGGCCGGGTCAAGACCCTGCACCCGCGCGTGCACGCCGGCCTGCTCGCCGACCTGGCTAAAGAATCCCATCGCCGCCAGCTCGCCGAGCTCGGCATCGAGCCGTTCGAGCTGCTGGTCTCCAATCTCTACCCGTTCGAGCAGACGGTCGCCAGCGGGGCGAGCCCGGCCGAGTGCGTCGAGCAGATCGACATCGGGGGCCCGGCGATGGTCCGGGCGGCGGCGAAGAATCATGCGACCGTGGCGGTTATCACCAGCCCCGCAAATTACAAGGACGTGCTGGCCGCACTGGCAGGCGGCGGGTTCACCCTGGCGCAGCGCCGGCGGCTGGCAGCACAGGCCTTTGCCCGCACCGCCGAGTATGACGCGGCCGTATCCTCCTGGTTCGCCAGCGCCTACGCGCCCGACGAGGTGGCCGCGCAGACCGGCTGGCCGGACGTGACCAGCGCCGTCTGGCGCCGCAAGGACGCGCTCAGGTACGGGGAGAACCCGCACCAGCGGGCCGCGCTCTACGTGCAGTGGGGCGGCGCCGACGGGGTAGCCGGGACCGGGGGGATCGCCGCGGCCGAAGTTCTGCACGGCAAGGCGATGTCCTACAACAACTACGTGGATGCCGATGCGGCCAGGCGGGCTGCCTTCGACTTTGGCCAGCCGTGCGTGGCCATCATGAAGCACGCCAACCCCTGCGGTATCGCCCTGGGCACCGACATGGCCGAGGCGCACCGCAAGGCGCACGCCTGCGATCCGGTCTCGGCGTTCGGCGGCGTCATCGCGGCCAACGGGACGGTCACCGAGCACATGGCCGCGCAGATCGCAGACATCTTTACCGAGGTTGTCATTGCGCCGGGCTTCGAGCCGGCCGCCCTGGAGATCCTGACCGCGAACAAGAACCAGCGGCTGCTGCGCTGCCCGCCGCCGGACGCGGCCGGCGCAGCCCTGGACTGGCGGCAGGTGAGCGGCGGGCTGCTCATGCAAACCGCCGATGCCGCGGCCGAGCCCGGCGACTCGGCCCGGAACTGGCAGCTCGTCGCGGGCGAACCGGCCGACGCGAGCACGCTGGCGGACCTGGAGTTCGCCTGGCGGGCCTGCCGCTCGGTGAAGTCGAATGCGATCCTGCTCGCGGCGGGTCAGGCCAGCGTCGGCATCGGCATGGGCCAGGTCAACCGCGTTGATTCGTGCCGGCTCGCGGTCACCAGGGCCGGAGACCGGGCGGCCGGCGCGGTCGCGGCCAGCGATGCGTACTTCCCGTTCCCCGACGGGCTGCAGGTTCTCACCGCGGCCGGGGTGCGGGCGATCGCGGAACCAGGCGGCTCGATCCGCGATGAGAAGGTTATCGCCGCCGCCAACGAGGCCGGTGTCACGCTGTACCTCACCGGCGTCCGGCACTTTTATCACTGACCTGGGTTCAAGCGAGGGGCCTGCCTCACCAGGCAGCGCCGGGCATCGGGCAGAATGAGCGCCGATGACAGCAACGATTCTGGACGGCAAGGCGACGGCCAAGGCGATCCGTGCGGATCTGACCAGCCGGGTGGCGAGGCTCGCGCAGCGCGGCATAACGCCGGGTCTGGGCACGGTGCTGGTCGGCGACGACCCCGGCAGCGTTGCTTACGTGGCCGGAAAGCACCGTGACTGCGCTCAGGTCGGCATCTACAGCATCCGCAAGGACCTGCCCGCGGACGCAACGCAGCAGCAAGTGGAAGACGCGGTCGCGGAGCTGAACAACGATCCGGCCTGCACTGGGTTCCTCGTCCAGCTACCACTGCCCGCCGGCCTGGACGCGCAGCGCGTGCTCGGCCTGATCGACCCCGCCAAGGACGCCGACGGGCTGCAGCCAGTCAACCTGGGCAAGCTCGTGCTCGGCGAGCCCGGTCCGCTGCCTGGCACGCCCAAGGGCATCGTGACGCTGCTGCGGCACTACGACGTGCCGATCGCGGGCGCGGACGTTACCGTAATCGGCCGTGGCATCACCGTCGGCCGGGCCCTCGGCCTGCTGCTCACCAGGCGCAGCGAGAATGCGACGGTAACGCAGTGCCACACCGGTACCAAGGACCTGGCCGCACATACCCGGAGCGCGGACATCGTCGTCGTGGCCGCGGGCAGGCCCGGGCTGCTGACCGCCGACATGGTCAAGCCAGGCGCGGCGGTGGTGGATGTCGGCATCACCAGGACCGATGCGGGCCTGGTCGGGGACGTCGATCCCGCGGTGGCCGAGGTGGCCGGCTGACCTGGCGCCGGTTCCTGGTGGCGTCGGTCCGATGACGAGGGCCATGCTGCTGGCTAATGTCGTGGAAGCAGCCGAGCGCGGCTTGCCCGCCTAGCTTTATCTACCCATCGGTAACATATGCTCGTCGTCAGTCGCTCAGTTTCGCAAGTAGATCAGGTCCGCAAGCAGAAGGGTCGGCAGCCGGTCATGAACATCGTGGTCTTGGTCAAGCAGGTACCAGACACCTGGTCGGAGCGGACGCTGCGGGCCGCTGACAACACCCTGGACAGGGACGCCGCTGACGCGGTGATCAACGAACTCGACGAATACGCGATCGAGGAGGGCCTGCGCCTGGCGGAGAAGCACGGCGGCGAGGTCACGATCTTGTCGATGGGGCCGGGAAAGGCCGCCGACGCGATCCGTAAGGCGCTGTCCATGGGCGCCGACAAGGCAGTCCACGTCACCGACGAAGCACTGCGCGGCTCGGACGGCCTCGTTACCTCCGCCGTGCTGGCCAACGTGCTCGGCCGCACCGGTTTCGATCTGGTGATCCTGGGTTCAGAGTCGACCGACGCGCGCATGGGCACGCTTGCCGCGATGCTGGCCGAACGGCTTGGGGTGTCGCAGTTGTCGTTCGCCAGCGAGGTTGAGATCGACGGGTCGGCGATCAGCATTCACCGGCAGGCCGACTATGGCTACGACACCGTCGAGGCGAGCCTGCCGGCCGTGGTCAGCGTGGTGGAGAAGATCAACGAGCCGCGCTACCCGTCGTTCAAGGGCATCATGGCGGCCAAGAAGAAGCCGGTGGAGACCCTGTCCCTGGCCGACCTTGGCATCGATGCCAGCCAAGCTGGGCTGGCTGCGAGCGCCACCGAGGTGGTCAGCTTCGCCAAGCGCCCCCCGCGCGCGGCCGGCGTCATCGTGACCGACGAGGGCGATGGCGGCGAGAAGGCCGCCGAGTTCCTCGCATCCCGCAAGTTCATCTGATAACACCCGGCTGCGGAAGGCTTCCCACAATGGCTGAGATCCTGGTGCTTGCCGAGCATGACGGCGAGACGGTCAAGAAGGTAACCGGTGAGTTGCTCACGCTCGCCCGCGGCTACGGCGAGCCGGCCGTGGTGTGGACCGGCGATGGCGCCGAGGGCGGCCGGGCCAGGCTGGCTGAGTTCGGCGCGGCCAAGGTCTACGTGGCCGCCGGGCCGGACTATGCCGACTACCTGGTCGCGCCGAAGGCCGAGTTGCTCGCTCAGCTTGTCGCCGACAAGGCCCCGGCCGCGGTGCTTGTCGCCGCCACGTCCGAGGGTCGCGAGGTGGCCGCGCGACTCGCGGTGAAGACTGGGTCGGGCATCCTGACCGACGTGACCGGCCTGACCGAAGGGCTCGTCGCGGAGCAGTCCATCTTCGGCGGCGCCATCACGGTCCAGTCCCGGGTGCGCACCGGTACCCCGATCATCGCGGTCCGCCCGAACGCGGTCACCGCGGAGCCCGCCGCCGGCCCCGCGGAGATCGAGCCTGTGGCGTTCGCCGTCAGCGAGAGCGCTAAGACCGCGAAGGTCACCGGGCGGGTTGTCGCCGAGCGCGGCGAACGGCCTGAGCTCACCGAGGCGTCGATCGTGGTGTCCGGCGGCCGCGGGCTGGGCTCCGGCGAGCACTTCGCCCTGATCGAGCAGCTCGCCGATGCGCTTGGTGCCGCCGTCGGCGCCTCCCGTGCGGCCACGGATGCCGGCTGGTACCCGCACCAGTTCCAGGTAGGCCAGACCGGCAAGACGGTGTCGCCGCAGCTCTACATGGCCATCGGCATCTCCGGTGCCATCCAGCACCGGGCCGGGATGCAGACCTCGAAGACGATCATGGTCGTCAACAAGGACCCGGAAGCCCCGATCTTCGAGCTGGCCGATTTCGGCGTCGTCGGCGACCTGTTCAAGGTCGTTCCGCAGCTCATCGAGGAGATCAGCAAGCGGTCCGAGGGCTGACCTGGCAGCGGCCGTTGCCGGGCCCTGATTGGCCGGGCCGCAGGCGGCAGAGCTGGCCCGATCGCGGCTAGGCTGGGCGCATCATGTCAAACGCCGACGCAGTGGGCGCTGCCCGCGTGCCAGGGCCGGACGCCAGTACGGCGGCGGCCTCGTCGGCGTACCTGGATCACGCCGCCACAACGCCCATGGTTCCGGCGGCCCTGGCGGCCATGACCGATGAGCTCGCCCAGCTCGGGAACCCGTCGTCGCTGCACAACGCGGGCCGCCGGGCCCGGCGGGTGGTCGAGGAGTCCAGGGAGATCATCGCCGAGGCCTACGGCGCGCGGCCAAGCGAGGTGGTTTTCACCAGCGGCGGCACCGAGGCCGACAACCTGGCGGTCAAAGGACTGTACTGGGCCAGGCGGGCTGAAGACCCAGCCAGGCGGCGGGTGCTGGCGACGGCCACCGAGCACCATGCCGTGCTGGACAGCGTGCGCTGGCTAGCCGAACACGAGGACGCCGACGCGGACTGGCTGCAGGTCGAGCCCACTGGGGAGGTTCGGCCGGCCATGCTCGCCGACGCGATCGACCGCGATCCGGCCAGCGTGGCGGTCATCAGCATCATGTGGGCCAACAACGAAGTCGGCACCGTGCAGCCGGTCGCCGACCTCGCCGAGCTGGCTGCCGAGCATCAGATCCCGTTTCACACCGACGCCGTCCAGGCGGCCGGGCAGCTGCCGGTTAGCCTTGCTGACAGCGGTGCCACGGCTCTGACCATCACCGCGCACAAGATCGGCGGCCCGGTGGGCGTTGGCGCGCTACTGCTGGCCCGAGGCTCGCAACCGGTGCCGGTGCTGCATGGCGGCGGGCAGGAGCGCGACGTTCGCTCCGGAACTCTCGACGTACCAGCCATCCGGGCGTTCGCGGCGGCGGTGCAGGTGGCCACCGAGCGCCGGGTAGGCGAGGCTGAGCGACTGACTGCCCTGCGCGACGATCTGATCAGGCAGGTCAAGGCGGCGGTGCCGGACGCGGTGCTGAACGGCGCCGCGCCCGGTCCGGGCAGGTTGCCGGGAAACGCCCATTTCTCCTTCCCCGGCTGCGAGGGTGACGCGCTGCTGATGCTGCTGGATGCGCGCGGGATCGCCTGCTCGACCGGGTCGGCCTGCACGGCTGGCGTCGCGCAGCCAAGCCACGTGCTGCTGGCCATGGGCGCCGACGAGGCGCGGGCTCGCGGCTCGCTCCGATTCTCGCTCGGGCACTCTTCCTCCCAGCGCGACGTAGATGCGCTTGGCGAGGTGATCGGCGAGGTCGTCGAGCGGGCCCGCCGCGCGGCCCGGTAGCGGGCCGGCTGAGGCCGGTATCCTGGAGCCAGGTGACTTGGGGTCAGGTGACTTGGGAGATGGCTAGGGGTCAGATGGCTAGGGGTCAAATGACTACACTGCGCGTGCTTGCCGCCATGTCCGGCGGCGTCGATTCGGCGGTGGCTGCTGCCCGGGCGACCGACGCCGGGCACGACGTCACCGGCGTGCACCTGGCGCTGTCCAGCAACCCGAGCTCCTACCGGACCGGGGCGCGCGGGTGCTGCACGCTCGAGGACGCTCGTGATGCCCGGCGCGCCGCGGACGTGATCGGCATCCCCTTCTACGTCTGGGACATGGCCGAGCGGTTTCACGCGGACGTGGTGCAGGACTTCGTCGACGAGTACGCGCGCGGCCACACGCCGAACCCGTGCTTGCGCTGCAACGAGAAGATCAAGTTCGCCGCCGTGCTCGACCGCGCGGTGGCCCTCGGCTTTGACGCTGTCTGTACCGGCCATCACGCCCGGCTGGAGCCCGTCCCTGGCGCTGCCGGCCTGACCCGGCTGGTCCGCAGCGTGGACGCGGGCAAGGACCAGTCCTACGTTCTCGCGGTGCTGACCAGCGCTCAGCTGAGCCGGGCCATGTTCCCCCTCGGTGACACCACTAAGGAGCAGGTCCGTAAGGAAGCCGCCGAGCGCGGCCTCGCGGTGGCGGACAAGCCGGACAGCCACGATGTCTGCTTCATCGCCGACGGCGACACCAGGGCCTTCCTGCACGGTCAGCTCGGCAGTGCGCCGGGCCAGATCGTCGACACCGCGGGCACCGTGGTCGGCAGCCACGACGGTAGCTACGGCTTCACCATTGGCCAGCGCAAGGGTCTCGGCATCGAGCAGCCGGCCCCTAATGGCCGGCCGCGCTTCGTTCTGAGCATCGAGCCGGTATCACGGACAGTGACCGTCGGCCCGGCGGAAGGGCTCGACGTGCGTGAGATCGAGGCGGCCAGGCCGGTGTGGTCGGGCTGCGTGCCGCCTGCCGGCCCGGTGGACTGCCTGGTGCAATTGCGCGCGCATGGCGACGTGCATCCGGCCGTGTGTGAGCCGGCTGGTGGCTCGGTTCGGATAACCCTGCGCGAGCCTGCCCGCGGCATCGCGAGCGGCCAGGCAGCGGTCTTCTACGACGCTGACGCCGTACTCGGCAGCGCGACCATCACCAGCGCGCGCTAACTTCGCCGCCAGTTGCCGGAGCGACGGCTGGCACGGCCGCGGAACAACGTTGACCGGGTCAGGTACGAGAATGCGGTGGCGGCGTGGTCCGGGGCCAGCCCGGCGAATGGCTCTGTGCTATGCCGACCTGGTGGGCAGATTAACGAATGCTCGTCCCGCCGGCCCGCGGGCCGCAGCAAGCGGGGAATCTCCCGCAGGCGCGGGATATCTGCCGCGGAAAGTCCCGATGTTGGTTTCTGCAAGAGAGCGGCCGAAGGATACTCGACGTTCTCAGCAAATCTCACGCGCCAGAAACCGCGTTTCTCATAGTAATTTTGAAGCGCGGCATTAGTTGTCCAGACGTCAATCCTGATGAGCTCAGCCCGGTATTGCGCTGCGGCCCATACGCCAGCCCAGTCAAGCAGCTCGCGGCCGATGTCCTCGCCTGCACGGCCGCGCCTTACGATCAAGCGGGAAACGTAGACGGCCGGCACGAGTCGCTCGGCCTGCGTCCACAGCTCCGCGTTGCCATCGGGCCGGCAGGAGATCGTGCCCACCGGTGTCCCGTCGTCCTCCACCATCCAGGTCCGGTGCGATTCGAGGCCCCGCCTGATTCTGTGGTCACGTCCGTCCCGGTCGGGCCAGGGGCTCGACCACTGGTCCGTGCCCTTGTCCGGCAGCCACTGCGAGGCCTCCTCGATGAACCCGAGGATGGTCTGCATGTCACGCGTGGTGCCGAGACGAACGTGAAGCATCGGTAGTAGTCGGGCTTTCTGCGGCCCTGCGGGCTGCGAGACGGGCTGGGAATTAGCTGGGAACGAGCCTAGGGGCCAGCCATGCGGGCTGGCGGTCCAAAGCGGAGGCTCGCGTTCTGGTTATTCTCCAACTGCGCGCCCTGCGGTCGCACGCGGGGGCAGTCGTGGTTGCGGCGCTCATGGTCACGTCGCAGGGTTTGCGACATTAATCACAAACTGATTGCGGTCGGCAGGATAGACGGTAACCGTTACCCTAATCGGCTTTCCGTCTTGGTCGTAGGACGTTCGGAAGTTCTCGAAAACCGCGACCCTGCCGTCCTCGGGTAGCCGGAAAAATGCAGTCTCATTTGCATCCGGGGTGCGCACGGTGATGACGTCCCGGTAGCCCGCCTGCGCGATGCCGAAGTCGTCGCGCAGGTACTGGATAGTCCCTTCGGATATGTCGGCCGCTGCAATGAGGCGGCGCGCGCCGCGGTCCGTGACCAGTTCCATGGAATAGAACGACGTCTGGAGCGAGTAGCGCTCTTCGTCGACATATCGCTGCTGGTGCCGGGAGACAACCGGACTGCCTGCGGCGAGCTTCAGCTCGTGCGCGACGAGTTCGCCAGCAGGTTGGATCTCCACCCTCGGCGTCGTGCTTCGCGGCGTCCGTTGCTGTCTGCGGACGTCTATGTAGTACTGGGCCTCATCGCCCGTGCCGAGATCGTGCGTGGCTGACAGGTCGGTGACGATCGGGGTGATCTTCTTGGCGACAAAGGTGCCTTGACCCGGACGCGCCTCGACGAGGCCCCGAGTGACGAGCAGTTTGATCGCATCGCGCACAGTGCTGCGGGATGTGCTCCACGCCCCGGCTAGCTCGAACTCAGTGGGCAGCCGCTGATCTGCTGCCAGCTTGCCGCTCTCGATTTCCTGCCGGAGGTTGTCGGCGATGCGCCGGTACAGCGGATCATGCATTGCGGGCTCCGACGGCGCCTGCCGCTCGCGGGCGCATCACCTTGCGAGCCTCAGCTGGGACGAGGCCAGCGAACACCGCGAACTCGTTCCGGTCAGCCGCGTACACGCTGACCGTCAGCCGGAACGGCTTATCCCCGTTGTCGAAGGCTGTTCGCCGCGTCTCGAAGACTGACACCCGGCCGCTGGCAGGCAGGCTGAAGAACGTTGTCTCGGAAGGGCTCGGAGCGCGGACAGTGATCGTGTCGCGGTACCGGGATTGCTGCAAACCGAGAGCTGCCTCCAGGTATCTGCCGGTACCCGGTTCGATGGGGGCGGCTTCGAGCAGTCTTACTGCGCCCGCGTCGACCAGGGACATCGGGTAGTAAGAGGTCTGCAGTGAGAACGGCGCGCCGTCGATGAAACGCTCTTGGCGCCTGCTGACGACCGAGGTACCGTCCGGGATCAGCAGTTCGTCGGCCACCAGGCCGGACGCCTGCAGGCTCTCCACCCGGGGTGTCGACGCATGAGGTTTCCGGCCCTGGGAGCGGACCTCGTTTATGTATGCCGCGCCCTCGCCGCCGCCAAGCCCGGTCTCCGGGTCGGCCGACAGGGTAGTGACGAACGGCTCGGCCTTCTGAACCACGAAGGTGCCCTGACCGGGCCAGGTCTCCACCAGGCCGCGGATGGTGAGCCACCGGACCGCATCCCTGACGGTGTTGCGGGAAGCCCCGTACTGTTCCCTGAGTTCGAGTTCGGTCGGCAGCTTGGCGCCCGGTTGGAGTGCGCCGGACTCGATCTGGCCCTGAAGGCTGTCGGCTATTCGCCGGTAAAGCGTCTCGGGCACGGGTCACCTCCAGATTCAGCCCGCCCGCAGCCAGAAGCCGGACTCAACAGGATCAGCCTAGCAATCCCAAATGTAGGGACCTCAAGTATTGCATCCCTACCCTGGGTCGTGTCACGATGGAAAGGATCCAAATATAGGGATGGCTAGGACTGTAGGTTCAACGGGGACGAGCCTACCAGTCCTGGCCACCAGCAGGTCTGTAAGTTGCCCGTGTTCGACGATGAATCCAGGCCGCGCAACCACCAGAAAGGTCATGCCTCAGGCAAAGAACAGCTGACTGGGTCGAGGGGAGCCAGCTATGCCGCTCATGGAAGCATTCACGTTCATCGTCGTCGGCGCGGCGACCGGGGCAATCGTCGTCGTGATGGCCGTGGTCGTTGCCGGGATCCGGCGTGAAGAGCGGATCATGACGATGACCCGTCGCAAGCCACCCGGTCCGTCGGCCTTACTGACGCGCCGGATCCTCGGCCTGTACGTCCGGAAGACCGAGACGGGGCCGGGACAGGACGTCGACGCGGGCATCCGGCCATATGAGCGGAGCAGGTAGCAGCCGATCCCGGAGCGTTCAGCCGATGTCGGCCGCCCGCATTAGGCTCTGCATCGTGACAGAGCAGACCTCCCGGTTTCCATGGCCAGGCGGGACCGCGACCGGAATCGGATCGATGCCGGGCACCGACCCCGCTGAGGCCTGCCGCGTGGTGTTCGGCGAGTTGCCCGACCTTCCGCACCTGCCCGAGCTGCCCGACCGCGGTCCAGGGGCTGACCTCACCGGCCGGACCGCTGCCCTGCTGGTCGGCCTGCCCGTGCAGACGACGCCGCGCGGCTGGAAACTGGCCGACCGCCCCGGCCGCGACCTGAGCAGGGCGGCAAGTTACTTGTCGCAGGACCTCGACGCCCTCGAGGAGGTGGCAGACGGCTACCACGGCCCGCTCAAGGTTCAAGTGTGCGGCCCGTGGACGCTGGCCGCGACTCTTGAGCTGAGCCGTTCGCTGAACCCGGCACTTGCCGACCCGTCCGCCGTAGCGGATCTGGCCGCCTCGCTGGCGGAGGGGCTCGCGAACCATGCAGCCGACATGCTCAAGCGGGTCCCTGGTGCGACACTCATCGTGCAGCTGGATGCGCCGGCTCTGCCGGCTGCGCTGGCAGGCCGGGTGCTGACTGCCAGCGGGCTGAACGTCGTCGGCGCGGTCGACGAGGCGGTAGCCGTCCAGCGATTGCAGGCCGTTCTTTCCGCCGTCGGCGCATTCACCGTCGTGCACTGCTGCCACCAAGAGGCCCCGTTCCCTCTCCTAAAGACAGCGGGGGCATCGGCCGTGAGTTTCGATCTCGACGCGCTCAGGACCAGTGATATTGATCTTGTGGCCGAGCTGGCTGATACAGGGCTGGCGCTGTTCGCCGGGGCGCTGCCGACGACTAGCGCGCAGCAGCTGGTCACCGGGCCGCCGTTGCTGCCGCGCCAGACAGCCGAGCGGGTCGTGACCTTGTGGCGGCAGACCGGGCTGCCGGCCGGGCTGCTGGCGGAGCGGGTCGTCATCACCCCAGCCTGCGGACTGGCCGGCGTGCCGGCGGCAGCCGCGCGGGCCGCGCTCGCGCATTGCCGGGAGGCGGCGCGGATCGCGCCGGAACTGGTCGAGGAGAGCGCGCGATGAGCCAGGATCCCAGGCAGCGGCACGCCGAGCTCGCCGCCGAGCTGCTTGAGCACCAGTACCGGTACTACGTGCTCGACTCGCCGCTAGTTTCTGACTTCGGCTACGACACGATGATGCGCGAGCTGGAGAGCATTGAGGACCAGATTCCCGAGCTGCGGACGCCGGATTCGCCCAGCCAGCGGGTCGGCGGGTCGTTCTCGACCGACTTCACTCCGGTGCACCACCTGGAGCCGCTGCAGAGCCTGGACAACGTGTTCTCAGCCGAGGACCTCGATGCCTGGGTGGCAAGGGCAGACCGCCTCGGCGGCTCAGGCCCCTACCTGTGCGAGCTGAAGATCGACGGCCTGGCCATCGCGCTGGTCTATCGCAAGGGCCGGTTGCAGCGAGCGGCAACCCGGGGAGACGGGGTGACCGGCGAGGACGTGACGCCCAACGTTAAGACCATCGCGGCGGTGCCAACCAGGCTGGCCGGCTCGCGCTGGCCGGACACGCTGGAGGTGCGCGGTGAGGTCTTCCTGCCGGTGGCCGCCTTCGAGGAGCTGAATCGGCGGCTCACCGAGGCAGGCAAGCCGCCGTTCGCCAACCCGCGCAACTCGGCGGCGGGCTCACTGCGGCAGAAAGACCCGCGGATAACCGCCGCACGGGCGCTCAACCTCATCCTGCACGGAATCGGCCGGGTGGATGGCCTGGACGATCCGCCGGAGACCCAGTCGGCCTGGTATGAGCGGCTGCGCGGCTGGGGCTTGCCGGTCAGTGACCTTTACCAGGTCGTCCCGGCGATCGACGACGTGCGCAAGTACATCGGCCATTACGCCGAGCACCGGCACGATCCCGCGTATGAGATAGACGGCGTCGTGGTCAAGATCGACGAGCTGACGCAGCAACGGCAGCTCGGCAGTACCAGCCGGGCGCCGCGGTGGGCAATCGCGTACAAGTACCCGCCGGAGGAGGTGAACACCCGGCTGCTGGACATCCGGGTGAACGTGGGCCGGACCGGGCGGGTCACGCCGTTCGCGGTGATGGAGCCGGTCAAGGTCAGCGGCTCCACGGTGGAGAACGCGACCCTGCATAACGCTGACGAGATCGCACGCAAGGGCGTGCTGATCGGCGACATGGTGGTGCTGCGCAAGGCCGGCGACGTGATTCCCGAGGTCGTCGGCCCCGTTGTCGACCTGCGCACCGGGCACGAGCGGGCATTTGAGTTCCCGACGCAGTGCCCGGCCTGCGGCACGCCGCTGGCCCGCGAGGATGGGGGGGTGGACTGGCGCTGCCCGAACGCCAGGTCGTGCCCGGCGCAGCTGCGCGAGCGGTTGTTCCACCTGGCCGGCCGCGGCGCCCTGGACATCGAAGTACTCGGGTACGAGGCCGCCGCGGCCTTGCTGGACTCCGGGCTGGTGACCGATGAAGGCGACCTGTTCGCCCTGACCGCGGAGGCCCTGGCCACCGTGCCGTTCTTCGTGAACAAGCAGGGAACGCTGACCGCGAACGCGACGAGGCTGCTTGTCAACCTCGAGGAGGCGAGGCACCGCCCGCTATGGCGGATCCTGGTCGCGCTCTCGATCCGGCACATCGGCCCGACTGCCGCCCGAGCCCTGGCGGCCGCGTTCGGCTCGGTTGACGCCATTGCCGCCGGACCGGAGGCCGAACTGGTCACGGTCGAGGATGTCGGGCCGACGATCGCCCGGTCGCTGCGCGAATGGTTCGCGGTGGACTGGCACGCGGCGATCGTGGACAAGTGGCGTGCGGCCGGGGTAGACCTGGCCACCGCCGGCTTCGTGGCGCCTGACCGCGGCGAGGCCGGCGCTGCCGCCGGGGCCGGCGGGGCAGGCGCGGCCGGGCCGCTGGCCGGAATCACCGTGGTGCTGACCGGCACGCTTGACGGCTACTCCAGGGACGAGGCCGCAGAAGCGGTCCAGGCCCGCGGCGGCAAGGTATCCGGGTCAGTGTCGAAGAAGACCAGCTTCGTGATCGCTGGGCAGAACCCGGGCTCAAAGCTGGACAAGGCCGAGTCGGTCGGGGTGCCGGTGCTGGACGAAGGTGGCCTGCGCGTGCTGCTGTCGGATGGGCCCGACGCGGCCCGCGCTTATCGCGGGTTGTAACAGATAGTACGCAATTGGCTTCGGGAAGTACCATTTTTGCCGTAGGATTCACGGAAAGCGCCGAGCGCTGCACACTGAGCGACGACGGGCCGACGAGGAGCCATGAAGGACCCCACCGATACCCGCGACATCGGCCCTCGCGTTGGCTCGCCGCTGTGGATCTACTTCACCTCGGTCATCGTCGCAGGTGCAGTGATCTTCGGGCTGGCCATGAGCAGGCTGGCGGGCATCTCGGACTGCGTCCGGCATCCGTTGTTCTGGGTTGTAGCGGCGATGGTCGTGCTCGGCGACATCTGGCCGATCGTCACACCAGGTAAATCCAGCAGCGAGGCGCCGCGCGCGTCGGTCACCTTTGTTTTTGCCGTGCTGATCGTCTGGGGGTTGCCTGTCGCGTTGCTGCTGCAAGTCAGCTCGACGATGCTGACCTTCCTCGGCAAGCGCAAGGCGCCGCACCGGGGGGCGTTCAACGCCGCCGCTTCAGCGCTAGGCATGGCAGCAGCCTGGGCAGTCCTGTACGTCACCGGGGATCGGCATAACCCACAGCATCCCTGGATGCCTGGCGGTACCGATGTGCTGAGGATCCTGGCTGCCGGAGCCGCCTGCTTCGCCGTGGGCTACGTCCTGATCAGCGTGGCGATCGCGCTGCACTCACGCGAGCCGTTGTCGCAGACGTTGCTGCGTAACCTGCCGTACCAGGCCTTCGTCAGCCTGGTCCTGTTCGCCACCGCGCCGCTGGTTGCGGTCGTCATGGGCATGCAGTCGGCCGTGCTCGTGCTGCTTTTCGCGTTCCCGCTGGCAGCTATCTATGTCAACGCGGCGATCTCAGTGCAGCGCGAGCATCAGGCCCATCATGACGAGTTGACCGGCCTGGCCAACCGCAAGCTGCTCATGCGCAGGCTCGGCAGCATGCTGACGCAGGCTGCCGCGTCAGGCAGCAAAGTCGGGTTTCTGCTGCTGGACCTGGATCGCGGGCTGAAGGAGGTGAATGACACCCTCGGCCACGCGGTAGGTGACCGGCTACTGCAGCTGGTCGCGCACCGGCTGACCCACAGCATCCGGCCCGGAGACATGGTCGCGCGGCTGGGCGGGGACGAGTTCGCCGTGCTGCTCCCCGCGGTCAAGGATGCTGCGGTGGCCAGGGAGGTCGCGGCCAGGCTGCGGGCCGCGGTGGCCGAGCCGATCCGGCTCGAAGGCATGTCATTCGTGATCGAGGTGAGCATCGGGATCGCGATGTTCCCCGACGACGCGCCGGGTGACGAGATGCTGATGCAGCGCGCAGATGTGGCCATGTACCTGGCTAAGCAGCGCCGCAGCGGAGTGGAGCGATACGTCGCCGACCTGGACCGCAATTCACCGGCCAGGCTCGCTCTGTTTGGCGACCTGCGGCGCGGGCTAGACCGGGGTGAGCTCGAGCTGCATTACCAGCCTAAGGTCTACCTCGCTGACCGGCGCGTTGCGGGAATGGAGGCGCTGGTCCGCTGGCGGCACCCCGTGCGGGGCATGCTCACCCCGGCGGACTTCATCCCGGTCGTTCAGCAGTCCTACCTGATGCGTGAGGTCACCGGGTTCGTGATCGAGACCGCCGTCGCCCAGGTAGCGCTCTGGCGCCAGTCCGGGCTCGACGTCCAGGTGTCGCTCAATGTGGCCGGCCGGGACCTGCTGGACACCGGCCTGGTCGACCACATCGAGCAGCACCTGGCCCGCCATAACCTGCCGCCCCACGTGCTCCTGCTCGAGATCGACGAGCGGGTGCTCACCAGCGAGCCCGCCCACGCCGTGTCTACCGCCGAAGCGCTGGCCGAGATCGGCGTCGGCGTCGGACTCGACGACTTCGGCACCGGCTATTCCTCCCTCGTCCGGCTCAAACGGTTGCCAGTCGATGAGGTCAAGGTCGACTCGTCGTTCGTGGCCCGCGTGCTCAAGTCGGTCGATGACCGCGTGGTCGTCAAATCCATCGTCGAACTCGCTGCAGCCCTGGGTATCCGGTCAGTGGCCGAGGGCGTTGAGTCGGCCGAGGTCGCCGCAGCCCTGCTCGGCATGGGCTGCGTCGCTGCACAAGGCTGGTATTTCGCCAAGCCGATGAACGCGGTCTCAGCGACGGCGTGGCTCCTCGAGCACGGCGGCAACGGCGATCACAGCAGCGAGGATGGCGAGATGCGTGATCGGCGTCCGCACGTGGCGACGCCGCCGCTGGGCTGGCGGAGCTAGGTCCGGTGCAGGCCAATAGGATGGCCTGCATGTCCATCACCAGGGCTGAGGTAGCGCACCTGGCCAGGCTGTCCAGGCTCGCGTTGTCCGACGCCGAACTTGATCACTTTGCCGGCCAGCTTGACCAGATCATCGGCGCGGTCGCCCGAGTGCAGGAGGTCGCGGCCGATCAGATCCCGCCGATGACGCATGCCGTTCCCGTCGTCAACGTGTTCCGGGACGACGTCGTGCAGCCGTGCCTGACGCCCGAGCAGGTGCTGTCCCAGGCCCCGGCGGCTGAGGATGGCCGGTTCCGTGTCCCGCGCATATTGACGGAGGACTGACATGGCCGCCGAGCCGACGCAGCTGATTCAGCTCACTGCCGCCGAGGTGGCAGCGGCGGTCGCAGCCGGCGAGGTATCCGCGGTCGAGGTGACGCGGGCGCACCTGGACCGGATTGCCGCAGTGGACGACGACGTCCACGCCTTCCTGCATGTCGCCGCGAAGGGCGCTCTGGCAGCCGCCGCCGAGGTCGACCGCAAGCGCAGCGAGGGGGATCCACTCGGCCCGCTGGCCGGCGTTCCGCTTGCACTAAAGGACGTCATGACAACCGTGGACATGCCTACAACCTGCGGTTCGAAGATTCTGCAGGGCTGGCGGCCGCCCTATGACGCGACGGTCACCAGCCGGCTGACGGCAAGCTGGCGTCGTCATACTCGGCAAGACCAACATGGACGAGTTCGCCATGGGGTCGTCCACCGAGAATTCGGCCTATGGCCCGAGCCGAAACCCCTGGGATCTCAGCCGGGTCCCTGGCGGCTCCTCGGGTGGTTCCTCCGCTGCGGTCGCCGCCTACGAGGCGCCGCTCGCCATCGGCACCGACACTGGCGGATCCATCCGGCAGCCCGCGGCCGTGTGCGGCATCGTCGGCGTGAAGCCCACCTATGGCGGCTCATCCCGCTACGGCCTGGTGGCGTTCGCCTCGTCGCTGGACACGCCCGGCCCGCTGGCGCGCACCGTGCTCGACGCGGCGCTACTGCACGAGGCGATATCCGGCCATGATCCCTGCGACTCGACCTCGGTTGATGCCCCCGTGCCGCCGGTAGTCGCCGCGGCCCGGCAGGCAGACGTCGCCGGGCTCCGCGTCGGCGTGGTGGCCGAGTTCAGCGGTGACGGGTACCAGACCGGAGTCCAGTCCCGCTTCAACGAGGCAGTAGAGCTGCTTGAGTCACTAGGCGCCAAGGTCGTCGAGGTGTCCTGCCCGCATTTCGTTTACGCGCTGCCCGCCTATTACCTGATCGCCCCGAGCGAAGCGTCGTCCAACCTGGCCAGGTTCGACGGCATGCGATACGGACTGCGGGCCGGTGACGACGGCGTGGCGAGCGCCGACGAGGTCATGTCACTTACCCGCGCCGCCGGATTCGGCGCCGAGGTCAAGCGCCGCATCATGCTCGGCACTTACGCTCTGTCCAGCGGTTACTACGACGCCTACTACGGCAAGGCCCAGCAGGTGCGGACATTGATCTGCCGGGACTTCGATTCCGCCTTCGAGCAGGTGGACGTGCTGGTGTCACCGACCACTCCGACGACCGCGTTCGGAATCGGTGAACGAGCCGACGATCCGATGGCCATGTACCTGGCCGACCTGTGCACGATCCCGTCCGACCTGGCGGGTAACGCGGCCTTGTCCGTGCCATGCGGCCTAGCGCCGGAGGACGGCCTGCCGGTGGGCTTGCAGATCATGGCACCGGCGCTGGCGGACGACCGAACCTACCGCGTCGGCGCAGCCGTCGAGGCCGCGTTGCAGGAGCGCTGGGGTGGCCCGCTGCTGCACAAGGCAACACAGCTTTCTCCGGCGAAGGGGCTGGCGCCATGAGCGAGGTAGCCGAGCTGGTGGCCTACGAGGATGCGGTCGCCAGGTACGAGCCGGTCATCGGGCTCGAAACCCACGTCGAGCTCGGTACCAGGACGAAGATGTTCTGCGGCTGCCCGACGGTGTTCGGCGCCGAGCCGAACTCGGCCGTCTGCCCGGTCTGCCTGGGCCTGCCGGGCTCCCTGCCAGTAGCCAACCGGGCGGCCATCGAGTACACCATCCGCATCGGGCTCGCGCTGAACTGCTCGATCGCCAGCTGGTGCCGGTTCGCGCGGAAGAATTACTTCTACCCTGACATGCCGAAGGACTTCCAGATCTCACAGTACGACGAGCCGCTCTGCACCGACGGCTGGCTGTACGTCACCGTCGAGGGCCAGTCCTTCCGGGTCGGGATCGAGCGCGTGCACCTGGAAGAAGACACCGGCAAATCGCTGCACATGGGAGGAGCGACCGGGCGGATCCACGGCGCCGACTACTCGCTCGTCGACTACAACCGGGCCGGCATCCCGCTCGTGGAGGTGGTCACCAAGCCGGTGCCAGACACCGGTGCGCTCGCACCGGACGTGGCTCGCGCGTACGTGACCGAGCTCAGGGACCTGCTGCGCGCGCTCGGCGTCTCCGACGTCCGGATGGAGGAAGGCTCGCTGCGCTGTGACGTGAACACTTCGCTGGCGCCGCGCGGTTCGGCCGAGTGGGGAACCCGCACCGAGACCAAGAACGTGAACTCGCTGCGTTCGGTAGAGCGCGCCGTCCGGTTCGAGATCGAGCGGCAGGCCGCGGTGCTGGACGCCGGCCAGAAGGTGGTGCAGGAAACCCGGCACTTCCACGAGGATCACGGCAACACGACGTCAGGCCGGAGCAAGGAAGAGGCGCAAGATTACCGTTACTTCCCCGAGCCTGACCTGGTGCCGGTCGCCCCGGACGCGGGCTGGGTCGAGGAGATCCGGGCCAGCCTGCCCGAGCTGCCCGCCGCCCGCCGGGCCCGGCTGCAGGCGGAGTGGGGCTTGTCGGATCAGGACATGACCTGGCTGACGAATGCGGGCGCGCTGGAACTCGTCAGCCAGACCGTGGCAGCTGGTGCGACGCCCGCCGAGGCGCGCAAATGGTGGCTGGGCGAGCTGGCCCGGCACGCTAACGCGTTGGGCGTGGAGCTAGCTGACCTTGCCATCACCCCGCAGCAGGTTGCACGGGTCAGCGAGCTGGTCCGGGTCGGTACGCTCAACGACCAGCTGGCCCGGCAGGTGCTCGAAGGCATCTTGGCCGGCGAGGGCGAGCCGGACGCGATCATCGAGGCTCGCGGACTGGCCATAGTGACCGATGACAGCGCGCTGATGGACGCGGTGGACGCGGCGATCGCCGCCAACCCCGAGGTGGCGGCCAAGATCCGGGATGGCAAGACCGCCGCCGCCGGCGCCCTCGTCGGCGAGGTCATGAAGGCTACCCGCGGCCGCGCCGACGCCACCCGCGTTCGCGAGCTGATCCTGGCCCGACTGACCTAGGGCGTTGGCCCGCTGATCGCGATGAGGCCGTGGATTGGCGTCGTTGTGAAGAAACCGACAATCTAGGGGCGGCGGCGTCACAACGACGCCCTTTGCTCGCCACGGCAGCCTATATTGCATATATCAATAACCTACAGAAATCAGACTTTGAGGAAATTCTGTGAGCTCGAACACGACCAGGGCGACCAAGCTGACCGATGAGGTACTCCAGGCGTATGCAGGCACTCCGGACCCGAGGCTGCGCGAGTTGCTGGCCGCGCTGATCAGGCACTTGCACGCGTTCGCGACCGAGACCGCGCTCACGCCCGCGGAGTGGATGGCGGGGATCGAGTTCCTGACCGCCGTCGGACAGAAATGCGATCCGCAGCGCCAGGAGTTCATCCTGCTCTCCGATGTACTCGGCCTGTCCTCACTGGTCCAGACCATCAACGCCGCTGCAGGGGCGACCGAGCCGACCGTTCTCGGGCCCTTCTACTTGGCGGGCTCGCCGCACCGGGAGATGGGCGAGCAGATTGGCCGGGCGCAGGACGGTGAGCCGACGCTGATCCGCGGCCGCGTTACGGACGCCGCCGACAGGCCATTGGCTGGCGCGACGCTCGACATCTGGCAGGGCAATAGCAACGGCCTGTACGACATCCAGGACGCGGGCCAACCGGAATTCAACCTGCGGGCAATCTTCACCACCGGCCCGGACGGCAACTACTGGTTCAGGACGATCCGCCCGGTGAGCTACCCCGTTCCCATCGATGGCCCGGTGGGTGAGATCTTCCGCGCCTCCGGCCGGCACAACTGGCGCGCGGCGCACGTGCACGCGATCGTCTCCGCCCCCGGGTACCTGCCGGTGACCACGCACATCTTCGACTCGCGTAACGAGTACCTCGGCAGCGACGCGGTCTTCGGCGTTCGTGACTCGCTGATCCAGGAGTTCAAGCCCGCAGGCTCCGCCGATCCGCCAGACGTCAAGTACGTGGTCGACGTCGACTTCGCGCTGGCGCTCGTTCCCTGACGGTTGCCCGGAGTTCGAGTCAAGCCCGACCGACAAGCTGCATCTGGTATTGCCTATGAAGGACATCCGCCGAACGCTGGTAAGCTAGCGGATTGTGAAGTCCTTCGCGCGTCAGGAGATGATGCCCCGCTAGCCGGGGCCATCGAACGCTGCCAGGACTCAGTTCGTTACGACACAGTCCGCACGAGGCCCTTCAGGGGCCTCGATTCACGTGCGGGATCGTTGCCCCCGGGTTTTAAGGAGGCAACCCTAATGACCAGTCAGCGCGTTTACCTCAGTACCACGATCCCGTACGTGAACTCGCGCGCTCACGTCGGGCACGCACTTGAGCTCGTCCAGGCCGACGTGCTCGCCCGTCATCATCGCCGCATCGGCGACGAGGTCAGGCTGCAAAGCGGCACTGACGACAACTCCCTCAAGAACGTCCTCGCCGCGCAGGCAGAGGGCATCAGCACCAGGGCGCTGGTGAACCGCAACGCCAGCGCGTTCGCGGGGCTGCGCGAGCAGCTGTCGCTCAGCTTCGACGACTTCATCCGTACCAGCAGCGACCCCCGGCACCGGCCGGGCGTCGAGCGGCTCTGGCGCGCCTGCGAAGCCAGCGGAGACCTGTACCGCAAGAGCTACCAGGGGCTTTACTGCGTGGGCTGCGAACAGTTTTACACCGAGGCCGAGCTGGCCGACGGTAACTGCCCGGACCACGGCTCGCCGCCGCAGCTGATCAGCGAGGAGAACTGGTTCTTCCGGCTGTCCCGCTACACCGCGCAGCTGCAGGACCTGATCGGCTCGGGCAAGCTGCGGATAGAACCGGCCAGCCGCCGCAACGAGGTGCTCGGTTTCATCGCCGGCGGCCTGGAGGACTTCAGCGCGTCCCGGTCGATCACCAGGGCCCGCGGCTGGGGCATCGCCGTGCCCGGCGACCCGAGCCAGGTGATCTACGTCTGGTGGGACGCGCTCGGCAACTACATCACATCCCTCAACTACGGGGCACTGAACAAAGGGCCGAGCGGATCCCGCGGCGCTGACTATCGCCGCTGGTGGGCCGAGGCCGACCGGCGCGTGCACGTAGTCGGCAAGGGCGTGCTCCGCTTCCATGCGGTCTACTGGCCCGCCATCCTGCTGTCGGCCGGGGAGCCGTTGCCCACCGAGATCTTCGTGCATGACTACCTCACGATCGATGGGCGGAAGATCAGCAAGTCGACCTCCGGCCGGGCCCTAGACGGCAACGATCCGGTGGCCTTGTCCGCCCGGTACGGCGCCGATGCGCTGCGATGGTGGCTGCTGCGCGAGGTGCCCCGGGTGGGAGACACCGATTTCACCGTCGACAAGCTCATCACCAGGGCTAATGAGGACCTGGCCAACGGACTCGGCAACCTGGTCAACCGGGTCGTCTCGCTGGCCCATTCCTACCGGAACGGGGCCGTCAGGCCCTGCGGCGGTCCGCATGGCACCAGCCGATGGCTAGCGGCCGCGGCCGACGGGCGAAGCGGTGGCACGCTGCCGGATCAGGCGCGGCCGGACTGGCCAGCGGACGCAGCGGCGTTGCGCGCCGTGATCGAGCGCGCGCCCGTCGCGGTCCGGGACGCGCTAGCCAGGTTCGACTTCCGGGCCGGGGCAGCGGCGGTGTGGGAGATCGTCGACCAGGCGAACCGGTACGTCGAGACGGCACAGCCCTGGCACCTGGCCAAGGCCGAGAAGGGCGGGGACCATATCGCGGGCGAACGGCTCGACCAGGTGCTCGGGGCCCTTATCGCGGCCTGCCAGGTGCTGGCGGCAGAGATCTGGCCGTTCCTGCCAGACCTGGCCGCCAGGGTCGCCGCCGCCTGCGATGACTTCGGCGGTACCCTCCCACCAGCGCGTCCAGTGTTCCCGCGGATCGAGCCGGTGGTGGAAGAGGTGGCGTAGTGCTGATCTGGGTGCCGACGGAACCTGTCGCCCAGGCGCTGGACGGGCTTGACGGCGCCGCCGTCGAAGTGGTGATACCGGACGGGTCCGGGCTGCCGGCGTCCGCGGCCGACGTCGAGTTCTACGTGCCGCCGTTCTTCCCGGCGCCAGCGGCGGTCGCCGCGATGGCGCAGATGCCCAGCCTGAAGATCGTGCAGACGCTGACGGCCGGTTTTGACCGGGTCCGGCCGCATGTGCCGGCCGGAGCCATGCTCTGCAATGCCCGTGGCGTGCACGACGCAAGCACGGCCGAATGGGTGGTCGCCGCGATCCTCGCCTCGGTTCGCCAGTTCCCTCATTTTGCCGGTGAGCAGGCGGCCGGGCGGTGGAGCTACAGGTTCACCGGCTGCCTGGCGGGCCAGACCGTGCTGATCGTCGGCTACGGCTCGATCGGCCATGCGGTCGAGCGCCGGCTGACCGGCTTCGACGTTGAGGTTCGCCGGGTCGCCAGGACCGCCCGCGACGGCGTGAGCCCGGCTAGCGAGCTGCCGGACCTGCTGCCTGCCGCAGACGTCGTGATCTTGCTGGCGCCTGTCACTGCCGAGACCGTCGGCATGGCGGACGCAGCGTTCCTGGCCAGGATGAAGGACGGCGCACTGCTGGTGAACGCGGCCCGCGGCGCCCTGGTCGTCACCGATGCCCTGGTCGCGGAACTGAGTTCAGGGCGCCTCGCGGCCGCGGTCGACGTCACCGAGCCAGAGCCGCTGCCGTTGGGTCATCCGCTGTGGAAGCTACCGAATGTTCTGATTACCCCACATGTTGCCGCGTCCACCCCGGCTTCGGTGATGGCGGGCCACCGCTTCGTGCGGGCGCAGGCAGAGCGGTACCTGGCCGGGAAGCCGCTGGCGAACGTGATCACTGGGGATTACTGACGCCCCTCGCACGGTGCCACGAAGTTGTCGCCGTCCGTAGGCCCTTCCTCAATCGAAGCGTGACCTGCGCACCGTAAAGTGCAGTGGCATCACCAAAGTTGCGAGACCCACGCGTTCGGCCCAGGCGAGACCTGCTCCTGCCCGCCTGAGCTGATAGCGCCCAGCTGATAGCACTATCTGCGAGTCGTGTGCTGCTGTCCTCAACGACGAGCCGCGGGCATGACCTCCCAAGATTTTCGGCCTTCGGTATGCATCTGGCTCGCTTCAGCTAACAGAGTTTCACCGCAACGGGACGTAGCCGACGGGAGGTCTGGTGCACGCACGCCCGGTGCAATCGCTCGCATCAGGCTGCCAGCGATGAGCCCGTCGTCGTCTGCCTGGACCGCGATCGGGGCCGTTCTCACCCTCGCCGCGGTGACGTTGCTTGTCCGCAGAGCGCGCCGGGGCGACCCGGCCAGCCGCTGGCTGGCGGTCGCCGCGGTGGCCTGGGGCGCCGCTTTCCTGGCCCAAGGCGTTGGGGCGGGCGCAATCACTCCTGCGGCCATCCAGTTGACGCTCACCGACTTGCTCGCCCTGCTCGGGCTGCCTGCCCTGGCCATGGGGCTGCTCAGGCTTGCTAGGCCGGCGAGTACTTGGCGGTTCCTGGACGGGGGCCTGCTCAGCCTCGCGGTGTTCTGCGTGGGCTGGATCACGCTCCTGCGGCCCGCGTATCACGCTGCTGCCGTCGGTCCCGGCACGTTCAGCGTCGACCTCATCCACCCGGTCGCGGACCTCATCACGCTGGGCGGCACACTCGGCCTGGCCGTACTAGCCGGGCGGCGCGCGCTTGCTCCGTACCTGGCGCTGTGTGCCGCCACTGTCGGTGACTTCCTGGCCGTGCAAGCACGGGCCGGCGGCAGCCATCCCGGCATTCCGGCGCAACTGGCCTGGCTCGCGGCTATCTGCCTGCTAGGCGCAACCGGGCTGCTGTCCGGGGACACTGCGGCAGGCCAGGCTACCGACAGCGCAACGGCGCCTGACTCGCCCGTGACCACACTCATCGCCCTCGGCAGCGCGGGAGTAGCGGCCGTCGTTACCTTCATATTCGCGATAGTGACCTCGGGGCACAGCGGCACGGTGCCGTTGCTCGCGAGCGCGGTCCTGATGCTGGCCCTGGTGGCCAGGATCGCTGGGCTGCTCAGCGACGCGGCGGCGACGTCGGCGCTGACCGCTCAGGCAGATATCCAGTTCCACCAGCTTGCCGACCGCACCAGCGACGTGGTCTTGCTCTGCGACGAGGCCGGCCTCGTCAATTACGCGAGCAAGGCGGTCGCGCATTACGGGTACGCGCCGGAGCGGCTGGCCGGCGCGAGGGTGACCGACCTCGTCCATCCCGACGACCTGGCGAACGTGATTCAGGCCGCCGCGAAAGTCCGCGCCAGCCACTCGGCCATGGCCGGGAACCTGGCGTGCCGGGTCAGGTCATCGGATGGCACCTGGCGGCACGTGCAAGCGACTCTGTCGCGGTACTCGCAGCCTGGCCGCCCGGACCTGGTGCTCGTCACGGCGAAGGACGTCAGCGATCAGGTCGCACTGCGCAGGCAGGTAACGCACCTGACTTTCCACGACGGCCTGACCGGCCTGCCCAACCGCTCTTACCTGGAGGAACGGGCCAAGGACCTGCTGGCCAGGAATCGCGAGGCCGCCGAGCCGCCGGAGCAAACCGGTGCGATATTCGTCGACCTGGACGGGTTCACCGCCATCAACGACTCAGTCGGGCACGGCGCTGGTGATTTGGTGCTGGCGCAGGCCGGCCGGCGGCTGCGCGGCCTAGTTCCGGCGCACGACACGGTCGCTCGCTGGGGCGGTGACGAGTTCGCGATCTTGATCGAGGGCGCCGCCAGTCCGCAGGAAATCGTGGATATCGCCGAGCGGCTAGCGGGCGCGATCGCCGCCGAGCCATTCGGGGCGGCTGGCCGCGACATCTCGATCACCGCCAGCGTCGGGGTGGCATTCGCCGACCCGGAGGTGGCCGATCACCTGCTCCGCAACGCGGACCTGGCCATGTCGCGGGCTAAGGACTCGGGCGGCGGCCGGGTGGAGGTTTTCGCCGCGCACATGCACGCGGACGTGATCCGTCGGCTGGAACTGGCGACCGACCTGCGCGCGGCGATCGAGGATGGCAGCCTGGGGATCGAGTATCAGCCGGTCGTGGAACTGTCCACCGCACGGGTAGCTAGCGTCGAGGCGCTGGTCCGCTGGTCGCGTCATGGCGAGCACGTTGAGCCGGCCGAGTTTCTCGGCATCGCCGAGGACTCAGGGTTGATCGTGCCGCTGGGTCACTGGGTACTCGGCCAGGCGTGCCAGCAAGTCGCTCAGTGGCGCGCGGCCGGCTGGCAGGTCGGGCTGTCGGTCAACTTCTCCCTCCGCCAGGTCAGCGCGGCCGGGTTTGCCGAGTTCGTGCTGACGACTCTTGATGACAACGGCCTGTCGCGGTCCGCGCTGACGCTCGAGGTGACCGAGCGCGTGCTGATCGAGATCGGCGCCCCGATCTTGGACGGACTTGCCCGGCTGCGGCAGCTCGGCGTGCGGCTGGCCATCGATGACTTCGGCACTGGGTACGCATCGCTGGCCTACCTGCGGCAACTGCCGGTCGACATCATCAAGATCGACCCGTCGTTCGTGGCCGGGCTGGGTACTGACGGGACGCTCGCCATGCTGACCCGGACTATCGTCCAGGTCGGGCATGATCTCGGCATCGAGATCGTGGCCGAGGGCATCGAACGGCCCGAGCAGCTGGAACTGCTCCGCGCGATGGGTTGCGGCCTCGGCCAGGGCTACCTCGTTGCCCGTCCGATGCCGGCCGGAGCCATTGAGTCGATGGCGCCTGAGTCGGTGGCAACCCGCCGGGCCGTGCTGGGGGATGCGGCGGGCCGTATGCCGGGCCCGGCTGGGGCCGAGCATTCCGACGGCAGTGGACCAAATGCGGACGAAACGGCGCCCGCAGCGGCGACCTAGGCGCCAAGATCATCTATGGATGTGGCATAGGTATCGCAATCGCAGTAGCTCTGTCACATTCATGGATGATCTTGGGTTGAGTTGCGATCGAGCAGAGCGTTGTAGCAGCGCTCATGATGAGGTGACTTGTGAAGAATTTCACAAAGTCGGCCGATACACTCGTAGTCCCGAAGCTGACGATCCCGGAGGGCCCCTGTGCCTGCACCCGTTGTCCTGGTAGCTGAAGAGCTCTCCCCCGCGGGCATCACCCTGCTCGACGCGTCCTTTGAGGTCCGTTACACCGACGGCGCCGACAGAGGCAAGCTGCTGGCGGCCCTGGCGGATGTCGATGCCGTGATCGTGCGCAGCGCCACGCAGATCGACGCCGAGGCAATCGCGCACGGACCGCGGCTGCGCGTGGTCGCGCGCGCGGGAGTCGGCCTCGACAACATCGATGTGGAAGCCGCGACCAAGGCCGGCGTCATGGTCGTGAACGCCCCGGCCTCCAACATCGTCAGTGCCGCCGAGCACGCGGTCGCGCTGCTGCTGGCGCTCGCGCGCAACGTGCCCCAGGCCATGGCCGCGCTGAAGAACGGTCAGTGGAAACGCTCCGCGTATACCGGCGTCGAGCTCCAGGACAAGGTCGCCGGCATCCTTGGCCTCGGCCGGATCGGCGCGCTGGTAGCCGAGCGGCTGGCCGCGTTCGGCATGACGGTGATCGCCTACGACCCGTACGTGCCCCCGACCCGATCCACACAGCTCGGCGTCCGCATGACCAGCCTGGATGAGCTGCTGGCCGAGGCCGATTTCATCAGCGTGCACCTGCCGAAGAACGCCGAGACCGTCGGCCTGATTGGCGATCGCGAGCTGCGGCTAGTGAAGCCCGAGGTGCGGATCATCAACGCCGCTCGCGGCGGGATTGTGGACGAAGCGGCACTGGCTAGCGCGCTTGCCGACGGCAGGGTAGCTGGCGCCGCCCTGGACGTGTACGCGAGGGAGCCGTGCACCAACAGCCCGCTGTTCGGCCTCGACAACGTCGTGGCCACGCCGCACCTTGGCGCCAGCACTACGGAAGCCCAGGAGAAGGCCGGCACGCAGGTCGCCCGTTCGGTGCGGCTGGCGCTGGAGGGCGAATTCGTGCCGGATGCGGTCAATGTCCAGGGCGGCGCGGTGGCCGAGGAACTGCGTCCATGGCTCCCCCTGGTAGAAAAGCTCGGCCGGATCTTGGCCGCTCTCGCAGGCGGCGCCACCGCCGCGGTCGCGATCGAGGCCAAGGGCGAGATTGCCAGCCTCGATGTCAGCGTGCTCGAGCTGGCCGCGATGAAGGGCCTGTTCGGCCAGGTCACTGAGGAGCCGGTCACCTACGTCAACGCGCCGCTGGTAGCCAAGGAACGCGGCGTCGAGGTGAGCCTCAGTACCGATGAGGTGAGCCACGACTGGCGTAACCTGCTGACCCTGCGCGGGACAGCGCCTGACGGCCAGCTGGTGTCGGTCAGCGGCACCCTCACCGGGCTCCGGCAGGCCGAGCGGATCGTCGAGGTGAACGGCCTGGATGCGGAGATCGCACCGGCTGAGCACATGATGGTCCTTGGCTACTCAGACCGGCCTGGCGTGGTCGGCACCGTCGGCCGGATACTAGGCGGCCGCCAGGTCAACATCGCCGGCATGCAGGTGTGCCTGGCACGCCCAGGGCGGCGACGCGCTGATCCTGCTCACGGTCGACTCCGCGGTCCCGGTGGATGCGCTGGCCGAGATAGCGGCTGAGATCGGAGCCGGTCTGGCCAGGGTCGTCGACCTAGACCAGGACATCTGAGATCTTGCCATCCGGAGCTAACAGCCCAGTAAGGTACTGCCGTGGCAGCACGAAGCGTCCGGCTCGCGGTAATTGGCGGCGACGGCATCGGGCCCGAGGTCGTGGCCGAGGCCATCAAGGTGCTGCGTGCTGTCGGCACGCTGGCAATCGAGCCCACCAGCTACGACCTGGGATCGGAGCGGTGGAACCGGACCGGTGAAGTGCTGCCCGATTCGGTGCTGACCGAGATCGCCGGGCACGATGCGATCCTGCTCGGTGCCGTCGGTGATCCGAGCGTGCCCAGTGGCATCCTGGAACGCGGACTGCTGCTCCGGCTGCGGTTCGAGTTTGATCAATACGTTAACCTGCGCCCGGTCCGGCTGTACCCGGGCGTTGCCTCACCGCTGGTTGGCGTCCGGTCAGAATCGGTAGACATGCTGGTCGTCCGCGAGGGCACCGAGGGCCCGTACATCGACGCAGGCGGGATCATCCGGAAGGGCACGCCAGCCGAGGTGGCGACGCAGGAAAGCGTCAACACAGCGTTCGGCGTCGGCCGGGTGGCCAGGTACGCGCTGCAGCGCGCGGCCGAGCGTCCGCGGCGGCGGATGACCCTGGTGCACAAGACCAATGTGCTCGCTTATGCCGGTGACCTCTGGCAACGTACCGTCACCGAGGCGGCCGCCGACTATCCGGGCGTTGCCACCGAGTACTGCCATATGGACGCGGCCGCCATCTACTTCCTCACCGAGCCCGAGCGCTTCGACGTCATCCTGACCGACAATATGTTCGGCGACATCCTCACTTCGATCGGCGCCGCGGTAGCAGGCGGGATCGGCCTAGCTGCCAGCGCTAGCATCAACCCGGACCGGACCGCTCCGAGCATGTTCGAGCCACTTCACGGCAGCGCGCCGGATATCGCTGGCAAGCAGCAGGCCGATCCGACCGCTGCGATCTTGTCGGCGGCGATGCTGTGCGAGCACCTCGGGCTCGCCGCCGAAGCGACCCGCATCGAGCAGGCGGTGTCTGATGACCTGCTGGAACGGCAAGGTGAGTGGTCACCGCGCGCCACCGTCGAGATCGGCGACGACATAGCAGAACGGGTGGCGGGCTAGCGTTGATCTGGCGGGGCCTGGCAATGACGCCAGCCCGGACCAAGGAGGTCCCCGATGGCAGGTGCTGACATTCAGTTCGCGATCCGTCCGTCTGACAACCCGCTACCAGCTGTCCGACGCGCCGAACTGCTGACCCAGCCGGGGTTCGGCCAGGTATTCACCGATCACATGGTAACGATGTCCTGGACGGCCGGTCGCGGCTGGCATGACGCTCAGCTTCGCCCGTACGGCCCGTTCACCATGGACCCAGCCAGTCAGGTCCTCCACTACGCCCAGGAGATCTTCGAAGGCCTGAAGGCCTACCGACAGGCTCCCGGCCCGGTGGTGGCGTTCAGGCCCGGCGCCAACGCGGCCAGGTTCAACCGGTCGGCGGCCCGCATGGCCATGCCCGTGCTGCCCGAGGACGTTTTCCTCCGGGCGATCGAGCTGCTGGTAACACAGGACCGGGAGTGGGTGCCGTCAGCGCCGGAGCACAGCCTCTATCTGCGCCCCTTCATGATCGCGACCCATGTCGGGCTCGGCGTGAGCAGGCCGTCGCCGTCTTTCCTGTTCGCAGTCATCGCCTCGCCAGCGGGCGCCTACTTCGCTAGCGGCGTCCAGCCGGTGTCGGTATGGCTGGCCGAGGACTACACCAGGGCCGCTCCCGGCGGCACGGGCGCGGCGAAGACCGGTGGCAATTACGCGGCAGGCTTCGCCGGACAGCTTCAGGCGCTGCAACACGGCTGCGATCAGGTGGTCTGGCTGGACGCAGCAGAGCGCCGCTGGGTCGAGGAAATGGGCGGAATGAACCTCTTCTTCGTTTACGGCTCCGGTAGTAAGGCTCGAATCATGACCCCGGCGCTTACCGGCACCCTGCTGCCCGGAATCATCCGGGACTCGCTGCTGACGCTGGCCCCTGACCTCGGCATCCCGGCGACCGAAGGATCGATCTCGGTCGAGCAGTGGCAAGCAGGCTGCGAGTCGGGAGAGATCACCGAGGTCTTCGCCTGCGGCACCGCTGCCGTGATTACGCCTGTCGGCACGGTAAAGGGATCAGCGAGTGGCTGGGCCATCGGCGGCGGACAGCCGGGCCCGGTCACCATGAAGCTACGCGATCAGTTGCTCGGCCTGCAGTTCGGCCAGCTGCCCGATCCGTACGGCTGGGTGCACAAGATCTGCTGACTGGGCCCGGCATGGGCTTGCCGGAAGCGAAGACCGCAGTCGAGGCGATGGCGCGCATCCCTGGGAGTCCGGCACTGGACCTGGGAGTCCGGCGTTAGATTTGCCCGCTGCCGCCGGGGTACTTGAGGCCGGCGCCGGTGTTCAGCACGACTACCTCGTCGTACTCCGACAACCAGCCTGACTCGCGCAGCTGCGCGACCGCGGCGATGCAGGCGGCGCCTTCCGGGCAGATCCAGCAGCCCTCCTCGCGCGCAAGCCGGTCCCGAGCCGCGAGCAGCTCCGCATCGGTCACCGCGATCGCGGTGCCACCGGTTGCCCGCAGCGCGGCCAAGATCAGGGGGCCACCGAGCGGTGCGGGCACCGTCAGCCCGAACGCGACAGTAGCGGCCTCCGGCCACAGCGCCGTCGTCTCCGCGCCCGCCTCGAACGCCCGGACCACCGGAGCGCAGCCGGCTGCCTGCACGGCAACCAGCTTTGGCAAGTCAGCGCCGATCCAGCCGAGAGCCGCGAGCTCGGTCAGCGCCTTCCAGATCCCGATCAGGCCCACGCCGCCGCCGACCGGGCAGATCACGACGTCAGGGATCCGCCAGCCCAGCTGCTCGGCAATCTCAAAGCCGATGGTCTTCTTGCCCTCGAGCCGGTACGGCTCGCGCAGCGTCGAGACGTCCTGCCAGCCCGGCCGGCCCAAAAGGAGCCCCGAGACCACGACCGCGGCGTCGCCGATCAGGCCGGGAACGATCTCAACCTCTGCTCCGGCTGCCCGGCACTCTGTTCTGGTGACGACGGGCGCATCCGCCGGCATCGCGACGAAGCAGGGCAGCCCGGCCCGCGCGCAGTAGGCCGACCAGGCTGCGCCGGCGTTGCCGTTAGTCGGCAACGCTACCCCGGCCGCACCGAGTTCGGCGGCGCGGGACACGCCGATCGCGGCGCCGCGGGCCTTGAACGTGGCGGTCGGAAGCGGGCTCTCGTCCTTCATCAGCAGCCCTGGCACGCCCATCGCGCGGCCGATCCGCGGCAGGCTGACCAGTGGGGTCATGCCCTCACCGAAACTGACGGCGCGCTCTGGCGCGCTGACGGGCAGCAGCTCGTGATACCGCCACAGGCTGGGCGGGCGGCCCGCCACGTCGGCGGGAGTGACGAGGGCTGCCGCCAGCTCCAGGTCGTAGCGGGCCAGCAGCGGGGACCCGCAGCCGCAGCTGCCCGTCAGCTGGCCTGCGTTCAAGCGCGCCCGGCATCGCGGGCATTCCAGGTGGCTGAGCGCGGTGTACATCCTCGTCATGAGGCCATACTGGGGCTTGGGTAGCCTGGCGTCATCGACTCCCTGGTTGTCGGGGACGCCCCCGGCGCCATCACCGGCCGCGGCCCCGGCCGGCTCCAGCGCGCCCGCATCTCCGTGGTGGCCTATTTCGCCATGCTGGGCGTCGCCAATGGTGTCTGGGTTGCCAGGATTCCGGCGGTTAAGCAGCATCTACACCTGTCCGACGGCCTCCTGGGGCTGGCGCTTCTGGCAGCCCCCGCCGGGCTGGTGGTCGCGGCGCCAGCGGCGGGCCGCATCGTGCACAGGACCGGTAGCCGCTTCCTGATGATGGTGGCCGGCTGTTGCGTGGCGCTGGCGCCAGTCGTGATGGGCGCCGCCGGGAACTTGGCTGTGCTGATGGCCGGGCTGTTCGCCTTCGGTTTCGCCGGCGGGATGCTGGACGTGAGCATGAACTCGCAGGCCGTGCACGTCGAGCGGGGCTGGGGCCGCCCGCTGATGAGCTCGTTCCACGCGTGCTACAGCTTCGGCGGCCTGGCCGGCGCGCTGCTGGGCGGTTTGTTCGCCTGGGCGGGCGTCGGGCCGGCGGCGAACTTCGTCATCGTCGGGATCCCGCTGGCGCTGATCGCGCTGCTGGCCAGTCGCTGGCTGCTGGCCGATCAGGGCGCGCCCGGTCGCCGGGATCAGGAAGATCGAGGCGCAGTCGCCTCAAGACCGCGGATGACCATGCTGCTCGTGGTGCTCGCGCTGCTGGCCATCTGCTCGCTCCTGGGTGAGGGCGCGGCCGAGGGCTGGAGCGCCGTCTACCTGCGGGATAACCTGCACACCGCGGCAGCATTCGCAGCGCTCGGGTACGCGGGCTTCTCGGTGGCGATGGCAGTTGGCCGCCTGTCCGGAGACCGCCTCGCCGCCTGGCTCGGCCCGGCCGCCGTGCTTCGCTGTTGCGGCCTGCTGGCTGCGGCCGGGCTCGCGATCGCCCTGCTCAGCGGCAGCCCGGTCGGCGCGATCTTTGGGTTCACCCTGTTTGGCGCGGGTCTGTCGTGCACCTTCCCGTTGATGATCTCAGCCGCGGGCAACGCCGATCCGCTGCAGCCGTCCTACGGCATCGCACGGGTAGCCGGGTTCGGCTACATCGGCCTGCTGGGCGGACCGGTGCTCATCGGTGCCCTGGCCAGTCACCTCGGCCTAGCCCTGGCGCTTGCGGTTCCGGTCCTGCTGGCCCTGGTCGTCGCGGCCGGGGCCGGCGCAGTCCGGGAGCGCACTGGCGGCTGACCCTATCCGGCAACCCGCCGGGAACGATCTCACGCTCTGCTCCGGCTGCCCGGCACTCTGTTCTGGTGACGGCCGGGGCGTACGCCGGCATCGCGGCGAAGCAGGGCGGCGCGGGTCACGCCCATCGCGCGGCCGATCGGCGGCAAGCTGACCACTGGAGTCATGCCCTCGCCAAACTTACGGCGCGCAGCTCGCGGTCGTCATACAAGTCCTTTTGCCACGACGATCACCTTGTCAATAAAAGTGGTCCTTGACAGGTGTTTCGGGCAATGCAATCGTTTAACCTGCAATCGATTAACCTATCCCGCGGAGCTGAGATAACCCAGCTATTTGCACCATCTGTTCAGTCATGTTCCCGGTGAGGAGTGGTGCGCAGTGGCAGTCCGCGGACATGCTGAGCTGGGCCTGGACTCCTTCGGTCTCGGCCAATGACCGGCCGGGTCACGATGAAGGACGTAGCAGCTGCGCTTGGCGTCTCGACCGCGACCGTCAGCCGGGCGCTCAAGAACGATGTAGCGATCAGCGTCGCGACCAGGCGCGCTGTGGCCGAGATGACCGAGCAGCTTCAGTATCGTCCCTCCGCCGCGGCGCGCAGGCTGCGTACCAAGTCAACGTCGCTGATCGGGGTCGTTGTGCAGAGCGTTGGCGACGGCTACGTCGGAGACGTTGTCCTTGGTATTCAGAGCCAAGCTCGCAGCCTCGGCTATCAGCCGCTATTCTTCGCGGCGGAGGGACGCGAGGACCTTGAGTCGGAAGCCCTCGATGTTTTCCTCTCCGAGCAGGTAACCGAGTTCATCGCCGTCTCTCCGACCGGCAGCCCTCGGCTCTTGCGGCGGGCGGTGGCGGAGGGCCTGCATGTCGCCATCATCAACGGTGACGCTGAAGTGCCGGCCCAGTTCTTTGACACCGTCGCTCACGGGCGCCTCAGCGCGACTATCACGGAATTCGATACCCGCACGGCCGACAATCGGGTCTGCTCTATCACCTTCGATGACGAAGCGGCCGGCCGACTGGCCACAACTCACCTCCTGGAACTCGGTCACCGGACATTCGTGCATCTTCGTGGCCCGAATGTGCGCTCGAGCCTGTTTCGCCTGCTCGGATACCGCCAGGCACTCGAGGCGGCCGGCCGGTGGCCTCAGCTCGTGCTGTCGGCTGAGTCGCCGGTCCTGGCGAGCCGGGAGTCGGCTGTCGCTGTCTACCTACGCGATGTCGCGCCACCGGTCGCGATGGTCGCCTACGACGACCTGTCGGCGGTAGCCGCGCTGCGAGCCGCGCATCAGGCTGGCTGGCGGGTCCCCGAGGACCTGTCGGTGGTCGGCATCGATGACATCCAGTTCGCCGCCTACACCAACCCCGCACTGACGACCGTGGCCCAGCCGAAACACGAGCTAGGCGCACTCGCCGTAGATGCGCTGCTGACCGGGTCCGCTGATCATCACACCGGCGTACTGGACGGCCGCCTGGTGGTGCGTGAGTCGACCGCACGGCCCGAAGTCCTGCGGCTCGCAACGGACGCTGTCGTCGCCCGGCCCGCAGCCGCTCGCCCCGCTGACGAAGGCCCTGACTGGGGACGGGAGGCCGAGCCATGACCATTGATATGCAGACAATTGACCGGGAACCCGCCGCGGCGCGCCCAGCCGGTCTCGGCGCGACAGCGTTGCGCCGGTTGCGTCGCGACCCGGTGTCCATATTCGCCTTCAGCCTGCTGGTGCTGCTCGTGCTGGCCGCCGCCGTTGGCGGTCCGCTTGCCGCCCATCTGACCGGGCACGGGCCGAACGAGCAATTCGCGAACGCGCTTGCCGCCAACGGGAAGCCGCTCGGGGTGATGCAGCGCACCTATTTCCCGAACGGGCTGGGGCACAATCCGCACGGCAGCCTGTTCGTGCTAGGCGCCGACGCGCTCGGCCGGGACGAGCTGGTGCGCGTGCTCTACGGCGCCAGGATCTCGCTGCTGGTCGCGACCGCCGCGACGGCCCTCGCGCTGATCATCGGCGTCTCGCTCGGCCTGCTCGCCGGTTATCTGGGCGGCTGGATCGACAGCGTCGTTAACAGGCTGACCGAGACCGCGATGGCGTTCCCCAACCTGCTGCTCGCGGTGGGCATCGCGGTCGTGGTCGGGCCGGGGCTGCTGAACGTGGTGATCATCATCGCGCTATTCACCTGGTACTACCCGGCGCGGATCGTCCGCGGAACGACGATCGCGACCAAGCAGATGACGTTCGTCGCGGCGGCGCGGAGCGTCGGCGCGCGGCCGCGACGGATTCTGGTGGTCCATCTGCTGCCGCAGGTCTGGGGACCGCTCCTGGTCTACGGGACTTCCATCATCGCCAACAACATCATCTTCGAGGCCGGCCTGTCCTACCTGGGCGTCGGCGTGCCGCCGCCGACGGCCAGCTGGGGACAGATGCTGTCGGACGCAGTCACGTCCAACCTGTACCAGGTCGATATCAGCCTGGCACTGGTGCCGGGGCTGGCCCTCGTCGTCACGATGCTCGCTTTCAACCTCCTGGGCGATGGCATCAGGGATGCGCTTGATCCTAAGGGCAGCCGATGAGAAGGATCGTCGCGCAGCGACTGCTCGGCGCGGTCGTCCAGGTCCTCATGGTGACGTTGTTCGCCTGGCTCCTGTTCTACGTCATCGCTCGCTTCACCGGCGCGTCGCCGGCCGAGCGGATCGCCGGCAAGAACGCGACGCCGCAGCAGATCGCGCTGGTGGCCAAGAACCTTGGCCTGAACAAGCCGTACTGGCAGCAGTACCTGATCTTCCTGAACCACCTAGTTCATGGTGACTTCGGCTTCTCCTACGTGCAGATGCGGCCGGTCTCGGCCATTTTGTGGCCCGCCACCAGGGCGACCGCATCCCTGGTTCTCGGCGCTGCGGTGATCTGGCTCGCGATCGCTGCCCCGGTCGGCGGCTACGCGGGCCTGCGGCCGCGCTCATTCGGGGATATCGCCGGCCGCACCGTCGCGATACTCGGCATGTCGATACCGGTGTTCTGGCTTGCCCCGATGATCTCGTATGTGTTTGGTTACCAGCCGACCCAGGGAGTCCTGTTCGGCCTGCGGATCGTGCCGGTCGGCACCACGATTTTCCCCATCGAGGGGTACGTGGATTTCGGGCAGAACCCGGTGCAATGGGCCTACCACCTCATCCTGCCGTGGATAACCCTGGCGATCGGCTTCGCCGCCGTTTACATCAGGTTCATCAGGACGCTCACCGCTGAGCAGCTCAGTGAGGATTACGCCCGGACGGCGAAAGCCAAGGGCGCCTCGACAGCACGGATCATGACACGCCATGTCGGCCGGAACGTAGCGCCCACCGTGACGGTGCTCCTTGGCGCGGACATTGCCACCGCACTGACAGGCGTGTTCTTCGTCGAGACCGTGTTCGCCATTCCCGGCCTTGGCTACACGGGCCTGTCCGCCATCGAGAATCTCGACTACCCGGTCATCACCGGCGTCGTTATCGTCGCCGCCCTGATCGCCGTTCTCGCCAACACCGTCGTGGACCTCATGCACGCGGTCCTCGATCCGCGGCTGCGGCGAGTGACCGGCTAGAACGCCGCCACTGGAAGTTCGAACTCAGCAACCCGGAGGGACAGAAAAAGAATGTGCACAGCGCAGATAAGCCGGAGGCTAACGGATCGGAGACAGCTATGACCAGGAAGACAAGGATGACCGGGAAGGCGAGCCGGTGTCAGCTAGCCGGAGCCGGGGCGCTCTGCGCTGCGTTCGCCCTGCTGCTGGCGGCATGCTCCGCAGCGAGCACCAGCAGCGGCGGCGCGACGGCGGCCAGTACCACGGCACCGAAGCCGGGTGTTGCTGCCGGCACGCTGCTGGGAGCCATGTCATCGGGCGCGATTGACAGCATGGACCCTAACCGGTGGTACTTCGCGGTCACCTGGGGCCTGGCCAACGCCATGTGCACCACCCTGGTCCGCTATGCCGACCAGCCCGGTCCGGCCGGGACGGACGTCGTTCCCGGTACTGCAAGCCTGCCTGTCGTGAGCGACAACGGATTGGTCTACACCTTCACCCTCCGGTCGGGGGCGAGGTTCTCGGACGGCCAGCCGATCACCCCGGCCGACATCAAGTACACCTACATGCGGCTGATGGCTCCGGCCGTTGACACCGGCACGGGCGTGTACTTCACAAACGTCGTCGGCGCGGCCGCCTACATGGCGGGCAAGTCGAAGGATGTGCCCGGCATCACGACGACGGCCAATACGGTGGCCTTCCACCTGACCTCGCCGGACGGCGCCTTCCTGTACAAGGCCGCGCTGCCGACCACGTGCCCGGTGCCTGTCGGCACTCCGCTGAAGCCGATCGAGACGGGCTCGCTCGAGGAGAAGTACGCGAGCGGGCCGTTCAAGCTTCAGTCGTACTCGCCTAGCCGGCAGATTGTCATGGTCTTCAACAAGGAGTATGACCAGGCGCTCGGCGCCCGCGGCCACGTCGCCAAGATCGTCTTCACCATCGGCGATCTGTCCACCCAGGCCGTCGAGCAGATTCAAGCAAGCCAGCTTGACTTCCAGACCTCGAACTTGGGCACCGCGGACATCATCAAGCTGTCATCGAACGCCGCCCTGCAGGGCCAGATTCACGTCTCGCCGCGGCCTTCGCTGACCTATATCTTCCTGAACAACCAGGTCCCCCCGCTGAACAACCTGGACGTGCGCAAGGCCATCAACTACGCGGTCAACCGCACCGAGATCCTCAAGCAGTGGGGCGGTCCGCTGGCGGGCAGCCCGAGCGACCAGATCATCCCGCCCGGTCAGACGGACTATAAGCAGTACACGATCTACCCGAACACCCCGAATCTCAGCATGGCGAAGAAGCTCATGCAGGAATCGGGTGTCAAGACGCCGGTCACGCTCGTGCTCCGGACGCAGAACGACACGCCCGGCTTCATTCCCATGGCCGAGGTGATCCAGTCCAACCTCAAGGCCATCGGGATCAACGTCCAGATCGTGGGCTCGCCGAATAGCGTCAACAGCTCTTACATCGTCAACTACAAGGCCAAGGTCCCGATGGGGATCGAGCCGTGGTCGCTGGACTTCCCGGACGGCGAGGCCATCATCAATACCGGCCTAGACCCGCAGACCCCGGACGCGCTGGCGAACATGGCCAGGTTCTCCGATCCGTCGTTCGTCGCGCCCTTCAACAAGGCGGTTGTCTTGCAGGGGGCGGCACGGCAGGCGGCATATGAGGCGCTCGACCAGCAGATCATGTCGCAGCAGGCGCCCTACGCGCCGCTACTCAACCCGAAGTGGTACGACTTCGTGTCGGCCCGGCTCGGCGGATATGTGTACAGCGAGGCGATGGACGCGATCAACTACAACACGCTGTACACCAAGTAACCAGTCATCAGGTGGCGAACCAGACTGACCCCTCGTGATAGTGAAGGAGGCCCGGTGACGGCATTTCGCAGCGTCCCGACTGGCCGACGGTGGCCGTGGTCGGGCCAGCGCGGGTCAGCTGCGGAAGGCCCTGATGAGCGGGAGGGCGGCGACTCGCGCAGCGATGCACCGCCCTCCCGTCCCGGCCTGCTGCTTGAGGTCAGCGACCTCGGTGTTGTCATTCCTACGGAGAGCGGGACCGTCGAGGCCGTCCGCGGGATCAGCTTCGGCATCGCACCGGGGGAGACGATCGGCGTCGTCGGGGAGTCCGGATCCGGAAAGACCATGCTCGCGCTGGCGATTCTCGGCCTGCTGCCCCGCGCCGCCCGGGTCACCGGATCGGTCCGCCTGCGCGGGAAGGAACTGCTGACCGGCAGCGAGGCCGACTGGCAGAGCATCCGCGGCGGCCGCGTCGCGATGGTGTTCCAGGATCCGATGACCGCGCTGAACCCCATGTACACAGTCGGATGGCAGGTCGCGGAATGCATCCGGCTGCACCGCAAGGTGCCGCGGACGCGGGCCTGGCGCCAGGCGGTGGACCTGCTGGCGCTGGTCGGGCTGCCCGAGCCGTCTCAGCTAGCGCGACGCTTCCCGCACGAGCTGTCGGGCGGGATGCGCCAGCGGGTTGTGATCGCCACGGCGATCGCCAACGAGCCAGAACTGCTGATCGCGGACGAGCCGACCACGGCGCTCGACGTGACCGTGCAGGCACAGATTCTCGACACGCTCCGCTCGATCCGCAGCGAGACCGGCGCAGCGATGATCCTCATCAGCCATGACCTCGGCGTCGTGGCCGGGGTCGCCGACCGGGTCATGGTGATGTACGCCGGGAAGGCGGCAGAGATCGGCCTGGTCGATGATGTCTTCGCCCGGCCCCGGATGCCGTACACCGCCGGGCTGCTCGCCTCGCTGCCGGCCCTGGACACGCGGCGTGACAGGCTGCCGTCGATCCCTGGCACGCCGCCCTCCGGCATTGGCTACGGTGCCGGGTGCGCCTTCGCGCCGCGTTGCCCGATCGCCGCGGAGGCCTGCGCGCAGCAGCCGCCGCTGGCGGCCGTGGGTGCCAGGCATCTGGCCGCCTGTCATTTCGCCCGCCCGGATACCGATGGCGTCGATACCGGGAACGGGGCCGGGCTGCCCACGCTGGCATGGGCAGACCTGCGGCCGGCGGAGGCGCTGCCGGCGGCCGAGGATGGCACCGACGTCGTCATGGCCGTGCGGGACCTGACGAAGAACTTCCGCGTGCGCGGCGCGCAGTTCCGCTCCGTCGCGGTCGTGCAGGCGGTGTCCGGCGTCAGCCTGGACCTGCGCGCGGGACGGTGCCTCGCGCTGGTCGGCGAGTCCGGTTGCGGCAAATCGACGCTGGCGCGACTGCTCATGCGCCTGGACGAACCGACCTCGGGAAGCATCACGCTGAACGGACGGGAGCTCACCGGCCTCGATGACAACAGGCTGCGGCCCGTCCGGCGGCAGATCCAGATGGTGTTCCAGGATCCCTACTCGTCACTCAATCCCCGCCTGTCGGTGGGAGAGATCGTCGGCGAGCCGCTGATCGTGCACAAGGTCGCGGACCGGGCCGCTCGTGTCCGCGCCCTGCTGACCAGCGTCGGCCTCGATCCGGCTGCCGGCGTGCGGTTCCCAGGCGAGTTCTCCGGTGGTCAGCGGCAGCGGATCGGCATCGCCCGCGCCCTGGCACTCGAGCCGCAGACGATCGTCCTCGACGAGCCGGTCTCGGCGCTCGATGTCAGCATCCAGGCGAGCATCCTGAACCTGCTCCGCGATCTGCAGCGGACGCGGAACATGGCGTACCTCTTCATCGCGCACGACCTGGCCGTCGTGCGCCAGGTCGCCGACGACGTGGCCGTGATGTATCTCGGCGTCATCGTGGAGCAGGGACCGGCTGACCTGATCTACCAGCGTCCTGCGCACCCGTACACCACCGCGCTGCTGTCGGCGGTCCCCGTTCCCGACCCGCCCAGGGAGCGAGGGCGGCAGCGGATCCTGCTCAAGGGCGAGGTGCCCAGCGCGGCTAACCCGCCTTCTGGCTGCCGGTTCCGCACCCGCTGCTGGAAGGCAGACCAGCGCTGCGCCCAGGAGACGCCGCCGCTGCACACCATCGATGCCGGCCATCAGGTCGCCTGCCACTATCCGGAGAACGGTCCATGGGCAGCCGCCTGACCGCCAGGAAGGATCGCGCGTGACTCGCTGCTACGCCTGGCCGCTGACCATCACGGCCGACGAGGACCTCCAACTGCATGTGTCGACGGAGCACCCGGCCTTCGGCGTCCGGCTCTTCAGATACGGCGCAACGGTCGAGGAGGTGCCTTGCCCGGCCGACCGTTATGACGGCCGCGACCTGCCGCTCGGCCGGCCCGATGAGGCCTGGGGCTGGCCGCGGTACTCGATCCGCCTCGGCGAGGACGTGCAGGACGGGATCTACCTCGCGGTGCCGGTCCCGGCCGCGTATGACGGCAGCACCGAGTCAGTAGAAGCTGGTCCCGAGCTTGCGACGCGATCCGACGCCTGCCTGTTCATCCTCCGGCGCGAGAGGCCTGGCGGCCCCCGGAGGATCATCTATAAGCTCCCTACGGCCACCTATGCCGCCTACAACCAGCTCGGCGGCGCGAGCCTTTACGCTGGGGCGACCTGGGTGCGGGACTGGTCGGCGCAGGGCTACGTCGCCAGCCTGCAGCGCCCCGGTAATGGCGGCGTAGGCGGCCGGGTGATGGAGGGCGATGCTCCCGATGCTTACGCGCGCGGCTCCCGGCGGCAGACCTTCGCGCACTGGGATGCGCCGTTCGTTACCTGGCTGGAAAGTCGTGGCTACCGGGTCACTTACTGCACGGACTTTGATCTGCACTACGAGGCCACCCTGCTCGAGCAGGACGCCCTGGTCATCAGCGCCGGACACGACGAGTACTGGAGCAGCCAGATGCGACGGCGGCTGCTGGAGTTCGTCGATCGCGGCGGCAACGCGTGCTTCTTCGCCGGCGACACGGCGTGCTTCGAGGTGGAGTTCTCCGCTGCCGGGGATCGCTTGTTCTGCGCCAAGATGGCGGGCGGCTCACCGGAAGGCGATGGAACCGGCCGGATCGGCGCGCTCTGGTATGTCAATGACCCCCAGGACTGGCTCACGATGGCCAGCGGCGCGTGGGGCGGAGGCTGGTGGGACGGCCGCCGGGCGATCGACGCCTACCAGCCTGTTATCCCAGATCATTGGGTCTTCGACGGGGTCGATATCCCGCCCGAGGGCATCAGCGGCGGCGCGGATACCCCTGTCATCGGGTACGAGACCGACGGAGTGCGGCTGGACCGCGCGTCGAGCCCGCCCCGGCTGAGCGAGCATCGAAGGGGTGGCGGCGGGGGGCGGGTCCTGCTGGCGCTGGCGAAGCTGTCGGCAGGCTGGGTAGCAGGCCAGGAGCAAGCCAACGCCGCGATGATGATGAGGACGGCACAGTCGGGCGGAATAGTCTTCTCGGTCGGCACGACAGACTGGCCGCTGGCCTTGGCGGATCCGGCGGTCGGCAAGATCACCGAGAATGTGATACGCCGGCTTCAGCACCCGGCGCTGCGCATCCACGGACCGGTCTGCGGCGAGGGTCAGTACATCGGCGAAGGCGAGATGGTCGGCGCGCGCCAGGAGGTTGGCTGGTACCTCGACGGCTCCCAGTCAGCCAGCCTCGGGCTGGCCGTTGCGGACTGGACCGTAACTGGTGGTGGGTGGCCGAGCGATTCCGCCGGCGCGCACGTGACTACCCGGTCTGGCGACGACGATCACTGGCTCACCGTCACCGCGACTGCGCACGGCAGCACCGGCGAGAGCTATTTTGGCAGCCGCACAGTGCGCGTGGCGGACACCGAGGAGTACTTGCGGCGCCGCATTATCAGGACGCTCGATGCGATAGCTCATCCGGATGAGCAGGGCGGCGCGCTCGTCGACCAGCACGCCTCGGAGGCAAGTCTGGCGGAGCGGGTGATCCCGGTCCGGCTCGGCTGGATCCAGGAGCACACCGCCACGCTGACGGCCCTGATCGCGGAGCTGGAGGCGCGCTGGATAGCGGACGGGAGAATGGCCGACGGCGCGCTCCGCGCCGAGGAGAAATGACGCTGCAATCAAGGAGACACCGCGATGGAGGCCTCGGTGTACCCCAGGCCTGCGGATGATGAGAGGAATGGACATGGACACGGCCAGCCTGGATCGCCTGGCGCCCGCCGAGGGCCGCTTCCGGCTTGGCCTCATGGGGGCCGGCCGGATGGGACGCACCCATCTGGAAGTGATTCACGAGTCCGCTGATGTTGCGGTGACGGGGGTTGTCGAGCCGCTGGCAGAGGCACGCGCCCGCATACGCAATTCTGCCGTCCCGGCCTATGCCAGCATGGAGGAGATGCTCGCTGCAGGCGACATCGACGGCGTGCTCATCGCTGCTCCTACCGACCAGCACGTGAAGCTGGTACGGCAGGTGATGGCCATGGGCATCCCCGTGCTGTGCGAGAAACCCTGCGGTCTGAGCGTGGCGGAGGCCGCCGAGTGCGCCGCCGTCGCGACGGATGCTGGCCTGCTGCTGCAGGTGGCGTACTGGCGCCGCTTTGTCCCTCAACTCGTTGCATTGCGGCAGCGGATCCTCGCGGGCGAGCTGGGGGACATCCTGGCGGTCAACTGCTATCAGTGGGACCAGGCCCCGCCGCCTGCCGAGTTCCGGGCCAGCAGCGGCGGGATGTTCGTCGATATGGGCGTGCATGAGTTCGACCAGATCCGCTGGCTCACTGGCCAGGAGTTCGCAACGGTGCAGGTAGCTGCCTCGGAACTGGGCACGTCGCCGACCGACCCCGATTGCGCGCAGCTGGTGGCCAGGCTGGACGGGGGGAGCACGGCCGTGGTCAGCCTCGGCCGCTGGCACCCGGGCGGCGACAGCTGCAAGGTGGAGGTCTTCGGTACACGAGGGACAGCGTCGTCGTGGTTCCTCAGCCCAGCTGACGGCGACGCGGTCTTCCGCACGGCGCTGCGAATCCAGGCCGAGGACTTCGCGCGGGCCGCACGCGCCGGAACCGGCAGCGGTGCCTCGGTCGCGGACGCCGTCGTAGCGCTGACCGTCGCTGCGCTGGCCGCCGACCCGCTCGCCGCCGATCCGCTCGCTGCCCCGGCTCCCGCGTGACCGGGTGATCGGGTGACCGGTAGGCAGCCAGGCCGACGCCTAATGAGCAGCAGGGGACACGCCCCTGCCGGACAGTAAGGAAACTGATGGTCAAGATAGGCAATGCCCCCGTGAGCTACGGCGCATTCGAGGTGACGGTCGGGATAAGCGACGGCGTGCCAGCGGCAGCCGAGGTCCTCGACGCCGTGCAGGCAGCCGGCTACCAGGGGATCGATCTCGGTCCGTTGGGCTACCTGGGCCTTGGCGCCGAACTTCGGGCTGCGTTGGACGCTCGCGGTCTCCTGCTCACCGGAGGCTACGTCGAGATCGACGTCTCCGCGGATGAGGCGCCTGCCAACGGCCTAACGGAACTGACGCAGGTATGTGATCAGTTTGACGCGGTGGCGACCGGCCTCGACCGGCAGTACCTGCCGCGTCCTACAGTGGCCCTCATTGGCTCGCCGGTGACCTCCGGATCCGATACCGAGGCCAGCCGGCGGGATCGGATCGAGCGCACCATCGGCGAAGTCATCGGCTTGTGCGAGAAGCGCGGCTATGAAGCCTGCCTGCACAACGAGGTCGGCACGCAGATCGCAACTCAGGATGACGTCATCCGGGTGCTGGAGAATACCGGAGCTGCACTGTGCCTCGACACTGGTCATCTGGTGGCGGCGGGCGGGGATCCGGTCGCGATCCTGGCAGGCTGGCGCAACCGGGTCAGCCACATTCACCTGAAGGACGCCAGGCCAGCCGAATCAGGGCACCCGTACACCGATGCCGTGGAGCTGTGGGAGCAAGACGTCTTCTGCCCGCTCGGGGCAGGTAACGGCCAGATCGATGCGGTGCTTGACTCGCTGCGTAGCGGGAGATACGCCGGCTGGATCGTTGTTGAGCAAGACGTGCTTCCCCGCAGTCCGGCCGCTTACCGGCGGGCCAGCCAGCAGCAGCAGCAGAACCGTCAGTACCTGCGCGAGCGCGGCTGGTAAGGGGCGTCGTGGCGCAGACCGCCGCGCGCAGCGGCTACGAAGTACTGACTATCGGGCGGGTTGGAGTGGACCTGTACCCGCTTCAGGCCGGCGTCGCGCTCCAGGACGTCTCGCGTTTCGGCCGGTTCCTCGGCGGCAGCGCGACCAATGTCGCTGTGGCCGCCGCACGACACGGCAGGCGGGCCGCCGTCATCACCCGGACCGGCGACGATCCGTTCGGGCTGTTCGTGCATTCGGCGCTGCAGGCGCTCGGTGTTGACGACGTCTTTGTCAGCGCCGTTCCCGGCCTGCCCACACCGCTCGCGTTTTGCGAGATCTTCCCGCCCGACGATTTCCCGCTCTGGTTCTACCGGTTCCCGAAGGCACCGGATCTTGAGATCTATCCCAGCGAGCTTGATCTCGACGCCTGCCGCGAGGCGCGCTTGTTCTGGGCGACCGTCATCGGGTTGTCCCAGCAACCGAGCCGGGACGCCCACTTTGCAGCCTGGAAAGCCCGCGGCCGGCGCCCGCTGACGGTGCTCGATCTCGACTACCGCCCTATGTTCTGGCCGGACCGCGCCGAAGCTAGCCGCCAGGTTGCCGCCGCGCTGCCGCACGTAACGGTCGCAGTCGGCAATATGGATGAGGTATTCACGGCTGTTCACGAGACGGATCCGGAAAAGGCAGCCTGCGCGCTGCTCGACCGGGGCGTGGAGCTGGCAGTTGTCAAGCAAGGTCCGGCCGGCGTACTGGCGATGACCGCAGACGAGGTTGTGCGGCAGCCACCGGTTCCGGTTAAGGTGCTGAACGGCATCGGTGCTGGCGATGGCTTCGGCGGCGCCCTGTGTCACGGGCTGCTCGCGGGCTGGCCACTAGGCCAGTTGCTGCAATTCGCGAACATCGCCGGCGCGATCGTCGCCTCCCGACTGGAGTGCTCGACGGCAATGCCGACGACTGCCGAGGTTGAGGCGCTGATGGTCGAGGTAAGCCGTGACTGAAGTCAACGTGAC
>CAVQCR010000026.1:0-79185 GCA_963711055.1 uncultured Actinomycetota bacterium | reverse complement strand
CGTCAGCGCGGTGACGGAGAGCACCAGCAGCATGACCAGCTCGATGCCGAGCAGGACCTTCTGGAAGTTCGCCGACACCTCGATACCGATGTAGCAGATCGCGGTCATCAGGACGATCCAGATGACGCCGACGAGCAGTACCCAGCCGCTGGCCGCGTTCTGGCCGATGGCGCTGTTCGGCCCCTGGACCAGGAAGAACACGTACTGGCCCGCGACCTGAGCAAGGCTGGCCATGACCAGGACGTCGGCCGCCACGATCCCCCAGCCGCCCGCCCAGCCGGTCTTCGGCCCGAATGCCCGGCTGGCCCAGGTGAACGTGGTGCCGCAGTCGGGGTCCGCCTTGTTCAGCTCGCTGTAGCCGATGGAGCACAGACAGCATCGGCACGAAGGCCGCCAAGGCGACGAACGGGGCGTGGTATCCCATGCCCGCGACGAGCACGATGAAGCCGAGGGTCGCGGCCAGGCTGTAGGCCGGGCGCCGTCGAGGCGACACCCATGACAATGCTGGAGATCAGGCCAAGCGCGCCCGACTTGAGGCCCTTGTCCCTGGATTCCTCGACGGGCTGCAGATCAGAAGTTGTTGTGGCCATTGACCTGATTGTCCCCTCCTGAAGCACCCAACTCGCGTCAGGCGTGGTTTGCACACAATAGCGTGCGATCAGCCCAAGACCAACCACCGCAGCTTCTCTGCCAGCTTGCGACGGTTCTAGCATGCTTGGAGCATCATGGCAACGATTTCGGTTGTATCGTGAGTGAATCGCAACTAGTACCGTCAGAGCTCCGGTACACCCAGGACTAGGATCACCGCATGCGCATACTACTGGTCGGGGCCGGGGGCGTGGGCACGGCATTTGCCCGGATTGCTGCCCGACGTCCGTTTGCCGAGCTGGTCATCGCCGACTATGACCTGGCCAGGGCCCAGCGCGCGGCCGCCGCGAAGAATACCTATGTAGCAGTTCAGCTCGATGCCAGGGACGAGGCGGCGACCGCCGGGCTGCTCCGCGCGCACCGCTGCGACGTGCTGATGAACGCTACCGATCCGCGGTTCGTCATGCCGCTATTCCGGGCTGCGCTGGCGGCCGGGGTGCACTACCTGGATATGGCCATGTCGCTGTCGCACCCGGATCCGGAGCAGCCGTACGCGAAGACTGGCGTCAAGCTAGGCGACGAGCAGTTCGCCCTGGCCGACCAGTGGAGCGAGGCGGGCAAGCTCGCCCTGGCGGGTATCGGCGTCGAGCCGGGCCTCTCCGATGTGTTCGCCCGGCATGCAGCCGACGAGCTGTTCAGCGAGATCGACGAGATCGGCGTCCGGGACGGAGCCAATCTCACCGTCGCCGGGTACGAGTTTGCCCCCACTTTCTCCATCTGGACCACGATCGAGGAATGCCTCAACCCGCCGGTGATCTGGCAGAAAGACCGCGGCTGGTACACGACGCCGCCGTTCAGCGAGCCGGAGACGTTCCATTTCCCGGCCGGCATCGGGCCGGTCGAGTGCGTGAACGTCGAGCACGAGGAAGTGCTGCTCATCCCCCGCTGGGTTCAGGCTAAGCGGGTGACGTTCAAGTACGGCCTCGGCGCGGAATTCATCGGCGTCCTGCAGACCCTGCACAAGCTGGGCCTGGACCGGGTCGACCCGGTCAGCGTCGGCGAGGCCATGGTGTCCCCGCGCGACGTAGTGGCCGCCTGTCTCCCCGACCCCGCCACCCTCGGCGCCAAGATGAACGGGCTGACCTGCGCTGGCACCTGGGTTACCGGCACGGGCAAGGACGGCCAGCCGCGCGAGGTCTACCTTTATCACGTGGTCGACAACGCATGGTCGATGGCCGAATACGGGTCCCAGGCGGTGGTCTGGCAGACCGCTGTTAACCCGGTCGTCGCACTTGAGCTCGTCGACTCCGGCGCCTGGTCCGGGGCCGGCGTGCTCGGCCCGGAGGCACTCCCGCCGCAGCCGTTCCTTGACCTGCTCACCGAGTACGGCTCACCGTGGGCATGCGACGAGCGCCAGCCCGCGCTTTCCTGAGCTGCCCTTAGATCACAATCCCTGGATGAGCAGAACGGGTTAACTAGGAATGCGTTAATAGGAACGGGTTAATAGGAACGGAGTCATCCCGTGGTCAATGATCTGCAGAACTTCATCGGTGGCCAGTGGACGGACATGGCCTACGACAAGCGCGCCGAGCTGATCGACCCGAGCACGGGCGAGGTGTTCGCCACCGCCCCCATTTCCGGCGAGGCCGAGGTTCATGCTGCTTTCGCGTCCGCAGCCGATGCCTTCCCCGGCTGGCGGGACTCGACGCCGGCCGAGCGCAGCCTCGCGCTACTGCGGATCGCCGACGCGCTGGAGGCCAGGGCCGACCAGTTCGTGAAGGCCGAGTCGCAGAACACCGGCAAGCCGATCGCGCTGACGGCCTCGGAGGAGATCCCGCCGATGGTCGACCAGATCAGGTTCTTCGCGGGGGCCGCCCGCATGCTGGAGGGCCGCTCGGCCGGAGAGTACATGTCCGGCTTCACCTCCTTCATCAGGCGAGAGCCGGTTGGCGTGTGCGCCGCGGTCACGCCGTGGAACTACCCGATGATGATGGCGGTCTGGAAGTGGGCTCCGGCGCTGGCGGCCGGCAACACCATGGTGCTGAAGCCGTCCGACACTACGCCGGTCGACCACGCTGATGCTGGCGGAGCTGATCAGCGAGTTCGTGCCGCCGGGTGTGCTCAACGTGATCTGCGGTGACCGCGACACCGGCCGGATGGTGGTGTCGCACAAGCGGCCGCAGATGGTGTCGATCACCGGTTCGGTCCGGGCGGGCATCGAGGTCGCCCAGGCCGCGGCGGCGGACCTGAAGCGGGTCCATCTCGAGCTCGGCGGCAAAGCCCCGGTCATCGTCTTCGACGACGCCGATCCGGCCAAGGCGGCTGAGGCCATTGCGATCGCCGGCTACTTCAACGCCGGGCAGGACTGCACCGCCGCGACCAGGGTGCTGGCCGGCCCCGACATTCACGACGACTTCGTCGCCGCGCTCGCCGAGCAGGCCAGGGCACAGGTCACGGCCGGCCCGGACAACGAGGAAGCGACCTACGGGCCGCTGAACAACGCGAACCAGCTCGAGCGGGTGTCCGGGTTCATCTCCCGGCTGCCCGATCACGCCCGGATCGTGGCTGGTGGCAAGCAGACCGGCGACCGCGGCTACTTCTTCGAGGCCAGCGTCGTGGACGGGCTGCTGCAGAACGACGAGATCATCCAGAACGAGGTCTTCGGCCCGGTCATCACCGTGCAGAAGTTCACCGACGAGGACGAAGCGCTGCGCTGGGCCAACGGCACCGAGTACGGCCTCGCCTCGTCGGTCTGGACGTCCAACCACGGCCGGGCCATGCGGATGGCGCGCGCGCTGGACTTCGGCTGCGTCTGGATCAACACCCACATCCCGCTGGTCGCCGAGATGCCGCACGGCGGCTTCAAGCACTCCGGCTACGGCAAGGACCTCTCGATGTACGGGTTCGAGGACTACACCCGCGTCAAGCACGTGATGTCCTCACTCGATTAGCACCTGGCCACGACGGCTCGGCCTGCCGCACGCAGGCCCGAGCTGGTGGCAGGCGCGCGAGAGGGTCCGACGACAATGGTTGCCCGAACTATGATTCTTGCAGCCATCACCTTCTACCCAAGTCGGCTCAACGACCCAGCCGATTATGGGCGCGTGAATATCTGGCGCGTTCCGATGCGGCGCCAAACTATGTGCACCTCGCCAGGCCGCACCGCAGCGCCGAAGTGAAACGTGGCGCGGCCATCAGGTGCCCACGTCAGTTCCCAGACGTCGTCACGACCTTGCATCTTCTTGACACGCAGGCCCTTTCGGAATCCGGCACCTCCGGCCAGGTCAGCGACGAACTCTGCGACGGCCTCTCGGAACGCCTTCTGCTGGCGCGAAGATAGGGCCTGCCAATCCCGCTCGAACAGTGCCTGCCACTCGAACGTCGGCATCCTTAATGCTCGGCTGACGTCTTCGAGTCGAGGAACTCGAGGAACTCCTCACCACTCTGGAAGACTGTGCCGCGCTCGCCACGAGCCATTGCCTCATCGGCTTCCTGCTCCCTTGCCTGCCATTCCGGTGTCCAGAACCATGCCTGGTCATCGGGAATCAGGGAGGTAGGTGTTAGCACGATGCGGTCATCTTCGACGGTGACGATCAGCTGATCGCCTTCGGCCAGATCAAGCCTGTCCCGGACGTCCTGGGGTAGGGTAATGGTCCCGCGTGCCCGAAGCGTCGAGGTGGCGATGTGCGGCCTACGCCGCGAGTGTACAGCCATGCAGAAAATCATACCATGCAGATTTTCTTACGGCACGGCCAATTTCGCCGCACCGGATCCCCGCATGCGCCAGGAATCGTGGCTAGCTGCGGCGGGCGCGGCGGCGCCGGATGCCCAGGAGTATCAGCAGCACGGCGAGCAGGCCGCCGGCCGCCGGCAGGACGCGCTTGAGCACCGGCAGGCCAGCCACGCCGAGCAGGTCGATGGCCTCGGTGTCCTGCGGCTGCCAGGCTGGCTGCTCGCGCTCGTCTGATTGCGACGGCTCAGGCGCTGCCTGGGCCGGGCGCAGCGGCGTGACCGGAGCAACCGCTTGCTCGGTCTCGGCGGATGGCGGCCGCTGGCCGTTGGCCTCAGACCGGGAAGCGTCGGCACGGACTGGAGACTTGCCCACCGCGGCAGCCGGGCCTGACTTCGCGGCGCCAGACCCGGCCAGCGCGAGACCGCGATCGGCGAGCTTGCCGCGTATGTCTGCCACCGAAGCCGGGCCGATGTTGTCGATCGCGAGCAACTGCTGCTCGGTCCGCCGGGTCAGGTCACCGAGGGTCTGGATGCCGTCCTGGCGCAGGCTGCTCCACGCCCTGGAAGCCAGGTTGAGTACGTCGATCGGCAGCGCCTCGTCCGCGGCGCTGGGCCCATCGGCGACCTCGTTACCCTCCACATCAGCGTGGTCATCCGGCTGCGCGGCTGCGGAGTCTGCCTCCAGCATGGCCGCCAGGTTCCCGGCGAAGATGCCGATCAGCCTGCCGCCGACCTCGGCCAGCACGCCCCGGCCGAACTGGGCCGGCTTACCGGTCACGTTGAGCGTGGTGTGCACGATGACGTGGGTCTTGTCGCCGGCGCCTTCCAGCATCGACCGGACCTTCGCGGACGCGGTGCCCGCGCCGCGGGTCTCCTTGCCCGATGCTTCGAGGGTGATGACGTGTGCCGCCGGGTCCCGCTCGGTGAACCGCGCCGTGCCCTTGTACGTCATGTTGATCGGCCCGACCTTGACCTTGATCGCGCCATGGATCTCATCGCCGTCGATGGACTCGAGGGTGGCGCCCGGCATGCACGGCGCCACCCGCTCCACATCGAGCAGCACATCCCACGCCCGATCCTCGGGGACCGGAACCGTGAACGAGTGCTCGAGTTCCATAGGTCAGACTCCTGCCGCCGCCTCCAGAGCCCGCCCGGTCAGCACCCGCGCGAGGTGACGCCGGTAGTCCGGCGCCCCGTGCAGGTCCGCAGGCGGATTCGTTCCCTCGGCCGCGACGGCCGCGGCTGCCCGCAGCGCCTCGGCGCTGGCTGGCGCTCCGGCGGCCGCAGCCTCGACGGCGACCGCCCGGATCGGCACCGAGCCCATGTTGGTCAGTCCGACCCTGGCCTCGGCCACCTGGCCGTTGGAACGCCGTACCAGCGCGGCGACGCCGACGATTGCCCACGCCTGCGCGGTCCGATGGAACTTCTCATAACGATATCCCCAGCCGCCGCTCAGTTTGCGCACCCGGATGCCGGTGAGGATCTCGCCGGGCGTTAGCGCCGTCGTCAGGTAGTCGACGAAGAAGTCGCTGGCGGCGATCTCCCGGTCGCCTGCAGGCCCGCGCGCGATCATCGTCGCGTCCATGGCCAGCACGACCGCGGGCAGATCACCGGCCGGGTCAGCGTGCGCCAGCGCGCCGCCCACGGTGCCGCGGTGCCGTACTGCCGGGTCGGCGATCAGCGCGGCAGACTGCGCGAGCAGCCCGCCGTACTCGGCGACGAGCGGATCGTGTACGAGCTGGTGCAGCGTCGTCCGGGCGCCGATCAGCAACTGGTCACCCGCATCGGTAACGCCTCGCAGCTCATCGAGGCCGCCCACGTCGACAAGCAGTTCCGGGTAGGCCAGCCGCAGCCGGAGCAGCGGCAGCAGGCTCTGCCCGCCAGCGATGATCTTCGCGTCCTCGCCGCCGTCGGCCAGGGCCCGCACCGCGTCGTCCAGCGACGACGGCCGGACATAGTCAAAGCTAGCCGGGATCATGCCCCGCCTCCATTGCTGCTCGCACCGCCGTTTGCAGCACTGTCGGATGCTGCCTGGATCGCCCGCCACACCCGCTCGGGTGTGCACGGCATGGTGACGTCCCGGACGCCGAACGGCCGGAGCGCGTCCACGATGGCGTTCACCACCGCGGGCGTCGACGCGATCGTGCCGGCCTCGCCCACGCCCTTCACGCCCAGCCGGTTGCTGGCCGGGCTCTCCGTCCGCTCGGTCTGGTAGGACGGCAGATCCGCCGCCGACGGCACTAGGTAGTCGGCCAGCGTGGTCGTCGAGCAGGTTGCCTGCGTCGTCGTACACGCCCTCCTCGTACAGCGCCTGCGCGATGCCCTGGGCGATGCCGCCATGTACCTGGCCCTCGACGATCATCGGGTTGACCACCACGCCAACGTCATCAACCGCGACATAGGAGCGGATCTTGACGAAACCGGTCTCGGTGTCGACGTCGACCGCGCACAGGTGGGTGCCGTGCGGGAACGAGAAGTTGTCCGGGTCGTAGGTGGCGTCGGAGTCCAGCGACGGCTCGACGCCATCGGGCAGTGCGTGCGCCGCGAACGTGGCCAGAGCGATCTCTTGGATCGTCTTGCTCGCTTCCGGGTCGCCTTTGACGGAAAACCGCCCGGCCGAGAACTCCAGATCGTCGGCGGATGCCTCCAGCATGGCGGCAGCGATGATCTTCGCCTTGGCGATCACCTTGTCGCAGGCACCGACCAGTGCCAGGCCGCCGACGGCCAGCGAGCGAGAGCCGTAGGTATCCATGCCCTTCGGCGAGATCTGGGTGTCGCCGTGCAGCACCCGGATGTCCTCGAACGGCACGCCGAGCTGATCGGCCACGATCTGGCTCCAGGCCGTCTCGTGTCCCTGGCCGTGCGCGCTCGAGCCGGTGACCACCTCGACCTTGCCGGTGGGCAGCATCCGGATCGAGGCATGTTCCCAGCCGCCAGCGCCGTAGGACAAGGAGCCGAGAACCCGGGAAGGGGCCAGGCCGCACATCTCGGTGAATGTTGAGATGCCGATTCCGAGCCGCACCTTGTCACCGCGGTCATTCCGCTCCCGCTGCTCCTGGCGTAGCGCGTCGTAGTTAAACAAGTCCTGCGCTTTGGCCGTCGCCGCCTCATAGTTGCCCGAGTCGTAGGTCAGGCCGCAGACCGTTGTGTAGGGGAACTCCTCGTGCTTGATCCAGTTGCGCTTGCGCAGTTCCATCGGCTCGATGCCGAGCTCGGTCGCCAGCTCATCCACGATGCGCTCGATGGCGAAGGTCGCCTCCGGCCTGCCCGCGCCCCGGTAGGCGTCGGTCGGCATCTTGGTGGTGAAGATGCCGGTGCACTTGAACGAGTACGCGTCCATCTTGTAGATGGCCGGGAACATGAACGCACCAAGCAGCGGCACGCCCGGCGTGACCAGCATCAGGTACGCGCCCATGTCGGCCAGCAGGTCCACGGACAGGCCGCGGATCCGGCCGTCATCATCGGCGGCGATCCTGATCCGCTGCCACTGGTCCCGGCCGTGATGCACGGTCAGGTTGCCTTCGCTACGGGATTCGGTCCACTTCACCGGCTTGCCCAACTTGCGGGCGACCAGCAGGGCCAGTTCCTCCTCCGCCGTCACCTGAAGCTTGGAGCCGAAGCCGCCGCCGACGTCGGGCGCGATCACCCGGATGTTCTGTTCGGGGATGCCGGTGATCGCGGCCAGCAGGAACCGCAGCACGTGCGGGATCTGGGTGGAGGACCAGAGGGTGAACTCATCCGCGACCGGCTGGCAGACCACTGCCCGCGGCTCCATCGCCGCGGGGATCAGCCGCTGCTGGCGGTAGTTGCGCTCGAGCACTACTGGCGCATCGCGGAACGCGGCGTCCACGTCACCGTTGGCAAACACCCACTCGAAGCTCTTGTTGCCAGCCTCGTGCACTTTCGGCGCGCCCTCATCCAGCGCGGTCCGGATGTCAAGCACGACGGGCAGCGGCTCGTAGTCGACGTCGATGGCCGCCAGTGCATCGGCGGCGGCGTACCTGTCCCGCGCGATGACGACCGCTACTGCCTCGCCGACGTACCTCACCTCGTCGACCGCCATTGCCGGGTGCGGCGGGATGACGATGTCGGGTGTCACCGGCCAGGCGCACGGCAGGCTGCCCTGCTCGGCCGCGAAGTCAGCGCCGGAGAAGGCGGCCACCACGCCGGGCTGACTGAGCGCCCCGCTGACGTCGATCCGCGTTATCTTCGCGTGCGCGAACGGGCTGCGCAGGAACGCCATGTGCAGCATGCCGGGCAGCCGGATGTTGTCGGTCCAGTTGGTCTGGCCGGTGATGAGCTTCGCGTCTTCCTTGCGCAGCCTGGCCTGGCCGATCTGAGCGACGGGTGCTTCGGTGGTGGCGGTCATGGGGTAACTCCAGCCTCGGCGGCGCGCTTGACCGCGCGAACGATGTTCTCGTAACCAGTGCAGCGGCAGAGGTTGCCCTCAAGGCCGTCCCGGATCTCCGCCTCGGTCGGATGCGGGTTGTCGCGGAGCAGGTCCGTAGCCGCCATGATCATGCCGGGGGTGCAGTAACCGCACTGCAGCGCGTGCTGCTCGTGGAACGCGCGCTGCACCGGATGCAGCTCGCCGTTGGCCAGGCCTTCGATCGTGGTCACGTCGGAGCCGTCCGCCTGCACGGCGAGCACCGAGCAGCTCTTGACCGAGACGCCGTCCATCAGCACGGTGCACGCACCGCAGTTAGAGGTGTCGCAGCCGATCGGCGTACCGGTCTTGCCGACGACCTCTCTGAGGTAATGGACGAGCAACAGGCGAGGTTCGACCTGGTCGACGTAACGAACGCCGTCAACTGTGACGGTGATTTGCGTCATGCGCTGACACCTCCGGGGACATGGCAATGCGCCTAGGGCAAACCTAGGACGCCAGCACCCAGCGCACCAGTCCCTCGTGTCGCAATCGCGTCGGTCGTCAGCGGCCCGCACTCAGCGGCTAGCGGTAACGCACGGCCGACCGGGTCGATGGCCGGCCGCGACGGCTATCCGAACCGGCCGTGGACGTAGTCGGCCGTGCGCGGATCGGCGGGGCTGTCGAATATCTGCTGCGTCGGGCCCGCCTCGACGATGTGGCCCGGCGTGCCCTCCGCCGCCAGGAAGAACGCGCAGTTATCCGACACGCGCTGCGCCTGCTGCATGTTGTGCGTGACGATGACGATGGTGACCTGATCGGCCACCTCGCCGATCGTCTCCTCGATCCGGCGGGTGGAGGTGGGGTCCAGGGCCGAGCACGGCTCATCCATCAGCAGCACGTCCGGCGAGATCGCCAAGCGACCTGGCGATGCACAGCCGCTGCTGCTGGCCGCCGGACAGCGCGCCGCCGGGCGACTTGAGCCGCCGGTGCACCTCGTTCCACAGCCCGGCCCGCCGGAGGCTGTGCTCGACCAGGTCCGACGTGTTGGGCACCTTCATGCCGCTGAGCTTGAGCCCGCTGGCAACGTTGTCGTAGACCGACATGGCCGGAAACGGGTTGGGCTTCTGGAACACCATCCCGATCCGCCGCCGGATGTCGGCCGGGCGGACCGCCGTGTCATAGATGTCCTGGCCGCCCAGCAGGACCTGGCCACCCAGCTCCGCACCCTTGATCATCTCGTGCATGCGGTTAAGGATCCGCAGGAACGTGGACTTGCCGCAGCCGGACGGTCCGATCAGGGCGGTAACGCGGCCAGGTTCCATGTGCAGCGATACCCGCTCGAGGACCTTGTGGCCGCTGAACCAGGCCGACACGTTGCTGGCCTCCAGCCCGATCAAGGGCTGCGAGCGGGCTTGCGGCAGCAAGGCGGTATCCGAGTAGGCCGGCTCGGCGTACATGCTGCCGTCACGAGCATGCGGGACGCCCACGCCGGGGCCGAAGAGGCCGGACGCGAACGCACCGGACGGCTGGCCGTCGGGCTGGTGGTCGCCGGGCTGGCCGACGGCTGGGTCAATCATTGCGGCAGGCTCCGCTCGGTCTGTCGGACGTCGTCGTGACGTGATTAAGGCTGTCGGCGGTCATGGCTAGTAGAGGTTGGGCAGCAGCGCCGCGAGATTCTCATACAGGTTCCAGACAATGGCTAGTACTGCGGGCAAGATCACCAGGTATACCGGCCACGGCGACCACCTGGCCGCCGCTACGGCGCCGCCGACCGCGGTGAGCGCGAGCGCGAGTCCCCAGATCATGGTCATCACGAGCGCGCCGGTATCCCCGGCCATCGCCTGTTCTGATGGCCCGATGGCCGGCAACTGCACGAACCCGTTCTGCGCGGCTGAGACGAGGTGGGCATCGATTTCCAGGTAGTAGGCCGGCACGTCGGGCGAGCTGGCGGTCAGCAGCACCAGGCGGTTCAGCGTCGGGTCTTTCACCGGGTGCTGGCTGTCGCCCACCGCCACCACCTTGTAGACCGAGGTGCCCTGCTGGGTGATGGCCGTGATCTTGTCGCCGGGCCGCAGCCCGTCGAGGTTTCCGAACGGCGCGCCGAACGTCGTCCGGCGCCCGTAGATCACTGACATGCCTTCCTGGCCCGGCAGCGGCGTGTTGCGGAGGTGCCCGGGCCCGAGTTCGAGAGCCTGCGGCGTGGTGCCTTCCACCACGACCACGTCGTGGATGCCGATGCTCGGGATGGTGAGCACGGCCACGGGCGCACCGATTGTGGTCGGGCCCAGCGGGCCAAGTTCCTGGCCGAGTTCCCCGGCCAGGGTGGCGTACAGCCGGTGCTGGGCGCCCGACTCCTGGATGCCGGAGACCCCGAGCAGGTAGCCAACGAAGCCCACAGTCAGCGCGGCGAGGAACAGCACGCTGACCGCCGCCGACCGGGCAGCTGACACCCGGCTGGCAGCCGCCCGGTCGGTTTGCGTCTCGGCCGGTGCCGCGATCGTGCTCACCTGGGCTGCCGCCTTCGCCGGCGGAGCAGGCTATACAGGGCGGGCGGGGCCGCGATCGCGACCAGGATCAGCGCCGCCGTGAGCCCGCCGAGCAAGGCCGGACTGCTGTCATCGGAAGCGAGATTGACCACCTGACCGGTAACGGGCGGCTGCGACACCGTGCCGGTGGGCCCGACGACGCCACTTGTCGGCGTCGTGGGGCCGGTACCTGTGCCAGTACCGGTGCCGGCCGACGCGCTGCTGCTGGCGCCCGGCGAGGCGGATGAGCTGGGGGCCGGCGTGCTCGTCGAGCAGTTGAGAGGCGAGCCGACCTTGTCGCATTTGGTCGGGTATGGCGCGTTCTTGAGCACGGTCAGCACGCCATTGCTGAACGTCGGGTTCTGCGCAGCTAGTGCCGAGGTTCGGCGCCGGCACGGCGCCCGGAATCTTGGCGGCCTGCGCTAGCCCGCCCTGTACCAGGTTGAGCGGGAGCGGCGAGTAGCCGAGGTCGGCCGAGAACTGCTGGCCCGCGCACAGGAAGTAATTGATGTAGGTGCTGAGCGTCTTTCCGGCGGCAGGGGTGAAGTTGTTAGGGACGTTCTTCCCTTGTCTCGGCACGATCAGGTAGCTGTAGCTGGACAGCGGGTAAGACCGCGGATCCGTGAAGGTGTACACGTTGTCCAGGTTCTGCTGCAGGTAATCAGGGCTATTCGGAGTCTCGACGATCTGCGCCTTGGTCAGTGCCACCGCCACGTTCGATGCGGTCGGCAGCACGTAGTAGCCGGCCGGGTTCAGCACCTTCACCACCGGGAAGTGCGAGTTGAGCGCGTAGGCGTACTCGTCGTAGCCGATGGCGCCCTGGCCGTAGCTGGCCGCGATGTAGGAAGCGACGTTGTTAGAGCCGTTCTGGGCGACCGAATGCCCCCAGCCCTGCGGGTAGAACTCGGTCTGGGTGCACGGCAGCTTGATCCCGGGCTTGATGCTCCGGCAGAACGCATTCCACTGGGCCGGAAACACATGCGACATCCACCGGGTGAAGAAGAACGTGGCGCCGGACCCGTCCGCGCGGACCACCGGGATGATCGGGAGACTGGGGAGCTGCGCGCCATAGTCCTTGGTGATCTCGGGGTCATCCCAGTTGGTGATCTGGCCGGTGAAGATCTTCATGATCGTCTCCCCGGACAGCCGCAGGTTCGTGATCAGCTTGCCGGCAACATCCAGGTGGTACATGAACGCGGTGCCGCCCGCGGTGTCCGGGACGTAGGAGTAGCCGACGGTCGGGTGCTCGCCAGCACCGACGTTGAACGGGTCGCCACCGGTGCGGAACGGGGGGTCCGAGGCGGCGAAGTCCACTTGCTGCGCCATGTAGTCTGCCCGGCCCGCCGCTGACCCGTCCGGGTTGAAGTTGATCGTGATGCCGTCGGCGTGCAGGTTCTGGGCCCACTCATCCAGCGCGACCGAACTCCAGGTCGAGCCCGAGCCGCTGATGGCCGTGTAGTTAGTGCTCGTCGCCGCCATCGCGGGAGACAACGGGATGAGCGCGGTCAGCAGCACCGCGATCACCGCGAGCAGCTTCGCGCAGCGGCGCGTACGGATGGTCACTGTTTCTTCCTCCCTGGCAGGCGCACCGATAGCTGCAGACGGCGCAACCGCGCGACGGCCGAGCCGCTGCGCCCGACGAGCAAAGCGAACGAGCCCCCCACGGCCAGCAGCGCGCCGGCGATCAGCAACGCGGGCACGGCATACCTGCCGATCCCGGAGGTCGCCGCGTTCGAGTCGTACCCGAGACTCACCGTCGGCGTGCTCGACGTCGGCGTCGGCGTCGGTGTCGCGCTGGCTGTCGGCGAGGCGGTGGCCGACGCCGAGGCCGTCGGCGTTGGCGTCGCCTTCGCCTTCGTTTGCTTCGGGTTCCCTCGCTGGTCGAGTACCAGAGTCGCGGCCTTCAGCGTCTGCGCTCGCATCTTCGCGGTCAGCGGCAGGTAACCGGGCGGCAGCTGCCCGGGCCGTAACCGGGCTGCTGCCCCTGGTGAGCCACGAAGTCAAGCCACTGGGCGATCTTCGCTGCCTTCTTCTTGGAGATGCCCTTCGTCGGCACCATGGCATAGATCACCATCGTCAGCGGATAGGCGTTCTTCGGACCTTCTTGCTGCCGTTGCTTGAGAATTCGATCTGCTGGGTGATGTGGTTGCTGGCGGTTTTCATGTCACTGAGCGCGGCCGTCATGCCCGCGTTGGTCGGGGCGACGTAACGCGCCGCGCGCGTTCTCCAGGGACCGCCGCCGGCAGCTGGTAAGCGGCGGCGTCGCCCTGGTCGATAATCGCGAACAGGGCGCGGTTGCCAGGAATCTCGGGCTGCAGCTTGGCGTAGTTGCCGTAGAAGTCCGGCTGCCAGGCGGTCGCCGGAGTCCAGTCATCCACCTGAAACTGCGCGACCGACTACAGCGGGAAGAACGGGACGTACCGATGCGCGAGCGGCGGGAACGGGTCCATCGCGTTCAGCGTGTCGGTCGGCAGCGTCATGTTGAGGTAGTCAGTATTGATGTGCGATGCCCCACGGGTCGAAGCTGCCGTCCGCGAATGCCTTGGCGTCCTTGTCAGCCGCAATCCACCGGGTGAGCTCCAAGGTCATGTCGCTCGCGCCCGATAGCACCGTAGGTATCTGGAATCCGTCGCCCACGCTGGCAACGTGCGGGTTAAGCTGCATGAACTCCGGGTCGGCGAAAAGCGAGACCGGGTTGTTATCGACAGCGTTGTCGCAGCCCACGCCTTTTGCGCGCAACCGGGCCGTGCCCGCATCGCCTCGTTCTCGAAGTTGTAGGACTGGGTCAGCAGCTTGAGCACCAAGCCGGGCATTGAGCTTGATGTGATTCAGTGGCTGACCCGTCACGGGGTTATCGATCCAGAATGCGACCGACTCCGCGGAAATAGCCACCGGAGCGTAGGTAAAGGGGTGCTTAGCCCCGCTAGTCCCGTTGACCGGGAGGGTGGTCAGGGCGACATCATCGGCTCCGGCGATGAAATCCTGCCTGGCAAGTGGCTCATTCTGGGCCGAGTCATATTGGATATAGACGGGGTTGGAAATGGAGCACAGGGCCGACTGCCACGAGCTCATCGCGCGAGATAGCATCGGAGAACCGATCACGCTGAAGTTGGTATTGCGGACCGGGCAATCGGTTGGCGTCGGCGCGAACTTGAGCGGGACGATGATCCGGTCTCGCCAGGAGCACGTGCCATAAGCAGAGGTAAAGGCGGTCTGTCCGATGGCCGTAAGCCCAAGATCCTGGCTGTGGTCGCGGCAGCTCGGCGGCGAGTTGAAGACATTGCCGCCCTGGGCTGGCTCGATCACCAACGAGCACTCGCGGCCACGGTTGCAGCCCAGTTGCGGCGCCTCGGCCGCGGTGAGCAGCTGTATGTAGGCCACGCCGGTGCCGTTGGGCGAGGTCGTCGAGTACGCCGTATTCATGGGGCCGAACGGGCTGAGTGCTCCCTGCACGCCGCCATTGTTGGCGCCGAAGCACTGACTCTGCCTGGTGGGGTGCGTGCCCTCGCATTCGGCGACCATGACCGGGATAGTTGGTGCCCTCGGGGTCGTAGGTGATTTCGCTGCTCGGCGTGAAGTTGCGCCAGGTCACCTGGACTACCTGGTTCGTCAGGTCAGTCACCTGACTGACCGAAACGTAGCTGGGGTGCGTGAGGTTCCGGTTCGCCGCCGAGTCCCACAAGACAGGCCCGCGCACGACGGCGCCGCCAGGCGGTGTGGGCGGCCGGCCGGTCGGCGGCCCGTGCCCGTGCTTGGGCTTGGGCTTGGGCTTATCGGCTCTGTCGTCGGCTGCTCGGCGTCGGGCTGGCCGATGGCGATTTCGTCGGCGTGGCCGACGTGCTGGGCGACGCCGACGAACTGGCCGACGACGAGCTGGAAGCAGACGACGACGCGGACGCAGACGACGAAGACGCCCGGGCACTAGCCGCCAGGGCAGTGGCCGACCGGGCCGGGCTCGCCGCCACAGCGGCAGCCCGGCCGCCTGCCCACGGCAGCGCCACGATGCCGAGCGACATCAGCACGACGCCGGTGACCGCGCAGGTCCGGCCAGCGAGGCAGATCCGTCCGGCAGGCGAGCGCATGGTAGTCCTCGTTGCTCGGTTGGGGTTGGGCACAGTGGTCATGAGCCGGCCGCCTCTCGCCGGAGCTTGCGGGCCTGGCGCTTGGTCAGCTCGCCTGGCCTTGATCCGCCCAGGATGCGAGCGATCGTGAACAGGATGATCACTACGATCATCAGCGCGAGGCCAGCCCCGAACGCGCGGGCGATGTAGTTCGGGAATTGGCCCTGGACGAAGGTGTTGTTGTAGATGACGGTCGTCAGCGTGGACTGCCAGCCGCTGAACGGGTTGGCGTTCATGTGAATGTTGTAGCCAGCGACGAGGATCACCGGCGCCGTCTCACCGAAGCCGCGCGCCATGGCCAGGACGACCGCAGTGGACAGGCCAGACCGGGCAGTGGGCAGGATGACCTTCCACACGGTTCGCCATTGACTGGCGCCCAGCGCGAACGAGGCTTCGCGCAGCGTTCCCGGCACGACCCTGAGTACCACCTCCGACGCGCGAGTCACGGTCGGCAGCATGATAATCGAGATAGCCAGCGCGGCCGCGACCCCCGACTTGGGCAGTCCCAGTGTCAGCACGGCCAGCGCATAGATGAGCAGCCCGGCGATGATCGACGGCAGCGCGGTCATCGCGTCGACAATGGTGCGGACCGGCCGCTCGAGCCGGCCGCCGACCTCGGCCAGGAACACCGCGGCGGTGACGCCGAGCGGGACAGAGAGAATTGTGGCGATCGCCAGTTGTTCAAGCGATCCGACGGCCGCTTGCGTGATCCCGCCAACGTCGAGCGAGCTCAGCGGCCCGACGCTGCCCAGCGTCTGGGTCCAGAAGTTCAGGTGGCTCACCGCCGCCAGGCCCTTGACGAGGCTGTAGCCGATCTGGTCGAAAACCACGACGCAGGCGAAGATCCCGCCGGTGCTCACCACGACCGCCATGGCCTTGTCCCTGACCACCAGGCGATTCCACTGCATCCCCGCGATGGCGAGGTAGAACAGCACGAAGACCACGTACCAGCAGATCCACAGGCCCAGCGCTCCGGTCAGCGGCAGGACCCGCTCGTAGAGCAGCCAGGTCAGACCGAGCGACGCGACCGCGGCGCCGGCCACGGTCAGCACATCTTCCGGAGTGACTCGCTTCAGCCGAAGCGGGGTATCGGCTCCGACTAGCGGGCCGGCGGTATCGCCGGCCGGCCGCGCACCAGCAGGCCGGCCATCGGCAAGGCCGGCTGGAGCAGCATCGGCGATGCCGATCTGCTCCCCGCTGCCGCTGGTGGTCACGGCTGATCTCCCTTCACGGCTGATCGATCCCTAGTCCTGAGTCGCCGCGCCCGACCGCGACCTGGTGATGATGATGGCGGCCAGCGAGTTCACGGTGAGGGTAATCGCGAACAGCGCCAGGCCTGCCGCCATCAGGCCAGAGAGCTGGTCGTAGCCGGAAAAGGACCAGTTGCCCGCGATGAATGCCGCGATCGAGTTACCGCCGCTTTGCAGCACGCGCCAGTTGAGCGTGGGAATCTGGGTGACGACCAGCAGCACCGCGATGGTCTCGCCCAGCGCGCGGCCGATGCCGAGCATGCACGCGCCCGTCGCTCCGGCCCGCCCGAACGGGATGACGACGGTCCTGACCATGCCCCATCGCGTCGACCCGAGGGCGTACGCGCCCTCCCGCTCGCCTTGCGGTGCCTGCGAAAAGACCTCGCGGGACAGCGAGGTGATGATCGGGATAGCCATCAGCGAGACCACCATGCCGGCGATGGCAGGCGAGCCGACGAATGTCGATGCGGTGGCCTGACCGGTAGTGCGGAACGGCGGGAACCAGCTCACGTGCCGGGACAGCCAGCTCATGACGCCGATTGCACGGGGCATGAAGAAGAACCGGCCCCATACGCCGTAGACGATGCTCGGGATCGCGGCCATGAGGTCGATCACGGCGATGAGCGGGCGCCGCAGCCGGTCCGGCGCGTACTCCGAGATGAAGATCGCGCTAGCGAGCGCGACCGGAATCGCGATGAGGCTCGCGATCGCGCCGATGATGAGCGTGCCCGGCAGCACGCCGCCGATGCCGAAGTCGTTGCCGTTGAAGATCCAGGCCTGCTTGGTGAAGAAGCTGAACCCGTCGGCCCGCAGGGCCCACATGCCGCGGTAGATCAGGAAGGCCAGGATCAGCGCGGTGATCGCGAAGGTGGAGAGCCCCGCGACCCGCAGGGTGTTGCGGAAGATGACATCGCCTGGTGACCACCTGGATACGACCGTGCGCGGAACGTCATCGTCCGCCGGCGCCGGCCGGGCAGACGTCAGCGCGACGGCCATGCCAAAACCCCTCCCGTACCGGCGGCGGCCCAAGAAGCAGCCGCGTCCGCCTCAGGCAAATACATACTGTTCGACTCGTATTTCTTGTCATCTAACGACCGGTGAACGGGCAGCGAACAAGTGATATCGCTACGGACACCCAGTTCGGGGGAGATATCGCCCGTGATGGCTAGTTTATCTAGCGACATCGTATGTAAGAGCAAAACCGCCTAGATCCCGACCTGCCCGCACCCTACTTGGCGCGCGATGCGAACCAGGCGATCTGGGGGAACGGGGCCGCCATCCGACCCGCAGCCACGGCAGGCCCTAGGTGCTAACCGGTCTGGAGCACCTGGAAGACCTCGGCCAGCCGCCCCGCGGGCAGGCCACCTTGCTCCGCGGCCTTGCCCAGCCAGCCCCGCAGGGCCTGCTCAAGCCCGACCGGGTCAGAGATCTGGCTGGCGTGCGAGCGCAGCGCCGCGATCTTACGGCCGAACGTCTCGGTGATATCGATGTAGTGCGTCGGGGCCGGGCTGCCCGAGATCCACACCTCGCGCACGGTCCACGGCTCGAGCTTTTCCTCGTTGAGCAGCGCTGGGAAGGCGAACGGATTTCGCGAATCCGGGTAAATAGCGTCAAGAGCGGCCGATCCGACGGCCCTGTGGTCAGGATGGCTGACGCCCAGCCGCACGTAGTTGCGCTCCGGCGACGGGCAGACGACGCGGTCGGGACGCAGCAGCCTGATCACCCTGGCCAGGTCGCGGCGCAGGCCGAGGGTCGGCTCGACCCGCCCGTCGGGGTACCCGAGGAAATGGAGGTCGTGCACGCCGACCTGCTTTGCCGCGGCAGTCTGCTCGGCCTGCCTGATCGCGACCATCTCGGCTCGGGACACGGACCTGTCGCTGCCGCCGGCGTCGCCGTTGGTCACGATGCAGTAGCTCACGTCCAGCCCCGCGTCCGTCCACTGCGCTACCGTCCCGGCCGCACCGAAGTCGACGTCGTCGGGGTGGGCGGCGATAACCAGGACGCGACTGATCTGTACTGACTGCTGCACGGCTTCCTCGGACACGCTTCGATCCTACGGTGGCACGGCGGCCCGCCGTGGAGGCCGGGAGCCTAGCGTCCTGGGGACCCTAGTGTTACCTCCACCTCTGCCGGGTAGGCGGTCAGCGCAGACAGGCTCACCTTAGGGTGGTAAGCGTGACGACTTTCTCGGCAGATCGGTCATATGCAGAATCCCTGGACGCTGCTGATCAGCTCGCGCCATTTCGCGACCGGTTCGTGCACCAGGACCGGGACATCATCTACCTGGACGGGAACTCACTGGGCCCGCTGCCGGTGCGTACCCAGGCGCGCGTCGCCGAGGTCATCGACCAGGAGTGGGGCGTCGGCCTGGTCAGGTCCTGGGACAGGTGGATCCGGCTGCCGGCTGACGCTGGTGACATGCTCGGCGAGCATCTCGTCGGCGCGGCAGCCGGGCAGGTACTGGTCTGCGACTCGGTGACCGTCAACCTGTACAAGCTCGCCTGCGCCGCGCTGGACGCGCGGCCGGGCCGTGACGTCATCGTCACCGACGACGACAACTTCCCCACCGACCGGTACGTCCTGGAGGGCGTCGCTGCGCAGCGCGGCTGCGAGCTACGGCTGATCCACACCGACATCGACGCCGGCCTCAGCGAGCACGCACTCGCCGCCGCGATCGACGAACGCACCGCCCTGGTCAGCCTGTCGCACGTGGCCTTCCGCAGCGGGGCGCTCGCCGACATGCCGGGACTGACCAGGCTCGTACACTCGGCCGGCGCGCTCATGCTGTGGGACCTGTGCCACTCGGTCGGCGCGGTGCCGGTGGAACTCGACGCGAGCGGCGCCGACATGGCAATCGGCTGCACCTACAAATACGTCAATGCCGGGCCGGGTGCACCTGGTTTCCTGTACGTCCGCGAAGCCCTGCAAGCCGGGCTTCGCCAGCCGATCTGGGGCTGGTTCAGCCAGCGCGACCAGTTCGCCATGGGCCCGCGTTATGACCCGGCGGACGGGATGGCTGCCTTCCTCACCGGGACGCCGAACATCGTCGGCGCGGTCGCGGTCGAGGAAGGGGCGCGGCTGCTCGGCGAGGCGGGCATGGCGAGGCTGCGGGACAAGAGCATCGCGCTGACCAGCTACCTGGTTGCGCTGACTGATCAGTGGCTAACACCGCACGGCTTTACGCTCGCATCGCCGCGCGACGCTACCCGTCGCGGCGCCCACGTGACCCTGCGGCACGACCATGCGTGGCAGATCAGCCAGGCGCTGATCGACGCCGGGGTGATCGGCGACTACCGGGTGCCGGACCGGCTCAGGCTGGGCCCCGCGCCCATCACCACTAGCTTCACCGAGGTCTTCGACGCGATGGAACGGCTGCGCGACATCGCCGAGAATAAGTCCTACGCGGACATCACGACGATGCCTTCCGGCGTCACCTGATGCCAGCAGCGCCGCCGGGCCAGGGGGCCGGGAACCAGATCACCGCCGTGGACTTCCACTTCGACATCATGTGCCCGTGGGCGTACCAGGCCTCGATCTGGATGCGCGACGTTCGCGATCAGCTCGGCTTGCAGGTGCGCTGGCGCTTCTTCAGCCTGGAGGAGATCAACCGGGCCGAGGGCAAGAAGCACCCGTGGGAGCGCGAGTGGTCCTACGGCTGGTCGATGATGCGCGTCGGCGCCCTGCTTCGCCAGCTGGACCCCGAGTTGCTGGACCGCTGGTACCAGGCAGCCGGTTCAGCGCTGCACGTGCACGGCCGCAAGCCGCATCGCCGGGAAGTCGCCGAAGAGCTGGTCAGCCAGCTCGGCCTCGACCCAAACCTGGTCGGTCAGGCCATCGGCGATCCGGCTACCAGCGACGAAGTGCGCGCGGATCACGAGCGGGTGACCAGCCTCGGTGGCTGGGGCGTGCCGACCCTGGTGTTCGCCGGCGCTGTGTCCACCAGTGCAGTGGCGTTGTTCGGCCCAGTCCTCATCGACCCGCCGGCTGGCGACGCCGCGGTCCGGCTGTGGCAGCTTATGACAGGCTGGCTCGAGTTCCCGAAACTGTATGAGGTGCAGCGCCCGAAGCAAGCTGGCGACCTCGAGTCCATCGCGACCACGTTCCGTCCCTATCTGGAGGCTCGGGACTGGATCACCATCCAGAAGGAGACGCCGTGACCGACCTCGCCACGATCCGGGACTCGCTCGGGCAGTGCTATGACGCTATCGAGTCGCTCAGCGCGCGGATGGACGGCCAGCAGTGGACGACGCAGTCGCTATGCCCGGACTGGAATGCACGGGACGTGGTCAGCCACCTGGGCATGATGGAGCGCGTCATGACCGGCTGGCTGCCGGACAGCGCGGAGCACCTACCGCCGCTCGGCCGCGTCGGTGCATACGAGGAGGAGGTTGGGGCGCTCGACGACAAGTCGTTCGCCAGCCGGATAACCGACATCTTCGCCGACCGCCGCGCGGACCTGGCCGCGTTGCGTGAGGACGACCTGGGGCGGTCGTCGTGGACGCCCGTCGGCGTAAAGACCTACGGCCGGTTCCTGGAGATCCGGGTGTTCGACTTCTGGGTGCACGAGCGCGACATCACCACGCCACTGGGCTGGCCAACCGACGACACCGGCCCCCGCGCCGAGATTGCCCTGGCCGAGGTCGAGGGCTCGCTCGGCTACATCGTCGGGAAGAAGATCGGACTGCCCGACGGCACCAGCATCGTCTTCCACCTAACCGGCCCGCTCCGGCGCGATCTGTCGGTGCAGGTAGACGGCCGCGCCAAAGTCGTCGACCAGATCGCCAATCCCGACGTAGAACTGACGACGGACATGCTGACGTTCATGCAGCTAGCCTGCGGCCGCCTAGACCCCCAAGCCCAAATCGACGCAGGCACAATCACCTGGACGGGGGATCCGGTGCTCGGTGACCGGGCAGCAAGAAACCTGCGCTTCACCATGTAAATGGTCGCAACGGTCGGCATGACCGGCTATCGCGTGCGTAAAGCCTGCCAAGATCATCCATGGATGTGAAGAAGGTATTGCCGTACGGGCTGTCGCAGAATCGGGTGGCGTAACGCGGCGCGCCTTTCCGGATGGTTGATGATCTTTTGAGATGATTGGATCATGGCGAGGAGATACCGTCCGGTGGAGCGGGATCAGGCGTTCTTGTTCCCGCCGGATATGCGGGACTGGCTGCCGGCTGATCATCCGGTGCACCTGGTGATCCGGGTAGTGGAGGGGCACCTGGACACCAGCGCGTTCCACGCGCTGCGGCGGACCGGCGGGGCCGGCGCGGCGGGTTATGACCCGGACATGCTGGTGACGGTGCTGGTGTGGGCGTACGCCAACCAGGTCACCTCCTCCCGGCGGATCGAGCAGCTGTGCGGCACCGATGTTGCGTTCCGGCTGATCTGCGCGGGGAACCTGCCCGATCACGCGACGATCGCCCGGTTCCGGGCGGGCTTCCCGGGGCCGGTCACGCAGTTCTTCGCGCAGGTGCTGGCGCTGTGCGCGGCTGTGGGCATGGGCAGGCTGGGCGTGGTCGCGCTGGACGGCACGAAGATCACCGCGTCGGCGTCGAAGTCGGCGAACCGGACCGAGGACAGCCTGCGCAAGATGGCCGAGCAGGCCGTCGCCCGCCACGGCGAGACCGACGCGGCCGAGGACGCCCTGTTCGGCGCGGGCCTGCGCGGCGATGAGGTACCCGAGGACGCGTGGCGGCCGGGCCGCGTGATGAGCGGATCGCGGCCGCGCTGGCCGCCTGCGCGCGAGCGCGAGACCGCGCAGGCAGAACGCGACCGGGCCCGCCAGGAGTACCTGGCCCAGGCGGCGGCCTGCGCGCGGGTCGGCAAGCCGCCAGCCGGCGCCGAGGTCGAGGCAGCCCGCATCGCCCTGGAACGGGCCATCACCGCGCAGCAGGCCAAGATCGATGACTGGCAGGCGCGCAACGCCGAGTCGCTGGCCACAGACCCACATTTCGCTGCTTGGCTGCCCGCCGGTGCCGGCCAGCCGGTACGTGCGGGTCCGCCAGGCACAAGCCCGGCTGGAGCGGGCCGTCGAGCGGGAGGCCGCGGCCGCGGCCGGTGCCGCGCAGAAGGAGAAGGAGCGCAACGCCCGGGCCCGGTGCGTAACATCACCGACCCGGACTCGCGGCTGATGCCGGTCCGCGGCGGCGGGTTCATCCAGGGCTACAACGCTCAGGTCGTGACCAGCGCCGACGGGCTGATCATCGCCACCCGGCTTACCGGCACCACCGGCGACACCACCTGGTTCACGCCGATGATGGCCGCCGCTCAGACGCCGCCGCGCTCATCACCGCCGCCCGCGATCATCACGGCGGCAGCGGCCGCGATGGTGATGACCACGATGCTGGCAGCAGCAGCACCAGCAGCGGCGGGGACGGCGGCTCCGATGACGCCGGCGGCTACGCCTCGCCTATCGGGCTGTTCCTGGCCGATGCCGGGTACTGCTCCGAAGACAACCTCACCGCACTCCGGCCCGGACCGGCTGATCGCCACCGGCAAGCTGCGCGACCTGGTGAAGGCAGCCCGCGGTGACCCGGCCGCCCGGCAGCCCGGCCGGAAAGGCCACCCGCGCCATGGCCGCCCGGCTGCAGACAGCCGACGGCATCGACGCCTACCGCTACCGCGGCCACATCGCCGAGACCCCCAACGGCAACATCAAGCACAACAAGAGGTTCCGCCAGTTCAGCATGCGCGCAAACCCAAGGCCAGCGGCGAATCGGAGTTCATCACCGCCACCACCAACCTGTTCAAGGCCATCAGCAGCGGCCACCTCACCCACGCCGCCCTGACGCCCTGGCCAGCCGGTCCGGCTGGCCTGCCAGCCCGGCACCCATCCCAGCCTGACCAGCCTGCACACCGCAGCCCTCGCCCAGCCAAGATCACCAGCCAGCAGACTGGCACCTGGCACCCGCCGTCCACCCCCAAGCCAACGCGAATCCTGCGACAGCCCGCGTAGCAATAGTTCGGTCACATCCATGGCTGATCTTGAGGGCCAAACGGACACAGTCGTCGCCGAGCCGGCGGGTCGGTTGGGTGTTATGCGGCTATTTCTCCGCCCTAGCCGCATCACATCCCGACGGCCCTGCCCGTTGGCCGCTACTCCCACTCAATCGTGGCTGGCGGCTTGCTCGTGATATCCAGGACGACCCGGTTGATCTCCGGCACCTCGTTGGTGATCCGTGTCGAGATCGCGGCCAGCACAGAATCGGGCAACCGGGCCCAGTCGGCCGTCATGGCGTCCTCGCTGGTCACCGGGCGCAGCACCACCGGGTAGCCGTAGCTACGCCCGTCACCCTGCACGCCGACCGACCGGACGTCGGCGAGCAGCACGACCGGGCACTGCCAGATCTGCCGGTCTAGGCCAGCCGCGGACAGTTCGGCCCGCGCGATGGCGTCCGCTGCTTTCGCGATGCGCAGCCGCTCGGCGGTCACCTCGCCGATGATCCTGATGGCCAGTCCCGGACCGGGAAACGGCTGCCGCCAGACAATCTCCTCCGGCAGGCCGAGCTCGGCTCCGACCTGGCGCACCTCGTCCTTGAATAGGTCGCGCAACGGTTCAACCAGCTCGAACTTCAGATCTTCTGGCAGGCCGCCCACGTTGTGGTGCGACTTGATGTTCGCCGTCCCGGTCCCGCCACCGGACTCGACCACGTCGGGATACAGCGTGCCCTGAACAAGGAACGCGGCTTCGTCCTCGTCCTCGTGCTCGCCCGCGATCTCGCGAGCGGCATGCTCGAACGCCCTGATGAACTCCCGCCCGATGATCTTCCGCTTCTGCTCCGGATCGGTAACGCCGGCCAGTGCGCCGAGGAAGTCGCCGGCCGCAGCTACGACCTTGAGGTCGACCCCGGTGGCCGCGACGAAGTCCTTCTCGACTTGCTCGGCCTCCCCCGAACGCAGCAAGCCGTGATCGACGAATACGCAGGTCAACCGTGAGCCGATGGCCCGTTGCACGAGCGCGGCCGCGACCGCGGAGTCAACCCCGCCCGACAGCCCGCAGATCGCGCGGCCAGCCCCCACCTGCGCGGCGATCCGCTCGGTCTGCTCCTCGATGACACCGCGCATGGTCCAGGTCGGATCGCAGCCGGCGGCGGCCAGGAAGCTGCGCAGCATAGCCAGGCCGTGCTCGGTGTGCAGTACCTCGGGGTGAAACTGCATGCCGTAAAGCTCACGGTCCGGCGCCTCGGCGGCCGCAACCGGAGTGCCTGCGGTCGAGGCCGTGACCGTGAATCCCGGCGGCGCCGCTGCGCAGGTGTCGCCGTGCGACATCCAGACCCGCTGCGCGGGCGGCAGGCCGCCCAGCAGGACGCCGGCGGCTTCCGCCGACTGCAGCGTCGTGGCCCCGTACTCCCCCGTTCCGGTATGGAAAACGGTGCCGCCGAGGTCGCGGACCATCAGCTGGAAGCCATAGCAGATGCCAAGGACTGGCACCCCGGCCGTGAGCAGGCCGGCCGGGGCGGGCGGGGCGCCCGGTGCGTAGACCGACGACGGCCCGCCGGACAAGATGACAGCCGACGGGCGCAGGGCCAGCATCTCCGGCGTTGGCATGGTACTCGGCACGACCCTCGAGTACACGTTGCATTCGCGGACGCGACGAGCGATCAGCTGGGCGTATTGGGCGCCGAAATCCACCACGAGCACGGGCCCGGATTCCAGCCCGGCCGAGCCGTCCAGGTCGCCGTCCGCCATTCCTGCAGTTTAGTCGGCGGCGCGGTGCTAGCCGGCCGTGTCCTGCACCTGCGCTGCCACTGCCGCCGGGCTGACCCTGACCCTGGAGATTCGACGTCCGTCCAGCTGGGTGACGGTGAGTTTACGCCCGCCCAGCTGGACTGACTCGCCACTGTCGGGCAGATGACCAAGCGCTGCCAGCAGGTAGCCCGCGACGGTCTCGTACGGGCCATCCGGCAGCTCCAGCCCGGTCTGCTCGGCGAACTCGTCCAGGTTGAGCAAGCCGTCCACCTCCAGCTCGCCACCGTGCAACTGGCGCGGATGGGACGCTTCCTCGTCGTACTCATCCTGGATGTCCCCGATCAGCTCCTCGACTAGGTCCTCCAGGGTGACGATCCCGGCAGTCCCGCCGTACTCGTCCACGACGATGGCCAGGTGGGCCCGGTCCTTGCGCATCTCCGAGAGCGCCGACAGCACCATCTTGCTGATCGGCAGGAATTTGACCGGGCGGCAGACCTCACCAACCATGCGGGAGTTGGCCTCCGCCCGGCTATCCAGCAGATCACGGGTGTGCACGAAGCCAATGACGTCGTCGTAGGACTCCTGATAGACCGGGAACCGGGAGTAACGGGCATTCTCGGCAATGCCGGCAGCCTGGGTCAGCGGCATGGTCGCGGGCAGGAACTCTACCTCGGTCCGCGGTACGAGTACTTCGCGAATCTGCCGTTTTCCGGCATCGAAGACCTCACTCACGATGTGCCGTTCGTCCGGGCTCAACGCCTGATGCCCGGCGACTAGGTCGCGGAGTTCCTCGTCGGTCATCACCCCGCGGCCGGCCGCCGGGTCCCCGCCGAGCAGCTGGACCACCAGGTTCGTCGATCTCGACAGCAGCCAGACCAGCGGCCGGGCCAGCATGGCCAGCCGGTCCACGACCGGTCCGGCGAAATACGCGACCCGTTCCGCGCGCTGCAGGGCGAGCCGTTTCGGTGCGAGCTCGCCGAATACCAGCGTGAAGAAGGAGATACTCAGGGTCACCGCTATGAGCGCTAGCGGCGTGGCCGCGTCCCGCGGCAGGCCCGCCCGGACGAGCTCGTTACTAAGTTTGTTGGACAGCAGCGCCGCACCGAATGCACCCGACAGCAGCGTCGCAGTGGTCACGCCGATCTGAACCGAGGACAGGAACCGGTTCGGATCCTGGGCCAGCCGCGCGGTTCGCTGTCCCCGCTTGCCGCGTTTGCTGAGGACGCGCACCTGGCCCTCGCGCAGCGAGACGAGCGCCATCTCCGCGGCGGCAAAGAAGCCGCCGATCAGCACCACGGCCAGGACGAGGAGAATATCCCAGCCGACGCCATTCACGTCCGGATCCCCGACCCTCGTTTATTCGGCTTCGCGAGCGCTGCAGGCCCCGCGGTCCGGCACCAGCCGGAACCCCGCTGCGCGGTAGTTTGCAATAGTCTAAGCAGTCTGCCCGCTGGCGCGGACGGTACTCGCGCAGCCTGGCCACCGAGGCACGGCGGTCTGCAACCATATAGCGTCTTTATCCGTATCACGCGATATCAAGCGTGAAGCGTAGTTAATTCAGTGGGACGATGGAGCAGGTGAACCGTGGCCAGTACATACGAGGATGCTGTCGCGATCTCCGCAGATCTGACGGAGTTGCGCAGGTCGATTCACGCCGAGCCGGAGATCGGGCTTGACCTGCCGCGAACCCAGCGCAAGGTGACCGACGCCCTGGCCGGCCTGCCGCTGGAGATCCGCCTCGGCCAGGGCCTGAGCTCGGTCACCGCGGTGCTCCGCGGTGCCAAGCCGGGCAAGACCGTCTTGCTGCGCGGCGACATGGACGCGCTGCCGGTGACCGAGCGGTCCGGCGTGCCGTACGCCTCGACGGTCGCGGGCGCGATGCACGCCTGCGGGCACGATCTGCACACCGCCATGCTGGCCGGGGCGGCACGACTGCTCTCGGCGCGTCAGGGCGAGTTGGCCGGCAATGTCATCTTCATGTTCCAGCCGGGCGAAGAGGGGTCCGGCGGCGCCCGCATCATGCTGGCGGAGGGTGTGCTGGACGCGGCCGACGACCGGCCCGTGGCCGCTTACGCACTGCACGTTGCCTCCGGTCTGCTGCCTGGCGGCCTGGTCGCCAGCCGACCGGGCACGATCCTGGCCGCGGCCGACACCTTGCACGTCACCGTGCGCGGGCGCGGCGGGCACGGCTCGCAGCCGCATCGCGCGGCCGATCCGGTGCCGGCCGCGTGCGAGATCGTACTGGCCCTGCAGACGATGGTGACCCGCCAGTTCGACGTGTTCGACCCGGTGGTGGTGACGGTGGGCACCTTCCACGCCGGCACCGCCGACAACGTAATTCCGGACGACGCGCACTTCGTCGCCACCATCCGCACGTTCTCGCCACAAGCCCGAGCGGCGGTTGCGCAGGCCGCTCCGAGGCTCGCGCGCGATATCGCCACCGCGCACGGGCTGGCGGCGACAGCCGAGTTCACGGATGGCTACCCGGTGACGGTGAACGACCCGGGCGAGCTGGCATTCGCCGAGCGGACCGTCGCCGAGGTGCTTGGGGACGGGCGCTATATCGCCGCGCCTGATCCGCTGACCGGCTCGGAGGACTTTTCCTACGTGCTCGAGCAGGTGCCGGGCGCGTTCCTGATGCTCGGCGCGTGCCCGGCCGAGGCCGACGCGAGCACGGCGCCGTTCAACCACTCGGCCGAGGCCGTGTTCGACGACACCGTGCTGCCAGCCGGGACGGCGCTTTATGCCGAGCTGGCGCTCCGGCGGCTAGCGGCCGGGTGAGCGCTAGCGCCTACAGGCTGGCGACGTCGGCCTGCTTGGCGCGGACCGCATCGGCCGCCTCGTGCAGGGCGGCAAGCTCGGACTCGGTCAGCTGCCGCTCGACCACCCGCCGGACGCCCGCCGCGCCCAGCTCGGCCTCGACGCCGAGGTAGACGCCGGAGATTCCGTACTGCCCGTCCACCCAGGCGCAGACCGGCATGACGGCTCCGGAGTCCTCGGCCACTGCGCGAGCCATCCTGGCCGCAGCAGCAGACGGCGCGTAGTAGGCCGAGCCGGTCTTCAGCAGCGCGACGATCTCGGCACCGCCGTTGCGAGTCCGCTGCACGAGCTGGTCGATGTCGTCGGCGCTCAGCAACTCGGCCAGCGGCTTGCCGCCGACCGAGCACGCCGACGGCACAGGCACCATGGTGTCGCCGTGCGAGCCGAGCGTGAGCGTCGTCACCGAGCCCACCGGGACGCCGAGGCGCTCAGCGACGAAATAGCTGAATCGGGCCGTGTCCAGCATGCCCGCCTGCCCGACCACCCGGTGCGCGGGAAAGCCGGAAGCCTTGGCGGCCAGCGCGGTCATCTCATCCAGCGGATTTGAAACCACAATGAGCACGGCATCAGGCGCGTGCTTGACGACTTGCTCGGTGACGCTGCGGACGATCTTGGCGTTGACGCCGATCAGGTCCATCCGGCTCATTCCGGGCTTGCGTGGCAGGCCGGCCGTGATGATCACGATGCCGGAGCCGGCGATCGCTTCGTACCCTTCACCAGCCTGCCCGGTCGTCTGACCGGTCACCTTCGTCTCGAAGCCCTCAATCGGGCGCGACTGGTTCATGTCCAGGGCCAGGCCCTCGGGCTTGCCTTCGACGATGTCAGTCAGCACGACCTCGTCGAAGACGTCGTACTCGGCGAGGCGCTGCGCCGTTGTCGAGCCGTAGAACCCGGCTCCGACGACCGTTACCTTCCCTGTGCGGGCCATATCTCGTGATCTCCTTATCCAACTGCGCTGCTGTGGCTGACTTCCAGCCGATTTGTCCTGCGCGGAGTCAGGCTGCGCAGGCTGCGGCCGTGGTGGCGTCAGGACACCGCCATCACCGCGCGCAAGTTCTCGTCCAGGGCGGACAAGAACTCCTCGGTGGTCAGGTAGGGAGTGCCCTTGCCGACCAGGAGCGCGAGGTCCTTTGTCATGTTGCCCGCCAGCACGGTCTCAACGCAGACACGTTCCAGCGTCTCGGCGAACTCGGTAACCTCGGGGGTGCCGTCGAGCTTGCCGCGGTGCGCGAGGCCTCGGGTCCAGGCGAAGATCGACGCAATCGGGTTCGTGGACGTGGGCTTGCCCTGCTGGTGCTGCCGATAGTGCCGGGTCACCGTGCCATGGGCTGCCTCCGCCTCCACGGTCTTGCCGTCCGGCGTCATCAGTACGCTCGTCATGAGGCCGAGCGAGCCGAACCCTTGCGCGACGATGTCGGACTCGACGTCGCCGTCGTAGTTCTTGCACGCCCAGACGATGCCGCCGCTGCCCTTGATTACCTGCGCGACCATGTCGTCGATGAGACGGTGCTCGTAACTGATGCCCGCTGCCTCGAACTCGGCCTTGAACTCGGCCTCGAATACCTCGGCGAAGATGTCCTTGAACCGGCCGTCGTAGGCCTTCAGGATCGTGTTCTTGGTCGACAGGTACAGCGGCAGCCGACGATCGAGCGCGAATCGCATGGTCGCTCGGGCGAAGTCGCGAATCGAGTCGTCGAAGTTGTACATCCCCAGCGCAATTCCGCTGGCGGCGAATTCTGCCACCTGCAGGTCGATCGGGGCAGTCCCGGCGTCAGTCGGCTGATAAGAGATGCGGACCCGTCCGGCGCCAGGAACGACAAAGTCGGTGGCCCGGTACTGGTCGCCGTGCGCGTGCCGGCCGATCACGATGGGTTCGGTCCAGCCCGGAACGAAGCGCGGGATGCTCGAGACGACGATCGGCTCGCGGAAGACCACGCCGCCCAGGATGTTGCGGATCGTGCCATTGGGCGAGCGCCACATCTTCTTCAGCCCGAATTCCACCACCCGATCCTCGTCCGGCGTGATGGTTGCGCACTTAACGCCTACACCGTGGCGTTTGATTGCGTTCGCCGCGTCGATCGTGACCTGGTCGTCTGTCGCGTCGCGGTTCTCGATGGACAGGTCGTAGTATTCAAGATCCATTTCAAGGTAAGGCAAGATCAGCTGGTCCTTGATGAAATGCCAGATGATCCGGGTCATCTCGTCGCCGTCGAGCTCAACAACGGGGTTGAGCACTTTTATCTTCGCCATTACAGCCGCATTCCCTTCATCGCGCCGGCATCATTGCCAGGACGAAACCAGACCGGGACCTGACACCCGGTTCCTTGCGCTGGCCCAGACTCGCGCGTCGGTCCAGGCGGTACTCAGCCCGGCACCTTGGCGACCAGTCCGGCAATCAGCAAGCCGACGCCCAGCGCAGCCAGCGCCGCCACGTCGAGCAGCCGCCGTCGGGACCCGAGCATTCCGGCCCGGCCGTCCGGCAGCACGACCCTGGCGATCGCACCTGCTAGCAGTGCGCCCGCTATCACCAACGTACCGCTCTTCACCGATTGCATATTGCCGCGCATCGTCGCGAGCCCGACGCCGATGCCGGCGAGCACGATCCAGTAAGGAAGCTGATTTATCACCGTGCGGCGGCCAGGCTCCCTGGGCTGGCGTGCTGCTGGCTTCGCCGCGTGCTTCATCGGGCCTCGATCGGGACCCAGGTCAGCCCGCTCTCCCCGATGTACTCACTGTCTGGCCGGATCAGCCGGTTGTCCGCGTGCTGCTCAATGACATGCGCGGTCCAGCCCGCCATTCTGCTGGCCGAGAAGACAGGGGTGAACAGGTCAGTCGGGATACCCAGGTAGTGGTACACAGTTGCGGCGAAGAAGTCCACGTTCGGGTACAGGCCTTTTTCTGCTAGCACGACCTCTTCCATCCGGCGTGACATCCGGTAGTAGGTGTCGTCTCCGCTCTCGGTGGCGAGCTCTGCCGACATGCGCCGCAGGTGAGTGGCCCTGGGGTCCTCGGTCTTGTATACGCGGTGCCCGAAGCCCATGATCTTCTCGCCGTGCGCAAGGCGCTGGCTGACCTGGCTGCTGACAGCCTCAAGCGGGTCCCCAGCTGCCTGCCTGATGGCCTCCAATCCCCGCATGACCTGCTCATTTGCTCCGCCGTGCAGCGGTCCCTTGAGCGTGCCGATGGCGGCCGCTACGGCCGAGTGCATGTCGGACAGCGTCGCGGCGCACACCCGTGCCGCGAAGGTCGAGGCGTTCATGGTGTGATCCGCGTGCAGCACCAGGCAGGTGTCGAAGCACTCGGCAGCGCGCTGCTTCGGCCGCACGCCCGACAGTTGCATCAGGAAATTCGCGGCGATCCCCACGCTGGGGTCGGCTTCTGGCAGCTCACGGTCAGTGCGCGCCGCGTGGTAGGCCGCGATCAGGACCGGCTGCTGTGCGGTGAGGCGGGCGGCCTTCCGCGAGTTGGCCGCCGGGTCGTTGGACTCAGCATCAGGATCGCCCGCGCTGCCCAGGGACACCAGACTGCGCAATGCCTCCATCGGCTGCTGGTGGCGGGCAACGCCGTCCAAGTCCTGCAAGGCCAGCGATCCCAGCGCCCGCCCGGCTGCTAGCTCGGCGCGATAGCCGTCCAGCTCGCCTCGGTTCGGCGCGTGGCCGCGCTGCAGCAGGAAGGCGATCTCCTCGAAACTGGAGTGGCCCGCGAGGTCATTGATGTCGTAGCCGCGGTAAAACAGTCGGCCGGCCCGGCCATCGATATCGCTGAGGGCAGTAGATGCCGCAACTACGTCGGCCAGGCCCCGCGACGGCTCCTCCGCCATATGCCCTCCTCGCGCACGCTCGCTGCGCAGTGTACTTCCGTCGCCGGGTATTTCCGTCGCCCGGCTTCTCCCGACTTGGCCGGCTGGCATCCGCACCGCCCGACGCTGGCCCCGTTCCCGCCAGAGTGCTGGCTTGCAGGCCCGCGCTGGCTCCCGTCCCATTCCCGCGCATAGCCGAGGCAAAGGCTGGGTATCCCGCAAGTGATACGCGGCTTGCTACCCGGACATGCCGGAGAAACTCCATGGAAACCCCCCACCTGCGGATCGAGAGCACCGGCGCCGTTATGAGGCTGCGCCCATACGTGACCACGATCGGGCGTGGTTGTGCGGTCGACGTCCAGCTAGATCACCCAAGCGTGTCCAAGCTGCATGCAGAGATCATCCGCCGCGGACCGTACGCCTACGTCAGCGATCTGGGCTTATCTCGGCATGGCACCCGGGTTAACGGCAAGGTGGTCGCCCAGCGACTGCTCGAGAACGGGGACGTGCTGTCGTTCGGCTCGCAGCGCTGTCGGGTTGGCGGCCTGCCCAGCGAGGAAGTACTACCAGAGACCGACCCGCGCCGCTCGGCGACGCCAGAGCTGACCCGGCGCGAGATCGACGTCGTCGCCGCCCTCTGCAAGCCCGCGCTCTGCGAGGACGCGTTTGTCGCTCCCGCTACGGCACGGGACATTGCCGCGGACCTTGTCGTGACGGAAGCCGCGGTGAAGCAGCACCTGCTTCGGCTCTACCAGAAGCTCCGCATCCCCGAGGGACCGAACCGGCGGGTGCGGCTGGCCAACGAGATCGTGGCCCTGGGGCTAGTTCGGCCGTTGCCGCGGACGCGCCGCGAAGCCAGGACCGCCCAGCCACAGCAGCAGCGCCAGCTAGCGCAGGGCCAGCCAGCACAGCGCCAGCCAGCACAGGGCCAGCCAGCACAGGCAGCCAGCACGGGCCAGCCAGCACAGGGCCAGCCAGCACAGGGCCAGCCAGCACAGGGCCAGCCAGCACAGGGCCAGCCAGCTGACACCCAGCCGACCATCACCCACTCTGGCCCAGCGCAGCTGGCCAGCTAGCCCTGCAGATCCGACCATCTCGCTGGCGTCTCCGCGGCCGGGCGTCAGCCGTTGCGGCCGAACCAGTGCACCAGCTTCCTGCCGATCTCGGTCACGTTTCCGGTCAGGTGGCTCAGGCCCGGATGCAAGATCGTCGACATCTGCAGCTGATGGCCCAGATGCTGGTCGGGCCAGTAACCAGGCGCTAGCGTGGCGGCCGCCGCCACCATGACAACCGCTAGAGCCACCACTCCGAGCGTGGCAAGCACGGCGGCCGGCAGCGTGCGAGTGACCGCGCCGTAGAACCTGCTGAGCGGCCTGCGGCAGCCCGCGCTGCCGGGTCCCAGGAAGTAGCACGCCACGATCGCGCCGACCGCGTATCCGCCCGCTCTTGGCAGCGAAGTGGATCCAGTCACCACGATCGTCAGCACGGCGGCGGCAGCTCCGCAGAGCACTGCCAGCGGGCTGAGCAGCAGGAAACGGAACGCCGAGCGGCACACCGCCCACGGATAGAACGCGGACGCCGCGACTGGATCGCTCCGCCGCGGGCCACGGGCGGACCTGCGCTTGGCCAGCCACCCGGTCGTGACGTCAGTGGCGCGCAGCATGACGAGCACCGCCAGGACGACGATCGTGCCCGCTAGCGGCAGTAGGACGCTGACGGCCACGAGCGCAGCCCCCGTCGCGATGACCAGCAGGCGCCGGGCCGGTGCCGAGCCGCTCCCGGCGGCCAGCCCGCTACCAGGCCTGGCCAGCTCCGGCGACGGGGCTGCCCCGGCGCTGGCCCAGTCCCCTGATCCGGCCGGGGTGCCGTAGCCGGTTACCCCAGGGTCGGGCCCGCTGCCCGCCGGCGCCGGATTCGGGTAGCCGAGCCGAGGCGCAAGCTCGGCCCGCTGCGCGGCGCCGCCGGAGCCGTTCGGCTGCCCGTATCTAACGGGAGGTAGCAAATCGGCGAAATCGTCAGCGGGCGTCGCGATCGGCCGGGTACCGGGCCAGGCTGGCGATGGCGGAGCCGGCGGTAGGGCCATCGGCGCAGCCGCCGCGGCGGCGAGGCCCGGTTGGGGGCTGATGTCCTGGGCTGTCAGAGCCGATGGTGCCGCATCCGCTAGCGCCCCAGATAGGCCCGGAGCTGCTTCCGGTATGCCTGGGCCGTGAGCCGGTTGCACGTGCTCGGTCACCGGATGCGCTCGCAGCGTTACCGGATGCGCTATCGCGGTCATTGGGTGCGGCGGCATGCCCGCGGGTCCGGGCACCAGGCCGGTCGCGTCCAGCGCGGCGCACAGTTGTGCCAGCTCAGCCGCCGATGGACGGCGCGCAGGGTCCCTGGCCAGCGCCGCGAGCACCAGCGGCGAGAGCGCCGCCGGCATCTCGGCAAGCTCGGGCTGGCCGTGCACGATGCGATAGAAGATCGCCTCGAACTGGCCGGTGCCAAACGGCGGGCGCCCGGTGGCCGCGTACGCCAGCGTCGCCCCCCAGGAGTGGATGTCGGCCGCCGGGCCGCTGGTGCGGCCTTCGATTATCTCGGGCGCCAGATAGCCAGGGGTGCCCATGAACATGCCGGTCATGGTCAGACGGGTGGCGTCCGGGGCTTGCGCGATACCGAAGTCGATGACCACCGGCTCGCTGTCGACCAGCATGACGTTGCCCGGCTTGAGATCCCGGTGCACGATGCCCGCGTCGTGCACGGCGACCAGGGCACTGGCTAGTCCGCTCGCGAGCCGGGCCAGTGCCGGGCCAGTGATCGGCCCGCTGGCCGCTACGACGTCCTCCAGCGTCCGTCCCGCGACGTAACGGGTGACGATGTAGGGTGGGCTGCCCTCGACGTCAGCGTCGAGCACCTCGGCCACGTACGGGCTATGCACGCGCCGCATAATGTCGACCTCGCGGGCCAGGCGCCTCCTGGCCGTGGCTTCGGCCGGGATCCCCTGGCGAAGGACCTTGACGGCAACCTGCTCGCCGGACGGACCGCTGGCAAGGTAAACGACGCCCATCCCGCCCTCGCCAAGCTGCGCGTGCAGGCGGTATGGGCCCAGCCGTTCCTCCCCCGCATGGGCGCTCATAGGCACACAGCCTACGGCGCACCCGATCCGGGGTGAACTGACGGCGCGGTCGAGCTAGCCCTCCGGTCACCAGGCGGCGCAGGGCGTCAGCAGTGGCCGCATTCTGCTCCGCATGGCTGACCAGCGCCTTGGCGAGCTCGTTCGCCCACTGGCCGACCGGAACCGGCTGCCTGGACAGCACCACTCCCCTGACTTCCCGGCATATCTCGGCCGCAGGCACCCCTTTGGCCAGGCCAAGGGTCATAACCTGCTCACCAAGCCGGACAGTGATCTTTGTCACCGTGCCAGGCCGGCCCTTCATCCGGTCCGAGACCGACCTGTCCCGGTCAACCGTCACGGTGCCGACCGGCAGTGCCTCGCCGAGCGACTCGGTCAGGACTCTCGCGTAGATCGCGATGTCGCTGCTGTCCGCGCGAAGCGCGGCCGTCACCATATCCAGCGACAAGTTGTCTGCTGGCTCCGTCATCGCTGCTGCATCCTTATCCGCGGGCCGCATCTGCGGCCGCCGTTCCCGGCACTGCCGATGGTCAACTCTGATCATCTTCCCGCATAGCGCCGCTCCGCCGCCATGTCGGTTAGCTGCCGGAGAAGACCGCCTTCCCCGGCCCATTCTCCAGGAAACTGCGCATGCCGGCCTTGGCGTCCTGCGTGGCGAACAGCCCGGCGAAGCTGATCCGCTCGAATTCAAGCCCGGTTTCCAGATCGGTGTCGAGGCCAGCGTCGATGGCCTGCTTGGCCGCCGCGATGGCGATCGCCGGGCCGTTTGCGTAGCGCGACGCCATCTCGCAAGCGGCCGGATAGACCTGCTCGTCTGGCACGACCTTGTTGGCAAGCCCGATAGCGAGCGCCTCAGCAGCGTCGACAAACCGGCCCGTGAAGATCAGGTCCTTCGCCATGGCCGGTCCGATCAGCCTGGGCAGCCGTTGCGTTCCGCCAGCGCCGGGAATGAGGCCGAGCAGGATCTCGGGCTGGCCGACCTTCGCGCTCTCGCCAAGCACCCGGAAGTCTGCGCACAGCGCGAGTTCCAGGCCGCCGCCGAGGGCATACCCGGTTACCGCGGCGATCACGGGCTTGCTGATCCGTGCCACCGCGGTGAGCGAATCCTGCAGTCGCTTGCTGTCCTGCAGCATCTGGGCATAACTGGCTTCCGACATTTCCTTGATGTCAGCGCCCGCCGCGAACAATCGCTCGCCGCCGTAGATGACGACCGCCCGAACCTGCGGGTCAGCGCCAACCTGTGCGGCGGCGGCGGCGAGCTGATCTTGAAGCTCAGCGCCCAGCGCGTTCATTGGCGGACGACTCAGCGTGATAGTCGCCACCGCCTGGTCGATCTCTACCCGGACCAGCTCGCCCACGATGCACCTCCGATGCCGAGCCACGATAGTACGCAGGGCCAGCCAGACGATTGAAGCCCAAGCGCTACGCGAGGCCGGAGTTATCGTCGCGAGCCGCTCACCACCCCGGCGAGCTAGCAGACGTGGAACCGGCGGGCCGGTGCCAGCCGGGCAGACTCAGGGCCGTCGCCGGGGCAGCTACCAGCCCGGTCACTCCCCGGATGCGCGCGGCAGCGAAACGCCATGCCAGCCATTCAGGAAATTGCGCACCTCGCTCTCGCTGTAACGGCGGTGGCCACCGGGCGTGCGGATTGATGAGAGCTTTCCGCCGCGTGCCCACCGAGTTACGGTCTTGGGGTCGACGCGAAGCATTGCGGCAACTTCAGCCGGGGTGAGGAGGCGGTTGTCCTGCTTGATCTCAGTTCTCACGAGGAGAGTCCTCTCGCACTCGACGGTAATGGAGTGATTACATAACGTGACGATGCATGACCGTCACCGAACGACAGCGTTCTATCACAGGATGTCACAACGACCGTTGATTTTGCTGGCGTTCTGGCTGGCACGTGAGGAAACTCCCTTGGCTGCCCAGTCCTGTCAGTTGCTATCAGGACGTCGGCGCCAGGTCAGTGGTTTACTAGCCCGCCATGATTTCTAGGTGCTTATGTCGCGCTTACAACGCAGTTAACGGAGCTCGCCGCGCTTGAGCCGACCGAAAAGCCGAAGGCAGTAAACACCGCCTTTGAAAAGGTATCCCCGGCAATGACTAGCGCAAGTCGCCGTTGACCATTCCGACCGGTGCATCAGGCATCGCAACCAAGCCGAGCTCAGCGGGCCCAGCAAGAAGGGGATGGCTGGGCAGCACCCGGACGGTATAGCCGAACGGACCAGGCTTGCCCAGTTCCGCCTCGCCGATGTACCGGGCCGTCCCGTCGGGGCCCGTCGTTCCGTCCGATCGCAGCGGCGACCGCACCGGATCGATGATCTCGTCGGAATCTCCGACGCGGCCGTAGACGGCCTCGACGGTGACGTCATCAGGCGACAGCGAGCCGAGCGTGACGCTAGCCCTGACTGTGAGCCGCCCGCCGGGGCTGAGGTCACCGTCATCCGCCTCTACGTGGCCCACGTGTACTTCCGGCCAGGCCGCCTGTACCCGGCGTTTCCAGGCGGCGAGCTGACGCGCGCCCTCGAAGGGCTTCCCGTTGCCCGCTTCCAGCGCGCGCGATGCAGCGGCCGCAGGTCCGTAGAGCTCCGTGACGTACTGCCGGACCATCCGGGTCGCCTGCGCCCGCGGGCCGAGCGTCCGCAACGTGTGCGACACCATCTCCAGCCAGCGCACGGGCAAGCCGTCCTTGCTTGTGTCATAAAACAGCGGCGCCACGGACTGGCCGATCAGGTCGTATAGTGCCGCGGCCTCCACCTCGTCCCGCCGCGCTGGATCAGTGACGCCGTCGGCTGACGGAATGGCCCAGCCGTTCTGCCCGTCGTACCATTCGTCCCACCAGCCATCCAGCACCGACAGGTTCAGGGCGCCGTTCAGCGCTGCCTTCATACCTGAGGTGCCGCAGGCCTCGAGCGGGCGCAGCGGGTTGTTCAGCCAGACGTCGCAGCCTTGAACCAGGGTCCGCGCCATGGCCATGTCGTAGTCCGGCAGGAACACGATCCTGTGCCGGACCTGGGGATGATCGGCGAACCTGACGAGCTGCTGGATCAGCTGCTTGCCCCCGTCGTCGGCCGGGTGCGCCTTGCCTGCCACGACGATCTGCACGGGCCGGTCCGGGTCTAGCAGCAATGCGGTGAGCCGGGCGGGATCATGCAGCATCATGGTCAGCCGCTTGTAGGACGGCACCCGGCGCGCGAAACCGATCGTGAGCACATCGTCGTCCAGCACCGTGTCGGTCCAGATCAGCTCTGCCTCGGACGCGCCCCGCTGGCGCCAGGACGCACGCAGGCGGCGCCTGGCTTCAGCCACCAGTCTGGCTCGCAGCAGTCGGCGCAGCTCCCACGCCCGCGCTGGGTCACGCGCCGCCCGGTCCCAGAAGGCGGGGTCGTCGGCGGGATCGGCGGCTGCCGGATCGGGGCGGCCCGCACCGGCCATGGCCGTCAGTTCGGGCGCCACCCAGGTCGGGGCGTGCACGCCGTTGGTCACCGAAGTGATCGGGACCTCCGATTCATCGAAGCCCGGCCACAATCCGGTGAACATCGATCGGGAGACCTTACCGTGCAGCTTGCTGACCCCGTTGACGCGCTGCGCCAGCCGCATGCCCATGACCGCCATGTTGAACACGGCCCGGTCCCCGCCTTCGAACGTTTCCGCGCCCAAGTCCAGAACCCGGTCCAGCGGCAGACCTGCCGCATCGCGCTCACCGCTGTCATCCGCGGCAGCATTCGCGGCGGCGAAGGCACCGGCGCCGCTGTCATCGCGGCCGGCGAACTGTCCGGCGACTAGTTCCCGCGGGAACCTGTCGATGCCGGCAGGCACCGGCGTGTGGGTCGTGAACACGGTGCCGGCCCGGCACAGCTCAAGCGCGACGTCGAAGTCCAGTCCCTGCTGCATGTACTCGCGAATGCGCTCGAGGCCGAGGAATCCGGCGTGTCCCTCATTGGTGTGGAAGACCTCAGGCGGCGGATGGCCGGTAATCTCACAGTATGCCCGCACGGCCCGGACGCCGCCGATGCCGAGCAGCAGTTCCTGGCGCAACCGGTGCTCAGTGCCGCCGCCATACAGCCGGTCAGTGATCTCCTGGAGATCCGGGCTGTTCTCTTCGACGTAGGAGTCGAGCAGCAGCAACGGCACCCGGCCTACCTGCGCGACCCAGATCTGGGCCGCCAGCGTCGTGCCGCCAGCCAGGCCGACCGATACCCGGACCGCGTTCCCCGCCGCGTCGCGCAGCAGCGTGAGAGGCAGTCCGTTCGGGTCAGATGCCGGGTAGCGCTCCGCCTGCCAGCCCTCGATCGACAACGACTGGGTGAAGTAGCCGTGCCGGTACAGCAGGCCCACGCCGATCAGCGGCACTCCAAGGTCGCTCGCGGCCTTGAGATGATCCCCCGCCAGGATCCCGAGGCCGCCCGAGTATTGCGGCAGCGCCGCGGTGATTCCGTACTCGGGGGAGAAATAGGCAATCGCGGTGGGCCGCCCGCCGCCCGCACCCTTCTCGGCCTGGTACCAGCGCGGCTCGGCCAGGTAGTCGCACAGGTCCTCTTCGGCCTCGGCGAGCCGCCGCAGGTACGCCGTCGTCGGCGGCAAGTTCAGTCAGCCGGGACTGGGCGACGCTGGCCAGCAGCGCGACCGGGTCCTGCTGGGCGAGCTCGGGGTTAGCCGGATCGATGGCGGCGAACAACTCCCGCGTCTGCACATGCCAGGACCAGCGCAGATTCAGCATCAGCGACTGCAGCGGAGCCAGGCTTGGCGGCAGGACCGGATGAATCGTGAACCGGCGGATTGCTCTCACGGACAGCGACCTTACCCACGGGGGACGCCCCCGTGCTCCCCGGCAAACCCGCTAACCCGCCACGCCGCAAGCTCCGCCCCCCGTGCTCCCCCCGGCAAACCCGCTAACCCGCCACGCCGCAAGCTCCGCCCCCCGTGCTCCCCCGGCAAACCCGCTAACCCGCCACGCCGCAAGCTCCGCCCCCCGTGCGTGCGCCCAGAATCATCCACACACCCTGATCCGCATTGGCTGGCACACGGATGGGTAGCTTTGATCCGTGATCGGCAGGATCCCCATCATCGATGTCCAGCCTGTGGTGCGCGTGCCAGGCATCAACGGGCTGAATTCCCCGGCAAAGGCAGTGCCCGGCGAGAGCTTTCCCGTCACCGCCACGGTTTTCCGCGAGGGCCACGAGATGCTCGGGGCCGGCGTGGTGCTCACTGACCCGGACGGCCGCCGGCAGCCGCTGGTCCGGATGCGCGAGCTAGCCCCCGGCACCGATCGTTACGGCGCCGAAGTGGCACCAACGAGCGAGGGCCTATGGCACTTCGCCGTCGAGGCGTGGGGCGACCCGGTGGCGCGCTGGCAGCATGACGCGGCCATCAAGGTGCCGATCGGCCAGGACGCCGAGCTGATGCTGACCGAGGGCGCCCTGCTGCTCGACCGCGCTGCCCAGCAGGTTAGCGTTCCTGGCGATGCGCCGCCGGGCCACGCCCGGCTCGCCAGGGCCGCCAGGGAAGTGCTGACCAAGACGGCGCGGCTGCTGACCAAGGCCGACTTGCCTGCCGCCGACCGGCTGGCCGCCGCGCTCACTCCACAAGTCCAGGACGCGCTGGCCCGGTTCCCGCTGCGCGACCCGCTGACAAGCTCCGATAGCTACGAGCTGATAGTGCACAGGCAGCGGTCCCTGTTCAGCGCTTGGTATGAGTTCTTCCCGCGCTCGGAAGGTGCCCAGGTCGACCCGACCCGCCGGCGCAAGCCACAGTCCGGGACGCTGCGCACCGCGGCCCGCCGCCTGGACGCCATCGCCGATATGGGCTTCGACGTGGTGTACCTGCCGCCAGTGCACCCGATCGGGACGACCGCGCGTAAGGGCCAGAACAACTCGCTTACCGCGGCCTCTGGCGACCCCGGATCGCCGTGGGCGATTGGCTCCCCTGACGGCGGCCATGACGCGATTCACCCGGATCTCGGGACGATCGGCGATTTCGATGCATTTGTCGCCAGGGCCAGCGAACTCGGCCTCGAGGTCGCCATGGACCTCGCCCTGAATGCGTCACCCGATCATCCCTGGGTCACCAGGCACCCTGAATGGTTCACCACCCGGGCGGACGGCACGATCGCCTACTCCGAGAACCCCCCGAAGAAGTACCAGGACATTTACCCGCTCAATTTCGACAATGACCCCGACGGCATCTACGCCGCGGTGGCCGGGCTGGTCCGGCACTGGATGGCGCACGGTGTCCGGATCTTCCGGGTGGACAATCCGCACACCAAGCCGGTGCCGTTCTGGCAGCGGCTGCTGGCCGATATCGCTGCCACTGACCCGGACGTCATCTTCTTGTCCGAGGCATTTACCAGGCCGGCCATGATGCACACCCTGGGCGCCATCGGCTTCCATCAGTCCTACACGTACTTCACCTGGCGTAACTCGGCGGCCGAGCTGACTGAGTACCTGCTCGAGCTATCCGGCCCGGCGGCCGCCTACATGCGGCCGAACTTCTTCGTCAACACCCCGGACATCCTGTGCCAATATCTCCAGCACGCAGGGCCCCAGGCGTTCGCTGTGCGCGCGGTTCTCGCGGCGATGATGTCGCCGTCGTGGGGCGTCTATTCGGGTTATGAGCTGGCGGAGAACATCCCGCTCGTGCCGGGCAGCGAGGAATACCTGGATTCGGAGAAGTACTCCTACCGGCCGCGCGATTGGGACAAAGCGGCCGAACTGGGCCTGACCCTCGCGCCGCTGCTGACCCGGCTGAATCAGCTCAGGCGAGCGCACCCGGCCCTGCATTGGCTTCGTAACGTGCGATTTCACGCCAGCGATCAGCCCGACATTCTGTGCTTCTCGAAGCGGGTTAGCGCAGACGTCGGCGACACGCCCGACACCGTTATTGTCGTGGTTAACCTGGATCCCAACTCCGCGCGAGAGGCTACTGTCTGGCTGGACGGCGCGGCGCTGGGGATCGACACGGCGGCGGGCTTCACCGTCACCGACGAGCTCACCGGCCAGCAGTTCCGCTGGGGCCAGGCGAATTACGTCCGGCTCGACCCGGCCGTAGCGCCCGCGCACATCCTGACCGTGGCCTAGCGAACCGGTTTCGTCTCCGCCTTCGTGCATTCTTGTTAGGAGGGGAACGGTGTAGCCGACCGGCTAGCGGTAGTTGGTCTCACAATCGAACTTCGGCGGGAGAGCGGGAGTGAATCAGTCTGGGTACGCCAGCGGGCAGCACAGCTCGCCGGTAGAGGCCCCGTTGCAGGAATTTAGGGGCGGCGGAAACGAGCCGGTACCCGACTCATTCTCGTTCGAGAAGCCGCGGGACCCCCGCTGGTATCAGCGGGCGGTATTTTACGAGGTCCTGATCCGCGGGTTTCACGATTCCAATGGCGATGGCACGGGCGACATTCGCGGCCTGATCGAGCGGCTCGACTATCTGCACTGGCTTGGCATTGACTGCATCTGGCTGCTGCCTATCTATGCGTCCCCGCTGAAGGATGGCGGCTACGACATTGCCGATTTCACCGCGATCCTGCCGGAGTTCGGCACGATCGGCGACTTCGTCGAGCTGGTCGAGCAAGCGCACCAGCGCGGCATCCGGGTCATCGCGGACCTGGTCATGAACCACACCAGCGACCAGCATCCGTGGTTCCAGGCTTCGCGATCCGATCCGGACGGCCCGTTGGGCGACTTCTACGTCTGGTCGGACAGCGACGACAGGTATGCCGACGCGCGCGTCATCTTCGTCGACACCGAGCAGTCCAACTGGACCTACGACCAGGTCCGCGGCCAGTACTACTGGCACCGGTTCTTCTCGCACCAGCCCGACCTGAACTACGAGAACCCGCGGGTCCAGGACGCCATGGTGGAGGTGCTGCGGTTCTGGCTTGACCTCGGCATCGACGGCTTCCGGCTGGACGCGGTGCCGTACTTGTACGAGCGCGAGGGCACAATCTGCGAGAACCTGAAGGAGACGCACGAGTATCTGAAGCGGGTCCGGGCCGAGATCGACAGGCTGTACCCCGACCGGGTGCTACTCGCCGAGGCGAATCAGTGGCCTGCCGACGTGGTCGAGTACTTCGGCGATCCGTCCGCCGGCGGTGACGAGTGTCACATGGCCTTCCATTTCCCGCTGATGCCGCGCATCTTCATGGCGGTCCGGCGGGAGCAGCGTTACCCGATCTCTGAGATCATGGCTCAGACCCCGCAGATTCCGTCAGGCTGCCAATGGGGCATCTTCCTGCGCAACCACGACGAGCTGACCCTGGAAATGGTCACCGACGACGAGCGCGACTATATGTACTCCGAATACGCGCGCGATCCGCGGATGAAGGCGAACATCGGGATCCGGCGCCGCCTCGCCCCGCTGCTTGACAACGACAGGAACCAGCTGGAGCTGTTCACCGCCTTGCTGCTGTCGCTGCCCGGCTCGCCGGTGATCTACTACGGCGACGAGATCGGCATGGGGGACAACATCTGGCTCGGTGACCGGGACGGCGTGCGCACGCCGATGCAGTGGACGCCGGACCGGAACGCGGGATTCTCGCGGTGCGACCCGGCCAGGCTCTACCTGCCGCTGATCATGGACCCGATCTACGGGTATCAGGGGCTGAATGTCGAAGCGCAGGAGCGCATCAATGGGTCGCTGCTCAACTGGACCCGCCAAATGATCGACATCCGCAAACGGCACTCAGTCTTTGCCCTCGGTGAGTACCACGAGCTCAACTCGTCGAACCCCAGCGTGCTCGCCTTCGTCCGGGAGTACCGCGGCTCGGAAGGCGAGGGTGCGGGCACTGACAGGATGCTCTGCGTGAACAACCTGTCACGCTTCCCTCAGCCGGTCGAGCTCGACCTAAGCCGGTACGCGGGCGCCGTCCCGGTCGAATGCACCGGCGGGGTGGCATTCCCTCCTATCGGCGAACTGAGCTACCTGCTCACGCTGCCGGGGCACGGCTTTTACTGGCTCACGCTCGAGCCGCCGCCTGCGAGCTAGCTCAGCGCCCTTTGCAGCCTCGGAAGGAAGTACTCCCAGCCATCCCAGTGCTCCTTATGGGCGTTCTGGTCGGTTTCGTCAAGTGAATGGGGTCCGTGCTCAATCGTCAGTTGCGCGCCGCCCGGTGCCACCGGCGCGGCGCGTGACCGTGACGGTGCTCGCCGGACCAAGCTCACCTTCCCAGGCCCAGCTGAATGCGAGCGAGTTGCCTGGCCGGTAGTCGAGCACGCGGCCGTTGAGCCGCGCTGGTATCGCGGCGAACCAAACGCGAGTACTCGCCGCCGGGAACAAGCTCCGCTGTCAGTGCGCCCCGCCACCAGCTAGCCAGCATTTCCGGGTCAGTGAACGCCGACAGCGCGCGCTCCGGCGTGCAGTCCGGCAGCGGGACGGTCGCCACGATCATCGGCCCCTCGTCGCGGAGGTCGACCTGTCCATTGGTTACCTGGCTTTCGTCGGGCATGTTCGGGCCTACTCGATTCGTCGCTCGATTGCCGTGTTGCCACCTGCCATTCTCGCCTGGGCGCTGCCGCTCCGATACGATCTGCGGCATTCGGCCGTGGCAGGCGGCCGCCCAGCCGACTTGCTGCCGAGGTTGCGCATGACTACCCGGGCACGGCGCGCGTGCGGACGGCGGAGTCCGGGGACGGCTCCGTTCCCCGTCAAAATGATCAGCGCCCTGGCCCTGGCGAGCCTGCTCGCGGCTTGCGGCGCGGCGGCGGGTCATTCGAGCGCCGGCCTTGTGACCCGGCGCGTCCGGCTTAGCCCGGTTACCGCGGACGGCGCGCCTGCTGGCGGGTTCCGGGTCGCGTCAACAGCGGCCAGCGCGACCTGCGAACCGGGCTCGGAGGCGATCGGCCAGGCCTACCGGTGCTTCGCCGGGAACTCGATCTATGACCCGTGCTGGGCCGAGAAGGCGGCGACGCCGACGGTGCTGTGCCTGCCGTATCCGTGGGCGCATGGCGATGTCAAGCTGCTGGTCCGCGAGCCGCTCGGCGCGATACCCAGCCAGGGCCGCGGCCCCGGCCTGAGCGAGCCATGGGGCCTGGAACTGGCCAGCGGCCAGCGGTGCGTGATCGCGCAGGGGGCGCATAGCATGTTCGCCGGGCGAGTTATCGACTACTACTGCAGCGCGAAGCTCTGGCTGCTTCGTGGCCTGACAGAAAACCGTCCGGAGTGGCAGGCCAGCAGCGTAGTCGCCGCGCAGTCCGGCAAGCTAGCCCGCGGGCCGGTCGAGGAGATCACGATCGCCTGGTTCGGCCTCCCGGACACGTCCCGATAGGCCGGGGCGGGCAGCGCGCCCGGCGGATGCTGCATTCACCGGATGCGAGCGGCACGGACTCATCGAGTTGCGGACCGAAGAATATGCAACCGAGTTGCGTATCGCTACCATGGTGAGTCGTGCCGGAACCGTCAATACCTGAGCAGGCAGATCCGGACTCGCCTGCACCGACACCGCCTGCACAGGTCTACCTGCTGGGTGACTTGCTGGCGCTGGCCCGCCGGAGCTGGGTCGAGCAGATGGGTAGCCGGCTCGAGGCAGCCGGGTACCCCGGGTACCGCCGCAGCGATGCCGCGGTACTCAGACTGCTGCGCCGCGGTCCGATTTCGATCGGCCAGCTCGGGAGAGCGCTGGCGGTGACTAGACAGGCGGCCAGGAAGGCTGCCGACGGTCTGGAGCTACGCGGCTATGCGCGCACGCAACGGGATGACAGCGACAGCCGCCGCCTGAACATCGCCCTGACCCCGATCGGCGAGGCGTACGCAAGCGCGATTGTCGAGGTTGTCACCGCGCTTAACCGAGACGTGGCCCGGCGCGTCGGCCCGGATCAGCTCGCCGCCGCCGATGCGGTACTGCGGGCGGCCCTGGCGACCGATGCTGAGCGCCGGTATGCGGCCCGAACGGTGCGGCCGCCGCGATGACGAACAAATTGCTCATATCGGTTCGCATAATCCAGTCCCGGTCCGGGCAGTAGGTCACAGTGTCCGAAAGCGCCGGGGCCGGCCAGGCTGCGCATGACATGACTGCACCAGGCATGCCATCCACTGCCGCCCGCCCAGCTGGCAAGGGCGCGGCCAGCGCTGGGCCGGCAAGCCCTGGATCGCAGCAGGCTGGTCCGGCCGGCCCGAGCGTGGCCGCAGACGAGATGGCGCTCCTAGACATGCTCGCGGTGTGGCTGCCGACGCAACGCTGGTTCCCTGGCCGCGGCAGCACTGTGTCGGAGTTGCACCTCGTCTCCGACGTGACGCTGAGGTCCGGCGACCCGACGCTGCGCCACCTGATCCTCCAGACACCGGTGCACGGCACGACGGCCAGGTTCCAGGTGCTTGTCGGCCGTCGGCTACGGCCGCCCGCGGCGCTCGGTGCGGCTGTCATCGGCTCGCGGAACGGCATGACCTGGTATGACGCACTGCATGATCGCGACCTTGCGGAGGAACTCACCCGCGGCATCGGCGCGGAGCGTACCGTCGGGCGGTTGCGGTTCGTGCGCGAGCCGACCGCGCCTAGTCCGAGCGGCCGCTGGCCAGGCGGCCAGGTGCTGACCGCCGAACAGAGCAACACCAGCCTGGTATTCGGCGACCTGGCGATCCTCAAGGTACTGCGCAGGCTGTTTCCCGGCGCCAACCCCGATCTCGAGGTCGCGCATGCCCTTGCCCGGCTCGGCTCAGCGCAAGTGGCGACGCCGTACGGCTGGATCGAGACCGACCTGGACGGCGAGCCGGTGCTGCTCGCCGTGCTTTCGGAGTTCCTCGCCGGCGCGAGCGACGGCTGGTCCCTGGCCCTGGCCAGCCTCCGCCAGCTGGCTATGCGCGGCCCGGATCCTCGGCGATGCCGTTCGTTGCCGAGGCCCGGCTGCTCGGCGAGGCCACCGGCGAGCTGCATGCGGACATGGCGGCGGCGTTCGGCGGTCGCGAGCTCGGCCGGCCGGAGCTCGCCGCGATCGCCGACACCATGAACACGAAACTGACTGACGCCATCGCCGTCGTGCCCGAGCTCAGCACGCACGAGAGCAAAATCCGGTTGGCCTACAACACCGTCGCCGACCTCGCCGGGCCGGTGCCGGTGCAGCGAATACATGGCGACTACCATCTGGGTCAGGTAATGCGCAGCAAACATGGCTGGGTCGCACTCGACTTCGAAGGCGAGCCTGCCCTGCCGCTCACGCAGCGCAGGGCGCTCGCGCCTGCACTCAAGGACGTCGCGGGCATGCTCCGCTCGTTCGACTATGCGGCCCGGCACCAGCTCATCGGCCATCCGGATGCCGGCAACGCGGCCGCTGCGGCCGACGCCTGGGCCTCGTCATTGCCAGGCTGCGTTCCTGGCTGGCTACGCCGCTCGCGGCGCGACGGACCCGGCCGGTCATAACGACACTGCTACGCGCGCTAACGCTGGAGAAGGCGGTCTACGAAGTGGTCTACGAATACCGGCACCGGCCATCCTGGCTGTCCATACCGCTTGAGTTCGTGGCGTCGGCATGACCGCAGACGTGTCCCCGGCGGATCAGATCAGCCACGCTGAGATCGACACACTTGTGGCCGGCGTCCATCATGACCCGCACGCCGTACTTGGTGGCCATCCCGGTCCGGATGGCGTGACCGTCAGGGCCCTGCGCCCGCTGGCCGAGTCCGTGACGATCGTCCTCCCCGGCGGCGCCAGGGTGCCCATGCGACACGTGTACCGGGGCGTGTTCTCGGCCATCGTGCCCGGCCCGGCGGTGCCCGATTACCGCCTGGCGGTGGGCTATCCGGGGATGCCGGAAACCATCTCCGACGACCCGTACCGGCACCTGCCGACGCTCGGCGAGGTCGACTTGCACTTGATCGGGGAGGGCAGGCACGAGGCGCTCTGGACGGTGCTCGGCGCTCGCGTCCGGCCCGAGGCGGCCGGTACTTCGTTCGCGGTCTGGGCGCCGAACGCCCGCGGCGTCCGGGTCATCGGAGACTTCAACCACTGGGATGGCCAGGCGCACCCGATGCGCTCACTTGGCGGCTCGGGCGTCTGGGAACTGCTGATTCCGGGCGTTGGGGAAGGCGCGAAGTACAAGTACGACATCTGCGGTCCGGACGGGAACTGGCATCGCAAAGCCGACCCGATGGCGCGCCTGGCCGAGCACCCGCCGGCCACGGCCTCGGTGGTGACGCAGTCGCGGTATGACTGGGGCGACCAGGACTGGCTGACCGCTAGAGCCAGTGCAGACCTGCTGACCCGCCCCATGAGCATTTATGAGGTGCACCTGGGCTCCTGGCGACCCGGCTTGTCCTACACCGAGCTGGCCGACCAGCTGACCAGCTACGTCACCGAGATGGGCTTCACCCATGTGGAGTTCATGCCAGTGGCCGAGCATCCGTTCGCAGGCTCCTGGGGATACCAGGTGACCTCTTATTACGCCCCGACGTCCCGGTTCGGCTCGCCGGACGAGTTCCGCCACCTGGTGGACTCGCTGCATCGGGCCGGCATCGGGGTGTTCGTGGACTGGGTGCCCGCGCACTTCCCGCGGGACAGCTGGGCGCTCGCCGAGTTCGACGGGACCCCGCTGTATGAGAATGCCGACCCGCAGCGCGGCCAGCACCCGGACTGGGGCACGCTTATCTTCGATTTCGGCCGCGCCGAGGTGCGCAACTTTCTGGTCGCCAACGCCATCTACTGGCTGGAGGAGTTTCACGCGGACGGGCTGCGCGTCGACGCGGTCGCGTCCATGCTCTACCTCGACTACTCCCGCAAGGACGGCGAGTGGACCCCGAACTCGCTCGGCGGCCGGGAGAACCTCGACGCGGTCTCGTTCCTGCGCGAGGTCAACGCCACCTGCTACAAGCGGGTACCAGGTATCGCGATGATTGCCGAGGAATCGACGGCGTGGCCAGGCGTGACCAGGCCCGTGTACCTCGGCGGGCTCGGCTTCGGCCTGAAGTGGAACCTGGGCTGGATGCACGACACCCTGACCTACCTCAGCCGTGACCCGGTGCACCGCAGCTATCACCACGACGAGATGACCTTCTCGATGGTCTATGCCTTCAGCGAGCACTACGTGCTGCCGCTATCCCACGACGAGGTCGTGCACGGCAAGGGCTCGCTGCTGCGCAAGATGGCCGGAGACGAATGGCGGCAGTTCGCCGGGCTCAGGTCGCTGCTGGCGTTCATGTGGGCGCATCCCGGCAAGCAGCTGCTGTTCATGGGCGGCGAGTTCGGCCAGGGTGACGAGTGGTCCGAGCAGGCGGGGCTGGAATGGTACGTGCTGCAGTACCCCCGGCATGCGGGCGTGCAGCAGCTCGTCAAGGATCTCAACCGGGTCTACGCGAAACAGCCCGCGCTCTGGCAGCAGGACAGCTCCCAGGCGGGCTTTGAGTGGATCGACGCCAGGGACGCGTCCGCCAACGTGCTGTCATTCCTGCGCTTCGGCTCCGACGGCAGCGTGCTCGCGTGCGTCGCTAACTTCTCCGCGACGCCGCATCACGCTTACCGCATCGGATTGCCGTCCGCCGGCGGCTGGACCGAGGTGCTCAACACCGACGCGGAAGTCTACGGCGGCAGCGGGGTGGGTAACCTCGGCCGGCTGGCGGCCACCAACGAGTCATGGCACGGACGGCCCGCGTCGGCGGAGCTCAGCATCCCGCCGCTCGGTGTCGTCTGGCTAACGCCAGAGCGCAACCCCGGTTATCCGCTCAGCGCTTCCCAGGCTCAGCTGCGCGCAACTGGCACGTCAGCGGACGCGGACTCGAATCGCGGAGCCGGCTCGTAGCGCAGCAGATCGCCGGGCTGGCAGCCGAGTTCGGCACAGAGCGCGCAAGAGCGTACTGAACCTGATGGCCCGGGCCCGGCCGTTCTTCAGTACCGATAGCCGACCGGCGACCCAGCTTCAGGTCACAGCGATGAGCCGAGCCTCAATGAGACGGCCGGTCTCGATGGTCAGCACGCCGATCGTGCCATGCGGCTGCCGCCGCCGGTCCGTCGGCGAGCCGGGGTTGAAGATGCGCAATCCCGCCTCGCTCTGATCGAGCGGAATATGCGAGTGCCCGAACACGACTAGGTCGGCGGCCGGGAACACCCGCCGCATCCGGGCCAGCCGCCCGCTGGCCTGCCCGCTGTCATGAATCATCGCGACCGCGAGGCCGTCGAGGTCGAGCTGGAGCGTTGGCTCGGCGCCCCACTCCGCCACGTCCGGGCCATCGTTGTTACCGAGGACGGCGCGTACCGGCGCGTACTGCGCCAGCTCCTGCAGAACCGCGGCGGTGCAGGCATCGCCGGCGTGCAGGATCCGGTCAGCCCGGCGCAGGTGCGCGGCGACTTCCGCCGGGCAGGCCTTCCACCGCCGCGGCGCATGTGTATCGGAGAGCACGACAACGCGCACTCAGTCATCTTGCCCATGCGGTCAGCCCCGGCTGACCGCATGGCCCGGGTTACGGTCATGGCAGCGACCATCGCCGATTCGCGCCGTGCGGCGGGGGCCGAGATCGACGGAGGCGAGATGGACGAGGAACTGACCGGGCAGGCACCCGACCACGAGCCAGTGCCGCAGGACGCAGCAGACCAGGTCACCAGGAGCGCATCGGCGGCAATCCGGCCGGGCCGGATGCCTGCCGTGTACCTGGGCCATGGCGCGCCACCGCTGGTCGACGACCCCCTGTGGGTAGTGCAGCTCGAGGCCTGGGCCAGGGCGCTGCCGCGGCCAACCGCGATCCTCGTCGTGTCCGCGCACTGGGAGAACGCGCCGCTGGCCATCGGCGCGACCGCCGACGCGGCGCCGCTGACCTATGACTTCTACGGGTTTCCCGAGCGTTACTACCAGGCCCGCTACCCCGCTCCCGGCGCGCCGGATCTGGCCGACCGGGTCAGGGTGCTTCTGGCTAGCCAGGAGCAGGTTGCTGACGTGCCAGATCGAGGGCTCGACCACGGTGCCTACGTGCCGCTCACCGTCATGTACCCGGACGCCGGCGTCCCGGTGCTGCAAATATCCATGCCGAGCCTGGATCCGCAGCGGCTGCTACGGGTCGGTGCTGCGCTGCGCCCGCTGCGGGACGAGGGCGTGCTGATCATGGGCAGCGGTTTCCTCACGCACGGGCTGCCGTTCCTGCGCGACTTCCGCTTCAACGCGCCGCCGCCAGCCTGGTCGGCCGAGTTTGATCACTGGGCCGCGGACGCGCTGGAAGCGGGCGACGTGGACGCGCTGGCAAGCTTCCGCGGCGCACCGGCGGCACGATATGCGCATCCGACGACCGAGCACTACGCGCCGATGTTCGTCACTCTCGGCGCCGCTGACGAGCCAGCGCCCGTCACGACCATCGCCGGCTACTGGCTGGGCCTGGCGAAGCGCTCGGTGCAAGTCGCATAAGCGGGCCGGCCTTGCCGCCTGGCGGCCCAGGGCGAGGCCGATTGGCCGGATCTGCTGGTCCCCCCCAACTCCCGGCACACTGGCCTTGACCCGTTCGTCGGCGCTCGGCCGACGATACGGAACACCGCCGCAGGACGGCCTCGCCCTGGTTGCAAGGAGTAAACCGGCAACAGGCTCCGCCGGGCTATCCCCGAACTCCGGGATGCGGCGGGCACGGGCGCCGGCCTAGGATGCGCCCTACCGCGGCCGATCGGGACGAAGACAGCCGACCTCTCGTAGCACACGCAAGGACTGGCAGATGCAGATGGCGCTCGACTCTCACCCGCCGTCGACTGCCGCGACGGCGTATGTCACGACCTCGTCCGGTGCCGTGACCATGATTCCCGAAGGCACTCGCCTGGTGTTCGGCCGAGGCCCGGACGCCGACCTGGTGATTCCCGCGGGCCGCGGGCTGTCGCGGCGGGCTGGCGCGATCAACGCTGTGGCGGGCGGCGCCTGGGTGGCGAACCTCAGCCACACGCATGCGCTGTATGCAGAGGGTGACGGCTACCGGGTACGCCTTCCGCGAATGGGCGAGGCCGAGGAGCCATCGGAAGGGTGGTTTCTGCAGGAGGGCACCGCCCTGGTGGGATCGCGCTCCATGCTCGACGATGGCGTGCCGCTGCGACTGGTCGTGGCGGCCGGAACGGGGGCAGCCCGTGGCGCCGACACGGCGGGCGTGCGTGCAGACGGCGACGCGACCCTGCTGCCGCTGTACCTCGACCCGAACACCAAGCTCTTCCTGGTCGCGCTGTTGTGGTGCCGCCCGTGGCTAGTGGACCCCGCGCGGAGCACGCCACTGCCGCGCACGCCGGAGATTGCCCGCGCGGCGCTCCAGGTGACCGATGCCCATCACGAGATCGAGTGCTTCGACGCTGACCCGGCGTTCCGCGACAGGCTGTCCGCCCGGGTCGGGGAGCACCTCAAGGTGCTGCGCCGCAAGATCCACGAACGCGGCCTAGCCCGGCCAGACGTGCGGCTGTCCGACGAGGTAGCCGTCGGCGCGCTGATCGAGAACGGCGTCATAACCGCGGCCGATCTCGACCGGATCGGCGATCCGGCATGGTGCTCACGGCAGGAAGACCTTTGGTGGACACCGGCCAACTGACGCCGCTAGCCCCGGCGGACGATCTGGCCGAAGGCCCCGGCCGTGCTACTGGCGCTGGACGCTGAACCGAGCGATCGCGCGAGCGCCCTCGGCGTCGGTTACGCGGATCGTATACAGACCATTCGGCAGGCCGCCGGGCAGGAATTCGTGATCCTGGTTGATCGCATAATTGAACGTGCCCATCAAGTCGGCCACCGGCCGGATGGGCGAGGACCGGATTCCAACCAAAGTCACCGTGACTGGCTTGCCCGGCGGCCAGCCCTGCCCGTGGACGACAAATGTTGTGCGACTGTCGCCGATATCCTGGTTAAGGAAGATAGCCGGTTTCCCCGGTGCATTGGCGAGGGCCTGATTCGGGGGCTGGCCCTGTGGCGGGGGCCCGATGACGGGCCCGAGCTGCGCCGACTGCGATGGTGCCGACTGCTGCGACCCGGCCGGCTGCTGCGACGGCGATGACTGCTGCGACCGCACTGACTGCGACGGGTGCTGCCGGGACTGAGCTGATGGCTCCGGCGGCTTTTGAGCGCCGATTGCCCAGCCCCCGCCGACGAGCGCGGCCGCGGCCATGGTGCAAACCGCCACCAGCAGGAACCGCCGGCCGTGTGGGGCGGCCGACGCTCGCGGGTCCGGCCCGCGGCCCGCTGGCACCTGCTGGCGGGTGCGCGGCGCACCCAGCCCCTGGGCCGCGGGCTGCGAGCCAACGGTCGCCTCGCCAGCTATCTCGGCATCAGCGCCGGCCGGCGGCCAGGGAGCCCGCCGGTAGTCGTTAATCAGCTGGAGCGCCGCGGGCGGCAGTGGCGCCGAGCTGCCTTCCCCGTCGGCAGCCAGGCCGGGAGCAAGTCGGGCCACAATTGCCGCCGATGTCGGCCTGGCGCGCGGATCGCGCTCAAGGCAAGCCGCGACGAGTTCGGTGAGTCCCGCGGGCAGCGCGCTGAGGTCCGGTGGCTCGGTCGCCAGCCTCACCAGCACATCCATCACTGTCTCGCCCCGATACGGCGCCCGGCCAGTGGCGGCGAACAGCATCGTCGCGCCCAGCGAGTAGATGTCGCTCGCCGATGTTGCCTGCCGGTTATCCCTGGCCTGCTCGGGAGCCATGTAGGCCGGGGTCCCCACGCTGCCGCGCGTTACCGTGAGCTGGACTCGCTCAGCTGCCCTGGCCAGTCCGAAGTCGATGACCCGCGGGCCATCGGGCGAAACCAGGACATTGGACGGTTTCACGTCGCGGTGCACGAGGCCGGCTCTGTGGATCGACTCCAGCGCTTCGGCACAGCCGGCCGCGAGCCACCGGACGGCATGCTCGGGCAACGGACCGCAGCTGCGCACGAGGGTGCTCAGCGACGGCGCTGGCACGTAGACCGTGGCCAGCCAGGGTACGTCCGCCTCGGAGTCGGCCGCCACGACCGCGGCCGTGAACGCGCCGCTGACTCGCCGCGCCGCGGCGACCTCCTGCCCGAACCGGGTCCGGAAGTCAGGTTCCTCGGCCAGCTCAGCCTTGATCATCTTGATCGCGACCAGTCGTCCTGCTGCCGACCGGCCCAGATACACCTGGCCCATCGCGCCAGCGCCCAGCCGCCCGATGATTACGTATCCGCCGACCTGTTCCGGGTCCCAACGGCGGAGCGGCTCTACTGACGCCTCAAGCGGCACGGCGCGATCTCCTCTGATGTCTACCGATCTCCGCATATCATGCCGACTTCAGCGCCCTCATGGTCGTCCTTCGGCCCAGCGGGCAAGGCGCGATCACCTGCCTCCACAGCGCCTCCATAGGACCCGCGCTCGCTCTGCACGCACCAACTGTCTGATAGACCGCAGAGCGGCGGCGGTTGGGGGGCATCGCCCGCCGCGCAGGAGGGGGCAGCCAGGCGGCCGCTGCCCTTGCCGCGCAGCCCTCGGCGCGAGTAGGTCGTGGTTTCGGTTGGGGAGGATCACCGTCATGAAGTCCAGCACAGTCCTGTTTGCCCCTGAAAGCGAACCGGAGACGACCGTGCACCGCAGCAGGCTGAGGCCAAGCGACGATCTCCCGGCCATGCCCAGCGAAGTTACGGCAAGGATCGAGCGAGCGCTGGCAGCCGAAGCAGGCCAAAGGACAGCCCTGGCCCAGAGCGGGCCAGAGCCCGGCCCCGGTTACCGGCCGACGGCACCATCCAGGAGCTCGCGGATGAGGTCGGCATGACCGTTGTGCCGCGCGTACTCCTCGATCATGTGCAGGTAGATCCAGCGCAGCGATAGCGGCTTGCCTTCGAAGGTTCCCTCGTAGCCAAGGTCCTTGTCCTCGGCCGCGGCCTGGCTCTGATCGCACTCCGCTTGCCAGGCGGCCAGGTCTGCCGTCCAGTCAGCGTCGTCAAGCGGCACGAGTTCGTCATCAACGCCGCCGGGCTTGTGCCAGATGAACGGCGCATCGGCCATGGACAGCAGGCCTCGGGTGAACCAGTTCCGCTCCACCTCGGCCATGTGCCGGACCAGCCCGTGCAGCGACAGGCGCGACGTCGGCACCGGCCTCGTTTTGCGCTGCGCGTCGGTCAGTCCCTCGCACTTGAGCATCAGCGTCGCGCGATGATAGTCAAGCCACCCCGCTAGCAAGTCCCGTTCCGACAGCAGGAAGCTGGGCTCTATCCGCCGCGGGTCATCAATTTCGCCAGCCATCGCCGATCCTCCGATGCGCTACTACCGGAGTCACCTTAGCCCGAGCAGCCAGGACGGGCCGGCCACACTGGCGCCTGCTGCCCGGCACCGGCCCCGGAGTTCCCGGTCGGCTGTTACCACGATGCGCCTGCCGGGAATCTGGCCTGCCAGCGCCGCGATGGTGTCGTCGCCGGAACCGCTGGCAGCGACCACCCGTACCGGACTGTCGCCGGGATTGGCGGCAGCCGGGCGGGCCGCGCCCTCGACCACAAGCACGATGCCGGGCATCCAGCGCATCCTGGTATAGCCGTCCGCCATGGCCGTGACTCTGCGTTCGCGCCGGCCGGCGAGCGGCGCACTGCCTGTCGCCGCCGCAGCCTCCATGTCACCTCTCGGCCCGCCCGTACCGTCAGGCAGCGCGGTAATCCCCTCGCTGACCAGCGGCGCTAGTTCATCCCGCAGCCGAAGTGCGGCGCCAGCCCGGTCCCGCCACCAACCGTCTGGACGGGAGCCGACCACGTTCGCCCCGTCGACGATGATGGTCAGCGGCGAGAGCTCCGCTTGCAGCTCAGGCCAGTGCGCGGCCAAGCCGGGATGCAAGTCGAGCGCGGCCACCAGCGGCGCAGCGACCCAGGCGACCTCATCGGTCTCGTCGTCGTCGGAATGGACGGCGAACGGATCGGCTGCTTCCGCTAGTACCGAGGTATACGACCAGCCGCCGTGATCGTCGGTGAAGACGCCGCGCGGCGTGACCGCGTCGGCCGGCACGCCGCATTCCTCGGCGGCCTCCCGCAGCGCGGCAGCAAGCGCCGACTCGTGGCTATCGCGGGCGCCGCCCGGCAGTCCCCAGGTACCGCCATGGTGGCTCCACCATGTCCGGCGCTGCAGCAGCACCGCGCCGCCGGTCACGTAGGCAAGTAGCCCGGCCGCCCCAAACCGGCCCCAGTGCCGGTGGCCGAGCTCGCACCGGACCCAGCCGTTCCCGTCCCGGCTAGCCATCGCCAGCCCGGGCGGCGCCGTAGCGAAGGCCGTCCATCAGCAGGTCCAGCAGCCGGCCAGCCTGCTCGCGCTGGGCCGCGGTTGCGGCCACCAGCGACACACCGCTCATGCTGGCCAGCAGGTCGGCGGGGTCCAGGTCGGCGCGCAACGTGCCATCGGCAGCGCCAGCCGCCAGCAGCGCCGAGAACGCGGCGAGCAGGCGGCTCCGACTTTCGGCGAACGGGTTACCGCCAGACGCGATCACCATCCGGAGCGCGTCCGACATACCCTTCTTGGTCGTCATGTACTCGATGAACAAGTCCATCCAGGTGCGCATGGCCTTGTCGGCCGGCATAGCGGCGAACAGGCCGGGAACCGAGTCGCAGAGCCGGGCGAGTTCGCTGCGATAGGCAGCGTCCACCAGCGCCTCGCGGCTGGGAAAGTTCCGGTAGAGAGTCCCGATGCCCACGCCCGCAGCCTTGGCTACCGACTCCAGCGTCACCTGCGACGCATCTTCGCGCGCGAAGGCCGCTGCTGCCGCGGCCAGCAGTAGCTCGCGATTGCGCTGCGCGTCAGCGCGCATCGGCCGGTGCGCGACCGCCAACTATGCCTCCTTGGTCTGCCAGCGCGAATCGTCCCAAGGCGAGTTGCTAAACGGAGGAGACTCCGCTTAGCCTGAGGACCATAGCGGAGGATCCTCCACTTCCTTGATGGTACCGCGCTCCACTCTGGAGCAGTCGGGTGAGACATGACGACGTTTTTCACCACGCCGTTCTCACTCGACTTTCGTAGTTTTAGGGGTTCGCCAACGCGGCTGCTTCATTGCGGGCCGCGGGCGGTTCGGCGGTCGCAATCTGCTGCTGATCATGACATCCGGCACGGGATCACGCCGCGTGCCAGTTCGTGCCGTTCCTGCGATGGCCGGTGCGTGCTCATCGAGCGGGCCGAAGGCCTGGCCGCCGGCGATGTGCCCGCCGGGGACTACCTGATCGACACGGTGCTGCGGGTGCCACTGCAGACGGCCGGGTTCCGCTACCAGCACTTCCGGCCGTTCGGCATCGACGGCGGCCACCTGTATGCGTGGATCGAGGGTGCCCCCTACCGCGGTGAACGGGCAGGCGCAACGGTCCTCGCAGACGTACCCGGCGGCTATAGGCGATTGGACCGGGCGGTGAAAAACTCGCTCGACTCTCGCCGCCACAGCAGCGCTATGGCACAGACGCCGACCAGCCAGATCGCTCCCTCGAGTATGCCCGGCCAGATCACTGCATGCAGTCTCAGGCCCCGTGCGAGGTCTGCAATCAAGGCGGCCGTACCGATGCCGAGAAGCACGGCCGAGAGGATGCGTGCCCACCTCCTGCCCGCGTTATTTCTGCTGGCCATCCACAACCACATGCCAATGCGAATCGCGGCGTAGACGACGATCGCGCTCAATTGCGAAGCCTCGGTCCAGTGCACTGCGGCGAATATGGGCCCTACCTGGGGAAACGTAGCGAGGACGCCGTGATGTTGGCTGAAGAAGCTCTGGAACATGCTGTGGATAAACGCGACGAGCAAGATCGCGTTAACGGCCTCGATAGCTGCTCCCGCGTACATGAGCCTCACTGCATTGCGGACCGACGGCGGGGGCTCATCCTTCCCGGTCAGCGACGTTAGGTCCCAGGACATCCAGTCGAACGGAGGCTGGTACGACACCGCGTCATCGTAACTTCCGCGACGAACGCATTTCGCAAACTTCCCAAACCAGGCCTAGCCAGCTCGACCCGCAGAACATCGCCTGGTGTCGGATCCCAGGTCAAGGTGCAGCCTGTTCTTGAGACTGTCTAGTTGCCCTCGGGCATCAGCGGGAAGTACTTCGAGGACTGCAACGAGGCCGGTCCGAACGAGCCCGGCACCCGCCGGGGCGTCGCCGCGCACGCGCTCGACCCCGAGGCTGCCGCCCGGCTATGGGCGGTATCGGAGCAAACCCTGGCCGGGTAGCCCGCGCTTGGTGCGGGCCTGCCTAAGCTGGACGCATGGCGGAGTCGCAGATAGCAGCCCGGCTGGCGAATTTCCGCCAGCACCGCATGGCACCGGTGATCCTGGAGCTTGACTTGACCGAAGGGATCACCGAGGCACGTCCAGGCGATCCGGTCTCCGCCATCACGGCGCGCAACCGGGCCGTGCTCGCGGACGTGCTCGACGGCCTGCGCCGGGCTCGCGACGACGACCGCGTCACCACTCTCGTCGCGCGGCTTGGCGGCAAGTCGATCGGACTGGCAGCGGTGCAGGAACTGCGCCGGGCTGTGACCGACTTCGCGGCGGCAGGCAAGACGACCTTCGCCTGGGCCGAGTCGTTCGGCGAGTTCTCCGCCAGCAACGTGCAGTACTACCTCGCGACGGCGTTCGAGAAGGTATGGCTGCAGCCGTCGGGCGATCTCGGGCTGACCGGCATCGCGGTCGAGCGGATATTCCTGCGCGGCCTGCTCGACAAGGTGGGCGCCGACTTCGAGGTTGCCAAGCGGCACGAGTACAAGAGCGCGGCCGAGCAGCTAACCGAAACCAGGTTCTCCGAGCCGGCCAGGCAGGCTACCGAGCGGATGACGGAATCGGTGACCGAGCAGCTGGTGGAGGCAATCGCCGAGCGCCGGGGCCTGACCAGGGAAAAGGTCAGCGAGCTCATCGATGCGGGCCCATTCCTGGCGAGCCGGGCGCTGGCCGAGGGCCTAGTGGATCAGCTTGGTTACCGCGACGAGGTTTACAAGGAGGCTCGCAAGCTGGCCGGGCCGGACTGTGCGGTCATGTACCTGGGCCGTTACCAGCGCGGCCGGGCCGTGGCGGAGCGCGTCCGCGCACACCGTCACCAAGCTGCCTGGCAGCCACGAGCCAGCCATGGCGCTCATCTATGCCACCGGCCCGATCCGCCGCGGCCGGAGCGGGCGCGGACCACTGTCCGGGAACTCGATGGGCTCGGACACGATCGCCGCGGCGATCAGATCCGCGGCACGGGACACCCGCGCGATCGTGCTGCGCGTGAACAGCCCCGGCGGCTCCTATGTCGCCTCGGACACGATCTGGCGCGAGGTCGTCCGGGCCAGGACCGGCGGCACGCCGGTCGTTGTGTCGATGGGCGACGTCGCCGCCTCGGGCGGCTATTACATCTCGATGGCGGCTGATGAGATTGTGGCGCAGCCGGGCACGATCACCGGCTCCATCGGAGTGCTGACCGGTAAGCCGGTGCTTGGCGAGGCGCTCAGCCGAGCGGGGGTCAGCAGCGATCTGGTCAAACGGGGCGCGCACGCGGACATGTTCTCCCAGCTCCGGCCGTTCTCGCCGGAGGAATGGGCGCTGGTGAACGACTGGCTTGACCATATATATGCTGATTTCACCGGAAAGGTAGCAACCGGCCGCGGCATGACCGCCGAACAGGTACACGAGGTAGCCAGGGGCCGGGTCTGGACCGGGGCGGACGCGCTGGCGCACGGCCTGGTCGACGAACTCGGCGGACTGGACCGAGCAACCGCCATCGCCCGCCGCCGGGCCGGTCTGCCTGCCACGGCGCCACTTCGCATCTATCCCCGAGTCCACCCACTCGACCGGCTCCGGCCGCCCGCATCCAGCGAGAGCCGTGGCGCCGCGCAGGCCAGCCTCCTCGCCGACAGCTGGGGTCCGGCTTGGCAGCTTGCCGCCCGCGCCGGCCTGTCTCCGCACGGACCGCTGATGCTGCCAGGGACCTGGATCTTTGAATGAGGGAACGCGGCGCCTCTGGTGACCCGGCCGCCGTCGGGTTCGTCCCGGCAGGGTTCGCCGACGCTCTCGCTGCCTGGCCAGGAGCCGTCACGCTGCTGACCCTGGCGGACGGCAGGGACGACATTGGCAGCACTGTCAGCGCGTTCTGCCCGGTTTCGGCCGATCCCCCGCTAGTCCTCGTTTCCCTCCTCGCCTTGTCTTACCCGGCGGAGGTGCTCGGCCGGGTGGAGTCGTTCGCGGTGACATTACTCACGGTTTCGCAGCGCGCCCTTGCCGGGCGGTTCGCCGCTGCGGGCCGCCCCGGTGCCCGGGTACTGCTGGAGAACGTGCCGCACCAGCGCGGCCCGGCGTCAGGTGCGCTGATCCCAGCTGGCGGTCTAGCCGCGCTTGAGTGCGAGGTAACGGAGCGGATCCCGGCCGGCGACCACGTGCTTGTTGTCGCTCAGGTGGTCAATGTGCCTTATATCAGCGAATCAGGCGATCCGCTGATCCGGTTCCGCGGCGGCTACCTGACTGGCCGCTGAGCGGATCCCGCCGCGAGTCCAAAGCTCAGCCGCCACGTGTGCAGGGCCGGTTCGTCGGGTATGCCGGGTAGCCGTGGGCGACTACGACGGGAACGTGCGCGCACGGGTCACGGCAGTGCTGGCTCCGCGGCGGACCCCCCGGCGGCCGGGCGGGCCGCCCGCCGGCCCGTCCTTGGGCGAGCTTGCTGCCGACGCGGTCTACGCACTGGTCCAGACCGACGACGCCGTCCGGACTAGCGATGCCGAGCTCGGCTTCGCGGTAGCCAGTTTCGGCGGGCAGGCGGCGAAACCGTTCTCGGCGGCGCTGAAGGCCGCGCGAGCCGAGCTCGCCGCCGCGTTCAGGCTGCGCCAGCTCATTGTCGACAAACCAGGGAACGAGCGCCAGCAGCGCGCCATGCTGACCGAGATTAGTACCCGGTGCGCCGAGGCCAATCGCGTGCTCGACGAGCAGGTGGACGCTTTTGACCGGTTGCAGGATCTCGAGGCACGAGCGCCTAAGGTGCTGGCCGAGGTCGACGCGCATGTCGCCCAGCAGACCGACCGGCTAGGCCAATCCCGGCGGGTCCTGGACCAGCTGGCCAGCAAGTACACGCCGGAGGCAGTGGCCGTTGCTGCGCACGAGCCCGCTCAGGCGACCCAGCGGCTCGAGTTCGCCTGCGGCAGCCTCACCTATGCCAGCCAAGCACTGGCTGCCGATGAGGCGGGCCAGGTCGCGGTGCTGCTGCAGGCGGCCGAGTCCGCCGCCGACCAAGCCTCCGACCTGCTCGACGGAGTTGAGCATCTGGCGGCGGCGCTGACCCAGGCCGTGTCGGCGCTGCCCGCGGCGCTTCGCGAGATTGACACCGATATTGCCGAGGCCAGCGCGATGCTGGCCGAACGGCAAGCAGACGACCTGGCCGAGCCGATGGCGGCCGCGCAGGAGGCGGTGGCCGTGGCCCGCGGCCAGCTCAGCGGTGGGCCGTTCGACTCCGTTGGCACGCTGCGCACGCTGGCGCAAGCTGACGCCACCCTGGATCAGGTGCTGGCCAGTGCGCGCACGGAACGTGACCAGCAGCTGCGAGCTAGCGCGGTGCTGGACCAGTCGATGCTGCTCGCGCGCACTTCGATGACAGCCGCAGAGGACTTCATCGGCACCCGTAGGGGCTACGTCGGCGCACAGGCCAGGACCAGCCTGGCTGAAGCGCGCCGCCATTACCTGCAAGTAGTCGGGCTCACGTCGGCAGATCCGGTGACCGCGCTAGTGCTGGCCCAGCGCGCCGACGCCCTCGGCCAGCAGGCCAGGGGGCTCGCCGAGCAGGACGTCACCCGGTTCCGCGAGAGCCAGCAGGTCCCGGTCGCCGGGCGTGACGGATTCGAGGCCAGCATCGGCGGCGCGATTCTCGGCGGGATCCTCGTCGCCGGCAGCCGCGAGGCCGGTGGCCAGGGCGGCGAGCTCGGCCCAGGGAGCTTTGGCGGCGCGGACAGCCGCGGCAGGCGCAGGTTGGGCGACCGGCTGGCGGCCGTACTGCGGGCCTGCCACGGTGCGACGTTAGCCGTTGAGATAGGCCAGCACGGCTAGCACACGCCTGTTGTCGTCATCGGACGGCGCCAGGTCCAGCTTGGCGAAGATGCTGGTGCTGTGCTTGCTGACTGCCTTCTCGGTGACGAAAAGCCGCTGTGCGATGGCGCTGTTGGACCGGCCTTCCGCCATGAGCTCCAGCACCTCGCGCTCCCTGGCCGAAAGCCGGGCCAGCGGCTCCTCCTTGGCGCGCCGGCCAAGCAGCTTGCGCACTACCTCGGGATCCATGACGGTGCCGCTGGAGGCAACGGTACGCACCGCATCAATGAACTGGTCGTCGTTGAACACCCGGTCCTTCAGCAGGTATCCGACCCCGCCGGCATGATCGGCCAGCAGTTCGCGCGCGTACAACTGCTCGACATACTGGGACAGCACCAGCACCGGCAGGCCTGCAACCTCACGCCTGGCTTGCAGCGCGGCGCGCAGGCCGTCGTCGGTGAACGTCGGCGGCAGCCGGACGTCGACGATCGCAACATCCGGCCGCTCTTGGACCAGTGCCTTCAAGAGGCCCGGTGCGTCGCCGACGGCCGCGGCGATCTCGAACTCATGGGCCTGGAGCAGCCGGAGCAGGCCGTCTCTCAGCAGGAAGAGATCTTCGGCGACGACAACGCGCACGGCACCTCCATCAGCACCATCGTCGGCCCGCCGACCGGGCTGCTGACCACCAGGATCCCGTCAAACGTCGCGAGCCGCTTCTCTACCCCAGCCAGTCCGCTGCCGCGTTCGGGGTCGGCGCCACCAAGGCCGAAGTCGGTCACCTCAATGCGGAGCAGGCCGCTAGCGTGCGACAGCGAGATCCGCGCGTCCCGGCCGCCCGAGTGCTTTGCCGCATTGGTGAGGATCTCGGCAACGGCGAAGTAGCATGCGGTTTCCACTGGCGCGGGCAGGCGGCCGGGCAGGTCAACGTCAGTCTGCACGTTCAGCGGGCAGTCGAGGGCTAGCGCCCGCACCGCGTCGACCAGGCCACGATCGGCCAGTACCGGCGGCAGCACGCCCCGGACCAGCTCGCGCAGTTCAGTAAGCGCCCTAGCCGAGGCTTCACGCGCCTCGGCAACCAGCGCGATGGCAGCCTCCGGGCTCGTCGGGATCAGCCGTTCCGCTGCCCGCAAACTCATGCCAAGTGCCACCAGCCGGGCCTGCGCGCCGTCGTGCAAGTCACGCTCCAGCTGCCGAAGGTCGGCGCTCGCCGTGTCGACCGCCACCGCCCGGCTCTGAGTCAATCGCTCTACCCGTTTGGCCAGCTCGGTATCGGATGCCCATCCGAGCACCCTGCCGATCTGCGGGAAGGCCTGAGGCGCGAGCCAGACCCCGATCGTGAGCAGCGCCAGACCCCTCGACCCCGGCGGCGGCGGCGGTGTGCTGCGTTGACACGAGGTCTACAGGGCCATACAGGATGCCGCCATAGACAGTCCGGGCAAAGTCGAAGCCGCCCCCGCCAGCCCATGCCGCCAGCGCGAGTCCCAAGAGGCCCAGGCCCATAATGGCCGCCGTCGCTGTCCTTGCCGCGAGCTCAGGCCACTTCCGCAGGACGACCGCGGTGCCGACTAGCAGCAGCAGTGTCCAGACGATTCCGGGCCCTACCCCGAGCCACAGATCCGGGGTCGCGAACGCAGCTGAAGGATCACTACGGGCAGCAGCAACAGCGCCAGCAGCTGACCTCGCGGCTGCAGGTCGGCCAGCCGACCAAGCCGCGGCTCAGTCCTGGCGACGCGCCTTCCGCGCGCCAGCGGAGCCACAACCCAGCAGCAGGAACAAGTACGCCTGCGGCAGCACGAGATCGGTCTTCGAAGTCGAGGTCCAGCACCCTGACCGCGGTAAAGGCGTAGAGCCCGAGCAGTACCAGCGCGGCGGCTACCATGCCGCGGACCCAGTGCGGGCGCATCAGTCATGCACCCGGCGGTAGTCGGGAAGATCGCGAGCCAAGGGCCGAACCGTTCGCCCGAAGAGCCCCGACAGCAGGATCATCGCGTAGCCGGCCACGACGAGCAGGGCGACCGACCACCGGAGCTCGCTGACGCGATCCGGCCTCGGCCTGGCCACCGCTCGCTCGCCGCCGACCTTACCCATGCCAGCAGCACCAGGACAGCCGACGGCTGTCATTGCCACTACGACGACCACCAGGAGATACATCGCAGCTCATGCCAGCCAGCTCCCCGGTCGCTTCTTCGCTGTCTAACCCTCGGTACAGTCTGTGCCCGCCGACTGCACACGCCAGGTCGCTCTCACGAGTGCTGGCTCCTGCATCCGCTGCGATGGTCGGGCCCCGCTTCCGGCCGTCGCAGGGACCCAGTGGCCACAGCTGCCGTTGTCGACGAGATCAGCGAGCAGCTGGCGCCGGTCCCCGGACCGGACTGCCGCCCGCAGGCTCGCGTAATCCTGCAGAATGGCGGAGTTGCCAGGCTGGAGCGGGCGGGCAGGCACTGGCCCCGGCGTAATCGGGCCGGGATGCCCAGTGGCGATCCAGCTATCGTAGACGTTCAGCTCTGACCGGCAGAAGATCATGTTCCGCACCATCGCCTGAGCCAGGCTTAGCTGCCCTTCGTCCACGGGCGTTGTACGAAGAATCTCCTGCGAGTACGGAAGCGCGAGCATTTCCCGCACAACTGAGGGCGGCAAGCCCTGGAAGTAGCTTGCAGAGGCCGTCACCTGGTTGTTCGCGCCGCAGGCGGTGACCGCCACCCCGCAAACCAGAATCGCTAGTTGCTTCTTCATCCGCTTCATCCGCGTTATTCCCCCGACCATGCTGGTCTCCCGTCGCCTGCAGGATCGCCACGATTAACCGTGCCTTTAGGTGCCCGCGGTTACCGCGATGGGGCATTCCCTACTTCGCAGGTGGAGCCTTTGCCTACCGCTTTGACCGCGCGGGATCCAGGTCAGGCTTGACGCTCCCCCGACCGCCAGACGCCTGCGACAAGCGGAACGCCGGGGCGGTAAGCCAGGTAAGCGTGCGAGGGTGCATCCAGCATGACGATGTCGGCGCGCGCACCGACGCCGAGGTGGCCGATGTCAGTGCGGCGCAGCGCGTGCGCGCCGCCTGCGGTCGCGGCCCAGACCGCTTCCTGAGTCGTCAGCCGCATCTCCCGGACGGCGAGCGCCACGCACAGCGGCATGCTCGAAGTGAAACAGGAGCCGGGGTTGCAGTCGGTGGCGATCGCGACCGTCACGCCGGCGTCCAGCAACCGCCGGGCGTCGGGGTAGGGCTGCCGGGTAGAGAACTCCACGCCTGGCAGCAGCGTGGCGACCGTTCCACCGGACGACGCGAGGGCGTCGATATCCGCATCGGTCAGGAACGTGCAGTGGTCGGCCGAGGCAGCACCGGCCTCGACGGCTACCTGCACCCCCGGCCCCGGCCCGAGCTGATTCGCGTGAATCCGGGGCTCGAGCCCGGCCGCCTCGCCGGCCGCAAGCACTGCCCGCGCCTCGTCCGCGCCGAACGCGCCCCGCTCGCAGAACACGTCGATCCACTTCGCCAGCGGCGCGCAGGCGGCCAGCATCTCCCCACAGACCAAGTTGACATAGCCGGCCACGTTCCCCTCATACTCCGGCGCCACTACGTGCGCGCCCAGGTAGGTGACCTCAGGCGTCGCCTCGCCGGCCAGCGCCAGGCTGCGCGCCTCATCAGTGACGGTGAGCCCGTAGCCGGATTTGCACTCGAACGTGGTCGTCCCCTGGGCCAGCATCTCGCCGGCCAGGCTGTCCAGGTTGACCCGTAGCTGCTGGTCGCTGGCCGCCCGGGTCGCCGCGACGGTGCTGGCGATCCCGCCCGCGCTGTAGGGCACGCCAGCCATCCTGGCGGCGAACTCGGCGCCCCGTTCCCCGGCGAAGACCAGGTGTGCGTGCGAGTCGACGAATCCCGGCAGCACGGTCCGGCCGGCCGCGTCGACCATCTCGTCTGCGGCCGGGGCCTGCCGGGCCGGCCCGGTCCAGGCCACCAGGCCGCCATCGAGCACGAGCGCGGCGTCGGCGAGCGCCTCGAACGGGCCCGGCGCGGCAACGCTGACGGCTTCCCGCGGCGCGTTCGTGACTAGCTCGCCGACATTCGTGATCAGCACACTCACCTGCGCATCGTGCCACAGCCAGCGAGAAGCCGGCTGCGCGCCACTGCTGCCGCCGGCCACGATGGCCGCATGAATCCAGTCGAAGATGCGCGCGCCCTAGTCGCCGAGCGGTTCCCGGATGCGGTCGCGGCGTTCCTTAGCGGCGGGGCGCTGCTGCGGGAGCTGCGCGACGCCGACCCACCGCTGGCCGAGTGCATGGTCACTGCCATCGGGAGTGGCACGCAGCTCAGCGAGGCCGCCGACGAGGTGCTAGCCCGAACGGGCGGGCGATTCTGGACTGGGCTGCGGGTGGCCGGGTGACTACGTCGGGTAGCCGGTCCGAGCGACAGGTCAGCCTGTCCAGGCCAAGCTTCTGGCTGGATTCCGGGAAACTTTCAAGGACGGCCCTTGGACGGAACGAGATGTCACGGAGTCCGTAAGGGTCCGGCAAAGTGGGGGAAACCCGCACAGCATTTGCGGGTACTGTTCCTGGGGGACCCGGACCGGTCACCGCCGCGCCGTCGGCTGCCCGCTAGCCGCGGTGCTACGACTGCAGTGCTCCCTCATTGCACTGCCGCGCGGCGGGGACCGGCAGGACGGAGTGCAATGCGTTACGAAGCGGGCGACCGCGAACCAGACGACTATGACTATCGTCCGGGGCGGCGTGGTCACGCAAAAGGCGGCCTGCAAGCCAGGTTCGGCTTGGCTGGCCGGCGGAGCGGCCAGCCGGTGCAGAGCCGCTCAGGCTGGCGGCGCAAGAGCGCCCTAGCCAGGACCGGCTACGTGCTCGCGACGGTGTTCGCGCTGGTCTTCGTCGTCGCCGGCGTCGGCGCCTACGCCGAATACCGGCATCTGGAAGGCAACATCACCGTCGTCAAGGTTGGCGGCCTGACCGGCCGGACGATCTACGGCGCGCAGAACATCCTGGTACTGGGCTCGCAGATACGGGCCGGCCAGCACGGCAAGTACTTCGGCATCGCCGCTGGCTCGAGCATTTACACCAGCAACTCCGACAACCTGCTGGTGGTCCACCTGGACCCGACCCACACGCACGCGACGATCCTGTCCATCCCCAGGGATACGTTCGTCTACGAGCCTGGCTGCGAGGCACGCAACCATTTCATCGGCTACGGCATCGAGGGGCCATTCGACTACCCGCCCGGGAACATCATCGACGGCGCGCTCAACATCGGCGGCCCGACCTGCGCGGTGAAGACCGTCGAAGACCTGACCGGGATCAGGCTCGATCACTTCGTCGAGTTCAACTTCAACTCCTTCCGAAGGATGGTCGACACCCTGGGCGGGGTGGATGTCTGCGTGCCGCGGGGCGGCTACCATGACCCAGCCTCCGGCGTTAACCTCACTCCGGGCATACATCTGCTGCACTACAACCAGGCACTCGCCTACGTCCGGCAACGGCATAACCTCAAGGGTCCCGATGCCGGCGGCGACCTGCCGCGTATCGAGCTGCAGCAAGCCTTCATCTCCTCCATCCTCCAGAAGGTCAACCACCAGGGCCTGCTCAGCAACATCCCTGGGCTCGTGCGGGTCGCCGACATCGCGACCAAGGCGCTGACCGTGGACAAGGGGCTTGGCACGGTGAGCTCGCTGCTGCACCTGGCCAAGTCGCTGGTCCACCTCAAGACCAGGAACGTGACGCTGGTCACCATGCCGACGACCACCGACACCTACGAGTACCCCAAGTACTCGGCGCACCTGATGACGGTGGAGCCGCAGGACGACGTGTTGTTCGGGATGCTGATCAAGGGCCAGAACTGGCATGGGCACCTGCCCGTCATTGCGCCCGCCACGGTACAGGTACGCGTCGTGAACGCCACCGGGCAAGGCGGGCTGGCCCGACGGACCGCGGCCAAGCTGCGCAAACTCGGCTTCGACGTGCTGGGCATCAGCAGCTCCTCGTCCTATACCTCGACCACAACGGTGAGCTATGCGGGGATCGCGCAGGCCGACGCCGCTTACACGGCGGGAATGGCGCTCACCAACTTCCCCGCGGGCCAGAACCTGCTGGTCGAGCCGACGCCGCAGATCGGCAAGCCGGGGCCGGTGACGCTGACGCTGGGCGCCGACTTCGCCGGGGTGAAGGCACCGGCCGCCCAGACCGGCAAGTCTGGCAAGTCTGGCAAGAGCACCAAGCCTGGCAAGAAGAGCCCAGGCAGCGGCAGCACGAGCACGGTGCTGAGCACCGGCGGCCAGGATGGTCCGAACGCAGTTCAGGCCCGTAACGCGGCAGCGAACATCTGCTCGGGACTGCCCAGGGCGGGCTAGCGGCAGTCAGGGGCTTACGTCCTCGGGGCCCTCGCGGCGCTCCCGGCCGCAAATACGACACAAGCCTCTTTTCAGGCGGCGTGCCTGTCAGCTGCATAGGGCGTGGATGTGACAGAACCGCCCAAAGAGGGGCGGCGTTGTCACATCCACGCCCTATGCAGTGCGATCTTGATCAGCTTTTCGGCGCACCACTGCCCGGTTATATGGCCTTTGCCCGACTCGGCGGTCGATCGCCGGTACGGAGGCAGGCGCGCTAATGCAACACGGCCGCGATCGCGGCGCTCAGCGCTGACGGCACGTCCGGGACGAGCAGGTGCTGTCCGTCGGCGACTATCTCCCGGCCGGCTACCACCAGGTGGCGGACATCGGCCGCTGATGCGGCGAAGATGACCGACTCCAGCGCGGTCGCTGCCGTCGCGCCCGCGGTCCGCGGCGAGTCCAGCGCGACCGTGCAGAAGTCGGCGAGAGCACCGGGGGTAAACTCGCCCGCCTCCGGCCAGCCCAGGCTGGCGTGCCCGGACACGGTCGCCGCGGCGGCGAGCTCGAATGCCGTGAAGTGACCACGCTCCTGGGTGGCCAGCCGCTCGCCAAGCTCGACCCGGCGCGCTTCCTCCAACAAGTCGATGACCGCATGGCTATCGCTGCCCAGGGTCAGCGGGCTGCCGGCATCGGCAAGCGACCTGGCCGGGCCGATCCCGTCGGCCAGGTCGGCCTCCGTCGTCGGGCAGAAGCACGCATAGCACCGGCTGCCGCCGAGCAGTTCGATGTCGCCGCGCGTTCAGGTGGGTCGCGTGCACCGCGGTACTGCGCGGGCCGATCGCGCCCGCCTCGCTCAGCACCTCAGTCGGCGTAGCGCGGTAGGCCGCGATGCAAGCCCGGTTCTCCGCGACTTGCTCGGACACGTGCGCGTGCAGCGGCGCGCCGTAATGGTGCGTCCACGCCACCACTTCATGCATCTGTCCTGGCGGCACAGCGCGGACCGAGTGGATGGCTGCTCCGACGCGCGCGTGCGGCTCCAGCTGGCCGAGCGAGTCTGGTCCGAGCGCGGTGGCCCTCGCCGCCCAGTCCGTGGCGTCGGCGTCCCCGAACCGCAGTTGCGATCCTTCGAGCGGCTGCTGCCTGCCATCGGCGGACAAGCCGCCGGACAGGTAGCAGGTGTCCAGCAACGTGATCCGCAGGCCGGCCCGGCGCGCCGCTTCGAGCAGCGAACGGCCCATCTGGTTCGGGTCTGAGTACCGCGCACCGCCCTGGCCGTGATGCAGGTAATGGAACTCGCCAACGCAGCTGACGCCGGCCAGTGCCATCTCGGCGTAGACGGCGGTGGCCAGCGCGTGGTAGCTGTCCGGATCGAGACGGTCCGCCACCTCATACATCCGCTCCCGCCAGGTCCAGAAAGTGCCGCGGGACGCCTGGGTGACGCCCCGGAGCGCGCGGTGGAAGGCATGCGAGTGCGCGTTGGCCAGGCCCGGCATGGTCAGCCCGGGCAGGCGCGTCACGACTGCCGGCACCTGTCCGGCGTCCGGCGTGACCGCAGTCAGCTGCCCGCCCGCAGTCTCGAGTAGCACGTCGGTGCGCAGCCCGAGGGCCGGCGACCAGGCCAGCTCGGCGAGCCACGCCCGCTTCGGCTGGCTAGATTCCGACCGGCCCGCCAGCCCGGTCGCCGGCTTGCTCATCGATCCGCTCACTCACCCGCCAGGTCAGCGAGCACCGCCGCGAGTGCGGTGACGCCGTCCTCGCAGTCGGCTGCCTCGGCGTGCTCGGCTGGCGAGTGCGAGATACCAGTCGGGTTGCGGACGAACAGCATCGCCGTCGGAATCCGCGCAGCGAGCACGCCCGCGTCATGACCTGCGCCCGTTGGGAGCACGGGCGCGCTGAGACCAGCATTCCCGAGCACGCTGACAAGCCGGTCCCGCAGCGCCTTGTCGAAGCTGACGAGCGGGGTAACGGACTCGCACCGCTGCTCGACGCCGACGTCGTGCTGGCTGGCGGCCGATTGGGCCGCGACCCAGATGTCGCTGACGAGCTCGTCGAGCGTGGCCGCATCTGGAGCGCGCGCATCGAGCCAGGCGTGCACGACGGAGCTGATGGCGTTAGCGGCGCCGGGCTCGGCGATCACCCGGCCGAAGGTGGCAAGCGCGCCGTGCGCAGCGGCAGCCGCGCGGGCCGCGAGCACCGTCAGGGCATAAGGCAGCATCGGATCACGACGGTCCGCCAGCCGTGTCGTGCCGGCGTGATCCGCCTGGCCAGTGAAGTCGATACGCCAGCGGCCGTGCGGCCAGATCCCCTCGGCCACGGCAATGGGCGCACTGAGTCCGGCCAGCGCGCTGCCCTGCTCGATATGCAATTCGACGTAGGCGGCGAGGCCTTCCAGCAGCTCGTCGTCGGGGCCGAGCAGCGAGGCGTCCCGGCCGGCCGACCGCATCGCCTCGGCCAGGCTGACGCCCGCGCGGTCGCGGAGCTGGCGGGCGGCGTCCGGATCAATGGCACCCGTCGCGAGCCTGCTGCCCAGGCACGCGACGCCGAATCTGCCGCCCTCTTCCTCGGTGAACGCCGCGACGCCGATCGGCCGGCCCGGTCGAAACCCCTGGTCGCGCAGCTGGCTGATTGCCGCGAACGCGGAGGCGATGCCGAGCGGACCGTCATACGCGCCGCCGTCCGGCACGGAGTCAAGGTGGCTGCCGGTCGCGATCGCCTGGCCCGAGGTGCCGTTTGGCCGTCCCCACCAGGCCCACAGGTTGCCGTTCCGGTCGAAATCCGTCCGCAGCCCGAGCTTGGTCGCGGTCCGGGCGAACCAGGCCCGGCAGCCGGCGTCCGCCTCGGTCCACGAGTAACGCCGGTAACCGCCGGTCCGCTCGTCCCGCCCAACCGGCAACAGCTCGGCCCACAGCTCAGCGAAGGTCATCGACAGCTCCCGCCCGGCGGGACTTCTGGGCACCTGGACATCCGCGTCACGAGCGATCCGGTTGCATCGGCACTGCAACGCCGCGTTCAGCCGCGACCTCGGCGGCGCGTTCATAGCCTGCATCCGCGTGCCTGATCACGCCCATGCCCGGGTCGTTGGTCAGCACGCGCTCCAGCTTCTGCCCGGCCAACTCGGTGCCGTCAGCCACACAAACCTGCCCGGCGTGGATGGACCGGCCGATGCCGACGCCTCCGCCGTGGTGGATGCTCACCCAGGACGCTCCGGACGAGGTGTTGACCAGCGCGTTCAGCAGGGGCCAGTCCGCGATCGCGTCGCTGCCGTCCGCCATCGCCTCGGTCTCCCGGTAGGGCGACGCGACCGAGCCGCAGTCCAGGTGATCACGGCCGAGCACGATCGGCGCCTGCACCTCGCCGCGCTGCACCATCTCGTTGAACCGCATACCGGCCAGGTGCCGCTCACCGTAGCCCAGCCAGCAGATCCTGGCGGGCAGGCCCTGGAAGTGCACCTTTTCCCTGGCCATCCGGATCCAGCGGGCGAGCGCCTCGTTCTTCGGGAACAGATCGAGGATCGCGGCATCGGTAGCAGCGATGTCGCTCGGGTCGCCGGACAGGGCCGCCCACCGGAACGGACCCCTGCCTTCGCAGAACAGCGGCCTGATGTAGGCGGGCACGAAACCGGGGAACGCGAACGCCCGGTCATAGCCGGCCAGCTCGGCTTCGCCGCGGATGGAGTTCCCGTAGTCGAAAACCTCCGCGCCCGCGTCCTGGAAGCCGACCATAGCTGCCACATGGGCGGCCATCGATTCCCTGGCCCTGGCCGTGAAGCCGACCGGGTCCTCGGCGCGCAGCGCAGCCATGTCTTCGAATTTGAGACCGCGCGGCAGGTAGCTGAGCGGGTCATGCGCGGAGGTCTGGTCGGTGACCACGTTGATCGGCGCGCCCATCCGCAGCAGCTGCGGGACCAGGTCCGCGGCGTTGCCGAGCAGGCCGATGGACAGTGCCTGGCCTGCAGCAGCCGCTGCCACCGCCCGGCGGACCGCGTCGTCGACATCATCTGCGGCCACATCGAGATAACCGTGCTCGATCCGGCGGCTGATCCTGGACGGGTCGCAGTCGATGCACAGCGCGACACCGCCGTTCATCGTGACTGCGAGCGGCTGCGCGCCGCCCATCCCGCCAAGCCCCGCGGTCAGGGTGATGGTGCCGGCGAGCGAGCCGCCAAAGCGCTTAGCTGCTACGGCCGCGAATGTCTCGTACGTGCCCTGCAGAATCCCCTGCGTGCCGATGTAGATCCACGAGCCGGCGGTCATCTGGCCGAACATGGTCAGGCCCGCCGCTTCCAGCCTGCGGAACTCTTCCCAGGTGGCCCACTGCGGCACGAGGTTGGAGTTGGCGATCAGCACCCGCGGCGCCCACTCGTGGGTGCGGAAGATGCCGACGGGCTTGCCAGACTGCACCAGCAGGGTCTCGTCTGCTTCCAGATCGCGCAGGGAGGTAACGATGGCGTCGAAGGCCGCCCAGCTACGGGCGGCGCGACCCGAGCCCCCGTAGACGATGAGCTGATCAGGATGCTCGGCAACCTCGGGATCCAGGTTGTTCATGAGCATCCTCATGGCGGCCTCCTGGGGCCAGCCCTTGCAGCTCAGGTCGCTCCCCCGGGGCGCACGGACGGGCCTGGCGCCAGTTACCTCTCCCGCAGCGGTCATGGTCGGCTCCTCTGGTGACACGGTTCATCATCTATGGTCGCTGCCCGCGGCTGAGCCTGGGGTGCCCGGTCTCGGCCGAGCCGGGACCCCGGTCGAACCCATGCGTGCATGCTGTCGAGGGCGATGACCAGATCGAACCCTGGTGAGCATGGCGCTGCCCGGCCCTGAGCGCGGGCCGGGCAGCGCCGACATCGGCGTGGGGCGGCTAGTAGGGCAGGCCGTTCGCCTTCAGCCAGGCGGTCGCCACGGTCGAGTAGTTCTGGTGGTCCGTGATGACCTGAGTGTCGATCTTCAGCAGGTCGGCCGTGGTGAGCTTGGCCGAGATGGCGTTCAGCGTGCTGATGATCGTCGGCGTCATCGCCTGCTTATAGACCAGCGGGGTGACGTTCTGCGCGGCGAAGTTGAACTTCGGGTCAGCCAGTGACACCAAGTGGTCACTGATGATCTGCGGCGTAGTGGTGAACACATCGGCTGCCTGCACCTTGCCGTCTGTCAGCGCTGCCAGCGTGATCGGGCCCGACTCGTCGAGCGGGTCGAAGCTCTTGAAGACCAGGCCGTAGTTCTTCTTCAGGCCGTTCAGGCCATCCGATCGTGTCTTGAACTCGGGTGGCCCGCCGAAGACCATCGTGCTGGCTAGCGGCTTAAGCTGCGCGATCGAGGTCAGGTGGTGGGCCGTGGCGAACGCCTGAGTCACGGTGACCGAGTCGCTGTCTTGCGCCGACGATGAGTTCAAGATCTCCATCGTCGACGGCAGCCCGCTCGTCAGCGCCGCGTTGACTTCCGTGGTGGTAGCGGCAGTGCTCTTCGGGTTCACCTCGACGGTCAGGAGGGTGCCGTTGTACTCCGGGATGATCGAAACAGCGCCCTTCTTCACTTCGGGGTAGTAGACCTCGCGCGCGCCGATGTTGAACTTGTCGGTGACCTTGACGCCCTTGGCTTGCAGCGCCGTCGCGTAGATCTGGGCGAGCAGCTCGTTCTCCGGGAAGTTGGCCGAGCCGATCACCACGCTTCCCTTGCTCGCACCGCCCGACAGCGGGTTCGAGCCGGGATTGGGGAGCTGCTGCCGCAGGCGGCCATCGCCAGACAGGCCGTCACGGCGAGGCCGAGTACCGCGCCTCGCCGCGCTGGCGAGCTTGTGGCGAACATGTGTTTACCTTCCATCTCTATAGGAAAAGAACTCTATCGTGAGTCCCTGGCCTGCGTCCGCAGGCCTTTCGGCACGATCAGGCGACGTAGCCCCACGAACAGCAACTGGACGGCCAGCGCCAGCACGACGAGCACTGACGCTCCCCCGGCCACTTCGGCATAGTTACTGGTGTCCAGGCCGTCGATGATGTAACGGCCGAGTCCCCCTAGCCCGATATACGCGGCGATCGTCGCGGTCGCGACCACGAATATCGCTGCGGTTCGCAGGCCGAGCATTATCAACGGCGTTGCCAGCGGCACCTCCACCTTGCGCAGTACCTGCCACTGGGTCATGCCTGTGCCCAGCGCTGCGTCCCTGAGGTCGGGATCCAACCCGGCCACTCCCTGGTACGCGTTCACCAGGATCGGCGGGATGGCCAGCACCACCAGCGGTATCAGCCAGGTCAGCATCGAGAACCCGAGAAGCACGACCATCAGGATCAGCAACCCCAGGGTGGGAATGGCGCGCCAGACGTTCGCCAGGTTGATCACCAGGAAGCCGCCACGGCCGCCATGCCCGATCAGCACGCCGACAGGGATGGCGATGAGCGCCGCGACCAGCAGGGACAAGCCCGCATAGCCGAGATGCTGCGCGATCCGCAGCGGAATGCTGTCAGAGCCCTGCCATTGCTGCCGCGAGGTCAGCCAGCTCCAGGCGTAATTCAGGAAGCTCATGCCGCCTCCGCCACGAGCTCGTCGGGCCGCCGAGCGCGCACCTTCGCGCTGGCCCCGCCGCCACGGCGTCAACAACCGTCCGGCCACGACCAGGATCAGATCGCAGACCAGGGCGAGCGCCAGCACAAGCACGATCGCGACGTAGATCTCGGTCGGGAAGTCGCGCTGTTCTCCATCAATGAAGAAGTAGCCGAGATTACTGACCCCGATCAGCTGTGAGACGCTCGCCAGGCTGATGCTCGACACGACGGCGATTCGCAGTCCGGCCAGCACGACCGGGACCGCGATCGGCAGCTCCACCTGGATCAGGCGCCGCACCTCACCGAAGCCCATCGCGGTGGCTGCCTGCCGGACCGGCTCAGCCACGCCCCGCAGCCCGTCGACGACGTTCGGGACCAGCACGCACAACGAGAAAAGCGTGAGCGCGATGATGACGGTCAGGTTTCCGAGCCCGGTGTAGTCGATCAGCACGACGAATACCGCCAGCGACGGGATCGCGTAGATCGCGCTGGTCAGCGACAGCAGCGGCGGATACACCCAGCGCCAGCGAACGCTGGCAACGCCCAGCGGCACGGAAATCACCAGCCCGATCAGCGGCGGAAGCACCCCGAGCAGCGCGTTGTCGAGGGTGTACTGCCAGATCTGGGACCAGTTCTGCGGTATCCAGGACCAGACCACCTCAGCCGCCTCTCCCGCCCGGCTGCTCGGCAGGTCGCAGGTCAGCGCGATGACCGAGACCTGCTCCAGCGCCGACCTCCTCAGATGCCACATCGGCGCGGTCGGCAGCCTCCTCGGCCGCCTTGATGGCGTCCCGCAACCGGTCGTAGCTGGTCGTTCCGATAACCCGGCCGGCTGCATCCACCGCGACAGCCCGCTCGGTGCGCGACAGTATGGTGGCGTCCAGCGCGGCCCGGAGTGAGTCTGTGTCCGGCCGGAACGTGTGCCCCACGGGAGCGAGGGCGACGTCAGAAAGCAGCCCCGCGGCCGGCGCTGAGTCCAGGTCAGACCGGGAGACCCAGCCCAGCGGCCTGCGTTCCGGATCGACGACTACGACCCACGGCTCAGCCGCACGACGGGCGATCTGCTGCGCGTCGCCCGCCGTCATGCCGCCCGCCAGTACGGTGTCCGTGGCGAGGTCGAGCCCGGCGGCAGGGAAGAACGACAGCCGGCGAATGCCCCGGTCGAAGCCCACGAAATCACGGACGTAGTCGTCCGCGGGCGCGCCGAGGAGCCGCTCGGGCGTAGCTACCTGCGCGAGATGACCGCCGGGGCGGAATACGGCAACCAGGTCGCCGACCTTGATCGCCTCCTCCACGTCGTGCGTCACCAGCACGACCGTCTTGTGCAACTCGGCCTGCAGTCGGATGAGCTCATCTTGCAAGGAGGCTCTGACAATCGGGTCCACGGCGCTGAACGGCTCGTCCATCAGCAGCACCGGCGGGTCGGCGGCAAGCGCCCGCGCGACGCCAACACGCTGCTGCTGACCGCCTGACAGCTGATGCGGATAGCGCCTGGCCATCGTTTCCGGATCGAGCCCGACCAGTTGCATGAGCTCGCGCGCGCGATCCCTGGCCCGACGCTTATCCCAGCCCTTGAGCAGCGGCACCGTGGCTATGTTGTCTTCGATGGTGCGGTGCGGGAACAGGCCGGTCTGCTGGATCACGTAGCCGATCCCGCGGCGTAGCTGTGACGGATTGGCATCCAGGACGTTCTTGCCGTCGAGCGTGATGGTCCCGGATGTCGGCTCCACCAGCCGGTTGATCATCCGCAGCGACGTCGTCTTGCCGCAGCCGCTCGGTCCGACCAGCACCATGATCTTGGCTGCCGGTACCTCCAGGTTGAGCGCGTCGACGGCCACGGTCCCGTCGCCATAGCGCTTAGTGACGTTGTCGAAGGTGATCACGGCGCGGCCTCTCCGTCAGGGTCCGCAGACACTGGTTCGTTCCACCGACCGGTGCGCAGCGTGGGCAGCCCGCTAGTTATTCCCGGCATGGCCCGAGGCCGTAAATCCGCCTCTTGTTCACGCAAGCGTAGCCGTTGCCGCGGGATTGCGCCGACCACGTACAGCGGGTGCCCGCGCGGCGGCGACGAGTAACTGAGGGAATAATGAGCAAGACGAGGTGGCTCGCGTAGGGTCTTGGTGGCACGACGTCATTGGTTAGTCGCCAAGCCGCCGTCGCCAGCCGCACTCGGGTCACCCCACGGCGAGACTCGGGTCACCCACCGCGAGGCTACTTTTGTTATGACATCTGCTGATAAGTCAACCTCCCACAAGGTCCACTCCCGAGGTGGCCCGAAGACACGCGAGGCGGATGGGCACCAGCACCGCGATGTGTCCGGCGGATGGCTGCGCCCGGCTGTATTCGGCTCGATGGACGGCCTGGTCACGAACGTCTCCCTGATCGCCGGGGTTTCCGGCGGTGCGGCTCCGCACGGCACGATCGTGCTCACCGGCCTGGCCGGGCTGGCGGCCGGCGCGCTGTCGATGGCGACCGGCGAGTTCGTGTCTGTGTCCTCTCAGAATGAGCTCGTCGGCGCAGAGGTGGACAAGGAGCGTTACGAACTCGAGCACAACGCGGCCGACGAGCAGCTTGAGCTGGCCGCGATGTACAGGGCCCGCGGCGTCGACCCGGAGCTGGCCGACGAGGTCGCCCGGCAGTTGTCGGTACAGCCAGAACAGGCACTTCGCATTCACGTGAGAGAGGAACTAGGCGTCGATCATCACGACCTGCCGTCACCGTACGTCGCGGCCGGCGCGTCGCTAGTCACCTTCGCGGTCGGAGCGCTTATCCCGTTGCTGCCCTACCTGCTCGGCTATACCTCGCTGCCAGTGGCGCTCGGCCTCGCCGCGATCGCAGCGTTCGTCGGCGGCGGGGTAGTGGCGCGCATCACCGCCCGGCCGTTCTGGCGCGGGGCGATGCGGCAGCTGCTCCTGGCCGCATTCGCCGCGGCGGTTACCTTCGGGATCGGCAAGGCGGTCGGCGGGTCCGTCTGACGCCGGTGGCCCAGCGAGAACCGGTAACTGGACGCGCGGCTTCACTCACCACGAGTCGGTGCCGAACTCCTCGCCTGCGAAGCCGTCCGATGAACCGAGCAGCTCGACGTCGGCGTCGACCATCATCGCCACGAGCTCCTCGAAGCCGATTTTCGGCTCCCAGCCGAGCTCGTCACGGGCTTTCGACGGGTCGGCGCACAGCCGGTCGACCTCGGCCGGCCGGATGAAGGCGGCATCGGTCACCACGTGATCGCGCCAGTCCAGCCCGGCGGCCCGGAAAGCGGTTTCCACCAGCTGCTCGACCGAGTGCGTCACGCCGGTCCCGATCACGTAGTCGGCCGGGGAGTCCTGCGCCAGCATCATCTGCATGGCCCGGACGTAGTCGCCCGCGAATCCCCAGTCCCGGCTGGCGTGCAGGTTGCCGAGCCTGAGCTGGCGCTCATAGCCGAGCTTGGCCTTGGCCACGCCGAGCGTCACCTTCCTGGTCACGAACTCCGAGCCGCGCCGCGGCGACTCGTGGTTGAACATGATCCCGGAGACCGCGTACATCCCGTAGGACTCGCGGTAGTTCTGGGTCAGGAAATGGCCGTACACCTTGGCCACTCCGTACGGGCTGCGCGGGTGGAACGAGGTGCGCTCACTCTGGGGCGTCTCGCTGACCTGGCCGAACATCTCAGAGGTCGAGGCCTGGTAGAAGCGGATCTGGCCGCCGCCCGGGCTGCGGGATGCGCTGATCCCGCTGCACACCCGGATGGCCTCCAGCACCCGCAGCACGCCGAGCCCGGTGACCTCTCCGGTAAGTTCTGCCTGCTGCCAGGACATCGGCACGTACGAGATCGCCGCCAGGTTGTAGACCTCGTCGGGCTGAACCCGCTCCACCGCGGCGATGAGGCTGCCCTGGTCGAGCAGGTCGCCGCGGATGAGGCGGACGTCGCCGAGCAACTGCCGCAAATGGCGGACCCGCGGGTTCGCCTGGCCGCGGATCAGCCCCCAGACCTCATATCCCATGTCGACCAGGTGCTCAGCCAGGTAGGAGCCATCCTGCCCGGTGATACCGGTGATTAGCGCACGTCGTGTCAGCGGAGCCTCCGAGTTAGACCTTCGTCGCGGCAGCTTACAGATATAACTGCTGCTACGGACAGGCCAGCTTACGAGTGGGGCGAAACCGAACGCAAGTTACCCGCTTGATAAGGTTCGCTGGCTAAAGGGGTCACGCGGGTCGCCCATCTCGGGGTGCCAGCGGCGAACGAGGAGGCGCGAACCTGCGTGAGCACCGCAGCAGCCGATCGGATCAGCCCTGACCGGATCAGCAGTGACCGGATGAGCCCGGACCGGATCAGCCCGGACCTCGTCGCCGCTTCAGTCCCGGCAACGCTGCCCCGGACCGGGTGGGAACCGGCCTTGCGGTCGGCCGACGACCGGCCGCTCCGGATCGCGCTGCTTTCCTACCGGAGCAAGCCGCACTGCGGCGGCCAGGGCATTTACTTGCGCCATCTATCCCGCGAGCTGACCG
>CAVQCR010000025.1:0-194331 GCA_963711055.1 uncultured Actinomycetota bacterium | reverse complement strand
GGTTTCCTCGACCCGGCCGGCCAGCTCGCCAGACCGCAGGGAGGGATCCTCGTCGAGGGCAGCAGCGGCGAAGGCGACGATCTCGGCGGTGAGCTTGTGAGCCCGGCGCGGCCCCGGCCGCTCCGGCAGCTGCCCCGGCAGCCCGGCCGCGTCCAGCGCCCTGGCCGCGGCATACCAGCTCGGCCGCGAGAAGCCGAAGCGTGCCGCCGTGGCCGAGACCTCCTCGCCCTCGACCCGGACCCGGCGCACCATCTCGTACTTCACCTGCACCAGGTCCCTGGGTCGAGGAACTCCTCGGCGGCGAACGCCTCGTCGGTCACCGCCTCCGGCCGCGGGTTGAGTACCCGCGCCTCGCGCAGCGCCGCGACCTTCGGATCCTCGCTCCTGGCCATCGCTCGCCTCCGGAATTACATCTTTGTAGTTCATTATGTCCAGCGCGTAACGTGTGTCAAGCAGCAGCGCCGGATAATACAAGCTCAGCACGCCGAGTACGGTCAGCTGATGAGCGATCCGCTAGCAGTCCCGTCGTTCGTCTCGCGGCAGAATCAGCTTTACACTTACGGCGTAATCGACTTTACGCCCTGCCCGCTCCCGCGTCCTGGCACGCGGCGATCAGGCAGGCCAGCGCGAGCAGGTCGTCGATCCGCAGCGCTGAGCGCCCCGCCGCTACCGCCACGAACGGGTCGGGCGGGTCTGCGTCAGTCCAGCCCGCAGGCACGCTGCGCAGCTGGCCGTCATCGCCGAAGAAGAACACCCGGTCCTCGGCCCAGTTGTTCTTGCGCACTACCAGGGCGAACTCCCGGCCGGACAGCGGGTGGAACGGATGCGTTACCCGCACCCGCTGCTGAGCAAGCGACCGATCAGGCGCAATCGACGGGTCTGTCCAAGCCTCGTGTCGAGCGGAATGTCCAGTACGTGCGCGGGAACTTCTTGGCTGGCGAGAACTTCGCCGGGCTGGCCGGCGCAGGCCCAGGCCGGGCCTGGTGCGCGCGCACCGCCGGGATGCGGATCCACGGCACCATCCAGGCCCGCCCGGCTGAGGTGTTCGCCGCCATGAAGCGGCGCTGCTGCTGCCCAGCCGGCCCGGTATGACGTGCCGCTGTTCTCGGCGGTGAAGGTGCACCGCGACTTCCACGTCGAGATCGGCCGGTCGCTTGTACTCGGCGCCGAAGGAGTACCTGGGCTGCCGCCTGGACGCCCGCGCCGACAGCGGCGCTGGTGAAGCTGTATCACCGCGGGCAGCTGGTCAAGACCCACCCGCGGGCCGAGCCGGGCAGGCGGGTCACCGACCCCGCTGACCTGCCCGAGCACAAGACTGTCTATGCGATGCGCGACGTGGCGTCGCTGGCCGCCGCGGCGCGCCGCCACGGCGACAACGTCGGCGTCTATGCGGAGCGGCTGCTGGACACCGACCTGCCGTGGACGAAGATGCGGCAGGTCTACCGGCTGCTCGGGCTGGTCCGCCGCTACGGGCCCGGCCCGGTCGACACCGCCGTGCCAGCGGGCGCTGGACCTCGACGTCGTGAACGTCACCAAGATCGCCTCGATGCTGGAGAAGGCTACCGAGAACACCCCGCTCCCGCCGCCGCCCGCGGTGGCCGGCCGGCCCGGTTCGCCCGCGACCCGGCCGAGTACCGGCCCGTCCAGCTGACCCTGATCGACGGCGGGAAGGAGGGCAGCCGGTGACCGCCACCATGACCGAGAGCCGTCAGCCCGGACCTGCGCACCACGCTGAAGGCGCTCAAGCTCGGCCAGATGCTCGACACCCTCCCCGACCGGCTCACCCTGGCCCGCCAGCAGCACATGACCCACGCTGACTTCCTGCAGCTGGTCCTGGCCGACGAGGTCACCCGGCGCGAGGCCAAGTCCGCGGCGCTGCGGGCCCGCGCCGCGGGGCTGGATGCCGGCATGCGGATCGACACCTGGGACGACTCCGCCGCCGTCCGCTACGACCGGCAGCTGTGGAACGAGCTGGCCTCCCTGCGGTTCCTCGACGGCCCGTACGGCGCCCTTGTCCTGGGCCCGCCCGGAACTGTTTAACACTGCGCATGCCTTTCATCGGGGCTGGTCGAACAGTCCATCCTGGTCGGGCCTGACGTTGATACGCAGGCCTTTTCTGCGTCCGCGGTTGACGTGGACCGCGGCAAGGTCACCGCGCTGGACCTTGTGCAACACGGTCTGGCGGGCGACTCCGAGGATCGCGGCGGCCTGGTCAAGGCCGACCCAGCCGTCGGGGACCTGGGGGACGATGCGGTCGCGGACGGCCTGGTCGATCCGGATCCGCCAGGGCGCGCTGGGGGTGAGCTGCTCGCCGGTGAGGAACCCGTCGCGCAGCCACCGGTAGATAGTGACCTTGCCGACGCCGAGGAGACGCTCGGCGCCGGCGACGGTGACCACGACGACATCCTCGCTGCCGGGTGCGACAGTCCGGGCCGGCGGCTGGAAGGCGGGGATGCCGCGCGAAACCCGCAGTGTCTTGACCCGGCCCTTGGTGAACGGCAGGCCGGTGCCGGTTTGCCGGTGCTGGCGGCCCAGGACCACCGCGATCGTGGTGTCGTCGTAATGCACCGCCAGGCGGCGGATCAGCTCGACGGTGTCTTCGCTGGTGGTCTGGAAGTGCCCGCCCGTCTTGGTCATCGTCATGGTGATCTCGGTCCGCGCGCCGCCTTGCCAGATGATCGCGACCGCCGCGGTCCGGGCGGCGGCGTCGACGGTGACGACGACTTCGGCGAGGACGGCACGCAGCAGCTGCTTGCGTTCCCGGAACGTGGTGGCGGGCGCGTTGAACACCGCGCGGACGTCGGCGCCCGCCCGGGCCAGCCACGCCAGTTCGGCTTCGGTGAGCTGAACCGGGCGGCGGGCCTGCTGGGCGATCAGGTCACGTTCGGCTTGCCGCTGCGCGGCGAGCTTGTCCTCCAGGGCTCGTTCGAGGGTGCGGGCGACGAGCCGGTTTTCCGGCTCGACCGCGTCGTACTGGCGGCGGGCCCGGCCGGCTTCGTACCGGGCCCTTTCGGCGGTGAGCTCGAACGCCCGCAGGCCGGCGGCGTGGGCCTGCTCGGCGTCGGCGAGGGCCCGGCCGGTGGCGGCCAGCGCTGCCGGCGCGAGCACGGTGAACACCTCATCCAGGACGCGCTGCTCCAGGCGGCGGCCGCCGATGCTCTGGCAGCCTTTCTGGCCGCCATACAGCTGTTTCGCGCGGGCGCACACATAGCGGGGGCAGTTGCCTTTCACGCCGGAGTAGCCGGTCTGCATCATCCGGCCGCACTTGCCGCACCGGATCCGGCCCTGCAGCAACGCTGATCCTTCCCGGGCCGCGCCGCCGCCCAGCCCGCGCGGGGCCCGCCAGTTCGCCCGCAGCGCCGCGGTGGTCGCCTCGAATGTGTCCCAGCTGATGAACCCGGCGTGGTGGCCGGGGATCAGCACCTCCCACTGCTCGCGGGGCAGCGCGATCGTGCGGGAGATGACCCGCCCGGCCGGGTCGATGCGTTTTTCGGTGCGGGTCCGGCCGAACACGAACGCGCCGGCATAGACCGGGTTGGTGAGCAGGTCATGCACGGCCGGGTACGTAGCGGGCTGCCAGTGCACCCGGCCGCCGGTGCGGGCCAGCGGCGGGGCAGCGGCAGCCCGTCACCGCGCAGCGACAGCAGCACCTGACGGGCCGATCCCAGCTCGGCGAACCGGCGGAACACTGCCGCGATCGCCTCGGCGACCGCCTCGTCAGCGGTGATGACGACCGCGTCGTTCTCGTCATAGTCGAAGCCGACCGGAAGCCACTGCCGCAGCTCGCCGCGGGCGGCCTTGTGCCGCAGCCCGGCGGTCAGCCGGGACCGGATCAGGTGCAGCTCGGCCTCGCTCATCGTGCCCTTCAGCCCGAGCACCAGCCGGTCGTTGAAATCGCCCGGATGGTAAACGCCGTCCGCGTCGGCGATCAGCGTGTCGGTCAGAGCGCACAGATCCAGCAGCTGATACCAGTCGGCGTTGTTGCGGGCCAGCCGCGACACCTCGATGCCGAACACGATCCCGACCCGGCCCAGGCCCACGTCAGCGACCAGGTCCTTGAACCCTTCCCGCGCCGTCGCCTCCGACCCCGACCGGCCCAGATCAGCGTCGATGACCCGGACCTGATGCGCGTCCCAGCCCAGCGCGACCGCCCGCTCCCGGAGCTCATACTGGCGGGCCAGGCTCTCGGTATGCTCCCGCACCTGGGTCAAGGTGGACTGGCGGACATACACATACGCATCGCGGCCCAGATGCACCGCGCCGATCTTGCCCGGCACCAGCACACCAGCCCGCTCACTCACCGACGGCCTCCTGCCCGGCCAGCACGTTGCGGGCGATCAGCCGGGCCAGCAGGCCCAGCACCTGCACCCGCGTCGCCTCCGGCAGCTCCTGCCACCGCAGGGCCGGATCAGCGGCATCCGGCATCGGCAGCGCCAGCTGGACAGGGACAGCAGCTAATCTCATGGCACGCAAATAGGTTCACCTTCCCGAAGTCGTTGGCGCGAACAAGGGCAGGTCGAACCTATTTGCTGCTTCTGCGCCGTTGCCGCGGCGACCCGGCATCACCCATCGCCGTCACCAGGGCCTTCAGGGCCCGCACCCCTGCGGCATCCAGCACCGTCCCCGGCACCTGATGCTCAGCGGCCGCCAGCACATCGGTCGCATCAGCCCGGATCGTGCCCGGGCTGCCATCAGGCAGTTCCACCACCAGATGCACCACCCCGCCGAAACGACGGAACGCCGACGCCGCCAGCAACTCGCCGAACAACGGATGCGCCGACGCGGTCACCCGCACCGGACATGGCAGCACCGCACGAAGATGTTGCAGTCTGTCGCCATCACTGTCGGGGTCGGAAAGACGCACATGGCCTGCGCGCTGGGCCACATCGCGGTACGCCGGCGCCGCTCAGTGACGATGGCTCCCGCCGCGAAACTGTTCAAGCGGCTCAAGGCTGCCCGGCTGGACAACACCCTGGACGCCGAGATGCGCCGCCTCACCGGGATCGAGCTGCTCATCCTCGATGACCTGGCGCTCCAGCCGCTGGATGCGACCGAGACCGCCGACTTCTACCAGCTGTGCGTGGAACGGCACCGCAAGGCGGCCACGATCGTCACCTCCAACCGGACCGCCGAGGAATGGCTGCCGGTCATGGCCGACCCGCTGCTGGCCCAGTCCGCGGTCGACCGGCTCACCTCCACCTGCTACGAGCTGGTGATCGAGGGAGAGTCCTACCGGCGCCGCCAGAAGCCCGGCCTGCCCGCGGCGGAGGAGACACCCCGATGAAACGCGACGGTGAATATCGTTACAGCCCCGCCCCCGGCCCGTGCCCCGAGCACCCCGGCTGCATCATCCGGCAATGCGGCCGGTTCTTCTGCACCCGGCTTTTCCATGTCCCGATGTTCAGCCCGGGACAGCCCCGCCGGTACTGCTCACCCGCATGCCGGGTCGCCGAGCACCGGCGGCTACACGGATGAAACCAACCCAGATCAATCGCACCACCAGCCCGGCGCCAGCGCGCCGGGTTGACCACAACAAAGGAGACCACCATGCTCAGTCATGACCACAGGTGGTCCCTTCCTCGTGGCAACCCCCTGGTCCCATCACGCTGGCAAGTGACAGCACGTGTAGATCTCAGGCCGACCAGAACCTCGATCATAGGAAACCCACAGCTGGAGATCCGAATTCGACCGCGGCGCGACGGCAATGGACGGCTGAGCTCCGCCCGGTGGCTTCAGGCCGGCGTTCCTGCTATTGGGGTGCAACTGCCAAGCGTGCCATTTCGGCGGCCGGTCGGACAGCGTGCCCGTCTGCCAGGTCGTGTAGACATCGCCATTGGCCGTAACCGCGAACAGTTGCGGCACGCCTAAGTGTCCGTTGTTCTTGAGGTTGGCCGCAGCGAAGGCTTTCACGCTTTGCGCTGTCGCAGGCGCAGCTGGGTTGGTTGGCGCAGCGGTGGTAGCGGGCCGGCCCGCGGCCGCGGCGGCAGCCGGATCCAACAGCGTCATTGCAGTGGGGACCGCCAGACTCGCCAATGCGATTCCCTGCATGAAAGCGCGTCGGTCTAGGCCAGATCCAACTTGTTCGTCGGCACGCTCATCGTTCATCGCTGCCTCTTTCGAGCTGCGAATCCGGTGGTTGGTCGCTGGTGCATTGCTGCCTCCTCGGTGCTCTGGGTGTCCCGGCTCCGAGCATGCGGCTCAGGCGCCGCAGCGTGGATCGGGTGATCGCCCGGGATCGGGGCTGCACGATCTTTAGATTCCGGCAGGCGGGTGTTTAGGAATGGTCGGAGAACGGAGCTGGAGGGGCGTTTCGAATCCGGCCGGCGGTGAGTCGGACGTCAGGAATGCAGCTGGCCAGCGCGTTGGGCTAGGGAGGCGGCCTCTACTCGGCCGGACACGCCGAGCTTGCGCAGGATGCTGCCAACACGCAGCGGTGAACCTGGTACCGCGTATCCCTGTCGACATCGAGTCTGGCGGCGTCCCGCCATCCGACGGGCGTGCCTTGCGTGGGAAGGGGTCACTGGTTCGAACCAAGCTGCGCCGCATTTCAGGCGACTATCTCCTCAAGGCCGCCGAAGCCACGGAGTTGATGGATTGACGGGCAGGGATTGACCAGCAAGGTGTCGGCTGGTGGGCTTGGCGCATGGCCGGGCCGGTGGGGTTTGTGGGCCGCGACGCTGAGTTGTCGCGGCTGCTGCAGGCGCTGGCGGGTAACGCCCGGTCTGTTCTGGTAGTGGGGGATGCGGGGGTCGGCAAGACCCGGTTCGTCGCGGAGGGGATGCTCCAGCGTGCGGCGGCAACGGGGATGATGGTGTTGCGCGGGGAGTGCCTGCCGGTGGCGGTCACGCTGCCACTGCTGCCGCTGGTGTCGGCGCTACGAGACCTGGCGGGCCGGAACGAGGGCGGGCTCATGGCGGCGGCATTAGAGGCGGCGCCGGAGTTTGTGCTGGCGGAGATCAGTCGGCTGCTGCCGCAGCTGGGCGCAGGTAGTGAGCCGGATACAGGCGGCCAGGATGGCACGTGGCGGCGGGAGCGGCTGTTCGCCGGCGTGGCGGAGCTGCTAGCCGCGGCCGGGCAGCGGGGGCCGGTAGGGCTGCTGGTCGAGGATGTGCACTGGGCCGACAGCGACACGCTGGACTGCCTGACTGTGCTGAGCCGGACTAGGTGGCCAGGCCGACTGACGGTCGTGGTGACCTGTCGGGCGGATGAAGCGCCACTGCCGGGGCATGTCGTCGATTGGCTGGCGCAAGTGCGCGGTGCAGCCGATACAGAAGAGATCGTCGTCCCGCCGATGTCGCGGCCTGAGGTTGCTCAGCTGGCGGTGGGCATGGCGGGCGATATGGTGCCGCCGCAGGTGGTCGATGAGTTGTACCGGCGAGCGGAAGGCAACCCGTTCTTCACCGAGCAGTTAGTAGCGGCGGCGCTGGCTAGCCCGGCTGAGAGCGGATTGGATGTCCCGGCGGCGTTGCCGGGCCGGCTGGCCGCGTTGCTCGCCGAGCGCGCCGCGCGCTGCGCTGGTGACGCCCGGGCGGTGCTGGCCGGTCTGGCGGTGGCGGGCCGCCCTCTTGCCGAGGATCTGCTCAGTGAAGTCACTGGACTGCAGCTGGCGGCGGTCCGCGGGGGGCTGCGGGAACTGGCCGCGTCGCGCCTGTTGGCCGACGACACCCACGCCGGTGCGTTCCAAGCGCGGCACGCACTGCTGGCCGAGGCGGTGGCCGCGTCGTTGCTTCCCGGCGAGCGGGCCGCGCTGCACGAGCGCATCGGGCTGACACTGACGGCGACCGGAGACCAGGCGCTGGCCGCGGAGGCGGCCGGGCACTGGCAGGCCGCCGGCCGAAGCGCCGAGGAACTGGCAGCACGCGAGGCGGCCGCCGAGGCTGCCGAAGCCATGTTCGGCTACGCGGATGCGGCCGGGCACTGGCAGCGGGCTATCGAACTTTTCCAGGCGCAGCCGGTCGCCGCTGGCGCCGGGCTCGACCTTCCCCGGTTGTACAGGCGGGCCGTAGACGCGCTACGCCGAGGCGGCTATTCGGCACGCGCCAGCGAGCTCGCCGAGGAGGCGTACAGCCGGTTCGCTGGCCACCCGGATCCCGCCATCGCCGCAGTGGCATGCCACCGCGCTGGTATGTGCCGTGGGTTCTCCTGGGCAGCCGCCGGGCTGCCGCTGATCGAGCAATCGCTGCGGCTGTTCGAACAGGCTCCTATGTCAGCCGACTACGCTCAGGCAATGTATGACTACACCGTGGCCTTGCATGCCGACAATCCAGAGAGTAACGAGGCAGCGGCGAACCGCGCGCTAGAGCTAGCCGAAGCGGCCGGTGCAACATCACTGATACCTGTCATCGTGGTGTGGCGAGGACTCCAGAAATGCTTTCGCGGGCAGATCGACGAGGGACTGGCGATCCTTGAGCGTGGACGGGCTCTGGCCCAGGCCGCCGGAGACGGACCGGCTCTTACCTGGCTCGCCGTGGTCGAATGCGGAACGATGGGCAAGCTGGCCCGCTTCCGTGCGGCGGCCGATATCGGGTTGGGTGGACTAGAGACGGCTCGGCAGGCAGGACTAACGTACTCAGGTCACGGTAGCGTCCTAGCCGGAAACACAGCCGAGGCATTACTGGCCCTGGGGAAGACGGCTGAGGCCGGGGTGGTGATCGACTCCCTCACGACCGGGCCGCCGGACAGGGACCACGTTATCGCGCAGATGTGCCGCGCCGAGATCGACCTGCTGCGCGGCGAGATCGAGGCCGCCGCCAGACGCCGCCACCAGCTCAAGGAGCAGCACGGGTCGTTCGGGCTAGCTGACAACGAGCGCGAGTGGGCGCAGCGCGGGGCGGAGCTGGCATGTTGGGCGGGACGCCCGGGCGAGGCTCTGGCCGAGGTCCGTCTTGTCCTCCCGAAGTTGGAGACGCCCGGCCTGGCGATCTTCTGCGGGTGGCTGCTGTGCACAGGCATGCGGGCCAGCGCGGACCTGGCTGAACAGGCCAGGGCGCGGTTGGATCAGCTGGCATGCGCTAGGGCCGTTGCCGCAGCCGACGGCCTGGACTTGTGGGTGGACCGGATGGCGGGCGCGCCGTTTGCCGGCCACCCATTAGTGGCCACAATCCCGGCCGAGCGGGCCAGCTGGGAGGCGGAACGGAGCCGGCTGATCGGGTCCAGCGATCCGCAGGCGTGGGGCAGCGCGGCGAAGGCGTGGCTGGACGTGAGCTCCCCGCACCGCGCCGGGTACGCGCTATGGCGGCAGGCGCAAGCACAGCTCGACGGCGGACAACCAGCCATCGCGGCAGCTGCGACACTGGGTGCAGCGGCCGTCGCAGCCGATGGGCACGCTCCACTACTGGCACAGATCCGGCTGCTCGCCGGGCGCGCAAGGATCGCGCTTCCCGCCGATCCCGAAACCCCGGCGGATATGCCGGCTGCCGAAACCCGTGCGCCTTACGGCCTGACCGATCGCGAGCTGGCGGTGCTTCGGCTCCTGGCCATCGGGCGCACCAATGCCCAGATCGGCGCCGAGCTGTATATCAGCCCGAAGACAGCCGGCGTGCACGTCTCCAGCATCCTGCGTAAGCTCGGCCTCTCCGGCCGGGTTCAGGCCGCTGCGCTGGCCGAGCGGGCCGCCTGCTGGATCCGCCCGCTCCTAAGGACAACTAGCGAGAATCTAATACTCAGCAGCCCAATGTCGGCGCGACCGCCCGATCCTCGCGGTCCCGTCCTGGCCTCATCCTGTGCGCAAACGCCGAACCGGAGGAGCACACGGATGAAGCACCTACGCCGCATTCCTCTGCTGCTAAGAACGCGCCGAGCGCTCACGGCGCTCGCACTCATCGGTTTTGCAGCCGTGCGTCTTGTCCCGGTGGGGGCGGCAGCCGCGGCCGGCACGGTTCCGCACCGATCGGCCGCGGCCGCGACGCGGCCGGAGTTCCGCTGGCTCACGCGGTATAGCGGCCTGAGCAAAGCTGTGCTGGCACGGCTGGAGCGTGCTCCGGACGGCATGCGATTCGGCTGCCGCGAGAACGGACCTCAGCGGCATAGCTTGAGCGGCAAAGGCCGCGAGCGGCCGCTCTGGTAACTGGCGCACCGGGAGCAGCGCTGCCCCGGCAGTGCCGGTAGGCAACGGTCCTCAGGCTACGGCGCTGGATGTGGCCACTCGGACGCTCTATGAGGCAAACGTCAACGACGGCACCGTCTCAGTGATCAACGTTGCGAAATGCAACAGGGCCATCACCTCAGGCTGCGGTCAGTCACCTCCGACGGTGCAGGTCGGAAGCGGACCGGTATCCCTCGCCGTGGACCAGAACACTGACACGATCTACGTGGCGAACTCCGGTGACAACACCGTGTCGGTCATCAACGGCGCCACCTGTAACGGTCAGAACACTTCCGGGTGCGGCCAGACGACGGCGACCGTCACTGTCGGGAGCGTCCCGGTCGCCTTGGACGTGAATCAGGCAACTGACACCGTGTACGTGGCGAACTGGGGCAACGGCACCGGGACGACCGTGTCGGTCATTAACGATGCGACGTGCAAGGCCATAACACATCGGGCTGTGGCCAGCTACCCGCAAGCGTGACGATCGGCACCGGCCCCGCTGGCGTCATCGTGGACCAGCCCACCGACACCGTCTATGCCGGCACGGTCGCCCCCGACCTTCCGAGGCTGTCTACGTGATCAACGGAGCCACCTGCAACGCCACCGTCACCTCCGGCTGCGGCCAGACCGCCGCCGTCTGTGCACAGTCGGCAACTGGCTCCTCCGACTTTAACGTCGGCTTCGCGATCGACCAGGCTGGCCGCACGCTGTATGTGGCGAACTGGTCCGACAACACTCTTTCGATGATTGACAAGGCCACCTGCAACGCGACCGACAGCTCTGGCTGCATCCAGACGCCGGGAGTGGTGCACGTGGGCAGCGGCCCCACTGGGATAGCTCTCGATGCCGCGACTCATACCATCTACACGTCGAACATCAACGACTGGACAGTTTCAGCAGTTGATACCGCCAGCTGCAATGCGGTAGTCACCTCAGGCTGCGGCCCACAGCCGTCCGGGTCGCTCAGAACCGGCCGGTCGCCCCAGGGCGTGACCGCGGACCCCACCACCGACACCGTCTACACCCCCAATGGGGACGACAACACTGTGTCCGTGCTCAACGGGGCTGCTTGTAACGCCACCTATCACTGCAGCCTGCACTCGATTCCTGCCCACGGTGCCAGTCGGAGCTAGCCCCTGCGGACGCCGCGGTCAACGACGCCACTCGCACCGTCTACGTGTCCAACTCCGCCGACGGCACCGTGTCCGTCATCAACAGCGCTACCTGCAATGCGACCGTCACGGCCGGCTGCCTGAAGAGCGTCGTCCACAGTGCCGGTCGGCAGCAATCCACTCTATCTGGCGGTCGACCCAGGCCACCGATACCGTCTACGTCCCGAACGCAAATGACAACACTGTGTCGGTGATCAACGGAAAGACCTGCAACGCCACGGTCACCTCAGGCTGCGGCCAGACTCCGCCCGTCATTGCGGTCCCCGATGGCCCAGGCGTCGTAGGTGTCAACGACGTCACCCACACCGTGTACGTCGGCACCATCGACGGCACGGTGGCCGTGATCAACGGCGCCACCTGCAACGCATCTGACCACGCTGGCTGCGGGCAGACACCGGCGACCGTCACAATCGGCACCTTTATAGGCGACCTCGCCGTCAACCCCCAGACGAACACCATCTACACCGCCGACCCGGAGAACCCGCCTTCCGGCGCCGTCTCGGTGATCGACGGATTCACCTGCAATGCAACCGTCACCTCCGGGTGCAGCCAGACGCCACCAACAGCGACCGGAGGGTGGGCGACGACTCGGTGGCCGTCGACCAGCATTCCAACACCATCTACGCGACCGACTCCGGCACCGACCTTCCTTGGCCCAGGTGCTGGGACGACGGTATCGATGATCAACGGGTCAACGTGCGACGCAACGGTGACCACCGGATGCGGCCAGACGCCGCCTAGGTTCACTGCGGGCACCAATCCGGACACCGTCCGCGTCGATCAGCGCACCGACACGGTGTACGTGATCAACGTTGGCGACTTTTCGGTGTCCATTGTCGACGGCCGCAACTGCAACGCCACGAACACAGCCGGATGCAGGCGCAGCTTCCCGGCGGTCCCGGTAGGCGGCTTCCCGAGCGGACTTGGCGTGAGCGAGGCAACCGGCACTGTTTACGTCGCCAACTCCGCCGACAACAACGTCTCGGTCTTCGGGCCGAACTTCGCGCAATAATAGATCTGTCTCACACCGGTCTGTCCTCTGCCGATATCGGCAGAGGTCAGACCGAGCCAGTTGCAGGGCAGATCTACGGCCGGTTGAAGTTTGCCGTGCACGCACAAGATGCCGGTCCTGGTCGAAAGGGGAGCCAACAACCGCGTTATCGCTGCGGCCGGCGCATACCCTCCTTGCGAATGGCCCCGGATCCCGCAGCGCTGCGTCCTGGCGTGTAATGGACTGACCCGATGTTGCGATGGAGGCAGGCTCGATGACGTACCAGGTAGTGAACCCCGCAACAGGCAAGATAGAAAGCGAGTACCCGACGGCGACCGACGCAGAGGTCAGTGACGTGCTGGCGAGAGCCGGACGGGGCTACACCTCGTGGCGGCGAACTGCGATCGAGGAGCGCGCCGGGATCCTCCGCCGGGTCGCCCAGCTGTACCGCGACCGCGCTGGCGAACTGGCCGCGATCATCACCCGGGAGATGGGTAAGGTCACCAAGGCGGCCAAGGGAGAGCTGCGCTTCGTTGCGGCCATCTACGAGTACTACGCCGACAACGGCGCGGACCTCCTCAAGGACCAGCCGCTGGCCTCAAACCTGCCGGGCACGGCCTGGGTGCGCAAGACCCCGATCGGGGCACTGCTGGGCATCATGCCGTGGAACTACCCGTATTACCAGGTCGCCCGGTTCGCAGCACCGAACCTTATGATCGGCAACACCATAGTGCTCAAGCACGCGCCGCAATGCCCAGAGTCAGCCCTGGCCATGGAGCAGTTGTTCCGGGATGCCGGGCTGCCAGAAGACGCCTATATCAACATCTTCGCCAGCAACGAGCAGGTCGCCGAGATGCTCGCAGACCCTCGCATCGCCGGGGTGTCGGTCACCGGCAGCGAGCGAGCCGGGTCGGCCGTGGCCGCTGTGGCAGGGCAGAACTTGAAGAAGGTTGTGCTGGAGCTCGGCGGCTCCGATCCGTTCATCGTGCTGGACGGTGCCGACCTGCCGAAGGTGGCCAAGACGGCAGCAGCGGCCAGGATGGAGAACGGCGGGCAGGCCTGCAACGCATCCAAGCGGATGATCGTAGCCGATGCCATCTACGACGACTTCATGCGCGAGTTCACGGCGGCGATGTCCAGCTACGTGACCGGGGATCCGACCGACCCGGCGACTAGCTACGGGCCGCTGTCTTCAGAGCAGGCGGCGCGCAACCTGATGGCCCAGATCGATGACGCGGTCAGTAAGGGCGCAACGGTCCACCTCGGAGGGCATCGCATCGACGGCCCGGGCGCGTTCGTGGAGCCGACCGTGCTATCGGGCGTGACCCCGGACATGCGGGCCTATCGGGAGGAGCTGTTCGGTCCGGCGGCCGTGGTCTACCGGGTGGCCGACGCCGATGAAGCGGTGGAGCTGGCCAACAGCAGCACGTTCGGCCTCGGCGGAGCCGTCTTCAGCAGCGACGAGAAGCTGGCCGTGGAGGTCGCCGACCGGCTCGACGTCGGGATGGCCTGGGTCAACACTGCCGAACTCGGCGGCCCGGAGCTACCGTTTGGCGGCACCAAGCGATCCGGTGTCGGTCGTGAGCTCGGCCCGCTGGGAATCGAGGAGTTCGTCAACAAGAAGCTCATCCACACACCGCCCACCGCGCAGTGATCGTCCCCGTGACCGCAGCCCCAGGCCGCGACGGATAACGCCACACTGGCGCTGACCAGCGGAGCTTCACCACAGCTACGCGCCCCGTTGCGCTCTGGCCGCCCATGCGGCCGAACGTTATCCGCGAAGCGGGGGCACTCCGCAGGCGCCGGGCCGCTGGCCGGGGCGCGCTGGAGGTAGCACACTGATCCTAGTGGGTTCCCCACGACCAGGACGTGCTGGGCAGCGTGCTCGACCCGCTCAGCGCGACAGCCAGAGCACACTGTCGCCGATTCTGCAGGCAGGCCCGGCCGAGCACTCGATGCCCTCCCGGCTCAGCTGCGCGACCCGGCGGCAGCCGGGCGCGCCATGGCCGGCCGCGGCACCCGGCGGACCTAGCGTCAGGGCGCCCATCGGAGGGAAGGCTCAGCCCGGCGACATTCCGGACGCGAATCGTCCGCAAGTTGCTCTCGGGTGCGATGTGATCGAAGCCGATTAGGAAGGCATGTGGCATGAGCGAGTTCACGATCAAACCGCTCAGCCCTGACACCTGGGACGATTTCGCAGAGCTCGCCGAACGGCACAACGGCTGTTGGTGTGCGGTCCACGGTTCCTGCTGGGCGGAAGGTGGTGGCTGTTGGTGCATGCGGTTCCAGCGGTCATGTGCCGAGAAACAGGCTGGCGAAGGCAACCGTGCCCGCAAGGAGCGGCTGGTAACCGAAGGCCGTGCGCACGCCGCGCTAGTGTTCGACGGTGATGTCGCGGTGGCCTGGTGCGAATACGGCACGCCAGAGGAACTGCCAAACATCTACCATCGCAAGGAGTACGAGGCGGGCCTCGACAAGTTGCCCGACTATCGGCTTACCTGCTTCTTCGTCGACAAGATCTACGGCGTAGTCGGCATCCCGGTCACCAGCTCGCCCGGATCGCCCAGGCCAGGGGTGGAGTGGTGGAGGCGTACCCGCAGGACACCGACGGACAGAAGGTTTCGGCATCGTTCCTGTACAACGCCACCCGTAGCCTCTTCGAGCAGCCGGCTTCAGCTACGACCGGCGCAAGGGCAAATACACTGCGTGATGAGCAAGACGGTCCCGCGAGGCTAGTACTTCAACTGCCTGGGCCTGGCTCACTGGAAAGAGCAAAGTGTGATCGTCGGACGACGCAACGCGTGCCGCCCTGCAAAACCACCGACGACGGGCGCGTCAGGCCACACTCATCCAATACCAGCCGCCATTGTTGCCGCCCCGATCCATCCGTTTTGCCCACGCCTTCGCGCCGGTATGGCTGCTTGGTCTGGATGCCAAGCTCGCGGGCGATGCGCGCGCCGAGGTCGGGGTCGACCTTGGCCCAGTAGTCGTTGACCGCGCGCTCCTGGATGAAGCGCTCGACCCCCTGGCTCAGGTGCCAGACGATGTTGGCGGCCAGATGGTCCCGGTCGGTCGGCGTCATCACCTCGCGGTAGAGCGTGCCGGGCTGGATGAAGTCGTTGTCCTCCGCGTGCGCCTCGTAGGCGGTGCGCATGATCTCGGCCGACCTCCACGAGCCAGCTCGGGTCGCGGTAGCGCTGCCGGTCGGCCTTCGGGCCGCCGTAGCTGTTGGGCGCGTAGACCGGCTGGTTGCCGTTGTGGCGGTAGCGCATCGGGCCGTCCTTGTTGTAGTTGTGCACCTCGTGCATCGGCTGGTTGACCGGCAGCTGCTCGTAGTTCGGGCCGTGCGGTAGCGGTAGAGTCGCCGTAGGCGAACATCCGCCCCAGCACCATCCGGTCCGGGCTGGGCCCGATGCCCGGGACCATGTTCGCCACCTCGAACCCGGCCTGCGTGATCTGGGCGAAGAAGTTCTCCGGGTTGCGGTCGAGCACCATCCGGCCGACCGGGATCGTCGGGTAGTCCTGGTGCGGCCAGACCTTGGTGACGTCGAACGGGTTGAAGCGGTAGCCGGCCGCGTCCTCGAACGGCATGATCTGCATCTCGACGCGCCAGGACGGGCAGTCCTTCCGGGCGATCGCCTCGCGCAGGTCGCGCCGGTGGTAGTCGAGGATCCTCGGCGCGCATGGCCCTGGCCTCGGCGTCGGTGATGTTCTGGATGCCCTGCTCGGTCTTGAAGTGGTACTTGACCCAGAACTTCTCGCCCGCGGCGTTCTCCCACAGGTAGGTGTTGCTGCTGAAGCCGTGCATGTGCCGCCAGCTGCGCGGCGTGCCCCGGTCGCTCATCAGGATCGTCACCTGGTGGGCCGACTCGGGCGAGAGCGACCAGAAGTCCCACTGCATGTTGTTGCTGCGCAGGCCGCTGTCGGGCATCCGCTCCTGCGAGTGGATGAAGTCCGGGAACTTCATCGGGTCGCGGACGAAGAAGACCGGCGTGTTGTTGCCGACCAGGTCGTAGTTGCCCTCTTCGGTGTAGAACTTGACGGCGAAGCCGCGCACGTCGCGGTCGGTGTCGGGGTAGCCCTCCTCGCCGGCCACCGTCGAGAAGCGGGCGAGCACCGGCGTGCGCTTGCCGACCTTGCTGAGGAATGCGGCCTTGGTCCACTGCGGTGACGTCGTCGGTCACCTCGAAGTAGCCGAACGCGCCGCCGCCCTTGACGTGGTACACGCGATCAGGGACGCGCTCGCGGACGAAGTGCGCCAGCTTCTCGATCAGGTAGGCGTCCTGCAGCAGCACGGGCCGGCCGGGCCGGCGGTGAGCGAGTACTCGTCGCTGGCCACCGGCATGCCGGCATCGCTCGTCGTCACAGGCGGCCAGCGCTGCCCGTCATGTCCATCACTCATAGCCTCCCCCCAGTTTGCTTCGATTGCTCAAAATTCACCCCCGCTCCCGCTGACCCGTTTCCGCGCCCGCACACGGCCCACGGCGTCGATGCTGGGTTCTCCTCAGCTTTCCTGGCCGCCAATTCGGCCGCTCCGCGCGTGCCAGCGCGCCTGCCGAGCCGAGGAGGGACCTGCCGGGCCTTCGCAGGGCACCTGATCGTCGTCCCCGCACTTTGGCAAAGAAAACCAGTCCTTTTCGAAGCATCCGGCACGCACGCCGCGTACCAGGCGAGTGTGGTGCCTGGGGGCGGGAAGCGCCCCATCGCCGCTGGCCAGTCAACGGGAATGCTGCCCGAGCCCAGCCATCGGGCACGCCCCCGTAGCCCTGTCGCTGGCGGTTCGCCGAGCTCTCGCCCGGCTCGCGTATCCGCGGTTGGCGTGGATTGCCTTAGGCCGGCGGCATCCGGCCAGGGCCGAACGCCCTGGCCGGATGCTTTCTGTAGGGGTTGGAACGGGTTAGCTTGCAGCGCCGCGGCGGCCTGCCGAATCAGGTCGGCCGCAGCCTGCGGCTGGGACAGGTAGATGGAGTGGCTGCCCGGGCCTCGGTGACGGTGGCGCCCGCACGCTCGGCCATGGCGCGCTGCGCTTGCGGCGGGATCATCCGATCGTCGGTGGCGACCAGATACCAGCTCGGCTTGCTGCGCCATGCCGGCTGAGACAGCGCCGGCGAGCGCGTCGACGCCCCACGGCACCTGCGAGTCCGCCATGAACTGGGCCTCGTCGAGCGGGAGGTCGCCGGCGAAGGAAGCGGCGAACTTGTCCCTGTCGAGGAACAGGAAGCCGTCCTGGGGCGGCAGGATGGGGGGCACCGGTGCGCCGGGCGGCGGGTCGGCGATCAGCGTATTGACCGACTCGCCCTTGTCCGGAGCGAAGGCCGTGATGTAGACCAAGGCCGAGACGGCGGAGTGGGTTCCGGCCTCGCTGATGACAGCGCCGCCGTAGGAGTGGCCGACCAGCACGGTCGGCCCGTCCTGCCGGTCCAGGATCCGCCGGGTCACCTCAGCGTCGCCCTCGAGCGACAGCGTCGGGTTCTGCACGATCGTCACCTTGTAGCCGTCCCGCCGCAGCAGGTGGTAAACCCCCTGCCAGCCCGATCCGTCGACGAAGCCGCCATGTACGAGGACGACGTTCTTGGCGATGGTCATGTGTCTTCTCCAATCCGATCTGTTGGTGGATCTGGAAACCACGTTATGAGCGGGCCGCGGTTGCCAGCCTCTGTCAAATGACCAGTCAGGTCGAGGTCGGAGGGTCGGTTGGATTGGCCTTCGGCAGGTCGGCCAGCGCGTCGCGCAGCGCCGCACGGGAGGTGATGCCGAGTTTGGGGAAGACCTGGTGCAGGTGATAGCCGACGGTCCGGGACGACAGAAACAGCCGCTCGCCGATTTGCTTGTTTGACAGGCCCTCGGCGGCCAACTCGGCGATATGACGCTGTTGCGCAGTGAGCAAAGAATCAGCTGATGGGCCCTTTAGACGATTTGTCGGCATGCGGCGCAGGCCGGTCGCTCGCAGCTCGTTGCCGGCCCGCGTCGCCCACGGTCTGGCCGCCAGTTGCTCGAAGCTGTCCCAGCGCGGCACCGAGATGGGCCCTGCGCGTCCGACGGGGACTTCGTGCGTCGTAGCCGTTCGCCGTAGGCCAACTGCACGCGGGCCAGGTCGAACGGCCACAGGTCGGCCTCTGGCGTGCGCAGAGCGCGCTCGAACAGGTCCCGGTGATCGGCGTCGGCCGCCGCCATCGCGTCGGCTCCGGCGACGGCAAGTGCCAGCCGCGACGATAGCTTCTCGATCTGTGCGACCCGTGCCGCGGCTGCGTGGGCGGCAGCTTCGCGCGGCCGGCCGGACCGTGCAGCGGCCTCCACCAACTCCATGATCAGCCACAGTGCGTTGGGCACATGCGATGCGAGTTCGCCGGCCGCGCTGACGACGCGGCGCACCTGTACGCTTCGTCGAAATCTCCGCATGACAACGCTGACAGGGTTTTCACGTGCCAGGCGTACGCGGTGACGATGCCGACTCTGCGTGGTGAGGCCCATCGGCTCATCTCGTCGGTCAGACGGCGGCTGGTCGCTAGATCGCCCCGGTTGCTGCAGACGAGCGCTTGCAGGAATAGGCCAGGCCAGCGCAGCAGTGGATAGTTGTGGGTCTGGCACAAGGCGAGGCCTTCATCGGTGAGCGTCCGTACTTCATCCCAGCGGCCGCCGAAGTACGCGTCGTTGCCCAGCAGGAACAGCGCCTCGATGGCGGAGGTCACCGCGCCGCCCTCGCGGCCATGGCGGATCGCCCGCCACAGCGGCTCCCGGCAGCCGCCAATGCGATCGAGGTAGCTGCCTGCGATGGCGGTCCGAACGATGCGAGCCGGACTCGTTTCGGTGCGCAGACCGGCGATCGCAGCGTCTAGGTCGGCAACAGCCGGCCGCGCAAGCCGGGCAGGATCGCTGAAAGTGTGCGCGAGGATGAACAGCAGTTGTGGCGGTCGCGGACGCAGTCGGTCGAAAGCGGTGTGGAATGCGGGCCACAGCTCGGCGCGCCCGCCGAAGAACGACACCATCAGCAAGGTGTAGAGCGCCTCGATGAGTACTTTGTTGTGGGCGTCTGCCGGATTCGGCAGTGCGTTGATGGCGTCCACGAGCAGTCGGTGTGCGTTGTCGACGTCGCCGCTTTCATTGAGCAGGTGGTAGGCGCCGGCGACGGCTCCGGCGAGCGAGCCGCCATGTTCCGGGTCGGCACGCCGGGCGGCGTCCATCAAGGCCGGTACATCGCGCAGATCGCCAGTGACAATCGCTCCTAGGTAGGCTGCTTCAGCCAGGCGGCTGCTTCGATCGATGCCGTCCGGACTCAGTTCAGCCGCGCGCAGCAACTCGGTGATCGCGCCGACCGAGTCTCCGCGGAACAGGTTCGTGTGGGCAACGTCTTGCAGGAGAGCTGCCACCTGCTCGTCCGGGCCGATGGAAGCCTCGGCAAGGTGCCACGCGCGCCGGGCGGGCTGGTCGGCGCGGCGATCCGCAAGGATCAGGTGCGCGTGGCGGCGTTCGTCGTCGGTTGCCAGCTCCATGACGGCTGAGCGGATGAGCGGGTGACGAAACGACACGCGGGCGGCTGCCCGATCAACGGCGATGACCTGGACGCGCTCTGCGGGGGCGAGGTCGTCGACCTCAGAATCAGGCTGGCCGAGTCGCAGGACACGAAGGTCGTCTGTGCCGTCCAGGACGATCAGCAGGAGAGCGTACCGGGTCCGGTCGGGAAGGTCGTGAATTCGGCTGGCGAACACATCCTGCAGGCGGCGGGTCAGGGGCAGTGTCGGATTCATCGATCGCTCCGTCTTTGACGTGAGGGCGATCGGCAGTTCCAGTAGCGCCAGCGGATTGCCTTGGGCCTCGGCCAGCAGACGCCGCCGGGAACGGGCCGTAAGAGCGGGGTAGCGACTGTCCAGAAGGGCTTGCGACGAGGAATCCGACAACGGGCGAAAGCGTATGCGTCGACAGCCAGGCCTGGTCGCAAGAACCCTTCCTCACCGGTTCGGGCCGCGGCAAGAAACCCGATCCGGGTGCCCGCTGTTCGCCGGGCCACGAACCCCAGAATCATCGCACTGACCTGATCCAGCCAAGGCATGTCATCGACCACGATGAGGACGGCAGCGGTGGCAGTGAATCGGACCAGCAGTTCCAGGGCGGCATGGGAAATCGTCATCCGGTCCGGAGCAGCTCCTTGACGCAGGCCGAAGGCGCTGTCGAGAGCTCTACGCTGCAGTTCATCGAGCTGATCCAGGTTCTTCAATAGCGGATACAGCACCTGGTGCAAGCCAGCGAAACTGACGTGAGCCTCGAACTGGGCCCCCGTTGCACGTAGCACCATGAACCCGATGGAGGCCGCATAACCGGCTGCCGCGTCGATCAACACCGACTTCCCGACCCCTGCATCACCGGAGATCAGGAACGCGCCGCCGCCGCTCCATGCACGGTCGAGGAAGGCGCGGATGATGCCGACCTCCAGGTCACGTCCGACTAGGTGTACCGGGGCGCCAAAACGCGATGACGCACCATCAGTCACCCTGGGCGGCGGCAGGCTAGCCGCTCCGGAGCCGTGTGGCGTTTCTCCGTTGGCGGGCAGGCTCATCGGCTCTGCCGTTGTTGTAGTTCGTCGAACGTCGCACCGATTTCGGGCACCGACACGACCAGCGCGTGAACTCGCTCGCCCCACTGGTCGCCGGGCGTGCCGATGACCGCGCAGCCAGTCACTGCGGGATGCAAGGCCAGAACTTTCTCGACCTCATCCGAGTACACGCTCTCAGCACCAGAAAATGACAATGTCTTTGATCCGGTCCACAGCCGTGCTCATCCTTGTAACCGGCGTCGGCCGTGTGCATCCAGCCGTCGCGCACTGCTATGAGATTCATCCCACGCGGGGTGCCTGAACCATTCGCCAGTCATCTGTCCAGTCTCCCGCCCGGTCTACCAGGCGCTCCCATTGGCACCCGCTCATTAGCGAGATCGTCGATCGTTAATCCCCGTGACGCGGCACGAGGGGGTGGCGGGACAAGCTCCGGTCACGCATATCTCCGATGAGAGCGCGCTCTCAACCGGCACGAGCTGACTTTCAGGAGGCTCCACGTCACTGCGGCAGATCGTCCGGTTAGGTCGGCCGACAGTCTCGGACGCGTCCACGGGCACCCAGCCAAGGCCCGCCTGTCCGAGCTGGATCGGCGGGCGTGCCATGTCCACCGCAGCCGCTAGGCGCGAACCGGCCGCCCCAGCTCCGCCGGCGTTACTGCCACCCCGTTGGGCCCGTCAAGCGCGGCATGCCAGATGATCGGCCGCCCCAGCGGACGCTCCCGAGGTGCGAGAAGGGGACTCTCGGCAACCCGGACGACGGCGGGTGCCCCGTTCCAGAGCAACATAGTGAGCGGCAACGCGTGATGCCTCCACCCGACTTTTTGCCCGGCAGTGGCTAATCCGGTGGCAACCCGATGAACACCGCGACAGGAGGACGGCCAGCCATGGAGTGGCCCGAGGGATTCATGTGGGGGACCGGCGCCTCTGCTACCCAGTGCGAAGGCGCATCGCCGGCCTCGGACTGGTGGGACTGGGAACGAAGCGGGCAGGCGCCGCTGTCGGGAGACGGGAACGGGTTCGCTCTCCGCTACGCCGAGGACTTCAGTCTGCTGGCCGGCCTCGGGCTGCGTCACCACCGCCTGACGATCGACTGGGCGCGCGTGGAACCCGAGCCCGGCTGGCCACGACCCTGCTGCCATCGCTCATTACCGCGACGTGCTGGCCTCCGCGCTTGACGCCGGTGTCCAGCCGTGGGTCTGCCTGCACCACTTCACCCTCCCGCGCTGGTTCGCCGACAGCGGCGGTTTCCTCGCCGAGGCGAACCGTACTGGCGGATGGGCCCGGCATGTCGAGTTCATCGCGGAAACGTTCGGCGACCTTGCCCAGGGCTGGCAGCCGGTCAACGAGACGAACTACTACGCGTTCGCTGCCTACCTGGGCCGCGGCTGGCCGCCCGGCCACAACGACCTGGCCGAATGCGCACAAGTCTCCCAGGCGATGCAGCTGGCCACCGCCGAGGCCGCCGTGCGGCTCAGGCAGACCGGCGCGCCAGTCGCGTCGGTCTTCGGCCTGTCGGGCATCCAGGCCCTCGACGAGACGCCGAAGACCACCAGGCTGGCAGGCCAGCTCAACGACCTCAATTGGCGGGCAGGCCTCGAGTTGTTCCGCGACGGCGTCCTCCGTGTCCCCGGCCTGCAGCCGACCGAGCGGCCGGACCTGGCCGGCTCCTTCGACCTGATCAGCTTCTCCTTCTACACGACCAACGGGATCCGCGAAGGCGCCCTGGTCCCGTACCCGGCCGACGCGCCGGTGTCCCCGCTGGGGTATGCCATCTGGGCCGATGGCCTCGGCGCTGTGCTCGACCGGCTGCATGACATGGTGCCCGGCACGCCGCTGCTGGTGGCCGAGTACGGCATCGGAACCAGCGACGACAGCCAGCGCGCCGCCTACCTTCAGCGCGGCCTGCAGGTGACCAACGAGGCCATCGCGCGCGGGATCGACGTGCGTGGCTTCTTCCACTGGACCGCCGTCGACAACTACGAATGGCTGCACGGCTACGACGTCCAGTTCGGGATCATCGACCGCGACCGCAACATCCGGCCCAGCGCCAGGGTGCTCCAACGCCAGGCCACTGCATGAGCGACCGCAGATGTCCGTCTGTAATGCTGCGCGTGCTCGCCGAGGATCTGGCGCCGGTGTCAGGCGCCATATCACTGATCCAGGGCTCCGCTGGCGGGCGCGGGCGTCCGGGTGCATCGGAGCGGACCATTCTCGCGGTGGCTAGCCCGGCGCTGGCCGCGATCATCTGGGCGCTGTGGATCGCTCCGCGGGCGCGGCACCGGGTCACGCGCGCCAACCGGGCTATGGTCACAGCGTCAGTAGTAGTCGCAGCGAAGGGTTTGGCATGACATCAGGCACGCGCATCTCACTCATGCTGGCAGTCTCAGACGCGCGAGCCGCTGCGGAGTGGTACACCAGCGCGCTGGGCGCTGACCGGTTGTGGAGCCTCGGGTCGGTGGTGGGCCTAGAGATTGAGGGAGCGCCATTCTTCCTGCACGAGCCGACGAACACGGGCTTTGACAGCCCGGCCGTACTTGGGACGACAACCGTGCGACTGGAGGTGTTTGCGGACGACCCGGACGCATTCATCGCTCGCGCCGTCGCGGCTGGTGCTGACGGCTCGGCGGACGAAGTGCGGGACCATCCGGTGCCGTGGGGCAGCCACCGGCAAGGCGGATTCCGCGACCCGTTCGGGCATATCTGGCTCGTCGGTGACAAGTCTCCGTTGAATCGGTTCCCCCGCGCGAACGGCGCGGCAGGCGGTTTACTAGGTCGCTCGCCGTGAACTGGGCATCCACGCAGCGATTCTGAGCGACACTTCGCGTATCGCGAGAGCTTGCCGTCGTCCTGCCGTCCGCCGTCGCCTCGTCCGGGAACTCCCGAGGCGCGATACTTGTCAGTTTGCTCGATCGCGGCTTTCGTTTCGCCGCCAGTCGCACAGCCCAGTGGCCAGTGCTGGCGCTTTGTCTCGCGTCGCCATCTCGAACATCGATCGCGTCCTGCACGCAGCCGGCCCGTCCGCAGCGACGGCTTGTCTGGCGGCGCACGGGCAGCCATCGCCGGTTTCGCACTGTGCGCTGTCCGATGCGCGCGCAGCCCTCGGGGCGTGACAGTCGCAGGGTGGCGCCAGCTGACCGGTGTAGGCACGCTCGGTGGACCACTCGTTGGCTGGCCTGCACCGGCGACAGTGGACAAATCGGCACAGGGAGCACAAGGCGCGCGGCTGCGGCGCAGGCTAGAGGGCCCTGGCTAGTGCACGGCGGTCGCCGTCTCCTTTGGCGGTGCGGGGGAACCGGTCGAGGAAGTAGATCTTCTTGGGGATCTCGAAGGCGCTGAGCTGGGCCCGGCAGTGATTTTGCAGTTCGGCCTCGGTGGCGTGCTGGCCCGGCTGGAGGATGACGGCGGCGTTGATCTCCTCGCCGTATTTGGGGTCGGGCACGGGGATGGCGGGTAGAATCCGCCGGTCGGCGGTCGACTTGAGGCCGGGCGGCTGCGCAGGATAGGGATTCCTGGGCACGCTACTTCTGGAGTCGATGGTGACGATCACTGGTCCTGACATTCCAAGCACCTGTCGAGGAACGCACTGTGCCGGGTCCGCCGGGCGCGCCTGACATCTCCCTGCTGATCTGCCATCCGACCGCCGCCACGGCCCAGACCCCCGCCCTGTACCACATCCACGGTGGCGGCATGGTGATCGGTGACAACCGGACCGGACTGCCGGCGATGCTCGATCTGGCTGCGGAACTGGGGACTGCCGTCGTATCGGTCGAGTACCGCCTGGCGCCGGAGACGCCGCACCCGGGTCCCGTCGACGACTGCTACGCCGGCCTGGTGTGGACCGCCGGGCATGCTGAAGAACTGGGCATCGATCCCGAGCGCATCGTCATCGCCGGTACAAGCGCGGGCGGTGGACTCGCGGCCGCCGTTGCGCTGATCGCCAGAGACCGCGGCGGACCGGCGCTGTTCGGGCAGATGCTGATGTGCCCGATGATCGACGACCGTAACGACACGCCGTCGGCCGTGCAGATGGCCCGGCTTGGGGTGTGGGACCGCACGTCCAACGAGACCGGGTGGAGCGCTCTGCTCGGCGACGCGCGCGGCACGGACGATGTCTCTCCGTACGCGGCGCCCGCACGCGCCACGGACCTGTCCGGGCTTCCGCCCGCATTCATCGACGTGGGGTCGGCGGAGACCTTCCGCGACGAGGATGTCGCCTACGCAAGCCGCATCTGGCGGGCAGGGGGACACGCCGAACTGCACGTCTGGCCCGGCGGTTTCCACGGATTCGCCGGCATGGCGCCGCAGGCGGCCATCTCGCAGGACGCACAGGAGGCGCCGCTGCGGTGGCTGCGCAGGCTCCTCTCGAACTGACGAGCCAACCGGTTTGCCCGAGTCCGCACGCGCACGAGCAATTTAGGCGTTGGCCCGGATGAGTGACGGCCGCAGGGCAGCCATTGCCTCCCTGACGGGCTCGAGGCCGGGACGGGTCGTGAGGACCCGGACAATGGCCTCGTCCAGCCCTGCGCTCAGCCGGGCGAAGGCGGCTGGCGCGGCCGCGGCGGGGCCGTAGTAGCCGACCGCCTGCAGCATCTCGTCCGGGGCGGCGGCGATGAGCTCGGGCAGCGCCGCGCCGCGGTCCCGCCGGACCTCTAGCGCGCTCAGCTCCGTCGCCGAAACCCATGCGGGCGAACATGCCCCGGTAGCCGGCGTCCTGCGGGATGCCGGCCGGCCCAGCGCGTAGCCGACCACCTGCGCGCCCAAGGCCTGCCGCGCCGCGGTGACATCGTCGTCGATGCAGACCCTGATGTACATCGTCATCGGGACTGCGGCCGGGTCGCGGCCGGCCCGGCCGCAGCCCTCGTCGATCCGCGCCCGGCTGGCGGCGATGTGCTCGGGCGTGGCCCAGTTGAGCAGCGCACCATCGGCGACCTCGCCCGCCAGGCGGAGCATCTGCGGGCCGAGCGCGGCCAGATAGACCGGAACGGGCGGCAGGTCCGCTACCCCGAGCGACGCCGACCGGGGCCAGCCGGGCGAGCCCCCGCCGACGGCTGCCCGGCTGGCCGTGACCGTCTGGCCTGCCAGCAGCGCCTGGACCTGGGTGACGTACTCGCGCATCACCGCGATCGGCCGGTCCGCCACGCCGACCGACGCCCAGAACCCGGGCCCGTAGCCCCCTGTTCCCAGGCCCAGGACGAATCGCCCGCCCGACAGCTGAGCCAGCGTGGCCGCCTGCGCGGCCAGGCCCGGCGGGGTCCACATCCGCGCCGCCGGCACGACGGAGATCCCGGTCCGCAGCGCGGTGTCCTGCAACCACGCCGCGCAGACATGAAACGAGTCCGGCACCCCTCCGGCCGGGGTCCACAGGCTCTCAAACCCCAGGTGGCCAGCCTCCACCGCCGCCGCACGCAGCTCAGCGAGCGGCAAGCCGAGCCGGGCATCCAGCCCCACGCCAATCAGCATGAGAGCAGTATGCCGACATTAAGGAGGCCACGGTGGCCAAGCTCCGGACGTCGGCCAAGCGTCTGCGAGCACGGGGCAGGCCCGGTTCGGTCATAGGCCGCGTCAACCCGTCGGGACCACGCGCCGCCACGCTGCTTCCCGTGTACGCGGGCCGGCCGGGCGTAACTGCTCCGGTGCGGCCAGTAGCCGAAGTGGCCTGGCCGGTCAGCTGGGACCGAGGACTATCGCGCGCGCGACGAGACGTGCCCGTACCGCGTCGCCGGAACGGATGGCTTCGGCGAGGACGCGGTGCGGCAATTGCTCCGAGCGTGCGCCGATGGCCCGCAGGAGGCTGGCGATGGATCGTTTCATTCCGCCTCCAGTGTCGAGCGATGCATCGAAGGCACGGTAGAAGTCGCTCACGCTGAGCTCGAGCGCGAGGGAACCCGTCAGCGCCGCGACGGTGTGGTGGAACTCGCGATCCGCACGGATGATGTCCTCGTCGGCTCCTTCAGTGACCGCTTCCTCGAGCGCGGCAACTGCCCGCTCGAGTTCGGCCAGTCCCTGTCCGGACCGGCGCTGAGCGGCGAGCGCCGCGGTACCTTCATAGGTGATGGCGGTCGCCTCTCTGATGGACCGGCCGATCCCCGGGATGCCGAGCCGGACGAGGTGCGGGATCAGCTCGAGCGACCCGTTGCGCCGGTAGTCGAGCACGCGGCACCGCTTGCCGTGCTGGCGCTCGATGATGCCGAGCAGCTCGAGGTGCGTCAGCACGTCGCGGACTGTGGTCCGGTTGATGCCGAGCTGCAGGGCGAGCTCGCGCTCGGATGGCAACTGGTCGCCGGCCGCGATGTCGCCCGAGAGTATCGCGTCGCGGATCTGGCCAACTGCGGCGGCAGCCAGATCGACCTTGGGGATCGCGGCGAACCCCGCCAAGTCAGGCCAGCCCGAAGTGCTCGGCTCCGTTACGCCAGAAGAACTGGTCGTTCTCGGCCGCGCCGAAGCCGGCCAGCGCGGCGCCGAAGATCTCGAAGGGCCGCCTCCCGCCCTCGGGGTGCGGGTAGTCGGTGGAGAACATGAACAGCTCGGCTCCGCATTGTTCGATGAGCCAGGCTGTGTCCTCGAACGGGAAGGGCGTGAACCGCACCTGGCGGCGGATGTACTCCGACGGCTTGAGCTCGAGCTCCCGCAGCAACGGCTCGAACCTCGAGAACGATCGGTGCGCGTGATCGAGGTTCCTGAGCATCCCCGGCACCCAGCTCGCGCCTTGCTCGATCGCCGCGCCCCGCAGCCGCGGGTGACGTTGGAAGACGCCGTCGAGAACCAGGCATGCCAGGAACCGCTCCGGAGAGTGGTGCAGCACCGGGAAGTCCTTGCCCCGGAGGTTCTCGCCGCCACCGAGCCAGTCGACGGGGCGCGGACGGCCGTTCTCGTGGAACTCCTTGGGGAGCAGCTTGCCACCGCCGACATGCAGCACGAACGGGACGCCGGCTTCGGCGAGACGGGCCCATACCGGCTCGAGGTCGACGTGCGCGGGCGAGAAGCCTCCCGGCGCCTCAGACGGCAACCAGACGGCCGCGACCCCGAGATCGAGTGCGGCGTCGAGCTCATCGATAGCGCGGCCCGGCTCGTTCAGCGGAAGGTAACCAACGGCAAGCAGCCGCTCGTCGGTCGCGCAGAACTCAGCCATCGCCCGGTTCAACGCCCGGGTACCGCCATAGCGCACATCCGGATCGTGGGAACGGGCAAACTGCCCCAGCGCGAACGTCGGGAACACGAGCTGCGCGTCGATGCCGAGTGCGTCGAGCACTCGCGAGCGCACATTGGAGTCGAGTGCACCGGGCGCCTTCCATCCCTTGGGGCCCGAGATAACGTCTGGGCTGACTTGCTCGCTGCGCTGTCGTTCCCACAACTCCGGCAGTGACGCGAACAACTGCGCAGCGTCCTTGCCTGCCTTCTCCAGCCCGAGCGAGCCCAGCCGCTTCCGCACGTCCGGGTCGGCGTAGCCGGGAAGCCAGTCCTCTACTTCCATCACGTGGCTGTCCGCATCGAAGATCATTGCACCTGGCTCCTACTGGTGGGTGGTCCAACCAGATTTCCAGAACCGATCGCCACGATCAAGTGGAGCGGCTGAGCGGATAGGGCTGCCCGCTACCATGGCTCGCCTGTGCCCGCATCACGCGGCGGGCTCCGGGCCGGCGTCGGCCCTGCTGATTCTCGGAGATCATTAGTGTCGGCTGAGTATGACAAGATCCGGGCAGAGAATGTCGCCCGCTATGGCTGGGACACGGCCGTGCTCGAGCTGCTTGGCCAGCTCTACAGCGAGCGCACTCATTTCATCTTCGAGCTGATTCAGAACGCTGAGGACGCCGGCGCGACTGACCTGACGTTCACCCTTTTCGCTGATCGGCTAGAGGTGGGGCACGACGGGCGCGACTTCACGGTTGCCGACGTCCGCGGCATCTGCGGCGTCGGCCAGGGCACCAAGGCGGATGACCTGACCCAGATCGGCAAGTTCGGCATCGGTTTCAAGGCGGTTTACGCCTACACCGACAGCCCGCGGATCCACAGCGGTGCCGAGAATTTCCGGATCGAGAAATACGTCCGGCCCTATGCCGTGGATCCGCCCGGCGAACCCGCAGCGGGCACTGTCTTCGTGTTCCCCTTCGACCGCCCCGACGTCCCCGCCGCTGTTGCCGTCCAGGAGATCTCCGCCGCCCTCGGCAACATCGGTGTCGAGACGCTGCTGTTCCTGCGCAACATCCAGCGGGTCCGCAGCCGCGGACTGCTGACAGCGGAAGTCGTGCTGGAACGGACGTCGGAGGCGCGCGCCCACTCCGGCCGGCGCGTCTGGCTATCCAGCGGGCAAGCGCTCGGCCGTGGTGACGAGGAGTGGTTCGTCTGGGAACGGCAGCTTGACGGGCTCGGCCAGCCAGATCAGCGGGTGGAGATCGCCTTCATGGTGCGCGCCGAGATCGACTCCAGCCGGCTGGTCAGGCGCGAGACCTCACCGCTAGTCGTGTTCTTCCCGACGCAGAAGGAGACGTTCCTCGGATTTGTCCTCCAGGGTCCGTACCGGACGACGCCTGCGCGGGACAACGTTCCCGAGCATGACGAGTGGAACCAGGAGCTGGTCCGCCAGACGGCCAGCCTGCTCGCAGATGTGCTGGCAGGGCTACGGGACGAGGGGCTTCTTACCGCAGAGATACTCCAGGCGCTGCCACTGGACGCCGCCCGTTTCGGGCCGGAGACGATGTTCCGTGTTCTGTTCGAGTCTGTTCGCGGCGCGCTCGGTCGGGACGAGATGATCCCCGCTGCTGATGGCGGCTATCGTTCCGCCCGGCAGCTGAAGCTGGCCAGCGGGGCAGGTCTGCGTGAGTTGCTGACACCAGATCTCCTCGGCCGATCTGTGCGGTGAGGGCGGCACGATCGCGTTCGTTGCTGATTCGATCTCTGATCTCGGGACACCAGTCCTCTGGCGGTACCTGCGCGAGGAGGTTGGCCTGGACGAGGTGACGCCGGAAGCCGTCATAGCCTGCCTCACCGCCGAGTTTCTCTCGGCCCGGTCTGATCAGTGGATCGTCAGCTTCTACTGGTTCCTCTACCAGCACCCGGCGTTGTGGCAGGAGCCCAGGCATCCGGGCGATCTGGCCGGGCCAGCCCGGTCGAAACCGATCATCAGGCTTGAAGACGGCGCGCAGGTGGCGCCGTTCGATGCGCAGGGCAGGCCAGCCGCTTATCTTCCGGGCTCCGCTGACACGGGGTTCGCAACGATCCGGCGGGCCATCGCAGCGCATCCCGACGCCCGCCGCTTCCTGACCGCGCTCGGCTTCGATGAGCCGGACGTCGTCGCTGAGGTACTGGACCACGTGTTGCCCCGGTACGACGACGCAGACGTCGCGAACCTGGATCCAGCCCAGCGCGACTCTGACCTTGAACTAGTCGCGCACGCGCTCGACGGGGCTTCTCAGGCCAGCCGGGAGCGGCTGCTCGAGAAGCTGCGGCAGACCACCTTCCTGGTGGGGGAGAACGCGGCGACCGGCGAGCAACGGCTGATGCGCCCCGGCGATCTGTACCAGCGGACGAGGGCCCTGGAATGCTATCTCGACGGCAATCCCGACGCCTGGCTGGCGGCCGACATCTACGGTCCCTGGCTGACTCAGCTGCGTGGAGTGGGCGTCCGGGAGACGGTGCGGCTCGACGCCCGCGCGGCAGACGAACTCGGCTACGTCACCATTACCGACGACTTTGCCCGGCACGAACGAGGGGTGGCGGGGTTCGATCCGTCGGCGAGGATCGACGGCCTGGAATACGCGCTCAGGAACCCGAGTCATGCCCGCTCGGAATTCGTCTGGAACGCGCTGCTCGTGCCCAGCCGGCACCTGATCGCCGGCATCGTCGAGAAGTCTCACCGGATGGAGTTCGCCGACGCCCGCCGGGAGCACATGCTGTCACCCATCGGCGAAGTAGCCAGGGACGCAGCGTGGCTTCCGGCTGCCGACGGGACCTTCCGTCGCCCGGCTGATGTCGACGTCGCCGATCTGCCGCCGTCCTACCAGCGGGACGACGTGCTGGCCCAGGCGCTGGCAATGACCAGGCCGGTGCTCGAGGAAGCCAGCCGCCAGCTAGGGCTTCCGGCTGATTTCCTGCGCAGGCTGAGCAGGCATCCCGACCTGGTTGCGTCGATCGAGCAGGAGCTCAAGGCCCGCGACGATCGCCCGTGACCGCGCCGGGTCCGTGCCGACGCCGGGTCGGTGTGCTCGCCGCGGATGGCATGCCTCACTCGATTCCCCGAACGCCCTGATCACCTGCACGCAACTCAAAGTGATCCATAGATCTAGTCGTTGCCTACTGAACGCGCCTAGTGTTCCGATATCCGCAAAGCCGGTGCAAAAGGACGCAGCATTGTTGTAACGCCGCCAGCCCGCGGGGAACTCGGAGGTTCGGTCGGTTGGCTCTGACGGTCTCCTATCCGCGGTTGCGGGCGATCCTCACCACGTTCGCGCCGGCACTGGCGGTCGCGGTGGTGAGTCTGACCCTGTTCCCGATGCCAGCCGGCGTCGTCGTGGAGGGGCTGATCCTGGGCCTGCTCGGCGCCATGGTCGCGGTCGGGATGGCGCTTATATACCGGGCCAACCGCATCCTGAACTTCGCTCAGGGAGAACTCGGCACGGCGCCCACGGTGCTTGTTGTGTGCCTGGTGGTCTACGCCGGCTGGAACTATCTGCTGGCTCTGTCGGTCGGCCTGGTGGCGTCGGTGCTCGTAGGCGCGCTGGTGGAGCTGGCCGTCATCCGCCGCTTCTTCCGGTCACCCCGGCTCATCTTGACAGTGGCCACTTTGGGCCTGGCCCAGCTGCTGTCGCTGGGCGCGGTCTTCATCCCGATGATCTGGGGCCAGCAGCCGGCCACTAACCAGGTCCATTTCCCGCTGTCCTTCCATTTCACCATCGAGCCCATCGTGTTCTCGGCCGATTATCTGGTGGCCCTGCTAGTGGCTCCGCTGGCCCTGCTGTGCGTCGCCGTGCTGCTGCGTTTCACCAGCGTCGGGGTGGCCGTCAGAGCCAGCGCGGAGAGCGCGGATCGGGCCAGCCTGCTGGGAGTGCCCGTCAAGCGGCTCCAGACCGTCGTATGGGCCGTGGCCGCCTTGCTGTCGTTCACCGGGGTTTTCCTGCAGGCTGGTATCCAGGGCCTGCCCGTCATCTCCAGCTTGAACCTGAGCGTGCTACTGGCCTCGCTGGCCGCCATGATGCTGGGCAATCTGGTGGACCTGCCCGCCGTAGCCGTCTCGGCGGTGGCACTGGGCCTGCTGCAAGAAGGCGTCACCTGGAATAGCCCCAGCAATCCCGAGCTGGTAGAACCCATCCTCGCCTTGGTCATCGTGATCTGCTTGGTCGTGCGCAAGGTCGGCGCTACCCGCGCCGACCTGAACCAGTCGTCTACCTGGAGCGTGTCTGACGAAGTGCGGCCGGTGCCGCACGAACTACGGTCGCTCCCAGAAGTCCGGGCAGCTCGCTGGGGCGGGGCGACAGCGGTTGTCGGCCTCGCCCTCGTCCTGCCGTACTGGGTCCAAGTGGGCGACCAGCTCAAGGCCACGGCCGCAGTGGTGTTCGTGATCATCACTATGTCTGTTGTGGTGCTGACGGGCTGGGCTGGGCAAGTGTCGCTGGGGCAGATGTCGTTCGCCGCCTTCGGCGGCGCGGTGGCCGCCTATGCAACCCAGCACTGGAACCTGGATCTGGGCCTGACCGTGTTGCTGGCCGGCCTGGTCGGAGCGCTAGTGGCGCTGATCGTGGGCCTGCCCGCACTACGGCTGCGCGGCTTGTTCCTGGCCGTGACGACCCTGGCCTTCGCCATGGCCACCTCGGCCTACCTGCTCAACATCCAGTACTTCTCGTGGGTGCCCGATCCCGACACGGTGGTGATCCGGCCGCGGCTGTTCGGTGGCATCAGCCTGGCGTCGCAGCGGAGTTACTACTACGTCTGCCTGGCAGTGCTAGCTCTGGCAGTGCTAGCGGTCCGCGGCATCCGCCATAGCCGCACCGGCCGGGTGCTGCTCGCTCTGCGGGAGAACGAACGGGGTGCGCAGGCCTTCGGCATCAACATCTTGCGGGCCAAGCTCACGGCGTTCGCCATCTCGGGGTTCCTGGCCGCGGTTGGTGGCTGCCTGCTGGTGGAGTTGCTTGGCGGCTTCAGCCCGGACACCTATGCGCCCGACCAGAGCTTCGTGGTGTTCACCGCCGCCGTTGTGGGCGGCCTGGGCTCACTGCTGGGGGCCGGGTTGGGTTCGCTGTACCTCGAGGGTGCGCAGTGGTGGCTGCCCGGTGCGCAGTGGCAGACACTTGCGTCGGCTGTCGGGGTGCTGCTGGTGCTGATGATCATTCCTGGCGGCATCGGCGACGTGGTCTACCGGGCACGCGACGCCGTGCTGCGCTGGGTAGCGCAGCGCCGTGGCCTGATCGTGCCCAGCCTGGTGGCTGACACCCGTCAGCCCGGCGTGGTGAGCGCCGCTTCGGGTGACGTGGGCGACGGGGGACCTGGCATCAGCGGCACCGACGCAGCCGACCCGGCAGTCCGGCCGGGCCCGGATCCGGTGCCTTCGGCCGGAGGTCCCTCGTGATCCCCATCGCCCCGCTAAGCGCGCCCTCGGGCGCCCGCTGGACCGTGCGCGCCAGGTTCGCGCTGCGGCACCCCGGCCGGTGGTTGACCGACCTTACGGGTGGTGGCCCTGTGTACGCCCTGGCCATCCTGTTCGGCTTCAACATGGTCGAGGAGATGGACCGTGACTCATTTGGCCTGCTGATACCGAACATCCAGAAGTCGTTCCACATGAGCTATGCCGGGGTTCTGTCGCTGGTGGCGGTGGCCGCCCTGCTGGGCCTGTCGCTCACCGTGCCGATCGCGCAGCTGTCCGACACCAGCAACCGGGTGCGGCTCATGCTCATCGGATCGTCGATCTTCGCCCTGTTCTCGTTCGGTACCGGCGTTGCCTTCTTCATCTGGATGCTCGTGATCATGCGATCAGGCTCGGGGCTGGGCCAGGCCACCGTCCTGCCGACGCACAACTCGCTCATGTCGGACTGGTTCCCGATCGCGTCACGGCCCAGGGTCTTCTCGGTATACCGGTTCGCCAACGCGCTCGGGGCATTCGTCGGCCCGCTGATGGCTGGCCTGCTGGCCGCCTGGCTCGGGTGGCGGGTGCCGTTCCTCGTGCTGGCCGTGCCTACGCTCGTCCTGGTCATTCTTGGCCTGCGCCTCGTCGAGCCGGTGCGGGGAGTGCAGGAGCGCGAGGCCATGGGCATGGAGGGCGACGCGCTGCGTACCGAGGAGCTGCCGCCTTCATTCGCCGAGTCGTGGCGGATGGTGTGGAAGGTCGCCAGCCTTCGCCGCGTCTTTTATGCATTGCCCTTCCTGGCCGCTTCGATCATAGGCTTCGCCTCGCTGGCCGCCCTGCTCTATCAGCACGCGTTCGGCCTGAGCACCGTGCACCGGGCCTACATCGCGGCCATCACCGAACCCGTCCAGCTGGTCGGACTGATCATCGGAGCCCGGTTCGGGTCCAGGCTGATAACCCGCAACCCGGCGCTGATCATGCGCTTCCTGGCCCTCGCCGCCGTCGCGTGCGGCGGGCTCGCGGCCGTGTTTGCCCTGGCGCCCTGGCTATGGCTCACGATCGTGGCCAACATGGCCATCGCGGCCGCCCTGGCCATCGTGGGTCCTGGGGTGTTCGCCGCGTTGTCGCTGGGCATCCCGCCCCGCGCCCGATCGATGGGCTTCTCCCTGGGCGCTATCTGGGTGATACCTGGCCTGATCGTGCTCCCCATCGTCGGGGTGGTATCCGACAACATCGGTATCCGGCCCGGCATGCTGATCATGACGCCGGTATTCATGCTGGGCGGCCTGATCCTGGCCGGCTCCGGGCGAGCGCTCAATGAGGACATCCTGCAGGTGTGGACGATGGCTGCAGCCCGCTCGGAGGTGCTGTACCAGCGCCGCCTCGGTCGGGTCAAGCTCATGCTGTGCCGGGGCCTGCAGGTGTACTACAGCAATGTGCAGGTGCTGTTCGACGTCGATTTTGAGATCGATGAGGGCGAGATCGTGGCCCTGCTGGGCACCAACGGCGCCGGCAAGTCGACGCTGCTGAAGGCCATGTGCGGTGTGGTCGAGGCTGACAAGGGCGCCGTCATCTTTGACGGGCGGGACGTTACCCACGCCCCGCCGAACGAGATCGCGGCGCTCGGCGTTGGCCTGGTGCCCGGCGGTCACCGGGTCTTCCCGTCCTTGACGGTGCGGGAGAACCTGCGGGTGGCCGGCTGGCTGCGGCGCAAGAACTCGAGGGACTTGGCGGCCCGCACCGCCCAGGTGCTGGATCAGTTCCCGATCCTGCTGTCACGGCTGGACGAGCCTGCCAGCAACTTGTCCGGCGGCCAGCAGCAGATGCTCGCACTGGGGATGGCCTTCCTCGGCCGGCCCCGGCTGCTGCTCATCGACGAGCTCTCGCTCGGGCTGGCACCGGTCATGGTGGAGCAGCTGCTGCCGATGATCGAAGCCATCCGCGCGCATGGCACGACCATCATCATCGTTGAGCAGTCCGTCAACCTGGCCCTCACCATCGCCCAGACCGCCTATTTCATGGAGAAGGGCGAGATTAGGTTCCACGGTCCCACTGCTGAATTGCTGGGACGGCCCGACATCCTGCGGTCGGTTTTCCTGGAGGGAGCTGCCGGCCGCGCCGGCGGCGCCGCGATGCCGCAGCGGCCTACCGACACCGCAGGCACCGGCCCGGCTGGCGATGCCGCGTTCCCTTCCCTCGACGCCACGATGTCGGTTCCAGTGGGAGGCGGGAACGGGGCCGAGCCGGCAGCGGCTGTCCTGGAGGTGATCGACGTCCGGGTCCGGTTCGGCGGGATCCAGGCGGTGGGCGGCGTGTCGCTGCGGGCTGCTGCGGGCGAAATCGTGGGGATCATCGGTCCGAACGGCGCGGGCAAGACCACCCTGTTTGATCTCATCTCCGGGTTCATCAGGGCCGACGCAGGCCGGGTGCTGCTCGGCGGCCGCGAGCTCACCGGGCGCGGGCCCGACCAGCGAGCCCGGCTCGGACTGGGCCGCTCGTTCCAGGACGCCCAGCTCTTCCCGGCCCTGACCGTTGAGGAGACCATTGCGGTTGCCATGGACAGGTGGGTCCAGGTAAAGGACCCGCTCAACCCGGCGCTGCACCTGCCCGCCGCCTTCGATTCCGAACAGGCCGTGCGTCAGCGGGTAGCTGAGCTGATCGAACTGCTCAACCTCGGCGCCTTCCGCACCAAGTTCGTCCGCGAGCTGTCCGCCGGCTCGCGGCGGGTGGTCGACCTGGCATGCGTGGTGGCCCAGCGCCCCAGCGTGGTGCTGCTGGACGAACCCTCCAGCGGCATTGCGCAGCGCGAGTGCGAGGCCCTGGCGCCGCTGCTGCTGCGGCTGCGCGATGAGCTGGGCGCGACCTTGCTCGTCATCGAGCATGACATGCCGCTGATCGCCGCAGTCGCCAGCCGGCTGGTGGCCCTGGACCAGGGGCTGGTCATCGCCGACGGACCGCCGGACGCGGTCCTGCACGATCCGGTGGTGGTCAGCTCCTACCTCGGCGACAACACGGCGGCCATCGGTCGTTCGGGGGCGCTACAGACCTGACGCCGTCGGCCCGCTCGGGCCGGCGGAGCTCGACGTTATCCGTCCCTCGACTACATCCGAACCGCCCGACCACCGCAGGAGGAACCGTCGATGCAACCCACCGCCCCGCCGCCGCCGCGCATGTTCCTCCGCCGTTACGGACCGCTCATCGCCATCCTGGCCGTGCTGGCCGTCGTGGCCGGCGTGGTGGTAGCCGGCCGGGGGAGCGGACCGAACAGCGGCCCCGGCACCTCACGAACGGTTGCCCGCATTGCCGGGGCGATTTCGTGGAGCCAGGCCGCAGCTGAAGGCAAGACGACGTCGATCAACTGGGGGAGCCGCTGCGACACCACCACCGGCAAGCTGAAGTACCCGTATTACTTCGCCGGCCAGTGCTACGCCCCTTTCACGGGCAACAACGGCGGTGCTACCTACCAGGGAGTCACGACCCACTCAATCAAGGTGGTGCTGTACCTGGCGGAGCCGCACGATCCGATCCTCAGCTACATCGAGGGATCGATCGCTGATACCGACACCAACCAGCAGACGATCGAGACGGTCCAGGGCTACGTCAAATTCCTGCAGACCTACTACGAGACCTACGGCCGCACGATCGACCTGGTGCCGTTCGTGGCTACTGGCGACGCGACCGACGAGGTGGCCGCGCGGGCCGACGCCACGACTATTGCCCAGACCATCAAGCCGTTCGCCGTGCTGGGCGGCCCGATCCTCACCGCGGCTTTCGGCCAGGAGATCGTCGCGAACAAGATCTTCTGCATCGACTGCATGCCCAGCCAGCCCAATAGCTACTATGCCCAGCACGCGCCGTACGTCATCGGCCTGGGCATGAACGCAGATGAGGCGCAGATCCAGCTGGCCGACTACATCGGGGCGCAGCTCAAGAACCGGCCCGCAGCCTTTGCCGGCGACCCGGCCATGCACCACCAGACGCGGAAGTTCGGGCTGGTTTACATCTCGACCGGCCAGGACGCTGAGATTCAGACCGATGACTTCGTCCATAGCCTGGCCAAGGCCGGGGTGATGCTGTCGGCCCGGCTGGCCTACACCTCGCCGGTAACCATTGACGCCGTGGGGCTGATCGCGAAGCTCAAGGCAGCGGGTGTGACGTCGGTCATCTTCAGCGGGGATCCGGTGTCGCCAGGACCGCTCACCAGGGCGGCCACCAGTCAGAACTACTTCCCTGAGTGGATCATCTCCGGGGCGGCGCTGACCGACACGGCCATCTTCGCCCGGACCTACGACCAGAAACAGTGGTCCCACGCCTTCGGCATCAGTTTCCTGGCGGCGCGGACCGATCCGTCAGTGAGCGGATCGACCTACCTGTACCACTGGTTCTACGGCAAGAACCCGCCAGCGGCCACCGGCGCGGCTGTTACCACCCCGCTGATCACACTGCTGTTCACCGGGATTCAGGCCACCGGACCGGACGTGACGCCAGCGAACTTCCTGGCTGCCCTGTTCGCCATGCCAAAGCCACGCGAGGCACTGACCGAGCCCATGATCACCTACGGCAACCACGGGATCTGGCCGCAGACCGACTACCTGGGGGTCGATGATGCCACCGAGATCTGGTGGAATCCGAACGCCTACGGCCCCGACGAGCTCAACCATCTGGGCAAAGGCCTGTACGAATACGTCGACGGAGGCAAGCGTTACCTGCCGGGCCAGTGGCCGGCTACCGGCCCGGATGTATTCACCACGAAGGGCGCGGTCACCATCTACAAAACGGTGCCGCCGTCGGAGCGGGTCCCGAACTACCCGTCGCCAGCTGGCTCCGGTTGATCAACTCAGACACGCACGCCGCGATCATCGCTGCAACGTAGCCCGCGAGCACCGACTCGCCGAGCGGTGGGCGATCGCGGCCGCGGTTAGTCGGTTCGGCGCGCTTTCCGGGGTGCACTTCATTCACTCGTCGCCGACCGATACCTACCCGAGCACGCCGACGCTGTCGTTCTACCGATCCCGTTACATCAGTAGGTACCTGGCGTTCGCCGCGGTGGAATGGTACGGCGAGAAGCCGGACCCCAGCACGCCCTTCTGCACGTCTACCTCCAGCAACCGACGCAGCAGCAGGCGGCGCTCTTCGTCAGGTACGCCGGCGGCTCAGTCCCGTTCGTCGACCGCGCAACGTCTGCACAACCGCAGGGGTCACGGCAGCAAGCGGATCGATCTGAACCGCCCGGGCGGAGCTTTGGTGCTGCCGGCCTGGTTCAGATCATGGTGATGAGCATGTAGCCCATGGCGACGCTCATCGCGATCTTGTACCAGGCAGCAAATTTGGGGGCGAGCGCCGCGACAGAGGGGCTGTCGGCGCGCTCAACGCCGACTTTGCTGACTACCCGAGCAGCCGGCCCGTGCGGGGTAGGCGCGGACACGCCCGCGCTCGGCGGGCCGACGCTCACCGCAGCGCCGGCGCGGGAAAGAGTTGCCAGCTGGTCAGAGGTCCAGAGGATGTAGCCGAGCATGAATAGCGCCAGGACCAGGGCAAGCGCCGGGTTTGCCGTCGCCGCGGTTCCGCTCATGCCTGACATCGCCATCGCAGGGCGGTAACCCGCCGCATGCGCCGGCAGAAGCATATAAACCATGGCTGCGCACTCGACTGCGTGCGGTCCCGGGTGTGCGCACTGCCAGTTGCGAGATCGGCTGCGGCTGCGGGCGCGGATCGCCTGCCACGCGAACCACGCTGCCGCGGCAGCGAACACGGCCCGCCACACGGCCGCAGGGACGGGGCTCAGCCGCGGCTCGAGCATGCCGGCCATGGCCACTCCCATCAGGACGTGCAGCGCGTCGGCCTCGAGCTCGGTGGTCCGGCCGCGCACCCGCCAGATGACCAGGCGAGCCGCACAGCAGCAAGCGATCACCAGCATGAGCGCCGCGAAGCCAGCCGGGAGCCAGCCCGGCCCTGTCATCGGGGGACCCCTGCGGTCGCGCAGCTCGAGGTGGCGACTCGCGGTGGCATGAGGAATTCGCGGTACTGCATGACGGGGAAAGGCTAATCCGCGCGACGTTATCGCCGCAAGCAGAGAGACAGTAATAGGAAGGAACTTGACGCAAATCTCGTCTTGCGCGAAAACCCCGGCGGGGTATACCCAAAACTCTGGACGGGTATGCTCCGTACCACCTGAGGGTATTCAAAAGGCGCTGCGATACCAGGCCAGGGTATTATCGGAACCCGGCGCGGGTATCTGTGCCGTGAATTAGGTTCGCTTATCGCGCCGGTAATGTTGCCCGCGCTTTCGCTGCTGTGTAGATTTCCGGCATCTGGCAACCGCCGCACCTGCGGGCACTCGGCCCATCGCGCGCTTCCGGATCTGCCGGACTGGCTGGAAGGCAGGCTGAATGGCATCGGCTGCGGTCACCGGTAAGGCATCGTCGCGCGGGCTCAGAGAGGTCGAACTGTCGATTGGGGGCATGACGTGCGCGGCATGCGCGGCCCGGGTGGAAAAGAAACTCGGTACGATTCCGGATGTCACGGCATCGGTTAATTTCGCGACCGAGAAGGCCCTCGTCATCGCTCCGCCGTCGGTTGCGGTGGAGCAGCTAATCGCCGCCGTGACACAAGCGGGCTATGACGCCGAATTGACACCGTCGCCCTCGGCCGGTGGTCCGCCGACCGCAGCCGCTGCGTCTCCCGAGTCCGTCCGGGTTGCCTATCTACGGCGCAGACTGATTGTCGCGCTGGTGTTCTTCGTGCCGCTGAGCGACCTGTCGGTGCAGTTGTCGCTGTTCCCGTCGTTCCGGTTTCCCGGCTGGCAGTGGGTGCTGGTTGCTCTTGCCGCTCCGGTAGCGGTGTGGGCAGCTTGGCCGTTCCACGCTGCGGCCCTGAAGAACGCCCGGCACGGTTCGGCGTCGATGGACACGCTGGTGTCGCTGGGCATCGCCGCGGCCTGCGGCTGGTCGGTGTATGCGATGTTCGTCCTGGACAGCGCGCCGACCCGGGTGAGCCCGCTGCAGCTGCTGATCCACGCTTCAGGCGGCGGCATCTACCTGGAAGTCGCCGCGTCGGTGACCACGTTCCTGCTGGCGGGCCGTTGGTATGAAGCCCGAGCCCGCCGCGACGCCGGGGATGCTATGCGCGAGCTGGCCAGGGCCGGGGCGCGGGACGCCTGCGTGCTGGCCGCCGACGGGACCGAGCGGCGGGTGCCGGTCGCGAAGCTGCAGCCGGGCGACCGGTTCGTGGCCCGGCCGGGGGAGGCGATCGCCGCCGACGGCGTGGTGGAGTTCGGCGAGTCTGCAGTGGACACCAGCATGATGACCGGGGAATCGGTGCCGGCCGAGGTCACCGTGGGCGCCTCGGTGACCGCGGGTACGGTCGTGGTAAGCGGCCGGCTGGTCATCGCCGCTGCTCGCACCGGCGATAACACGCAGCTGGCGCACCTGATCGCCTTGGTCGAGCATGCCCAGGCGGACAAGTCATCCGCGCAGCGGCTCGCCGACCGCATCTGCGGCGTGTTCGTGCCCGCGTGCTCGCGGCCGCCGCGCTGACCCTGGCCGGATGGCTGCTAGCAGGAGCCCCTGCGGAGCGCGGGTTCAGCGCCGCCCTTGCCGTACTGATCATCGCGTGCCCGTGCGCCCTGGGGCTGGCGACGCCCGCTGCCCTGGTTGTCGCGTGCGGGCGGGGCGCCCAGCTGGGCATCTTCATCAAGGGCTACCAGGCGCTAGAGGCGTCCCGGAGCGTTGACACAGTGCTGCTGGACAAGACCGGGACGATCACCACCGGGGTGATGGCAGTGACCGGGGTCGCTCGCCGCCGGCACCAGCCGGGAGATGTTGCTTCGGCGGCTGGGCGCGGTCGAGCACCCGTCCGGTCACCCGGTCGCGGCCGCGATCAGCTCGTTCGCCGAGAAACAGCTGGGGCTGCCGCCGCAAGCGGATGGCTTCGCGGCGCTGCCGGGCCTGGGCGTCTGCGGTGTTGTCGACGGCGCGGAAGTGATCGCCGGGCGGCACAAACTGCTGCGCGACCGCGGACTCACCGTCCCCGAGGACCTGGCGGCCCAGTGCGCGGCGTGGGAGGAGGCAGGCCGCACCGTGGTACTGGCCGGCTGGAACGGCCAGGCCCGCGGCGCAGTCGCGGTCGCCGACACCATCAAGCCGTCGGCCGCTGGGGCGGTGGCCGGGTTGCGGCGGCTGGGCTTGCGGACGGTGCTGCTGACCGGGGACAGCGACATAGTCGCAGCGGGCAATCGGGGCCAAGGCCGGTGTCGATGAGGTGGTCGCCGGGGCGCTGCCCGGCGATAAGGCCGCCGTGGTCCGGGACCTGCGGGCTGAAGGGCGGCGGGTCGCGATGGCCGGGGACGGGATCAATGACGGGCCCGCGCTGGCCGCTGCGGACCTGGGCCTCGCTCTCGGTTCCGGCACCGACGTAGCGATCAGTGCCGCCGACATGATCCTGCTGCGCGATGACCTCACCGTACTCCCGGAGGCGGTCAGCCTGGCCCGGGCCACGCTGACGGTGATCCGCCGCAACCTGGCCTGGGCGTTCGGTTACAACGTCGCCGCGATCCCGCTGGCCGCAGCCGGGTTCCTGAACCCGCTGATCGCCGGGGCGGCGATGGCAGCCTCGTCAGTGTTCGTCGTCGCCAGCAGCGTGCGGCTGCGGCGATTCGGGCAGACGGTCTCTAGCCCGGCCCGGCAGCGGCGTGCGGGCCGAGTGCAAGAGGCGGCTCCGGCCGGACCGGAAGCCGCGGAAGACCGGGTGACGTCATGCCAGGCATGAATTCAGGACTGAATGTCAACGACCCGACTGTTGTGGCGGCGTTCAAGGCGGCGCTGCTGCATCAGGGGCTGATCGCGCTGGCCATATTCGCGGTGCTCGGGCTGGCGTGGGTGACCGTACGGGCCCTGGTGCCGGGGCCGTCCTGCAGGGCGCTCGGGCCGCTGGCACGCTCGGCTTGGCCCTGCCCGAGCCGTCCTGGCGTCGGCTGCTGCGGATCGGCTTCGGCCTGATTTGGATCCTCGACGGGCTCCTGCAGGCCCAGCCGAAGATGGCGGTGGGCCTGCCGTCGCAGGTCATCGAGCCGATCGCGGCCAGCTCGCCGCGATGGGTGCAGGAACTAGTGAACTGGGCCGGGACGAACTGGTCATATCACCCGATGCAGGCCGGCGCCTCGGCGGTCTGGATCCAGGTCGGCATCGGCATCTGGATGATTTTCGCGGCGCGGGGCCCTCTGTCCCGGCTGGCGGGGCTGGTCAGCGTCGGCTGGGGGCTGGTGGTGTGGGCGTTCGGCGAGTCCTTCGGCGGGATCTTCGCCCCCGGCCTGACCTGGCTGTTCGGCGCGCCCGGCGCGGTGCTCATCTACGTGGTGGCAGGCGCGCTGATCGCGCTGCCCGAGCGGACTTGGCGTACCGGCGCGGCTGGGCCGGCGACCCTGGCCGGCACCGGGCTATTCCTGGTCGGGATGGCGGTCCTGCAGGCCTGGCCGGGGCGGGGGTTCTGGCAGGGCACCGCGCACGGCCAGCCGGGCACCCTGGCCGCCATGACCTCCGCGATGGCCCCGACGCCGCAGCCGCATGTCCTGTCCGCGTGGATTACCGCGTTCACCGGGTTCGACGAGGCGCACGGCTTCGCGGTCAACCTGTTCGCCGTCGCCGCGCTCGGCGTGACCGGCGCGGTGTTCCTGACCGGCAGGCCGCGGCTGATCCGGCCCGTGCTCATCTTCTTCACCGTGCTGTGCCTGGCCGACTGGGTGCTGATCGAGGACTTCGGCTTCCTCGGCGGCCTGGGCACCGACCCCAACAGCATGATCCCGATGGCCCTGCTGGCCATCGCCGGGTACCTCGCCCTGACCCCCGCGCCGGCGACCGCAGCAGAACCTGCCGCGGCCGGTACACCGGCGCCAGGCTGGCGGGACCGGCTCCGGCTGGCCCGCGCCCAGGTCCGCCCTGAGGCGGTGGGCCAGACGGTCGCGGCCGCCAGCATCCAGTCTGTGGCTTCCGTCGGCGCGATCGGGCTGATCGTCCTCGGCGCGGCGCCGATGGCCGCCGCGCAGGCCAACCCGGTCGCCGACACCATCCTGGCGCAGGCCATCAACGGCTCCAGCGCCCAGAAAACTTCCCCGCACCCGCATTTGCGCTCACCGACCAGTACGGCCGGACGGTGACGCTGGCGAGCCTGCGCGGCAAGGTGGTGCTGCTGACGTTCCTGGACGATACGTGCTCGGTGGACTGCCCGCTGATCGCGCAGGAATTCCGGCAGGCCGGGCAGCTGCTCGCCGCCGACTCCCGGCAGGTCGAGCTGGTCGCGATCAACTACAACCCCCTGTACACCCAGGTGAGCTACATCCGGGCGTTCGACCGGCAGGAGGGCCTGACCGGGGTGCCGAACTGGCTGTACCTGACCGGCACCAGCGCCCAGCTGCAGCAGGTCTGGAGACAATACGGGGTGGCGGACGCAGAAATTCTGCCCGCCGGGTCGATGATCGGTCATGGCGACTACGCGTTCGTCATCGACCAGGCCGGCCACCTGCGCCAGGAACTGGGCTTTGACGTCGGGCCCGGAACGCAGGCCACCAAGTCGTCGTTCGCCGCGGAACTGACCGACGCCGCACGCCAGCTGCTGGGGCACACATGAGCAGGCCAGCCCGCTCATTGGCGGTCGCGGTGGCCTCGGCCGCCGCGGCGCTGATCGCGGGCTGCGGCAGCGCGGCCCCCGCAGCGCCCGGCCCTGCGGCCGAGGCGCCGCCGGGCGGCGCGCCGTTCCTGGCCACATCCCTGATCACCCCCGCTGGCACCTGGGCCGTCGCGGTGATGGGCGGCTCGGTCGCCTCGCACAACAACTTCTGGCAGCTGTTCATCCGCCCGGCCGGCAGCAGCAGCTGGAAGCTGGTCACCCCGCCCGGGCAGCCGACAACGGCGGCCTGGTACTCGCGGCCGGCGCCGGGCCGTCGCTGATCACCGGGTTCCGGCCCAGCCAGTACCTCACCTACACGCCGCTGACAGCAACGCCGACGGCGGCCAGGCCTGGTCCTCGACCGGCCCGCTTGACGGCACGCTCGCCAACGTCCCGGACGCGCTGGCCGCATCGCCGGGCGCCGGGCGCCTCCTCGCCCTGCTCGCCGACGGCACCACTGAGCTGGCCACACGCGGCTACACCAGCTGGAGCACCCTTGCCAGCCGGCAGTCACTCGCCGCCACTCAAGCGGGCCGGGCGTGCGGGATGGGCGCCGTTACCGCCGTCACCTACACGCGTTCGGCGGTGCCGCTGATCGCCGGGGCGTGCTCCCGGCCGGGTACTGCGGGCATCTTCGCAGACACCAACGGGACGTGGCAGGCAGCCGGGCCGCAGGTACCCGTTACCCTGGCCCACCAGCCCATCACCGTGCTCCGGCTGACCCAGACCGCCGAACCAGACGGTGGCGCTGCTGAGGCAGGACCCAGCCACGACGCCAGCCTCCTCGCTGCCTGGTCCGCTGACAACGGCCGTCACTGGGCCCTGTCATCAGCCCTCCCGCTTGGCGCCGCGGCCTTGAATCGGCGTCCTTCGGGCCCCCTGGGACCGCCGCCGTGATGACGACCAGCGGCCGCGCCTGCGTGATCAAGCGCTGGCAAGCAGTGGCCCGCCCTGCCCGCCCCGCCAGCCGGCACTGCCACGATCGCCCCCAGCTCCGGCCGCCAGGCAGATGCCCTGGCTGTCCACCGCGGCACGCTGACCATCTGGCAGCTGCCGTCCGGCGGCGCAGCGTGGACAAAGACGCAAACGATCAATGTACCGATCCAGTACGGCTCTTCAGGCTGAGCTGCAGCGCGATGCGGAGCAGGCATGCTGGCGGCCTTCAATGCCGTGCAGTAACGGGCGAGCGCGTAATCTGGCAGCGCGAGCGCGGGCGCTCGGCCAGGATGACCTGCTCGGGCCGGAGGGCGGCATGTACGGGTACACGGAAAACAAGGACGCCTACATCAAGCGGCTGCGCCGCATCGAAGGCCAGGTACGCGGGCTGCAGCGGATGGTCGAGGACGATAAGTACTGCATCGACATCCTCACCCAGGTTGCCGCCGCCACCCGGGCGCTGCAGTCGGTAGCGATCGGCCTGCTTGAGGAGCACCTGGGCCACTGCGTTGCCGGCGCGGTCGCCGAAGGCGGCGACAACGCCACCGCCAAGGTCCGGGAAGCCTCCGAGGCGATCGCCCGCCTGGTGCGGTCCTGACGGCCAGCTGCCGCGGCCCGGCCAGGCAGCGCGAACTTGGGCCATAACGAGGCGGCCCGTTACCCGCGCACGGCAGGCCAAGGCGTCCCCCCTCTGGGCGTCGGCGCACCTGATCGGCCGATCTGTCTCACTGCCGCGCCGATGGTGCCACACTGGCAGCAGCCTCTGTGAGGAGCCGCTTTGTCCACCGAGGATGGCCGTCGGCCGCATCGCGTTAAGCCGGTTGCGGTGAGCCGGCGCCGGTTCCTGTGGACGCCAAGTGCGTTAGGCGCCCTTGTTCCGGCTGGAGTTGAGGTCGTCACCCGGCTGAGCAGGAGCGCCGCGCCCGTGGTGGCAAGCACGCATCCGGAGGCCCCTTCGGAGCCGCCGCCAACTGCCGCAGCCACTAAGCCCGCGGTGACTGGCGGGCCGCTGGCCGGCAAGGTGATCGTGATCGACCCCGGCCACAATCCGCATAACCCTGACCACGTCGCTCAGATCGACACGCTGGTCAACGCCGGCGGCTTCCTGAAGGCCTGCGATACTTGCGGCGCCGAGACTGACGCCGGATACCCGGAGTTCGACTTCACCCTCGACGTCGCCCGGCGAGCCCGAGCCATCTTGAGGGCGGCCGGCGCCAAGGTGGTCCTGACTCAGAACGGCAAAACGACGTACGGCCCGTGCGTGACCCAGAGGGCGGCGATCGGAAACCGGGCCCGTGCCGACGCTGCAATCTCCATCCATGCTGACGGCGGCCCGCCAGACGGATACGGGTTCGCGGTGCTCGTACCGCTTCTGGTCCGTAACTCCGTTGCTGACAACAGCATGATCATCGAGCCATCCCTGCGGCTCGCACATACGCTGCTCCAGCATTTCGCGGCAGCGACCGGTCAGGTTCGGTCGACGTACCTCGGATCTGGCGGGATCCAGCCCCGTTCGGACCTCGGTGGGCTCAACCTGTCTATCGTGCCGAAGGTGTTCATCGAATGCGCGAACATGCGCAACGCCACAGATGCAGCCAAGGTCACTGATGAGCACTGGCGCCAGGCCGCGGCCAAGGGCATCGCCGATGCCATCGCCGCGTTCGTGACGGCTAGTTGATCGGTCGGCGACCGACTACGAGAACAGGACCGCATCGGTGACTGCCACCCTCGTCGATCGCTCGCGAAGCGCTCGGACCGGTCGGGGCGTTCCTGGCGGTCCAGACCAGCAGCGCCCGCCCGCCAACCAACAGCGCGCGGCGGTCCGCCGGCTAGAACATGCCGGTTACCGTGCCGCGTGGACCAACGAGGCCAGCGGCAAGGACGCTCTCGTGCAGCTCGCCGTACTGCTGGCGGCCACCGAGCGGATGGTGTTCGGAACGGGTATCGCCAACATATGGTCCCGATCACCGCAGACTGCGCACGGGCGCCGCGGCTCTATTGGCACAGGCCTATCCCGGCCGATTCGTGCTCGGCCTGGGTGTCGGCTATCCCGAACAGGCGGCCAGCGTCGGGCGGGAGTTCGGCAGGCCGCTGGCGCACCATGCGCGACTATCTGGAGGACATGGCAGCCCCGAGTTGGATGCCATACCCCGACGTCTCCTACCCCCGGATCATCGGCGCCAACGGCCCCAAGATGGTCGCCCTGGCTGGAGAGGTGGCTGATGGCGCGCTGCCCGCCACGCCTGCGCCCGGGTTCACCGCCAAGGCCAGGCAGCTACTCGGCCGCGACAAGCTCTTGGTCGTCTTCATACACTCGGTCATGGGGCAGGGCGCCGCGCAGGTTGCCGCCAGCGTGCGCGAGCACCTCAAGTCGGCGCGGACCACGTGACGGTAGGCATGCCGATCGGCAGTGACTTCGCTGGGGGCGTCGATCATCTGGAACAGATCGCCCCTGTCCTGGCTCAAATCTGACCAGACCGGGGCGTGCGGCCCGCCGAAGGGTGATCCGCGGCCCGGCGCGCGCCGTTGCACACCTCACGGAGCCCCACTGGCCGTTGCCATTGTCTTTGCCGTGTGGTGTCACTTAGCCCGCGGTAACGGCTTTGAGCTCGTCTAGCGACTCTCGGATCAGCTTGGCAAAGTCCTGCTGGTCCGGCTCGCTGATCCAGCGTTGAAAAGCAGCTTTGAAGACGGCGATTCCCGCTTCGGCAGTCAAAGTCGCGGCTGGATCACTGACGCCGCGATGGCGCAAGGTATCTGCGATCGCCGAGGCAAGCGTTGCCAACTTGATCAGCTCGCGCTCCCGGAGATCGGGGTTCGCATCAATGACGGCCTGGCGCTTCGGCTGAGAATTCGCGGACCTCGTTAAAGATCTCGGCGGTCGCCTCGAGAGCCGAAGCCACTGCCTCGATCGGAGCTGCGGAATCTGGCGCATCAGCGACGTGGGTTACGACGAACTCCTGCAGGGCGACGGCGCCCGAAAACAGCACCTCGGGTTTGTCGGCGAAGTACCGGAAGAACGTTCGCTCCGTGAGTCCCGCCCGCTTGGCGATCTGCGCGACCGTGGTCTGCTCGAACCCGCGCTCACCGTAGAGATCGAGAGCTGCTTCTACCAGCCGGTCACGTGCATTGGGTTCCCACCGGGCCATACGACCATCGTACGTAATGACAGCCGCTGACGGCACGCGCGCGAGCGCGCCCACCCTTGAATGCCCTGCCCGGCGGCTCGATCAGCCCCTGTGTATCACAGCAGACCTCCTGCGCTCCGCAGTCCCGAGCGCCCGAATGTTGGCGCTCGCCGGAATCGAGCAAAGGGGGATCACAATGGGTACCTGGTTCTGGCCGAATATCCAGCTCGCGCCGTTGTTCTGCGTTCTCGGTCCAGCTAAGCGTCCGGCAACGCTCACATCGGAGGCCTGGTCAGCGCTGCAAACGTCGCACTCCCAACCGCACATCGATCTGCAGAGCAGCCCGCTTCCGAATCTCGTACCCTGCCCGGAATGTGAACTACCCGCCGAAGTCACTGACTGGTTCTCACTGCCCAGCACCGACGGTCCAGTCGATCATGTGGCGCTGGGCTGTATCGACGGTCACCATTTCCGGATGGCGTTGGACCGGTTGCCTGCCAACGTGATAGCGCAGCTGCGGGCTTACCAAGGTGCTAACAGCCCGTCCCGCGACCGCGTTCTCCCGCGGGAGCCAGGTGCCGGGGGATGAGATGCGGATTTTGCTGATCGCGAGCAGCTACAACAGCATGACCCAGCGAGTCCACGTCGAGCTTGCTGATCGAGGCCACGAAGTATCGGTCGAGCTCGCGCTCTCCGACCAGTTAATGCGAGAAGCCGCCAGCGGATACGATCCCGATCTCGTCCTCGCACCCATGCTCACCACCGCGATCCCGGCCGACATCTGGTCAGCCCGGCCGTGCTTTGTCATCCATCCAGGGCCGAAAGGTGACCGCGGTCCATCCTCGCTCGACTGGGCAATCATGAGCGGCGCTGAGCGCTGGGGAGTGATGGTGCTTCAGGCCAACGCGGAGATGGATTGCGGCGACATCTGGGCGACCGTGGAGTTCGCGTTGCCACGCTGTTCCAAGAGCTCCGCGTATCGGACCGAAGTGGCTGACGCGGCGCTGCAAGCTCTGCTGCTCGCGGTGGAGCGCTTCGACGGCGGCAGCTACCGGCCGGAACCGCTGGACTACAGCAGGCCTGGCGTCACCGGCATTTGCCGTCCGCCGTGCCGGCAGGCTGATCGCCGTATCGACTGGCCGACCGATTCCACGACAACGGTGCTGGCAAAGCTCCGCGCTGCCGACTCCAGCCCCGGCGTCATGGACGTAATCGACGGTACCGAGTACTTCCTGTTCGGCGGGTACGAAGAAGCTGAGCTGCGCGGCACGCCCGGAGCCATCGTGGCGCACCGGGACGGCGCGATCTGCAGGGCAACTGTGGACGGAGCAGTCTGGATACCCCAGCTACGCCGCCGAACGGTTGCTGGCGGGCCAGGAACATTCAAGCTGCCGGCCACCATGGCGCTGGGCGGATCAATCGACGGTGTACCGGAGGTCCCCGCGCCCCTGGCAATCGCGTGCGACCGGCGCACGTATCAGGAGATCAGCTACCGGGAATCGGCCGGCGTCGGTTACCTGGAATTCTCATTCCCCGGCGGCGCCATGAGCACCAGCCAATGCCGTCGGTTGCTAGCCGCCTGCCAGTACGCGCGGGCTCGCCCGGTGCGGGTCATCGTGCTCGGTGCACCCCGTGACGTGTTCTGCAACGGCATTCAGCTGAATGTGATCGAGGCTGCCGACGATCCCGCCGTAGAGTCCTGGCGCAACATCAACGCCATCGATGACCTGGTGCTAGCGATCCTGACCACTACTGACCGGCTCACCGTGGCGGCGCTGGCGGGAAATGCCGCCGCCGCGGGCCTGATGCTCGCTCTGGCTGCTGACCAGGTCTGGTGCCGGGCCGGCGCTGTCCTCAACCCGCACTACCGTCTGATGGGCCTGCACGGTTCGGAATACTGGACCTACTCCCTGCCCCGTCGCGTCGGGCTGGAGGAGGCGACTCGGCTCACTGAATCCTGCCTGCCGGTCAGTTCGGCGTCTGCAGCGCGAAGCGGTCTCATCGACCGCGTGATCCCGGGGCATGTAGCCGACTATCGCGCGCAGCTGATGAACCTGGCCCACGAGTTGGCCTGGAGTCCGCACTACCCGCTGCGGCTTGCTGCAAAGGCGCAGGCGCTCTCCGCAGCGGCTAAAGCACGGCCACTGAGCGCCTACCGCCATGCGGAACTTGCCGCAATGAGGCGAAACTTCTGCGATCCGGGCGAGTCGTATGCACAGCTGCGCCGTGCTTTCGTTTACAAGAAGCCGCCACTGCGCACACCGCCGCACCTCGCCCGGCACCGGGCCGCTCGCGCCCCGGCGCCGACGTGATCGCGGTCGTGCGTTCTTACGGGCGGAAGGCAGCCGCGCGGGCAGCTGGGCACGGGACGGTGGATGCGCTGCGTAAGCGGGGAGCTTAGAGTTCGCTGAGCGCGCGCCGATGGTTCAGGAGTCCTCTCTCCACCTCGGCGAGGGCCGCTCGCACCTTGTCATCCTGTTGTTCAGCAAGCGCCGCCGCCAGGTGCTGTCCGAGCCGGTCGAGATGCTCGCCGACGATCCGGCGGACCTCCTCGTTGCTCGCGGCCCCGTGCCAGGGGTTCGGTGGCGTTCGGCGGGATGCGCTCGGCATGCTCGCCAGCGGCGATACTCCAAGTGCCTGGTCCTGGTCCGCGAGCAACCGGGCCCACGTCCTCAGGTCGGCGAAGAGCTGGTCGAGCAGCGCGTGAAGGGTGCGCGTCTCGGGGATCCTTCGGAGAGCCTGCCTGACGTCCAGGATCGCGTCAATCACATCGCTGAGCACCTGGTTGAGTGCAGCGGTCGGATCGTCGCGCTGGGCCGGGCTCACGCGGGCACTGATGCGCGCCGGTGGCCTGGGCACGCGCAGGGCCGAGCTACTTGGTTGCGCCATCCCACGCCGGGGACCTCCTTATCTCTGCCGGGCTCTTCTCCCCGGCCAGCCCAGACGATGTCCGCCTAGTGAGCAGACGAAGCAGTCGTCGACGAAGCGTACCGAGGCTGGGGCCCTGCCCGCAGCGCGCCGTCCATTGGGTCGAGCTGGATGGCTTGCACCGGGCAGGCCGCCGCTGCCCCGCCGGACCCGCCTGCGCTGAGCATCGCCTGGTTCGGGGTCATATATCAGCGCCTCGTCGCCATGGATCGTGAAGGCGTCGGGCGCGAGGAACGCGCACTGCGCGTAGCCCTGGCAGCGGGTCAGGTCGACGACCAGCCTCACGCGCACTTCCGGGTCAGGGCGTGCGGCCAGCCGCGTGCCTTTCGCCCGTGCCGCCTGCATGTGCACGTACGTCCACCTTGTCGACTCCGGCCGGCGCCCCGCATCACCCACCGAGGGTGACGGACGGCTGGCCAGGCCGACCGAGCGATGGAGTGAGCGCCCGCGCCGCGTACGCGCTGGCTGGACTGCCGTCAGAGAGGCGCAGGGCCGGCACCGCGCCGGCCGGCTGGCCGCGTTGGCACCACCTTCCCGGCGAGTGCGCGCCCGGTGGGAACAACAACCAGCTGCCCATCGGAGGTGCGGACCGCGAACGAACCCGCGTCAGCCGCCTGGAGGATGCCCAGGACGTCGGCGATCTGCTCGCCATCACCTGGTACCGGCCGGCGCCAGCGGATAACGACCCGCTGGCCGACATCGGCTGGCGTGAGGCGGACTTCCAGCCGGTAATACATGCTTGACACCTCCTGGCGGGCGAGGCCGCTCTCGAGCGTAGTGGTCATCACGATGACTGTCCTCCCCGCTACGCTCGGCCGTATTGATCGGCGCAACACGCCCTTGTGCTGGCAGGGATCGGAGATGCCGATGGAGCTGCGTTATCTGAGATACTTCCTCGCCGTCGCGGAGACCGGGAACTTCACTAGGGCAGCGGCGCAGTGTTTCGTCGCCCAGTCGGCGCTCAGTGAGCAGATCGCGCGGCTAGAGGCCGAGGTCGGCGCGCTGCTGTTCGCCCGGAGTAGCCGGGCGGTCCGTCTCACCGCGGCGGGCGAGGTCCTGGTGCCGCTGGCGCAGCGCATTCTCGCCGACGTCGAGATCGCCCAGGGAGAGCTGGATGCGCTGGCGGGCTTGCGGCGAGGCAAGCTGCGGCTGGGTTTCATTCAGGCGGCAGCCAGCGCGCTAGACCTGGCATCGGTCATGGGCGATTTCCATCGCCAGTTCCCGGACATCGAGTTTGAGGTCAGGAGCGAGCCGAGCGCCGCCATGGTGGCGGCTGTCGGCACAGGCTCGCTGGACCTGGCTGTCATCGGCCTCAGCGGACCCAGCCTGCCGTCCTCTTTGCGGTATGAGTTGCTTGCTCGTGAGCCGCTGGTCGCGGTGATGGCTGTGGGGCACCCGCTGGCCGGGCGGGACGCAGTCGGTATCGCTGAGCTTGTCCAGGGTCGTCAGTTCATCCATTTCCGCCGCGGCACGGGCATACGCCAGCAGGTAGAGGCGGCTTTCGCCAGGGCGGGGGTGCCAGTTCACGCCGGGTTCGAGTTGGGCCAGGTGCACGACATGATCAGCCTGGCCGCGCACGATGTCGGCGTGACGGTGGTGCCGCTCTCCGAAGCGAGCAGCCACAACTGGGCGGGCCGGGGAGGCAGCGAGTTCTGTACCGCGCGCCTGTCCGATGCCGCCGCCGTGCATCTGGTCAGCGTCGTCTACGACGCTGACCGGCTCTCGCCGGCAGGCGCTGCGTTCCTGAAGGTCATAAGGGACGCCGCCAGCGGGGCCCAACCTAACTGATCGGTTGTACCGATTGCTCGCTGACTCGCCGTCCGTCGAGTGTCAGCCTTTGATCTCGCTCCTGGCAGGTGGTTCTCCCGCCGTGACCGGCACCTGATCGGCCGAAGAAGTAGGCAGGTGCCTGGCCGAAGGAGGCGGGAAAATCCGCGACATATTGGTATTGAACGAGAGCGTTGCATCCAACCAGGGCGGCGAGATCACCGATCTGCGACGACAGGGCATTATGCGGTCGGTTCAGTACTACGAGACGCGCGCACTCGAGACCCAGTCCGACGAGTTCTTCCACATTTACAGCGAGATCCTCGAGCATGAATGGTCGGGTCAGATCGTATCGATAGTTGCCCCGCCACGGCGGATCGAGATGAACGATCGAGAATCTCCGATCCGTTTTGACGGCGGAAGCCAGCGTCGCGGGCCCATCGGCCAACCGGTATTTAACGGTCCCGGCCAAACCGGCGAGGGCCATGTTGTGCACCGCGATGTCGACCGTCGTGCGATCGTTGTCGACCGCTCGGACGCGGCAGCCAGCTTTCGCGTAGGAGTATGCCATCTGACCAATGCCGGCGAATCCGTCGAGCACGCTCCGGTCTTCTTTTTCCCGGCCATCATCAAGACTCGATAGGAGCTCAAAGGCTGTCCGGGCGATCTCCTCGGCACAGGCGTGCGGAGTCGTCTCCCGCAGGGCACGTTGCGTCATCAGGTACCCCGACAGCAGCGCCTTGTTGATCGGCAACCCGAAGAGATAGCGCAGGTAGCCGGGACAGGCAAACTGTGACCCCATGGCGCGGCAGTAGGCGAGAACCGCGTCCGCGTCGTCCCCCGACAGAACGACGTCCCGGCCGACGGCATCAGGGATCGGGCCGAACGGCAGCATCAGATCCTGCCGCGCTTCATCAGGAAGAGGCGGCCCTGTCATCGCAACCGCGACACTTCCCGGCCCGAGCCGGCCGAGGTATCGGGCGCGCAGCGCAGTCGGCAACAATTGGCCGCGCCAGGCTGACACGTCACGATGCCTCTCCAACAGGCTCTAGGGGGACGTCCAGGTCGGCCGGCGCGGCCGACCTGGACGTCATCATCACACGAGCTCGAACCGGTCGAGGTTCATCACCTTGTCCCACGCGGCGACGAAGTCGGTCACGAACTTCTGCTTCGCATCATCGCTCGCGTAGACCTCGGCGAGCGCGCGCAGCTCGGAGTTCGACCCGAAGACGAGGTCGACACGGCTGCCGGTCCACTTGACTTCGCCCGTGGCGCTATCGCGGCCCTCGAACGTGTTCGCGTCCTCTGACGTCGCCTTCCACGTGGTGCCCAGGTCGAGCAGGTTGACGAAGAAATCGTTGGTCAAAGACCCCGGGGCGGCGGTGAAGACGCCGAGCGGCGATTGCTGGTAGTTCGCGCCCAGGACGCGGAGGCCACCCACGAGGACCGTCATCTCCGGGGCGCTCAGGGTCAGCAGGTTCGCCCGGTCGATCAGCAGGTACTCAGCCGGCAGCCGGTTCCCCTTCCCGAGGTAGTTACGGAAGCCGTCGGCAGTCGGTTCGAGCGCGGCGAACGACTCTACGTCGGTCTGCTCCGCCGACGCGTCCGCGCGGCCCGGCGTGAAGGGGACCTCGACATCGAAGCCGGCGTCCTTTGCGGCCTGCTCCACGGCCGCACCACCAGCGAGCACGATCAAGTCGGCGAGTGAGACCTGCTTGCCGCCGGAGTGGGCGGCGTTGAAGGTAGCCTGGATCCCCGCCAGGACGCGCAGTACCGTCGCCAGCTGGTCGGGGTCGTTGACCTCCCACCCGCTCTGCGGCTCTAGGCGGATGCGCGCACCGTTGGCGCCGCCGCGCTTGTCGCTGCCACGGAAGGACGCGGCCGACGCCCACGCGGTGGACACGAGCTGGGACACCGGCAGGCCCGAGGCGAGAATCTGGCCCTTGAGTGAGGCGACGTCCTCGGCGTCGATGAGCTCGTGCAGCACCGCGGGAACGGGGTCCTGCCACAGCAGCGTCTCGGCCGGGACCTCCGGGCCGAGGTAGCGCACGACCGGGCCCATGTCGCGGTGGGTCAGCTTGAACCACGCCCGGGCGAAGGCGTCCGCCAGCTCGTCGGGGTTCGCGAGGAAACGCCGCGTGATCTGCTCATAGACCGGGTCCACGCGCAGCGAGAGGTCCGTCGTCAGCATCGTCGGAGCGTGGCTCTTCGACGGGTCGTGGGCGTCGGGGACGGTACCCGCGCCGGCGCCATCCTTCGGCTTCCACTGGTGCGCACCTGCAGGGCTCTTGGTCAGCTCCCACTCGTAGCCGTAAAGGGTCTCGAGGAAGCTGTTGTCCCACGTCACCGGGGTGGGAGTCCACGTAACCTCAAGGCCGCTAGTGATCGTGTCGCCGCCCTTGCCGGTGCCGTAGGTGCTCTTCCAGCCGAGGCCCTGCTGCTCAATCGGGGCGGCCTCGGGATCGGGGCCGACGTTGTCCGCCGGGCCCGCGCCGTGGGTCTTGCCGAACGTGTGACCGCCCGCGATCAGGGCGACCGTCTCCTCATCGTTCATCGCCATCCGGCGGAACGTCTCGCGGATGTCCCGCGCCGCGGCTAGCGGGTCCGGATTGCCGTTCGGGCCCTCCGGGTTTACGTAGATCAGACCCATCTGGACCGCGCCGAAGGGCTCCTCGAGCTCACGGTCGCCGGTGTAACGCTCGTCGCCGAGCCAGGTGGTCTCCGGACCCCAGTAGACGTCCTCGTCCGGCTCCCAGACGTCCGCGCGGCCACCGCCGAAGCCGAATGTCTTGAAGCCCATCGACTCCAGCGCGACGTTGCCGGTGAGCACAATGAGGTCGGCCCACGAGAGCTTCTGGCCGTACTTCTTCTTGACCGGCCACAGCAGCCGGCGTGCCTTGTCGAGGCTGACGTTGTCCGGCCAGCTGTTGAGCGGCGCGAAGCGCTGCTGGCCGGCCCCAGCGCCGCCGCGGCCGTCGCTGATGCGGTAGGTGCCCGCGCTGTGCCACGCCATCCGTATCATGAGCGGGCCGTAGTGGCCGAAGTCAGCCGGCCACCAGTCCTGTGAAGTCGTGAGCACTGCCGCGATGTCTCGCTTCACGGCCGCGAGGTCGAGGGTCTTGAACGCCTCGGCGTAGCTGAACTCCTCGCCGAGGGGATTAGCCACGGCGGGGTTCTTAGCGAGGATCTTCAGGTTGAGCCTGCTTGGCCACCAGTCGCGGTTGGCGTCACCCATGGTGGGGTGCGTGCGGCCGCGGCGCGCGACCGGGCATCCCCCGCTCTCCGGGGTCGCGTCCTCGACGACTACTGGATCATGGTTCTCGGTCATGGGAATCCTTCCGGACTATGGGCGGATCTCGGTGCTCTCAGGAAAGGCGGGCGGTGGAACAGCTGGGGCACAGGCCCCAGTAGATGACCTGGGCCTCGTCGATAGAGAAGCCATGGTCGTCGGACGCGGTCAGGCACGGTGCTTCGCCGACCACGCAGTCGACGTCAGCGACGACACCGCACGACCGGCACACGAGGTGGTGGTGGTTGTCCCCGACGCGTCGCTCGAACCGGGCCGGGCTGCCGGCGACCTCGATGCGGCGCACGAGACCCGCCGCGGTGAGCGCATGCAGGGCCTCATACACAGCTTGAAGGGAGATATGGCCGACGCGATCGCGCACCCCGGAGGCGATTGCCTCGACGTCGAGGTGGCCACCGTCCGGGAGAGCTTCGAGCAGCGCGACACGGCCGGCCGTTACCCGCAGGCCGGCACCGCGCAGCTCCTCGGCGGTGGTGGGGGCCTGCGATGCGGTCATGCCGCCAACCCTACATTCATTAACACGAACGGTCCAAGAAAACGAATGAACCAAGTCTAGGGCGGCGGTTCCCGGCGGGCGCAGCCGCCCGCCGGGTGACAAGTAGCCGTGAATTCGCGCTCCGGCGTTCCGTGATCATGCGGGCCGGTTTGACCAGCTTGATCGGGGAAAGGGTTGCCTACTCTGGGTGAGGGGGACGCGATGACGAGAGCGGAGATCGATTACCGCGCAGTGTTCCAGGCTCTTCCGGTACCCATGGCGCTGCTGGCGCCGGACCTGGTCATCCTCGATGCGAACCGCGACTTCCTGGAGGTGACAGGTCGCGACCGAGAGGATGTGCTCGGGCGCCATATCTTCCAGGCGTTCCCGGCGAACCCTGCTATTAACGATGCCGACGGGCGGCACAACCTGCGCAACTCGGTCGAGACGGTACTGGCGACCGGCGTTCGCGACGTCATGGGAGCGAACAGGTACGACGTAGAAGTCCAGGACCATGCCGGCGAGTTCGAGGAGCGCTACTGGGCAGTGACCAACGCGCCGGTACTCGGGCCCAACGGCACGGTCGTCTTGGTAATCAACAGGGTAGAAGAAATCACCCATATCATCCGACAAGTCCTGAAGGCCCAGCCTGGCCGCGGATGACCGTGAACGGCCGGCGCCGACGAAGGCTTCGGCGATCAGCGTCCCTGAACCGTCACACCTCCGCGTGAATCACGGGCCCCGTTCCCTTGGTGCCGCTGTTAGTGCTCCCACCAGGGTCTCCCGCGCCTGCTTGTTGCTGGTTCGGCAGGGGTGGGTTGCCCGGCTGTCGGCGTCGGTGGGTGCCAGGCCCGTATTCCTCCGGTTTGCTCGGCCGCGTGCCGGGCCGGTGTCGCGTGCAGGCCGAAGGGCGACAACCCGGCTGTCGGAAACACGCAGGTCGTCGCGGGACCCGACTTTCGCGTAGCCGAGGAACAGCATCCCGCTGACCAGGACAACCAGGATCCACACCGGCTGGCCGTTCACGCGACTCCAGTCGTTGAGCCCGTGCAGGATCGCCGCGATGGCCAGCCCGAGCCAGGCGACCTGGAACCACTTGTACCGGCGGGTCGCCGCGAGGCCGATGAAGTAGCCGGTCAGGCCCGACCAGCAGGCATGAGTGATCGGGTCCGTGAGGAACCGCCAGACAAAATCGAGTATGAAATACAGCACCGGGCCGATCAGCACGGAGAAGAGCGCCTTAGATGCGGAGTGCCCAGTGTTGATGAGCTGCTCGATCGAGGGAATAGCGGACCGTATCGTCGAATAGAAGGCTTCGACTCCGTTCACGGTGAAATAGTGCACAACCTCGCTCGCGCCAAAGACGAGCCCGCTGACTGCGCCGAGGAAGAGGTAGTCGCGGGGCACGAGGTCCCGGCGGCGCCCGTAGATCAGGGCGATGGCGAGCACTGGCAGCGCCTTGGCGAATTCCTCCGGTATGCCGACGGTGAAGATGCTGGAGCCTAGGTTGGCGTTGCTGTCATGCAACGCGACCTCCAGCGCGATTGCCAGCGGCACCTGCGTCACCAGCGCGATCACCGTTACTACCACCAGCATCGGCCTGGTCACGTGCTCCGGCCGGACAATTACACCAAGCAGCAACAGCCAGGCAATCGCGAAGTACGCAGCGAAGATCCAGGCCACGTGCTCGAACGTCCTAGTGCCCGGGGTCGTGCCCAAGATGACAAGTGCGATCGACGGCACGCAGATCAAGACCAGGAACAACTGCACGGCCCAGCTGCGGAGCGAGTGGTGCCGGAGCCAGTCTCCGAGCGGGAGCAGGTCGTTGACCTGCGGGCTGCGATACCGCTCAGCTGATGAGATGGGCGCATTCGCGGGCATCGTGGTCGTCTCCTCCCTGGCGCTCGGGTCTCCTACCACCATCACACGCCGTACCCAGGCAGCCGTACCCGGCGTTGCCTGGGGCTGGGCGTCATGCGGCGCCGGTGCCGCTGGATGAACCTGCTGCCGCCGTTGTCCGTGTAGGCAGTTGACCAAGCCTGCGGCGCACTCGGATCCGCCTGCCGGCCTTGCCAGACGACGAAGGGAACCCTGATGCGCCACCTGGCAGCAGGCAAGCCGGTGCAACGAAACGGCACCAAGAGCCCGACCCGTGACAAGAAATTGCGGGCAGCGGTGACCGTGCTGGCTGTGGCGACGGCCGGGCTGGCCGCCGCTGCGGGGTCGGCCGTGGCGGCGGCGGCGCCGCCGAACAGCTTCAAGCAAACCAACCTCATCGCCAGCAAGGCGTCGTTCCACGCCAAGCTCGTGGACCCGAACCTGAAGAACGCGTGGGGCCTGGCGGCCGGCCCCACCACGCCGCTGTGGGTGTCGGACAACAACTCGGGGAACGCCACGGTCTACAGCGGCGGGATCAACGGCGGCGCCGTGACGCTGGATCTGACCGTGCCGGTGCCCGGCGCCAACCCCACCGGACAGGCGTACAACCCTGACCCCAAAGCCTTCCCCGTGGGAGGCCCCGGCGGGAGCCCGGCGGTCTTCATCATCGATACCGACTCCATCGGTTCGACCCAGTCGCCCGGGCAGATCGAAGCCTGGAACGGGGGCGCGAAGTTCGTCGTCGAGGCCAGCCCGACCGGCGGGCCTGGAGGCAAGACCCCTAAGGGCGCTGTCTTCAAGGGACTTGCCCTGGCCACCACGCCGAAGGCGGGACCCGAGCTGTTCGCCGCGGACGTGGCCAATGCCAGGGTCGATGTCTTCAACAGGAAGTTCGCCCCGGTGCGCACGCCGAGCGAGTTCAAGGACCCCAGGCTGCCGGCCGGATACGCTCCCTTCGGAATCCAGGAGCTGGGCGGCAAGATCTACGTCTCGTACGGGAAGCAGAACCGGTCGAAGACCGACGTGGTGCCCGGTGCCGGGCTCGGTGTCGTCGATGTCTACACCGTCAACGGCAAGCTCATCCGCCACCTGATCTCCAACGGGCGCAAGAGCCCGCTGAACGAGCCGTGGGGCCTGGCCATCGCACCGAAGGGATTCGGCCCGTTCGCCGGTGACCTGCTGGTGGGCAACCTCGGGAACGGCTGGATCAACGCGTTCAACCCCAAGAGCGGGAAATTCCTGGGTGCGCTCGACAGCACCAGTGGCTACCCGATCGTGATCAAAGGCCTGTGGGGACTTCAGGTGGGCAATTCAGCGTTCGGCGGGGCATCGTCGCTGGTGTTCAGCTCCGGCCCGAACTCCTACAACAACGGCGTCGTCGGCATCCTGCGCCCGACCAGATGAGACGCAGCGGGCCCAAGCGCAAGCCGAAGCTCGGGCGTGATCTTCACGCTGGCCGAGGCACCTAGGCACGAGTCCGTTCACCAGCCAGGGCGCCACCGGGTGCCGCACCGGCGCACGGTGGTGCCCTGGCTGTCTACACGGGACCTGCTCTAGTCGCCGCCGAGTGCCCAGAATGCGCAACGATGTTCGGCCGCGAAGCTGGTCTCCGGCGCTGGCTTTGGCGGGACCAGGGACAGCATCGCCCGGGCCGCGGGCGTGAAGCGCGGCCAGGCCGGAGCTCCGGCTGCTGACGGCACGCCGGACCTGGCGAAACTCGTCCACTCTTGCCGCATCGCCGCCGCGAGCCGCTGCTGCTTGGCCGACAGGCGGCCATGCGGCCCGAGAGTCAGCCTGAACAGGTATTGAAGTTCCGAGGCGTGCGTCGCGCCGTACGGGAAGCCTGGGTTTGGGTACGGCGCCGGCGCGTGCTCGTCATTGAATTCGTAGGCGTAGGTCGGCACGTGCCGGGCCATAGCCTGATCCAGGATGAGAGTCGGGCAAGCGAATATTGCATCAGTGCCTACCGCGCTCAGGGCGAGAGCCGGGCTCTTGTACCGGCTCAGCGGGTACTGGACAGCGATGAGCGCGGTGATCTGGCGCGAGACGTGCAGCGTCGAAGCGATCATCGCCTTGTAGTTGGCCGCCGTGACCGGATGACCCTCGAAGGTGGCGAGCGCGACGAACAACCGCCATTCATCATGGTTAGATCCGTCAATCACCGGGACGTGGCTGAAGTTCCCGGTCGTAAGCGCGGTCTTCAGCGGCTCTTTCAGCACCAGGCCGTCAATGTCAGCCGAGGCACCCGACTGGTTCTGGTCGGCCAGGATGGTGGCAACCGGCAGGCTGCGCAGGCACTGGGCAGTCTGGCTGCGGCAGCCGGCCTTCGCGGCGAACGCGCGGCCCGCAGCCTCGGCGCTGGCAAGCGGGATCGGGTTGAGGGCATAGCCGCCGCTTTCGGCGATCGCCTTGGCGAACAAGCCGCGCGCGCCCGGCGACGTGAGCTGCAGCAGCACGCTCTGGCCGCCTGCCGACTCGCCGAAGATGGTGACGTTGTGCGGATCACCGCCGAACGCGCGGATGTTGTGCTGCACCCATCGCAATGCTGCCTGCTGGTCCATCAGCCCGTAATCGCCTGTCGGGCCGCCCGGGCGGTCTGCCAGCGCCGGGTGGGCGAGAAAGCCCAGTGCTCCGAGCCGGTAGTTGATGGTCACGACCACGACCCCGTCGGCCACAAGCCCGCTCGGATCGTAGTCATCGCTCTCGCCGGCGACAAATGCGCCGCCGTGGATCCACGCCATGACCGGCAGTCGGCTGCCCCGGTGGCCGGCAGGCGCGAACACGTTCAGGTAGAGGCAGTTCTCCGACATGCTGGGCCGCCCGAACACTCCGGCGGACTGCGGGCAGTGCGGTCCGAACTTGGTGGCCGCCCGGATGCCGTGCCAGTGCGCCGGAGGCTGCGGCGGCCGCCAGCGCAAGGAGCCTACTGGTGGAGCCGCATAGGGGATGCCGAGATACTCATCGGTGCCGCCGGTCTTCTTTCCCCGGATCTGGCCATCGGCGAGACTGACTACCAGCGCTGACAACGAGCGACCTGGCCGGGATGCGGCGGCCTGGCCTCCGCATGAAGCTGTACCTGCTGCAAGGGCGCCGACGGCGATAATGGCCGCACCCCGGCGGGCAGCCGCGAACCGGCGGATCACGTGCATCGGCATCTCCGTTCGGCACCGGCTTGAAGCGTGCACACTAACTCTGCCAGTCAGTGCAGGCGGTGAAGAAGGGCTGCAGCACCAGTCACTCGGTCTTATCCGGGCGACTTCGACTGGCTGCTCGTGACGCCCGGCCGGCCCTCAAGCGCGGCCAGCCGCAGCTCCAGCTGGTCGACCCGGTGGCGGAGTATTTCCAGCTGGGCTTCCTCGGCCAGACGGCGCTCCGCAGTATGGCGCAGTCGCGGTGAGGCCTCGGCGCGGGCAGCCACCAGCCCGAGCGGCACCAGTCGCTGGGGTCCGTGTGGCCCGTCGACGAGCCGAGACGGAATCTGGCCGGTCCGGTACCAGGTGCGCAGGGCAGCACGGGAAACGCCGGTGTCAGCGGCCGCGCGTTCGAGCGTCGCCCAGTCCGAGTCCTCGAGCTGCGCGTTCAGCTCGAGTTCGAGTTCCCAGTCATCGAGGCGATCCTGCCAGTCCATGACGATCTGATCCTCCCGTCTGTGCAGTAGCGATGGTGCAAGCCGTAGAGCCCTATTAGTAGCATGGTATTGACTAGGTAGAGTGCTTGCTGCACCCTGGTCGCATGTTTGAGCGATTCACTAACCGCGCGCGGCATGTCGTGGTCCTTGCCCAAGAGGAGGCCCGGCAGCTGCAGCACAACTACATCGGCACCGAGCACATCCTGCTCGGCCTGCTCGGCGAGCCTGACGGGCTCGCGGGCCGTGCCCTCGAGCGCTTCGGGATGTCGCTCGACAGCGCCAGGGAAGAGGTCAAGGCCATCGTCGGCACCGGGAAGTCGACGCCGACTGGGCACATCCCGTTTACGCCGCGCGCCAAGAAGACGCTCGAGCTCGCGCTCCGCGAGGCACTGCAGTTGCACCACAACTACATCGGCACCGAGCACATCCTGCTGGGCGTGATACGGGAAGGCGACGGCGTCGGTGCCCAGATCCTGAAGCAGCACGCCGCCGACCTCGCGACGGTGCGCGCGACGGTCCTGGAGTTGCTGTCCACGATGCCGACGGAAGTCCGGCGCACCCGCTGGCTGCGGCGCCCACTTCCCACACCCGGCGCCAGCGAGCCAGCCGGGCCAGGCACATCAACGGAACTGCAGACGACGCCTGCGGCCGACCGCAGCCTCAGCGAGGCCGCTCGCCTGGCCGGATCGCGACCCGTCGGCTCGCACCACCTGCTGCTTGCCGCCCTTGGCGACCCTGACACCGCCGCAGCGCGGGCACTGGCCGCTCTGGGTGTCGACCTGGACCATGCCCGCGAGGCGCTCCGCAGCGCCGACGTCACCGGCACCAGCGATGAGCCGCCAGAGGAAGCCGGCCGGCGCCAGATGCTGATCCGCGTAACTGACGTGCAGGTCACGATCGAGGCAACCGACCCGGTGATTGTCGGCCTGGGCCGCGCCGCGCTCGAGGCGGTTGGTGACCAGGCCGAGCCAGCCGGAACCATCCGCGGCGACCTGCCGGTCAGCGCCAGCCTCAGCACCGTCTGGCAGGCACTTCACGACAGCCTCGCAGTCATCCACCGGCGCGCGACGTTGCCGGCGGAATCCCCGGACTTTCCTAGCAGTCCTGACAAGCCAGACCAGCCAGCAACCGGGCCGGCCTAAGCGACGGGGACGATCACTCCGCCTGCTCGCGCGAGCCGGGCCGGACCAGTCCCGACTCATACGCCAGGACGACGGCCTGGGTCCGGTCGCGCAGCCCGAGCTTGTGCAGCACGCGGCTGACGTGCGTTTTGACTGTCTCCTCGGTAACTACGAGCCGGGCCGCTATCTCCGGGTTGGACAAACCCTCGGCCAGCAGCCGGAGCACATCGGTTTCCCGCGGCGTCAGCGCGCCGACCGTGGTGACAACGTGACGGGGGGCCTTCGGCCGGAGCCGGGCGAACTCACTGATCAGCCGCCGGGTAACAGCCGGTGCCAGCAGCGCCTCGCCGAGAGCGACCACCCGCACGGCGTCGAACAGGCGCTCGGCCGTCACATCCTTCAGCAGAAAGCCGCTTGCCCCGGCGCACAGCGCATCGTAGACATACTCATCCAGGTCGAACGTGGTGAGGATGATGATCCGCGGGCTGTGGGCTCCGCCACTCAGCTGCCTCGTGGCCTCAATCCCGTCCGTGCCTGGCATCCTGACGTCCATCAGCACGACATCGGGCCGCAGTTCCCGGCTGATCCGCACCGCTTCGGCGCCGTCGCACGCCGTTCCCAGCACCGTGAAGTCCGGTTGGGTGTCGAGCAGCGCGGCGAAGCCCGTGCGGACAACCTGATGATCATCGGCGACCACGATGCGGACGACCTTGCCGGGCATGGTCATACTGCATACTCCTCGGCCTTGACGGGGAACGTGGCCCGGACCAGGAATCCGCCGCCGGGAGCTGCGCCGGTGCTCAGCTCACCGCCAACAGCAACGGCTCGTTCCCGCATACCGAGAATTCCGTGCCCGATGGCCCGCGCGTCGGGCGGAGCTGGGGGCGGGCCCGGCCCGTTGTCCCGGATGCGCAGGTGCAGAGTCTCGTCAGTGAAATGCAGCTCCACGTCAACCGCCGCGCCCGGCGCGTGCCGCCTGGCGTTGGTGAGGGCCTCCTGCACTATGCGGTAGGCGGCCAATTCGACGCCGGGATCCAGCGCGGTGAGCCAGCCCCGGACGATCAGCCTGGCGCCGATACCCGCTGCGTCCCTTGCCTCGTCCAGCAGGTCGTTGAGCTGGGCTAGCCCAGGCTGGGGCTGCAGATCCACCGCGGGCTCCGCGGTGTCCTCGCGCAACACGCCCAGCAGCCGCCGCATCTCGGTGAGCGCGGCCCTGGCCGTGTCGCCGATCGCCAACAGGCGCTCGGCGCCAGCTGTTGGCATGCCCGGCGTCGCCAGCCTTGCCGTCTCGGCCTGCACTGCAATCATGGAAATGTGATGCGCCACGACGTCGTGGAGTTCACGGGAGATGCGCGCCCGTTCGCCGCGCGCGGTGTGCTCGAGCAACGTGCCGGCGATGGCCTCGCGGGTAGCGGTGTGCTGCACTGTCATGCTGCGGAGCCGGCGCGCCGCCCCGGCGCACGCTGCCACCGGGCCGAGCGAGGCCACCACGACGGCCAGGGCAGCAGTTCCAGACGTTACCGCGGCCGCCGAGCCGGGCCCCAGGCGCACGGAAGTGACCAGGGCCAGCACGAGAGACGGCAAGGCCAGCAGCGCCGCCAGTAGCTGCGGTCCGCGGTTGCCGAGGCGGTACATGACGATCAGCTGCGCGATCAGGCCCCCCACCGTCAGCAGATGAAAGGCCGCGAGCGACAGCAGGTTGGCGGCACAGATCGCAATCGCGGGAGCGGCAGGCTGGGACCAGCGGAACCCGATCGGCAGCGTGGCGACCAGGCTGGGCAGCGCCACCACGACCGAGGCGAGCAGCCAGCCCGAGGTCGCCGCCGAGGTCAGCAGGCCGCCGCCGCCGGTCACGCCGTTACCGGGACTCACGGCCGCCCAGCTGGCCTGACCGACCGCCATCGCGGCGAGCGCGCCCGCCAGCACCACAGGCGCGCGCGGGGATGCCGCCGCCCGCCGTGCCAGCGCTGCACTGCCGCTGCGCCAGTCCGCTTGCTGTGCCACCTCACCATTCTCGCCGGGAACGAGCCCCACGGCGTCCCCCGGCGCAGTCAGTTGTGATCCCCCGCGAGGGGGATAAGGCCCCGTTCCCCTCCCTATCCCAGGGGTGCAGAAGACGGCTCGCTGGCGGGACGACGTGCGGCCCGCGGATCCCTAGCCTTCCTTGCATGGAAGCAACTATCGAAGTTGACGCCCTGCGGAAGCGGTTCGGGGCGGCGCTGGCGCTCGACGGGATGTCCTTCAGAGTCGAGCCGGGCCAGGTCACCGGGTTCGTCGGCCCGAACGGCGCCGGCAAGTCCACCACGATGCGGGTGATCCTCGGACTGGACGCACCCGATAGCGGCCGCGCGCTGATCGGCGGCCAGCCGTACCCGAAGCTGCGGCGTCCGCTCAGTCACCTAGGCGCGCTGCTGGACGCGGCCGCCTTGCAGCCCGGCCGCACCGCCCGTAACCACCTGCTGTGGCTGGCCCACTCCCAGGGCCTGGCGGCCCGCCGGGTCGACGAGGTGATCGAGCAAGCGGGCCTGACCGCCGTAGCGCGGCGCAAGGCCGGCGGCTATTCGCTGGGCATGCGGCAGCGGCTGGGCATCGCCGCTGCGATGCTCGGCGACCCGCCGGTGCTGATGCTCGACGAGCCGTTCAACGGCATGGACCCGGAGGGCATCGTCTGGATGCGGGGCTTCCTGCAGTCGCTGGCCCGGCAGGGCCGGGCAGTGCTGGTGTCGAGCCACCTGATGAGCGAACTGCAGGGCACCGCCCATCACCTGGTGGTGGCTGGCCGCGGCAAGGTGATCGCGGACACCAGCGTGGCCGAGCTGATCGCGGCCGCGTCCGGGGACGGGGTGACGCTCCGCACTGCCTCGCGGTCGGAGGCGATGACGGTGCTGGCGCACGCGGGGGCCACCGTGGCTGCCACCGACCGTGACACGCTGGCGATCTCCGGCCTGCCGGCCGAGCAGGTCGTCGCGCTGCTGACCGAGGCCAGGGTGGGGTTCGCCGAGGTGGCGGCGCATCGGGCCACGCTGGAGGAGGCCTACATGGAACTGACCAGGGACGCGGTCGAGTTCCGCGCCCAGCCCGCAGAGGAGAACGTCCGATGACCGCGACCATCACTCCCTACCGCCCGCCTCAGCAGGCCGGGCGAGACGGGTTCGCGCAGTTGCTGCATGCCGAGTGGACCAAGTTCCGGACCCTGCGCGGCTGGGTGATCGCCATCGTCATCGCGGTCGTGCTGATCGATGTGGTCGGGATACTCGTGCCCCGCGGTCAGACTCAGTGCGGCGGCGCGTGCCTGCGGCACGTTCCGACCGGACCAGGCGGCGAGGCGGTCAACGACAGCTACTACCTCGCCGCCCAGCCACTGGCCAGCGACGGGACCCTCACCGTCCGGGTGACGTCGCTGACCGGCATGATCGCGCCCGGCAACGGCCCGCAGAGCACCGGCAGCCCGGGCGTCGTGCCGTGGGCCAAGGCCGGGATCATCATCACCGACGGCACCCCGGCCGGATCGGGCTACGCCGCGATGATGGTCACCGGCAGCCACGGCGTGCGCATGCAGTATGACTACACCAGTGACATCGCGGGCCTGCCCGGCTCGGTGTCCGCCGCGTCCCCGCGCTGGCTGCGCCTGACTCGCGCGGGCGACGTGATCACCGGATCCGACTCGGCTGACGGCAGGCACTGGACCGAGGTCGGCACAACGCACCTGGCCGGGCTGACCGGCACCGCGCAGGCGGGCATGTTCGCCACCTCGCCGCTGGACTTCACGTCGAACTTGCCGACCTACGCCGAGTCGGGCGGTACCACGTCAGACAGCGTGGCCACGGGTGCCTTCGACCACGTTGACCTGCGCGGAGGCGCACCGGGCGGCCGGTGGGCCGGCCAGGAAGTCGGCGCCGGCGGCGCTGGCTACAGCGGACCGCGGATCGGCTTCCGCCAGGCCGGCGGCCGGTTCACGGTCACCGGCTCCGGCGACATCGGGCCGGTCGTCGCCGGCGGGGTCAACAGCAGCTACGTCACCGGGACCTTCGCCGACCATCTGCTCGGCGTGTTCATCGCGCTGCTCATCATGATCGTCATCGCGGCGATGTTCATCACCACCGAGTACCGGCGCGGCCTGATCCGCACCACGCTGGCCGCCAGTCCGCGGCGCGGCCGGCTGCTGGCCGCCAAGGCAGTGGTGATCGGCCTGCTGACGTTCCCGCTCGCGACGGCCGCTGTCGCGCTTGCCGTCATCGTCGGCAGCCGGCTCTCGCGTGACAGCGGGACGTACGTGCTGCCGGTCGGCTGGCCGACCGAGGCCAGGGTCATCCTCGGCACGGGTGCGATGCTCGCGGTGGCGTCGGTCCTGGCGCTGGCCATCGGCACCGTGCTGCGCCGCAGCGTCGCCAGCGTCGCCGCGGTCATCGTGGCGATCGTGCTGCCGTACATCCTCGGCGTCTCCGGGATACTGCCGGCCAGCGCATCCGAGTGGATCCTCCGGCTAACCCCGGCGGCCGCATTCGCCATCGAGCAGAGCGTCCCGCAGTACCAGCAGGTCGTCGGTCACTACGCGCCACCCGACTACTTCCCGCTGGCGCCGTGGTCCGGCTTCGCCGTGCTGTGCGCCTACGCCGCGGTCGCCCTCGGCCTGGCTGCCTGGCTGCTGCGCCACAGGGACGCGGGAGGTGCGGCATGAGCCAGCCGATGACCATGGCACGGCACGGGCCACCGCGCCCGGCCGGGCTCACCCGGGCCGGGCGCGCCGGGACCGGACTGTCCGACGCGCTGCGGGCCGAGTGGACCAAGCTGCGGACCGCGCCCGGTACTGCCTGGATCCTGACCGCCGTCTGCGTGCTGACCATCGCGGTCGGGGCCGCGACCGCCGCGGCCACCCGGTGCGGCGCCGGCACCCGGTGCGCGATCGACCCCACCAAGGTGAGCTTGACCGGCATCGAGGTCGGCCAGGCCGTGGTCGCGGTCCTGGCCGTGTTGGTGATCAGCGGCGAGTACAGCACCGGCATGATCCGCACGACCTTCACCGCGATGCCGCGGCGCTGGACGGTGCTGGCCGCCAAGGCCGTGGTGCTGGCCGGCCTGACCCTCGCGGCCGCGGTGGTCGCGGTGGCCGGGAGCCTCGCAGCCGGGCGGCTGATCCTGGCCGGCAACGGCCTCACCGCCGCGCACGGCTTCGCCCTCGTGTCGCTGGCCCACGAGCCAACGGTCCGGGCGGCCGTGGGCTCGGTGCTCTATCTCGCGCTCGTCGGCCTGCTCAGCCTGGGCATCGCCACGGTCGTGCGGGACCCGGCCGCCGCGACAGGCGCAGTGCTGGGCCTGCTGTATCTGGCACCGATCATCGCCCTGTTCCTCGGCGGCGAGCCAACCTGGCAGCGCCGGTTCGAGCGGTACGCACCGACGAACGCCGGGCTGACCATCCTGAACACCACCGGGCTCCGTCACTTGCCCATCGGGCCGTGGGGCGGCCTCGGCGTGCTGGCCGCGTGGACGGGAGCGGCGTTGCTGATCAGCGGGCTGTCGCTACGACTGCGCGACGCCTGAGGCCGCATCCGCCAGGTTTGCGGACGCTAAGCTGATTGACTAACATTAAGGCTCATGACTCAGCAAACGGTCATTGGAACCTTCCGCGTACGGGCGGATGCGGAGGCGGAGTTCACCAAACTTCTGAGCCGCCACTGGCCCACCTTGCGCGGCCTGGGTTTCGTGACTGAGGAGCCGGCTGTGGTCTATCGCGAGCTCGATGCCCAGCCGACTTACGTCGAGATCTTCACCTGGGCCGACGGAGGCTACGAGCACGCGCGCGAGCACCCGGCGGTCCTGGCCATCTGGGGTCCGATGGACGCGCTCCTGGAAGACCGGGAGGGGCGGATGAAGTGGGAGTTCCCTCACTATGAGCGGGTGACGCTCGGGACGTGACTGCCACCAGCCCTGGATCGGCCGAACTCGAGGACTTCGATCTGGTCTTCAGCGCGCTCGCGCACCGTACCCGGCGGACTATCCTGACCGTCCTGCACACCCATGGCGGCGAGATGACGTCTCGCGCCATCGCCGCGTGGTTCGATCATTCCTGGCCGACGACCTCGCAGCACCTGCGCGTGCTGCAGCGGGCGGGTCTGGTCACGATCGAGTTGCGCGGCCGCGAACACCTATACCGGCTCCGGGGAGAGCACCTGCTCATCGTTACGCGCACCTGGCTCAGCTACTTCGGCTGACGACGTCGCCCTGGACTGGCAGTCCCGCCTGACTGCGGCTACTTCTGCAGCAAGAAGAAGATGCTGGGCCCGAAGTAAGCCCGAGCAACCCGCTCCTGCGCTGCGCGCTCGACGGCAAGCAGAGCCTTCTCCGGCACGACCTTCTTAATGGTCCGGTGGCGCAGGTTCGATACGGACAGTCTTCGCCTAATGTGCAGCGCCGCATCCTCAAACTGACGAGCCACGGTATAAGGATGATGGTTCACATAGGGAATCAGGCCGCGAGATCCGATTCCCCTCGCCCCGACCGGGATCTGCTGGCCGCGGACCACGGACCGGACGCGGTTCACCGCGTGCGCGGAGTTGGCCACCTCGATGATCGCGTATCCGCCGGGCCGCAGAATGCGCGATATCTCGGCAAGCACCGGGGCGGGCTCTGGCAGATGATGCATGACCCGTACCATCGCGGCGAGGTCGACGCTGGCATCCGGGAATTCCAGGTTGGCGGCGACCATCTGGCGGCTGCTGACCGATGGATGAAGCGCCAGGAACTCACGGGCGATCTCTAGCTGCTGCCGACTGGAGTCCGTCAGAGTGACAGTGTCGGCGTACTCGGCGAGAACTACGCTGAGCCGACCGAAGCCGCCGCCGACGTCCACGGCGTGAGCGAACCTGTGGCCGCGCAGCAGCCTGCGAATGGCGATTACTTCGGCCTGATGCTCATACTCCCGGCCGACCCACCAGCGTGGGTAGTTGAAGTCAGGATCATCGTAATAATCCGACCTCGCCGTCGCACGAGGCCTCGTTACCATCATGACTCCCCGGATAGCCGATCGCGCGCGGCCTGATTCGGCACTATCCGCCCACGGCCTTTATCAATCGTGCTGCCCGCATTCTTAGGCGACTCTTTGCGTAGTCGAGAGTGAGCTTTAAGGAATCAAGCGATCAGCCGTGTAGAGGCCTCGCGCAGTGAGATAGCGGAGCTGCGTAACGGCGCCACAAAGTTATCGTCACGCGAGATTGAGAAAGCTGGCCGGTACGGTTAGCGCGATCATTACCGGGGGATGGCGCGCGCCGGGATCTAGTGCGAAAACCAGCGCGCGAAGGGGGAGAACTACATGCATCGCAAGCTCGATATCCTCGCGGAAACGGGATACGCGATCATGCGGGACAGGCAGGGGCCCGCCATTGCTCCAGCCGAGTGGGAGTTGCTTACCTACATGGACTGGAAGAGCGGTGGCGACACTAACTTCGCGCCGCTGACATCGGCGACCGGGGAGATGGACTGTCGCGGTTTCTGGGATCACGGCAAGCCTGACAAGAGCGGTATCTGGACCGACAACCGGCAACTGGCTCCGGCTCTGTGCCGCTACGTCGAGGGGATCGGCGGCAACTTCGGCAGGGTGCGCGTTATCAAGCTCAATCCCAGTGATGAGGCGGCCGCACTCCGCCAGCTTCACCTCGATGACAACAACCGGCTCAACCCGGATGGGTCCGGCTGGGTGGTCCGGTCCTGGCTCGAACTGGACGACGCGGCCGGGCAGTCAGTCTTCATTCTGCGCGAGAAGAAGGACGATCCCGCGACCGAGACACGGATCGTGCTGCACCCGGGGATGCAGCTGGTCATCGACACCGAGAGGCTCTGCCACGTGGTCTGGCACCCAGGCCCGCGGCCGCGCTACGCGCTGATCACATCGTGGGAGAGCGATGACGTGATTGACAAGTGGATCAGCAACGAGAAGCTGCCGGCGAGAACTTCGGCCGCCGCTACATCAGGCGAGCGGCAGGCACTGGCCGGCGCGTTGTAGCTCACCGACGAGCCAATGACGTGATCATCGCTAGCAGCTGCGTAAGCTCGCTCACCCGCAAGAGTCGGGCAAGCATCAGGTAGAGCGTGGTAGCGCCGCCGCCGGCCAGGACCACCGTGACCAGGGCACCGAGCACGTCCTTGGGCACGGCGGCCCTGACCGTGAGCGACAGGACGAGCGCCACCCCGGCAGCCGGCAGCGCCGCTGCGTGCATGCGGAGAAGACATCGGCGAAAGGCGCGGCCACCAAGGCCGCCCAGCCTGCGGCTCAGGATCCGCCAGGCCATGACCGCGCCCAGCAGGTTCGCGGCGCCAAAGCCAGCCCCCAGCCCCGCCACGACCCGGCCGGGCGGCAGAACTGCGAGGGCAACGTAGTTAACGGCGACATTGAGGATCATGCACACCGCGCCAATGAATGCCGGCGTGCGGCTGTCCTGAAGTGCGTAAAACACGCGCAGCTGCAGCTGGAAGACTGTGTAGGGGAGCAACCCCAGGCAGAAAACCGCGAACACCTGACCCATGTAGCGGGCGCTGGCAAGACTGGTGGCGCCGTGAGCGAGCAGTGCCTCCGCCAGCGGCGGGCCGAGAACAGCCAGTATCACGGCTGAGGGCACCACGACCGCAGCCGCCAGCCGCAATCCTGCGGAGAAATCAGCTTTCAACAGGTCCGGCCGGTGCGCGTCCGCATGAGCGCTCATGCGCGGCAGAAGGGCGGTAATGACCGAGATGCCGACGATCGCGTACGGCATCTGGAATAGCTGCCACGCGTACGCGAACGGCGTGTAGCCGACTCCATAGCCGACGTGCGCTTTGGCTGCGAGCACGCTAGCCTGGTTGGCCACCCTCGTAGCAACCAGCAGGGTCACCTGGGTGGTCGCGACATAGCCGAACATCCAGCTGGCCATGTGCCATATTCCGGATAGCTCGGCGCGCCGGAAATCGTACCGCGGCCGCCACCTGAATCCGGCCGCCCGGAGCGCGGGCACCAGCGCGGCCGTCTGCGCCACCACGCCGAGTGTCGTTCCCAGGCCGAGAAGTCCGACCTCGCCGGATGTGATCGAGGCCGGATCCACGCCGAACCCGGCGACGACTATGAAGCCAAGCAGGACGCCGATAACGACAATGTTGTTGATAACCGGCGTCCACATCGGTGCCGCAAAACTGGCCCTGGCGTTGAGCACAGCGCCCGCTAGCGAGCTAACGCCGTAGAAGAAGATCTGCGGGATGAAGAAGTACGCGAAGATCATCATGAGGTGCAGTTCCGGACCGGTCACGCCGCCGCTGTAGAGATCGATCAGCGGTCCGGCCGCCGCCGTCGCGCCCACGGTTATGACGAGCAAGGCGATGGTCAGCAAGGTGAAAGTCCGCTGAGCATAAGCGTCGCCGCGGTCGCCATCCCGCTGCGCGGCCCGGACAAGCAGCGGGACGATCACGCTGGTCAGGATTCCGCCGAGCATGAGGTTATAGACAGCGTTCGGCAATGAGTTGGCCACGTTATAGGCATCGGCCAGCGCCGCGGCGCCTAGCGCGTAGGCCTGAACAAGAGTGCGGACCAGGCCGGTGACTCGCGAGGCAAGCGTGCCCGCCGCCATGACGGCGCTAGAGCGGGCTATGCTGACCCGGCCTACTGCGCCGCCGATCCCCGCGAGTTCAGCGTTAGCCATGCCATCCCGGGTGTCGGCCGTCCGAGCTCGTGAAGACTCCGGTAGACCCATGCGTAGCCGTTCCTGTCGAGGTAGCCCCCGTACTCCCGACGGCATGACCGTACCTGACCCGGCCACTACGGCCGTCGGCACGTCCCTGGCGTTTGCTGGCGGCATTGGCGCCGTTGACCAAAACAAGCTTCCCCCGAGGCACGCGATGGCGGTCCCGCGCTGGCTCGGGATCACGTGGATCCAGCTAGGCGAAGCTGTTCGGCGATCGCCGGCGCGGCCGGTTAATCTGGGTGCCAATACGACGTCTGCAGGGCTCTGTGCACGGAGGGCTTGTCCGGCTAGGTGACGCGTGTTTCGGCTCGCAGAACGAGGAGACCAGCTACTCATGAGTTCCCCGGCCACATCGACAGCGAGCCCGCAGGCGCACGATGGTTTCACCCATCGGCAGATTCTCGTGATCATGTCCGGGCTGATGATGGGGCTGTTCCTGGCGTCGCTGGATCAGACCATCGTGGCGACCGCGCTGCCGACCATTGTCGGGGACTTCCACCGCAGCAACCTGCTGTCCTGGGTCATTACCGCTTACCTGCTTGCCAGCACCGCCTCCACCCCGCTGTGGGGCAAGGCCGGCGACCTCTACGGCCGCAAGCGCGTCTTCCAGCTGGCGATCATCGTGTTCCTGGTCGCCAGCGCGCTGTGTGGCGCGTCGCGGAACATGTTCGAGCTGATCGCCTTCCGCGGGCTCCAGGGAATCGGCGGCGGCGGGCTGCTGTCGCTCGCGTTCGCGATCATCGGGGACGTGATCCCGCCTCGGGACCGCGGCCGCTACCAGGGATACTTCGGTGCCGTGTTCGGAGTGTCGAGCGTCATTGGCCCGCTGCTGGGCGGCTTCGCGGTCGACCACCTCACCTGGCGCTACATCTTCTACGTCAACCTGCCGCTGGGCATCGCCGCGCTGATGGTCACCAACCGCGTGCTGCGGCTGCCGGTCCGGCGCCGGCAGGTACTGATCGACTGGTGGGGTGCACTGCTGCTGGTGGCTGGCGTGTCGTGCATCCTGCTGGCCACCCAGCTGGGCGGGAACGACTTCCGGTGGGCCTCGTGGCAGATCATCGGGCTGTTCCTGTTGGGAGCGCTGGTGCTGGCCGGATTCGCGCTCCGGGAGGCGACAGCTCCCGAGCCGATCTTGCCGCTCGGGCTGTTCCGGCTCCGGATCTTCTCCGTAGCCAACATCATCGCGTTCGTGAGCGGCGTGGCGATGTTCGGCGCCCTTGCCTTCCTGCCGCAATACCTGCAGCTCGTGCACGGCGTCTCGGCGACCGAATCGGGGCTGCTCCTGCTGCCTCTGCTGGTCGGCCTGCTGTCGATGAGCGTCAGCTCCGGGATTTACATATCGCGCACGGGCAACTATCGCTGGTTCCCGCTGGCCGGCACGATCGTGGTCACCATCGGGCTGGTGCTGCTCACCCGTCTCGGGGCCCACACATCCCTTGTGCTGGTGTGCCTGTACATCCTGGTATTCGGCCTGGGACTCGGCCTGTTCATGCAGGTGCTGACGCTCGTTGTCCAGAACGCCGTGCCGATGCGGCAGCTGGGTGTCGCGACCTCGTCGGTCACCTTCTTCCGCTCGATGGGCGGCGCCATCGGGGCATCGGCGCTGGGAGCAGTGCTGACCGCGGGAATCGCCGCGGAGCTACCGAATTACCTGCCGGCCGCGCTGCTGGCCGGCAACGGCAGCGGCGGCAGCAAGGTCGCTGAGTTCATCCAGAGTCCGGCCGTGCTCGACAAACTTGGACGGACCAATCCAGCGCTGCACGAGGGAATCATTCAGGCTTACTCCCACGCCATCGACCGGATCTTCCTGGTGGCCGTGCCGGTGTCGCTGCTCAGTATTGTCGCGGCCTTGTTCGTCAACCAGGTCCAGCTGCGTACCAGCAATACTCAGCCGCGGGCAAGCGGTGCCGCCGCATCGGACGGAGCAAGCGCCGGGACCCCGGCGGAGCGTGCCACGCCGTCCGGAGGACCCGAGTCGGCCCCGATTCCACCCGGAGGGATGCACTAAATGCCAGGCGTCACCATCTCGGCCAGCTATGGCGCCGGCGGGAGCATCATTGCTCCCGAGGCTGCCAGACAGCTCGGACTGCCCCTGCTGGACCGGGCGATCAGCTCCCACGTGGCAGCACAGCTCCGGGTGACCGTGCGTGAAGCGGAGGGCGCGGTGATTAAGCGCTCGGGACCTGACAGGTTCTTCGCGCTGCTGGCGCCGCTGGCTGGCGGCGCGCTCGGGGCAGGCACAGACTGCGCCCCGCCGGAAGCTCTGCCGGTGCTCGATGAGGCAGCCTTCTTCCGTGAGCAAGCTGAGCTCATCATGCGCCAGGCGATGGGGACTGGCGCCGTGATTCTCGGCCGAGGCGGCGGCGCTGCATTCTGCACCGAGCCCGGGGTGCTGCGAGTCCGGTTGTTCGGGCCGCCGCAGGCGCGGGCTGAACAGGCAGCCCGCATCGAGGATGTCGATGTGGGCACCGCCCGCCAGCGCCTCCCCGAGGTCGACCGCGCGCGGGCGCAGTACGTGCGACGGCTCTACGGCGCCGACATTGACGACCCCGCGCTGTACCACCTGCAGATCGACAGCACGGCGGTGCGGCTCGACGCCTGCGCGGCCATCATTGTGGCCGCTTACCGCGGTATTGCCGCTGCTGGGCCAAGCCGCACTTGACTGCCAGCAAGGCGGGTCGCTGGTTGGCCATCGCGGCGGTGATATGTTGACCGTGCGGAATCGCGTGGTGACAACCTGCGAAATCGTGCGGGTGGTGGATCACGATAGATCGTCACGTGGAATCGGTTAAAACGCCACATTACTGAAATGGGCCGAGCGTTGTCGGTGCCTTGCAGTACCGGGACGAGTGCCCGATCCTTTCCCGATCGGCGCTAAGGACCCATGACCTCAACATTCGATAGTCGCGTTGTTAACCTGGCGGGCCTGGTACAAGGCCTAGTCCTGGTCACATTCCCGGCGGAGGGCATCTCCTTCACTTCTGCGAGCCGGTATGCGCTGTCGAGTGCTCAGTACGGAGACATGTTCCTGCCTGCGGCCCTGACGGCAATCGCCGGAGCGTTGATCGGTGCACTGCTGGGCCGACGGACCGCCACGAAGACTATCTACCTCGCTGGCCTGACCTTCAGCTTGGCATCGATGATGCTGCTCGGCGCGAGCGTCTTCGTCGACACCGACAAGGCTGTCTGCTATCCGCTCCTACTTGCCGCGACGGCATTCCTTGGGGTCGGGTTCGGCCTGACCGTACCGGCGCTGATCAGGTATGCCTCGATCCTGCATCCCCTTGCGGTGGACCGAGCGGAGCTCAACCTGACCGCGCTGGTGGGGCTCGGCATGGTGCTGGGAGCGGTACTCGGAGGACTGCTAGCAGGCGGTGGACTCTGGTGGATCATGCAGGCCTTGTCGGCGGCCTTGGTCGTCGCGCTGTTGTCGGCCAGCGTACGGCTGCCGACTAGCGACGGCCCCATGCGATTTCGGGAGCGACCCCACGCGATTCCGATGCGATCCCGGCTCTACTTGGTCTTCGTGCTGCTGCTCGGGATCTGCGTGGCGATGCACGTCGACTGGTCGCGCCTGGGGCTCCCGAAGAGTGGCGAATTCGGCGCCGGGGGAGTACCGCCGACGCTCGGGGCTTTTTGGGGTGGTGCGGTGATACTGGGGCGCGTTCTGTTCGCGGGCCTGGACCGGTGGCCGCGGGCACGGGCCGCCTATAGCATACTCCCGTTTGTCCTGGTCAGCGGCGTCATCGTGGCTGGCCTGCTAACGCACAGCGACGCCTTGGCATGGTTCTCGATCTATTTGCTCAGCGCGCTCGCGTGCGCAGCCTTCCTGCCGCTTGGCCGAGCCGGCGAACCGGGCATGACGGCCGTCACGGTCGCCGTCACTGGCGGCATTATCGGCTTCTACCTGGTCGGGTACGGCCTCGCCGCCCCGAGCCTCCATATGCTGCAGCACAATCTGGGTATGAGCCTGCGCGTGATCTTCGCGGCCACCGTCCTGGTCGCGCTCATGATGGCTTTCTTGTCATCCGGCGTGGTCCTCAGACGGTCGGGCCTGCCCGATCGCCAGGACGCGGGAAGCGCTGGGGGTCCGGGCACATCGGGGACGTTAGCCGGGCAGCAGACGCCTGACGGAGTTCTGGACGCGGACAGCACCAGCGAAGTGTGGGGAGCCAGCCTGCGGCTGATGGGCTGCCGTTGCCCGGCGGGATTACGCGGCAAGGGGCAGGGGAGCTGCACATGACTGAACCAGTCGAGCTGGTGGACCGGCAGATTGCTGCCTTCGGGGATCGTGACCTGGAGGCCTACCTCAGCTTCTATGCCGAGGACGTCAAGGTCAGGGATTTCGACGGCAATGTGCTCATGGACGGCCACCAGGGCATGCGCGCTCAGTACGGGCCGCTGTTTCGGGACAGCCCGGAACTGAGGGTGGAGGTCCCTCACCGCATCGTGGCCGGCGAATACGTGATCGACGAGGAGAACATCAGCGGCTTCACCCTGGCCGGGTTCCCCGAGGCGATGCATGCCGTGGTGGTCTATCGGGTTAAGGCCGGGCTCATACACGACGTGACCTTCCTCATGTGACGTCGGCAGTGAGAACCCACACGGTCTGAGCGCCCGGGTCGGCCCGGCGGCAACCGTGTGGCGCTGGAACTTTGAGGTAGGGCGACGCAGGCGCGGCTCGTAAGCTCATAAGCGAGATGACCGCACTGGCAGGGCTCCGGGCCCGTGTCGCCAGGGCCTGGCCCGTGGCTAAGTACGTCATCGGACTAGGACTGGCCGCACTGGTCTTCGACCAGCTGACCGACCAGAAAGGTGAGCTGGCCGGGACTACGACTGCCCTCAGGCACCTGCGCTGGGCCTGGGTCGTGCTGGGTGTGGCGGCCGAGGCCGCATCTCTCCTGGCCTTCGCCGCCTTGCAGCGAAAGCTGCTGAGAGCTGGTCGGGTCGTGATGCCCCTTGGCCGGATGGCGGCCATAACGCTCGCGGCAAACTCGATCAACAATTCGCTACCGGCCGGACCGCTCCTCTCAAGCGTGTTCACTTACCGACAATTCCGGCGGCGGGATGTCGACGAAGCCGTGGCCGGATGGTCGGTGGTCGCGACGTTCGTGGTGACTTCGGTGACGCTGGCAATGGTGGCGGGCGTCGGAGCCATCGTGGCCGGCGCCGAGGGCGCGCGCCTGGACCTGGTAGGCGTCATCGTGGTGTACCTGCTCGTCGCTTTAGCCGCCGGCGCGATCTTCGTCCAGAAGCGGGCGCTGGTCCGCGCCGTCTCGGCCGTCATGCGCATCGCCAGGCGGAGGAACAGACCGCCGCGAGGCGACCTCGCTGCCCGCGTGGACCGGATTATCGCCCGGCTGACCGTAGTTCGCCTCTCGCCTGGCTACATCGTCGGCGCACTGTCGTGGGGATGCGCTAACTGGCTGCTTGATTGCGGTTGCCTCGCCGTATCGTTCCTGGCGGTTAGAGCCGGGGTGCCGTGGGAGGGTCTGCTGCTCGCCTACGGCGCCGGCCAGCTGGCCGCCAATCTGCCCATCACGCCCGGTGGGCTGGGCGTCGTGGAGGGCAGTCTGACCATTGCGATCGTCGCTTACGGCGGGTCGGCGCCATCAACGGTGGCGGCCGTGCTGCTCTACCGTCTCCTCAGCTTCTGGCTCACACTGCCCGTCGGGTGGGGAACATGGGCGTGGCTGGCGTGGAGCGGCCGCCGGTCTCCCTGGCCGGTGCCGGACCGGGCCGGAAGCAGCGATCGGACCGCTACCGCAGGCGGGCAGGCAGGCCTTACCAGTGACGGCGACATCCCGGAGGCGGCAGGCACATGACGGTACCTGCATCGAACAGCCGGGCGAGCCGTCGCCGACCACGAGCGGAACGCGTTCTGGTGTCAATTGCGGTCGTAATCGGGCTCGCCGCGTGCGGGGCCGGGCGCGATGCGATGGGAACGAACGCCGGGCCCTGCTTTGCCGCCTTGCCAGTAGCGAAGCACGCGGTACACGGACGCGGCTTGCTTGCCGGAGTGGAGCTGGTCGATGTCGCTGCCGTTACCGACCGTAACCAGCGGCAGATTCATGCCCTCGTTGACCAGCTGCCGCCCGCACCGGGCCACACCGTTTGCCTGGTTGCCTACGCCGGAAGCTTTACGCCCGAGCAGGTGGAGCTGCCGCTCGGACCACCGCCGAGCGGAGGCGTGGGCCGTTATGCGATCGTCGCAGTGACAACTTCGAAACCTAAGCTGCTCGCTACCTTCGTGGTGCGACATGCGCCGCCGAACTTCACCGGACTGCACGTGAGCTTCTGACTGCCCAGCGGATGTCTGGTCTTTGTCAGGCCTGGCCGCTCAGCAGGGCCGCGACCGCGATCTCGGCCTCCGCTGGCGCCGGAAGCAAGGGCGGAAGATCCGGGATGCCGGCTAGCTCACCGTCTGCCTCGTATCGGGCGATAAGCCGTGGATCGACATAGGACTTGCGGGCCACGGTAGCGGTATCACCGAGCCAGGCAGCCACCTCGCGGATGCCGCCGGCTATCACTCTCGTGCGGCGTGACCCGGCGGGGGACCGGCCAGCGTTTGCCAGGGCCAGCGCCATCAGGACGGTCGCATTCCAGGTGCGGAACTCCTTCGCCGTAAAGTGAGCGCCCGCCCGACCGGCGATGTAGTTGCTCACATCGTGAGAGTGCAGGGTGTGCCAGGTGCCGCCGGACTGGTAGCTGAACAGCGCATCCAGGCCGTTGTGAGAACGGGCCAGTGCTCGCACAGTGGGCAGGACCATCTCGTCGGCGACGGTAATCGCCCGCTGCTTGCCTTCCTTGGCGATGTAGTCGAACATCATGGCGTCGCGTGTCACTTTCACGTGCCGCTTCTGGAGCGTGGCGGCGCCATAGTGGTGGTCGAGCTCGGCATACTTCTCGCCGCCGATGCGGAACAGCCCGAGATCGATCAGCCGTACGGCGCTGGCCGCGACTCGCTCGCGGTCGAGGGCGCGCCGCTGCAGGTCCTGCAGGGTGGCCATCCGCAACCCCGGCAGCATGCCGGCGAACCGCAGCATGTGAGCGAACTTCTGGGCGTCGCGCTGTTCGCGCCACAGCTGGTGGTAGCGGTACTGGGTTCTGCCCCGGCTGTCGACACCGGTGGCCTGGACATGACCGAGTGGCTGGGGGGATATCCAGACGTTGGTCCAGGCCGGCGGAATCGCCAGCGCGGCGATGCGCTGCAGCTCCGATGGTTGCCTGATCTCGACGCCTGATGGATCGCGGTAGCGGAAGCGATCCTGACTCCGTTCACGGGTGATTCCCGGAGCACGAATATCGCTGCGTACCAAGCCAGGTACCGCAGCCGCCCACGACGGTGAGTCGAGGCTCATGGTAAGACAGCGTATATGCCCGGCGCATCGAGGCGACGATTCTGACCCGCTGGCCGGAGCACGCCGGCCGTGGCTGGCCGGCGGTCTTGGAAGGCTATTTGCGAGACCTTGGCTGGCTGCGGTCGCGGTAAGGAATACGCGACCTTCGGACCTCGGTTGGCGCCCCTAGGGCCCCCGAACGGTCAGCCGGAAGACTGACGTCGCGCAGTGGCAGACACTGTTATCCGGGGGGATTGTGTGGCTTTTGCAATAAACGATAGGGCGACAATCTACGTCTCAGCGATAGCCGAAGGCGCCGCTCTCACCACATATGCTGCTTATAGTCGTATCCTGGCCAGCAAGGCTGCTGTGGATCTCACGGTCGCGCAGTACAGCTGGGTGTTCTTGCCGGAGCTTATCGCCGCGATAGCGGCCGGGCTTCTCGCTGTCCGGGCGAGCCGGAGCACGTCGACGAAGCTGCTGTTTATCCTGGGGCTGCTCTGCATTCTGACCTCGGCAGGCGTGCTGATCGTGAGCGCCGCGGTACTCGGATTGACCGGAGCCGATTTCCCCCTGCTGCTGGTCTCCAGCGCTTTCCTGGGCGCGGGATTCGGGCTCGCTTTCCCTGCTCTGATGATGTACGCCGTGGTGCTCAATCCGCGTCGGCCGGACGTATCGGTGCTCGTGCTCAACGCGCTGCTAGTGCTCGGCGCAGTGGCGGGACCGGTGGTCGTTTTCGCCTTCGCGCTCGGCTCCTTCTGGTGGGACACGGTCGTGCTCATTCTTCTCACTGCGTCGTTGATTGCCGCGAGCGTTCGGCTACCGCCGGCCGGTTCGGCTGACGCCCCGAAACTGCCTTTCAGCCTGCGCATTCCGGCCCGGTTCAAGGCTTACGGGATCCTGGTGATCTTCTTTTCCGCCAGTGCCATCTTGCTGGTTGCCTGGTCGCAACCGGACGCCGTGAAACCAGCAGCGGCACCCCTGACTTTTTCGGCACTCCTGCTCGGAGTGTTCTGGGCCGCGCTCGTGATGACGGCGCGTGTCCTGTTCGCCGCCCTTGATCGGCGGCCGTCATTGCAGGCCGTCGGCGTGGCTCTCTTCGTGGTGCTAGCCGCCTCAGGAATAATCAGCCTCATGCTGGGCGCCTACACGCCGGCCCGCATCTGCATCTACATCCTGGCCGCGCTGTCATGCGCAGCGTTCCTCCCGCTCGAGCCCGGTCCGGGCGGGGAGCACCTCACCATTACCGCGGTTGCCTTCCTGGGCGGCATCGCAGTCCTGTATCCGTTCCTGCTCGGGATGTCCAGGGTCTTCCTCATGGCAATGCGGCAGGCAGGCCTCAGCCTTCTGATGAGCTACGTAGTGATCGGCACGTTCGGGCTCCTTGTCAGCGTGGTCATGGTGAGCATCCTCTTGCGGACCGAGAGCTTCCGTCCAGCGCCGAAACCCCAATGACCGTCGTTACCTACCGCCGCCCTCGATCGTTACCGGTCTTCAGCAAAGATCAGCGGACGGAGAATACTTCCGAAACGGTTCAAAAGCTGAGGTCCGAGCGGAGTACCCGTTAGCGATGGCGTGCAGTGCAAGAAGGTAAAACCTAGGCGACGCGCGAGCATGCCGTCAGTGAGGATCTGGTCTCCGACGACGGCTCCCGGTTTCGGATAGCCCCGATAAGCAGACGTCCGCAGCGGCTTACCGGCGGACGCCAGGTAGCTCACCCGCACGCCAGCGCACTGGGGAATCGCCGAAACTTGGCGGGCTGAGTTCGTGGCGAAGCAGACGACACGCAATCCAGGGATGACGGCAAACTTGCGTATGATGCCGTATACGCCCTGGTCGAGTTCGTCTTGCGCGCTGTTCCAGTAGGCGACTAGTGGTTCTATGTCGAAAATAACTGTCTTGAGCGACAATTCAGCAACTCTGGTTGCGACCTCGTTCATATCAGTTAGGCGTTCGTAAACCGGACTCACCGGAGCGCTCCGTATCTCACGCCTTACCGCCTTGCATTCCTGGCCGGACTCCCGCCGCGTCCCCTCTGAACTCTAGTCTGCCGGCGCGCATGGCGGACTATCGTCCTTCGCTCGGCCGAGAGGGTCTTCCGCCGACAGGCTTTCGCCCCGTGGTGCCGTGGCGCTTCCAGCTTTGGCGCAAATCTTCTTGGGTACCTAAAGGCGATGCGCTGGGCCGCAGTTTCGCAGTGACCTGGCACCGATGGCTGGCGCGCCTGGCATTGTTGCTGATGACTGCGGCCGCTAGCAATCCTGATTGCGTTCGCTGGGATGCCCTAGTCTGGCTCTCCCTGGCGGTGCTCGGCCCCAGTCAGCCGTAATCGTGGGTTATGCCAGGCGCGACATACTCTGGGTAGCCATAGCGGCCGTCGTCGCCCTGATTCTCGCGCTCATCAGCGCCAGGGCTGCCATGGGCAGCGTGGTCACAACCCCAGATGAGCGCCCGGCCGAACCACCGAAGCGCCCCTTCCTGATCATGAACCCGCGATCAGGAGGCGCAGGTCGGCAGGTTCAAGCTCAAGGAAAAGGCCGAGTCGCTCGGAGCCGAGATCGCTCTGCTGGAAGGGCCCGACGTCATTGACGCAGGAGCTCGTGGCTGGCATTGCAGCCGAGCACGACGTTGCCCTATGTCTGCATCAGCGCGGGAACGCGTAACCACTTCGCCATGGATCGCACCTACCAGTAGTGCCTGCGCCCGCCCACCATGCGGCCCACCGATCCGAGCAGCATGAGGATGAGGCCGATCAGCAGCAATGCGATCCCGATCGACCACAGAATCGCGATCTTGGCGATGACTCCGATGATGAGAAGGATGATACCGAGGATGATCATGACTGCTCCAGTTCCGGGAGGATGCATCCTCACTACCCCGCTGTGGGCCCGCAAACGTCGCCAGGCCCGGCCGGCGAATCGTGCCCGCCTCGGTCAGGCGGGTCGGGCCAGGCCCTCCCGTGACCCTTGACGAATCAGATGAACGTTCGTTTAATTCACTTCATGGGCCGCATCGCGGGCGTCACCTCAGCGGACACGCGTGATCGGCTGCTCCAGGCGGCCGCCGACGTCTTCGCCGAGCGTGGATACGACGGCACCCGGGTGGCCGACATCGCCGCAGCCGCGGGTGTCAGCAACGGTGCCCTGTACGCGCACTTCGGGTCGAAGGCAGATCTGCTGGTGGCCGCTCTGCGCACGCACGGCAGGCGCGTACTGGCCGACATGTTCGAGGCCGATCCCGGCCGGTCAGTCACGGCCCTGCTTCTCGATATCGGCCGGCAACTGCCCCGCCGCCGCGACGCCCAGGGCTACCTGCTCATTGAGGCGCTGGTCGCGGCCCGCCGCGATCGGGATGTCGCCGGGCCGATGCGTGACTACGTCGGCGAGCGGGCGGACTGGCTCGCCGATCTCATGCGGGTTGCCCAGGCCGGTGACGAGATCGATAGCGACCTGTCGCCGGAAGCGCTCGCCCATTTCTGCCTCCTGCTCGCTATGGGCAGCGCGCTCGTCCCGCCGGACCTGCACGCTGTCGACGAGGAAGAGTGGGCCGCCCTGCTGACCCGTGTGGTAGCCGGCCTTGCCCGCAGCGGACAGACGGGTATCGCAGCGAGTCTCGCGCGTGAGTCTCACAGCCGTAACTCTCAGAGCCGTAAGTCTCGACGTATCTCAGAGCCGTAAGTCTCATAGCACAGACAGGAACAGCCCAGTGAAACTGCAGATCGACTCTGAGCTCTGCCAGGGGCACGGACGTTGCTACGACCTCGCGCCCGACCTGTTCGGCGATGACGACGAGGGTTTCGGGAAAGTCCTCGGCGACGGCGTCGTGCCAGCCGACAAGGACCGGCAGGCACGCCTCGCAGTCGCCAACTGTCCCGAACGCGCGATCGAGCTGGCCGAGGAGAGCTGACATGACTGTCGACGACCGCTTCACCCGCGACTTCCGAGAGTCGCAGCCCGACCAGCCGCTCGGCACGCGCAGCGAGATCATCACCGGCCCGGTGTCAGATTGGGCGACCGACTTTTCTCATCTGGAGCCAGAGTGGGCCGCCGACCCCTACCCGATCCAGGACGACCTGCGCCAGCGCTGTCCGATAGCGCACACCGATCGGTTCGGCGGCGGATGGCTGCCGACCCGTTACGAGGACGTGGCGGCGATCGCCTATGACACCGAGCGCTTCTCGTCGCGGTCGATCATCATGAGCAATTTCCGGCCGCCGCTCGAACTCGCGCCCATCGGCGGTGCGCCGCCGATCTCCTCGGACCCGCCGTTCCATCACGACGCGCGCAAGCTGCTGCTGCCTGCGTTCACCAAGACCGCGATAGCGAAGCAGGAGCCAGCTACCAGGGCCTTCTGCCACTCGCTCATCGACGGCTTCGAGGGGCAAGACGTCGTCGACGCCGCACGGGACTACGCCCAGCACATACCCATGCGCGTCATCGCCGACATGCTCGGCTTCCCCCCGGAGGACGGCCCGAAGTTCCGCGAGTTCGTCGAGAACACGCTCGAAGGCATCAACCTGCCGCCCGACGAGCGCATCGCGCGGATGACGAAACTATTCGACTATCTCCTCGCGCAGGTCCATGCGCACCTGGACGAGCCGCGCAAGGACCTCACCAGCTACCTGATCAACGCCGAGTTGTACGGGCGCAAGCTCGACCCGTCGCACGTGGTGGGGGCGATGACCCTGCTGCTGATCGCGGGCATCGACACGTCGTGGAGCGCGATCGGTGCGTCATTGTGGCACCTGGCTCGCAATCCGCATGACCGCGAGCGGCTCGTGGCCGATCCTGGCCTGCTGCCGACCGCGATAGAAGAGTTCCTGCGCGCATACGCGCCCGTCACCATGGCGAGGCTGGTGAAGGGGGACATGCACTGGCGCGGCGTCGACATGAAGGCCGAAGACTGGATCCTGCTATCGTTCCCCGCAGCCAACCGTGACGGCACGCAGTTCGACCGGGCCGGTGAGGTCGTCATCGACCGGGAGGTCAACCGCCACGCCGCGTTCGGCCTGGGCATCCACCGCTGCCTAGGCTCCCACCTGGCGCGCATGGAACTCCGCGTCGCTCTGCAAGCCTGGCTTGAGCGGATACCGGAGTTCAGTCTCCATGACCCGGCCGCGGTGACATGGTCAACAGGCCAGATCCGCGGTCCTCGGACACTCCCGATCCGCGTCCGCTGACCGCTGGATCATCCCAACGATCTCAGCGGGCTGGATAGGCCGCTATGGGCAGGCCGGTCCAGAACCCGATGCCCACGAACGCCGTCACGAACGCTGGTGCACGACACGCCAGCTCGCGATCAGCAGCACCATCGCGCCCAGATCCGCGAGCAAACCGCCCAGGTACACCGTCTTCTCGCTGACCCGCGTGGCCAGGCCGGGCCTTATCAGGCCAGCGCTGAGAAGCGAGACGGCAACCGGGGTGATCACCTGCGGCACGAACATCGTGCCGTACTGGCTATTCGACAGGTCGTAAGAACTGCGGCTAATAAGGATCATGCTCGCGGCGGAAACGTGACCAGCGCAACTCCCTGCGCTAGGCCTGCGGCGTTCACTGTCGCGCTGTCGGCCGGCTCGTCACGCCGTCGCGTCCCGGCAGAATCGTACTGTCTGCCCGCTTGCGCAGGATTGTTGGGTCACGCTGGCGCGCTCGCGTCAGCGCGACAGCCGCAGCTCTCCCTGATGACCAGCTCTGTCGGCAGGCGCTCGCAACGGGGCGGTAGGGCGCTGTCCGCTATCCGCTGCAGCAAACGGACGCACGCACGCTCGCCCAGCAGCCGTATCGGCTGGCGGACCGTCGTCAGGGGTGGTGCGAGCAGTCCGCTCAGCAGCATGTCGTCAAAGCCGACGACCGCGACATCGGCCGGGACCCGCACGCCGACCGTCTGCAGCTCGCGAATGGCTCCGAGTGCCATCTGATCATTGGCGCAGACAATCGCATCAGGCAGGTCCCGCCGCGGCCCGGTCAGGAGCTCGCGCACCGCCAGCTGGCCGCTGAAGGCTGAAAACCTTCCCTCGAACGAGCCGGTCAGGGTCGCGCCGGGGAACTCGGCGAGCGCCTCGTCGAAAGCGCTCCGGCGTTCCCGCGCGTCCGCAGCTTCCGGCGGCCCCGAGACGTAGAACAGGCGCGTGCTTCGGTGCCGTTCGATGATGTGGCGAACCGCCGCCTTGGTGCCCGCGCGGTTGTCTGCGGCCACAACATCGACCCGAGCGTGGCCAGGCGAACCTGCAATCAGCCCGGTCGGCGTGCGTGCGGCCAGCGACACTAGTTGCTCGGGCCCGACAATGTCCTCGGCGATGAGCATGCCGTCGACCTTGGCGGCGATCTTCTGTATCCGGTGATAGCCGGCCGCCGGATCGGTCTCGCGCAGGAAAGAGATCAGCGGCGACCATCCCAACTCGCTCAGCACGGACTCAACGCCGCGCAGGACCTCTTCGATGAACAGCAGGCCGGTACGCTCGATATCGGTGTCACGGGTGCGGCTTTCGATAGCGACTAGCCCGACTACTTCCTTGCGCTGCCTGGCCAGGCTCTGCGCAGCGCCGTCAGGAACGTAGCCGAGCGCCTCGATTACTGTCAGCACGCGACGTCGGGTGGCTGGGCGAACGCGATCCTGGCCGTGGACCACCCGGGAGACCGTGGCCGTGGACACGCCAGCCTGGCGGGCAACGTCGTACAACGTTGCCGCAGGGGAGCGGCCGGACCCCGCCGGCAAGTCGCTGTCCATGAAGGACTCCGCTCGATCCGTCGCAGCGCCATGACAGGCCTGATAGCTAGTCTCCGCCGGCCGGCCCGCCTGTCGACGCCAGGGGCCCTGCTGGACGGTGAGCACGGCCGACCGACCGCGCCGGTCCGGGAGCAGCGGGTAGCTCTTTGACTTGCCGGTCGACCAGATTTTCGACCCAGCCGCTGACAAGGCGGGCGCATGTCCGAGGTCGATTCTGCGGCGGCTTCGCTTACCTTGCCTGGCCATCGTAGGCTACCGACGCAGTTATCGAGCGCATCCTGACCAGCTACGACAACATCACCGTCGTCGGCGCGAGCGCCGCGGCGGCCAAGGCGGCGCGCTCGGCACCTCCAGGCGCCAGGCCGCTGAGCAGGAACCCGCTGTCCGTGGCGGTGCCTAACATGTCCCGTGCGAGAGGTGCGACGCTTAAGGAGAGCGATGGCTGACGCCGACGACGTACGCCGAATCGCGCTCGGCCTGCCCGACGTGGTCGAGATCGACAGCGACGGCTTCGACTTCCGGGTTGGTGACAAGGGATTCGTCTGGTCGTATCCCGAGCGCAGGCAGGGCCAGCCGCGGCGAATCCGCACCGACGTCGCGGTGCTATTCGTGGGCGACGAGGCAGAGAAGCAGGCACTGCTCCTCGGCGAGCCCGAGATCTTCTTCACTGCGCCGGGCTACGACGGCTGGCCGCTGGTAATGCTCAAGCTGGCCGAGGTCGACGTCGATCGCCTGCGTGAGCTTGTCACCGATGCCTGGCGGATGCGCGCCCCGGACAGCGTGGCCACCGAGATCGGCGAGGACTGAGAGCGGTATGACGCTTGAGACGTTCGTCAGCTCGCCAGGAGTTGGCTGACAGCCTGGTGGGAGATGCCAAGAAGAGTGCTGATGTCGCGTTGAGGCAGGCCCTGTTCCTTGAGGTGCTGAGCGGCCTGCCGCGTTTGCCAGACGGCATCGACGCGGAGCCTTTCTGCCCGCTCCCAGGCATGCCGGGTCTTGCTGATTTCCTGGGCCAGAAGGCCGTCGAGGAGTGGCACAATCTCGACGTTCCCGGTTTCGGTCACGTCCACGTCGAAATGCAGGGCGAGCAGATCACGCACAATGCCGTCGGCCTGATCTAGGCGCTTCGCCTGCGTGTAAGCCGGGTACTGCAAGCCATCTCCAGTGACTTCAAGGGTCCACCAGCCCTGGCTGCGACGCGCCGTCGCCGTGAATGTCATCGCCATGATCAGGAGTCCTCCTCCATTCTGGCTTTCGCAGACATCTTCTCAAAGCTTCTCAAGGTCCCGCGGGCGGTGAATTCGACAATCTCGGTGTGCCGCGGCACTTCAACGGAGTGCGACCCAACGAAGTATTTGTCATGGTTGCCCCCGTGCACGGCGCTGGATTTATTAATCGACGCCGTAACTCCGCTGCCGGGACGGGCTCGCCCGGCGTGGGCCTGGAGGGCCCGGGCGCCCGGAGGTCCCGCAGCCGGTGACCATGAGCCCGGCAAGAAGCGCCGCCGCGCAGGAAGCGATCGCGAAGTCGCGCCATGGCTGACCCACAACGCTTCACCCCTGACGCAGGCCGCTCACGTTAACTTAGACGACCAGCGCTGCCATTCCGTTGCCGGGCCCGCCGCGTCGCGGGCCATTGCGCCGCAATGATGTCGAAGACGCGCGGCCGCCGTTCGTTGCATGAGACAACAGGACATCTAGTGACGATGAACGAATCGAGGCCCGAAATGTCGGATGACGCAACTACCTGGGCGATGATCCATGCTGAACGGAAGGCGCTGGCCGCAACGATCGAGGCCCTGACGTCCGAGCAGTGGCTGACCCCGTCACTTTGCCAGGGGTGGACGGTCGGATTCGCGGCTGCGCATGTGCTGGCCGGGGCGGAGCAGACACAAGGGCATTTCGTCCGGGGGATGGCAGCCTCCGGATTCCGGTTCAACGCGTTCATGGACAAGGACGCACGCAGCCGCAGCCAGCTGACCGCTCAGCAGATCGCCGATCGGCTGCGGCTGCGGACCACGACGACCAATCATCCGCCGGCACCGGTGGTGGCCATGCTGGGCGAGGTCGTAGTCCATGGCGAGGACATCCGGCGGCCCGCTGGCCTGGAGGGGACGGTGGCCGACGATGCAGCGGACGCATGCCTGCAGATGTACACGAGGTCCAACTTTCCGGTCGGCGGCAAGAGCCGGATCCAAGGCCTGCGGCTCGTTGCCGCCGATACCGGCTGGTCGTACGGCTCTGGCCCGGAGGTGTCAGGGCCTGCATTGTCGCTGCTGCTGGCGATGACCGGCCGCGCGGCTGGCTTGGACGGCCTCACCGGGGACGGCGCTCCGATCCTGGCTCAGCGCGTCGGGTAGCCTTCGCGCCCTTGACCCGGCGGCGTCTGGTTCGGCGATGCCGCCGCGTCCGTGACGGTCTGACCTGGAACAATGCGCGCACTCCAGGAGTTTTACTCTGCGTAGGATTCCCGGCCATGAAAGATGATCAGTGCCTCATTGCATTACCTGCGGAACTGAACTCCACCCCGAGCGGGCAGCAAAATACGACTATTGCATGGCGCCGAAATGCCAGGAGATAAATGCCCGAGGCCTGACGATGGTCGCTGTCGGCATGAATAAGGCGGCCGAGGAATTCCTGATCCTGGATGAACGCACCCGCGAGGAACTCGCCAACGGCAAGTACCGTGACCAGCGACGGGGCTCGTTCGGGCCGCCCGCTCCGGCCGCCCGGCCGCGCCCGGAATCGGGGACTGCCGGACGCGCTGCCGCCGGTCGCCCGAGCCCGCGGCTTCGCCAAGGACACGCTCCTGCGGTCGCTCACCCGCCGTGGACCAGAAAGCAAGAAAAGCTAGCGCTGCTTTACAACCAGCAGGGCCTTAGGCCCGCCGAGATCGCAGCCAAGCTCGGCGTGACCTCCAGGCTCGTGACACAGATCATTCTTGCCGCCAAGAACAAGGGCAAGGCATAACGGCCGCCGTTCGGCACCGAGTTGCCACGACGGGCCCGTCAGTAGGCGGGACCGTACTGGTCCTCGGGCCCTATTGCCTCGGTCATCTGGTACCCGCGGTTGGCCAGCCTGCTGACCAGAACCTCTCCAAAGGCAAGTGCCGCGAGGAAGACGATGACTACGCCCAGGCCGTAGAAGAACCCCAGCCCCTCCAGCAGTCGCATGGTTGCCGCGCCGAAGGCCGCACCGGTGCCGACTATCGGTGTGCCCGCAGTGATCGAGCCGCTCGGCACGGCCACCGCCGTCACCAGCTGGCCGAGTACGAACCAGGCACCGCCCAGCGCGGCCAAGATAGCGCCCACCTGAGCAGTTTTGGCCGACACCGCGGCTAGTAGCCCGCCGAGGAATACAGCGGCTCCCGGCACTACGGACAGCCACAGCCGGCCCGAGTTGTAGGCCCAGGCCTTGTCCGGCGTGTAGGCGTACCCGAAATAAGGCCCTACGAACGGTATTAGCGCCCCCCACGCGCCTAGCAGCATCAGCAGCAGGCCGCTTACTCGCCCCCGCCGGGGCACAGTCGCACCATTCATGGCGCACCTCCCGTGAGGTAGTTAGTGCTTGATTGTCCGCTACCCGACTGGGATCCTCGTATGCACGGAGTTTAGACGCGGAGCAGGTAGTCCGCGAGCCTGGCTGGCTCGCTCAGCGCGATCAGGTGTCCTCCTGGCAGCACGTCGGCGCCGATGCCCAGCCGGCTACGCGCCAGCCCCAGCTGGAATCCGGCCGGGGAAAACCGATCGTCGGCTCCGGTCACAACCCGGATCGGGACATCTGGCCAGGCGCGGAAGTCGCATGCCGGCGACTCGATGGAAGTCAGCCAGGCCCGCACCGAGCGGCCCGCTGTCACAATCGAGACGGATGTGGCGACGCTGCGCGCCATCACGCTCGGTCGCCAGCCAATGACCGTGGCCGAGCGCGACGGCCGCCTGCGGCTAACCGGCGACCGGGGCACAGCCGAGCGCTTCACCCGCTTGTTCCGGGTCCCCAGCTAGCTGGCCGTCTCTCCCGCTGGCGCCTGCGTGGCAGCGCCTTGCGGCGTGGCGTCGAGCGCGCAGTGCACGGCGGCCGGCCGCGGCGGTGCCGCCGCCCCGGCTGGCCGGACCGGATTGCGGATGGTCGCCGCGGCCAGGATGCCTCCCGCTACGCATAGCCCGGCGGAGATCAGCACGGCTCGGTGGAAACCCGCGGAGAACTGCGGCGCATTCAGGTATGCCGCGCCGCCCAGGCCGGCTGCGGCCGGGAGGACGGCGACCGCGATCAGTGAGGCGGCACGGGCTACATCGTTGTTGACCGCCGATGCCATTCCGGCGTGCTGGGGCGAGGCGGCAGCCAGCACGGTGGCGGTCAGCGGCGCCACGTTGATGGCCAGACCCAGGCCGAACACCAGCACAGCCGGAAGGACCTCAGACACGTAGTTCCCGGAACTACCGAGCCGGATGAACAGCGCCAGGCCGACGGCCATCACCACCGGACCGACGCTCATCTGCAGCCGGGGACCGATCCGCGAGGCGAGCGCACCTGACCGCGCCGAAAGCACGAGCATGATCACGGTCACCGGCAGCAGCGATATACCGGCCTGCAGCGCCGTATACCCCGAGACCTGCTGGAGCTGAATCGGCAACAGGAAAAGCGCGCCGCCGAGTGCGGCATACACCACGAACGTCACCACATTGGCGGAGTCGAACTGGGCAGACTTGAACAGGCTCAGCGTCAGCATCGGCGCGGCGACCCGCCGTTCCCAGGCCACGAACGCGGCCAGCAGAACCGCGCCAAGGACAAGCGAAAGCACTGGCCCCGTGCTGCCCCACCCGCGGGACGGGCCCTCGATCAGCCCGTAGGTGAGGCCGATCAGCCCGAGTGTCACGAGCGTTGCGCCGGTGAAGTCCACCTTCCCGGTGGCGTCCAGATTCCGTGTCTCGGGCACGTGTCGCCAGGCAACCATCATCACTATCGCGGCGAGCGGCAGGTTGATCAGGAAGATGAGTCGCCACGAGTAGGCCTGGATCAGCCAGCCGCCCAAGAACGGGCCGATGGCCGTGCCCACGCCGGCGAAGCCTGACCAGGCTCCAATTGCCCTGCTGCGGTCGTCGGCCCGGAACGACGCCTCGATGATGGCCAGGCTGCCCGGGGTCAGCAGGGCGGCCCCGATGCCCTGGAAGGCGCGCGCCCCGACCAGTACAGGCGCGTTCGGGGCCACGGCGCACAGGGCCGACGCTACGGCGAACCAGGCGACGCCGATGAGGAAGATGCGCTTGCGGCCGTACTTATCGCCGAGCGCGCCGGCGAACAGCAGCAGGCCTGCCAGCGTCAGCATGTAGGCCGTTACCACCCATTGGAGTGTGGCCAGGCTGGTGTGGAATTCCCGGCCGATCGTGGGCAGTGCGATGCCCACGACCGTGGCGTCGATCGACGCCATCGCGGACCCCAGGATGGTCGACAGGAGTACCCACCGGGCTGCCCGACTGCCGTAGCGCAGGCCGTCGCTGTCGCCGGCCGCTGAACCCGGGACGCTCATCACGTCTCCGACGGCCGGAAGTAAACGGCGGTCGCGTCATCCTGCTGCTTGCGGCCTTCCCGGGGACTGCTGCGCTCTGCGCCGCGCAGAAGCGCGACGACGGCCCAGTCCGAACCGGTGCACGCGTAGTCCTCGTTGACCCCGCCGGGCCTGGCGCAGCACACCTGGCTGATCTGCACGTGCCCTAGGAACCTTTGCCGACAGCAGTGACGTCGAAGGGCACTCTGCGACCTTACTACCGCGCGGCGGGCGGACGGCTCTGGTACGCCGTGGAACCCACGGGTACGTTCTGCCGGGCAGGCATCGGGCGGCAGCTGGGCGAACACACCGGTTATGCCAATACACGGGCGCATATGTCTGGAGGTGTGCACGGGCCGTTGTCCCTAGTCATTGCTGTTGCGGCAGCGATCGCGGCTGCACTGGTCTTCGGCATCGCGTCCGTGGCCGATCAGCGCAGTACCAAGCGGGTCACGCGCCGGCGCACGCTGTCGCCGCGGATATTCCTTGACCTGGCCCGGCAGCCGCTGTGGGTCGCATCGCTCGGCGGGACCGTGCTCGGGTTCGTTCTGCAGGTCCTGGCGCTGAGGTTCGGGCCCCTCGCCCTGGTGGAGCCGCTCCTGGTGCTAGACCTGATATTCGCCGTATTGATCAGCTCTTTCCTGCGCAAGCGCTGGGACCCAGTGCTGCTGAGCGGAGTTGTCGCCACCACAGCCGGCATCGCCTGGTTTCTCGTGGTCGCGCAGCCGTCCAGCGGCAAGTCGAGTGTGAGCTTCTCGGTGGTGCTGCCGCTCGGTGCCGGGCTAGCGGCGGCGGTCCTGGCATGCCTGGCTGTGGCGGCGCGCCGCCAACAGCTGCGACCGCTGGCTCTCGCGCTTGCCTGCGGCATCAATTACGGCGTCGCGGCGTTCCTGGTCAAGCTCGTGGTCTCGGACGTCAGCGGCGGCCTGCCCGGACTTCTGAGCAACTGGCCGATTTATGCCCTTGCCGTCGTCGGCCCGATGGGCTTCCTGCTTAACGAGAACGCCTTCCAGCAGGGCACCCTGATCGCGCCAGTTCTGTCGATCATCACCGCGTGCGATCCGATTGTCTCCATTGCCCTGGCTGCTCTCTGGCTGGACGAGACACTCAATGGCACGCCAGCAGGTATTGCCGGCGAGGTCGCAGCGCTCATCCTGATGGTCACCGGGATTGTCGTCGTCGCCCATCGCACCCCCCACATCGCGCCGCAGCCGGCCGACGCGGCCCGCCATCCGTCAGCCGCGAGCGGTCCCTCCCGGAACTGGGGACAACGGCCTGAGCGGCTCATATCGCATCGGGGAGGCGACGGCTCGCTATCGCCAGTGCGATGGCCCCGGCGGCGGCGATAGCGAAAGCGATACCGACGCCGTCCGCCAGCGGCCAGCTCCGCGCTGTCGCCGCGGACACGGCGGCCCCGCCAGCCCCGATGCCCAGCGCAGTGCCGAGGACGTCAGCAAGGCTCAGCGATGCCGACGCCCAGCCTTCCCGGCCCGCAGGTGCCTCACGCAGCATGAGCAGCGATATAGGCGCGTAGGCCAGCCCAATGCCGAATCCGGCGACAGTCCAGGCGGCGAGGCCTTCGTAAACGGGAATGGCAGGCAGCAGTTCCAACGCCATGCCAGCCAAGCCGGCTGAGATGATGACCACGCCACAGCCGACCAGGCGGCGGGCCTCCCATTTCCCGTTCAGGCGAGACTGGAGCCACGCACCGGCCGTCCAGGCCAGGGTGGCACCAGTAACGGCGACGCCGGCCAGTGCCGGCGAGTGATGCCGGATTGTGGTGATAGTCAGCGTGACGTAGGCGTCAGCGCCGAAGAACGCGAAGGTCAGCAGGCCGCGGCACAGTATCACGGCGGGAAGGCCCGGCCGAGCTGCGAAGGTGCCAGCGGGCAGGAGCTTTCGCAACGACGTGCCGAGCGCTGCGATGCCGACAATGGCCAGGCCGATCCCAATGAGGAAATGGCGCGATCCTGCTGCCAGTGTCAGGCCAGCCAGGACCAGGCCCGCTCCGGTAGCCGCCGCAAGCCCAGAGCTAAGCCGGTGTTCCACGGCCGCGGTCTCGCCTTCGGCCTGCGGCTGCCGTCCCAGCCGCAGCAGAGCCGGCATCGCCAGGGATCCGGTGACAGCCACCAGCGGAAGCAGGCCGAGGAACACCCATCGCCAGCCGAAGACGCTCGCAACCGCCGCGCTGGCTGCCGGGCCGATGAGGCCAGGGAGGACCCAGGCCGTGGACAAGACAGCCATCATCCGAGCCCGCAGGATGTCGGGCAGGCAGCGACCGATGGCTACGTAAGCAACTGCGGGCACGGCACCGGCCCCGATGCCCTGCAGCGCCCGGCCGCAGACAAGTACCAGCATGGTCGGCGCCAGGCCCGCCAGCGCGAGACCTGCGCCGAACAACGCGAGGCCGCCTATGAATGGCCTTGCCGGGCCGTAGCGATCAGCCAGCCGGCCGGCCTGCACGATGCCGACTACGTTGCCCAGCATGAAGGTGCTGAAGACCCAGCCGTACAGGTTGAGGCCGCCGAGACTGCGGGCGACGACCGGCATAATCGTCACTACCGCGAGCGCCTCTGAAGCGATGAAAGTGATCGTCAGCACGAGCCCTACGGTGAGCGCGCGATGCTGCGCCGACCACAGCCCCCTTACCCCGGCGACCTCGTCAGCGCCTACCTGGGGGGTCACCTCTTGAGGGTATGGGCTCAGCCGCAGCCGAAGTCAATCGGCGCGAGGCACCATGGCTGCGCGCAGCTGGCTACGGCTATCCCGACCGTGTACGCAGTTTTCGGCGCAAAGCGGGCCATCCTCGCCGGGTTGTGCTGGCGGGCCAGCGGCAAGCCAAAAGACTACAAAACCTGGTGACGTGCAGGCCGGCAACGGGGCGGAAGCTGGGCGCAGGTGCAGCAATGAGGGGGTAGAAATGGCGAGCTCCGTGCGGGTCGTTGGCCTGGGCGGTTCATTGCGCGAGGGTTCGACCAGCCTGACCGCGTTGCACACGGCGCTGGCCGGCGCGGCGGCGGCCGGGGCGCAGTCCAGCGTCATCCGGGTTCGTGACCTCGACCTGCCGATGTACACGCCGCAGCGGGCGACGCCCGCTCCGGCACGCGGCTTCGCGGACATTGTGTACGGCTGCGACGCGATGGTCTGGAGCACGCCGACCTATCACGGCTCGGTGAGCGGGTCGTTCAAGAATGCTCTCGACTGGCTGATCCTGCTGGCCGGGCGTGATCCGCCCTACCTGACGAACAAGCCGATCGGACTGGTGTCGACCGCAGGGGGAGTGCAAGGGCTGCAGTCGGTCAACTCGATGGAGTTCATGGTCCGGGCGCTGCGCGGCTGGAGCGTTCCGCTAGTGCTGCCGGTGGCGCAGTCCTGGCAGATATTTGACCCTGACGGACGGCTCACTGACGAGATGGTTGCCGAGCAGCTGCGTGAGCTGGGGGCAGAAGTCGTGCGGGCCGCACGTCAGTTTCAGGCCGACGGCACCTGCGACTACGCCGATGAAGTTCAGTTCTCGCCGGGGGAATTCGGCCTGCCGGCCGCCACGGCGGCCGGGCGGCCCTGACCGCAGGCGGCGGCGCCGTGCTCGGCGGCGAGCCGCGCCAGCTGCACTCGGGAGGCGACGTCCAGCTTCCAGAAGATGTGGCGCAGGTGAAACGCGACGGTGTGCGCGCTGAGGAACACCTGGCTGGCCACCTGGCGGTTGCTGAGGCCCTGCGCGACCAGGTCGACGATGCGCCGCTCGGTATCGGTCAGGCTGTTCCACCCGAAGGCTGGCCTGTCCGCCCGCTTCCAGTGATGCAGCCTGATCCCGGCCGCACGCAGCCGGGCCCGGACCCTGGCCATGCCGTCGGCGCTGCCGAGCTGCTCGTACTGCGCGTACGCCTGCCGCAGCCGGGCCACGGCGGCAGCCTGATTGCCCTGTTCGGCGATGGCAAGGGCCGCGTCCTCAGTAGCCCAGGCGCGGCTGAGCGGAGTCGAATACCGGCCGGCGGCTAGTTCCAGCGCGGCGCAGTCCCGCTCGACCAGGCCACGGACATGGCAAGCAGCAACGGCCATATCGGACTCGCCTTGCCTGACCTCGGCCAGGTCCTGAGTTGCCCGCGCGAGCTGCTCGGCCTTCCCATGATCGCCATCGGCAAGCGCGCCGCGAACCAGCAGTACGGCCGCCGTCGACGTGCCGCCGCGGCCGAACAAGACCAGTTGCAGGCTTTGCTCCAGGTCACGAACGTACGTGTGCATATCAAGAGTTGCAGTCATAACATGCCCATTCCCGATCGGCAAGGGTTCCCAGGGCCGCCGAAAGCCGGAGACCCGTACGTGGTCCTGGTCCTAGCTTTCGCACCGGCTGGCGTCCGTGCACCGTCCCGTGCGGTCCAACCTCTCGTCCGGAGGGGACATGCAGCCGAGCTAACCTCAGCCTGCCGGGTCTGATCTCGCTGGTCAGGGCTGGCGCAGTACCTGCATCGTCCGCCAGGCCCGGGTGGCCAGCTGAAGGTTAAATCGGGTGTCAGGATCGCCGAGGTCGTGGCCGGAAACCTCGCGAATCCGCCTGAGGCGGTACTTCAAGGTGCTGCGGTGCACCGACAGGGCGTTCGCCGTGGCCTCGTAGCCGCCGCCGGAGTCGAGGTACTCGCCGAGGGTCGCGACCAGCTGTGAGCCGTGAACGGAGTCGTAGTCGACCAGGGTGCTGAGCCAGTCAGTCGCGAAACGTTCCATAGCAGACATGTCAGTCGTAGTGGCCAGGACCTGATAGACGCCCAGATCGTCGAAGAGCGTGAGCTGCTCGCGACCGCCGAGCGCTTTTTGAATCTGCAGCGCAAGCTGGGCCTCGCGATACGAACGAGGGAAGTCCGTTACGTCGTCGCAGCGGCTGCCGACGCCGACAGAGCAGCGCGCGCCATTCCGTTCGGCGACGATGGCCGCCTGAAACCGGTCCCAGGCAACCTCCCTGTCCGCCAGCACGATCACGTCCCTGATGCGCGCGGCGAGCAGTGATCCGACTCCGGCCGACGTCATCGCCTTCGCGACTGCCTGGCAGAAAGTGTCGACGTCCTCGCCGTCCTGGCACTCCAGCGCAACGACCCGGTGGGGACGGCCGAGGTCATAGCCGAGGCCCTGGGCGCGGTTGACCGTGCCGGGGCCGTCGTCGCCTGCAACCAATTCGAGCACCAGGTTGCTGCGTGTCTTTGCCTTCGACTCGACCATGTTCTGCAGGTGGGCGACCTCCATCGCGAGCACGGTCGTGGCGTGCTCCATGGCCACCCGTTCAGCTTCCCCTGCGACCTGGTCCGGGTCAGCCAGGATGAGTACGCCTGCCGGGGCGCCCGCTAGCCTGGCTACTGAGATGAGTCGGTCTGCGTCTCGCAGCGGCCCTGGCGCGTTCATTACCCGGTGTAGCAGCCGGTCCCGGACCTCAGGCGGATCCCTGGGATAAGGGGACGGGCGACCCGGTCCCGCCCAGGCGCGAAGGTTGCCGAAACGGTCCTCGATCCAGGTCGGGTGATCTGTCAGCTCGTACACTGCCCTGGCGATTCCGGCCTGCCCAGTGCCGCTCAGCGCCACCTGAGTGAGTCGGTCGTGAATCTCTATGCCGCGCTGCAGCGCCAAGTTCGCGGCCGCCAGCTCGCCGGCCTGGGTACGCTCGCGGCCACGCAAGCGCGCGCTGGCCAGGGCGATCCCGGCCTGCTGCGCCAGTACCTGCAGAAGGAACCGCTCGCTCTCGGTCGGCTCATGCGCTGCGCCGACGACGAGCCAGCCGGACCCGCCACGCTGCACCGGTATCGGATACGCCCACGACCAGGCCATGCCAGGCAGCCTGGCGAACACGCCATCGCCAGCGTGGCTGCTGGCAAATTCTGCTGGGTTGGGACCGTCGCCACTGAACCGCCGGATCTGCCAGCGTTGATCCAGGAAGATGCCTTCGGCGCTGCAAGGTCCGATCGTGTCGACGGCATCGGCAACCAGCATCAGGATGTCGCCTTGATCATCCTGCTCGGTCAGCTGCATGGAGAGCGCGAGCAGCCTTCTGTGTGCTGACAGCAGCTCGCGCGCAAGATCCTCGCAGCTGGATAGGCTGGATGATGCCGTCATGAGTATCGCCGTTCGCGGCGCGGCTCGCAGCCGGGTGTCTCAGGTACCCGTCGCGACGGTATGTCGCGGACCGCTCCATCAACGCAACCCGAGTCTAATCCGGGCTGCGCCGTCGGCTAATCGTGGCTACTCCGCTCGGCCTCCCGCGGGCCGGCAGCCAGGTGAAGCAGCAGCCAGCGAGCCTAGCTCGCCGGCATGATGAGGAACTTGGAGCCGGTGGCCTGCCTGGAGTAGGCGGCGATCGCTGTCAGGTCCAGCGCCCCGGCCAGCGAGACCTGGCTGGTGTAGCTGCTGGCAAAGGTCGTCGTCAGCTCGGCGGCGACCCGGCTGCGCAGCGCCGCCATTCGCTCCAGGCCAACTCGCTGCAGGAAGGGAGCCAGCAGCCAGCCGCCGACGCTCCAGGCCATGCCGAAGTTGCGGGTCAGCTCCGTCGGCCCGCGGTCCAGGGACCCGTAGATGTAAACCTGCTTGTGAACAGCGGATCCATACCGGCTGTAGCCGCCTGCGGGCGCGCTGGCCACGGCCTCCATGCAGGTCAGGATCTGGCTGGCCAGCGTGCCGCCGCCAGTCGCGTCGAAGGCCAGCGTGGCGCCCGTCGCCGTCAGCGCGGCGGTCAGCTCAGCCATGAACTCGGCAGATGACGAGTTACAGACGTAGCTGGCGCCAGCCGATCTCAGCAGCTTCTCCTGCTCGGGTCTCCGAACGATGCTTACTAGCGGGACTTCCTCCTCGATGCACAACCGGTTGAGCATCTGACCGAGGTTCGAGGCAGCCGCGGTGTGCACGAGAGCCGTGTGATTCTCCAGCCGCATCGTCTCCAGCATGCCAAGCGCCGTGAGCGGATTCACGAATGAGGAAGCCCCGTCCGCGGCCGGAGTGCCCTCCGGCAACTCCAGGCAAAACGCCGCGTCCACGCAGCGGTACTGCGCGTACATGGCGCCTCCGGCCATGGCCACGGTCTTTCCAAGCAGTGCCGACGCGGCTGCGGACGATCCGGCGGCTACGACAGTGCCGGCACCTTCGTTCCCCACCGGCATCGCGATCCCTACCCGTGCCCGCATAGCGCGCATGGCGGCATCCGGCAGCGGTGCGGTGACTACTGGCCGGTCGGGCGGGCCCGAGGAAATCGCCGCGGACACGTCCGCGCCCGCGAGCAACAGCCCCAGGTCGGACGGGTTAATCGGCGCCGCCTCTACTCGCACGAGCACCTCGCCAGGGCCAGGCGCCGGCACGTCAACGGTTTCCAGGAACAGCTGCACCGTCTGGTCGGCCGTCACCAGCGACCGCAGTTGCAGGGCCGTTGGCGATATTTCTGTTGTCACGAGCTACACCCTCAGTCGAGCGGTCGCCTCAGCCGATCAATGCCAGCGCTTCGAGGTCGAGAGCGTGCCGGGCGTGCCGGTTTGCCATCGCTGCGAACATCATGTCGCCTCGCTGCGTCCGCTGGACGACCATGGCGGCAATGACGTCCATGACAATGCCACCGAAGGCATGACGGCGGTAGCCGGTCCAGCAATCGGTCCAGGTCAGCGGCACGTCACGGCGAGCCAGGGCCGAGTGATACCGGCGGACGAGCGTTTCCTCATGCTCGCGCCGCACCGGCACCGGGAGGCTGGAGCCGAGGAAGTATGACAGGTCACCAGTGCCGTGCCCGAAGCTGCAGGTCTGCCAGTCCAGCACGGCCGGCCGGGCCGGGCCGATTAACAAATTGTCCGCGCGGAAGTCGCCGTGCACGATCGTGCGTGTCTCATCTCCGGCCGCGAGATAGCTGGCCGCGCGCGGCAGGAAGTCTTCGATGAGGGTAACGGTGCCAGGATCGAGCCTCGCTGCGTAACGGTCCCGGAAGCCTGGATAGAGGTCGGCGAGGACAGCGGTCATCAGTGCGGCGGCATCGGGGCTGGACCTGTTAAGCCACGGCAGCGCCGCAAGCTCCGGGCTGTCCCAGCCTGCCGCGTGCAAGGCCGCAAGTTCGTCGACGGCCGCGGCCGCGTCGGCCGCGCCGAGACCGGCCAGCTGGTCACCTGGGCTGGCCGGAGCGAGATCCTCCAGCAGCACGATGTATTCGTCCGGCTCGGCGTCGTAGCCAGCGTAGTGGCAGCCGGCAATTGAGACAGGCAGCCCCGGCGCGACCTGGTCATAGAAGCTGGCCTCGATCTCGTAGGTGCGGAACGCGCGGGCCGCGGCGCGGCTGGCCGGGTCAGCTGCGGGCACCTTGGCAATCATGGTGTGCGGCAGGGCTACCGGGCCGCTATAGGTCAGGCGCAGCCGGTAAGTATCCGACACCTGCCCGGTACCTACCGGCGTGGGGTCAACGGCCGTGACGTCGGTGCCGCCGAGCTCGGCAGCCAGGGCCGCGGTCAGGAACTCGGGGGTGACATCGCTGATGCCCGAGACAGCCGGCCTCACTGACCGCCGTCCACGGCAGTACCGTTTCCGGCCACGACTGGGGGTGACCAGCCGTGATCGCGCCAGCCTGGCGGCTGATTCCACTCGGTCCAGCCATATCCGGCCCGGCCATCGTCAGCGGTGAACCGGCACATCGCCCTCGGGAAGTGCGACACCCGGCCGTCCGGCGACGTCATCGCGACGGGCGCAAAGCTCAGCGGGACCGCCAGCATCGGCGCGCCCGCCAAGCGCAGCCGGGACTGCTCGGGGAAATCGTCCGGGCCGAAGGTCGTTTCCGCCGCGAACCCGTTCAGGTGCCTGAGGTCGCCTGCGGGCGTCACGCAAAACGACGGCCACGGGATCGGGAAGCCAATGTTGGCCTGCATGCCATGGAACGCGGTGCCATCACTGAGCCGGCCCGAGGACCACAGCCACGACACCTGCCACCAGTCTCGTTCGCCCCAGCTGTGGTCGCGTTCGCCCCACCCGGAGATCGCCAGTTCCTCGCCGTCGATGCGGACGGTCCCCGTCACCCGGCACGGGATCTCGTAGCGCGGCAGGTCTTTATACGGGTACACGCCGCCGATGGTGGTCCATTCCAGGTCGAGGGCCAGCCGGACCGGCACGGCGGCGGTACTGTCGGCGCGGTACGCCGCAGCCGGCTCGGGGAGTGTCGCAGCCGTCGCGTCCAGGCTGACCTGTGCCGTGCGCAGCGGTTCCGCGATCTCCTGGCTGGCTGTGAATGACTCTGCGGCCAGCTGCGTGCGGCCGGCCAGGGGCAGCCTGGCCGCATTATCGGCCAGCTGCACGGCCGGCTGCCCAGGCCGCACCACGCACGCCCAGTACCAGGCGCGGTCCCAGTTGGGATACAGCCCGAGCCGCACGTAGCCGCCGACCGATCCGTCCGGCGCGGCGAAGTCGAAGTAATACGACTCGTTCCAGAGCAGCTCCGGCCCCGGCGCGTGCAGCTCTTCGTCGATGGCCGCAAGTTGCCAGGTCCCATGATCCACGATCCGTACCATCAGGCAGCGTCCCCATCGAGCGATTTGCGGCCAATGCGTGGAGGATGGCACAGTGCTGCCCCGACGTCCAGTGAAGGCCATCAGTCTGTCCCGAGCCGCGGGGCCGGGCCGCGCCGCTGCTCCGGTGCGGCTGGTCCATCTCGGCCTGGGTAACTTCTTCCGCGCGCACCAGTGCTGGTATACCGATCATGCGGCCGACCGCGCGGGCTGGGGGATCGCCGCGTTCACCGGGACGAGCAGCCGCCCCCTACTCCAGCAGCTGACCGCACAGCAGGGCCTGTTCACGCTGATCACCCGCGCCGAGGACGCCGACCGATTCGAGGTGCTGAGCAGCCTGTCACGGGTGCACGCCGCAACCGAGCACAATGCGTGGCTTAGTTACTTCACCAGGCCGGAGCTGTCCGCGGTCACGGTCACCGTGACCGAGGCCGGATACCTGCGCGGACCCGGCGCAGGACTCGACCTCGGCCGCCCGGAAGTTCAGATCGACCTGGCGATGCTGCGGGCCGACCTGGCCGGCCCGGTGCGGACAGCGCCCGCCCGCCTGGTGGCCGGCTTTGCGGCCCGGTGGCGGGCGGACGCGGGCCCGGTCGCTGTGGTGCCCTGCGACAACACGCCGGGCAACGGCGAACTGGCCGCCCGGGTCGTACGCGACCTGGCCGAGCTAGTCGATACCGGGCTGACCCGCTGGATCGCGGAGTCCGTCGCCGTGGTCACGACTATGGTCGACCGGATCACGCCCGTCCCGTCGCCCGCCGACGTGCGGGCGGTGCTCGATGCGACCGGCCTCGGCGATCGCTGCCCGGTGGTGACCGAGCCGTTCAGCGAGTGGGTGCTGGCCGGCTCGTTCCCGGCCGGTCGGCCGGAGTGGGAAACGGCAGGCGCGACGTTCACCACCGACGTGACGCCGTACGAGCAGCGCAAGCTGTGGCTGCTCAACGGCGCCCACTCGCTGCTGGCCTACGCGGGCTCCATCCTGGGGCACCGCATTGTTCCGGGGGCAGTGGCCGACGAGACCTGCCGCGCCTGGGTCGAGCAGTGGTGGGCGGAAGCCTCGCCGCACCTGCGCCAGCCGGCCGCCGACGTAGCCGCCTACCGCGCCGTCTTGCTCGAGCGGATGTCCAATCCGCGCCTGACCGACCGGCTCGACCGGATCGCCGCCGACGGCTCCGCAGAAGCTGCCGATCCGCATCCTGCCCGTCTTGCGCGCGGAGCGAGCGGCGGGCCGGACGCCCGCCGGCGCCACCCGCGTCCTCGCTGCCTGGGTGTGCCACCTGCGCGGTCTGGGCGCCCCGGTCAATGATGCGCGCGCCGCCGAAGTGGTGCCGCTGGCCGCTGGCCCGCTGCGCGCAGCCGTGCCGCGCATCCTGGGCTGGCTGGATCCAGCGCTCGGTGCCGATGGCGCCGTGGTAGCCGCAGTCACTGACCAGGCCAGCCAGCTCCAACGCTGGCAGCCAACAAGCTGAGCGGGCCGGCCGGGCGGCGGGGCCCCGGTCGGGGTTACGCCCACACGGCCTGCAGCGCGCGGTAGATGTTGCCGCCGATGACAGCGCGGATCGAAGCGTCGTCGAAGCCGTGGCTGACCAGCCACCTGCAAATATTCGGGAAATTCTCCGTGGGGTTCTCCAGCCCGTCGACGTAGCCGACCGGCTCAAAGGCGGGCCCGCGGAGAGCGGCGAGGCTGAGCAGGTGGGCGAAGATCTTGTGCAGCCGAACGTGGTCGCCGTAGAGCGTGTCCGGCCCGAACGCGAGGTGGTCGATGCCGACCAGGTCCGCGCAGTAGCGGAAATGGTCCATTACCGACTCGATGCTGTGCCGTGGGTGCGCGTCCGACAAGGTGGTGTGCGGCGCCGCCGACATGCCGATAACGCCGCCGGTGTCGCGCCACCGCCACAAGCACCTCGTCCGGCTTCATCCGCGGCGTATCCCAGACGGCCCGCGCGCCCGCGTGAGTGATGAAGACCGGCTTGTTGCTGTGCTCGCACACATCCAGCGCGGTCCGGTCGGAGGAATGCGAGACGTCGATGGCCAGGCCGAGCTGGTTCATCCGGGCGACGGCCCGCCGGCCGAACGCGGTCAGCCCACCGTCGGTGGGCTCGCTCAGACCGCTGCCGAGCGCGTTGGCGTCGGAGTAGGCGATGCCGATCTGCCGGATACCGAGGCCGTACAGGACGTCGAGCCGATCGATCTCGTTCTCGATGGGCGTCGCCGCCTCCAGCCCGAATACCAGGCCGACCCGGCCGGACCGGTGCGCCTCATCGATGTCGGCCACGGTGCGGACGACCAAGAAGCCGTCGGCGTGGGCGAGGTCGGCCTGCCGCATGCCGAGGTCGGTGATGATGTCGTTCCACCGCCACGGCGCGTTGCCGGTAACGCACGCGGTGCCGTCCATCATGTTGTCGAAGACGACGGTCATGCCGGAAGCAGCCAGCCCGGCGTAGGCGGCGTGCTGGCGGCCGGTGCGGTTGTACTCGGGGTCTGCGCCATTCGAGCGGGAACCGGACCGGGTGGTCGTGCAGGCTGATCACCAGGCTGTCGCGCAGCAGCGCGCTCGGCGCGCTCGTCCTGCGCGGCCGTCAGCCCGGCCCGCGTACGGCGGGCACCCGCCCGAACTCCGGCGCCAGCTCGAACCGCGCGAATCTCCGCCGGCGCGCAGGTAGGAGTAGGCCGTAGTACGGGCGTCTCAGGCATCGTCGTCGCCTCCGGGCCTCAGCTGGTACGGCCGGCTGGCGAGCAGCCGCCACAGCATCTCCCAGGCGCGCATTCCCTCGCGCAGCCGGCGGATGCGCAGGAACTCGTTCGGGGCGTGCAGGTTCTCGTCCGCGGTGGAGAACGAGAAGAACAGCGTCTTGGCGCCCGAGCACCCGCTCGAACAGGTCGGTGGCCGGCAGCGTGCCGCCGATGCATCGCCAGCAGCACGCGCTGGCCCGGGATAGACCGCCTCCAGCGCCGCGGCGGCGGCCCGGATGGCCGGGTGGCTAGCCGGGATTGTGTAGGCGGGCACCCGCGCCTCGTCGGCCGGACCTCACGCGAACGCCCGCAGCGCGCGCTGCGCGCGCACGTGGCCGGCGATCGCGTCGAGGACCGCGTCCGGGATCCTGGCCGGGAACGAGGCGGCAGGACACGTGGCCGTCGCCACGTGCGGGATCACCGTGTACTTGCCGCCGCCGCGTCACGCCGTTGACCTCCAGCGTCGGGCGCTCCCACAGCCGTTCCAGGGTGGTGTAGCCCGGGCTCACCGTGCGGCTGCGCGACGCCGAGGTCGGCGCAGGTAACCCGTCTCGTCGAAGGGCACCGCGGCGATCTCGCGCGCGCCGCTCCGGCGGTCAGCGGGGGAATGCCGTCGTAGAAGCCCGGCGACGGCGACCCGCCCGTCGCGCGTCGTGCAGGCTGGCCAGGATCTCGCCGAGCGCGTGCAGCGGGTTGGCGACGGTGCCGCCGTAGCGGCCCGAGTGCAGGTCGGTGCGCGGCGCCCTCGACGACGATGTCCAGCGTGACCAGGCCCTTGGACGCGACCGACAGCGACGGCTCGTCGGGCCGCCACATCGCGCCGTCGGCGGAGATGACCAGGTCGGCGGCCAGTTCGCGCGGCGTGCCGGCGACGTAGTCGCGGCAGGTGCGGGCTGCCGATCTCCTCCTCGCCCTCGAACAGGAACTTCACGTTCAGCGGCAGGCCGCCTTCCTGGGCGATGAACGCCTGCGCGGTCTTGCAGCGCGATGTAGACCGGGCCCTTGTCGTCGGTGACGCCGCGGCCGCGGATGACGTCGCCGTCGACGGTCAGCTCGGAACGGGGGAGTGAGCCACTCGGCTAGCGTCGCCCGTCGGCTGCACGTCGTAGTGGCCGTAGACGAGGACGGTCGGCGCGCCGGCGGCGCCGAGCCACTCGCCGCGCACGACCGGGTGGCCCGCCGGTCGGCTCGACCCGGCCGCCGGCGAAGCCGAGCTGGCCGGCCAGCCACTGCGCGGCGGCCAGCATGTCGGCGCGTCGGCGTCCCGGCTGACGCTGGGCATCGCGACGAACTCGCCGAGCTCGCGCAGGTAGTCGGCGTCGGCGGAGCCAAAGTCCAGTGCGGTGCCGGACCGTCGGTGCTGTGCGCCCTGGTCACTGGAACGCGCTCCCGCCGTCGATCGCGATGACCTGGCCGGTCACCCAGCCCGACCGCTCCGAGGCGAAGAACTGCACGCCGTTGGCGATGTCGGCGGGCTGGCCGAGCCGCGCGCATCGCGATGCCAGCGACCAGTCGCGCTGGCCGTCGGGGCCGTAGCCGTCCCACTGCCGCTGGGTGGTCGGGTTGGACAGGATGAAGCCGGGGGCGATGCAGTTGACGGTGATGCCGAACGGGCCGAGTTCGTGCGCCATCTGCCGGGTGAAGCCGATCTGGCCTGCCTTCGCGCTGGCGTACGCCTGGATGCCGGTCTTGCTGACGGTCAGCCCGGCCGCCGACGAGATGTTGATGATCCGGCCCCAGCCGCGCTGCTTTCATCGCCGGCACGACCGCGCGGGTGCAGTGGAACGTGGTGGTCAGGTTCGCGTCGACCACCGCGTGCCAGTCGTCATCGGTCACCTCCTCCAGCGGGTGGCCGACCTGGCCGACGACCCCGCCGGCGGTGTTGACCAGGATGTCCACCGGGCCGACGGCGTCAAAGAGACGGCCGCGCACGGCGGCCTCGGTGGGTCAGGTCGACGGTGTCCTTGTCGACGCCGTGGACCTTCGCGCCGTCGCGCGCAGAGCGCGTCGGCGATCGCGGTGCCGATCCCGTGGGCGGCTGCCGGTGACGACCGCCACCCTGCCTGCCAGTCCCTGCTCGTCAGACTCATCAGGTCCGCTCCGTCCTGGAGCTCGCGGCTTGCTTCGGTGGCGCCGCGACCGAGGCCCGCGACACCAGGAACATCGGCTCGCGGACCAGGACGTCGGAGCCGCGGCGTGCCCTCGATCCTGGCGATCAGGGCGTCAACCGCCGCGGCGCCGAGCTCGGCCAGCGGCATGCAGACGCTGGTCACCGGCACATCCAGGAAGGCCAGGCACTCGTCCTCGTCGAAGCTGACCACCGAGACCTCGCCGGGCACCGCGACCTGCGCCTCGCGCAGCGCGGCCAGCACGCCGAACAGCTGGTCGATGCTGCCGACCCCGCAGGCCGTCGGCAGCGGGCCGGCCGCAGCAGGCGCCTGGTCGCTGTCCCAGCCGCCTTCCTCGGTCGCGGGCGCGTGCCGGATCGTCACGGCCAGGCCGAGCGCGGCGCAGTGCCGCCGGGCCGCGGTCGACCCGGCGGTGCACGGTGTCGACGTCGCCTCGGCCCGTCGATCAGCACCACGCTGCGGTGGCCGAGGCCGGCCACGTGGTCGAGGAACAGCCGGACGGCGCCCGCCTCGTCCATGACGACGTCGTTGCCCCGCTCGGGCCCGCGCCGGTTCACGTACACGTGCGGGACCTCGCGCATGCCGGCGTCCTGCGCCGCCATCCGCAGCGCGGTGGCCAGCAGCAGCCCGTCGGCGCGGCTTTCCGCGACCAGTAGCGGTAGGCGTCCGGGCGGCTTGGGGTCCTCGGTCGGCTCCTCCATGATCATCACGACGTAGCCGCGCTCGGCGGCCCGCAGCAGCGCGCCGCGCTGCAGCCGGACCCAGATCGGGTTGCGCAGCAGCGGGACGACGAAGGCGAGCGCGCCGGTGCGATCGCTGCCTCAGCGCGCGGGCCAGCGCGTTCGGCCGGTAACCCGGGTGCGGGCCGCGGTCCAGGATCCGCTCGACCGTCTCCGGCCGGATGGACAGCCCAGGATCGCCGTTGAGCACCCGCGAGACGGTGGAAACGTGCACGCCGACGGCGCTGGCGATGTCGACAAGCCGGACGCCCGGCGCGACCCCGCGGTGCCCTTAGCGGCGGTGCCCTTGGCAGCCGTGCCGACGCCCTTGCGCGGCTCGGGGATCGCCGGGGGAGTCGACGGTTCCGTGCGGGACAGCCTGCCGTCGACTTCGTCGTGCGGGTGGCCGGTCACGTGACCACCTCCGCTAGGCCGCGCATCTGACGTCCGCTCAGGCCGTCACGCCGCCGTCGACCATCAGCACCGCGCCATGACAGATAGCTTGCGTCCGCCGAGCCGAGGAAGGAAACGACGGCGGCTACTTCTGCGGCGATGCCCATCCGCCGCGCGGGGATCGAACCTGCCCACCGGGTCAGCGCCTCCTCGTCATGGCGGATCCAGTCAGCCATGCATCGTGTCTATCAGGCCAGGGCAGACGCAGTTCACCCGGACGCCCTCCGGGCCGTGATCAATCGCGAGGCTGCGGGTGAGCTGCACTAGCCCGCCCTTCGACGCGCAGTAAGCCGCGCGCTGCCGGCCGCCTCGCATCCCTGCAGTCGAGGCGATGTTCACGATGCAGCCATCGCCGGCGCCGATCATGTCCGGCAGGAACTCCCGGCAGGTCAGGAACGGGCCCTTGAGATTCGTGCCGAGGATCCGAGTCCCACTCCGCCTCGCCGAGCTCGGTGATCCGCTGGATGCTGAACACGCCCGGCGGCGTTGACGAGCAGCCACGGGGCGCCGAGCTCAGCCCGGACGCCGGCCGCAGCCGAGCGTACCGAGACGGCGTCGCTGACATCCATGCCCAGGCCGACGGCGTCGGGCAGCTCCGCGGCAAGTCGCCTGGCGTCACCTGCGCGGGCATCCAGGCAGGCCACCGCGAACCCGTCCGCCGCGAGCCGCCGGCAGATGGCGCTGCCAATGCCGCCTGCCGCGCCGGTAACCGCGGCGACCTGCTTCCCGGCACGAGTGATGGTCGCGGTCTCGGTCACGCCATCTCCGCGACCGAGCGGGTCAGCAGGATGGCCGCGCAGAACGAGCGGTAGGTGGCCAGCTGGTCCGCGCCGTGTATGCGCAGTTCCCGCGGGCCGGTCCGGTCCACGCCGCGCACCCAGCTGGCCGCCTCGGCGATATCGGTGGTCCGGACCGAGATCTCGAGCACGCCCGGATCCAGCGGCGGCGGCGCCGCGCCGGCGGCCCCCGCTACCGCCGCGTGCGCGCGCTCCGGATCAGCGCGCACGCACGGTCGGGGTGCACGCTGTGTGCTGCCAGCCGGCTGACGTGCTCCTTCACCACAGCCTGCTGCACGCCCGGGATCAGGGCCGCCGTCTCCTCGCAGGCGCACCGGTCCCCGGTGACCAGCACGACGGGCACGCTGTAGTGGGCGGCGACGAGCGCGTTGATGCCTGCCTCGCCGGTCACCACGCCGTCGAGCCGGGCCTCGACGACGGCGCGCGGGTTATAGGTGTGCGACAACCCTGCTGGTGCGCCGACCGAGCCGTGATAGGAGATGAACAGCACCGCATCGAAGCTGGCGTCGAGCCCTTGCATCATGTACAGGGGCTTATGGCTGCCGGAGATGTACGAGGCCTGGCCCGCGAGCTCGGCCGCGGGCAGGTTGCGCATGGTCGAGTGCGAGTCGTTGACCACGATCTCGGTCGCGCCGCCGGCCAGCGCGCCCTCGATGGCCGCGTTCACCTCGTTGAGCAGGAGCCTGCGGCCGGCTGCCGCCTGCGGCCCGTCCCCGACGCACTGCTCCCAGTCGACGACTCCCGCCGTTCCCTCCATGTCGGTGGAAAGGAAGACCTTCATGATGCCGCTCCTTCGCCGACCCGGCGGGGTGCCTGCGGCGGTGTGCCGTCCTGGTGTGCGCTGTCCTCACGTGCGGTGCGCTGCGGCGGGATGGAGGTGAAGGCGTAGTGGCAGGCGGCGCTGTGCGCGGGATCTGAGTCCGTGCGCAGCGCCGGGTCCTCCTGCCCGCAGATCGGCTGGGCGATGGGCAACGGGTGCGGAACCGGCACCCGGTCGGGATCCGCAGCGGGCTCGGCGGGTCGCCCTGCACGGCGGGCACGTCGCCTGTTTCGGAGAACGTCATGCGCGGGATCGCAGCCAGCAGGCCTTTGGTGTACGGATGCCGCGGCGTCGTGAAGAGCGTCTCGGTGGGCGCCACCTCGATGATCCGGCCGAGGTACATCACTGCGACCCGGTCGCACAGGTGCCGCACGACGGCCAGGTTGTGGGAGATGAGCAACAGCGTGAGGCCGAGCTCGCCGCGCAGGTCCTGCAGCAGGTTCAGGATCGTGGCCTGCACGCTGACGTCGAGAGCCGACACCGGCTCGTCGGCGACGAGCAGCTCGGGCCGCAGCGCGAGCGCCCTCGCGATCGCGACCCGCTGCCGCTGGCCGCCGGAGAACTGCCGCGGATAGGCGTGCACCGCGTCCTCGCTCAGCCCGACGAGGCCGAGCAGCTCCCTCGTATAGGTCTCCACCTCGGCGCGCGGCACCACATGATGCACCCGCAGCAGCTCATGCAGTATGCCGCCGACGGTGAGGCGCGGATTCAGCGAGGCATACGGATCCTGGAAAACCATCTGGATCTTCCGCTGGTCAGCCTTCGGCCGGCGGGCCGGCAGGAGCCTGCCATCCAGCCGTATCTCGCCCCGGTCCGGCCGTAGCAGGCCGGTGAGCGCTCGGGCCAGCGTTGACTTGCCCGACCCCGATTCGCCGACCAAGGCCAGCGCCTCTCCGCGCTCGATCCGCATGTCAACGCCGTCGACGGCGTGCAAGACCCGCGCCTCGTGCCGGAGCCTGGCCGGCAATCGCCGAGCCGAGCGCGAAGCTCACCGACAGGTCCCGAGCGTCGAGCATCGGCACCGAGGGATCGGCCGGCGGCAGGCTCGTCATGGCAGCGGGCAGGGCGGTCATCGATCCGCTCCCTCGGCTTGCAGCTGGTCATCGAGGCACCGCTCGTATGGAGGCACGCCGTCGCTCGCCCTCCGGCAAGCGCGAGCAGCGGCGGCTCGGTCTCGGTGCAGTCCTGCTCGGCAAACTTGCACCTCGGGTGGAACCGGCAGCCGGACGGCGGGCTGGATCAGGCTGGGCGGCGATCCCGGGATGGCGACCAGCGACGACCGGGGCTTGTCGACGTCGGGCGCCGACCGCACGCAGCCCGAGGGTGTAGGGGTGCAGCGGCCGCGTCAGCACTTGCTCGACCGCGCCGCGCTCCACGATCTGGCCGGCGTACATGACCGCCAGCTGGTGGCAGACCTGCGCTACCACCGGCAGGTCGTGCGTGACGAAGACCAGGCTCGCTCCGGACTCGCGGCACAGCCTGGCCAGCAGCCGCAGTATCTGGTCCTGGATGGTCACGTCCAGCGCGGTGGTGGGCTCGTCGCAGAGGATCAGCGACGGCTCGCACGACAGCGCGATTGCGATCATGACGCGCTGGCGCATGCCGCCGGAGAACTCGTGCGGGTATGACCGGAACCGGCGCTCCGGATCGGGAATGCCGACCCGCCGCATGAGCTCGATCGCCCGCTCGGACCGCCTGCGCCCGGTTCATGCCGAGGTGGACTTGTGGCCCCTCGGCGATCTGCTGACCGACCCGCATGACCGGGTTGAGCGCGCTCATCGGCTCCTGGAAGATCATCGCGATCTTTGGCCCGCGGATGCTGTTCAGCTGGGAGTTGCTGAGCTGTACCAGGTCGGCGCCGTCAAGCAGCACCTGCCCGGCCGTGATCTTGGCCTCGGCGCGGCAGCACGCCGAGGATGGCCCGCAGCGTCATGCTCTTGCCCGAGCCGGACTCGCCGACCAGGCCAACCGCCTCGCCTGCCAGCACCTCGAGTGACACTCCGTCCACGGCGCGCACGATGCCGCGGCGGCTGGCTATCCGTACCTGCAGGTCGGTGACCTGCAGCAGGGGCTCGGCCGTCATGACTGCCCTGGCCGCAGCAGGTCAGCCAGGCCGTCGCCGATGAGCGACAGGCCGAGACCGGTGATCACGGCCGCCAGGCCGGGAATCGTGGTCAGCTGCCAGTGCGTGGTCAGGAAGTTCTGCCCGTCGGAGATCATGGTTCCCCAGTCGGCTGTCGGCGGCTGAATGCCAAGGCCGAGGTAGCTCAGCGTGACGATGGCCAGGATGTCCTGCACGATGTCCGACATCGCGTAGATGATGGCCTGCGTGATGACGTTCGGCAGCAGGTGCCTGCCCATGATGCGCAGGCTGGACAGGCCGCCGGATTGGGCGGCGAGCACGTACTCCTGGCGCTTGGCTACGAGGATCTCCCCGCGGATGATCCGCGCGTACGACACCCAGCCGACCAGGGTGATGGCGATGTAAATGCTGCGCTCACCCGGGCCGAGTACGAAGACCAGCGCGATGATCAGCACGAAGAACGGGAAGGCGACGACGATGTCGACCAGTCGCATGATGATGATGTCGACCCAGCCGCCGAAGTAGCCGGCCAGGCTGCCCAGCACCGTGCCCAGGCAGAACGGGAAGAGCACCGCGATGAAGGCGATGCGCAGATCGACCCGCCCGCCGTAGAGCAACCTGGTGAAGGTGTCGCGGCCCTCCTGGTCGGTGCCGAGCCAGTGATGAGCGCTGAAGCCCGCCAAGGTGGCATTGAGGTTCTGGGCGTCCGGATTGTAGGAGGTGAGCCACGGCGCCGCGATCACTAGCAGGAGGATCACGCCGACAAGCACCAGCCCGGCCATCAGCGCCGGCTGACGGTACCAGCGGTGGCGGCGGGGCTGGGCCCGCTCGGCGGCCGTGGCCGAGGGCGACGATCCCGGCGAGCCCGCGGTGCCAGTGATGGATATGGCGCTCACCGGTCGAACCTCACTCTCGGGTCGAGCGCTGCGTAGGCCACATCGGTGAGCAGGTTGACCAGCACGACCATGATGCCGAATACGAGGGCTACAGCCTGCACGACGGGGAAGTCGCGCTGGAAGATGGAATTGATCATCAGGTTGCCGATGCCGGGTACGGCGAACACCTGCTCGACGATCACCGTGCCGCCGATCAGGAATCCGATGTTGATGCCCAGCACGGTGACGCCAGGGATGACGGCATTGCGCAGCACGTGCCGGACGAACAGGCGGCGGCCCGGAACCCCTTTGGCCCGCGCGGTGGTGATGAAGTCTGCGCCGAGCACGTTCAGCATGCTGGCCCGCAGGCTGCGGATGACGACCGGGCAGAGCGCGATCGCCACGGTCAGGCTGGGCAGGAACATCGTGTGCAGGTGCCCGAGGATGCCGGTCCCGTAGCCGGTAACCGGGAACAGCCGGTACTTCACCGCCAGCACCGTTTGCAGGATCAGGGCCAGCCAGAACGATGGCATGCCCAGCCCGAGCAACGGCACGACGCGGACAACGTGGTCGCGAAGCCCGTCCTTGCGGGTCGCCGCGATCATCGCCGCCGGCACGCTAATCACCACGGCGAGCACGGCCGCGTAGATAATCAGCCACAGAGTTGGCGGCAGCCGGCTCGTGATCAGGCTGGCAACGGATGTGCCGTAGTACAGGCTGATGCCCAGGTTGCCGTGCACGAGCCGGTCCATGAACAGCCAGTACTGGTCGGCTAGCGGCCGGTTCAGGCCCCACTCGCGGTGCAGGATCACGATCTTCTGCGGCGTGGCATGAATGCCAAGGATCGTCCGGGCCGGATCACCAGGTATCAGGTGGATCATGAAGAACGCGATGATGGTCACGCCCACGGCGGTTGGCACGCAGCAGGAGCAGCCGCCGGAAGACGAACGTCATCCGGCCCACGGGCACCTCGCTTTACGTGGCGTAGGGCGGGCTTGCCGGGCGCCCTGCGGCGGTCCGGAGGTCGCCCCGGGAGAACACAGGTGCGCCCGGCACGTCTGTCAGCTTGATCACGTTGCCGGATTAGTTACTGATCCACACGTCCTGCATGTGGTAGTTGCCTAGTGGCGTGACGAAGAATCCGTGCACGTTCGACGTGGTGACGTACGGGTATGGCGAGTAGTACAGGAACGCCATGAACGCGTCCTTCGCGGCATCGGTCTGGACCACGTTGTAGAGCGACTGGCGCGCCGACGGCGTCGTGGTCACCTCGGCGGCATGTACGTCCTTGACCACGGTCGGGTTGTCGTAGCTGGTGAAGAAGGACTTGGCCCCGGATGTCGGGTCCAGGCCGAAGGTGGCAAGCTCGTCCGGATCGGGAATGTCCATCGTCCACAAGCGGCTGGAACATCTCGTACTTCTCGCTCTGGAAGTTCGCGTTAGCCGTGTTCGGGTCGAGCGTCTGGATGTTGATCTGGATGCCCGAGTAGCTTGAGCTCGGCCTGGACGATCGTGCCGACAGTGGCGTTGTCGGAGTTGCCGGCCGGGACCAGGAGCGTGGTAGTGAACCCGTGCGGCACGCTGGACTGGGCCATCTGCTGCTTGGCCGCGGCCAGGTTGTACTGGTAACCAGGCGTGCTCGGGTCGTAATACGGCACCTGCGGCGGGAACAGCGAATTGGCCGGCTGGCCGTTGCCGAACAGCACGGCCTTGATGATCGCGTCGCGGTTGATCGCCAGCGAAATGGCCCGGCGGACGTGCACGTCCTGGAACGGCTTGACGTTCTCGTTGAATGCCAAGTAGTTCGTCTCCGTCGACGGGAACAAGTTCATGGTGACCCCAGGCGTCGCTTTCAGCGAGGCGACGGTGGACCAGGACGGAAACTGGTCGATCTGCGCCTGGCTGCCCTTGATCTGCAGTTCGCCGGGTGTTGTCACTCGGGACGTCGGTCCACGTCACGCTGTCCAGGTAGGGCAGGCCCGGCTGCCAGTAGTAGGGGTTACGCACCAGCTTGAGCCCCGAGCCTTTGTGCCAGTAGTCCCACTTGAACGGGCCTGTTCCGATCGGTGCCTGGTAGAACTGGGCAGCCGTCTTGCCACCGAAGTTATTGGGCACGATGCCGTTTGCGAACAACGACAGGTCGGCTAGCAGCGGCGCCCACGGGTACTTCAGGTGGAGCACGACAGTCAGCGGGCTCGGGGCATCCACGGATGCGATCGCCGCGTCGATATACCCCCAGCCCGCCTTCGCGGCCATCGTCTGCTCGAGCGAGAACTTCACGTCCGCCGAGGTCATCGCCTTGCCATCCGAGAATTTCACTCCCGGCCGCAGGGTCAGCGTGTAGGTCTTCTTGTCCGCGGACACCTTGTATCCGGTCGCCAGCCAGGGCATGACGCCCTTGCCGTTGTTCGTCACCGTGTACAGCGGCTGCGTGATCTGCTCGATGATCCAGATCGAGTTGTTGTCGAAGACGGTGGACTCGTCCATCGACTGTGCGTCCTGCGGGTTGGCGAAGATCAGGTTGCCACCGTGAACGGGGCCGGAGCCGCCGGTGGAACCCGCAGAGGGGGACGAAGAAGTGGACCCGCAGCCCGGCCAGCACCGCGAGGGCGCTGCCTGCGATGAGGGCTTTCGCGAAGGCCGTTCGGTGTATCACTGGCAGCTCCGGGGAAGATCTTGGCTTCGGCGCTCGCCGTCGCCCTGGCGCGGTGTCAAAGCGGCCGGAGGGCGCCCGATTAGATCGGCGGCTCGTGACCCGGCCAGGAGCGGCACGCCGCTGTGCCGTTAACGCAAACCTTTGCCTAACCAAATGTGACGGACAGATCGCCCAGTTGTAAATAGCGGGATGGCACTATGCGCGGGCCTTAACCGTGTTGTAACGTTGCGCGCCGTGCGATATGTAGTGCTCGGCTGCGGCGCCATCGGCGGCACCGTCGCGGCCGGGCTCGCACGCGATGGCCATGACGTGCTCGTCTGCGACGCCGACCCGGCCGTGGTCGGGGCCGTGAATACAGCCGGGCTGCGGATCATCGGGCCGGTCGAGCAGTTCACCGCCCACCCGCGCGCAGTCGCGCCGGCCGACCTGCCCGACCGGGTCGACTGCCCAGTGCTGCTGGCCGTGAAGGCTCATCACACTGCCGAGGCCGCGGCCGTGCTGGCCGGCCGGCTGCGCGGTGACGGGTTCGTCGTCTCGCTGCAGAACGGCTTTACCTCGGGTCGTGCTTGCCGAGACCGTCGGGCGCCGAGCGGGTGGTCGAGGCCGTCGTCAACTTCGGCGCTGACGTGCTGGAGCCGGGCGTGGTGCTGCGAGGCAACCGGGCCACGTTCATGATCGGCGAGCTGGACGGGCGGCCCACCGAGCGGGTGGCCGCTTTGGTTGCCGACATCGCCGACGCGCAGGCCACCAGCGACATCCTCGGCTACGTCTGGGCGAAGGAAGCCTACGGCGCCACGCTGTTCGCCACGGCAGTCAGCGACCTGCCGATCCACGCTGTGTTCGCTGATCCGGCCTACCGCAGGCTGCTCATCTCCGTCGCCAGCGAGGTGCTGGCCCAGGCTCCGGTCACCGCGCTGCCGCTGGACGGATTCGACGCGGCGGACCTCGCCGGATCCTTGGATCGGCTGGCCGAGTTCAACCGGTTGTCGGCCAAGACCCACTCCGGCATCTACCGCGACCTGGCCATCCGCCATCGGCCGACCGAGGTGCGGGCCATCCTCGGCCCGCTGCAGGGTGCCCTGCTGCGCAGGATCGCCGAGCTGATCACCGCGATCGAGCGCGGCGAGCGGTCATGCTCGAAGGCGAACCTCGACCTGCTGGCAGCTAGCGAGCGGCTGGAACGGCTCGGCCGGCCGCTCAACGCGGTCGTGTCGGTTGTCGGCGCACCGAGCCGGGCGGCGTTCGGACCGCTGGCCGGGCGGCCAGTGGCGGTCAAGGACATCATCAGGGTGGCCGGTTTGCCGACCCGGTGCGGCAGCCCGGCGACCGGCACAGCGCCAGCCGTCGCCGACGCTGAGCTTGTCGCCCGGTTGCGCGCGGCCGGCGCCGAGGTTTTCGCGACCACCCAGTGCCTGGAGTTCGCCGCCGGCTTCGCGCATCCGGGTGTCGGCGACACCCGCAATCCGCGCGATCCGTCACGGACTTCCGGTGGCTCGTCGGGCGGATCCGCGGCACTGGTCGGGGCTGGCGTCTGCGAGCTGGCCATCGGCACCGACACTGGCGGCTCTATCCGGATCCCGGCCGCGTACTGCGGTGTTGTCGGCTTCAAGCCGACGTATGCACTGATCCCGGTTCGAGGGCGTATTCCCGCTGTCACCGAGCTTGCGACCACGTCGGCACGCTGACCGCCTCCGTGGCGGGCGCGGCGGCGTTGCTGCCCGTCCTCAGCGACCTCGCGGCCGCGACCGCGGCCGCCACTGGCTGCAACCCCCGTCATCGGCGTGCTGGCCGCACAGCTCGCCGACCGGTCGGTGACCGGTGAGGTCGGGCATGCGATTCAGGCCGGACTCGACGCGCTCGCTGCGGCGGGCTGGCAACTCACCGAGATTCGCGGGCCATGGCTTGATGAACTGCCGCGCTGGGAGCAGGTGCTGGCCACGATCGTCGCCCGCGACGCCTACGAGCTGCACCAGGCCAGGGACGTCAGCAAGTACGCCGCGGGCACGCAGAGCACTGCTCGACTTCGGCCGCTCCGTCAGCATGCAGGCGTATGAGCAGGCCCAGTCCCAGCGGCAGGTCCTGCTGGCCGCCATCGACGCCAGCCTAGGGGGCGTCGACCTGCTGGCAGGCCCGACAGTTGGGTATTGCGCGCCACAGCAGGACCCGCCGTTCGGGGTCGGCGACGACAGCGGCGAGGGCCGCTTCACCGGCCCGTACAACCTGACCGGCCATCCGGCCGTGTCGCTCTCCGTGCCGACTCCCGGCCTTCCGGTCGGCTTGCAGCTGGCCGGCCGCCGCGGCGGCGACACGTCCCTGTTGCAGCTGGCGGCCGAAGCCGAGCGCGTCCTGGCGGCAGAGGCCGCGCGACTGCTCGCGGCACAGGCCGAGGGCGCGCTCGCGGCGCCAGCGAGCGGTCGGGCTATCGGGACGCCGATCCGGCCGGGCAGGTTGCCGAACTGAGGGAGGACTGAACGTGCCGCAGACAGTGGTCCGCCGCAGGATTGAGCTGGCCGGGCTGGCCGTGCCCGTGGTCGAGCTGACCGGATCGGCAGATGGCCCGCTGCTGACCGTCATAGCGGGCGTACACGGCTGCGAGTATGCCTCGATGGCCGGCGTGCGGCGGTGGGTCCGCGAGCTGGAGACGCGCCCGCTGCGTGGCCGGGTACGGGCTGTGCCGGTGCTGAACCTGCCGGCGTTCACCGCGCGGAGCCCGTTCGTGGTCCCCGAAGACGGCAAGAACCTGAATCGCTGCTTCCCTGGCCGGGCTGACGGGACCCTGGCTGAGCGGCTGGCCTACGACACGTTCCGCCAGCTCATCTCCGGATCGGATGCGCTGGTCGACGCGCATTGCGGAGACCTGGTGGAGGCACTGGAGCCGTTCAGCCTCTATGAGGCCGGGCCGGCCGAGGACAGGGCACGCGACCTCGCTACGGCCTACGGCCTCCGCTACGTGATCCGCCAGGACGCGGGCCCGGACCGGGCGGTAGCCGGAACCAGCAGCGGCGCAGCGGCGGCAGCCGGCATTCCCGCGATCACGGCCGAGGCGGGCGGCTGCGGGCTGGTGGAAGAACATGCCGTGCGGCTGCACGTCACCGGGCTGAACCGGGTGCTCAGCGTTCTCGGCATGACCGACGATGCTGGCGACCCGCCAGGCCGGAAGCCGGCCTGTCTCGGGCGCTTTCTCTGGCTGCACTGCCGGCAGGCAGGCTGGTGGGAGCCTGCCGTAGGAGCGGGCGACGAGCTGGCCGAGGGCCAGGTGATCGGCACGGTCAGCAGCCTCGACGGGGCCGAGACACTGGAAACGATCACCGCCCCGGCAGACTCCGTGGTGATCTTCCTGACTAGCTCGCCTGCCGTTGCCGACGATGGCCTGCTGATCGGCCTGGGCGCGGCCTAGGCCAGGCCGACGGCCGTGTTCACCGGGTGACCACCTGTACCGCGTACCGGGTTATCGCGTCGCCGCGGCAGGCCCACCAGCATTCGTTGCCCCACGCCCACTGCGTCGCCATCCAGGACCGCTTCAGCAGGCCGCGCCGGATCAGCATGTTCACCAGCGGCATCGCGTTGTAGTGGTGCAGGCTGCGGATCCGGCCATTGGCCGCGCGGGCCTGGACGAGCATGTGCGGGTAGCCGCCGCCACGGGTAACCCACCAGTACACGTGCCAGGTGATGCCCCGGTAGCGCAGGGTGACAATGGCTCGCGGGTCGTTGAGCCGGTGCCAGCCCAGCACCATCATGAACTCCAACTTGATGGCCTGCGGGCCGTCGAGGCGGCCGGCGGTGAAGTAGTCGTCGGAGGAGTCGTTGGCCTCCTGCCGGCCGTGGTTTTGGGGGAACTGCGTGGAGACGGTGACGTAGACGGCCTTCAGCTTGCTGACGCGCACCGGCCGGTAGCCGGTCTTGGCGCACAGGCCGAACACGTCGCAGCCGAAGAGCACGTTCGGGTAGGAGCCGACATCGTGGCCGATGAGGATGCGCGCCTGGTGGGAGTTGACGACCTTGACCCGGTTGCCGCGGACGCGGAGGCACTGGAAGATGTGGGGCGCGAAGACGTCATTCCGCACGATCAGTCGGTCCGGCAGCACCTCGTAGGACCGGTTACCGCAAAACCGGGACCCGTGCACCCGGTGGTCGCGGCCGTCTAGGACCGGCAGCACCGAGGCGTGCACGACGGCGATGCCGATCCCGGCGGCCAGGAACACGGCAGCGAACGTGGCGGTGAGCCACAGACGCCTCGAGGTCACGGCCTTCGGCCGGTCTTCCAGAGGTGCGTGAGCGGGCTCATGATCCGCCTCTCCCATCTGTCTCCCCTTCAGTTAGGCGGTGCGGGCTGGCTTTCCGCCCGCGCCTGGCGAGAGGCGCGGCCTCACAAGCGCACCGGTCGCAGGTGAAAAGCACGACGGTCACGATGCAATGCGCGGCGACTAGCGTATTAACTTCCGCCCCGTCGTCAACACCCCATCTGGCGAATTGCCGGCGACGGCTCGGGGGGTACACTCTGGCGGGCCAGCGAAGCGGGCTGCGATCCATCAATGCTCTCCTACCGGCCACCGCGGAGCCCAGCCGGGCCCTATGCTCCCGGTATGACCCGTGCACCGCGGATCCGCCCCGTCTCGATAGGTGCGGTGCTAGCCGCCGTCATCGCAGTCTTCTCGGCGACCCTCATCGGCGGCACGCCGGTAGCGGCTGGCGCCAGTTCGGCGCCTGTTTTCTTCCGCACGCTGCCGCCGCGCGCCAAGCTGCCATCCGGCGCTCAGTGCGCCAAGTGGGTGCGGGCCCGTCCATTACGCGAGAACAAGGGCGTGAACCGCCGGTTCAATCGCGTCACCGGCCAGCATGTCAGCCGGTACTTCTTTACCGGCGAGCCCCGGGCGAACAGGCACATCGTGCCCCGCATCAACGGCGACTTCACCGGGACTACGGCCGAGATCCTGCGCTGGGCGGCCTGCAAGTGGGGGATCAACCAGAACATCGTCTTCGCGCAGGCGGCCGTGGAGAGTTGGTGGCGGCAGACCACCAAGGGAGACTGGGAGACAAGCGGCTGCCCGCCTGGTCACGGCCCCGGCGTCGACGGCAGGCCGGGCCTGTGCCCCCAGAGCTGGGGAATCTTGCAGAACCGGTACCCGTATGAAACCTCGAGCTGGCCTGGCATCGCGCGATCTACCGCGATGAATGCCGACCTCGCTTATGCCATCTGGCGCGCCTGTTACGACGGTTATGAGACCTGGCTCAACACTGTGCCGCACGTCGGCCGCTATCACGCCGGGGACGCCTGGGGCTGCGTAGGGCGGTGGTTCGCCGGCCGCTGGCACACTCCGCCCGCCCAGCAGTACATCGCGCGGGTGAAGCAGTACCTGAACGAGCGGATCTGGACCAAGAAGTACTTCCAGCAGCCCTGACGGGGCGATCAGGAACCGGCCAGCGACTCCAGCGGAACTGACGGATCGCGAAGCGCGGCCGCATCGACTGGCCGGCGAGAGCGCACCAGGGCCTGGATCGCGTCGTTGACGTCCCACACGTTGACGTTCATGCCCGCCAGCACGCGCCCGTCGCCGCCAAGCCAGAAAGCGATGAACTCCCGGCCGTCCAGATCCCCGCGGAAGACGACGCCGGCGTAGCCGTCGGGCTCGACGTAGCCGGAGTACTCCATGCCCAGGTCGTACTGGTCGGTGTAGAAGTAGGGGACCCGGTCGTAGCTGACGTCCTCGCCAGCCATTGCTCTGGCTGCCGCCTGCGGCTGGTTCAGCGCGTTCGCCCAGTGCTCCACCCGGATGTGCTTGCCGAGCAGCGGGTGGAATGCGCTGGCGACATCTCCGGCCGCGAAGATGTCCGGATCGGAGGTGCGAAGCTGAGCGTCGACGCGGATCCCGTTATCGATCTCAAGGCCTGCCTGCTCTCCAAGCTGAGTGTTCGGCGTGATCCCGACCCCGACGATCACCGCGTCAGCGCGGATCGGACTCCCATCCGATAGCCGAACGCCGTTGGCGCGGTCATTCCCGCCGGTGATCTCGGCCACTTCAACACCAAGGCGCAGGTCGACGCCGTGCTCACGATGCAGCGTGGCGAACACCTGCGCGGCCTCGGGGCCGAGGACGCGCAGCAGCGGCAGCTCTGCCGCCTCGAGCACGGTGACCTCGGCGCCGGCCGCGCGAGCAGCCGCTGTGGTCTCCAGCCCGATCCAGCCCGCGCCAATGACCGCGACGCGGTCAGCTGCCTGGAATGCCGCATTGATCCGGTCGCTGTCGCTGACGGTGCGCAGGTAGAAAACTCCATCGAGGTCGGCACCCGGCAGCCGCAGCCTGCGCGGGGACGAGCCAGTGGTCAGCAGCAGCTTCGCGTATCCGATGCTCGAGCCGTCGGCCAAGCTCACCTCGTGAGCGGACCGGTCGATGCCGGTGACGGTAACGCCTAGCCGTAGCTCGATATTGGCCTCGTCATACCACTGCCGGGGATGGACGAATATCGACTCCCGTTCGGCCTTGCCTTGCAGGTAGTCCTTTGACAGTGGCGGCCGCTCGTACGGCAACTCCGCTTCCTGGCCAATGAGGATGAGCGGTCCGTCGAATCCGGCGGCACGCAACGCCTCGGCTGCCTTGGCGCCCCCGAGGCTTGCGCCGACGATCACGTACGCCTGATTGCCCGCCATCGTTCCCATGCTGGCAATTATGCTCGCGGGGCGCGGGCGGCCCGGTTGCCCGGCCGGCTCCTGGCACTCGGAGCCGGCCGGGCCGGTGCTTACGCCGCCGCCGCCAGCGCAGCCGCCTTAAGGAGAATCACGTAACCCTGCCCGATCAGCGCCGTAGCCTGCCCGAGGGGCAGCGACTTACCGCCGAAGGCAGCGCCAAGCAGCAGCCGCCGCATCCTGGCCGCGACACCGTCCCGTTGCTTGCCGAGCTTTGCCAGCTGACTCTCGATCCGGCGGTAGGTATGGTCGCCTGGCGACGTGCTTTCCAGCGCCTTAGTCGAGGCGATCAGGGTGGACATGCCGAACCTGCCGACCGGCGCATTGATCTGGGTGTACACCTGCCCGAGCAACAGCAGCTCTGCGCGGTGCGCCCGCATCCCGGCTGGCAGGGCCGACGAGGTGAAGATCTCGCCGAGCACACGGCCGTCCGGCGCATAGTCGTCCCGGAGCCGCAGCAGCGCCAGCATGGTCGGCTGATTGTTGGTGTGGTCAGACCAGACGGAGTTATCGACGCCGCGGCGCGCGACGCCAGGGCCGACCATGCCCAGCCACGTGGTGTTGATCTCCGAGCCCACGGTGCCGTGATTCCATGCATCGGTACCGGGCGGCTCGGTGAAGCACGACGTCCCGCAGCTGGTCGAGCCGCCATACAGCCAAAACTCAGTGTTACCGAACAGGACCGTGGTTGGCGTTCGCTTCGGATCTGCGGTCACCATGTGCAGGATCTTCAGCTCAACGGGATCGGCGAGGTAGTTGGTAAGGGGCACGGTCTTGCCGGTAACCAGGTCGTCACCGGTCAGCGTGGCGGCGGCGCGCTCCAGCGCCCGCACCGGGCTGGTCCCGCGGGCCGGCTGGCCGTGCACGTAGATCACTGGCGCGGAGTCCGCGTTCACGTCGAACGGCGTGGTAATGCCCTTCGCGGCCAGCAGGCCCGTCAGGTTCCCGTTCACCTCGCCAATGCGGGCGTAGTGGCAGGTGACATTCACACCGTTGCAGCCGACCGGGCTTGCATCGCTGCCGACGAAGTGGTCGCCCTCGTCCGCGGTGAGCACGAACAGGGTGTTCGCCTTGGTAATGCCATGCGCTGCGAGCTGGGCAAAGAACGTGCCGAACGCAGCGTTCTCCACCTTGAGCTGGTGCTCGTAGCCTGCCTCGCCCGGGCCGAACGGGTTACCGGTCACCCAGGAATCATGCAGGTCGCTGAGGTAGGAGTAGGTGACCGGGACGCCGTGCAGCTGCATGTCCAGGGTGTAAGCAAGGCCGTTCGGGCCGGTCATGCCGTCATATCCGGGGAACCCGATCTGGCCGTAGGAGTTCTTGATGACCGTGCCGCCAAGGCTGCGAACCGGTCCGGACGGGCTGATCACAGGCTGCAAATACTTGTTCCCGTAGATCGCCCGGAAACCGCGGTAGCCGCCGGGCTCGTCAGGCAGCACGTCGGGCACCGATTTGTGCGGCCGAGCGCACACCGCCGACGCGCGGGCGCAGTGCACGGCGAGACCCATGAAGTCCGCCTCGGCTTGCGCCTGGTCTGAGCCGGAGGAGTTGGTCTTCCCGGCTTCCTTGGCCTCGGGGGAGTTCTTGCCGTACACAATCGCGACATCCGGCAGCGTGTTCTCCAATTCGGTGTTCGCAGCGGCGACAGTGCCGAAGTTGCAGCCCGCCCGGGTGTAGGGCACCCACGGTGCCGGGGCATTCTTCCCGTCCTGCCCGATCATCGTTTTGGTATGGTCGCCGACTGGCGTCCCGGCCAGGTCAGTGGTGTAGTCCACGATTGGGTCGGTCCAGTAGGCGAACGAACCCGCCTCGTGGGAGGTCCCGTCCGGCGTGTAGTAGTTGTACTCGTTCGCGATCGGGATGCCCTGGTCACTGCCGTACAGGCCAGACTCTGACGTCACGATGTCGTCTGCCGTGTGCGCGATCAGTGGCGTGTGCTCGTGGCTGATCAGCGTGCCCTGGCCGGTGATGAATTTCAGCAGACTCGGCATCTGCTGCAGGTCGCTTGGCACATTCGGGTTGTCTCGGGTGAAGTGGACGTTGTCGAACTGGATATAGATGACGTGCTTAATCGAGCCGGTCGGCCCGAGCGCGCAACCAGTCGCGTGCGGGTGCGACTGCCTTAAAGCCAACGCGGCGGTGCCGACCTGCGCGCCTGAGCTTGCCGATGCGGCTGTGGAGCCGCCCAAGCTGACCGCCAGCGTGCTCGCGGCGAGCAGCGTCAGCGCGCGGCCGTGAAACTTGCCGACCATCCGACCTCCTCCGTTTCACCGAACCCGCTTTCCCGGAGCCATTCACCTTCCGCGCTATTCTTAATCGCTGTGAAATAGCGCAAATATTGTCCGAGAATAGGGTGCTGTATGGCGATAGCTAAGCAGCACCCGGCGACAGCCGGGTGAACCGGGACGGGCGGAAGGCTGAACCTCCGCTGACGCGAAGCCAATCGGGCGCCCGCGGACCAAACGCGGCCAAGACGGGACCTTCGTCTGCGGCGCGACGGCCGCACTGCGACGACGATTGAGGCCAGCGGATGACGCCTGCAACGTCGGAGGAGTGAGATGACCGCCAAGTCGACCAAAGAGGCGTGCCGGCGAGCAGCCGCAGCAGCTGCCGGCGCCGCTACGCTGGCGGTAGCCATCGACGTGGCTCTCTATCCGCTATGGCGTAATTGGTGCCTGCAGTGGGGAGCGACAGATGACGAGGCCGCCCGGACCATGACCGGCGACAACCTGCTGCCGGACCCGGACATGCTGTCAACGCGTGCTGTCACCGTTAAAGCAGCGCCCAGCGCCGTCTGGCCCTGGTTGGTGCAGATGGGTCCCGGCCGCGGCGGGGCTTACACCTACGACTGGATCGAGAACCTCTTGGGCCTGGGCATGCACAGCGCCAATGAGATCCTGCCGCAGTATCAGGATCTCAAGGTCGGCGACGCGCAACGGCTAGGCGCGGCGGGGCCGACGCTGCGCGTCGCTGCGCTTGAGCCGGGGGAGTCTTTGGTGCTGCGCTCTGACGACGGCAACTGGGTGTGGGCGTTCGCCCTGGTTCCAGCCGGATCGCGAACCAGGCTGATCAGCCGGAACCGGATTGCCACGCCTGGCGCTGCCCGCCTGGTGCGGGCGCTGTACACCTACCTGATGGAACCGGGCAGCTTGATCATGGAACGCAAAATGCTGCTCGGCCTCAAGGAGCGGGCAGAACGCCTGGCTCGGCAGTGACGCGACCAGGCCGCTGGCGCGACATGCCGGCGACGTCGGGTTACATATCGTGGACGGCTTCCTGCAGGGTCTTGTCGATGTCCTTCGGGTCGACGGCCAGGTCTTCTCTTGTCTCCTTGTCGGCCCTGGTTACAGCGTCCTGAATCGCGCTCTCGATCGTTGTCTCGCCGACGACGATAAGCCCGGCCTGGCCTGGGTCGACGAAGTCGCCGAGTTCCTTGGCCCGAGACCGCGACATGCCCTTGGCCAAGTGACCGCTCACCCCGCCGATCACGCCGCCGACCGCCGCGGCGCCAAGGACCGCCGGCGGGAACAGGACTCCAATCGCCGCTCCGGCTGCAGCGCCCCACCACGCACCATGCCGGGTGGAAGTCTCGTCTTTGTTCTCGTGCACCTTCCCCGCGGCGTCCTTGGTGACGACGGCTGCGTCATAGGAGCCGACTAGGCCCTCCGAGTGCAGGCCCTTAACGATCTGATAGTCCTCTCTGGCTGACGACTCATCGGGATACGTAGCGACGTAGAGAAAAGTCCCGTCGTGCTTGGCCACAGCGATCTCCTTGCACTGGTTGTCCGCTGGTTAACCCCTCACACACTCGTCACACGACCACGTCCTGTCGTCACCCGAATGGAATGAACCCAGGCCGCATCGACGCGGCGCTGGACAAGCTCACCCGCGGCAAGTTAACGACTCCGCCGCGCTCCTGGCAGTTCCTCCCCGCACAGAGCGGAACCTGCCGTAATCTTGTCGGTCAAATATGGTCATGGAGCCGCAGAGGTAGGCGCATGGGTGTAGCTGGCAGCTATCTGGACTCCGCCGCCCGCGACGACGTGCTCAGTGGCGGCTCGCGGCTGATCCCCATCAGCACGCCAGCGGGCAGTTACCGGGTCTGGGTGAAGCGCGTCGGCAATAACCCGGACTTGCGGGTGCTGCTTCTGCACGGCGGGCCCGGGGCCACCCATGAGTATCTCGAGGCCTGCGACAGCTACCTGCCGGGCGCCGGCATCGAGTACTACTACTACGACCAGCTCGGCTCGGGTTTCAGCGACCAGCCCGACGATCCTTCGCTCTGGGAAGTCGACCGGTTCGTCGATGAGGTGGAGCAGGTCCGGCAGGCGCTCGGCCTGGACCGGCGTAACTTCGTCCTCTACGGCCAGTCCTGGGGTGGCCTCCTGGCCATCGAATACGCGCTTCGCTTTCAGGAGCACCTGCTCGGCCTGGTCATCTCGAACATGATGGCCAGCGCCCCTGCCTACAACGAATACGCCGAGCAGGTCCTCATGCCGCGCATGGATCAGGCCGCCCTGGCCGAGATCAAGTCCCTGGAGGCGAGCGGCGATACCGACAACCCGCGGTACATGGAACTGCTGAACGAACAGCACTACGTCCATCACGTCCTGCGAATGCCGCCGGCCGATTATCCCGATCCAGTGCAGCGCGCGTTCGCCCATATCAATCCGGCGATCTACGTGCCATTGCAAGGCCCGAGCGAGCTCGGCATCAGCGCCGACGCGAAGCTCGCCCGGTGGGACCGGACCGCCGAGCTGGCCTCTATCCAGGTGCCAGCCCTCGTGATCGGCGCTCAGCACGACACCATGGATCCTGAGCACATGCGGATGATGGCCGAGCGCTTGCCGGCTGGCCGTTACCTGCACTGCCCGAACGGCAGCCACCTGGCCATGTATGACGACCAGGAGACCTACTTCGCCGGGCTCATCGACTTCCTGCTCGGACTCGCCGCCCGAACCGACGGTGCTAGCCGCGGGGACGCGCCGACATCGTGATGAAGTCGCGCGCCCAGGATCGCTCGAAGAACGTCCCGGCGCCCTGCACGGTCCGGGAAATGAGCTTGCTGCCGTTGGACGGCGCGGCGAGCCCGTGCGCGCTCCGAGGCTGATAGGTAACGAAGTCCGGCCAGAACGGGTTGATGTCGAGCTGCATGCCTCGGACAGCCCCGGCACGGACGAGCAGCGTGGCCAGCTGCAACGGATCGAGAGCCGGGCCGACCGCGTAGACCAGCGCGCCATCGCCGGTCACGCCGAGCCCGGTCCGCCACTGGTGCTCCAGGCCGGGCACAGCGTGGGCGCATGAGTGTGCCCCGCATGTCGATCCCCAGGCGTGCCAGTCGCCTGCCGCTGCCGCGGTGGGCTGGCCGCCAGCAACGAGCGGCCGGAGGTTCTGCCGCACGCTGACGACCTGGCGCGTCATGCTGACCTCGCGGCCCCAGGCGCCGATGTTGACACTGCCATTGGCGTAGATCACCAGGGACGCGGCCCCGGCCCGCAGCCGGTCGATCATGCGGCCCTCGGTGTAGTAGCCGCCATGAGCATCCTTCATCTTGAAGCCGCCGTTAAAGGCAGCCACCAGCGAGGCAGCCCGGGCCGGCGCGATCGGCGCCGTATACCGGTAGGGCCCGCCGCCCGGGCTGATCGAGCCCGAATACAGCCGGGCCGCAAGCAGCCCGGTGTCCATCCACGCGATGCCGGCCAGCTGCCTCGGCGTGCCGCCCGGCGGGACGAGCCGGGTCTCGTAGACCGCCGGGATCCCGCGCACCGGCCGACCGGCTGCATGCCAGACGCCCTGCCCGCCGGGTGGGCCGCTCGTGAATGCCGCCAGCGCGGCCGGCGCAGGCAGCGGCACGCCGGGCTGGCTCACCACGGATGCCGGCGACGGCGCCGTCGCGGCCGGTGATGTGCTCCGGGCGGCAGGAGAAGCCCGCCCAGCCGGGTCCGGGCTGGCGGGACCGCACGCCGTCACCGCCAAGCTCCCGCAGGCCAGCAAGAAAACGCACGCCCGGGCCCGTCCTGCGCGGAAAGGCTTGCGGACTGTCACGCCACTACTGTAGAGAGCGAACCAGGCGCCATCTGTCACGGTCCGAGCCGTTGACCCCGCCAGGTTCCTGGCGCTGAACCAAAAATGGCGCGGCCTTGATCGGAGATTTGACTCTTCAACCAACAGATCGTAAGCGCGCCTGGTTTATACCTTTAGCGAATTTCCTTGCCGCCGGCGCATCGGACGCAGGACGCGGCATGGCGCGATTTCCGACCCGTCTACCGCTGCCACTTGATCGCGGCGAGCCGGTTCGGCGCCACGTAGCCGTTATCGGCGAACCAGTGCGCCGAGTCCTCGATGGCCAGGCGGGCAGGCCGGGACTTGTGCCCTATCTCCGATCGCGCCCGGTCGTCATTGAAGATCATCTTGGTCGTCGACATCCGCGCCGCCTCGAGTGCCACCCGCGGCTCCCGTCGCAACACCCTGCCCTCGACGAAACTCGACGCGACCCCGGCCGACAGTACGAGTCCGCGCGGCACCTGGAATCGCGGCATCGGTAGCCCGGAGTGCTCCGAGAGCATCTGCAGGATCAGCCGCATCGAGAGGTTCTCGCCACCGAGTATGTAGCTGCGCCCGGTCCGCCCGTGCTCCAGTGCGGCCAGGTGACCGAGGGCCAGGTCGTCGACATGGCTGACGTTCAGGGCAGTATCCACCAAGGCCGGCATTCTGCCGTTCAGGAAATCCAGTACCAGCTTGCCCGTCGGCGTGGGAGTGCGGTCACCAGGACCGAGGGGGAAGGTGGGCATCGCAATGCAGACCGGGAGGCCCTCCGCGGCCGCCCGCAGCACCTCGTGCTCGGCGGCGAACTTGGTCCGCTTGTAGTGCCCGAACAGGTGCCCGATGTCGGCATAGGACGTCTCGTCGGCGGGCACGCCCTGGTTAGCCTTTGCCAGCCCGAGCACGCCGACGGTGGATGTGAATACCAGCCGTTCGCAGCCGGCAGCCCGGACCGCGTCAAGGACGTTAATGGTCCCGCCGACGTTCACCGCATTGAACACGCTCGGGTCGCGAGCCCAGAACCGGTAGATCGCTGCCAGGTGGAACACGAAACGGGCGCCTTCGCAGGCCGACCTGACCGCACCGCGATCTCGGATATCCACGACCATCTGCTCGACGGTCAGGCCGCGGAGATTACGCACATCCGCGCCTGGCTCGACGACCGCGACGACGTGGGCGCCGCGTTCGGCTATCAGCCGGGTGACGGCCGAGCCGATGAACCCAGAGGCGCCGGTGATGACAACCCGGTCGCCGGGCTCAAGCTGGGTGACCGCGGGCGCGTAGCCGGCCTCGGACGCCAGGCCGGGATCCCGCTGCGCATGTCGCTGCGGCGCCTGCCAGGAGGGAGCGTCCGGCGCTGGAGCGTTCGCGACCGCCGGACTGGCCGGCCTGGCGGCGGCCCGCCCCGGCTTGCGGCCGAGCGCGCCACGAGCCATCGTCCGGCCGAACTCGTAGGTGAGCCCGGAGCCGCGATGCGCGTCGGCCATGACGTCATCGAAGGCCTGCAGGAAGTAATCAACCTCCTCCGGCCCGCTAATCAACGGCGGCAGCAGCTTCACGATGTTGACGTTGTCGGCCGCTACCTGGGTCAGTACCCGGTGCCGGTGGAACAGCGGAACGACGACGAGCTGCGAGAACATTCCGTGCCGGAGGCGCTCAACGGCACGGAACCGCAAGCTCGCCGACTTTGATTCCGGCTCGCCGAACTCAATTCCGATCATCAGGCCGAGCCCGCGCACGTCGCTGATCAGCTCGTAGCGGTCGGCCATGGACTTCAGCCCGTCCGCGAGCGCCAGCCCGGTGCGCTGCGCGCGGGCGACGATGTCCTCGTCGTCGAACGCCGCCAGGGTGGCCAGGGCCGCCACCATCGCGAGCTGGTTACGGCCGAACGTGGTGGAGTGCTTGAGCGCGTCCTCCATCGAGTGGTACACGCTCGCGTAAATCTTCTCGGTGGTCAGCATGGCGCCGACCGGGACGTAGCCGCCGGACAGCGCCTTGGACACGGTGATGATGTCTGGTTGCAGGCCCCAGTGCTCGTGGCAGAAGAACCTGCCCGTCCGGCCGAGCCCGGTCTGGACCTCGTCGATGACCAGCAGCGTCCCATACCGCCGGCACAGCTCCTGGGCAGCCGTCCAGTACTCGGGCGGCGCGCAGTACACGCCCTTGCCCTGAATGGGCTCGACGATGAACGCGGCAGCATCGCCGGTGCGCAGCTGTTCCTCGAGCGCCTCGAGATTCCCGAAGGGAACGGGGACGGTCTGAGGCAGCAGCGTTCCGAAGCCGCGCCGGAATTCGGCGCCTCCGTTCAAGGCCAGCGCACCGGTCGTCAGCCCGTGGAAGGCGTGGTCGGCGTACAGGACCTTCGACCGGCTGGTCGCTTGCCGCGCGAACTTGATGGCGGCCTCGATGGCCTCGGCGCCGGAGTTGCAGAAGAAGACCCGGCTGATTCCCGCGTGCGCCCGCGCCACAAGCTGCTCGGCCAGCAGTCCCGGCAGCAGGGCGCAGTCCATTTGCACCATATTGGGCAAGTCCAGGTCGAGTGCCTGGTGCAGCGCGGCCTTCACGCCAGGATGACTGCGGCCGAGGGCGTAGACCCCGAATCCGGACAAGAAGTCCAGATATCGCTGCCCGGCGGCGTCATAGAGGTAACTGCCCTCGCCGCGGACATACTCGCGGTCGAACCCGATGGTTTTGAGCGTCCTGGCGAGCTGGCGGTTCAGGTACCGCTCGTGCAGGGCGAAGTTCTCCCCGGACCGTGCTGCGAACGCCTCGGCTATATCGAACGGCATGCTCTTCCTTGCCCTCGCGCAGACATGACGACCATCTTAGGCAGAACGCCCGAAACTAAGCGGATGATCAATGGAAGCGGCTGCCCGTCAGGTGGTTTTCCCAGTTCACGGGCTCCGCACCCAGCCCGAAGGCGATCGCTACCGGACCGGAAGACTGGCCGGCTCACAGCAGCGGCTTGCGATAGCGCATCTCAGCGATCGGGAAGCCGTGGCTCGTGTCGAGCTTCTCTGAACCGTCCTCGGCCCACCCTCCGAGCCTGCGGGGTGCCGACCGCGATCTAGCCCAGTTCGACCAGGCCGCGGTGACCTTGCCGGCGGCCATATCCGCGGTCCGCGCGGGCTGCCACTGCACATCCGGTCACGACACGTCAGGTTGGGCGCTGGGTGATATGTGTCCTCCTGGGCCGGGCCTGACCGTTATGCACTACCCTGACGAGGCCATGTTCTGGTTGAAGCCGCCGCCCCCAGGCCAGCCAGGTAAGACGGCTGCCACCGCGGAGACGGCAGCCAATCCCGTACCGGCCGCCGATCCTGTAGCTACCGCGCGCCCTTCAGGATGGACGGCGACTGCGGTCAGGTGCGCGCCAGTCATCGTGGTGGCCGCGACGATGATCGTGTTCGGGCTGTGGGGGCTGGCCCGGCACTCGGCCATGAGCAACGACGAAGTCGCCAGCCGCTGGGCGGCCTCGCTGAGCCTGGCCCAGCTCGCGCACCTGCTCCGGCACGACGACGCCTGGCACGGACGGGCTGTACTACCTGCTGCTGCACGGCTGGATGGTGGTAGGCAGAAGTCCCGAGGTCATCCGCGTGCCGTCGGTGATCGCGATGGTCGTCGGCTCGGCGCTGATGGTGATCATTGTTCGGCGGCTGACCGGATCCGGCTGGGCCGGGCTGCTCGCCGGCCTGATCATGGCGATGACGCCGGGAATCAGCGCCTACGCGCAGACCGCGCGTTCGTATGCCCTGGTGTACGCCTGCGTCCTCGGCCAGACGCTGGCCCTGCTGAACGCGCTGCAAGCCGAGAAGTCCGGTCCAGGCCGCATCTCGCGCTGGTGGGTTAGCTACGGCGCGCTGGTCACGCTGGGCGTCTACCTGCACTATATGGTGCTCCTGGTGCTGGCTGCGCATGCGGTCATGGTCCTGCTGGCCCGGTACGGCGGGCGCGCCATCCGGCACTGGGCTGTCACGTCGGCGATAAGCGCGGTGCTGGCGACGCCGCTGCTGCTGCTCGGCTTCCTGGAGCGTGGCGTCGCGAACTTTATACGTCCACCGGGCTTGAACGACCTCTGGCAGCTGTATCGCGAGTACTTCGGCATAACGTTGCCGGCCGCTTTCCTCGTGACTGCATGCGCCGTCGTCGCCGTGCTGCCGCCCGGCCAGTGGTGGCGGCAGCGGAGCGGCTGCGCGGCTGCTGGGAGCAGTGCGCAGTCCGAGTCCCGATGGTGGCGCAGCGGCGGAATCTCCGTGCCGTCGGTTGCAGTGCCGCTACTCCTGATCCCGGCAAGCCTGCTAATCATGGAGTCACTCGCCGCGCGGCCGTTTTACCAGGATCGCTATGTCCTCTACGGGGAGGCCGGGGCCGCCATGCTGGCCGGCTACGGCGCTTACCGGATCGGGCGGCAGCTGGCGGCGGCCGCACGCGCGAAAGAGCTGATAATGCTGCCCGGCCTTGTCGTGTGCATGTGCTTGCTGCCGCTTCAGTTCCGGGCGCAGCAATATAAGCGCCTTCCGGTGAGCCGCGGGTTCGACTTCGGCGGGCCGTCGTTTTACGTCGGGGAACACGCTCGCAGCGGCGACGGCATCCTCTACCTGAGCTCGTTCTACCGCAAGGCGGAACTTGGCTACCCGTATGAATTCCGCAAGACCACGGATTTCGCGCTTGCAGTACCACCAGCCGCCGCAGCGTCCTATGACGGCATCGACAAGCCGTTGCCTGCCATCGGCCGGCTCATGTTCTCGTACCGGCGGATCTGGGTGATCGGGTTTCGGCCGTCACGGTGGCTGTCGGCAGGGCCGATGCGCGAGGAGAGCCTGGAGCTGTTCCATGACTTCCACCAGGTGTTCGCACGACCCTACAAAGGCATGTGGCTCACTTTGTGGATACAGCGCTAGTCCGCAGCGGCGGTAGCCATTATCGAGGTGGGCAGCCAGCATCGGCTAGCGTGGTGGCCCGAAGACCGAGTGCGGAGGATCGGCGTTGGCCATCGTAGTGCTGGTGCTGTGGCTTGCCACCGCGACCGTCGGGCTGACCATGCTCCGGGCTGGCAACTCGGCCCGGCGAGCGGCCGCCGCTCAGGCTGGCACCCAGCAGCCGGGCGTCCTGCAGCCGACCGGCAAGCACGCGGCCACCTTGCAGGCGGCCAGCCTGCCGCCCGAAACGCGAGCCAGGTCAGCTGCTGTGCCGCTCGCCGCCGACGGGTCACCGTCGCGTCCGCCGCACACGCGGGTTGCGACCCCGCCGGGGGAACACCCGCTGCTCGAATTCAGCCATCCCGCGCTCGCGATCGGCGGCCTCGCCGCCTGGTCGATGTATGTGTACGTGCACTACCAGCCGCTAGCCTGGATAGCGTTCGGCATCCTGCTGGTCACGATGGCCGCCGGGCTCGGCTGGCTGATCCGCAGCAGCAGTGATGCGCAGCGCAAGGTCAGCACCGCCTGGGCGTTCCCGCCGCGGCTAGTCACGCTGCACGGGCTGGCAGCGACGCTGTCGATCGCGCTTACCGTCCTGACGGCGCTATCGGCAGCGCATGGCTGACCGGGCAGGTTGAGCATTGCGTGCTGCCTGCGCGGCGCGGCGGCACTGCGGCGAGAAAGGCAGCGATTATGAGCTGGGGAGTGCTTGTCGGCGCGGGCGTGGTAATAGCGGTGGCCGGCGTCATCTTTACGTTGCAAGGCGTCGGCATCCTCGGCGGCAGCGTGATGTCCGGCGTCACTTTCTGGGCTGTGGTCGGCCCGATCATCGCGCTGGCCGGGCTCAGCCTGGCTGCCCTCGGGCTACGCCGCCGGCCTTCATCCTGAACGCGCCATTGGCCAGACCCCAGCGCCTGGGGTGCAGTCAGCAGCGGGGGACTGGCCGACTGTAGCTGGTCTTGTTGAACGTGGAAACGTAGAAGTCGGTCACCCAGCGGCCATCCTGCAGCTTGTCCCAGACCTTGGTGGTGCCGACCTTGCTGCCAGCGCGCTGGCACGTCACCCAGGCGAGCGCGCCATCGGACAGGATGGCCCGCGCCGGGTAACTGGCGCCCGGGCCGGTCCGCTCGCTGAGCCCGCTGGCCACAATGACCTGGAAGGGATAGGTGCACCGTGGCAACGGCGCGCTATAGCCAGCACCGGATGGTGTGCTGACGTAGTAGTCGGTGACATAACTGCCGTCAGCCAGCTTGTCCCACACGCTGGTGGCACCAACTTTCTGGCCGGGCGCCTGGCAGGCTACGGTCAGCACCGAGCCGGACCGGTAGGACTTGACCACTGGATAGGTAGTTGATGGCCCGGTGTGCGCACTGAGCGGCGTTAGGCTCGTGACCGCATAGCTATAAGCGACGGTGGCCACCGGGATGTCGGACTGATCGTTATCGACGCTGAGCGTCACCCCGCCGTAGGTCTCGTTGTGGGTGTTGCGGTACTGCTTCGCCCGCTGGTGCACGGCCCAGTCGGCGTTCGGCACGCCGGCCCAGCCGGTCAGCGACGGGCTGCCGTCGTACCGCGCGATCCACAGCGCGTCTGGCCGCGCGTACGCACTAGACGTGTACACCCCGGCCAGGTCGGTGGCACCAGAGGCAAGCTGGGCGTAGACGCCCGCGACGTAGCCGACGCGGTGCAGTTCGGCGGTCCAGGCGGACAGGTAGGTCAGCACCGCCGTCCGGCAGGACGAGTTGCCGGTGGCGTAGGTCTCCATGTCGTTGTAGAGGGCGCTGCCGCCAATCAGGCCTAGTGCCCTCGCCTTGGCTACCGCGTCATCGGCTGCCGCGGTGCCCTGGCTGGCCGCCTCCGACGGGACAATCTTCTGGTCGGTCGGTTTGCCGCCGCATGGCGCCTGCAGGCCTTTGTAGACCGGCAGCAGCCGCCAGCGGAGCACTGATACCGCTGTGACCCAGCTAGAAGTCAGCAGCGACTGCGCGCAGGTGCGGTTCACGCCGCCGACGTAGATGCCGATAGCCCGGTACGGCGCGCCGCTCCAGGCGGACATCGTGGTCAGCGGTGGCGCGTCACAAGTGTCAAAGGCTGCCCCGATGTACGGGGTGGCGGACGCGCCGGCCTGGTAACGGGCGGGGGTGCCCGGCCCGGCTGCCGCCGGAGCCGCCCGAGCCGGGGCCGCCAGCGGTGCAGCTACCGATAGCGCGAGCGCGACAGCAGCGAGGCTGACCGCGGGAACGCGAGGACCAGGCACGAGCACTCCAGACGTCACTGAGTGTCAGCGACTGTAGGCACGGCATGCAGGCCTGCCCAGGGTCTTTAGGCCTGCAGTCGCCCGGAGTCAGCCGAGAGTCTGGCTGCCGGAATGATCGGTCGCCGGGTACTCAACCAGGGCGATAATCCGGGTGGCCATAAACCGGGCCGTGCGTACCGGAGTCCCGTTCCGGGTGAGCTCGCTGACCTCCACAAAGCCCCGACGGTTCAGGACCTCAACCCGCCGACCCGCTCGCGTTGCGGCCACTTCGTATGTCCGGTTGCCACCACCGTCGTCGACAACGATCTCGACCCTGTCACCCTTCATAGGCGCTCCCACACATCGAACACCCTTTCGATACCCAGCAGAAAGTCCGCTGAAACCGCGCCGCAGTCGCCGACCTGCGTGCCAGTGACCACGGCCAGCTTCGCGGCCTGCTCACCACTTCACGCTACTCAGCCGCGAACTGCGTGCGACTCGCGTCGCCGCTGGCGGTCCGGCCTTGTTCCGCCTGGCAAAGGGCGCTCACTGCTGGCCCGCGCCAGAGTCTGGCAGGGGGACGTATTCCTTCAGATGACAGCCGGCTGGCCGAGCCGTGATGCCCGGCGATTCGCCGCCTACCTGCGGCGGCTGGCCGCGCAGGAACTCGAGCAATCCGCGCAGGGAGGTTCCGCTTGAGCATCGTCCTGAACCACACCATCGGGCCCGTCCGTGACAAGCGGCGCAGCGCACAACTACTGGCCGATCTGCTTGGCATCGGCGTGCAGCCAGCGGCGGGCCCATTCGTGCCGGTCCGGATCAATGCGGACCTGACTTTCGACTTCGACGATCGGATTGGCGGGCGACCCGGCCATTACGCATTCCTCGTGGACGACGGCGTCTTTGACCGTGCCTGCACGTTGCCGCGCAATCCGGGCTTGATTGGGGATCGGCGCCGAGGGTGACCGACAAGCAGATCAACACGCTCGGCGGGGGCCGTGGCGTGTATGTGCGCGATCCCGATGGGATTGCCTACGAGTTCTTCACCGCTGTGCCCTGACGGCTCGCAGCACTCTGGAGCGGCAGTGTGGAGCCAGTCCAGGCGGTCAGCTTGCCGGAGCGCCCAGCCGGTTCGTCAGCCGGTGTTCTGCAGGCCTGCCGCTACGCCATTCACCGTCAGCAGCAGGAAACGCTCAAGTGCCTCGGTTCGCGCCCGGCCTTCGGCCGCGCGTACCTCGGCCAGCGCGCGCAGTTGCAGGTGGGACAGCGCGTCCACGTACGGATCGCGCAGCGCCACGGCGCGCGACAGCACGGGCCGTCCAGCCAGCAGGCGGTCATGCCCGGTGACCTCCAAGACCAGCCGCCGGGTGAGGTCGTATTCCTGCAGTACCTGGTCGGCCAGCGGCTCGTTCTGGCCGAGTGCCAGGTACCGGACCGCGATGTGCCGATTGGTCTTGGCCAGGCTCATCTCAGCGTTGTCGAGCAGTACGGCCAGCAGCGGCCAGTCCTGATAGGCGCGGCGGGCTGCCGCCAGCCCACCGGGGCGCTCGATCGCGGCGGCCAAGCCGCTGCCAAGGCCGTACCAGCCGGGGAGGTTGATCCTGGTCTGGGCCCACGCGAACACCCACGGGATCGCCCGCAGGTCGGCCAGGCCGGCCGGCGCGCCCAGACCGCGGCGCGCCGGCCGTGACCCTAGGCGCATGCGGCCGATCTCAGCCAGCGGGCTGAGCCGGGCGAACCATTCGGCGAACCCGTCCGCCGTGACCAGCGCGCGGTAAGCCCGCCAGGCCCCGGCTTCCAGCGCCCGGGCCACCGGCGCAAATGGCTGATGGTCGGCAGCAGCCCCGGGCACGCGTGCCTGGCCGGGCGCCGATGCGAGCAGGACCGCCCAGGTCACTTGCTCCAGATGCCGCTGCGCGATCGCCGGATGGCCGTACCGGGCGAAGATGACCTCGCCCTGTTCGGTGACCTTGAACCGGGCGTCGACTGAGCCCGGTGCCTGTGCCAGCACGGCCCGTCCGGCCGGGCCGCCGCCGCGGCCAAGCGCCCCGCCCCGGCCGTGGAACAGCACCAGCTGCACCTGGCGCTGCCCAGCCCAAGCGGCGAGCCGGAGCTCGGCATCGAATAGCCGCAGCGTGGCGCTGACCATGCCGAGTTCTTTGGCTGAGTCGGAGTAGCCGAGCATCACTTCCAGGCGCCGGCCAGTCTGGTCAAGGCGGTGCCTGACCGCGGTCCAGCGTGAGCATCTCGTCCAGAATGGGCACGGCCCTGGCCAGGTCGTCGCCGCTCTCGAACAGCGGCACGACGTCCAGCACTGGCGGCTGACCTGAGCAGGCGAACTCGGCCAGCTCATAGACGGCCGAGATGTCCGCCGCGGAGGTCGTGAAGCTGACCACGTACCGTCGGCAGGCTTCGGTACCGTGCCGGAGCTGGATAGAGCGGATGGCCCGGAAGGTCGCGAGGACCTCCTGAGTCTGTGCTGACAGCTGATTCTGTGCCGACAGCTCGCGACCTGCTCGCAGCTCCGCGAGCGCGGCCGCATGCACGGCACTGTGCTGGCGAATCTCCAGCTCGGCTAGGTGGAAGCCAAACGTCTCCGCCTGCCAGATCAGGTGCTGAAGCTCGCCGTAGGCCTGGCGCTTCGCACCCGACTCGGCCAGCGCCTGCTGGACCAGGCGAAGCGCAGCGACGAACTCGGCCGCCGACCCGAACGCGAGCCCGGCACCGATGGCGGCCGCATCAGCCGCGCCCCCGTTACCCTCCTTACCGTCGCTTTCAGTGCCATCATCCTCAGCGCGTGGCGGCAGGAGCCGCGTCGCCAGCAGGCGCTGCGCCAGGTACAGGAGGTAGACCCGGTACGGCTCGGCTGGCGACCGCGAGCTCAGATCGCCGATCAGCGCGGGGTGGTGCTGGGAAGCCACGGCGAGCGCGGCGGCGAGGTTCGCGCGGGCCCATCCGCCCGGTCCCGGCTTGCCGCCAGCCGGGGCCGCCGGAAGCACCTCGGCCAGCGTCAGTGACCGCCCGATCCTGGCCGTCGCATTCTCCAGGGCACGCAACGCATGATCAGCCTGGATGGCTGCCGTCTGCTCGGTCACCGTGGCAGTCACGAACGGATTGCCGTCTCGGTCCGCGCCGATCCAGCTGCCGAACCGGAGGAACGGCGGTGCCTGCGGCGGTGAGACGCCAGAAGCCTCTCCCTGCAGGGCCTGATCGAGCGCCCGGTACACCGCGGGTGCTAGGCGGAACAGGGTTTCGTCGAATATGGCGGTGCCGGACCGAACCTCATCAAGGGGCCGCATTGCCTGGCTGCGCAGTGCGGGGGTGCGCCACAGCAAGTCGATCTCCTCCCGTAGTCGGCGCCGCGCCTCCGCGTGCGCAGCGGCGCCCAGCTGCGGATTGTCGAACGCGTCAAGCTGGGCGCCGATCCGACGCAGCGCCTCGGTGACGGCGCGCCGCCGGGCTTCGGTGGGATGCGCGGTCAGCACCGGGTGCACTTCAAGGCGCCCGATAAGGGCCGCCCGCTGATCGTCGCCGATCGTGTCGGCCAGGATCGCCATCGCGGCCGCGAGCGACTCGCGTACCGGCTTGGTGCCAGTGTCACGCTCGCGCAGCGTCCTGATCCGCTGGTGTTCCTCGGCCAGGTTCGCCAGATGGAAGTAGACGCTGAACGCGCGCGCGACCGCTTCAGCGCGCTGCACTGGCCAGCTGGCCACCAGGGCTGCGATGGCGTCATCGGCCTGGGCGCGCACATGGCCACCCTGCGCAACTTCTGCGGCTGGCTCGTGGCGGCGTGCCGCGATGACGCGGCGCCGGAGATCCTCGACGTCATCCAGGAGATCCTGCCCGTCCGACTCCCGGATCACCTCGCCCAGGATCTCGCCGAGCAACCGGACGTCCCGGCGCATCGCGGCTGGCGCTCTCCTGCTGTCTGCGTTCCTGCTGTCGGCGTTCCTGCTGCCGTTGCGACCACGGCGACAGCGTAGGGGAGCCGGGCACCGGGGCCGCGGGCAGCTGCAGGGACCACTCCGGCATCGCAGGCCTTATCCTCGTCTGGTGCGAGGTTCAGTAACTGTGCATATCGGGGCACCCGCTGACGAGGTATTCGACCTGGTGAGCGACATCACCCGGATCGGCGAGTTCAGCCCCGAGACCTTCGAGGCGGAGTGGCTGGACGGAGCCAGTGGCCCCAAGGACGGCGCCCGCTTCCGCGGCCACGTCAAGCGCAATGGCCGCGGTCCGGTGTACTGGACGACATGCCGGGTCGTGACCTGCAAGCCGGGCCGGGAGTTCGCCTTCGCGGTGATGGGGCCAGGCGGCACGACATTGAACACCTGGCGTTACCGGCTAGATCCGGCGGCCGACGGCACCGACGTGACTGAGTCCTTCGAGCTGGCCTCCGTGCCCGCCATCCGCCTCTACTGGGTGCTTGCCGGGTGGTCCCGCGGGCGGACGAACCTAGCTGGCATGCGGACGACGCTCGAACGGATGAAGACGGTGGCCGAGTCAGGCACCGAATCCGGGAACAGACCCTGATGACACCGCCGCCGGGGATATCAGCGGAGACCCGGCCGCTGAGGTTCGGACTTGTCGGCACCGGCTACTGGGCCCGCGTCACGCACGCGCGGGCGCTTGCGACCACGCCGGGCATTGAGCTGTCCGCGGTCTGGGGACGCAACCTGGCCGCGGCCCGGGCCCTGGCGGGCGAGCACAGCGCGACCGCGTACGCCGACATCGACGCGTTCCTGGCCGACGTCGATGCGGTCGCCTTCTCGGTGCCGCCCGATGTGCAGAACTCCATCGCCATCCGCGCGGCTCGGGCCGGCAAGCACCTGCTGCTGGAGAAGCCGGTTGCCACCAGTGCGGCGGCCGCGGAGTCGCTGGCAGCGGCAGTGGCCGAGGCGAAGGTCGCAACCGTCGTTTTCTTCACCGCCAGGTTCGAGCCCGAAGTGCGCGCATGGCTGGCCGAGGTGACAAGCAGCGGCGGCTGGGCGGGCGGAGAATCGAACTGGCTCGGGTCAGTGCTCGTCGAGTCCAGCCCGTTCGACACGCCCTGGCGGCACGATAAGGGCGGGTTGTGGGACCTCGGACCGCACGCGCTGTCATTGCTATGGGTCAGCCTCGGCCCGGTTGAATCTGTGACGGCTGTGGCCGGCCACGCGGACCTGAGCTGCCTGGTGCTGCGGCACGACAACGGCGCCATCAGCACCGCGACTCTCACCCTGAGCGCGCCCGCGGCAGCGGCTGGATTCGACCTGTCGCTATGGGGCGAGCAGGGCAGGTGGACTGCGCCGCCGCTGGCGGCCGATCCGCTGAGCGCGCTTCGGGTGGCCCTCACCGAGCTATCCGACAGCGCCAGGACTGGACGGCTGACGCACCCGTGCGACGTCCGCTTCGGCTGCGATGTCACCCGCGTCCTGGCGATGGCGGAAGCTCAGCTCGCCCGGATCTGACGACGCTCAGGCTGCGGGATTCAGCACCTGGTACAGGTGATGGTCCTGCCACCATCCGGCGATCTTCAGGTAGGCAGCCGCGGTGCCGATACACACGAAGCCGTTACGCTGCAGAACCCGCTGGGAGGCGGTGTTGTGCAGCAGGGTTTCCGCCTGGATCCGGTGCAGGCCGAGTTCGCCGAATGCCACGGTGATGATGTCGGCCACAGCCGCAGTGGCCAGGCCACGGCCAGTGTCGGCCTCCGCGACCCAGTACCCGACGCTGCACGACTGGAACGGGCCCCGGACTATGCCGTTGAGCGTGATGCGGCCCACCAGACGCCCGGACGGATCCAGAATCACGTGCGGCAGGACGGAGCCGTCGTGAGAGCGGGCCAGCACATCGGCGATGGCATCTTGCTGACCGGCCAGGGTGAAATAGCTGTCGGAGCGGAGCGGTTCCCAGGGCGCAAGGAATCGGCGATTAATGCGTACCAATGCCGCCAGGGCAGCCGCATCGCCATGGGTTATCAGCCGGGTAGCACGCACCGACATAACTTACCGCCCTGTAACTGGCATTACATTATGCGACTGCCCATTTACTCTCCGCTAGCAGCGGTCATTCACGGGCAGTGCGGCGCTGCTCCCGTGCCAGCGGATGGCGTCAAACCACCCCGGGAAGGACTTCGGCGGCAATCCGCTCGGCGTGCTCGGCTTGCTCGAACAGGGGAGTGAACAGGATGAGCTCGGCGCCGGCCGCGGCTACCCTGGCGACTTCGGCGGCGCATTCGCGAGCGGTCCCGGCGACGGCAGCGGCTTCGATGTCTGGAGATCGGCGGCCGTAGAGACGCTCAAGCGCGGCATAGATCCGGTCCCGCGCGCGTGCCCCGTTCTCGTCGATGGCGATGTACACGCGCTTGGCGATCGGGAAGTCTTGCTCAGTCCGGCCCATCTCCGCGAGTGCCTGGCGGACGACCTTGACTTGGTCGGCGAACCTGGCGGTACTGGCGGACCCCGCGCCGAAGAAGCCGTCTCCGAGCCGGGCGGCGCGGCGCAGCGCGGGGCTGCCGTTCGCGCCGAACCAGACCGGCGGATGCGGTTTCTGGACGGGTTTAGGCTCCATGGCGGCGTCGGCCAGCTGCCAGAACTCCCCGTTGAAGGTCACGCGAGGCTCGGTCCAGAGCGCCTTCATGAGCGCCAGCCCCTCGGTGAATCGCGCGACGTACCGGTCCGGGCTCAGGCCGAATGCGGCAAATGGACGGTGTTTACCGCCGGTGCCGACCCCGATGTCGAGCCTGCCCTGGCTCAGCTGGTCCAGGCTGCTCAGGCTCTTGGCGAGTTGCACGGGGCTGTGCAGCGTGGAGACGAAGACCACGCAGCCGATGCGCAGCCGCTGGGTGCAGGCGGCTGCATAGGTCATGGCCTCAGCGGGCGCAAGCTGCGGCGCCGCGCCTAGCACCTGTTCCTGCGCCCACGCGCTGTGGTAACCGAGGTCCTCCACCCGGCTGAAGTAAGCGCGGAACGCGGCCGGATCGAACTCGCCGTCGGCATAAAACTGCGGGATCGAGATCGCGAACCTCATAGCTCGCATGCTAGCCGTGGCGCACGGACGGGCGTGGCACCGCGACCTCTCCCGGCCAGAACGATCTCAGCCGCCGCGTATCAGAGCCGGAACGCCGCAGTCATAGTCGGGAACGACGCAGCCAGGCCCAGCCGTGGCAGGTGCAGGAGTTGCTCCGCAGTGCCGAGCAGCGAGTAGTGGTTGAACAGCCGCGCGGACCGGGTGCCAGGAATAGTGCTCGGGCTGATCACGATGGTGGCCACGCGGCACCCGACATCTCTCGTGTTCGTCGCGCATTTCTGGCTCGTGCCGCCTTCGCCTTCATCCCAGGTGACGAACACCACGGTCGAGCCGTTCCGGTAGTCAGGACTGTTGAAGATCTTCGGCAGGTTGGCGGCCAGCCATTTGTCGCCATCGGCGATCGTGCCGTCATGCATGTCGTTGATCAGGTTTGGCGTGATGAACGAGAACGCCGGAAGCTTGCCGCGAGCTAGGTCGGTTGCGAGCCGCGAGTACGGTACGTCGAAGGAAGCGCATCCCGTCAGCCGCGTGTAGTACGGCGGCGGGTTGTGGCGCACCGCGTACTCGCCCGAGTCGGCCTTGGCGCAGTTTGACGGCATCGACTGCTCGTACGCCTTCCACGTTTCGCCCTGGCTGAAGATGCTGCGCGCCGACGTAGTGCAGCCCGGTACCGGATTGCAATCGGGCGTGAACCTCGCGATGCCCGCATAACTGAGCCCCGAAGTGGCGGCGATGTAGTTCGGCAGGCTGGGGTGGGAGATGTTGTGGTAGTTAGTGGCCAGGCCGCACCTTGCCGCCAACTTGTTGATGTACGGAGCTTGGCGTGACCGGATGATCGTGCTGTAGCTGTGGTTTTCCATCCACACCCAGACGACATGGCGGTAGGAGTGCGGCGGCATCCTCAGCCTGCCGCACGGGCTGCTGGCCGGAGCGTTCCGTGACGCCGATGAGCCCGTGGCTGCGGCCGCGGCACCGACCGCCGATACTGCGGTGAGCGGCAGGGCTGCCGCTGCCGCGAGAGCAACCAGCCTGCTGCGCATGCGACCTCCTGCGGTAAAGCCCGGCGCGGTGGTATCCGCCGATCAGTCTGTCCCGAGCTCGCGTGGGCTGAACCCGCTTTCATCAAGTTCTCATTGACCACTTCCTGGCCGTTCACGGAAGCGGAGCCGTCCATTCGATGGCTGGGGCCGGCCGGGCGCCAGTCCGCTGTGGCAGCCGGTTGTCCGCCACAGGGACGATGTCCGGCAAGAAGGTCTAGGTTCGTTCTTGCAAGCAACAACCCGCCAATCTCAGCGGCCGGTCCGAACGGGCGCACGCGAGGCGCGCCGGAATCGATCGTCGCGACTGGCTCCTGGCACGAGGAGGACGGCATGAGCGTGTACAAGGTAATCGAAGTCATCGGGACCAGCAGCACATCATGGGAGGAGGCGGCTGCTGAGGCCCTCCAGACGTCCGCCAAGACGATCCGCGATCTGCGGGTTGCAGAAGTCGTCAAGCAGGACATTCACCTGGATGAAGGCGGAGCGATCACGTACCGTACCAAGCTCCAGCTGTCGTTCAAATACGAGAACGAGCACTGATCGTTTGCAGCCGGAGGTTAGGGCGCAGCAGTTGTCTGGGTCCAGCATTCCGACAAGCACCTCGCGCAGGGGAGCGACCGCGCGTTCGCCAGGGACTATGACGCGATCCTTGTCGGCAACGCGCACACGACGGGGACCAGACGCAGTGGAGGGGCCGCCGCCGGACCAGGTCATCGCGCACGCGAACTTTTACTGGACCTACCTCCGGCCGCGCGCCTACAGACCAGGCGCATCCTGGCTGTCCGCCGAGGCGGCTGTCCTAGCCTGGCCGCCGTCGCGGGCCGGGGGCACGCGGCCCATCGGCTTCTGACCGGGGTAGGTGCCGCCGCAGCGGCGGCAGTGCCGGGCAGTCATGGACCCGTGCTGCCGTCGCTCAAGGGCACGACGCACCCGGCGCTGCACGTCAAGAGCACGGCCCAGGCCAACTCGGCTCGGGATCCCCATTGACGACTCCGGCAACTGGTCCGGATACGTCGCGTTGCCTAAGAAGGGCGGGTCGAAGACCTTCAACAGCATCACGGCGCAGTACACGGTGCCGTCGGTCAACTGTTCGGTGACCGGCAGCTCCGACGCTTTCGCCTACCACTGGGTCGGCCTGGACGGGTGGACCGATGGGACTGTCGAGCAGGACGGCGTCGCGGATTTCTGCGTGGGCGGCACGCCGGAGTACTACGCCTGGAATGAGATGTTCCCGGCAGGGATCACCCTCGTATTCGCGGTGAATCCGGGTGACGACATCTCGTCTAGCGTGACCTACGCTCCCTCTACGGGCGTTTACACTCTCAGTCTCACCGATCGCACCTCCGGGCATTCTTTTGTCCAGTCGGCGAAATGCGCGACTCCGGGGACGTGCGCACAACTCCTCCGCTGAGGTGATCACCGAGGGCTATCCGGCCGGCTCGTGGGTAGGCACCGCCGATTTCGGCGCGGAGTTTTACATGGCCGCAACGCGACTGACGCAGCGGGCGTCACCGGCAGTTTCACTGATAGTTCGTGGACCGCGATCGAGTCGGTGGCGTACGGCCCGGTCAGCCATGAGCCTACGACTGGGCCTGGCCAGATCTACCAGGGCGAGCCCGCCAGCCGCTCGGCGTTCGTGGTCAACTGGAATCGAGTCAACTAGGCAGGAAATCAGGGCTCACGCCGCCATGACAGCACCGGCCTGCCGGGGGCAGCCTCGTCGGTCACCCGAATTGTGCGGCGAACACGGCTGGGCCGAATTGGCGGGCGGGGTTGACGCTTCCGCCGGTGACGGTGCCGAGGCCGACGATGGCGCGCCGATGAGCCTCATGGCGCCCGATGAGGCCGCCGATGCGGCGCCGAGCGTCACGGCCATCAGCGACGAGGGTCGGCAGGCGAAGAGGGTGTGAGTTATTGGAACAGTAGAACGTTCCATTGTCCTCGGTCTTGACGGAAACTGTCCGCATGACGAGCGTTGAGCCGGACGGCAATGCGGTGCGGCAGGCCCTGGAGCATGCGTGCGAGCGGGCGGCAGGGCTAGTGCGTAACGGCGCGCCGCTGGATGGACCGGTCCCTGGGCTGGACTGGACGAAAGCCCAGTTGGTCGCGCACCTGTGCGCGATATGCGACGCGTTTGCGACGACGCTGCGGGGTGAGGACTTCGTCGAACGCTTCGGCAAGGAGTTCATCGGCAGCTATGGCTCCGGTCCCACCTTCCGCGAGGCGGTCGCCGCCACCAACGCAAAAGTCGTCAAGGACGCGTCATTCCCTACTCCGGCTGCGGCCGCTGACGCGCTGACTTCGGGTGCGACAACACTGCTCGCCGCGTTCAACACGCATCGCGACCTTAGCGCGCGGCGGCCCGCTCCCTGGTATGGGCCTGAGGTTGCCCTGCCCGTCGGCAATCTGCTGGCGTTGGCCGTGTCCGAGTTTCTGGTACACGGATACGACCTCGCCCGCGCCGTCGGTGCCGACCTGCGCCCCTCAGCAGACACGGCCGCCTCGGCGACCGCGGTGGCCGCCGCCGTGATGAGCGAGATGCTCCCGCGCATTCTCGACGAACGCAGCGCCAGCCGATTCACCGGCAGCTTCGAGGTCCGCGTCCGCGGTGGCGAGCGGTTCGTGCTGCGGATCGCGGACGGCAGGGCGTGGAGCGAGCCCGCAGAGAGGCAGGACGTCGACTGCGTGATGACCTTGTCCGCGTACCACGCCTTGCTGATGGGCTACAACAGGGTGCCGGTGTGGCGGGTCATCGCCTCGGGCAAGGCGTGGGCGTTCGGCCGTCGACCCTGGCTGGGGCTGCGGTTCGACCATCTGTTCCTGACGGTCTGAAGCCGTTCCCGAGCCCACTGTGATGAGTGGCACTCGCCTGGAACGCAGCGCAGCCGTCCGACGGTCACCGACTTTTTGGCCATCCCCGGATTCCTGACGCCCCTCCCGTGGCTGCCGATGCATCTGTTAACTGCGCGAGCGATGTGGCTTTCCCGATACTTGGGTTATAGCGCAGTAGCGTTTTCTCAGCGCTGGGGGAGCGGCGGCGAGCTCGGCTTCGAGCACAGCCAATCGTGGCACGGTGGCCGGGTCAACAAGCTGGAGCCTCATCGGCACGGGCAGACTTGACCGCCTGACGTAGTCGAGGTCGTCAGCCTGGTCTCCGGCCGCGTACGGCGATGGCCGGCGAGGCCGCGGCAGGCACGGCCCAAGGGTTTCACCTGGGAGGGTACGTGAACGGCTAGTGTCTAGGTGCCGCTATTGTCCACCTGTGGCACATATGCTGCGCGCGCCGCAGAGAAGATCACTTTTTCGGGCAACTGCCCTTTGCGCAGCGGCTTCGGTCCTGGCACTCATGGCCGGCTGCTCCGCCGGTGCCAGGCCCCCGGCAGCAACCCCTTTGACGGCGGTGCCCGCGAGTACGTCGACTACGGTGACACCAACCGCACCGGCGGCCACGCCGGCGCCCTGGACACGGGCGGCGGCCGTAGCCCACTGGGGCTCCTTCTTCGGCACCAAGAGCGGCATCCTCGACATCCTGACAGCGCCAGTCACGATGAGCCTGCCGGGTACCGTGGCCCAGGTCGGCACCTCGAACTCAACGCAGTACGCGCTGCTGACCGACGGCAGGCTATATGCCTGGGGCCTCGGCAACTCAGGCCAGCTGGGCGACGGCGGCACGCGAAGCTCCTTCTCCAAGCCGGTGCGCGTCCGGTTCCCCGCCGGAATCAAGATCGCCTGGATACCCACTGATGTCATGCCGTTCAACACCGGCCTGGCCGTCGACACCCACGGACACGTGTGGGGCTGGGGCCGCAATGGCGGCGGCGAGCTATGCCTCGGCAACACTAGGTCATATCTCACTCCGGTCCGGCTCCCGCTCATTCCGGTCAGCGCCGTCGCCGGGGCGAGTAATCACGCGCTGTATGACGCCGGCGGCATCGTCTACGCGTGCGGCCAGAACGTAACCGGTGACCTGGGCGACGGCAACACCCGCAGTACCACCACCCCCGTTCGGGTGACTGGGCTGGACGGCTCGGCCGTCACCAGCCTGGTGGCATCGTTCGCCAACTCCGGCGCACTGCTATCGGGCGGGGAGTACTTCGACTGGGGCTACAACGCCGCTGGGCAGCTCGGCGACGGGCGGGCTGGCCAGCAGTCGGATGTCCCGGTCCGGGTTGACCTCCCGCGGGCGGTACGACAGGTTGCGTTGGGCGGGTCGATCTGGGACAACGGGCAAACACTGGTGATGCTGTCGGATGGCTCGGTGTGGGCCTGGGGCGCCAACAGGGCATGCCAGCTAGGCGACGGCCGAGTGGGGTTGCGGCGCGCCGCGCCGTTGCGGATTCGCCGGCCGGCTGGCGTCACCTATCGGAGCCTGGCTACCGGCTCCGCCACGTCCTACGCCATCTCGACAGCCGGAAAGGTGTATGCGTGGGGCGTCAGCCATGTGGGACAGGTCGGTGACGGCCAGACGCGCACGACCTGCGCTCCCGTGGTCGTCGCCAGGGGGGCCACGCTGATCTCGGCAACTGCGGATAATGTCGTCGTCGGCATAACGCCCCGGAGGTAAGGGGGTCCGGCGCCCGGCCCGCGCACCTGACCAGGGTCCAGCACAGCCCTGACCGCGCTCCCTGAAGCCGATCAGATCCGCCTGGCCTAATAGAGTGATAGAGGAGTCGAGCACCGGACCGCACCAGCTGGCAGGATCATCCGATCAGCGTGCCGTAACCGCTGCTGGCGCCGGCGCTGCGGCCGGCCTTCCGGCGCGACTAGCGCACCCCAATACGATGAAAATAGCCGTATGATCACTGTGCGCAGTGTTGTCCTGGCTTTCGCCGCCGTCACGCTGGCCGGCGCTTGTTCTTCGGGCTCGGGCACCCGGTCGGCGGGCAGCGGCGCGGCCGTGAGCCCGGACGCTTCCGTCACTGCCCAGGCGGGATCGGCCGCGCCTGCCGCCAAGCTGATGACCATCCGCCTGGTCGTGCCGAGGAGCGAGGACGCGGCCCCGCTCAACACACCGCGGATGCTGCAGGCGCCGCGCGGCTGGACCGCGAGGGTATGGGCCAGGGTCCCCGATGCCCGGATGGAGGCCTGGACTCCCGGCGGTGACCTGCTGGTCAGTGAGCCCGGCCTTGGCAAAATCGACGAGCTGGTCCCGGACAGCTCCGGGACCGCGCGCACGCGCACGCTGCTTCGCGGGCTGACCGAGCCGCAGGGCATGGCGTTCGCGAAGGTGTCCGGCCACTGGGTGCTGTACGTCGCCGAGTCAGACCAGATCGACCGCTATCCCTGGGGGCCGCACGGCATCGACGGTGCGCGCACGGTACTGGTCAGCGATCTGCCCGACACCGATCGGTCGGGCCACGACGTGCACCGGACCAAGGATCTGGTGGTCACCCGCAACGGCACGATCTACTTCGAGGTCGGCAGCTCATCAAACGCCAGCCCCGATGACCTGACCATGAAACCGCCGCGCGCGGTGATCATGTCAGTCCGGCCGGACGGCGCGGACCTGACCGTGGCGGAGCGTGGCGTGCGCAACGGCGAGGGCCTGGCGCTAGCCCCTGACGGGGTGGTCTGGACCGCCGTCAACAACCGCGACAACATCCCCTACCCCTTTCACCGGCGCTACGGCGGGCACCGCGACGCCTTCGGCCTGGTGATCCAGTCCTACGTCAACAACCACCCGCCCGACGAGGTGGTCCCGGTCGTCGCCGGACGCAACCTCGGCTGGCCGTACTGCAACCCGGATCAGGACCAGAGCAACCCGGCCGGCTCGCTCGCGAACATCCCGTTCGTTGCCGATGCGCTGACCAACCCTGGCGGCACGCGGCTTAACTGCGCCAGTCTGCCGCGGCTCGCCGTCGGGCTGCCGGCCCACACCGCGCCGCTCGGCATGTCGTTCCTCGACGGCACCGCCATCCCGAAACCCTGGTCAGGCGGCGCGGTCATCGCCGCGCACGGCTCGTGGAACCGGGTCCCGCCGCGCTCGCCCGCGGTGCTGTGGCTGCGCCTGGAACAGCCGCCAGCACACCCTGGAACCGGCCCTCACGCTCGTCACCGGATTCCAGCTCCCTAACGGCAGCCGCTGGGGCCGTCCCGTCGACATCGTGCCAGGTCCGGGCGCAGCACTGTACATCAGCGACGACACCGCGGGCGCGATCTACCGCCTGATTCCGGCACGGTAACGCGGCCTACCCAGCCGCTGCGCGGCCACTTGCGCGCCGACGGGCACGATATCGCGCTGACCTCAGCACTCCCGCCGGCGTTGAGCGCCGCTGTTCCCGGTACCTCCACTGCGTCGCGCCACAGGCCGTTGGTCTCCGTCACCACGAACGCCTGCTGGTGCTTGGCCGCGTCTGCATAAAATCCGCCGGCCACGCAGTCACCCGGCCGCCAGCACGACACCTGGGCCTTGCCGCCGACGTTCAGTGCCGCGGTACCGGGCACCTCCTCCGCCCTGCCCCAGTGCACCCGCAACGCTGCAGCACGCACTTCCGCAGCAACCGGCACCGCGACACGGCGGCCTGTGGGTCCTGGCCACCAACGCGTTCGGCAAGAACTGGGTGCTTCATTACTCAAGCGCTGGCAAGTGGAGCAGCTCCCTGATGGGCACCACCGGCGGCCAGATCGACTACATCGCGCGCATCCCCGGGACCACCACATTCTGGGGAACCGGAATTCTCGTCGGCACGTCTTTCTGGTCAGCACAGCGGCGGAATTCGCGGATGATCACCACTAAGGAGCCCGGCGAGCGGCAGCTCAGCTGAGGCTGATGGACGACCGCATAGTTGTACGGCTGAGGCGAGCCGCCCGGAACGACGAGTATCTGCTCCTTGGGCAAAATCACTGGCGCCAGGTGATTCCGCCCGGCTGGCCCGCCCTAGGATTCAGGAGCGTGGATAGAGAGCTGATTGTACGAGGTGTGGGTGAAGTTAGAGCGATGCCGGATCTTGCCTCGGTGCGAGTCGGCGTCGACGGCGAGGGCCAGTCGCGCGAGGAGGCGTATCAGATTGCCTCCGCTACTGCCGCGGCCGTCGATGGCGTCTTGGCGGACTTCGACGCGGCGGTCGACCGGGTAACGACCGCCGCGCTGGCCGTCCAGCCGAAGACCAGGTGGCGGAAAGGTGAGAGCCAGCGAACCGGCTGGCAGGCGTTTCGTGTATCCGTGATCGAGATCAGAGACACCTCGCGAGTGGGCGAACTGCTGAATGCTCTGGCAGGCGCAGGAGCAAGCATCAGCGGTCTGTCCTGGATGGTCGCACCAGCGAACCAGTCCTTCGCCCTCGCCCGGCGGCGAGCAGGAGAAGATGCCAGAGCGCGTGCAGAACAGTACGCGCAGGCGCTGAGCATCAAGCTCGGTCCAGTTGCGTGGGCGTCGGAGCCTGGTTTGCGCAGCACTGGCCACACGGCCGAGACATCAGCGTTTGTAGCGGCCCGGGCATTGGCTGCGGGCGGTACGGAAGAGCCCATCGACGTGAACCCTGAAGAGGTCACGATCCGCGCTGCCCTTGAAGTTGGCTACCGCATTCCGCATGACGATTCGCTATCTGAGGTCTAAAGACTCGCCGGTGACCATGCCTGGAGACTGTTCACCGGAAATCACGAAGCACGTGGCCCGTGTCGGGATCGGACCACCCCGGAGCGGTGTGGCCGGTGCTGTTACGGGGATCTCATCAGCGCAAGATCCACCGCAGATGGGCCTCGTTCCCAGATGAGCGTGCGGTGATCTACACGTCGGTTGGCGGGTAGCTGCGGTGATCGGCAGGGCCGCGAGTGAGGCGCCCTGTCGGCATGATGTCGCGCAGGAGCCCGGACGTACCAGTCGGCCTCCCGCCGCCGTCGCCCTGATCGGGGCTGCACGTCCGCTGCGTGGTGGCGTGCGGATGAGAGGAAGAGGCAGACATGAGGTGCGCCCCCAGCGCCGGTGCTTCTACGCTTAGTGCCCTTAGCAGGTCGTCCGGTCAAGTGAAAGCAGTGCCGAAGATGAACAAGCACCTGGCCGTTGCCGCCACGGTTGCCCTGGCCGGCGTGCTGGCCGCTCCCGGTATCGCCGCCGCAGGGACAGATCCTTCCTGGGCGATCCAGTCCACCCCGAACCCTTCCGGTGGCGTTGATACGAATATGTTCGGGGTGTCCTGCCCGTCCGCCACAGCCTGCACTGCAGTCGGCTTCTCCGAGAACAAGTCCGGGGTTGCCCTGGCGCTGGCCGAGCATTGGAACGGCCGGAAGTGGGCGATCCAGTCCACCCGCAAACCGTCCGGTGCCGAGGACAGCTATCTCGCCGGGGTGTCCTGTTCGTCCCGCACGGCCTGTACCGCGGCTGGGGACTCCGAGCGCAGTTCCGGGGTCGACGTGACGCTGGCCGAGCATTGGAACGGCAAGAAGTGGGTGATCCAGTCCACCCCCAACCCGTCCCGTGCAAAAGACAGCGACCCGCTCGCGGTGTCCTGTTCGTCCGGCAGGGCCTGCACCGCGGTCGGCGAGTATGAGAAACATTCCGGCGTCGTCGTAACGCTGGCCTTGCACTGGAACGGCAGGAAGTGGACGCTGCAGTCCACACCCAACCCATCCGGCGCCCAGAGCAGCGTGCTGGCCGCGGTGTCCTGTTCGTCCGGCACCGCCTGTACCGCGGCGGGCGCTTACCAGAACCATTCCGGGCTGTGGGTGACGCTGGCCGAGCGCTGGAACGGCAGGAAGTGGGTGATCCAGTCCAGCCCGAACCCGTCCGGCGCCGAGGACAGCTTCTTGTACGGAGTGTCCTGTTCGTCCCGCACCGCCTGCACCGCGGCCGGGTACTACCAGAACAGTTCCGGGGTCGACTTGACGCTGGCCGAGCACTGGAACGGCAAGAAGTGGGTGATCCAGTCCACCCCGAACCCGTCCGGCGCCGAGACCAGTGAGTTCGCCGCGGTGTCCTGTTCGTCCGGCACCGCGTGCACCGCGGCCGGGTACTACAAGAACAGTTCCGGGGTCGACGTGACGCTCGCCGAGTACTGGAACGGCAAGAAGTGGGTGATCCAGTCCACCCCGAACCCGTCCGGCGCCGAGACCAGTGAGCTGGCAGGGGTGTCCCGTGTGTCCGGCAAGGCCATCACCGCCGTCGGCTACTACGAGAACGGCACCGGGGTCGAGCTAACGCTGGCCGAGCGCCACTCGTGAACAGGACGGTTGACCGAGCGGCAGCTAGCAATCGGCCGTGGGGCACTTGTCGCCTCCCGGCGGTAATGTCGCTGCCGGCACGAGCGCCAGCAGTTGACCCTCGTTCAACGATGCCGCCCGGCCATGGCGATAGCCGTTCGGCATGCTGGCAGCCGAGACTGCCCTCCGGGCCCGTTTGCTGATACTGGCTGCCGTCGGCTACCGGCCGGTGCATTCCTGCTCAGGGACGGCCCGTCGTGGAGGACAGCTCGCGATGGCAGATTCAGGCCGACCCTGACGGCAACGAGTTCTGCGTCCTGCGAGCGGCCGTCTGCACCGCCTCACCGCAATGCATGCGCATCCGCTCCCGGAGTTGCTCCCCGCCCGACAACGGCCCTGTTCGTCCTGATTGGCGCCGGAGCCGCATACTGAATGGCTCTCGCTTCCCGGCATGCAGGCCGCCGATGGCCGTTCATCTGGTGCGCGAGCGGAACGCCGCTGGGCTCAGGACCTGTGCCGCGCTCGAGGACAAGAAGCTCGGCTCGCGGGTATAACAGCGAGGGATTCAGGGCCATGTGGGACCTCGTGAAAGGTTAAGGACGCCGATATGACGCAGATTCTGCGGACCGATGCTGCGGACACCCTTGCCTTGGTGGGCCGGCACTGGGGCTGGGTACTGGCCTTCGGAATTATCACGCTGGCTGCCGGGGTCGCTGTCCTGGTCTGGCCAACGCCATCATTGGTTGTTGTCGCGATCCTGTTCGGAATCCAGCTCATCGTGGCCGGCATCTTCCGGTTCGTGTCAGCTTTCGCGTCCAGCGACGTGACCGGCGGCACCAGGGTACTGTGGGCGCTGCTCGGAGTGCTGTCGCTGATCATCGGCCTATACGCGCTGCGGCACGTGCTCATAACGATTGTCGTGCTGGCGCTGCTGCTTGGCATCTTCTGGGTCGTCAACGGGACCATTGAACTGTTCGCGGCGCTATCACATCGTGAGATGCCAGCGCGCGGCTGGACCGCCTTTATGGGCATCCTCAGTGTCGCAGCCGGGATCGTGCTCCTGGTCTATCCGGCGATCTCGGTGGTGGCCCTGGTGGTCGTCCTAGGCGTCTGGCTGCTGCTGTTCGGAGTCATGGAGGCCACCGTCGCGTTCCGGATCCGGTCGCTGGCCAGCCACGCTTGAGCCGGACCAAGACCTTCCTCGGATCCCGCTACCTCCGGATCGCCCGGCGCTGCGGCAAGCAGCGTGCGCTGGTAGCGGTCGGCAACTCCATCCTGGTCATCGCCTGGCACCTGCTGGCCGATCCCGCCGCCCGGTTCACCGACCTGGGGCCCCGACTGGCATGACCTGCTCGCGCCGAGCTGGAACGGCTATCCGGCAAGTAGGTCATGCTCCAGGAGGCCGCCGCCTGACCCACCCGACTCACCCTCACCCTGAACTCGGCTCCGCTGACGCTCCGCCGGGTGGTGCCGCGCCCAGCTGAGCTCCGATTTTCGATTCAGCCGCTGCTTGTTTGCGTTCTCGCCTGCGCTGTCTCATGCGGCGGTGGACCGCGCTATCGTCAGGGCACGATCGTCAGCAAGCGCGACCATGCGGCGGGCCGGGCTGCCTGGTGGACCGTCCGCAGGCGCACGCCACCGCGTGCAGATCGTGCTGGATCACCGTCGCCGCGGCCAGCGGTATCTCTACCTGCTGGTTCGAGGCCGCGATGCCCGGTCCCGCGCGTCCTCCAGCCGGGCGCCGGACCCGCACGTCCCTTCCGGGAAATGCGGGACCGTCCGGTCGAGGTCCTCGCTCCAGGCCAGGTGCGACCCCGGCGCGCCCGGCTGCTTGCCCGGCCTGCGCTTCCGCTCCCGCGCCTCGGGATTGCCCGTAGGCGGTTTGCGGCCAGGCTGGTCATCCATCGACCGCGGGAACGAGGAGTTGCCAGTGTTCCGCGAGATCAGCCGCTACAGCCGGGCCAGCCGCACCGCCAGTTCCGCGATCTCCGCCCGCAGCTGCGCGATCACGCGGTCCCGCTCGGCAACCGCCTGATCCCGCTCGGCCAGCAGGCTCAGCAGCTCCGCCCGTGACAACGGCTCATACCCGGCCACGCACCAAGATCAGCACATCAGTCATCACGATGCACGCACCAGCACGCCCCGCGTTTCGTCTGGTATCACACCCATCGTCAGCGTGGCGTCATGCCCGCCGCTGCCGCTTGGTGAACTCGAACCGGCGCAACTGGCGATACACAGGTGACGGAAGAACCGCCGATGGGAGTACGCCTTGAGCAAGCCTCAATGGTCATGGCCACGACCCTGAATGAGGAACCGGCCCCTGACCCCGGGGGCCCGGCCTTGGAATCCGCTGCCGAGCCGGCCGGTGGCCTGGCCGACTCTGCCGCCATCCGCCAGTCCCTGCGGCAGCCGGAACAGTTCGGCGTGCTCTACGACAGGTATGCCGCGATCCTGCACCGCTACGCAGGCCGCAGGGTCGGCGACCAGGTCGCCGACGACCTGGTGGCAGCTACCTTCCTCGCAGCGTTCCGGGCCCGGCAGCGTTACGACCTGGCGCGCGCAAGCGCCCTGCCGTGGCTGTTCGGCATCCTGACCAAGGAGATCGCGCGACGGCACCGGACCGAGAAAGCCCGCTTCCGTGCCCTGGAGCGTGCCTGGTCCGACAGGCCCGCCGACGGGCTCGCCGACCAGGTTGCGGCCGACGTGAGCGCCCAGGCAGCCAGAGCCCGGCTCGCCGCCGCGCTGGCGCGCCTGTCGCCAGCCGAGCGCGGCGTCCTGCTGCTGATCGCCTGGGCCGACCTGAGTTACGACGAAACCGCCCAGGCACTGGGCATCCCCGTGGGAACCGTGCGGTCGCGCCTGAACAGGGCGCGCAGGAAGGTACGCGAGGCACTGGGCGGCACCAACCCGGCGGCAGTTACCGAGGAGCGACCATGAACGAGCTGGCGAGTCTGCGGGACCTTGGCGAGGCCCTCGACCAGGAACTGCGCGGGCCGTCGCCGCGGCTGCGGCACAAGGTGATCACCGGCATCGGCAGACAGCCAGGCCGGGCCACGCAGGGGCTGCCCCGGCGGCACGGGCCCGGCTGGCGCCTGGTGGTCACCGGCGGCCTGGCCGTGGCCCTCGCCGGGGCGCTGCTCATCGCCTCGACGTTCCGGCTGTGGGGCGCATCACCTGCGGCCAGCGCGCAGGCGGCCAGCATCCTCCGCCGGGCGGCATTCGCCGCGGGACATCAGCCGGCACTGGCTGCACGCCCGTCCCAGTTCATTTTCATCGAGTCGGTGGAATCAGCGGCAGCGATGACCGGCAACGGCAACGGCCGCATCACCAGCGTGCACATGAGCACGGACCTGCGCGAGATATGGCTATCGGCCGCTGGCACCAGGAACGGACTGCTGCGCGAGCAGCCTCGCTCCGCTGCCAACCCGAGCCGGCCGACCGGTCCCTGGCAGACAACTGTGCTGCCAGGCTGCCGCGATGGCCGCCCCACCCCTGTCGCCGGAGCCGCCGTGCCCGACAGCCCCTGCGTGCCGCAGCCGGCCTACCGACAGGACTCCCCACTACCGCCCGGGCAATGCTCGCCTACCTCTACCGGAACAGCCACGGCCAGAACCCGGCCGCCGTGCAGGCCTTCATCACCGCCGGCGATCTGATCCGCGAGTCCTGCGTCCGCCCAGCCGCCCTGGCCGCGCTATTCGCCGCGGTAGCGCAGATACCAGGCGTCAGCGTCGCCGACCACGCGGCCAACGCTGCCGGCCAGCAGGGAGTCGCGGTGCAGCAGACCTACCAGGGGATCAGCGAGCAGCTGATCTTCAACCCGCGAACCTACGCCTTCATCGGCGAGCGGCAAGTTGCGGTGAGCGCATCGTCTGGCCTCAGCGTCGGCACCGTCCTCGACACAACAGCCATCCTCAGGCTGGCAGTTGTCGATCAAGCCGGGCAGCTGCCCTGACCGGCCGCCGCGGCTTGCTACCGGAGCGTTGACCGCTCCCGGCAGTTCCGTGCGAACAGGCCCCGTCTGGCATCGTCGGGCTAGGCCCAGCACTGCCACCGGGCACCTGTTGCAATGCGGATTCGCGTCATGAATGAGGGGCCGCCAGGGGAATCTGGCGGCCCCTCATCTTCCCCCCAAGCTAGGTGCTGCCACGGACCTGCCTGAGGGGCGCTGAAGGCATCGTGATCGGGCTATACGCGACCGTCGTCGTGGCGGCCGAGATGGATGTCACCCGTTTCGGAGCCTGTCGGCACCCTCGCGGGCGGGCCGCGCCCAGGGGCCAGAGGCGTCGATGCCGCAGGAAAAGTGGCCGACGGCAACTAATGAAGGATGGTAGACCCAGGCAGACCAGACGGCCAAGGCATATCACTGATATGACGTCAAGAAGTGACTAAGGTCCCCGGCAAACGGTGCAACTCAGGCCACGAAAGGATTACGCAGCGCAGATCGCTAAGACAGCCGCCCTCGCGTCGTGTGACGATCACCGCCCATGGCCGGACAGGGACACTGGAGACGGGGGAGGAGAACGGTGAGCGCAAACCGTCAGCCGCCTGCTGATACGGCCGCAGACTGACGATGCCGTTGCTGTCGCCGCCGGTAGCGAGGTTTGCGCGCGCGTGCCTGGTGGGGCCGGCGCCATCGTGACCATCGCTGGTAATGGTCACCGGGATGCCGCGGATCGGTGAAGGTGGTGAGCAGGCGGCGGATCTCGCCGGCGGTGAGCCGGATCAGGGCATCGCCGTGGTGATCATGCTGCCCGGCGTGTCCGGGAAAGTTGTCCACAGGTGCTGGTGCCCCTTATCTTTGAGCGGCGGTGACCTGAAGGAATGCCAGGGCGAACCCGGCCATTACGCATTCCTCGTGGACGACGACGTTCCATCACTCGTCCCCGGTCTCAGTGCGCGCGCGTAGAAACCAACGAAGAAAAGGAATCCACTGCGCTGTCGCCAGGTATTGCTGAGCAGTCAGCGAAATGCCCGCCGCGGTCGCGCGCGGCGGGCATTGCCGTTATCAGCGGTTAATCGTCGCTGGCTATGGCCGGGACCGCCTGACTAGTTCCAGGATGCGCCTCATCAGCCCTGCCGGCCTGCCAGCGGCCTCGGTAGACCTCGGTGAACGGTTTCGGATGATCTCGCAGCACCTCGCGCTCCTCGGCCTGGCCGTGGGGCACGGGCATTGCCGGCAAGGGGCTTGTCATGGCTCCTCCCTAGGCGCTTCGCGGGCGCCGAGATGCCGACCTGCCTCGTGCTCTCGGTCAGCAGCGGTGCGGCCAGACCGCTGCGGCCGCACCGCATAGAATTATGCGATATCTGTCATCAGGTAAATGGCGGATAGTAGGTAACCTTTATCAGGTGTGGATTTGCACCAAGGATGTCATCGGAAAAGTCTCCGGTGTTTCCATCCTTTCCCAGTCCGCCGGTAAAGCCTTTGAACGACAGCGGCAAAGACTTATCTGGTATCGCGCCGCAACCTGTATCATCTATTGGCCCAGGTACGACGTTCAGGGTATGTCCTGAATCGGTACCGACCCAGGCTAGGAAGAGATAGTAATGCGCGGTGTTCCAGCCGATTGCAGGACCGAATGCTGCCGTCTGGCTATATATCTGATGGCAATAATAGGTCGGCACGTTCGAGAATTGAACCACGTTGAGCGTAGGTTTTTTGCCGGTACCTGCCCAGGCAAGGTAAAGGTGACCTTGAAAGGCAGTGATGGACGGCGAGTACCTGCTGGTATCCGGGAGTTCGTAATAGGCGAAGCCGGTACCATTTGAGTTGGAGACACCGATATTGAGATGGTTAGATGTGTCCAGGCCACGCCATGCGATGTCGAGGCTGGTGCCCACGCCATTCGGGGAGATCGCCGGAGCGTAGTCAGAGTATTGTGGCAGGGGGTCCGGCGAGCCGAAGTTGTACCCGGTTGTCGACGACGCCAAGGCAAGTTGCCCGTCAGGTTCCGTCCACGCGACCCAGAGCTTCCCGTCCCAGTATGAGAGCGAGCACCCGCTCTTACCCGCCGCCACGGCGACACCTGCAGCGTCTTGATCAAGGTCGCCAACATAGATCGTGCCGCCCGATTGGTAGCATTCGAACTCCGCGTTGCCTAGGTCTGAGAGGCCAACGCTAGTGTTCGGGTCCACTGGAACGGTACCCACGAAATCGGGCCTAGCACGCCGATGAAGAACCGCTATGCTGTGCGCCCGGTGAGGTTTCCCGTGACTGCTTCCGATCGCCGATGCTGAGGCCGAGCCATGTATTGCGATTGCGGTCATCAGCGAGACCGCAGCCAGCGCGCTGAGTGCACGCCGACGAGGAATCAGTACCTTGCGCACCTTTGCTCCTCTCCCGAGGGAATTCGAATGGCGCCGTCCGGCGGCCAGCGCGACTAGCGCGGTGCAGCTTTATTGCCGAGCCTGCATCAATTGGCCTCCCGGGTCACAGCATGACTATGCTTACTGTTCGCGTTCCGGCCGAGGGTCGTCCAGCGTCCCGACCAAAGCCCGACCAAAGCCCGACCGGCCTGGAACGGTGGCGCGGCTGGCGATGGTTGCTTTCGCTCGGTGCCGGCTTGCGGCTGGCTCGCGCTGGCAGCACTGATTCGACGGCGACTGGTCGACGTGACAGCTCGGGTAACGTCATCGTCCGAACGTCGCATCGGCTACAGTCGGCCACGTGCGCCGTTACTAATGGTGGCAGGTGGATTTGCCGGAGGACTTCGGGGTTCAGAATGCGGAACCGGCCGACGTCGAATTGCCGGTCGTTCTTCGCCGCGTTCGCCGTGAGCATGGCCTGTCCCAGCGCGACCTGCAGCGGTCTCTCCATCTCGGCTCGCATACCGTGATCGTGGACTGGGAGGCCGGGCGGCGTCTTCCGCCCGCCACGATCTTGTCCGCTTATGAGAAGCACTTCGGATTGGCGTCCCGCGAGTTGCAGACGCTCCGTGAACGGATTCTCGCTGAGCGAGCGACGGCTGACAGCGGTCGCCGTGTCGCAGAACCGAGCACCGCGGCGGCTCTGCCCTTCGCGATTCCGCGCCAACTGCCAGGCGCATCAGCGCACTTCGTGGGGCGGGTGATGGCGCTGGCGGAGTTGGATCGGTTAGCAGGCGAGGCCTGTGGGCCTGGGGTGGTAGTAGTCTCGGCGATCGGTGGCATGGCCGGAATCGGTAAGACCGCTTTTGCAATAGAGTTCGGGCACCGGGCAGCCGGGCAGTTCCCAGACGGGCAGCTGTATGTGAACCTGCGCGGTTTCGACCTGTCTCGCCAGCCCCTGGCCCCTACCGCGGCGCTCCGCGGATTCCTGGGGGCGCTCGGCGTCCCGGCGGTGCAGATTCCGCCTGATACGGACCGGCAGGCCAGGCTGTACCGCAGCCTGCTGGCTGACCGGCGGATGCTCATCGTGGCCGACAACGCCCGCGATGCCGCCCAAGTCCGGCCTCTGCTGCCCGGTACGACTGGATGCCTGGTCCTGGTCACCAGCCGCAGCCAGTTGTCAGGCCTGGCAGTTACCGACGGCGCCAATCTGATCGACCTGGACCTACTGACCCCAACCGAAGCCAGGGATCTGCTGGCGGCCAGGATCGGGTCCGGCCGGGTCGCGGCTGAACCGCAGGCGACAGAGGAAATCATCGCCCGGTGCGAGCGGCTTCCGCTGGCCCTTGCGATCGCCGCCGCCCGCGCGGCTGTCCGGCCCACGTTTCCGCTGCACGCCATAGCCTCCGAGTTGCGTGGCGGTCGGCTCGATGCGCTGAGCACCGGGGATGACCCGGCCTCCGACGCGCGGGCGGTGTTTTCTTGGTCCTACCGGACACTCACCCCGGCCGCTGCCCGAATGTTCCGGCTTCTCGGTTTGCACCCGGGCCCGGACATCTCATCGCTGGCCGCGGCGAGCCTGGTCGGCTTGCCCGGCAAGCCAGACGCGCTTGCTCCTGGCTGAGCTTGCCAAAGCGAACCTGATCAGCGAACCCGTTCCCAGCAGGTACACCCTTCACGATCTGCTCCGGGCCTACGCTGACCAGCTCGCGCAGGCCGAGGACAGCGTGCCTGAACGCGAAGCCGCAGTGGAGCGGGTGCTCGACCACTACCTGCGCACCGCGCACCAGGCCGACCGGCTGCTCAATCCGGCTAGAGACCCGATCACCATCGCTCCGCCAAGGCCCGGTTCGCTCTGTGAGGAGTTCGAGGATCACCATCAAGCGCTGGCATGGTTCGCCGCCGAGCACTCCGTCCTCCTCGCGGCCGTCGAACACGCCGCTGCCGCTGGCCTGGATGTCACGGTATGGCAGCTCGCCTGGGCGCTATGGACCTACCTCGACCGGCAAGGCCACTGGCATGACCAGGTCACGGTCCAGCGCATCGCAGTGGCGGCCGGCGAGCGGCTGGGAGACCTTCAGACGCAGGCGCGAGCCCACCGTCTGATGGCCAGCGCCTATCCGCCACTCGGCCGCCTTTCCGACGCCGCCATTCCATACGAGCACGCATTGGATCTGTATCGTCGATGTGGTGATCAGGCCGGGCAGGCCCATTCGCAACTGAGCCTCGCGATCGTGCGGACCCGCGGGATCCGCTACGAAGAGGCCCTCGAGCACCTGGACCAGGCGCTACTCCTGTACCGGGCTGCCGGTCATCTGCGCGGCCAGGCGGACACGCTCAACAGCGCCTGCTGGACGCACGCCCAGCGCGGCGATAATGCGCAAGCCCTCACCTCCTGCTACGAGGCGCTCGCGCTGTACCGCGAGCTTGAGGACCAAACCGGGCAGGCCCATACGTGGGACAGCCTCGGCTGCGCCCACCAGCACCTCGGTCACTACGACGACGCGATCGAGTGCTACCGGCTCTCACTGGCGCTCTACCGGGATCTCGGGGAGCGCTTCTACCAAGCCGACACCTTCACCAGACTGGGCGACACCTATCAGGCTGTCGGCGATTCTGGTGCCGCACAAGACGCCTGGCAACAGTCCCTGGTCATTCTGGAAGAGCTAGGTCATCCCGACGCCGAACAGGTCCGGGCCAAGCTCGGCTGCCTAGGCGGTGCGGCCGCGGCAAACCCGCCAAACTGAGACAATCAGCGCCCCGGCCTACGGCACCCGGCAGCTGCGCGACGACCTGGCTCGCTTCATTTTCCTGCTGGGCGGCAGTGACGGCGAGCCGCTCTTCGGCCCCGAGTGGCAGTAGGGCTACACCCTGGCCTCAGCGGCCGCGGCCCGGCCGGCGGCCGAGCGGTTCCTGGAACCTGATCAGGTATCCTTCGGGCTCTTGAACGAGGAACTGCCTGACCCCGCGTTCGGCGTCGTCAACGAGATCCACCTCGTTTCCGGTTCCATGAATAGCGGCCACTTCGCGGCTCCGAAGCGCGCGGTCAGCGGAACGATGCCGGGTACGGAGACCTGGAGGTTGATGCCCCGGCCCAAAGGTGAGCCGGTCGACGATGGTGGCGCTCGGCGGTCACCATCACAGGCACGGCGAGGCAAACGGGCATCGATGGCGGGGAGTTGATCTTCCCGAGTCAGGCATGGGTAGCGAGGGCGCGCGTGCGAATCCCGTGACGGGCCGAGGGGCTCACCGTGACCTTCGATCCCCGTCTCGAAGTACGCGCATTGAGGCGGGCATCGAAGGCATCGTCGTGGGCGCCGATGCTTCGCGCCTCGGTTCAGCGCAGCGGCACGGCGAATTCGGTGTCCGGCCCGGTTCCCGGCTTGGCAGGGTTGAAGACCAGCACGCTGCGCACGCCTCCGGACGGCTGGCGATGCTGCTCCGACGTCCAGGCGAACAGGGCCTCGATGGCGATTTCGGCCTGGGTCCCGCCACCGCCCATTCCGGGGGCGTCGGGGCGGACGAATGCCTCCTGATGTGCGGGCTCGGTGCGGAGCGTGAGGTCGGGGAACCTGGCCGCGATCTCGTCGGCCTGGTCGTCGGGGACGGGCCAGCACCACTCGACCGGGCCGTCGCTGTCTCCGCTCACCTCTCCGTGGAAGATCGTGAAGGGTGCTCCGGCGATCCCCTCGATCCGGGGGACGCCGCCACGGGCGAGCCGGTGGATGAACAGCTCCCGGCCCATCGGAATCAGGTCGTCCTCGCAGCCTCTGGATGAGGCTGAGCAGGGTGCGGGCGGGGATGTCGCGGACAGTGACCTCGTACATGGCGGAGTTCTTTCCGTGAAGGCGGTCAACAAGGTGGCCGACGAGTACTCGCTGCGCGGCATGCTCGGCCTCGGTTCCTGCCCAGTAGCGCGGATCTCCTCGGCGGCCATCGCCGAGTCCAGGGCCAGCATGTCCCTGATCCGGGCCAGCGGGACGCCGATCCGGCGCAGCGAGGCCACCACGCGGGCCTGTTCCAGCTGCGTGTCCGCATACCAGCGGTAGCCGGTCTCCGCGTCGACCTCGGCCGGGACCAGCAATCCGAGCTCGTCGTACAGACGCAGCGCCTTGGGCGACAGACGCGACAAACCCGCGAACTCACCGATACTGACGAGGCTCATGACGGCTCCCCCGTTCCGGGCGGATGCCCGGTCACGACCACTATCCGGCTTCCCCAAAGGTGAAGGTCAACAGCACGCCGGACGAGGCAGCGTGGCCGCAGACGAGAGCTGCGCCTGCCATCCGCCCTCGACACCTCACCGACAACCCGGCGGGCCACACGCCCGCAGCCCCCGAAGGAATTCCGAAGCCGACCACTTAGCACACGAAGCCGCTCCGCTGCCGACACCCGCCACAGCCGTCAGTGACCCACCCGACTGGGACCGGCAGCCGTGGCCACCAGTTCGCGGGTCTCTCCGTGTCTAGCCCGTGAGGCTGCGGTGGACGATGAGCGCGCGCCCTACACAGCCAGTGCCAGGATCACCATGCCCAACATTAAGTCGGTTCAGCTGATGCCGTTCACCACCACGGTCGGCGCGATTTCGGAGGGTGTCGCTAATAGGCGTCGGGCTGGGCCAGCCTGGTCAGGAACCACTCTCCGTACGGAGTGATCGTGTACTCGGGTTGCCTGCCCTTGGGCGTCAGCATCTCGTTGCCGCCAGAGATGAGCAGGTGGCGAGCAAGAACCGGCAGGAGCGCCCAGACGGAGTCTGCCAACTCAGGATCAGCTTCAGCGATGCTCCAGGGGTACCACTGGCGGATCTCGCCTCCCACGTCGCGTGTCAGCCTGCGGTACGGATCGAGATGACCGGGTGTGCCTGTCATTACCTGCAGGCACCGGATATGCGGCGCGTCGAGGTCGGCAACTACGCGCATGAACAGCAGCTCGTCGCCGACCTTCGTGCCGGTATCGCTTGCGGCAGCTGCCAGAGACCGGCCGAGGGCTCGGCGCTTGTCCCTCATCGCCGTGTCCTGGGCGAGGGAGAGCGCGCGGGCCAGCAGCTCCTGGTGCTCCTCGTCGGACACGGCCGTGTTAAGGAATTCAATGAACTCCTCAGGCGTCCTAGCCCCGTACTCGTCGGCTGCGTCCAGGACCATCTGGATGCCGTGCCGCAGACGGCGCGAGTCCACCGTTGCAAATACGCGGTCGAGTCCGGCCAATACAAGAACGCCCGCTCCCGCCGCAGCAGCACCAGCTCCAGGGCCCGCGTAACCAGCGAGTCCGGTAGCGACAACCACGACGAACTGGCGGGCCAGCTCGTGCCTGGGCTGTCGATCATCGCGCACCCGCCAAGCATCTCGGGTACCTCCGACAGACGCGGGGATCAACATCCTGCGTGATCGGAGAGGCACGACCCTACGGCCACAGGTTCTCGGAGCCCTATCGCTAGCGAGCACCCCAGCCCACGCGGCGCCCGAGCGGATGCTTCTGTGTGGGATTCGTCTTCGCGAGACGTCATCGGCCGAACCGCACACTGCGAATACGGCTTCAGACACGCACGAGACCGAGGCCGACTGAGCGATCCGTCGTTGGCTCCTTTCCGTAGTCGCCCAGAAGCAGCAGAACGCACTCCTGCCTAGAGCCGCCTCAGCCAGCTGACCGCCATCAGCGCACCCGACCGGCAGCTGAGCGCGCCCCCGGAGCTGATGCACGCTGCGGCAACGCGTCGTCCCACTAACTCTGTTGCCCGGCAGTGTGCAGCCCCTGTTGACTAGCGCCATGCTCATCGAGCAATTCGACGCGAAGACCGACGACGACCGGCTTGCAGCCTGCCACCAGATAAGTGTGTCTGGGCATGCCGAAGACGACCCGAACGTGCCCGAGGTCACCTGGCGGCGCTTCCAAGCCTGGTGGCGTTACGGATTCGCCAGCGAGCCTACCGAAACCTGGCTCGCTACCGGCGATGACGAGCAACCGATCGGCTGCTACCTGCTATGGCTGCCGGAGCGGGAGAACCGTCAGAACGCGTTGATCGCGCTCAGTGTCGCGCGGGCCTTCCGGCGCCGAGGCTTCGGTATGGCGCTGGTCGGGCATGCCGCCGGCGAGGCCGAGCAGGCCGGCCGCACGCTACTGATGTCAGACACCCGGGTTGGCGCTCCTGGCACTGCATTTGCGCAAGCCTGCGGGGCGCGAGCAGGCATCCAGGAAGTGCGCCGGGTACTCGGCGTCGACGCAGACCTGCTTGCCCGGGTAGCGGGCCTGCGTGCCAGCGCGGAGCAGCACGCCGCCGCGTACAGCCTGCGATCTTGGTCCGGGCTGACGCCAGATGGCTTGCTAGAGCAGGCCAGCGGGTTGCACAACGCCATGGAGGACGCCCCGCACGACGCCTCGTTCGAGCCGTTGCGCTGGGACGCCGATCGCCTGCGGAAGGAAGAACAGCAGGATATCGAGGCGGGCATGCGGATCAACTCGGTTGCCGCGCTGGCAAACGACTCCGGCGAGATGGCCGCGCTCACACAGGTCTATGTCGACCCGGACCAGGCCAACTGGGGCTACCAGGGCCTCACCGCGGTGACCAAGGCACACCGTGGACACCGGCTGGGAATGCTGGTCAAGACCGCGATGCTGCAGCGACTCAGCGAACTCGAACCCCGGATCAGCGCAGTCGAGACCGGCAACGCGGCATCGAACAAGTACATGATCGCGGTGAATGAGCAGCTCGGCTTCCAGGTTACTGACACGTTCCAGAACTGGGAGATCGAGGTCGCGGCGGCCCGCAAGCTGGCGGAGTAGGGGTGCCGGGACTCGCAGTTCCAGCGTGGACGACGCGGTCTTGAAGCGAGTAGAGGGGAATGCCATGTTCCGGGACTGGTGCGGCCGGCCGGTGTTGTGCTCATGCCGCCATGCGCCCAGCGCGGCCTGCAGGTCCTCGAGGCTCTCGAGCGGTCCGTGGTCGTTGAGCAGCTCGTTTTGCAGTGACTGGTGCTGCCGCGCGACTACGTTCGACCGGTCGAAACGTCGGCATGGCGGTTGCTGGTCGCAAGCTCGGGCATCCGGGGCTGACCTCGATCCGAGACCGGAGAGAAGACTCAGGTCGAGTCCCGTAATGCCCATGTCTGTTTCGATGGCAGCGAGCTCGCCAAGCCCAACCGATTGCTGAGCCGTCTGGTGGGCGATCAGCTGAAGCCTCTCAAGGAGGCCAGCATCACTGGTTATCGCGGGCCGTCAGCAGCGGCAGGCTTCTACATCGCTGACGAGCCCGAAACTCACCTGCATCCTGCGGCTGTCCAGTCGGTCCGGAACTGGCTGAGCCGCTTGTCCGAGACGGCCACCGCGGTACTCGTTGCCACGCACAGCCCTGCCCTGCTGGACAGCGCGGCCCGCCAGGTCCACCGCGTTCTGGTGACCCGCGAGGATGAGCTGACCACGCTGAGGGAGCTGACAGGCGCACTCGATCAGGAACTCGCGCGGGTCAGCGAAAGCCTCGGCATCTCGGCCGGGGAGCTGCTGCTTATGACCCGGCTGGTCCTGTTCGTCGAAGGCCCGCACGACCAGATCATCCTTGAGGAGTGGTTCGGGCAGGATCTGCGCGCAGCCGGCGTCCGCGTCTACCCGGTTCACGGTGCGGACAACATGCCGGGACTTGCCGAGTCAGAGATCACTGCGGCTCTTGGGATCCGGATAGCAACTCTCACTGACGGAACCCCCGTGAGAGGCAGCACGGGTACCCCCAAACGACCGGCGAGAGGGCAGTGGCCAGGCTCTCCAGGCAGGCCCCCGATGTGCCGGTGCCCGGGCCATCGCAAGTCCGGGCTCGATCGGCCGTGCGTAACTCCACCCTGTCCGTTTATGGTGAAGGGAGGCACGGGGAGGTGACCATGGCTGACAACACCACTCCTTCGCACTCCGTGATGAGACGTCTGATCAGGCCATTTGAGTACCGACACCTCCACGCCGTCGGTGGGGTGCGCCTTGCCGCTGGCGGCTTTCAGCTCGGCGTCGGCCTCGTTCTGGTCTCTCTCGGTCGTCAAGCGAAAACTGACCGAGAGCGGCGTAAATGCTACGGGTGGGCAACGTGGTTCCTAGGGATGGCGGCGTTGCAATTGCTGGGCGGGTACATGGACATCACTGTCGCCAGTTCCGAGCGGCGACCGCCTGCCTAGCCACCGGAGCGAGCGAGCGGTGAGTAACTAGGCTGACCGGCCGAAGGCCGTAGGATGATCCGCCCGGTGCTGGCCATGCGAAGGCCCGCTCCAGACGGTGATGCCGAGGACTGGGTGCTCAGACCGGATAACCCGAGCCGATCACGCGCGCACCGGTAGGTGCGCAGCGAAGTTGCTGAACGCAATGGTCATCCTGACCGCTTCGTATACGTCCAGGCAGCATGCTTCTCATCCTCGCTGCATCTCACGCCACGGCTCCGCACAGCGCGCCAGGAGCTTCGTTGCCAACGAGCTGGGTGAACTCGTAGCTGGCCTTGCTGGCGTTTCTGCCACCGGCGCGGTCTGGACATTTGTCAGGTCATCGCGGCGCTCGGAACGCGAGCTGACTTTCGAGCAGGTCGCGCATGTCGTGGACAAAGCCATCGCGGAAACGCCCGATACGCTGCACGTTCCTCAACGGGCAGGTCAGCGAGCTGTCCTACCTGCATGCCCGCGACGTCACCTACGCGACCTTCACCCAGGGCCTGTACCAGGAGGCCGCCGCCTACCGGCGCTTCCTGGCCTACCAGATGCCGTGGAACTCGGCGCAGGAGTCGGCCGGTATCCTGCTGGCCGGCCGCTGGTTCGGCATGCTCGTCTGCTATCTGCGCGACGATGACCGGGTCTTCGAGACCTGCTGGGCACTGGCCGCTGCTGGCTCCGTGCAGCAGGGCGAGCAGCCCGGTCACGGCCTCGTGCGGGTGCACGCCGGGATTGGTGGTCCAGCGGCGGAACAGCTCGCGCTGCAGGCCCCGGCCTGCGGTGGGTCCGCGGGAGCACCGCGCCAGATCAGTATGGTCATGCCTCCCGTCTGGCGCCGCGACCTGCCAGGGCCGGTTGCACTTGGCCGGGCAGGGCAGAACGTACTGCTTGCCAAGGATTGTGCCCATGTGTCAATGTCAGCAGCGAGCCTGCCCCGGTGGAGGCTGTCCAGCTGTTGCATCCGCCGGAGGCTTGTCTCGCCAATCGGGTCAGCCAGAGCCTTCTGGCAGGAGGGCGACGAGGATGAGCAGGCAGGTGATCGCGCATCGTGCGCGGGGATCGGCTGCCGCGCTGCTGACTGCGGGAGTACTCACCATGGTGTCTAGTGCAGCGCCGGCGGCCGCTCGGACCGGGGCCGCTCTCCCAGCGGCATCTGTTACCTCTGGCGGGGCCCTTTTCGGCGTCGCCGCATCTGCGCGCAGCGCCTGGGCGGTCGGATTCACCGGCACTATCCCGCGGCCAACGGCCCTGATTGAACGCTGGCACGGCCGCACGTGGACGCAGGTGCCCAGTCCGCGCCCGGCGGGCGGCGCCGTACTTTGGAGCGTGACACCGCCCACCCGCGGCCGCGCCTGGGCGGTCGGGTTCACCGGCAATCTCACCCGGCCCAAGACCGTCATCCTGCGCTGGAACGGCGCGAGGTGGAAGCGGCTGCCCAGCCCGGCCGGCCGCCTCTACGGCATCGCTATCACCTCGGCCCGCAGCGCCTGGGCGGTCGGCTTCACAGGCTTCTCCGGCATCCTCGGCTCCCCGAACAAGACGCTGATCCTGCGGTGGAACGGCACAGCATGGAGGCGCCCACGAGGCCCCAGCGGTCCTGGTCACCTCTACGGCGTGGCCAGCACCTCGGCCCGCAACGCGTGGGCGGTTGGCTGCAGCAGCTGCAACTGGCCTGGGGCCAAAACGCTGATCGAGCACTGGAACGGGACCGTGTGGACGCGGGTGCCCAGCCCCAACCCCGCGGGAGGCGGCATCCTGTTCAGCGTGGCCGCGACCTCCGCGCGTAACGCGTGGGCTGTCGGGTCGGCCGGCAGCTTCACCAAGCCCAGGACGCTGATCGAGCACTGGAACGGGACGGTGTGGGCGCGGGTGCCCAGCCCCAACCGCGCGGGCACCGGCACCCTGTACCGGATAGCGGCGACCTCAGCCCGCAGCGCGTGGGCGGTCGGCATCAACAGCTGCGATGGCTGCGCCCACCCGAAGACCGTCATCCTGCGCTGGAACGCCACCACGTGGACGCGGACACCCAGCCCAAGCGGAGCACTCTACGGCGTGGCCGTGACATCGGCCCGCAACGCCTGGGCCGTCGGATACACCGGCGGCTTCGGCCGAACCCTGATCCTGCACTGGAACGGCAGCGCATGGAAATGACGGCACCGCATGCAACCAAAGCCAGGCACTTGCGGCATCCCTTTGCCACCTGGACGGCGTACCAATTACCTGGTCACGAACAGCGCGGCTGGGTTGGACGCACGGACGCCGCCTGGTCACGGCGGGCGAGGGTCGTGATGCTAGGGAAGAGCGTGGCGGCAGGCGTGCGGCACCCTAGCCGGTGATCAGTAGCGCTGGCCAGGACGAGATAGGTGTCCGGATTACGAATGCGGCTGGAGGTCACCGCAAGAACGCGGAGATCCGTTCGTGTGGCGATGCGGCGTCAAGGCCGTGCGCGGCCGAGTGCTCGGCGGGGTGCCGTAGCGGCGCAGTTCGGTGCGGCTGACGCCGAGCCCGAGCAGCCGGTGCGGCACGTCGAGCAGCGCGTCGTCGACTTTGCGTTGGAGGTTCGGGCGAGGTAGGGCTCCATCAGTACGACCCGCGTTGCCGGCCTTGCCCCCGAGCGAGCGGCGTCAACGTCCCCTGGACGTCCGTCAGGCCAAACGATAGGTCGGTGTGCTGCATCCCGTTCGAAGCCGAAGCCGCCAACCTGTTCTTCCAGCTCGTCTCCAGCCGATCCGAGCGCGCCAGCTTGCTGGGGGATCTGAGAGGCGCATGGTCAGCAGTGGGACCAGTGTGGTTTCCCCGATACTCGGGTTATAGCGCCAATGGACTCGCCCGCCCGGCGAGGCCGTCCGGCGCAGGTCGGCAAACGCCCTGAGGGCTGCCGAGAACCGCGCGCCGAAGTCGGCGGCACTTCCGCGGCAGCCGCACCGGGCCTGGTTCACGAGGCAGTGCTAATCCTTGCCCGGCTGAGCCAATCAGATGCGCGCTGCCGATGATCGGGTTGGGCTAGTTGTCTCGCATCGCAGTGCGGGAGCGAGCCATGCTGAGCGCAGGTGGCGTCGGTGAAGGCTGCCGCGCGAGCGCCGGATCACCGCTTTGCTTCTGCCTCCAACCCGCTGAGCTGCGAGCGGACCTGGTCTGCCTCGGGTGCGCCCAGCTGGGTGTACAGGTGCAATGCCTGCTGCCAGTGGAGGCGCGCTTGCATGGCTTGGCCGGCGGAGTGGTGGCTTTCGGCGAGGTCGCTGTGCACGCTGGCCTGCAGCTCCGGGAACCACGCCCGCGCCAGCTCCGCCCATTCCTGCTGGCTCGCCGGGCCGCCCGGAATCATCCCGGCCGCTTCGGCCGCCGCCACGTACTTGCGGACGGTGTTCCGCGACAGCCCCAGGCTGCCCGCGATCTCGTTCTTCGACCGGCCCGCATGCCAGTGCGTGAAGATCTCGCAGATATCGATCACGTCGAACGTCCTCCTCGCCATCGGGCCCCCCGCCTCGGCGACGAGGGGCAATGATCCTTGCCTCCCGATGACCCGGTCCACCCCGACACGCACGTCCTGACCATGGTCAATAACGTGATCGGGGTGGTCAATTACGTGATCGCAGCACGCCCCTCACTGCTCAGTTTCGTGATCGGTGACAACCGGCCGCCCCAGGCGTTCCGGACGGAGGTGGCGGCCACGCCCCGGAGTTCGCCGGCCGGGGTGCGCACCAGCTTCCACACTTTGCCGTTCCACTGCTCGATCACGGTTCCGACCGCCCAGGCGCTGCTGGCCAAGACGGCAGCCACGCCGCCAAGACAGCCGCTGTATCCGGGGCTCGGGCTGGTCACTTCCAGGTCTTGCCGTTCCAGTGCTCGATCAGAGTGTTTAGATTGCCGGTAATGCCGGTGTGCCCGACCGCCCAAGCACTGCTCGGGGAGGCGGTGGCTACCCCTAGGAGTACCGCGCTTCCGGTGGGCGTCGGGCTGGGCACCCGCTTCCACACGGTGCCATTCCAATGCTCGATCAGGGTCTTGAAGCTGCTGGTGTCGCTCACCGCCCAGGCGCTGCCGGCGGAGGTAGCCGCCACCGCATGCAGCGAGGCACCGCCAGCGGGGGTGGGGCTAGGCACCTGCTTCCAGGCGGCGCCGTTCCAGTGAACAATCAGGGTCTTGCCCGCGACAGTGCCGCCGACCGCCCAGGCGCTCCTGGCGGACGCCGCGGCCACGCCTTCGACGATGCCGCCGCCCGCGGGCGTGGGGCTAGGAACTCGCTTCCAGGCGGTGCCGTTCCACCGCACGATCAGGGTCTTGGCGCCGTTGGTGTCGAAGCCGATGGCCCAGGCGTTAGTCGCGGAGGTAGCGGCGACGGCGGAGAATCCTTCGCTCACGGGGCTGGGCACCTGCTTCCAGGTCTTGCCGTTCCAGCGCTCGATCAGCCCGCCGGCGGTGCCGCCAGTGAGGGTGGTGCCGACTGCCCAGGCGTTCCGGGCGGACGCCGCGGCCACGCCTTGGAGAAAGCCGCCCGCTGCGGGGGTGGGGCTGGGCACGCGCTTCCAGGTCTTGCCGTTCCACCGGAGGATCAGGGTCTTGCCTCCCGTGCTGGCCTGGCCGACCGCCCAGGCGTTGCTTGCCGAGGTGGCGGCCACGGCTTCGAGGAAGCCGCCGCCTGCGGGGGTGGGGCTGGGCACCCGCTTCCAGGCGCTGCCATTCCAGTGCACGATCAGGGTCTTACCCCCGGCAGTGCCGACCGCCCAGGCGTTGCTGGCGGACGTGGCGGCCACACCAGCGAAGACGCCACTAGTGGTCAACGATGACGCCGGCCCCGGGAACCCGTCCCGTGCAGCGGCAGCTGATGCCGTGGGGGCGACCACGGCGGCAGCTCCCGCCACCAGCAGTGGCACGGCGAGAACTCTGACGGAACGCGCGGCGAGCTGGAGCATGTGCACCGGGCGGCCACCTCCCTTATGTCTAGGACTGGTCACTTCCAAGTCTTGCCGTTCCATTGCAAGATCAGGGTCTTGCCGGATCCGGTGTAGCCGACCGCCCAGGCGTTACTCGCGGAGGCGGCGGCCACGTCCTGGAGGACGCTGAGTCCGGGGCCTGGGCTAGGCACTCTCTTCCAGGTAGTGCCATTCCACCGCTCGATCAGAGTCTTGCCGCCGCCGATACCCCCGACCGCCCAGGCGTTACTCGCCGAGGTGGCGGCCACGCTGACGAGGCCGGAGCCCGCCGGGCTCGGGCTGGGCACCGTCTTCCAGGCATTGCCGTTCCACCGCTCGATCAGGGCGCGGTCGCTGGTACCGCTGAAGCCGACCGCCCAGGCTGTGCCGTCGGAGGTCGCCGCCACGCCGTCGAGCAGGCTGCTCGACGGGGCGGGGCTAGGCACCTGCTTCCAGGCGGTGCCGTTCCACCGCAGGATCAGGGCCTTGCTGCTGGCCCCACCGATCGCCCAGGCGCTGCGCGCGGAGGTCGCGGCTACGTCGATGAGGCTGGCGTCGGCTCCCGGGCTCGGGCTTCGCACGCGCTTCCAGGTAGTGCCGTTCCAGTGCAGGATGACCGTCTTGCCGCTGCTGGCCCCACCGACCGCCCAGGCGTTACTGGCAGAGGTGGCGGCCACGCCGGAAAGACCGAAGGCCCCCAGGCTCGGGCTGGCGACACGCTTCCAGGAGCTGCCGTTCCAGTGCAAGATCACCGGCGTGCCGCTGCGAGCGGGGCCGACCGCCCACGCGTTACTGGCGGAGGTGGCGGCCACCCCGTAGAGGAAGCTGCCTGCGGGCGCAGGACTGGGCACCTGCTTCCAGGCGGTGCCATTCCAGCGCAGGATCAGCGTCTTGTTGCCTGGACCAGCGGCGCGGGTGTTGCCGACCGCCCACGCGTTACTCGCCGAGGTGGCAGCCACGGCGGAGAGGCCGCCGCTGATGCTGAACGATGCCGCCCGGCCCGCAGGCCTGGCCCGGGTTCCGGCGGCCGCGGACGCGACCCCGGCCACCATCCCCGCCAGCAGCAGAACAGCGAGAATTCCGACGGAACGTCTGGCGAGCTGGGGCCTGCACACCGGGCTGCCGCCTCCCCTAGGGTCTGGGACTGGTCACTTCCAGGTCTTGCCGTTCCAGTGCACGATCAGGGTCTTGCCGCCGGATCCGCCGACCGCCCAGGCGCTGCGGGCAGAGCCCGTGGCCACGCCGGAAAGTTCGGCGCTGGGCCTGGGGCTCGGGCTCGGTACCTGCTTCCACGCTTTGCCGTTCCACCGCAGGATCACGGTCCCAAAGGATGTGTCGCCGGTCATGGTGTCGCCGACCGCCCAGGCGCTACGCGCCGAGACGGCGGCCACGCCGAAGAGTCCTGCGCCGCCCGCAGGGGTGGGGCTGGGCACCCGCTTCCACACTGTGCCGTTCCACCGCAAGATCAGGCTAATGCCGGGGCCGCCCCCGGTGATGTCGCCAACTGCCCAGGCGCTGCCAGAGGATGTCGCGGCCACGCCGCCGAGGAAGTCGGCCAGGCCTTTGTCTGGGCTCGGGCTAGGCACCTGCTTCCACGCCTTGCCGTTCCACCGCAGGATCAAAGTCTTGATGCTGATGCCGTCCGGGTAGGAGCCGACCGCCCACGCGTTACTGGCGGAGGTGGCGGCCACGCCGGAGAGGCTGCTGCCTGCCGGCGCCGGGCTGGGCACCCGCTTCCAGGCCTTGCCGTTCCACCGCTCGATCAGGGTCTTGCTGCCGGTGCTGGCGGTGATGCCGCCGACGGCCCAGGCGCTACGGCCTGAGGTCGCTGCCACGCCGAGACAGGCCGCTGCCTGCCGGCGCCGGGCTGGGCACGCGCGTCCAGGTCTTGCCGTTCCACCGCACAATCAGGATCTCCGAACTGCTGGTGAAGCAGCGGGTGCAGCCGACCGCCCAGGCATTGCTGGCAGAGGTAGCGGCGATGCCGTAGAGGACGCCGCCCGCGGGGGCCGGGCTGGGCACCCGCGTCCAGGTCCTCCCGTTCCAGTGCACGATCAGGGTCTTGCCGCCGGATCCGCCGACCGCCCAGGCGCTCGTGGCGGACGTGGCGGCCACGCCGGCGAGGCCGCCGCTGATGGCAAAGGACGCCTCCGGCCCCGCAGGCCGGGTCCGGGCAGCCGCAACCGACGGCGCGGGAGCGACCCCGGCGGCCACCGCCGCCTGCAGCACCGTGGCGGCGAGGAGTCTAACTGAACGCGTGGCAAGCCGGGTCGTGCGCACGGGCTGCCACCTCCCTCCCTGGAAGACCGGCGGACTGGCCTCTCCCGGTAACCGGGACAGCCAGCCCGCTGGCATCGGGATAACAGCAGCGACCGGGCGCGCATCACCACTTGAGCGTTGAGTGTGACAGGTCGCACGTCCTGAGGCCAGTGGCCAAAATGCATGCCAGCGGGAAATCACTGGGCGGGCTCAAGGAGTCGTCGCAACGCTGCCGGTGGATTGACTTCAGTGATTGGCGACGGCGGGTGGTCGGGGCGTGGCGGCCTTGGCGATGGCTAACGCGCGTTCGTACTCCGGCCGGACTGTCGCCCTCCCGGTCCCTGGGTCAGGCAGAGCGCGGGTCAGCCGCAGCGGGCGGCTCCGGTCGGCCGTCCGTCAGCCGGATCCCTGGGCTGATGGGGGTGATGTCTTGCAGTTCGAGGTGTGCCTGCCTTATTAGGAGATCGGCGCCTTGGACGGCCAGCGTTGCGGTGATGTCGAAGCGCCCCGATTGCACGGCGACCAGTTGTCCAGCACTGATCCATGCCAGCAGGGAACTGACATCGAAGACGAGAGACAGGCCGAGCTGAACGGCGACCTGACGACCATCGATCAGATTGGTGACGTCGGACTGCAGTTCTGCGTTGACTCGGTGAGTGGCCAGGGCTACCTGCTCAGTGCTGCCCGGAACCTGCAGGGTACGCTGCGCAGCTTCGGTCAGGTCACGGTATTGCTGCCATCCGGCGACGAGCACGTCGATCAGGTCGACATCCAGCAGCTGGGCCGCGGCAGTCGTGACCTCGCGGACGGCGGCTTCGCAGTCCGGTTCCGAGCGATTCTTTAGGGCGCTGCCAAGCTTCCCGCCGTCGGCTGCAGAAAGCACGCGACGGGCTAGCGCCTCGCGGGCGTCTTCGCCAGGGCCGAACAGCAGCGCCAGTGCAGTGCCCAGGGACTGCGCGATACCCACATCTGCCAGTACTCGGTCGACGCCGACGGTTTGCCACGCCGCATCCAGCCATCCGGTGTCGGCGGCCAGCGCGACGAGCTGCCGCGGATGGTCCTTCAGCGTGGAGGGGTAGGTGTCGAGCAGAGACAGCGGGGTCGTGCCATCTTCGCCAGCTGGGACAGGCCAGCCCGCGTCCCGCCACAGGTCCGCCCACCGGTCGATCCGGCGCCGGTATTCAGGGTGGCGGAGGATACGCAGGCTCGGGTCGGTCTGGGCTTGCTCCAGCAGTGAGCCGTGCGCGAACTGGTAGCGGCGCCGGTCCGCGGGGCCAACCGGTTGCAGGCTGCGCGCCGCCTGCTCGGTGACCAGGCGGTCAACCTGCCGTGACCACGCAGAAGTAGCAGGAGCTAGGTCGTTGGTCAGCACTGCCAGGTCTTCGATCGCCAGCGGGCCGACCGCTGCGGTGAGCATTCCGAGCACTTCCGCCGCCAGGTCCTGGCTTTCCCCGTGCAGCAGGTCGTAAATCTCCTGCCTCGCCAGGCCCGCCAGGTGCTCAGCGTGCGGGGACGCGTCGAGGGCCGCCTGGGGAGCTGCGTCCAGCGGATGCCTGGCCGGAACGCGGGTGCCAGGTGAGTGCGGCTGGTCACCAGCACGTGCGCACAAACTCCAGTGTGTGCCGGAATCAGGCTGGCGACACTCGGCCGCCCTGGAGGACGCAGGTCCTCATCCAAGCCGTCGACTACCAGGAGCAAGTGCCGACCCATGGCTGCCGCGCGGTCGGCTGCCCGATCCACAGGGCCCGAAACTGCTCCAGACTAGCGACTGGCGGGTCCTCGCCGAGCAAGTAAGCCAGCTGCGGAAGGACCGCCGCTAGGAACCGGCCGCTGTCGGCGTCAGCTTCCTGGCGCGACAGGAAATAGGCGATCACATCCACCGACTCCGGCCGGGCAGCCGTACACTCCCCGGCCACCAGCGCCGTCTTGCCCGCCCCATGCCCCGCCGACCAGCCATCGGTAGCCCTCACTGCCGGTGGCGAAGGCAGCGAGGTCGGCGAGTTCACGCACCCGGCCCAGCAGCTGCGGCGTGCGAGCGTGAATCTCCCGTAGCGTTGCCCGGTACGCCGGCTCGGCCCGCACCTCGTGCGCTGGGAGCCGACGCAATCCCCCCAGCCCCGAGACGCCCAGCTGCGCCCACCACTGAGGCGCATTGGCTACACCGGACCCCCAGCCCGGATGCAAGGGGTCAAGCTCCAGAGCGCTCAATGGCACAGCGGTAATCGTCGACGGGCCTTCCCGTGGCGCATGCTCGCTTACCACGCCAAGCAGGCAACCGTCCGCCACCACCGGCGCCCCCGACATCCCCGACCACTCCGACTGACCCAGCGCGGTCGCACCCGGCGGCAGCGGCCGCGGCGAGCTGCTTACCTGCACCGTCAGCAGACCCGACACCAGCCCGGCAAGCACCGGGACGTGACCGTAGGCATCCATGGTCTCCCGCGCCCCTGACCCTGTGTCCCTGAACTGGGGATAGCCGACCACGTGGCAGCTCTCTACCGGCGCCCCGGCTGGGCTGTCCCGGTCCACCACCGCCAGCTCCATCGCGGCTAGGTCGATCATGTCGTCGTCAATGTCGACAAGCGCGAGATCGGGTATAGCCCCCCGCCGACGAAGTCCCAGTCGACCCTAGTCGGTCGCAGCACCTTGTCCGGGCGCCGCACCTGAACCGCCTGCGCACCAACGACGACATGCGCGGCGGTCAAAACCGTGTGCCCCCTCACGATGCAGCCCGACCCATATCTGTACCGGGGTCCAGCGGCCTCTCCCAGGTCGGCGATTACCTCGACAATCCGATCGGCCAGAGGCACCAGCACCGTGTCAACCCTTCAGCGCACCACTCGACCCGGCCACCTTCACCGGGCTGCCCTCCTGGTCGACCGGCGACCCAAACGTCACCGTCACCGTCTGCATCGTTTCCCGTTGCCAGCCCGCCGATCCGCCCACCTCAACATTCACGAACGGGACCCTAAAACCAGCCTTACCATCCGCCGTCCGCGTCGCCGCAACCTTTAATTCCACCACTATCGAGGCCACAGGAACTGCACGGCGCTGCCCGCGCCCGCCGCGCGCGCACGCAGGACCTCACCTCGCAGCATCGCAATCGCCTCTGCTAGACCGATCCCCAGTTCAGATGCATCAGCCATTTCCCTGCCCTCCAGTGGCGATTGCATACAACCTCGTTCCTGATCGTAGATCGGAGACAGATGGACCCCTGGGCGGCCGACAAGAGTGCGAGTCGACCTGGCGGCCGTATTGCCAGACGTTAGGGGCAAATCATCGGCAGTTACGGCTGAACGAACAGATCATTCCATCTTGCGGCTGTCACGTCCGGGCCAACAAATGCCCTCTCGCGTGCAGCGCGTGCGTCAGCAGCCTGCAAAGGCGCTGTCCCCAGCCCGCGGGGTCGCGGAGCCCCGGCCATCCCGCAGAGTGCGGGCCAGCAGGTGGCTACGTCGGCGGGTGCTTCGGGCCGTCATGGGACGTCAAGGACGTTGTTCAGCTGATAATCGCTACCCGCCGCACTGCCAGCCTGCGCGGGCGGAGGTCCTTCGTCGTCCATGGCTGCACAGGAACACTAGAGACGGGGGAGAAGAATGGTGAGCGACGGCACCAGTGTGGTTTCCCGATACTCGGGTTACAGCGCCAATGAACTCGCCCGCCCCCTCGAGACTGTCCGGCGCAGTCGGCACGAGCGTCTAGACCGCTTAGCCGCGGTGGCATCCGAGTCAGGCAGCGACGCCTGCACGGAGAGCCGCAGTCAGGTCGGCCAGCTGGGTATGGCCATCCTTGCACGGCCGGCCAGATCGCACCGGGCTGCTACAGACCCGGGCGACGACCTCCTCTGGAAGTCACCACGGGTCGTCCCGCCGCCCGGTGCGGCACTACGTGCTCGTCACGGCTCTCCCGACCGACCGGATGGTTCGTCTCGTCGTGCTCGCATCCGCTAGTAACTCCTCCAAGCGCGTCGGTGCTGGATGTGAAGACGTCCTCCTGATGCGGTTGTCGGGCTGGGTATCCCAGCGCATCGAGGAGGACGTCGGTGAATGACCGTACCGGCTTGTCCAGGGGAGATCGCAACCGCAACGCCAGGCTGGCCCGGCTCCGGGAGCTGCTGCTGTTAGCCGAACGCGATCGTGGGGATCGACCTGGCCGGCGATAGCAGGCCGCGGTGGTGACCGATCACGACTCCCGCTATGCAGGACCTGGATGAGCCTCTCGCCGAGGTGCTCGCGGTCCTGGTCAGCGAGCTGATCGAGAAGCCCGGAGGGGTGAGGCGGCTTGATGGTGTGCTCGCTGGCGCATGCTCCCGCGGGGCGTGGCCTTCTACGCTGTGCCTGTGGAAACTCTTGCATTCCTGTTTACCGATATTGAGGGCTCGACGGCGTTGCTGCAGCGTGTGGGGGAAGGGGCTTACGCGCGGGTGCTGGCCGATCATCACGAGCTGATCCGGTCAGCTCTTGCCGCGCATGACGGCACGGAGGTAGATACCCAGGGAGACGCGTTCTTCGCAGTGTTCTCCTCGCCGCGGAGATGCGTGGCGGCGGTGCTGGAGATGCAACAGGCCATCGGGGCGCATGCCTGGCCGGGCGGGGAGCAGGTCCGACTGCGGATGGGCATCCATTGCGGTGAGGCTGAGCAGACGATGACGGGGCTGGTGGGCCTGGAGGTGCACCGTGCGGCGCGGGTGGCCGCCGTCGCCTACGGCGGGCAGGTGCTGGTGTCGGAGTCAGCGGCCGTGCTGGTGCGGGATCGCTGCCGGCGACCGTGGCGCTCACCGACCTGGGAGTGCACCGGCTCAAGGACCTGGGTCGCCCGGAACGCCTGTTCCAGCTCCAGGCATCGGGGCTGCAAGCGGAGTTCCCGCCGCTGCGGTCGCTGGGCAATCCGGCGCTGATGAATAATCTGCCGACTCAGCTGTCGGCTTTATCGGCCGTGACCGGGAGCTGGCCGAGGTCCGGGCCCTGGTGGAATCCTCGCGCCTGGTCACTTTGACCGGGGCTGGCGGGTGCGGGCAAGACCCGCCTGGGCCTGCAGGTGGCCGCTGGCTTGCTGGACGGGTCCGGGGACGGGGTGTGGCTGGTGGAACTGGCCGCGGTCACCGACGATGACGCGGTGGCGCCGGCCATCTCCGGGGCGCTGCGGCTTGCCGCACAGCCGGGCCGACCCGTCCTGGAGTCCCTGCTCGATGCGCTGGCACCTCAGGATGTGCTGATCATGCTGGACAACTGCGAGCACCTGATCGGCGCCTGCGCCAAGACCGCTGAGGCCATCCTGCGGCGCTGCCCGAGGGTGCGCCTGGTCGCGACCAGCCGGGAGCCGCTCGGCATCGGCGGAGAGACCGTCTACCGGGTGCCGTCGATGTCGCTGCCCGGACCCGGCGACTCCGGCTCCCGCGGCAGCCGAGTCCTCCGACGCGGTCGCGCTGTTCGCCGACCGGGCCAGGGCGCACGGCGTCCCCTGTCACCTCGATGAGGAGACGGCCCCGCTGGTGGTGTCGATCTGCCGGCGGCTGGACGGGATGCCGCTGGCGATCGAGCTGGCCGCCGCCCGGCTGCGCACGATGTCCCTGGCCGAGCTCGGCGACCGGCTGGACCAGCGGTTCCGTCTGCTGACCGGCGGCAGCCGCACCGCCCTGGAACGCCAGCAGACCCTGCGGGCCGCCGTCGGCTGGTCCTATTCGCTGCTGACCGGTGCCGAGCAGCTGCTGCTGGCGCGCCTGTCGGTGTTCGCCGACGGCTTCGGCCTTGACGCCGCCGAGGCTGTCTGCGGGTCCGGTGACATCGACGTCCTGGAGGTCGCTGGTCTTCTTGGTTCGCTGGTGGACAAGAGCCTGGTCGTGGCCGAGCCCGCCGAGCGAGAGTCTGCGGTACCGGCTGCTGGAGACCATCCGGCTGTTCGCTGCCGAGCGGCTCGTCGAGGCCGGCGATAAGGACGTCCGCCGCCGCCGCCGCGGCGCACTGCGCGCATTTCCTGTCGGTCGCCGAGGCGGCGGCCCGTCATCTGACCGGGCCGGACCAGGGCAGGTGGCTGGCGCGGCTGGATGCCGATCTGGCGAACCTGCGGCGCGCTGCCCAGCATGCCGCCGGCGACCCGGACGGGACCGCGCTGGTGCTGCGCCTGGGCGTCGCACTCGAGCGCTACTGGCGCGTGCGCTCCCTGCGGCAGGAAGCCTCCGGGCTGCTCGTGCCCGCGTTGGAGCGGCCTGACGCGCGGGCCGACCCCGCGTTGTTCGCGGCGGCGCTGATCGCCGTCTCGGCGGCGCCCGTTTCACCGACATGGCCACAGCACGGCACCTTGCTGAGCAGGCCGTCAAGGCTCGCCCGCGGCCTGGGCGACGACCGGCTGATCATCAGGGCCCTCGCGTCACTGTGCGCCGTGTGCGTCTTCGCCGGCGAGCCGAGACGGGACTTCCGTTCGGGCAGGAGTCGGTCGAGCGCGGCCGCCTGCTCGGCGACGACGTCCTGCTGGCCGTCAGCCTGTTCTTACCTCTTGACCGTCGGTCCGGCCCGGTCCGGGCAGCTGCTCGCCGACGCGATCGCCTGCACCGAACGATCCGGCGACCACCTCATTAACTCCTACCTGCACAACAACGCCGGGGCTGATGCCCTGAGTACCGGGGACATCTCCCTGGCCCGGCCTCATCTGGAAGCCGCGGCCCAAGCCGCCCGGACGATTGCACTTGAGGACACTACCCTGACGGTGAACCTGGGCCTGTGCTGCGCGCGGAGGGGGATCTCGACCGCGCCCGGTCCACGCTTGAGGCAGGCCTGCGGATCAGCCGGCGGAACGGGGATAACAGGGGCATCGCCTACGCCTGCCTCGGCCTGGCATGCCTGGCCGGTGATCTGGGCAACTGGCCCGGGGCGCCGTGCTGCACGGCGTCGCGCAGGCGTTTATTGACCGGACCGGCTATCCGTGGGAGGAATTCGATGCCCGCTACCGCCAGGACAGCCTCGACCAGGCCCTCGCACACCTGGGCGATGAGCAACTGGAACGGGCCTACGCTCACGGCATGGCGCTCAGCCTCAACCAGGCCCTCGACTTGGCCCTCCAGGAAGCGAGTTCCGAGATCGCAACCGTTGCTTAACCCGAAGGCGGCCGCCGGCGGCCAGACACAGGCGGCGGCAGGCGTAGACACCGCAGCCCCGCAGTCGGCGACAACCTGGGCGTGCAGATTGCTCGGATCTGTGCCCGTCAGACGGCCAGCCCGGATTCGAGCGCGCTGCCGCGCCTATCGGTGGTCGCAGTCCCTTGGCCGCCGATAGGTCTCGCCTGCGAAGCCAGGAACGGCGACGGCCCGCCCCCGTCGGGGACGGGCGCCGACAACCGCGTCACGGGTAATCCCCCGCATGGTCGCGGACCAGCCGGACCGCCTTCGCTTTAGTCTCGGCACTGTAGTTGCCTGCCATGTCGTGCCAGCCTTCCCACTATCGAAGGCGCGCACTCTCGCCGGGTCGGTTCAATCGGCATCGGGCTCGGGGTTCTGTCAAATGCCACCGGCCCCCGCACCCGCAACTGGGGGACGGCCCTGGTCGGCGGCCGTCGTCGAGGGCTGAGGCCAGGCGGGCACAGCATTTCCTAACGGACCTTTAATCCAGATGTTGGCAAGACGATGCTGGGTGGTTGCTGACGTCACCCTGAGTGAGCAGCTCACTATCGCTGCCGTCGGCGGCTTGGCGCAGATCGCCGAGCATGCGCTGTCAGGCACTCGCACGCTGCCAGCGGGCGGCCGGTACATAGGTGCCTGACCTGCGCGACAAGGCTGCTCCCATCATCACAGCATGCAGGGATAACCGAAGGACGGTTCACCACTCTGACGCCCGGGCTCGAATTCGCCAGCGAACGCCGAGTCTGCATCCTGGGGCGGCGCCCGAGAGCACGGTCGGGCAAGCTGGTGGCATGCCGCTGATCGATGTGACCTACGACGGGACGCTAAGCGAGGAGGTTCTGCGTCGCCTGGGCGAGCTACTGCCAGATGTTGTTGGCGAAGCGGTCGAATTTCCGGAGGAACCCTCGACTGGGCCGGTGGAGCCTGGTGACATAGAGTTCCGGTTCCGAGAGAAGTTTCCGCTGGACGTCGGCGACCTCGATGTTGTGATCGAGGTCCGCACCAAACTGTTCGAGCACCGTGTGCAGGACATGCAGCGGCGGGCCGATCTGATCCGCGACCGCTTATCGACACTTCCCCTCGGGCAGATAGGCGTTTGGTTGATCCTCTCCGAGGGTGCATGGAGCCAGAGCTGAAAGCCCTCAGTCGGTGTCACCGAGCGTCACAGCAACTCGACCCCGGAAGGCACGCTTCTGCCGGTAGGGGTCTGACGGCGGTACAAACGGTGCTGTGCCGGGCAGCTGGACCCGATCGCAAGCCAGACTTGCCAACTGGGGAATTATTTCTCCGCTATCGCGACGTCACGAAACGACGCTAGCAGCGAGCGCCAGCCGGCCATCGGCGCGACCTCCGGAATCGCACCCGCCTGGTGAGAACTGCTTCCGACGACAGCCAACCATTGGCACCCTGGAGGCAGCGCGCACGAACATCATCCGCCGCTCCTGGGGTGTCCGGAACGCATAAGTGCCTGCCGTTCCCCTGGACGGGCCGCGTCACCCGCCGCGGATGATGTTCGCTCTCCGATTGGTCAGGGAGAGTGGTGCCTACCCTCACAAGGTCGGCACGGCCTCATTATGCCGGTGAGCGCACGCCGGGTGCCTGGGCCACGGCGGTGCCGAGCTGTGCCATGCGCATGTCGCCGATCGGCGTGCCGGTACCACGGTTGCACACCATCGCCAGCGCGAGGTCACGCCGCGGGTCGGCCCACCCGCCCGACCCTCCGAACCCGAAGTGGCCGAATGCGCCGCGAATCGCGCCCCGTGTCGTGAACGCGCTGTGATAGCCGAGCCGCCACCCCATCGGCAGGACCAGCACGAGGTCGGGCCCGCTGGAGTGCACTACTGCAATTCGTCTCACGGTCTCCGGCGACAGCAGCCGCGCGCCGCCGACCTCCCCGCAACCGGCCAGCATCGCGTAGAGCTTCGCCAGCGACCGGGCGGTGAAGAACCCGTTTATCGCCGGGACTTCGGCGTCCATCAGCTCCGGACCCCACAGCACGTCTTCGATGCCTCGCGGCATCAGGGTGTTGACGAACCGGCGCGGGTTGACGGGCAGGCCCAGCAGGGCTGGGATCCGACCGACCGGGCCACCCATGACGGCACCCGGCTGCAGGCCCAGCCTGCGGCCCAGTGGGGCGGCCATCGGAGCGAGCGGTGCGACCCGGCCGCGCTGCTCCGGCGGGCACCCTACGTATAGCCCGTCGAGGTCGAGCAGGCGGGCCAGTTCCTCATCGACGAACTGCGCGATCGGCCGCCCCGACACCCGGCGGACCAGCTCGCCGACCAGCCAGCCGTAGGTCAGCGCGTGGTAGCCGTACCGGGTGCCTGGCTCGTACGCCGGCTCGGCGCGCTCAAGCGCCGCCACCATGTACTCCCAGTCGAGCATCCGGCGCGCGTCGTCGATGAGCGTCCGCATCCGGTGCAGGCCAGCGGAGTGCGTGAGCACGTGGCGCACGGTGACGCGCTCCTTGCCGCCCTCCGCGAACTGCGGCCAGTATGCCGCTACCGGCGCGTCGTAATCGATCTGTCCCCGGTCAGCCAGCAGGTGGAGAGCCGTTGACGCGACACCCTTCGTGGTGCTGAAGCACATCGCGAGCGTGTTGCGCTGCCACGGCTGGTCCTCTGCACGCCGCCCGCCCCAGAGGTCGACGACAAGCTCGCCGCGGAAATAGACGGCGACGGCTGCGCCGCCCGTCGTGCGCCCGAGCTGCCGCCGGAAGAGCCGCGCGACGTTCTCGAAGCCGGGGCGCACCCAACCGTCCATGCGACTACTCTGCCATCGGCCCGACTGATGTGCGCGTGCTGATTGTGGCGAAATCTGGCATCGATAACGCCAGCAGATCGAATATTTCCTGTCGCGCGGCGAGCCTGGCGCGCTCTCGCCGATGTCATCGCCTCTGCGAATTTTCCTCTTTGCTTGGCTGACGGATTGGTCCGGGCTAGCCATGGTGGTACGGACCGGCCGGAAGCAAACGCCCAGTTCCAGCACCACAACAGGCGGCTGGTGATCGGCAGGGCGCTGCCGTGCCGCCGATCCGCCAGTAACTCCCCGACCTTGATCCTGGTATTTACAGACTAACGACCCTTCTTCACCGGGCAGGGCTACGAGCAGCGTAAGAACCGGAGGAAGTATGCCTGGCCGCGTTGCCCCTGAGCCCGCAAGCACGAACGCGGCTCGCAACGCGCCGGCGCCGTTGCTTAGGCCACTCGGGCGGCGGATCGCTGTTGCGCGCGCCGACGCTACGGTGCAGCGCGATCCGGATTTCATCCGCAAGCAACTGCCTGCGATCGCGCGTTACACGAGCTATTTCACGCCAGAAATACGAGGGCTCGACATGCTCCCCGCGGACGGCCCCGCGCTCGTGGTCGGGAATCATTCGTGCCTTTTCTACATGCCCGAGGTATGGATCTGCGGACAGGCGATCGTCTCACGCCGTGGCATAGGCCCGCCGACATACCTGCTCGCGTATGACCTGCTGTTTGCCGTGCCGGGTGTCGGGTCCTTCCTGCGCCGGCTCGGCGCGCTCCCCGCGAGCACCGATGAAGCCGAGTCCGCGCTGGCGCGCGGGGCGTGCGTGATGGTGTATCCGGGCGGGGACCTCGAGGCCTGCCGTCCGTGGACGCAACGCAATCGGGTTGACTTCGCCGGCCGGAAGGGCTTCGTGCGGGTCGCCCTGCGCTGCGGAGTCCCGGTAGTACCCGTGGTAGCCCACGGCGCCCATCACGCCGTCGTGGTGCTGACGCGCGGCGACCGGCTGGCCCAGGCTGCCGGCCTGCGCACCGTCCGGATCAACGTGTTCCCCATTCTGGCGGGCTTCCCCTTCGGGGTCACGTCCATCCTGTCGCCGCCACCGCCGATGCCGGCCCAGGTCACCCTCGAGTTCCTGCCTGCGCTCGACTGGACGGGCTACGGTCCCTGCGCGGCCGACGACCCAGCCATCGTCTCGGCTTGCTATGACGAGATCACAGGACGGCTGCAAGCAGCGCTCGACCGTCTCGCCGCCGAGCACCCGTACCCGCTTCTGCTTGGATCCGCGCGCCTTACAGCGCGGACAGCGACAGAGGCAATGCGGCGGGCACGGGATCTCGGCCGCGTCGTCGTAACCAGAACCAACATGCGCTAACCAGAATGCTCACTCGCGGCGCTGAGCCACGGCCACGAGTGTTAACTAGCTACCGCTTGCTTCCCTGCTGGCCTGCATTTTGCCCACTGGCCTCAAGACGTGCGCACCTGTCACACTCAAGGCTCAGTGGTGATGCGCGCCCAGTCGCTGCTATTACCCCCATGCCAGCGGCAGGCTGTCCCGGTTACCGGGAGACGCCAGGCCGTCGGCCTTCAGGGAGGGAGGTGGCGCCCGTGCGCACGACCCGGCTCGCCACGCGTTCAGTCAGGCTCCTGGCCGCCACAGTGCTGCTGGCGGGGGTGGCCGTCTGGATCGCGCCCGCAGCGCCGGGCGCAGCAGCCCGGACTCAGGTCCCAGGACCCGGCGGTCTCGGTGCCTTTCCCCGGCCAGTTCAACGGTGTGACCGCGACCTCCGGTAGCAACGCGTGGGCCGTCGGCTACGAACCCGGCGTCACCCTGATCCAGCGCTGGAACGGCAAGGCCTGGAAAGCGGTGCGGACCCTGACACTGGGACCACCATCCAGCGACTTCTACGGCGTGGCAGCCACCTCGGCCAGCAACGCCTGGGCCGTCGGCTACTCCCCCGGGGGGTCGACCGCGGCTACCCTGATCGCGCACTGGAACGGCAAGACCTGGAAGCAGGTGCGCAGCCCTAACGACGGCTACAGCGTCCTTCAAGGCGTGGCGGCCGTCTCCGCCAGCAACGCCTGGGCCGTCGGCAGCGGATACGGCCACGCCGGGCCCACGACGCTGATCTTGCACTGGAACGGCAAGGCGTGGAAGCGGGTGCCCAGCCCGAGCCCCGGCCCGCAAGGCAGCGATCTGTACAGCGTGACCGCCACTTCCGCCACCAATGCCTGGGCCGTAGGCAACGCCGACGACCAGTCGACCTTCACGACCCTGATCCTGCACTGGAACGGCAAGGCGTGGAGGCGGGTGCCCAGCCCGAGCCCTCCGGTGGCCCCCGTGCTCTACGGCGTGACCGCCACTTCCGCCACCAACGCCTGGGCGGTCGGCTACACCGCGGTGTACTCCGAGGGTTGGAAGAGCCTGATCCTGCACTGGAACGGCAAGGCGTGGAAGCAGGTACCCAGCCCGAATCCCGTGACAGTCAGCAGCAGCAAGCTCACTTGGAACATCCTGCAAAGCGTGGCCGCCACCTCCGCCGGCAATGCCTGGGCGGTCGGCTACAGCGAGGAGGCCCTTAAGGGCTCCAAGACCATGATCCTGCGCTGGAACGGAAAGGCGTGGAAGCAGGTGCCGAGCCCGAATCCGTTCTGTGCAACATGTGACAGCCTCTACGGCGTGACCGCAACCTCCGCCCGTAGTGCCTGGGCGGTCGGCACAGTCAACGTCGGCGGCGAGGTCGTGATCCTGCGGTGGGACGGCAAGGCGTGGAAGAACTTCCCGTCAGCCTCCGTACTGGGGTGAGCGTGCCAACGCCTCGCGCGGCCAGGCTGATCGGGAAGGTTGCGAAGTGCCCGCCGGTCAAACCGTCCTGGCCAGCAAGCTCAGTGTCCAGTGCTGTCGTCCAGCGCACATAGCGCTGACCGAATGTCAGCGTGCCTGGACCCTGGGATGGTCGCGCCAGGCTGGCATGGTGGCCATGTAGTCGAGCACCTGCCGTTCGATGTCGTGCTGTGAAGCTGCCGGATCGCGGCGCGCCTGCCACGCGGCCATGCGGGCGAAGCGCTCCTCGAACGACTGCAGCGCGCCGCTGTCGTCGGTGCAGTAACGGCAGTACCGGCCGCTCTCGATGGGCATGCCGCAACTGTCACAGCTTGACGTCGTGGTCATGACTTTCTCCTCCGTAAGGTCGTACGCCATCCGAGTGGGCACACTCGATCAAGGCGCGCATCGCGGCGTTCAGCGCATCGGCCTGACGCGGTGGCAGCCGGGCCATGGCGCAGGCGAGCAGGTCGACGCCGAGCACCTCCCGATCCCGGCGCAAGGCCTCGCGACCGTCGGGTGTCAGCCAGATCAGTGTCCGCCGCCGGTCCCCCGGATCGTTCTCGCGCTCCAGCAGGCCGTCGCGCTCCAGATGGGTCACGATCTCGCTGATCACCGACTGCGCCCTGCGCATGTGCGCCGCGGCCTCGCCGATGGTCAGCGGGCCGGCCAGCGCCAGGTGCTCCAGCACCGCCCTGGAGGCGCCGGGCAGCTCGCTCCGCGGCCGGTCACGACGGTGGAACGTCAGGTAGACGGCACGGAAGAGCTCGGCGAACCGTTCCGCACGCGCCTGTTCCCCAGTCACGGCAACAGCCTTCCGGCCAGGTAAACCATCGTCAATCCCGATGCATCGGGGTCACAACTCACGGAACCCTGGGCCTCGGTATCGTTCCAGCGGACTAGCCAGCCAGGCGTCCGGCATCCTGGCCTGCGACTTCCTGCAGGTCGATACCGTGCTGCTCCGTCGTGTGTATGTCTTCTTCGTCATGGAGATCCAGACGAGGACCGTGCACGTCCTGGGCATTACCGCCCATCCGACCGGAGCCTGGACCGTCCAGCAGGCCCGCAACCTTCTCATGGACCTGGGCGAGCGCACCATCAGGTTCCTGGTCCGTGACCGGGACGGCAAGTTCACCACGGCGTTCGACGGCGTCTTCGCCGGGAAGCGGCACGCGGGTGATCAAGACGCCGGTCCGGTCGCCGCGGGCGAACTCTTTCGCGGAGCGGTTCGTGGGGACGCTCCGCCGCGAGTGCCTCGACCACGTGCTGATCTTCGGCGAGGAGCATCTTCGCAACGTCCTGGCCGAGTACGCCCAGCACTACAACGGCCATCGTCCGCACCAAAGCCTGCAGCAGAAACCCCCGCAGCGCCAGCCCGGCAACACCATCGATATCACCGCCCGGATCGAGCGCAGACAGGTCCTCAGCGGCTTGATCAGCGAATACCGAAGAGCAGCCTAGCGAGCGCGAAACGCCAGGTCAGCACCAATGAACGAGTTTTGGCACAGCACAGGGCTAGGCAGGTGATGCGGCGACTCACCTGGATCAGCGGCTTGGCCTGCGATGACCGCTGTCACTGCCCGCGATCACACCAGACGGCCGGCAACGTGCCGGCCGTGGCGCGTGATCCGCCCCGCGCATCCAGCCATGTCATCATCGCGCAGCCGACTAGCTGCCGAGGAACGCCCGCATAATGCCGAGATGAGGACGGCTATCGGTAACGCGGCCGGTGCTGGCCGGCGGCCAGCTAATTGTCGCGACCTGCGACATTATTTCCGGGCGAGCAGGGACCTTCGGCCCGTGCCGTGCTCGGCTTGGCTGGCCACCATGGCGATAACAACGAACATCAGGAGGCTGCCATGGGTGATAAGCGCGCGGACTTAGCGGGACCAGGCATCGGCGACTACGCAGAACTTGAGCGCGTGCTGCCCACCGACTACCGGTCGCTGCTGACACCGCGGGACACCCAGCGGGCGATCTGCGCTGTCAAGAACTACATCGAGCAGGGCCTTTGCCGAGAGCTCAATCTGGAGATGGTGACCGTCCCGCTGATCGTCAGTGCTGACAGCGGCATGAACGACTTGCTCGACAGGGACGGCTCACGCACGCCGATCTGCTTTCACATCAGTAACGATCGCGACCAGCACCCGGTTGATGCCCAGATAGTGCAGGCGGCGACCAAGTGGAAGCGGGCAGCGCTCAAGCAGTTCGACTGCGGGCCAGGCGAGGGCATCTGCACCGATATGCGGGCAGTCCGCAAGGACTACTTCCTCGACCATGACCACAGCTGTTACGTCGACCAGTGGGACTGGGAAAAGGTCATGACAGCTGACCAGCGCAATCTTGCTTACCTGAGGGAGAGCGTCGGCAAGATCTGGCGAGTGCTGCTGAACGCGGAGCATTTCGTCAAAGACATGTTCCCAGCGCTGAAGGATCCCCGCTATCCCGACCTGCCCGATGAGCTCACGTTCCTGCACGCCGAGGACCTCCTGCAGATGTACCCTGACCTGCCGCGCAAGCAGCGGGAGACGATGGTGCTTCAGCAATATCCGGCCATCTTCATCATCGGGATCGGCTGGCCGCTGGCCGACGGCTATCCGCACGAGATGCGTGCAGCCGACTACGACGACTGGATCACCGACACCAGCACGGAGACCGGCAAGCCGACCCATGGTCTCAATGGCGACATCCTGGTCTGGAACCACATCACCAGGCGCCGTCACGAGCTGACATCGATGGGCATCCGGGTCACCGCGCAGACGCTCCGGCAGCAGCTGGAGTACAGCGGACAGCTCGGCTCCCTCCAGTTGCCCTACCACCAGGGCATAGTGACTGGTGAGCTGCCGCTGTCGATCGGCGGCGGCATCGGCCAGTCGCGCACGCTGATGCTCCTGCTGCGCAAGGCACACCTAGGCGAGGTCAGCGTGTCAGTATGGCCCAAGATCCTTACGGACATGTGCGCCGCCAAAGACATCCATGTGCTGACCTGACGTGCGCCAGCCGTGACCCGGCGCCGTGCCGAATCCGTTTGTCACGCTGGCGGCGCCAGTACCGTGCAATCTCCCGCCGGGCGCTTGCGATGAGATTCTGCGCGAGTCCGCGGAGGTAACTCGTCTGCGGGCCTCGACGTCGCGCTCTGGATGCGTCTCCGGCCGCACCACACCGACGACGGGTCCGTCGGCATGACCTGACCGAGCTTCCGCTCATGCCGCTCTGGGCGTCCGCCGGTGGCTGACGGTGACAGCCGTGGCGGAATCTTCGGCGGCTGCCGTGAGTTGCCGCGGTCATGACTTCAGTGGGGTTTATCGGGAGCGGGCGTATCGGCAGCACCGTGGCGCGGCTCAGCGTGGCTGCCGGGTACGGCGTGGTGATGAGCAACTCGCGCGGGCCGCAGTCGCTGACCGACCTGGTCAGCGAGCTGGGGCCGATGGCGCGGGCTGCGACGAGTCAGGAGGCGGCTGATGAGGGTGATCTGGTCGTGGTCACCATTCCGCTGCGGGCCTACCAGAGTGTCCCGGCCAGACCGCTGGCCGGCAAACTTGTCCTCGATACCTGCAACTACTATCCCGAGCGGGACGGGCAGATCGCGGAACTGGACAGCGGGTCACTCACCAGCAGCGAGCTGGTCCAGCGGCACCTAGCAGGCGCGCACGTGGTCAAGGTGTTCAACAACATCTTCTACCAGCATTTGCTGTCGCTGGCTCGCCCGGTCGGTGCCGCTGACCGGAGCTTCCTGCCGATCGCGGGCGACGACGCCGATGCCAGGACGCAGGCCAGTGCGTTCCTGGACGCCATCGGCTATGGCGCGGTCGACGCCGGACCGCTGGCCAGCAGCTGGCGCCAGCAGCCCGGCACGCCGGTGTACGGGACCCCTTACGGGCCGTTCAACGATCTGGCCGGCACACCAGCGAGCGAAGCGACCGTGCGCGCGGCCCTTGCTCAGGCAACCCGATAACCCGGCGTGGCGCCCCGCCCGTCAGCAGGCGGCGAACTAACTCGCAACCCCGGTGCACTGAGAACGTCCGTTGGGGCACCTATGGCGGCTTTGCGAGCTGACTGTGAGCGTCAGCTCTGATTCCAGAAGTCGCGCTCGTCAAGGACTAGACCGTCGTCGCTGAAGCGCAGCAACGACATGCCGGCTAGGTTCTCGGTGCTGCCATCGGTCAGCCTGGTCTGGGCGCTCCAGGGCACGGCGGCGTGATTGCCGTCGACGATGGGTGTGCCGAACTGGCACTGGGCCGATTCCTCTTCGGCGAATACGCGGCTCAGTCGTCATCGCAGGACTTGGACTGGCGGCCGGGCCTGCTCTACTTCCTGACGATTCTCGAAACTTCCTGACGATTCTCGAACCCTCGCGGGACGACCGGACTCCGGCCCTTACCGCCAGGTCGGCCATCCACATGCCACCGTACGGCGCGAAGGAATCCAAGATCAACTTATTTACCGCTCATGCCGCTCTGCGTGCGAGCCTGGCGGCGCTGGTAGATCCGCCTGAGCGTCTGCTGCCGACACTGGCACGGTAGGGCCGCACGGTGTGCGAGCTGAAAATCGGGCCCGGAGCGACCAGCGATTTCGATCACTAGCTTGTTACCGAGCGTCACATCAGGAAGGTGATGCGAGCGCGCATCCCCGCCGTTCTGGCGCCACATGGTGACGTGTGAGACCAGTAGCAGCCCGCCCGAGATCGAATGTTCTGTAGCTGCAGCGCAGGGTGCGGGTTCGGGCTGCTTGACGGAGCAATGTTCAAGAACGCCTGAGACTGACCTGCTGGGTCCGGACATTCGTGTGCGGATTCGTTGTCTGTCTGGCGACATCACGTGGCGGTCCACCGTCTTGGATCACGCCGGGGGCGTGCTTACCGTAACGGAATGAGCAGCGAGAGCCGTCGTGTGTGGCCGCCTGACCTGGCCGATCAGCTTCGGCGAGCCCCGCCTGGCCATCACCACGCGCTGGATCTGGTTGGTCCCTTCGTATATCTGGGTGATCTTGTCGTCTCGCATCATCCGCTCGACCGGGCAGTCACTGACATAGCCGTAGCCGCCGAGCAGCTGAACCGCGTTGGTGGTGACTTCCATGACCACGTCCGAGGCGAAGCATTTGCAGGCAGACGAGATGAACGTGAGGTCGGCCGCACGTTCCCCGTGCATCGCCCGCTCCGAACGGCCGGCCGCGGCCTAGGTCAGCTGCCGGGCCGCTTCCACCTTCATGGCCATGTCGGCCAGCATGAACTGGATGCCCTGGAATTCGGCGATGGCTCTGCCGAACTGCTTCCGCTCCTGCACGTAACCCGCCGTGTAATCGAGCGCGCCCTGCGCGATGCCGAGCGCCTGAGCCGCGATCGTGATGCGGGTGTGGTCGAGGGTGGCGAGCGCGGTATGAAAGCCACTGCCCTCTGCGCCGATCAGCCGGTCCGCCGGGATGCGGCAGTTGTCAAAGTACAGCTCGCGGGTCGGCGATCAGCGCTAACCCGGGCGCGCGCCCGAAACGGCCTGGGCGCCGTCGCCGGCGTGGACGACCTGACCTCCGCCGCGAGCCTGATCGTCAATGTCGCGCCGGATGTCCGGTCCGCTTACCGCGATCAGGTTCTCGGGCCCGTGCTGACCTACGACCGGGCACGCGACACTGAGCTCGAAGCCACCTTGCGCGCATATCTAGACGCCGACGGCTCCCTGCAGGCATGTGCGCGCGTCCTGCACATGCACACCAACACGGTGCGCTATCGACTGCGTCGGGTGGGAGAGCTGACAGGCCGCAAGCTGAGCTCCCTGCCCGACAGGGTGGACCTATACATGGCCACCACATGGCCACGCAGGCGTCCGATGGTCCGGAGCTCACCGCGACGAACAGCCAGCATCAGGGAACTACCAACCAACGCTGAGCCCGCAGCGCGCGAGCACATCGACCCGGATTGCTTCACGGGGCGCTGTGGCAGCGCGGGGTCTCGATCCGCTCACAGCCACGGTTCAGAGACTCGCGGCACCGGCACGACCTGTTGTCCCGCGACGGTGCGTTTACCGGTAATGCAGGACGTGGGGGCGTTCCTTTTCGATCTTCTTCGGACTGTGATGTGAGCGGTCACCACCTGCGCATTGAGTCCGCGCCGTTTATGAACGAGCTGGTTGTGCGGGATATGACCCGCTCGAGCGTGGCGAATGACTTGGCCATCGTCGCGGCGCTGGGTGTATCACGTCGGCGCTGTCCGCCTCTGTCAAAACAGCAGGTCAATATCCGTCAGCGGTAGGAGGTGTCGTCATGGTGCTCACACAGGGCTTGTATCAGCCCGAAGCTTTGCGCGGTGGGCAACGGCGGCCGGCACCGCTGAACGGCGTCAGCATGGCCGACGCCGGGGTTAGGGGCATCCAGATGTGCCAGGGCGAGCTCAGCGGCCCTGGGACCGCGGACGGTGCCCAAGCCCGCGACGGCTCGACGTCTTAGCGGCGTCAGGCCCCACGGACGAGTAGGTGTACCGATCAAGGTCACCGAATCGCAATGACCTTGCCTGTCGCCGTCCCAGCGCCCAGTCCCCGGCAGGTCACGATGAGCCGGCCGCTCAGCGGCCGCCCGCGACGACGGCCGACGGCGTCCGCCGAAGTAACCATATTTGCTAGCCGCGCCGTCGTTGCGATCTACCGCGTGACCTGTAACAGGCCGCGATCAGCCAGCACCGACAGGCAACCAGGCCGTCTGGGCCGAGACGCGGGCTCCATTCCGCCGGCGTAGCCGCAGGCCGCGCCCTCCCACGCTTCAACGGCAGAGAAAGGAGGTGAGTCACGTGTACATGCACCCATATGTTGCCAGCCAGCTCGCCGGCGAACGGCGCCGCGACATGCTGGCGCAGGCCCAGCAGCAGCGGCAGGCCCAGCAGGTCGTCGCGCTGGCCAGGGCATCGCGGCGCGCCGAGCGGGCCGAACGGCGAATGCGCCAGGCCGCCCGCAAAGCCGTGCGGCTGCGCGCGGAACTGGAGCAATGACCGCCCTACCGGTCAGCCGGTCCGCAGGCATAGCTTGCGCGGCCGGACAATCCAGCCCGGCAGCACACGCCGCCCAAACGCCCCGCCGCCAGATGATGGCGGCGGGGCGCTTTGCTGCAGCAACCGCAGGCTGTGAGCGCGCGAAGTCCGCTGACAGCTTTCGCTCGGCCTTGCTGACTGACTCCGCGCAGGCCTACTGGGCGACTCGCCATATGGCGTCAGAGATCAGCGCGGGAACGCGGACCATCGCCGTCTTCAGCAAGTTCTCCAGCGGCACGGCGTGGCTATTGCGGTCCACGTCCAGGTGACCCGCTCACTGGGTCGGCTGGTACCGGGCGAGCATCGACAGCGCGTGCAAGACGGCCCGCCACACCATCAGCGGATGGATGCTCTTGGTGGTGCGACCCAGCGCCGGGAAGAAGTACCACTGGCTGCGGTAAGGCCGCGTGATGCCTTGGAGGAACATGATCTGTTCGACGTAGTCGCAGGACCGTCTGCCTGCGACCTGCCAATTCATCTGCAGCCTGCCCCAGCCGTCGAGGTCCTTCCAGAAGGCCGGCTGGGAATCGGGCTCATGGCCGCCCTTGACAAAGGAGTCGCATCGCTGGGCACCAGGGCGCGGCGGTGTGGCTCAGCTGGGCGTCGGTGCACAGTGGTTTCGATCTGCGGTGGTGGTCGGTAATAGGCCCGCTGCTCAGGTAATGCCATAGATATCGGCCCGGT
>CAVQCR010000024.1:0-90888 GCA_963711055.1 uncultured Actinomycetota bacterium | reverse complement strand
TTACGGCGCGATCAGCTTTGCGGCCATACAGATCGCCGACAGCGCAGGCAAGCACGGCGGCCTGCTGTCATCGCGCTGGGACGCCACCAAGATCATCCAGGAGAGGTCGCCGGCCGACCCGCTAGTGGCCCGGCCGACGCCGATCCAGCTAGACATGTTCGACAGCTACTGGCTGCGCGAGAACTAGCCATACGCGCTTGAGCTGGGCCGAGACGTGTGACTGCAACGGCTGGCCGACGGCCGCCAGGTCGTAGGCCCAGCCAAGATCGGTGCCGATCAGGCCGTACAGCCGCTTGCCCGCGGTTACCTCCTTGGCCGTGGCCGTGCGGACGACGGCATCGGTCGCCATTTCGATCTTCGTACCGCTCTGCTGGCCGATGTAGATTTCGGCGATCCCTGTCGGGTGCGCCAGGACGACTTCGAGCCCACCGTCATCCTGCGGCCGCCAGTAGCCGGACTCGGTGGCGAGCGGGCGGCCGATAGTCCCGTCCGGTTCCAGCAGCCACGTCCTGCTCATGTAGATCAGGAATGGCTTGCCGTTGTGCCCGAAGACGATCTCCTGGCCGAAGTTCGCGCTCTCGATAGTCGGGTAACCGACGACGCCCGCGCCTTCCCATCGGCCGAGCAGGAACTGCAGGCGCAGCAGGCTCGGGTGCAGCTCGTACTGCTCAGGCAGGCCGCCGCCGGGATCAGCGCTCGCTGGCGTCTCCATCCGGTCCTCCTGACTCGGATCGGCCGCTGATCCGCAGCAGCGCGGCAACCAGCGCCAATCCGAACACGGCCACCAGCCCGAAGGTCACCACCAAGACCACGCCGCTCACCATTCCCGCCATATCAGCGGAGTTTAGGCAGCGGCATGACACGCCGCCACGCCGCCACGCCGCCCTGACCCATTGCTGCACTAGGCGCTAGTGTGCGGGACATGGCTATACGCTCCCTGGTGGTCAAGGTGACCGCAGGCAAAGACGACCCGGAACGCTGCAACCAGGCGCTGACCGTGGCAGCGGCAGCAGCGGCCAGCGGCGTGCCGGTGTCCTTGTGGCTAACCGGCGAGGCCTCCTGGTTCGCCACCCCCGATGGGGTCGCCGACCTTGCGCTGCCGTACGCCACTCCGGCAGCCGATCTGCTCAACACCGTGCTCAAATCAGGTACCGTTACCCTCTGTAGTCAGTGTGCAGCGCGCAGGGACATCACGGAGGATGACGTCGCCGACGGCGTCCGCATCGCGGGCGCTACTACCTTCGTTGCCGAAATCATGGCTGATGGAGCACAGGCGCTGGTCTACTAACTGCCCGTCGCCGCGAGCCGCTCGGCACGTAGTTGCCGGGCCCACTCCTCAGCCTCCGGATCGGCCGGCTGCAGCGGTCCGGCGATCCAGCTCAGCAGCAAGTCGGCCAGTCCGGGGTTACGGGCCAGGGCCGGACCGTGCATGTAGGTACCGAGCACCCGGCCAGCGTAAGCACCTTCGGTTCCGTCACCGTTGCCCACGCCGAGGCTCACGCTCGCCAGCGGCCGCGCGCTCGCGCCGACGCTGGTGACGCCCTGGTGATTCTCGAATCCGGTGATCCTTGGCACTCCAAGCGCCGGATCCACATCGCCGACGATCTCCCCCACGCCCCGGCGTTCCCCGCGACCGCTGCTGATGTCCATGACACCCAGGCCGGTAACGGGCTCGCCTTCGGTCCCGCCGAACCGGTCGCCGAGCAGCTGGTATCCGGCGCAGACAGCGAAGATAACGCCGCCGCGGTCGGCTGCGGCCGCCAGACCTCCATCGGCACGCAACCGGTTCGCCGCGAGGATCTGAGGCAGGTCCTCCCCGCCGCCGAGCAAGTAGATGTCGCCCTGCCTGGGTACCGGCTGGTCGGAGTTGACCTGAACGGGCTCTACGTCGATGCCGCGTAGCTGGGCCCGGCGGCTGAGCACGAGGAGGTTGCCCCGGTCACCATAAGTACTGAGCAGGTCCGGGTAAACCCACACCAGGCGCAGCTTGCTTGTGTCGGCTGCCGTGGCGGACTTGGTTGTCACCGGTGAGGTAATCGAGTGTCCGTTGGCCGTGGTGTCCGGGCCCGCCGCCGGGTCCGGGCCCGCCGCGTCCGGGCCCGCCGCCACGTCCTGGCCCGCTGCCGTGTCTGAACCCGGCTTCGTATCATCGGCGGTCGGTTGTCCGGTTTCGGCAATCCGGGCCGAGGCGTGCCGTCCGGCTGGCCGCACGTCAATCGGAGGCCTGGCCTGGTCCGGGTCGGACTCGCCCCGCACTGGCGGCAGGAGCAGCGTCTCGGTCAGGTCAGGCGCGGTCGCACCGTGCCGCCCGACGCGCTCGCTGCCCAGCGCGTACCAGGCGGTCAAATCGCTCGGCGCCTGCTGCCCGCGCCACGGATCCTCCGGCATGAGCTCCTCGTCTCTGCTCGCCGCCATCAGTCAGTCCGTCCGAGCGTCGCGCGGATCTGCTGGAAGGCCGTGTAGTTGCCGATCACGTCCAGTCCGCCGCCCGGCACCCGGCCGACCGCGTCGTCAATGCTCTCGACCAGTTCGAACGGCACCTCGTCGGCCTCCAGCCGGACGGCCAGGTCCAGCCGGCGCTCGCCGCCGACGTAGACGGGTCGCCCCCGCAGTACCCGGTAGTCCACATCCCACAGCCAGGACGTGTCCTTGCCATCGGGTGTCTGGGCGTTGACCGCCAGCAGCACCGGCCCCGGGCTCGGCGCCAGGATGTCGAGCGCCTCCAGCCAGCCCGCCGGATTCTTGGCGAGCAGCAGCCGAACGGTGCGGCCGTGGCGGAGAACCTGGGTGTAACGGCCGGCTACCGACTTGACCTCGCGCACGCGCGGCAGTGCTTGGTCGACGGTGGCGCCGAAGTACGCACCCACAGCCAGCGCGACGACAGCGTTAGATCGGTTCGCCCGGCCCGGAAGTGCCAGCGCCAAATCCCGAACCTGGCCGGATTCGTCAATCACGGCGTCCCCGGTGAGCACCCAGCGAGTCGGCGGCCGGGCAAACCCGCACTCGCCGCAGCGCCAGCCAAGATCGTCACGCAGCAGATGCGACCCGCACTCCGGGCAGCACCAGGAATCCTCATGCCACCGCTGGCCAGCCGCGACCCACGTGACGCGCGGGGCGGCCGAGGCGGCCCACGCGATCAACGGGTCGTCGGCGTTGGCGATAACCATGCAGTCGCGCGCCTCGGCCAGCGCCTGCCGCCAGCGGCGGGCGGTAAGCCAGATCTCTGCGGCCCGGTCCATCTGGTCGCGGCTCAGGTTCAGCAGCACGACCGCCCTGGGCGCGGTTGCCTTGATCATGGCGGGCAGGTAACGTTCGTCGACCTCCAGGACCGCGTACGGCGCGTCTGGAGCGCGCCCGAGTGCGGAGGTGAGCCCGGCCTCCATGTTTGCCCCGAAGGCGTTGCTTGCTACCTCCTGGCCAAGGGCGCCGAGCGCCGCAGCGATCAGCCTGGTGGTGGTGGTCTTGCCATTGGTGCCGGTTACCAGCACAACCTGCCGGTCAGCCGCGAGCAGCCTGAGCAAATCCGGCTCGACCCGCAGGCCGAGGACGCCACCGATAACCGAGCCGTCACCGCGCCCGGCCAGCCGGGACACCCGGCTAGCGGCGCCGCCGATGGACGTGGCAACGCGCGCCCGCAACGGAAGCTTGCTCATCGTCTGGATGCTATCCGGCGACCGGATCGGCCACCTGGGCCGTCAAGATGCTCAGTTGCTCGGCGCCGACGATAAACCGCCGGGGCCAGGACAACACCGCCTCAAGCCAGCCGGTCACGCCCATCTCTCCGGCCGCCTTACGCAACTGGCCGCGGTGGCTGACGCCGATCGCGACGGCAGCAAGATCCTCGATGAAGGCCGCCTGGTCGTCTTCGCCGAGCAAAGCCGTCCAGGCGAGCAACCGGTTGCGATTTACCTCCATCGACAGCGGATGCCGGCGCAGCCCGCTGACCCGCTGGCCGATCTTGACATCGTCACGGTCGGCCAGCTCGAGCAATGCGTAGTCGAGCGGGGGTGCAAGCGCGAACGGGTCCGGCGTTGAAGCGTCCAGCGGGCAAATCCGCTCCAGTTCATGCAGCCACTGAAGCGGCGGAATCACCCAGGAAGTGCCCGGCATGGTGCCCGCGCCCTTGCCCCCGTCTAGCATGGCGGCCGCCGACCTGGCGCCAGCAGCAGACAGGTCGGCCGGGTCGAAATACTCCCGCAGCGCCTGCGCCCGGCCGAGTACCGCGCGGTCAATGGCACTCGCCAGCAGGCATTCGCGCAGCCGTTCATTCAGCGCGGCCCAGCTGTGCCGGAGCGGCACCGGCACCCGCGGTCGCGGCCGGTTCACCAGGTGCGCTAGCACGTAGACCTCGGTCCAGACCCGCAGCCACGCCTGCTCCGTTCCGCGGGCGAGCAGGTCCGCTGCCCTGATCTCGACCAGCGTGCACGGGCGCGCGCCGGTACAGGCCGGCCCGCACGCTGCCGACCGCCTGCCCGCCAACGGTGGTACCTGCAGCGCGCTGCCCGCCGTCCCGGCTGCCTGTCCCTCACGGGCGCCACCGAACGGCACCCGGATCCGGATCGGTCGGTCCATCCCGTCAGCGAAGACGGCCGCCTCGCCCGGCGCCAGCGAGACCACTTGCCGGGACTGATGGCTGTCCAGGTTCATCGCGGCACCGACGAGGTCCCGGTCGTCCGCGGCGGGCAACCGGTGCAAGACCTTCAGTGCAGTGTTCTTGACCGCGTCAGGCACCAGCTTGGCCGGTATCTGCTCGGCGATCACGATGCCCTCGCCGTAAGCGCGGATCTCGGCGAGGAGTCCAGCGAACAACTCGGTCGCGTGCGCGCTGGCGCCCTCGCGCCCTGCCCGCAGCAGGCGGTGCGCTTCCTCCAGCACGATCACGTGCCGCAGGCCGTCGGCCGGGTCGGTCTTGGACCGCAGCCGAAGATGCTCGACGATCCTGATGATCAGGGTGCCAATGACGAATGCCTTGTCCTCGTCGTTGGCGACGTCCTCGAGCGCCAGCACGACGTTCCGGTTGAGCAGTTCCCCGATGTCGGCCGGGTGGCCGCCTTCGAAGAACCGCCCCGCTGATCCGGTCCGCAGTGACCGCAGCCGGACGTCGACGAAGCCGCGCATGTCGGCCTGCAACTCGCGGCCGTAGCCGACATCCTCGATCACCGCCAGCGCTGCGGCCTGCAGCCGGGCCAGCGTCGGAACGGCGGGCGGCACGTCCAGGTCGGCCCGCCCCGCGCCCGTGAGCGGGTCCCAGCCGCATTCCTCATAGGCGCGCTGGAGGGCCTGCGACATGATTTGCGGGAACGGCTCGTGCGCGTCGTAAGCGGCGAGGAACAGCGCCCGCACCATGTCGATGTGCGCCTGCACCGGGTAACCGGGCTCGGGCGCCAGCGGATTGACCGACAACGGCACGGATTCCGGATCCGCGGGGTTGATGAACGTGATCTGCCCGCGACCGGCTAGCCGGGTAGCCATAGCCGCGTACTCCGACTTCACTGGCTCGATGGCGAGCCAGCCAACCCCGGCCGCCGTGAGCTGCTCCAGCATGTGCCGAACGGTCTGCGATTTGCCTGCCCCGGTCGCGCCGGTCACCAGCGCATGCCGATTCAGCGTGGCCAGCGGCACTGCCAGTGAGCCCACGGGACGATCCTGGCCATCCAGGATCTCGCCCAGCGTGATCGCATGCTCGCCAGCTGGCCTCGCTCGTCATGTCGAAGTAGCCCGGCTGCATGACCCGGACGCCAGGAATCTCCCGCTTGGGCAGGCCGGTCAGGGCGGCCAGCGGTCCTGCGGTGGCAGCGAACGGGACGACCGAGCCGTCCACCGGGTCGGCGCATCTGGCCGCGAGCACGTCGGCGAATTCCTGCGCGCCGTCTGGGCAGCGCAGCCGGTACGGATGGGCATGCAGGTCGGCGGACCCGACCAGCAGCGGCGCGATGATCCGCAGGTCTGCCTCGGTCGCCGCGCCGACGAGCACCCGCACATTCCACAGGCCGGCCTCGCGGTAGGCGTCGAGCTCCGCCAGTCGTTGCTCGGCCCGGTCGGCCTCGAACTTGGCGTTCTCCTCCTCGTACCGGCGTAGCACGGTCAGCCGGTTCCGCAGGTCGGCCGCCTCGTCGTCGATCAGGTCGGTGGGGTCGGCAACGATTAGCCAGGCGAACGGCCGACCCATGAGGGTCTGCAGCGCCGACTCGAACAGCGTTGGCGGGTCCATGTCGCCGGGCTGGCCAGGTCCGCGGAGGTTGCCCAGCGCTGCGCTGCGGTCGGCCACCCGGACCTGCCGGCCTGGACATGGCGCCCACACCAGCTGGTCAAGGTCGGCGAGCATGTTGCCGTCGACGGCAACGCCGCGGGCACCCCACGGAAACAGCATCTCCACCGTCGCCCGCTGTCCAGGTGCTGGCGGACCTGTAGTTGCCGGCGCCGGCGCTGGCCGTGTCGTCTCCGCTGGCTGCCTCGGCCTCGTCGGTGGCCTGGCCGCCGCCAGGCGCCGGCAACGGCCCGGCGTTGGTAATCAGCTCAAGTGGCGCACCGCCGCCGCGGGAAAGCCAGCCGGCGATGAACGGCTTTCGATGCCGGGCAGCATTCAGCGCTGCCGGCAGCACGGATGCGTAGTCAGCGTCCGCCGAGCCGCCGCCCAGGCAGCCCGAGCTGACGGCCTGGACCCGGTACCAGAGGCCAGGCGCACTGCCGCCAATACCTGTCGTCGCTGCCATGCTGTTGTGCTTACCAGGCCGGGAGATGTCCTGCTACCTGATTGGTCCGATTTATAACCACTCTCAGTCGGTGGCACGGAATCCTCGTCGACCTGTCCCACTTTCATCGACTGGGCTCCTGGCGGACGCGCTCGCTGGTGGCCGGCTAGCTGAAATGCGGCACCTCTAGTCGCCAGTATGGACGCCAAAATGTCAGTACCAGTCGCTAGAGTCGATCACAGGTTCGAAGACTCAGGCCGTGGCGGAGGTGACCTGGCCATGTGCACCACCGATGGGCAGGCACACGCCGGCACTACCGAGGCCGGGACGGACCCCACGGGTACTGGCCCAGCTGGCTGGGTCCCGGCGGATGCGGCGCAGGCTCTGGCCTGCGCGCGGGCTGGGCTGGCCTACCTGGCTGCGGCTGATCCGGCGAGCCTGACCGGCGCGGAGCAGGCGGATCTGCTGCGGGGCCTGGCCGCGGCGGAGTCGCAGCACCTGGCCGCCCGGTCGGCGGTGCTGGCCGGGTTCGACCGCGCCGGTGGGTACGCCGATGACGCGGCGGCGTCGGCGAAGAGCTGGCTGCGTCTGGCAGGCCCGGGTCAGCCGCGCGGCGGCCGGCGCGGCGATGGCGTGGGCGCGGCGGCTGCCGCCTCACCCCCGGATCGCCGCGGCGCTGGCTGCCGGGCAGGTATCGCCGTCGTGGGCGCGGCACCTCGCCGACTGGACCGACCGGCTGCCCGAGGACGCCCGCGACGAGGCCGACAAGATCCTGCTGGACGCCGCCGCCGGCGGCGCGGACCTGGCGGACCTGGCCGGCCTGGCCGCGCAGATCTGCGCCGCCGCCTGCCCGGCCCGACACCGACCCCTGCGGGGAGGGTGACGGGTTCGGCGAGCGGCGGCTGCGGCTGACCCGCCACTACCAGGGCCACGCCCGCCTGGACGGTGACCTGACCCCGCCCGCCGCCGCGGCGCTGCAGGCCGTGCTGGACTCGCTGAACGGCCGGACCGGGCCCGAGGACCTGCGCAGCCCCGACCAGCGCGACCATGACGCGCTGGAGGAAGCGTGCCGGCGGCTGATCGCCGGGGGCCTGCCGGACCGGGCCGGGCAGCCCACCTCCATCCAGCTGCACATGACCCTCAGCCAGCTGCTCGGCCAGCACGAGGCCGACCAGGCCGCCGCGGCGTGGATCGCCGCCAACGGCACCCCGGCGCCGCCCGGCGCCGACTGCGACGCCGCGGTCACCCCGATCGTCACCGGCACCGTCGATCCCGGCGTCCTCGACCAGCTCGCCGCCCTCCTGCTCGCGCGGCAGCGGCGATCGCGGCCGGCAGCGGGCACTGGCGGCGGCAGCGCGGGCCGGACCACGGCACCGGATGACCGTCAGCGCCATCCGGCAGCTGGCCATCGGCCACGCCGCCCGGCTGCTGTCGGGCCCGGGCGGGCTGGCGTCCTGGCTGCGGACCAGCCAGCTCGGCGGCTACGCCGCCTCGGTCAGCCTGCCGCTGGACATCGGCGCCGCCACCGACACCATCCCCGTCCACCTGCGCCGCGCCGTCGCCCGCCGTGACCAGCACTGCCGGTTCCCCGGCTGCGACCAGCGGGCCGCCCGCTGCCACGTCCATCACCTGGTCCCCCGGTCCGAAGGCGGCGCCACCAGCATCGGCAACTGCTGCCTGCTGTGTCCCTTCCATCACCTTGTCGCGGTGCACCGGTGGGGCTGGACACTCGTCCTCAACCCCGACGGCACCACCACCGCCACCCTCGACGACACCATCCTCCATAGCCACGCACCACCCATCGCCGCGTGACTACGCCATGCGATAGACGAAGTAGTCGGGCATCCCGGGTTTAGGCTCGCGCCCATGGCAACGATCGTGGCGTTTCATGCTCATCCGGACGACGAGGTGCTGCTGACCGGGGGGACGATCGCCTGGCTCGCGGCCGAGGACCATCGGGTGATCATCGTCGTGGCCACCGACGGCGAGATATGGCCTGACCAGCATCGGGGCCATCGGCTGGAGGAGCTACGGGCGAGCGCGGCGATCCTCGGCGCGGACAATGCCGTGCATCTGGGCTACGCCGACAGCGGGCACGGACCGGTTTCGACCCGCGGGCGGACCGTTCGCGCGGGCGAGTGGAGGCCGCGGGAAAGCTCGCCGGCCTGCTGACGGACGAGCACGCCGACCTGCTGCTCAGCTACGACCCGCAGGGCGGCTACGGCCATCGCGACCATGTCCGGGTGCACCAGGTCGGCGCGCGGGCGGCCCAGCTCGCCGGAGTGCGAGTCGTGGAGGCGACGGTGCCACGCGAACTGGTAGCCCGGTTCGCCCGCCTGCTGCTCCTGCTTCGCCTGGTGACTCGCCATCGTCTCGACGAGATGCGCGGGTACGGCATGCCGCAGTCCGCGATCACGCACCGGGTCGACGTCCGACGCTACGCGGCGCAGAAGCGAGCGGCGCTGGCGGCGCACCGGACGGATGTTTTCGGCCGGGGCAGAGTGGCCAGGTTGTTCCGGTGCCTGGTCAGATCTCCCCTGCCGGTATTCCGGATCGCCTGCGGGACGGAGTGGTTCGCCGAACCCGGCGGACGGACGGGCGAACTCGTCGGCCGTGGCCCTCTCCAGCCACATCGCTGCGAAGTATGGTCATCCGCATCTGCTGAGCTGAGGCCGTCGGACGGTGGTTGTCAAAGATCGACGGTCCCGGACACACAGGTGACGACGCCGCCGCCGACCCAAACCGTGCCGTCGTCATCACTGCTGATGTGCACCTCGCCGCGGCGGCCGAGTGCGGTGCCCTGCCGGGCTAGGTAAGGCGCCTCGGCGCGACCGGTTGCCAGCAGCCACTGCGCCAGGGATGCGTTGAAGCTGCCGGTCACCGGATCCTCGATGGTCGCGCCGTCCTTCGGGAAAAACGCCCGCACTTCGAAGGCAGCTTCCGCGCCGGGCGGGTACGGGCCGGCGATGCCGAGATCCATGTCGGTCGGGCCAGGCTTGACCGCAAGCACCGCCTCCGCAGAGGCCAGCAGGACGGCAACCCAGCCTGGGCCGTTGTCGGCCCACTGCAGGTCGACGATCTCGTCCCTGCCGATGCCGAGGATCCCGGCGATGTGGCGCGCCAGCGGCTCGTCAACGGGGCCGCTGCGCACCAGCGGCGGCGCAGCGAACCGCAGGCCATCGTCGTCGTGCCGGATGGTTACCAGTCCAGCGCCGCATTGCTGGACCACCCGGCCAGGCTCGCGCGGCGTACCGCCCGCCTCCAGCCAGGCGTGGCAGGTGCCGAGCGTCGGATGCCCGGCGAACGGCAGTTCTCCCGTCGGCATGAAGATCCTGACGCGATAGTCGGCCCGGTCGTCCTCCGGCTGAAGCACGAAAGTGGTCTCCGAGAGGTTCGTCCAGTGCGCGAAACGTTGCATTTGCTCGCTGCTAATACCGTCGGCACCGAGCACGACAGCGAGCGGGTTACCGAGGTAGGGCGTGTTAGTGAAGACATCCACCTGACGAAACTGGCGCGACATGAGGCGATTCTGTCACTGGCTGGCCAGGGTGGCCGTCGGCAGCGCCATGATGGCCGGGTTCGCGTCCGCCAGTACTACCTGGCGGTCGCTACACAGCACCACCGCGCTCTGCGGCAGTTGCTGAAGCTCGTGCTGCTCCACCAGGAACTCCCGGGATCGCTGCGCTGTCCTTGCTAACGAGTCGCTCGCGCCGATCGCCCGCGACGTGCTGACTCCCCACGAGCTGCCAGTGCTGATCCCTTCGGTTACAGACATAGCCGTGGATGTGTTGGCATCCCTAGATCCGAACGGCGCGGCCCGGTCCCGCTTGCTGCGCCCGGCCGTCAGCGTCAGCGAGTCCGAGCTCGTCTCGCCCATGGTGCTGGTGTAGGAGTCGCCGTCGGTTTCGGTGATCGACGTCCCGACCGTGTCAGTCAGCTGGCTCAGTACCAGGCGGTGCTCTGTGCCGATTTGCTCGGAGGCGAACCTGGCCTCCTCGGCGTTGCCCAGCCGCATGAAGGCAACGGCGGAGTCGCCGCGGCCAAGCCGTTCCCGTACCTGCGGCGGGATCGACCGGTAACCGAGCACTAGCCCGGCACCAGCGCTCTCCGTCGCGTCGCACAGCCGGTCCACTACGTCGCCTGGCAGTCGCTCGGCACCGAGCACGACAGCTGTCTGCTGCCACGGCCTGCTCGGCGGTTCCTGGCGAAGGACCGCAGTGATCGCGACAGTCAGGTAAGCCGCCAGGGTGACGTTCCCCACGGCTGCTGCGCGCCGGTCCAGCCAGGCAACTTTCAACTGGCTCTGCATCGGCCGCGTGGTGGCGAGCGGGCCGAGGATCCGCAGCCTGGCCTCGATAGCCCAGGCCCTTTCGACGACCAGGCGCTCGGCTCCGCGGCCGGCCAACGTGCTCAACCTGGTGAGCTCGGTGTGGGAGAGGACCTGGCCGAGATGCTGGTCGGCATTGCCGATCTGACCAAGCGCGCGAAGTGCGGCAAGGATCCTTGCCATGCTCGCGCCGTCACCCAGAGCCTCTAGCACGCGGGCTATCAGGGCTGAGTCCGTGGCCGTATCGGAGTTTCCGTCCGCGGCATGCACGGTCAAGGCGAGGACGTCGGCGAATACCTCGCGACTGAGGTCGGCGCCAAGCTGCAGGCTGGCTAGATCGGCCGGCAGCACCCAGACCGCCGGGTCGATGCCCAGGTGCCCGGCTACCACGATCAGGTCGGCAGCTACGCCACCCTCAGTCAGGTCGAGTACGGTGACCTGGCCGCCTGCCGCCAGCCGGGGCACGGCGATCGTCGTCAGCAGCGCCGACCATCCGGCCAGCGTGCCGCCCGCTACATCGACCCGGCGCACGCCGGCGGGCAGCGTTACCGGGCGCCATTGCGGCTGCCGCCAGCTGGCGACTGTCCGCTGCTGCCAGTCGCGGTGCAAGTGCGCATACTGCTGCTGCCGGGCGGCGAATTCCCTCAGCTGGACCTCGCGGAACCGGGCAACTCGCTGCTGCTCCTCGCGCAACCCGGCCGCGAGCGCTCGTTCGCCCTGCCAGATCCGGCGGACCGCGTCGGCCGCCACGCCAATCACAACTAAGCCCGCAGCCGCCGCCAGCCTGGCGCTCACCAGAAAGCATGGTGCGTCGATCCCGGCCAGCGCCAGGCATGCCAGCGCGGTGAGCCTCGCAGGCCGTGACAGCCGGGACTGTTCGCGCCGCTGCGCTGCCACCCAGCCGGGATTGACTCCGTCTGGGTCCAGCGCGGCGGGCGGAATCGGCGGCGGGCCCGGGTCAACCTGGCTCGGCTGCCAGCCGAGGTAGATCAGGTCGGCGCGGATCCGGCCGCGAGGAACGCCGCGCCATAGCGCTGTTGCCAGTCCTGTCGGCTCTGGCCCTGTCAGCCCGACCCCGTCGGCCCTGGCAGTGTCGGCTCTGGCAGTGTCGGCTCTGGCAGTGTCGGCTCTGGCAGTGGCGGCTCTAGCCTGGGCGTTGTCCCGGGTCGCTGGCTATTAACCGGCACCAGCAGGCAGTTCGGCAGCGGGGCGGCAGAGCCAGCCATACCGCCAGCGAGCATCGTGAACTCGCCGGAGCGCTGCGCCACAAGACTCGCGACGAGTGTCCCTCGCCCGGCCAGAAGACGTCGATGCCGTAACCTTCTGGCGGCGACCGTCCGATCCTCCGGGGCCGGGCCGGCCAACTGCAGGGCCAGATTGCGCGTTACCGGTCCTTCCGCGGCCACCACCTGCAGCCTCGGCGCGACCGCGGCCACCCAGGTCTCGCTTGTGCTGGTCAAAATGAGCGCGGTTCCGGTAGCAGGCCCCAACTCGAGCAGGCTGTCCAGGCAGGCCGGTGCCAGCTGCTGGCCTGCGCTGACCCAGATCAGGCAGTCAGCCCGAAGACCGAGGGTGCGCAGGCTTTCCAGTATTCCGACCGCTTGCGCGGCTCCCACCACCGCCACGCTCCGGCTGCGGACCGCGCTGCCGCCGTCGGACTGCGGTACCCCTAAGGACTTCGCCAGGCCGACCGTCGCGGCGGCGGCGAAACCGCTCAGATCCACGATCAGCACGGTCTTACGCAGTCTCATCGCAGCGCGGGCAGCCGCGCGGCCCAGCTCGCCGAGCCGTACTTCGTTGTGCCCGGTCATCAGCACACCACGTTCGGCCTCGCCCCAGGTCACAGTGACTGGCTTCCCAGTCCCAGTAACCAAGCCAAGCGCGAATCCGCCGGGCGCGACCGTATGCCCGGCGGCCAGTGCCCGCGCGCTGGCCCGGCGGCGTAGTACCGCGATCAGGCCGGGACGCCACGCCAACGGGTACCACGCCAGCCACAGGACCAGCGCCGCCTCCGCTGACCCGAGCAACAGCGCAGACGGAAGCCCCTGCACCAGTCCAGGAGTAACGCCAAGCCTGCGCGGCAACGCGGCGAAAGCAGTCAGCGCAGCGCCGTTAGCCTGCATCCAGCCGAGCCCGGCCAGTCCTGGCAGCAATAGCCAGGGTGGCCGCCAGCGCGATGTGCGTCCGACCCCGATCAGCGCGACGGCGATGAGGAGCGTCGTTGGCGCGAATAAGACTTGGGCGACTACCGCGGCCGTCGCCAGGGCCGCCGTTAACTCGCGCCAGGTACTGACCGGATCACCAGGCCGGGTTCGCCCGGCTACGAGTGGCGCGCGCATAGCGCGTCAAGGTTCCCAGTCCTCCACCGCATGTGTCCAGGAACCTGACAAATTGCCAGCGTCACCGTCTGGCAGTGGCGGACGCGGCGACTGCACCACGACCCGGAACATGTCTGGCCGCAGCACTGCGATAGTCAGCGCCACGGGCCGCCCGGTACGTTGATCATCGAAACGCACCGTGACCATCATGGCGGGCTGACCTGCGGTTAGCCGCAGACTGCGCGCCACTGAGGGCGGCGGCGCCTGCAGCTCGATGTGCAGTGCCGCCGGTGCGCCGGAAAGTCCCTGCCCGCCATCCGCTTCGATTCCGGTCAGGCGCAGCAGGCCTAGCACCGCCGGCAGCCCGGTGCCGCCATCTGGTTCACCCGCGAGGTCGCTGGGAACGTACGTGGTGCACAGCGCAGCCGGCTCGCCGCCAGCCGTCCATAGGAATCTGACCACGCAGACCTGCTGGCCGGAGGGGATCTTCAGCGCCCAGCTGATGTCCTCGGGCGGCAGCCGCCACGCGACCTGGCGGCTTCGGCAGGAGAACTCCCCGCCCATGGCGTCTACCTGGGAAACCAGGCCCGGTACTCCTTCGAGCCCGATGACGTACTCGGCCGGGCTCGCGCGATAGAGCTGGCCGTCGGCTAGGCGGCGGACCAGGTGCCTGCCGACCAGCTCCTCGACGGCGGCATCGATCTCAGCCGCGCTCACGTTGTAGCGTCGCGCGAGCGCCGAGTGACGAGGCAGCCGCCAGCCGGGCTCATGATGAACCAGGGCAGCGGCCAGCCTGTCAGCCAGCACGCTCACCGCATGGCCCGCTGCGCCCGCGCCCGGCCGACCGCGAAGCGGCCGGAGACCCACCTGCTGACCGCTCGCCGACATGCTTGCTCGCCCTGAGGACGGCACCGCATCGTCTGCGGGTACCGGCCAGCCAACGGGCGAGGGTTCCATGGCCTTCTACTCTGCGTTACGCCGCGAGACGCGACTGTGACTCGGCCGAGCAGAATCCTTTTTAAGCGCCGAAGGTAAACAATCATTGAACGCGCGCCGACCAGTCAGGCGACGGACAGGTGGCAAAACGGAGAATGAAGCCGGGCGGCGCAGCCGGTCGGCCGGCTGCGCTGCCCGGCTCCAGGCAAGCCGGGCTAGACGGCGACGTCCAGCTCCCTGATCTCGCCGATCGCCGCGCTTACATCGCGGTCCGTGCGGATCCCACCAGGTGCCAGGACGCGCAGCTTCCAGTCGCCAGGCGCGGCGAAGAAGCGGAACCCGCCGTCTTCGCCTAGCGGGACTTCGGCGACGAAGTCGCCACCGGAGTTGAGCAGCCTGGCGTAGCCGACACCAACCGGTGCGCCATCCTTGGTGACCTTGCCCTGGACGACCGCCTGGTTCCCGGCGTTAGTCGCGGCCACGCCACCAGCCGGTGCGCCGCACCCCGCGTTCTCCGCGCTCACGACCCGTCCCCGAGCTCGATCGGAACGCCGACCAGCGAGCCGTACTCAGTCCACGATCCGTCGTAGTTCTTCACGTTCGGCTGGCCGAGCAGCTCGTGCATCACGAACCAGGTGTGCGCCGAGCGCTCGCCGATCCGGCAATAGGCGATGGTGTCGGTGCCGAAGTCGACGCCCGCATCGCCGTAGAGCGTCCGCAGCGCGTCGTCGGACTTGAACGTGCCGTCGTCCTCGGCTGCCTTCGACCACGGCACGTTCCTGGCCGTGGGTACGTGCCCGCCCCGCTGCGCCTGCTCCTGCGGCAGGTGAGCGGGCGCGAGCAGGCGGCCGGCGAACTCGTCAGGGGACCGCACGTCGATGAGGTTCAGGTGCCCGATCGCGTCCACCACCTCGTCGCGGAACGCCCGGATCGACGTGTCCTGCTCCTGCGCCTTGTAGCTAGTCGCCGGGCGCTGCGGCACGTCGGTCACAAGATCGCGGGAGTCCAGCTCCCACTTCTTCCGGCCGCCGTCGAGCAGCTTGACGTTGTCGTGGCCGTAGAGCTTGAAGTACCAGTAAGCGTAGGCAGCGAACCAGTTGTTGTTGCCGCCGTACAGCACGACGGTGTCGTCGTTGGAGATGCCCCGCTCGGAGAGCAGGGCCTCGAAGCCGGCCCGGTCCACGAAGTCGCGGCGCACCGGGTCCTGGAGGTCCTTCTTCCAGTCGATCTTCACGGCGTCGCGGATATGGCCTTTGTCGTAAGCGCTGGTGTCCTCGTCGACCTCGACGAGCACGACGTCTGGGTCTCCCCGGTGGGCCTCGACCCAGTCCGCGTCTACCAGCACGTCAGAACGGCTCATGCGTAACTCCTCCTCGTTATCAGCCCCTGGCCTGGGCAGGCCAGGTCCGGCGGATCATCAGGTACAGCTCACAGCCAAGGCACAGCCCGAACACCCCGTTCAGCACGGCGGCGATCAGCCCGAGGGCAGCAGCGGTGATGCCAAGCGGGGTAAGGCCCGCGGCGTAGCCGATGATGCCCACGATGCCGATCAGCAACCCGACCGCCTGGGCAAACTGCGGCGGAGCCGCTGCCTCCAGCTCACTCGGCGGTCCTAGCCTAGGCCGGACGAGCCAGCGATAGATGAGCCCGTACGGGGAATAGCGCAGGCCGAGCACCGCGCCACAGGCGAACACGACGGTCTGCACGGCCAGAACCCAGAGATTTCCCGTGATCAGGACGACCGCGAACATCACCATCGTGATCAGGGCGCCGAAACGCGGCCCCCGCGGATCAATCTCCATCTGGCCAGTTCCCTTTCCGGGCAATTTCAGGCAACGGGTTAGCTCTGCGATCGCGGCCGCCCGCACCTGCGCCGTCGTATCGGCGCGTGACCAGCAGGCCGCCAGTCAGCCCGGACAGATGGCTGTCGACACCCGACAGAAATCGACCGCACGACGCTTCGTGAGCGTTAGGGCAGGCACGTAGCTGATGCTATGCGCGCTGGCTGCTCGTGTCACTATCCTGTTTCCCGATCTTATATATAGGAATAGCTCTTGTACAGCCAGGCCGATCGCGGCGATCACGTCCGGTTTGCGCGGCTGCCCGCTCCCGCGGCTCACGATCCGGCCGTCAGCGCCAAGGACCAGGACCGTGGGAGTGCGCAGAACGTTCAGCTCGCGGACCAGATCGAGGTGCGATTCGGCGTCTATCTCGACATGGGCAACACCGTCCGTCATCCCGGCCACGTCAGCCAGGATCCGGCGAGTCGCGCGGCAAGGCGCGCAGAAGGCCGAGGAAAACTGGAGCAGGGTGGCCCGCTCGCCGAGCGGTCGGCCGAGCTCCTCGCTGGTGAGCCTGCGCGGCATGACCGGATCGTCCTCAATGCGGGTCTTGCGCAGCCTGCCGTTGGACCTGCGCCAGACGGCGCCGCCGACCAGGGCGAGAACGAGCGCCGCAAGCAAGACCGCCAGTCCAGGTGTCACGCGGATTATCAGCGCGCGGCGGGCCGGCATCATTCCCGGTTAGCTCGATGGGATAGTCACCAGCACCTTGCCGCCCGAGGTGATCTGGAAGCTGCCGAACCCGTGCGGCGGAACCAGCGACGCCGCCGGGTACCACGAGGCGTTGCCATGCGCGGCCCAGACGGTCCACGATCCCGCCTGGGTCTTGCCGTTCTTGCCGATAACCCAGAACTGGCAGGTGGTGCCGGACTTAATCCCGGACACCCGCACTCGCATCGCAGTGCCGAACGCGGTCGGCATGTAATCAACGACCGCGGCGACGTGCGTGCTGGTGCTGGCACCTTGCGCCACTTCCCAGCTAGCCTGGGCCGGCCGCGGCCAGGTCAGTCGCCGCCGCGGCGCCCCCTGCGGCGATGATGGCGGCAGCGGCAACCGCCGCCACACTGCGCCACATTCGCGTCCTATGCGTCGCAGAAACTCTCCTGAGCAGGGAATTCAGCAACTCGGCCGAAGGCTCTGTCATCTCCGGCAGCCCGGTGGGTGCCAGGCTCAGCCGCTCAACGTCCGCGGCCGGAACCCGGCTCAGCATGGCTGGAAGGCCGGCCAGACCCGCGAGCTCGTCACGGCACGACGGGCACTCCCCGAGGTGTTCGTCGACAACAGCACGCTCGGCCGGATCGATGGCGCCCACCACGTAGACGCCAAGTAGCTGCCGGATCTCCCGGCACGAGTGACCACTCATCGTCATGGCGCCAGCCCCCGTTCTTCCAGCGCGAGCTTGAGGGCGCGGAGGGCGTAGAAGGTCCGGGACTTGACTGTCCCGGCCGGAACACCGAGAGTCGCCGCGGCTTCCCCGACGGACTTTCCGCGATAGTAGGTCTCCAGCAGGACCTTCCTGTGCTCGGGGCGCAGCGCGCTGAGCGCGTCTGCAACGGCCCATGACTCCAGCGCCCGCTCCGCGTCGTCCGGCGCCGGGAGCACATCCAGCGCGGCCTCGCCGACCTCACTTCGGGCGGGCCCGCCGGGCCCGGTAGGAGTCGATGGCAAGGTTGCGCGCAACCGCGAACAGCCATGGACGGGCCTGCCGGTCGGCAATGGCTTCAGGGTGCTGCCACGCCCGCAGCAGCGTCTCCTGCACGATGTCCTCCGCCCGCTGACGATCCCCGCTCATCAGGTGAACGGCGTACCTGAGCAGGGGCGCCGCGTGCTCAGCGTAGAGCGCGCGGACGAGCTCCTCGTCCGACACGGTCCGACGCGCGCCGGCGCTTCCAAGGCCTGCCACGCCCCTTAAAACGGACCTGCCCGCCCGACGGTTCAACCTAGCCGCCGGCAAATGGCGGCAGGACTTCGATCACGTTACCCTCGGCAAGCTGCACCGATTCCGCAGCCCGCTGGCCCACCGGCGTGCCGTCGATCAGGAAGGACGACCGCGCAAGCACGGCATCCAGATTGGGCCTGCGGGTGCCAGCCAGCGCGGCAGAGGCCACTGCGAGCGCTGTGGCCAGTGTGTCGGCCGTCACACTCTGCTCGGCGACGCCGGCCGCTTCCTTGGCCGCGGCCCAGTAGCGCAAGGTGACTGTGACCATGTCAGCTATCCTCGCTCATAGCGGCACCGGACAATGACGACCCTGGCGCTCGCCTGGTATTGGGTCCTAGTTCCGGCGGATTGACTCCGCGGGCCGGAGGTGGCGGCGGTTGAGCAATGTCCTGCTGCTCACGAATGCGCGGGAATCGCCCGCAGACATCTTGCCCTCGCTAAGCCTGCTTCCGCACGCCGTCCGGGTGTTGCCGGCCGCGGCGGATCATACGGGCGGCGCAGGGCCGGTTCCGGACGCGATCCTGATGGACGCGCGCCGTGACTTGGTCCAAGCCAGGCGGGTGCTGCAGGCGCTGCGGTCAGCAGGCACCAGCGTGCCGGTCATCGCCGTTGTCACGGACGGAGGCTGGGCCGCGGTATCCGCGGACTGGGGCGCCGACGACCTCGTCTTGCACACGGCTGGCCCGGGTGAGGTGGAGGCGCGACTGCGCGTCGCCATCGGCCGCAAGATGCAGTCCGCACCGCAGCTGCCGGACGAGATCCGCTCCAGCGGCCTAGTGGTGAACGAGGCGACTTACTCGGCCCGGATGAACGGCCGGGCGCTCGATCTGACCTTCAAGGAATTCGAACTGCTGAAGTTCCTGGCCCAGCACCCTGGCCGGGTCTTCACCAGGGCGCAGCTGCTGCAGGAGGTCTGGGGTTATGACTACTTCGGCGGCACCAGAACAGTCGACGTCCACGTGCGTCGGCTGCGCGCCAAACTCGGCGCGGAGAACGAAGCGCTGATCGGCACGGTCCGGAACGTCGGCTACCGGTTCGTCCCGGTCAAAGGCGGCGCGCAGGATGGCGGCCCGTCCTTGCTCGACGAACGGGGCGGGGCCGACTTCGATGGCATCGATGGCCTGGCGAGCATCGCGCAGGCAAGCGCGGCGCATGCGGATAGATAGCCAGCCAGACGGCGGCCAGCCGCGCGAGAGCAGCACGCGCGGTGCAGTCCGCATTAGCGGACCGCTGCCGGCCGCCGAGGCAGCGGCCGTGCTCGATCTCGTGCAGCGCGCCGCCGACGAGGACGGCGTCAGCCCGCTCTCCGAGCACGTCATGCTCCACCTCCGGTACGGCGGTGATCCGCGCGCCCGCAATCTCCTGCTCTGGCAGGACGGTGAACTCGCCGGGTACGGGCACCTCGACCCGACTGATCCGGTCGAGGGCCCGGCCGGGGAAATGGTCATCGATCCGGCACGCCGGCGCCACGGCCTCGGCGTCACGCTTGGCCGGGCCATGGTCGCCGAGGCCGGCGACGCCGGGCTACGCCTCTGGGCGCACGGCGAGCTGCCCGCGGCCGCGCGGCTAGCAGCGGCCGCCGGGCTGCATCGCACCAGGGCCCTCTGGCAGATGCGCCGGTCCCTGCAAACCAGGATCGGCAGGCCCCAGCTTGCCGAGGGGATCAGTATGCGCACCTTCCGGGTCGGCGCAGACGAGGATGCCTGGGTCGACCTCAATCGCCGGGCCTTCGAGCGACATCCCGAACAGGGTGCGTGGACAAGAGCTGATCTCGCCATGCGCGAGCGGGAGCCGTGGTTTGACGCGGACGGCTTCTTCCTCGCCGAACGGGACGGCCGCATCGTCGGATTCCACTGGACGAAGATTCACGGCGGGCACGACGGCTCTGCGGGACACGGCCACGAGGCGATCGGCGAGGTGTACGTGGTCGGCGTCGATCCCGCTGAGCGAGGCAATGGCCTGGGTCGCGCACTGACCCTAGTCGGACTCCGTTACCTCCGTGGTCGCGGCCTGCCCCAGGTGATGCTGTACGTGGACGAGTCCAACTCCGCCGCGATCGGGCTGTACGAATCGCTCGGGTTCACCCACTGGGACACCGACGTGATGTATTCGGCAACGGCTCCCACCGGCCAAGACTCCTGAAGGCGAGCGAGAGGTCACTCGTCAGCCTCGGCCGGTAAGTCAGGCGGCCTTCGCCTCGCAGGCCGTAAGATCGCACTCTCCGGATCGGGTCGTGCGGCGATAGTCAGCCCGGTAACGGCGCAGCGCGTGCACGGGCCGGGTGACCCGACCCCACAGCTGCGCCACGTCCGCAGCCATCATGCCGAGTGCGACGTCGGCCTGGCGGCGCTCGGCATCACTTTTCACCCGCTCCACCTGGTATAGCTGGTACGCGAAGTACGGCGTCACCTTGGTTCCTCCTTGGCACATTGGCCCCGGTTGGGCCTGCACCATCGAGGATCGCCGTAAGGCCAGTCAGCTCGCATCAGGCAAAGGCACTATCTCGGCCGGAAACCGGCCGTAAGGCGGCCCGCACGGCCTCTGGGGTGCCCGGCGGCAACTGCGCCCGGCTCTAGTTAGCCCGGACTTCGGCGGTTGCGGCCTGGCACACGCCGAGTACCGCGTCGATCTCGGCATTCGTCAGCGGACGTTCCGCGGTAGCGACAGCGCTCAGCAGCTCGGCGTAGAGCTCGATCTCCTCGAGCGCGACCCGGTCGTGGAGGCGTAGGTCGACGTCGTCGTGCAACGCCCCACCCCCATCACGTGACAGCCAATCTCTTAGCACAGGTTAATGGCGCGCCTGATCACGCGCATGACCCATCGGGGTCATTTTGAGAGCCACCCGCGCGTTCGCGTCTCGCGGTTAGCGCCAGACTGCGTCCCGATGCCTCGCGGCGCGTTGCACGTATCCGGCGGCCGTATGCGCGAATGACTGCCGGTCTGTCTCGGTAAGCTCGCGTACGATCCGGCATGGCACGCCGGCTGCGAGCACGCCGGCAGGAAGCACAGCGTTCGGCAGCACGACGGCGCCAGCCGCGACGAGCGTACCGGCGCCGACCTTGGCGCCCCCGAGCACGATCGCGCCGATCCCGATGAGCGCGCCCTCGCCCACGTGCGCGCCGTGCACCATGGCGCGATGCCCGAGGCTGACCCGGTCCTCGAGCACGGCCGGCTGGCCAGCGTCCACGTGCAGGCAGCACAGGTCCTGAATGTTGCATTCCTCGCCGATGCTGATCTCCGCGTCATCGGCGCGCAGCACCGAGCCGTACCAGACCGAGGACGAACGCCCTAGCGTGACCTTGCCGACCACGATGGCGCCGGGCGCGACCCATGCCTGCGGATGGATGACAGGGGCGTCGCTGCCCAGCATCCCGATCAGGGCTGGTGACTGCATGAAGCACTGCTCCCTCTTGTCGGGGTGTCGTTGGTGATTGTCCCAGCCGCCGGCGGCCTCGTGCGCTGGGTCGACGAGCGGCAGAAATAACATAAAAATGTACAAAACATCGTTTCGGTTGCAGGCAAGGGAGGTTAGGGACAGAGTCGTGCGCGACATCCCAGAATCATTACGCTCGCCGGTTGCCGTGCAGTTCCCGCAGGTCTCCGGCGGGCACTGGCACACCCCGCAATCCTGGCAGGCACCCGTAGCAGTCGCTGCACGCAGATCCGGGTCGACTGCCGGAACGACTTGATTGGTGAGACATGAGCGAGCACGGTCACCTGTCGGCTGACTTGGGACACGACGACCAGTTCGAGCGGGAGATGCGCGGCTACAACCGCCGGGAGGTCGACGAGGCCATTGCCGCTCTCCGGATCACTGCGCGAACGCTGGAGGATGGCAAGCGCGATCTCCAGGACCGGCTATCCCAGGCGCTCGATGATACTGAGCGGCTCAAGCTTGAGTTGTCCACGGCGCGATCGGCTGGCAAGCCGCCGCACGAGGAGGTCAGCGAGCGCGTCGGCCAGATCCTGAAGCTGGCCGCAGACGAAGCGGCCTCGATGCGGAGTCAGGCAGAGGGCGAGATCGGCAAGCTGCGCTCGGAAGCGCAGGCCGAGACCGGCAAGCTCAGGGCCGACGCGAAAGCAGAGACCGACAGGACCAGGGCCGAGGCACACGAGCAGGCCGAGCGCATGCTGAGCGCCGCCCAGGAGCAGGCCGACCGCACCGTAGCGACTGCCAAGTCCGAGGCCGAGGCCATGCGCAAGAGCGCTGGCACCGACGCGCAGCGCGTGCTCGGCGATGCCACCAAGCAGGCCGAGGCCGCCGTCGCCACCGCCAAGGCACAGGCGAAGCAGCAGCTCGACGAGGCAACCGCACGGGCGACTGCCATCCACGACGGTGCCGAGCGGCGGCTTAACCTGCTGATGTCGCGCCACACCGAGGCGCTTCGCCGGCTAACGGAGATCCGCGACGTGGTGACCACGCTGGTCGCGGGCGAGACCGACCGGGGCTCGCTTGAGGACGAGGTGGCCCGTGCCGTGGCGGGCGCGATGGCTGGTAGCGCCAATGCGGCCGCCGCTGGCGGCAATAACGGCGGTGGCGAGGCGCAATGGCCGCGGCGCAGCGCCTGCCCGTCCATCCCCCGAAGGCCGCCACGCGAGCGGGTCGGCCCCGGCCCCGGCCAACGGCGCTCCGCTTGCTGCTGCCGCTCCGCTTGCTGCGCGGCGCTCCCCTTGCTGCGGGCGCTCCGCCTTGCTGCTGGCGCATCGCCGGCCGGTGGCCCAGCGCAAGCGGGCGGCGCGCAGTCCGCGGAAGCCAGGCATGTCCAGGGCGCGCGGGCTCCTGCACCCGACGACACTGCCGACGGCATCGCGGTCGTCGCAGAATAACGCTGCCGGCCGGCCAGTGTTGCTGGCCGCGTTCGCGGCTGGCAGGCGCTTTGCCCTGCTAACGATGTGCTCGGCCCCCGGTGCGATCGCGGCACGGCCGGTTATGCCCAGACGACCTGCGGCGGCGTATCGAAGCCGCCGGCGATTTCATCACCGCTCCAGGCACTGACTGGCACCGGCCTAGGGGCAGCGTGGCCTGTCCCGGCAGTACCTGCCGATTTTGACGTCGCCGAAACTCTTGACGCGGCAACCTGGCAGTCTTACCTTCAGTGAAATGTTGTTCCATAATGTCGAACAGCATTCAGACATCTCGCTGAGGGAGGTGAGAAGCCCGCCGCCTGCCGCTTCAGCGAAGGGTGCAGCCGTCGGGCGAACGCATGGCCGCACTACCAACAACCCCGCAGAAACTCCTTGCGGAACTAGTGGGCACCGCGTGCCTGGTCTACGTCGGCGCCGGCTCGGCCGCCGCCACCGGAGTAATCGCCGCAACCAGCAAGGCTCCGTTCTCACTCGCTGACCTGGGAATGATCTCGTTCGCGTTCATGCTCGTCATCGTGGGCGTCGTGTACGCGATCGGGCACATCTCCGGCGGCCACATCAACCCGGCGGTAACCCTCTCGCTCGCTGTCTCCGGCAAGTTCCCCTGGCGGGAAGTGCCCGGATACATGATGGCGCAGCTGGTTGGCGCGATCGCCGGGGCGGCCGGCATCTTCCTGACCCTCGGCAAGACTGCGGCGGTGGCGGCCGGAGGGGGCGTCACCGCTTACAACACGGCCTCGATGGGATTCGGGCGAGCCCTGGTGATCGAGGCAATCGGCACCGCTGTCCTGGTGTTCGTCATCTTCGGCGTCATCGACCACCGAGCAGTGCCCGGCTGGGCACCAATGGCGATCGGCGCCATCGTGTTTGCGATCATCATCATCATCGGCCCGGCCACCGGCGCGGCCATCAACCCAGCCCGTTACCTAGGCGCGGTGTTTATGCAGGGCGCGTTCGGCGGGCACATCACTTGGTCGGAGATCCCGGCCTACGTCATGGGTGAGCTCGCTGGTGGCGTCCTTGGCGGCCTGGCCTACGTCGGGATGTCGAAGGTTCGCCAGGACGCCGCGCTCACCAGCCTCGCCCCCGCCGAGCCCGAGAGCCCGGCCGAGACCGTCCGGGAGACAGCGTGAAGAAGCTCATCAACACCCCCGAGTCAGTAGTGACCGACGCCCTCGCCGGGATCGCGGCCGCCCACCCGAGCCTCTCGGTGGACATCGAGAACAAGGTGATTACCCGCGCGGGCGAGCCCGTTCCCGGCAAGGTTGGCTTGGTGTCGGGCGGCGGCTCGGGGCACGAGCCGCTGCACGGCGGTTTCGTCGGCTACGGCATGCTGGACGCGGCCTGCCCCGGCGAAGTATTCACCTCGCCTGTCCCGGACCAGATGGTGGCCGCGACCAGGGCTGTCAACGGCGGCGCCGGCGTCTTGCACATCGTCAAGAACTACACCGGCGACGTGCTCAACTTCCAGATGGCTGCGGAGCTTGCCGTTGACGACGGGATCGAGGTCGTGCCCGTCATCGTCAACGACGACGTCGCGGTCCAGGACTCGCTGTATACCGCGGGCCGCCGCGGCGTTGGCGCGACGGTATTCGTGGAGAAGATCGCCGGCGCGCTCGCCGAGCGCGGCGCTCCGCTCACTGACGTGGCGGCGGTCGCTGCCGAGGTCAACGAGCGGAGCAGGTCATTCGGCGTGGCGCTAACGTCATGCACGGTCCCGGCCGCCGGCAAGCCCACATTCGAGCTGGGCGACACCGAGATCGAGCTCGGTATCGGCATCCACGGTGAGCCGGGCCGGTATCGCGCGCCACTCGCGCCCGCGAGCGAGATCACTGTCGCGGCGCTCGACGCTATCAACGCCGACCTGCCACTGGCCGGCGACGTGCTGGTGATGGTTAACGGCATGGGCGGCACCCCGCTGATCGAGCTCTACGTCGTCTACAACGAGGTGCACAAGTACATCACCGGCAAGGGCGCCAGGATTGCCAGGAACCTGGTCGGCAACTACATCACCAGCCTCGAGATGCAGGGCTTCTCCGTGACGGTGTGCCAGCTGACCGACGCGCTCACGCAGTTGTGGGACGCGCCGGTGGACACACCTGCCTTGCGGTGGGGCCGATAGGCCGTGACGGTAGGGAGCACAGGCCGGCGGCGCGGCACGCGCGCCGCCGGCAGCTACCGCGAGGAGCTCTTATGGACGCCGTATTCATCCGCGCTTGGCTGGCCGAGGCGGGTACCGCCATCGAGGCCCAGCGGGATCACCTGACTCAGCTTGACGCGGCCATCGGCGACGCGGACCACGGCATCAACCTGGCCCGCGGGTTCGGCGCCATCTCGGTCGCGCTGGGCCAGGCAGCCACCCCCACGCCAGGGTCGGTGCTGATCCTGGCCGGCTCAACCCTGATCTCGAAGGTCGGCGGCGCATCGGGCCCGCTCTACGGGATGGCGCTGCGCCAGGCCGGCAAGACGCTTGGTGACGCGGTCGATGCCAGCTTGCCGGAACTCGCCGCCAGCTTGGAGGCTGCGCTGGCGGGCGTGCAGAAACTCGGCGCGGCCCGCGAAGGCGAGAAGACGATGGTGGACGCGCTCGCGCCGGCCGTCGCCGCGCTGCAGAAGGCCACAGCGGAGGGCAGCAGCACGGCCACCGCACTGGCCGCCGCTGCGGCAGCGGCAGCGGAGGGCGCGCAGGCCACGATTTCCATGCAGGCACTGAAGGGCCGGGCCAGCTATCTCGGACCGCGCAGCGTCGGCCACGAGGACCCGGGCGCTGCCTCCACCGCGATCATCATCGGTGCCCTGAGCGACGTCGCGCAACGGCAGTCGTCGTGACGCAGATGTACGCCACGCCAGTCTCGGACGGCATCGCCGCCGGGCGGCTGTACCTGGGCGACGTGAGGCCGGCCGCCGGCGCGACCGCCGGCCAGGTGAGCGCTGCGTTCGCTGCCGTCGCGGCCGATCGCGGCGCGCTAGCCGAGACACTGCGTGCGGCTGGCCGGGATGACGAAGCCGACATCGTCGGCGTAGCGGCACTCATGGCCGCTGATCCCCTGCTCGTAGACCCCGCCGTGGCGGCTGTAGCCGAAGGGGTGGACGCCGCCACGGCGGTCACCAACGCAGCCGAGGCTCAGGCCAGCGTGCTGGGCGGCCTGGACAACGCCGACCTGGCCGCCAGGGCCGGTGACGTGCGCCAGATCGCGCAAGCCGTGCTCGAGCAGCTGGCCGGGGGCAGGCCAGCGCCGCCGGCCGGGGAATTCATCCTGATTCGGCGTGAGGTAGCGGCAGCCGACCTCATCGAGCTGGCCGAGCAGGGCCTTGCCGGCGCCGTGTCAGTGGCGGGCGGTGCGAGCTCGCATGCCTCGATCATCGCGCGCGGTCTTGGGCTGCCCATGCTGGCAGGCGCCGACGAGGCAGTGCTCGGGCTGGCACCCGGCCGGCTGGCCGTACTGGACGCGGTTGCCGGGCAGCTCATCCTCGACCCCTCGGCTGACCAGCTCGCGCGCGCCCGGCCAAACGCGGGCGTCACCGCCTCCGACGGGCCAGCCCGCACGGCCGATGGCCAGCTGGTCACCGTGCTGTGCAACGTGGCGTCCGCGGCCGAGGTCCGGCTCGGCCTGTCGGCCGGCGCGGCGGGCGTGGGGCTGCTGCGCACCGAGATTCCCTTCACCGACGCTGTCAGCTGGCCTACCGCTGACCAGCACGACAAGCAGCTGGAGCCCATTCTCGCCCTGCTGACAGGGCGAGCAGCGACCGCGCGGTTGCTCGACTTCTCCGGCGACAAGATCCCGCCGTTCCTGCGCGGCTGTGATGCCGGCCTGACCGAGCTGCTCCGTCACCCGCGAGCGCTGACAGCGCAGCTCACCGCCTTGCTTCGGGCAGGTCAGGACGCCGACCTGGCCATCCTGATCCCGATGGTGACCTCGCTCGCGGAAGTGGCGACAGTGCGAAGCCAGCTTGAGCGCGTGGCGGCCAACCTGGGCACGCCGCGGCCAAGGCTCGGCATCATGGTCGAACTCGCGGCGACCGCGGCGGCCGCGGCGACATTCGCCTCCGAGGTGGATTTCTTCTCCATCGGCACGAACGATCTGACCGGGCAGGTGCTTGACCTCAGCCGCCTGGATCCAGCGGCCGGGCCGGCGCTGGCGGCCGATCCTCGGGTGCTCGAGCTCATCGGCCACGTGGTCGACGCGGCCACCAGCGCGGACATCCCGGTCTCGGTCTGCGGCGATTCGGCCGCGAGCCCCCTGGTCCTGCCACTGCTGATCGGTCTCGGCATCCGGAGCGTGAGCGTGCCGGCCGCGGCCGTCGGCCCGGTGCGGGACGACCTGAGCAGGCTTGACGCCGGAACGTGCGCGGCGCTGGCGGCGAAGGCCATGGCCGGGTCGTCCGCGCGGGACTCCTGGGAGCTGGTGCAGCGTGCTGGCCTGGGATAGCGGCGGCAGCCAGCCGTCAGCGCGGCTTCGACCGTCAGCGCGGCTTCGACCGTCAGCGTGGCTTGGACCGTCAGCTGAGTGCGGTCAGGGCGGTACCGCCGCGCCCGGCCCCGAGGTCACGGGAGATGCCGCGAGCCGACTCGGTTACCGCCCTGGCCAGTTCCTCGCGGGCGGACAGCGCCAGCAGCCGCTCCGCCGGCCCGACCAGGCCGATAGCGCCTGCCACCGAGCCCGCCCTGTTCACGATGGGCGCCGCGATGCCAGCGTCGCCAACGGTGGCCTCCTGATCCTCGACTGCGTAACCCTGCCGGCGCACCTGCGCCATGGCCCGGCCCAGGGCTGCGCGCGTGGTCTTGGTCTTCCCGGTAAGCGGCGCCAGCTCCCCGGCGACGAGGCGCGCGTAGCTCGCCGACGGCAGGTTCGCGGCGATCGCGTGACCGAGCGCGCAGGCATGCCATGGGATCGCGGCGCCGACCTCGAGGATCTGCACGGTGTTATCCGGCCGGAAGACGTGATGCAAAACGATGGCGCGCGAGCCCGACAGGGTGGCCACCCAGACGGCCTCGCCCGCGCGCTGCGCCAGGGCTTCCGCCCACAGCAGGGAGCGTGCGCGCAGCTCCGATCCGTCCAGGAACGCGTTGCCAAGCTGAAGGACGCCAGGGCCGAGGCTGTACTTGCCGGTATCCGGGTCCTGAGCCACCAGGTCATGCTTCTCGAGCGTCCGCAGCAGCCCGTAGACCGTCGGCTTGGCCAGCCCTACCCGATCGGCAATCTCGGTCACGCCCAGCCGTGGGGTACCCGAGCCAAGCGCCGTCAGGATTGCCGCCGCACGTTCCACCGACTGAATCATGGAGGCCTTTCGGTAATGTCGAACACTATTCAGGATAGGCCATGAGCGATAGGGCGCGGGTGGGGATCGTGCTTGTCTCGCACAGCGCTGCACTGGCGGCGGGCACGGCGGAACTTGCGGGTCAGGTCAGCGGCGGGGCGGTCGTGATAGTGCCAGCCGGGGGCACCGACGATGGGCGCCTCGGCACGAGCATCGACAAGGTACGCGAGGCCCTGGCAAAGGCTAACTCGGGCGCGGGCGTAGTCATACTCCCTGATCTTGGCAGCTCCGTTCTGACCGTGCGGGCGCTGCTCGCGGACGGCTACGACTTGCCTGATCCGCTGGCGGTCGCCGACGCGCCGTTTGTGGAGGGCGCGGTAGCGGCCACCATCGCTGCTGCCGTTGGGGGCGACGTCAAGGCAGTAGCCAGTGCTGCGGAGGAGGCGCGCAATGCCAGGAAGCTCTGACTCGCCAGAAAGCACCGGCACACCAGAAAGCACCATGGCGTCCGTCACCCTGGCCGGAGACCTCCACGCCAGGCCTGCGGGCTCGCTGGCCATCGCGGCCGCGAAGTTCGAATCGTCTATCGAGCTGTCGTTGGGCGGCAGTTCCGCCAATGCCAAGAGCGTCCTGAGTGTGATGGGGATCGGCGCCACCAGTGGCCAGCAAGTAACGGTGCGCGCCACCGGGCCGGATGCGGATCAGGCCGTCGCCGCCATCGTCGAGATCCTGGCCGAGGCGACGAGCGTGGGCGCCTAACCAGGAAGCGTGTCAAGCTGGCGGAGAATGACGCCTTCGCGCAATGCCCACGGGCACAGTTCGAGCACGGGCAGGTTAAGAAGATCCATCGCCGCATCGGCCACGACCGCTCCGGCCGCGAGCTGGTGGGCCCGGCCTTCCGATACTCCGGGCATGGCTATCCGCTCGGCGAGTGGCGTGTGGGTCAGCCGTTCCGCGATCGCAGTTACGTCGGTGTGCTTCAGGATCCGCCGCACGTAGGGGCCATCACTCGAGGGCGCAGCGCCAGCGATCCGGGCCAGCTGCCTGAAGGTCTTGGATGTTGCCACCGCGTGGTTGGGGGGCCCGTCTCTGAGCAGCGGGCCTACGGTCGTAGCGATCTCGGCCCGTACGTGTTTGCGCAGCTTCCGCACGTCCGCGGCGGACGGCGGGTCCCCGGGCAGCCAGTCACGGGTTAGCCTGCCCGCCCCGAGTGGCAGCGAGACGGCGTAGTCGGGATCCTCGTCGAGGCCGGCCGCGATCTCCAGCGAACCGCCGCCTATGTCCAGCAGCAGCAGGCGGCCCGAGGACCAGCCGAACCAGCGGCGGGCCGCGAGGAAGGTGAGCCTGGCCTCGTCCGGTCCGGGAAGTACCTGGATCGTCACATTTGTCTCAGCTTCGAGCCTGGCCAGCAACTCATCGCCGTTTGCGGCGTCGCGAACCGCCGAAGTGGCGAAGCCGAGCATCTGGTGAACACCCTTGTCCTCGGCAATCTGGAGAGACTCGAGCACGAAGTCACGCAGGCGCTGCGCGCACTCGTCGGTCAGCCTGTTCTCGCTGTTCAGGTTGTCGCCAAGCCGCAACTCGGCCTTGTGCGAGAACGCCGGAATCGGCAGGCCGCCCTGGTGAGCGTCGACGACAAGCAGGTGAACGGTGTTCGATCCGACGTCGAGCACGCCCAGTCGCATAACTCAGAAGCTACCCGGAGCCGTCATCCGGGAACACCAGGCCACCGGCCGACGCTTCAATCGGGTACAGGCTCGTAAGGCGGTTGCGGGCACGCTGACGACCCAGGAGCGGAAGGCGGATCATGACCGCAGAGATAAGAGTCGAGCATGGCCGTAAGCGAGTCCGGACCCTGCTGGACGGCGAACTGGTAGCCGACACCATTGCTCCCCTGCTGGTCTGGGAGGTGCCGTTCTACCCCACGTACTACATACCCGCTGGCGATGTGAAAGCCGAGCTGATCCCGGCCGGCACGGACGCAGATCCGCACCTCGGCCAGGCAGAGCTTCTGTCGGTCAAGGTGGCGGGCGGAGCTACCGCCGAGCGTGCCGCGAGACGGTACCCGTCGAGCCCGGCCCGGCAACTGGACGACGCGGTGCGGTTCGACTGGAACGCCATGACCGAGTGGCTCGAGGAAGACGAGCCGGTCTACACCCATCCCCGCGACCCGCATACGCGCGTCGACATCCTGGCCAGTTCCCGGCACGTCCGGATCGAGATCGACGGCGTTACCGTTGCCGATTCCCGCAGCCCGCGGATTTTGTTCGAGACGGGGCTGCCGCCGCGTTATTACCTGCCGCTCCCCGACATCAAGACCGAACTGCTGCGGCCGTCGGGCTCACAGTCTCACTGCCCGTATAAGGGAACGGCCGCCTACTGGTCCGTCGATACCGGTGCGGGCCTGCGCGAGGACCTGGTCTGGATCTACCGCATGCCACTGCCGGAGAGCCAGAAGGTCGCGGGACTTGCGTGCTTCTACGACGAGAAGGTGGACGTCTTCATCGACGGCGTGCAACAGCGCCGACCGCAGACCCACTTCAGCTAACTCGGGCTACGGACGGCGAACGGGTGGACCGGGCCGCGGCAGCCTCGGCGTCGTCCATGACCCGCAGCAGGTTGCCGCAAGTGAGCTTGCCGCAATCGGCCTCCGACCAGCCGCGGTGCAGTAACGCCTCGATGAGAGCCGGGTAGCAGGAGACGTCCTCGAGGCCGTCGGGCTGGACATCGACGCCGTCATAATCGCCCCCGAGCCCGATGTGGTCGATCCCGGCCACCTCCCGGACTTGCTCGGCGTGGGCCACTACGTCGGCAAGCGTGGCGCGCGGCCTGGGATTCCTGGCCTGCCAGTCGCCCTTGATCTTCCTGCGCGCCGACAGGTCACGATAGTCGAGTCCCTGCCGCTCCATATCGGCCATGAGCTCTCGTTCCCAGTCGCGGCAGCGCTGGGATACGAACGCGGGCACGAACGTGATCATGCACAGGCCCCCGTTGGCGGCCAGCCTGGCCAGGATGTGGTCGGGCACGTTGCGCGGGTGATCGCAGATCGCGAACGCCGAGGAGTGCGAGAAGATGACCGGCGCCTCAGCGGTGTCGAGCGCGTCGCGCATGGTCGTCGCCGCCACGTGGGACAGGTCGACGAGCATGCCAAGCCGCTGCATTTCGCGGACTACCTCGCGGCCGAACGCGGTCAGGCCGCCCGCGGCGGGCTCATCGGTTGCCGAGTCGGCCCAAGGCAAGTTCAGGTTGTGAGTGAGCGTCATGTACCGGACACCCAGCTGGTACAGCGCCCTGAGGGTGCCCATCGAGCTGGCCATGGAATGACCACCCTCGGCTCCGAGCAGCGATGCCACCTTGCCGGTGGTCATGATCCGCCGCACGTCCGCGGCGGTGAAGGCAAGCTCCAGGGTGGGGTGCCGCTCGGCTAGTTGGCGGACCAGGTCGATCTGCTCCAGCGTCGTGGCCACCGCGGCGTCGCCGTGCAACTCGGCGGGGACGTAGACCGACCAGAACTGCGCGCCGACTCCGCCCTTGGCTAGCCTGGGCAGATCGGTGTGGGTGAAGTCGACCGGAGCCGAAATATCCTGGTCGAGCGAGCCAGCCTCCCGCAACGCCCAGGCCAGGTCATTGTGACCGTCGATCACGGGATAGCGGTCCAGCAGTGCGCGCGCCCGGTTCGAGCCGAGTGGCAGGTCTTCGTTGCTCATTTCCCAAGGGTAAGGAGCCCGCGACGGCGGGCAAAGGGACAAGGTGCCAGGATATGAAGGTGGACCGCCGAGCCCCCTGGATAATCGCCACGATGGCGGCCTGTGCTGCGCTGGGCGCCTGGGCAGGGCACCAGATCGGCGACGGCGGGGCTGGCAACATCGCCCTGGTCAGCGCCACGTGCGCGGTGCTAGGTTCGTTCCTGCCCGGCGCTGTCCTGTGGCTTCGCGGGCGCATGCGCGACCGCGGGCGGCCGCCGCACCATCCGGCGGCATGACGGACCGCAGACCGCACCATCGGGCTGAGATCGGCGGCGGATGGCCCGGGTAGGCATCATCTACTTCCCCCCGCGCGGTTAACGGTCCGGACTGCGTGCCTGGGCAGCGCCGGACAGGCCTGCCAGAGGAGCGGAGCGACCCCGTTCCCCTCCCAATGCTCGTACATCACCGATACTGGCTAGGCGTTGCCACTCGGGCCGGAAAGGGGCTGGTCATGCCGCGCTACAACCGGGTCGTCGTCAAGCTCAGCGGCGAGGCTCTTGCCGGGGCCGCCGGATCGGGCGCCGACCCGGCCAGCCTGTCACGGGTTGCGGATGAGGTCCTGCTGCTGCGTCAGCTGGGCGTTCAGGTCGCTGTCGTCGTCGGCGGTGGCAACTTCTTCCGCGGCCGGATGGCCGAGGGCTGGGGCATCAGCCGGGCCGAGGCCGACAACATCGGCATGCTCGGCACGATCATGAACGCGCTCATGCTGCGCGGCGCCCTCACCGCGCGCACGGACATCGACATCCGGGTCATGACCGCAGTGCCGATGCAGAGTGTCGCCGAGCCTTTCATCAGGTTGCGAGCGATGCGGCACCTTGAGAACGGCTCGATCGTGCTGCTCGCGGGTGGCATCGGGCAGCCGTACGTCACCACGGACTACCCGGCTGTCCAGCGGGCGCTGGAGCTTGAGGCGGATGCGCTGCTTGTCGCCAAGCGCGGCGTTGACGGTGTCTACGACAGCGACCCCAACGTGAACCCGGATGCGGTCCGGTATGAGCGGCTGACTTACGACGAGGCGATAGCCACCGGGGTCCGGGTAATGGACACCAGCGCCTTCGTGCTCGCCAACGAGCAGGGCCTGACCATGCACGTCTTCGACGTGGCGGCGGCTGGAGCGATGCGCGAGATCTGTGCGGGCGCCGACCTCGGGACGCGCATCAGCACCAAGATCTGAAGGCCAGCTACCTGCGAGCCGCGCTGGCCGGGAGATGCACCCTGCGCGTTGTCATTGACATTCGACATATCAGTCGTCTAGCTATGATCAAGGAGAGTTGCCGCACTCCCGGAATACGTCCCTTCTTGCCATTCCTTGCCGACGGGTCGGGCGGAGGAGCAGAGGATGACAGAGCGAGACATCCTGCCTAGCTGCGCGGCAGGAGCCTGCCATGCCTGATGCGAATCCCGGCCAGCCTGGTGCCGCTGCTGCCAGCGACGCGCCCGCCAGCGTCAAGTACGCGTTCGTGGCGGGCGAGCGCGATGTGTACTTCGTGCCAGTGGACCAGTCGCCCACCGAGAAGCACCGGAAAGCCGTTACGTTACTCGACGGCGGTGCCGGCCGCCGGGCCGCGGGCATGATCGCAGAAGCCGTTGACTGCCTCTTCACCGATGACAGCGCCACCGACGTGGCCGACGCGGCTGACGCCAAGGCCGCTGCCGCTCGCGACTCACGCGCCCCCGACGCTGACCAAGGCGCCTCCACTGACCCCGAGGCTTCGCCCACAGCGTTTGCCTACTACTGGATCCTGGCGATCATGAGCGGCCGCGCGTTCGAGCAGCTCACGCCGCACGACTTCGCGGCAATCGACCACGCCCGGAGTATCGCTGTCCGCCAGGGGCCCGCCGAAGTGCTCGCTGCGTACGATGTGCTCTGCCGGATCCTCGACAGCCTTCCGGGTGAGGATCAGAGCCCTGAGGACCAGAGCGAGGCCGAGGACCAGAGGGAGGCCGGGGCGGCCGTTCCCGGCTCGCTCGCCGACGAATGCGCCAGCCTGGCCGAGCCGTACCGGGAGGAGATCTATCGCCATCTCGGCACGATGCTGACAGGGCGGATCACCGAAGAAGCCGAAGCAGCGCTCGCGGCAGATCCCTGGTCGCCGCAGGCGACCAGGGAACGCAGGGCCCAGGCGTGGAAGTACTTCGAGCAAGTCCCGGCGCAGCCTCGCGAGCAGACCTTTACCGACCCCGTCTTCCCCACGCTAGGCCTGATACTTGTGGCCTGCGCGGGCGTCCTGTGCCTGGTCGCCGTTCCCCTGACAGTCGCCGTGCTGCAGGAACGCGGAGTCGTGCGCGCGCTGATCCTGTCCGCGGTCATCCTGCTCGCTACCGTCGTCCAGGTCCGTTCACGCATTGCAGAATTGGCCGCGAGGGAGCGGATCGCTGACAAGGACGGCGAGTTCGGCGAGCGCCATGTGAGCCGCTACTACAGGCCGGCAGCTGCCGGGGCCGCTGGGGTCCCGGTCAGTGCCGGTAGCCGCGCCGAGGCGGAGAAGGCCAGGCAGGCGAGCGTGCGCTCAGCAAGGTTCACCCGCCTGGTATCAGCGCTCGTCGATGAGCAGTTTGCCAAGGCCACACCGCCCGATCAGGTCACCCGGACCCGGTGGATGAAGGAGACGGCAGGCCTGAAGGACACTGTCAGAAACGAGATGCTGTTCCGATACGGCGACTCAGCGTCCCGGCCGGGCGCGCTGAACTGGCTGATCGACTGGCGAGTGAGGGAAATCACGGAGAAGTTCAACGCCCGGCAACTGCGCGCCTACCAGCAGCAAATGCTCCCGCCCGCGCGCGTCGCGCTCGGATTCGCACTCGGGGCTGTAGCCAGCGTCGTGGCCGGGGGCTACGCCGCGTTCCTTGTGCTCATCCAGCGTCCGGTGCTGGGCGCTATCGCGCTGGTGCTGATCGGTGCGGCGGCCGTGCTGGTCGCCCTGAGCCGGGTGGACATCTATCTGGTCCACAGCCGGCGGCTGCCGGATGACCGAGCCGATGCCGAGCGGCAGCATCAGGCCGACCTGAACGCCTACAAGGACTGGCAGAACGCGATCGCCGATCCGCCCTACGACGAACAGATCGCCTACTGGCTGGACCTGGACAAGATCCGCCTTATGAAGCTGTTCATGGCCCAGGTTGGCGTGCCCGGGCAACACGTCCTGGCCCATGCCACGCTGACCGAGCCGGCGCCGGGCTGCGTGGGCAGGCGCATGCCGTACGGCCCGCCACGCTATTCCGCGTATAAGGTCACAATTTTCCTGCTGACCCAGGCTGGTATCCGGCTGACCGCCATGACGCTCAACTTCCTGACCGGCGAGGCGTTCGATCAAGTGCGGCGGGCCTTCCGCTACAACACGATGGTGTCCGCACGGGTGCAGGAGAGCGGGATCCGGTATGACTCCGCGTCCCGGCTGGCCATGCCAGCGCCCGCTTACCCGTGGGCCAACGGGCAGAACGGCTCGTCCGGCAGTCAGGACGCTGTCCGCCGCAACATCGACGGGTCGGTCATCTTGCGGCAGGAGTTGCGCTTCTGGATCGGGGACGGCGAGGGCCTCAGATTCCTGGTTGAGAACTTCGAGTCCATCGACACGGATATACTCCGAAGACGCGGTCGAACTGCTGGACCTGGCCCTCGACGTGTCAGGGTTCGCGGCGGCGCTCGAGCTCCTCGAGACCGCCTGCGGTCACGGCGACCCGTGGGTGCAAGACCAGGTCGAGCGGCTGGCGCGTCCCCAGGCGGACGAGCTCGCCGATGTCGAGGCGTCGTAGCCTTTCCGGATCATGACGGGAACGGGGTCCGACTAGGGCCGGTCCCGCCGGTTCGGCTGCCGTCGTAGCCCAGTCGGCCGGGCGGGCCGGTTCGCGGTCTACCTCTTGTCCGCCAGGGAGGTCGAACCAGCCCGCTGACCGGCTCTGCCAGGGCTACCTGCACCCCCGGTAGCCGGCGGCGATATCGTAAAGTAAGGTATGCCTAACCTAATTCAGCGCCGCAGTGGTGAGGCCGATTTGTCCCCTGGCCAGCCCACTTCCCTGGAGGATCCTGGTCATGCTCGCCACGTTTGTCATCTTCTTGCGCGAAGGAGTCGAGGCGAGCATGATCATTGCGATCCTGCTTGCCTATCTGAATCGCATCGGCAAGCGTGAGCACTTCCGGGACGTGTTCGTCGGCGTCGGCGCCGCGCTGCTACTCGCGACCGCCGGCGGGACCGTAGCCTACGAGACAATCCGCAGCTATGACGGATCCCGTGCGCAGGTGATCTTTGAAACCGCCACCTACCTGCTGGCGGCAACCGTACTGACCTACATGACCTTCTGGATGCGCAAGCATGCCCGGTCCCTGTCCAAGGAACTGCGAGCACGCACGGACGCGGCGCTGGATGGCAGGGCCAGGTGGGGTCTGGGACTGCTAGCCTTCCAGGCCGTTGGCCGCGAGGGCCTGGAAACAGTGGTCTTCACGCTGGCAATCATCTTCTCGACATCTACCGCCGGCGCGCTCGGCGGCGCGATCTTCGGCCTGGTCTGCTCTCTGGGTATCGCGTTTGCTATCTACCGGCTCGGCCACAAGCTCAACATGGCGAAGTTCTTCACCGTTATCGGCGTGCTGCTGATGGTCTTCGCCGCGGGACTGCTCGCCGACTCGGTGGAGAACATGCAGCAACTCGGCTGGCTGCCGGTCCTCAACGCGCCGATGTGGCACTCGGCGGGGCTCATATCGGAGGGCAGCGCGTTCGGCGACGTCCTGCACAGCTTCTTCGGCTACAGCGACTCCCCCACGCCACTGCAGTTGCTGATCTACGTCGGCTACCTGGCCATCGTGATCGTTGCCTACCTAGGCGTGCGGGCCAGACTCCGGTCACGATCAGCGACTAGCCACTGACCTTGAGTGAGACGCGCCCTCCGCCGGGGTAGAACCTGCTCACCGGTGCCCGTTGCGGGATCGCTGACCGGGAGGAGGTATTCGCGTGGACCTTGTCGTGGTAGTGATCGTGCTGGCCCTTGTCATAAGGCTCTTCAGGTTAGGAATCGCTCCGAAGCGGCTCGCATCTAACGGGCTACTGGTGTCGGACCATGCCGCCAAGGGAAGGACCGGCCAGATTCCCTCGGGGTAACATACGATCCCAGACATGGCCGCCGATCAGCCCGCACCGCTCCGGGACTCACCCGAGACTGATCCGCTTGCGAGCGATGGAACCAGTAAGCACATGGGCAGGTTGAGGCGGCGGCTAGCGGACGGCACTTGGGTCGGCTCCCTGATTTGCCTGCCCTTCCTGGCGGCCTTTGTGTTCCTCGGCGTGCAGGCGGCACATCAGCATCACTGGAGCAAGCTCGCCGGCTTCATCGTGATCGCCGCGGCCTTCTTGACCGTGCTGGCCGGAGGACCGACGTGGCTGCGCCGCATTCTGGCGCGCCGCGGTAACACTAGTCCGTGACCCTGGGACCAGCACTCGCATCGATTTGGCCGCGACCGGCCCAGCGATAGCGCGGCCGCCAGCCGAAGGCCGCCTCGGCGACAGCGCAGTCGGCCAGCGCCCGCCAGGGATCTGCCTGGTAGCTTGCCGGGCTCTTGATTGGCACGCCGGGTGCGAGCCGGGCGGCCATCTCGAGGCTGGGCGCGGTAGCCGAGATATCGGCAGCGCAGAGCAGCGCCCGGTGATGCCCGGCCAGGGGCACGGTCAGCGCGTGCGCCACCGCTGCGCCGACATCCCGGACGTCGACGAATGCGCCGTACTCCCAGTAGGGCCGCCATTCCGACGCAGGCTCGGAGCGCCGCCGCGTCTCGATCCGCCGGTACTGGTCAGGGCTCCAGACCCAAACCGGGCGCAGTGACACCGTCACGATCCCGGTCCGGGCGGTAAAGGCCGCGCACAGGTCTTCGGCCAGGCGCTTGGAGAGGCCATAGGGCCGCATTGCCCGGCGAGGATGCGCATCGTCGAGCGGGAGGTAATCGGGAAGCCGTTCCCCTTCGGCTGTCCCGAAGACCTGAGCGCTGGAGAAGTGGATCACCCTCGTGCACGCCAGCGTCCTCGGCCGCCAGCAGCACGTGCCAGGTGCCGACGACGTTGACCGCCATGATCTGGTCCGGGCTACCCGCGGTGTCGTGCGCCAGCGCCGCCAGGTGCACGATCGCATCGCACCCTTTCGCCGCGCGCGTGATTCCGGCCAGGTCCAGGACGTCCACGCCGTCAGCGCGGTCATAGCCAACCACGTCAAGGCCGAGGCGCTCCAGATGACTGGCAACCGGGCCGCCAACGTTGCCCCGATGTCCGGTCACCAGAACGCGCACGCCGCCATGATCTCAGTTATGCCCGCGACCGCGCCGGTTCAGACTCGATCGCTACCCCCTGCCAAGGACGGTGCACGGACGATGCCTGCGAGCTTGCTCGATTACGCCGAGCAGGTCCTCGGCCCATGCGAGCTGGTGAAGGACTGCTCCTGGGGGCATCGGATGTCGTCGGTGCTACGACTGCGCGACGCGAGTGGCGTCACGTGGTTCGTCAAGCGTCACCACGATCGCGAACGTCATGACGCCGAGCTGATGGCGTATAGCAAGTGGGTCCCGGCGCTGGGCAGCCGGGCGCCGCGAGTACGTGCCTTCGACGAGTCGCTGGCCACCGTCATCCTGTCCGCTGTGCCAGGGGAACCGGCGCCGTGGCCCGGCCCAGAAACTAGCGGCCCCGTTGCGCAGCGCTCGTCGGAGCGGGCGATTCAGCGTCAAGCCGGGGCACTGTTGCGACGGTTCCACGACGCCCAGGCAGCGCTTCCCTGGAAGGAGTTCGGCCTGGCCAAGATAGAGGAATTCGACCGGCTCGAGCCTTTCGTCGCGGACTCGCTGACTGCCCGTGAACTGGGACTGGCCCGTTCAGAAGTTGCAGCGTTGGAAGGTATCGCGTGCCCTGGCCTGGTTCCATGCCATCGCGACTACACCCCGCGCAACTGGCTAGTCGACGCCGGGGCGCTGTATGTCGTCGACTTCGAGTGGTCCCGGCTTGACGTTTGGATGAGCGACCTGGCCCGGCAGCACCTGGGAGCCTGGACGGACAGGCCAGACCTGCAAGAGGCGTTCCTAACCGGTTATGGCCGGAATCTCACTGACACCGATCGCGGCATCCTCCGGGCCTGCGGCGTGCTCACCGCGGTATGGCTCTTGATCAAGGCACGCGAAACCATGCAGCCGTCGTTCGAGGACGCTAGCCGGGCGGCGCTGCTGCGACTCCTCGCCAGCGCGCAGTAGCCGCCTGACAAGCGCAAGAGCACGGCTCCGACCGACCACTTGCCCACGGTCACGACGCCGTCCGTGGTCGTCGACATCCTGCTGGCAGCGGCGCGTGAGGTCGAATCACCCCTGTAACGGCGCCCACGCGCCGCCGGTCGGGGTATTGCCAGGACCAGCGCATCACAACCGGCCCGCGGTAGCGGCCGAACAGCTGCGTCCTCGAGGAAGGAGAGAACTGTCATGACTGACATCGCGTACCGGACGGCGGACGTGGATGGCCTCACGGTGTTCTATCGGGAGGCCGGCGCAAGTGACGCACCTGCATTGGTGCTCCTACACGGCTTCCCGTCCGCGAGCCACATGTTCCGCGAGCTGATCCCGCTGCTCGCCGACCGATTCCACCTCGTTGCTCCTGACCTACCCGGCTTCGGCAAATCGGACATGCCCGCCCGAGGTGACTTCGACTATACGTTCGAGCACATCACCGACGTCATCGATCACCTTACGGAAATGCTCGGCCTCGATCGCGTCGCGCTGTATGTGTTCGATTACGGCGCGCCGGTCGGATTCCGGATCGCCACTCGGCACCCCGAGCGGATCACCGCGATCATCTCCCAAAACGGCAACGCGTACGAGGAGGGGCTGAGCGATGGCTGGAACCCTGTCCAGGCCTACTGGAAGGACCCGTCGGAGGCCAACCGGGAAGCGATCCGGGTACTAGTGCAGCCACAGACGACGATCTGGCAGTACACGCATGGTGTCCCCGACGAGACGCGGGTCAGTCCGGACGGCTACGGGCTCGACAACTACTACCTCGCGCGCAGCGGGGCCGACGAGATCCAGCTCGACCTCTTCCTCGACTACGCGAGCAATGTGGCGCTCTACCCAACGTTCCAGGAATACTTCCGCACCAGCAGGCCGCCTCTGCTCGCGGTGTGGGGCAGGAACGACCCCTTCTTCCTGCCGGCCGGGGCCGAAGCCTTCAAACGCGACATCCCCGACGCCGACGTTCGTTTCGTCAACACCGGTCACTTCGCCCTGGAGACCCACGTCGCGGAGATCGCCACCGCGATCCGCGAGTTCCTCCCTCAATAGGTGTCGCACCATGCCGAGTCCAGATCGCACCTAACTCGCAGCCCGCATCGCACCTGCGACTACCGAGGGGGCGAAAACGCCAGGACAGGTCATCGGTAGGTGCCGGGCTTGACGACGCCGGCGTAGTAGAGGAAGTGCGCACGGGTGTAGCTCCGGTTGCCGGTGATGTTGGCGTCCGGGGTTGGGCCTAGCACCAGGTCCGTGCCGAGGAACGGGCTGAACCGCGGATAGACGGACAGGTAGCTGGTCGGGTCAGCGCGCAGCAGGCCGATGAGCGTCTCGGCGACGATCCTGCCGCCGACCTGCCCGAGGTTCAGGCCGTCGGCCGCGATCTTGGCTTCGGCCAGGATGTAGTACCAGAGCGGGGTGCTAGTGGCGAACGGTGCGTACACGGCGCCGATGTCGCTTAGGTCGCTGGCCGACAGCGGCGTTACGCCCATCGCCCGGGCAACTGACTGGCCGGACGGCAGGCTCCAGGTGAGCTGGCGGAGCAGGTTGCGCTGCGGCAGCACGGTCGGAGCGGTCTGAGTATGCGGCGCGATGGCGGGAACGGGGAGCGTGAACAGGACCGACGAGATCGTCGTGTCAATCTTCTTGTTGTTTTTGACCTGGCCGTCGCCGAGGTCGAAGAAGGTCTGCCAGCCGACATACCGCCGGGCCGCCGGGTAGCCGCCCAGCAGATCGTCGCGGTCATAGGTGACCGGGCCATTAAAGGCCGGTTCGGTGGCGTCGAACACCAAGCCGAAGAACGGATCGGCGGTCGGGCTGGTCGAGTCGCCGGTACCCGAGGTGAAGTTCGCCCGGTAGGACGGGCGGACCATGGAGTGGCCGAACCGGTAGGCGGCCGCGCCGAACTCGATCGGCATGAACGCGTCGCCGCGCGGCGGCTTGTAGAACTGATTGCCGCGCGCCAGCACGTCGCTGACCACCGCCTGCCCGGCGATCTGCGGCAGGTGCTCGTTGACCAGCAGCCACTGGTAATGCCACAAAGTGATCTGCCGGGCGATGAGGAACTGCGGGTAGCCCTGCGAGACGTCAGCGCCGCGTGCCGCCGGGAACGCATGCAGGCTGAAGCTGCCGAGGTCGGACAGGACCCGGTTGTAGAACAGGATGTGAGCGCTGTGCAGCCCCGCGATCATGACGTTCTCGTCGTTGCGCGGGTCGCCCAGCAGAGCCGAGTAGCTGCCATCTCCGTTCGGCACTCGGGGCACGTCCTCGTGCACGCCGCCGGTGCCGATCTTCAGTGCTGGCCCGACTGAGCCGTCCGGGTTCGGCACGTACAGATCCGGGCGCATCGCTGGGCCGCCGCCGAAGACTGAGTCCAGGTCCAGCGCCGGCGTCCGGGTGTTCGGCGACGTCAGCGGATTGGCTGGCTGGCCAAGCTGGGAGGTCTGATCAAAGGTGATGTCATGGTCGGTGAACTGGCCGATGAACGTCGAGCCCGCCGTCATCGTCGGGTTATCCGGGTTAGTGCCGTACGGATTGCTGCTGGTCGGGTTGCCGTTCACCGCCGGATCGACGATCAGGGCCTTCGGCCCGGCAGCCAGGTCATCGTTGGCGTCCATGATGCCGCCAGGCATCCCGACCTCCAGCAGCGCGGCCCGTACGCTGTCGGTGGCCGGCGCGAACGGCGGCAGGTTCGGGAAGATCCGGCCGAAGAGCATGCTGTCCGCCGGCGCGCCTGGTACCTGGGCTGATCCAGGCGATGTCACGGCCGCCCGCGCGGCGGTCTCGAACCCTGGCAGTACGCCAGCCGACGCTGCCGCCAGTCCGGCGCCAGCGAGTCCAGCGCCACTCAGCAGTCGCCTTCGGGATACTCCGGTCTGCTCATTGCCCGCCATATCGACCCCCTTGCCGGTACGCCGGCTCATTGGTGGGCCGGCCATTGTTGGAATGACCGTAGGCAAGGGAAAGCGGGCAGCGTAATTGGCAGGAATGCCCAGCTTGGCGAGCCGGGTGCCTAGGTTAGCCGAGCCATTGCCTAGATCTAGCTGCCGACGCCCATTCGTGCGGCTTCGCGCACGGCGGCGAGCCGGGTCGGGACGCCGATCTTGGCGAGGATCGAGGAGACGTGATGATGCACAGTTCGCTCGGAGATGACCAGCCGCCGCGAGATCTCCTTGTCCGCCAGGCCCTGCGCGAGCAGTGCCAGCACCTCCTGCTCGCGCGCCGTTAGCCCAGCCGGAGCGGCCCGGGTGGCCGCGCGCGGTCCGCGCGGGATCGAGATCATGCCGAGTTCCTTCATGCGCCGCCGGGCCGCGGCCGCCGTATCGCGCGCACCAAGACCGTCCAGGACGCCGAGCGCCGCGCGAAGTTCTGCGTCCTCAGAGCAGCAGAAGATCCGGGTCAGAGCCGCGTCGTAGGTTCGGCCAATTCGTTCCCATGCTGCGGCGGCACCCTGCCAGTCGCCTGCCATCTCCAGCGCGTACGGTTCGGGCAAGGCGACCGGCAAGTCGAACTTGGCCCCAAGGCGCGACAACCAGATCGCAACCGACCCGAGCAGCCACAGATCGGTCCGGCCGAGCGCCCGGTCGTAAGCCTCTCGTGCCTCCCTGCGGGCTTGATCTGGCTGGCCCGACACCCACAGCAACTCCGCTCGTGCCGCTCGAACTTGCGTCACCCAGGGCACGTACAAGGTCCCCGCCGTGTACGCCTCGGCCCTATCTAGCAGCTCAGCGTGACCTGGTTCGCCGCGCCGACCGCGGATTGTGGCGAGGGTCCGCAGCGGATAGAACTGATTCCACGGTGACACGCCCGGAATCGCGAGAACCTCGGCGCAGATCTCGGCGGCCTCGTCCCATTTCCCGAGCAGCAGCAACGTGTCGGCGTGCTCAACTCGCAGGCAGCGAGTGGTGCTGCGAAGCTCACGTCGCTCGCCGATCGCCATGCCAGCGCTGAAGTAGCCCTCCGCCTCCTCCAGCCGCTGCAAGCTGATGCACGCGCCCTGCAATCCCATGTACGCAGTGCAAACTTGCCGCTCCAGGCCCGCCTCCAGGGCCAGACGAAGTCCTTCCTCCTTGTAACCGATTCCGTCCTGGCCGTTGTCGATGAGGCAGGAGCCCTTCAAGCCGAGCGCTTGGCTCACGATGTCGGTGCGGCCTAGCCGTTCGGCCAGGTCGAGCGCCTTGGCGATGGTGTCGAGGGCTTGCTCGTGTCGTCCGGCACCCGACAGGATCGAGCCCACGTTGAGGAGCGCCATGGCCAGCTCTGGCCCTGGCGGAAGCGACTGCACGACGGCGAGTCCCTCCACAGCGGCTCGCGAGCCCTCCTCCCCACGACACTGATAAAACAGCACGTCGGACAGCCCGCCCAGATCCTCGCCAACGCGCAAGTCGTCACCCAGCTCGCGCCGGTAACGCAGCGCAGCGCGTAGCGCTGCCTCGCTCTCATCCAGCCGGTCGAGCAGCAGGTACTCGGCGGCGACTCCTTCGTGCAGTTCAGCCAGGGTCTGCTGGTCACTGGCGTTGGCGTAGCGCAGCGCCCGCTCGTACTGGGCGGCCGCCTCGCGGTGGGCACCCAGTTCCGCCGACCTTCGCGCCGCGGCCAGCGCGTGCCGCCGGACGGCTGCAGCGTCGCCAGCGCCTTCAGCGTGATGGGCCAGCACCGCGGCGTTGGCGTCGCCGTCGTCCTCGAGCACCGCGAGCAGCCGCGCGTGCAGTTCACTCTTGCGATGCGGCGGGATCGCCTCCACCGCCGCCATCCGGACCAGGTCATGCCGGAACCGCAGCGCGCCGGCGTCGGCCGTCAGCAGGCTGGTCCGCAGGCAATCATCGAGCACTGCCGCCGATCCGTTAAGAACTGACGCCAGCAGATCCCGGTCAATATTGGTTCCGATAACCGCGGCTGTCTGGATTGCCTCGCGGACGCAGGCATCGCAACGGGCTAGCCGGGCCGCTACCACGTCGCGCACCGTCGGCGGTATCGCCGGCCAGCCGCCTTCGATGGCTTCGCATACCAGGAACGGGTTGCCACCGGTCACCCGGCACAGTTCGGCGGCGTCCACGTCGCGTTGTCCGATCAGCGCCCGGACGGCATCGTCCGATAGCGGTGGCAATCCGATCCGCCTGGTAGCCCGCTGGGTCGCCAGGTCACCGAGCAGCATGGTCAGCGCATCATCGCCGAACTCATCGTCCCGGTATGTGACAAGGACGAATGCCCGCATCCGGCTCAGCCGCCGTCCGACGTATCGCAGCAGGTCGATCGTTGATTCATCGGCCCAGTGCACGTCCTCGATGACAGCGACGGTCAGCGCCGTCGGCGAGTCAAGTTCAGCGAGAAACGCCTCGAACAGCTGATCCCGCGATGCGCCGTCGCGGCACAGGTCGGATAGCCGCCCCCCGGCCTGCGCTGCGATGTCGAAGAGCGGGCCGAGTGGGCGTGGCGTGAGCAGCCCGTCGCATGCACCCCAGAGCCAGCGCGCACCGAGCAACTGCGCCTGAAACGCCTCGATGAGCGCGGTCTTGCCGATGCCGGATTCGCCGGCGATGAGCACCATCCGGCCGTTGCCGTTTGCCGCGTCATCCGCATAGCCAGCCAGCGTGTCCAGGTATGTGGACCGTTCAAGCAGCTCCATGAGCCAAACCCCCCTGCTCTTCCGCACGATTCTCGCTCGGCTCGCAAGCAGCGGCAAGTGGCCGGCACGCGTGGTAGAACGGAGAGCCGGTCCGGGCTGGCACTCAGCAGGCCGCCTGGCCAGGCTGATTCGGCCCGCTCTGCTGAGCGCGACGTGGCAGGTAGCAAGCGGCCAGCAGGATCAGCAGCGGGCCGGTGCTGGGGTCAGTTCCCTGCCCGGTGAATATGCCGCCCAGCCCTTCAGCTATCCAGAAAAGAAGGCCAGACATAGCTGCCAGGACCAAGGCCGGTCGCAGTAGTCGCTCAGCGAGCACGGCCAGCGCTATCCCGGCGCAGAGAATCGCCAGCGCTACGGAGATCTCGACGCCTCGATGATCAGTGGCTCGGGCCAGGCCGGTCATGACGGCGGTGATCCATCCGGGTTGGCCGTCGGTGTGCGAGAAAAGCTGAGAGATCGCGTCGGGCGCGCGGTTGGCGGGCAGGAGCAGGTAATGGGCGAAGCCTCCCCAGAGCGCAATCCATACGATCTTCGCGGCCGTTGCCCCCGCGGGTCCGGCGGTGGCCACGGACGTCAGCTGGCCAGGTTTGCGGCTGGACGGCCAGACCAGGACGGCGATCAATGCGTAGAGCAGCGCCGCGCCCGGCATACCGGCCAGCGGGCTCGAACCGATTAGAATCCCGCCGAAGCTTTCGCCGAACCACCACACAGACAGCGCCCAGACGATCGACAAGGCCAACGCGGGCTTGACCGCGCGGCGGACGAAGAGCCCGACCGCGATGAGCAGCTGGACGGTAGCGAACGCGGCATTGAAAACGGGAACCTGGTGCAGCATCAGGTGGCTGGCCCAGCTGACCGACGCGGTGACGAAGGGTGGGTTGCCGGTCGCGGCGGCCTCGATGATCATGGTGACGAATGACGGCCGGAACATGAACGGCTGATATTGCAGCGCGGCGTCGAGTAGCCAGACGAAGCCGATGCACAGTTGGAGGCCTCGTCGGCCGGGCGCCGCCGGGTCGGCCGCGCACTGGTTGCGGACCTGATCGTAGGCCCACTGCCAGCGGGATTGGATGGCTGTGCTGATGGGGTCCGGAGTCACGACGGCCGCGGACTTCCGGACCGTGCGATGGTGGGCTGTCGTCTGGGTCGAGAACATAGTTGTCACTTCCGACGTCATCTGGATTGGCACCGGGGGCAACGACCTTGATGCGTACACGCGAGTCGGCCACGGGGCGGACACGTCCGCCCCGTGGCCGCGCTGTCAGCCGTTGTTAAATGGAGTTACCAGCGGGTTTGTGCTGCCATAGATCCCGTCCGGGTTCGGGTACCAGATCCAGAAGTGCATGGTGATCAAGTCCGGGTGCCAGAAAGTGAACTTGGCGTGGCTACCTGGGGCGGTCTTCGGGCAGGTGGACGCCTTGTTGTCCGGGATGAACGTGCCGTCGGCGTAGTGGCAGGCGGCCGGGAAGAACCCGTACGTGGCGTTGGGCAGTGGCGGTGTCTTGGGCACGCTGGTGAAGACCCACTCCAGCGCCCCGAGTTGCCACTTGCCGCCCACGTGCTCGTAGACGAGGATCGGCGGCTTGCGCACGTTGAACCCGCTGACCTTCGGGTTCAGGAAGTGATAGCCCATGCTGGGCATCATCTTGGTGATGATGAAGTAGCCGTCCGACTTGGCCCGGGCCAAGTTCGTGGAGTACTTGGCGGTAGCCTGGCGCGCCACGGCGACGTCCGCGGCGAGCGCGGTGGTCCCGGGCGGGCTGGACATGCTGGACATCTGCGGGTTGCTGTTAGGGGTGATGACCCTGCCCCAGGCGGGCGCGAGCCATCCGGTAACCGCCAGCGTCGCGACAGCCGTACCGGCGCCGAGCTTGGCGATGCGCGATGTGCGCATGAGCGTGCTCCTCTCTCAAGATCCTTCCTGGACCTGATAGATGTGATCGGCGACCAGTCCATGGGCCTGCCGGTGGACATCGGAGGCGGCCTCCGCAGTGGGAGCCTCGACCAGGCAGAACACCTGGCCGTTTCCCTCGTCGACCCAGTACCGCAGGTAGCGCACGTCGTAGGCACCTTGGGTCTGCAGGTCGGCCAGGTGCGCCTTGGCGACGTCATCCATCGACACGCCGCCGTCGATCTGGTGAACATCCATGAACAGAGGCACTGTGGGCCACCCTTCCTCGGTCGTCGAAGCTGACATCAACGACCGTAGGTTCGGCAGGCCCGCTAATTCATCGGAGAAAATGCCTGGATTAGCCCATGCGGCTACCCGGTTTACGGGAAGGAGTGCCTAGATTGGTGTCCCGATGCCCATCCGGACCGCCTCGCGGGCGGCCGCAGATCGTGACGTAACACCGATCTTGGACAAGATGGCGGAGACATGATGATGGACGGTCCGCTCGGAGATGACAAGCCGGTGTGAGATCTCCTTGTCCGGCAAGCCTTCGGTGACCAGCGCCAGGACCTCCTGTTCACGGGCCGTCAGCCCGGCGGGCGCGGACCTGGTGCCAGGGCGCGGCCCGCGCGGGATGTTTCCGATGCCGAGCTCCTTCATCCGCCGCCTGGCCTGCGCGGAGGCCATCTGGGCGCCCAGAGTGTCGAATGTGCCGACCGCTTGCCTGAGCGCCTCTGCGTCGGAGTCATGGAGTCTGACCATCGCCGCGTCATACGCCCGGCCGATCTTGTCGAATGCCGCCGCCGCTTCCGCCAAGCGCCCGGCGATCTCCAGGACGTACGGCTCGGGCAGTTCCGTCGTGATCGTGGCCGGACTCTCTAGCCTTGCCAGCCAGATGGCGACTGACGCGAGCGTCCAGGGATCGACCCGCCCGACCCCCTCCCGATAGCCGGATCTGGCCTCTTTCAGCGCCAGATCCCTGCGGCCGGCCAGCCACCTCAACTCTGCGCGCGCGGCCCGGACCGGAACGATCCACTGCGGTTCGCAGGTTGCCTCGCCGAGCGCGGTGGCTTCGTCCAGCAGTTCCCATGCCCCGGCCTCGCCCCGTCGGCCCTTGATGGTGCCGAGGACCCGGATCGGATTCAGCAGGTTGATCGGGGATATTCCTTGCTTAACCTGCATGGCGGCGCACAATTCCTCGGCCTCAGGCCATCGGCCCAGCAACAGCAGGGCGACAGTTCGCCAGCCCATAAGGCACGCGCTGAAGACGCCTAGCTCCCTTCTGTCACAGAAAGTCATGCCTTCGTGGTAGTGCTGGTCCGCCTGGCCGAAGCGTTGCAGGCTGATGCAGGCTTCCTCGAGGCTGCCGTACGCCCGGCCAACTGCTTCGGGCAGATCCGCGTCCAGCCCGATCCGGACCGCGCGCTCCAGGTAGTGCACGCCGTCCACGCCACGTCTTTTCACCAGCCCGAGCCCCAATCCGTTTAGGGCGTAGCTGACAACGTCGGGTAGGCCGAGCTGCGCACCGATGTCACGCGCGCGCTCGATCAGCGCGATCCCGTAGTCCGCTCGCCCCACGCTCCACTCCCGCGCGCCGAGATACAGGAACGCGTAGCCAAGCTCGCGGCAAGGTGGCCCGGACTGCAGCACCTGGACGGCCTCCTCGGCAGCACGCTGGGACTCGGCACCGCGGCACAGCCGCCAGAGGGTTGTGGCCAGCAGTTGGAGGTTGTGGCCAACTTTGCGGTCGTCGCCGAGTTCGCGCCGCAGCCGCAGCGCGACCCGGAGCGCTGACTCTGCCTCCTCCCAGCGGTCGAGCAATGAAAACTCGCCAGCTATGCCCTCGTAAAGGGAGGCGAGATCCGCTGGCTCGAGATCTTGTTCGACGCCTTCGGCGAAGCGGAGAGCACGTTCGTATTGCGCCGCGGACTCGCGATGCGCACCGAGCGCCGACGAGCGTCGTGCCGCCTCCGGAGCATGCCGCAGGACGGCGCCCCGGTCGTCCGCCCCTTCTGCGTGGTGCGCGAGCAGTGCCGGGTCGGCGGCGGCGTGCCGTTCGAGCGCGGCTAGGAGCTGGGCATGCAGCTCGGCCTTGCGGTGTGGCGCGATCCCGGCTTCCACCGCCATCCGCACCAATTCGTGCCGGAAACGCAGTCCGTTGCCATCTGGCACGAGAAATCCCGACGCGAGGCACTCGGTAACCGGCGCGTCGGTATCGGCGAGCACCGAGGACGCGAGTCGAATGTCCAGCCTGGCGCCCATAACGGCGGCGGCTTCCGCCGTGGCCCTGGCGTCGGGGTCAGCCGGGCCAGCCGCGCGCCGACCGCGTCACGGACGGTCGGCGGAATCGACGGCCAGCCGGCATCCAAGATCTCGGTGACATAGAAGGGATTGCCGCCGGTGATCCGGTGCAGTTCGGTTACATCGACGTCGCGACCGGCAGCGAGGGTCCTGACCGCGTCTTCAGACAGGGGCGCGAGGCGCATCCGCCGGGTAGTGCGCTGCGTGGCCAGGTCGCCAAGTGCCCTGCGCAGCGGGTGATCCTCGCCCAGCTCATCGTCGCGGTAAGTTACGAGGATCAGGGCCGGCCTGCGGGCCAGCCGCCGGCCGACGAAGCTGAGCAGGTCGATCGTCGCCTCGTCCGCCCAGTGCACGTCCTCGATCACGACGATGCTGAACGGTGTGTGAGTGTCTAGCTCCGTGAGCAGCGCAGCGAACAGCCGGTCGCGCGCGGCGCCCTGACGGCAGAGCGCGGCTAATTCGCCGGCTTTCTCATCGTTACCGTCTTGCCCGTAGTAGTCCCCGTCGAGCTGAGCGCCGATGTCGAAGAGCGGGCCGAGCGGTCGGGGTGTGAAAAGTCCGTCGCACGCACCCCACAGCCAGCGTGTTCCCGGCTGCTCACGCTGGAATGCCTCCAGCAGGGCGGTCTTCCCCATGCCGGACTCGCCGGACACCAGCACCAGGCGGCCGTCACCGTGACTGGCCTCGGTGGCGTACTCGGCTAGCGTGCGCAGAAACGAGCTGCGCTCGAGCAGTCGCACTTGCCAACCCCCACCCTCTCGCGAGGATTGTTACGCCTAGGGCGCACAAGTTCAAGCGCGGGCGAGTGCCGCCTGCCCGGCTCGCTAGGCGCCAGATCCTGGCGAGCGGGCGCCGGGGCTAGGTTCGGCGGCCGATCGCGGGCGATGGCACGCGGCCGCAACGGCCCCCAGTCGGATGACACTGTCGACTGGATTAACGAGGACGGGCGCCCATCAGCAAGATAAAGCCATTCCGGCAACGGATGGGCTGGGCCTTCCCGTGGTATTCGTCGCACGGAGGCGTCTTCAACTACGATTTCCACGTGACTCTCGACGAGAGTGTCACGCCCATTGAGTACAACTTCCGGGCCGCGCAGGAGCTGGTCGACATGGGCCGGGCCTGGAACGCGCAGCCCGGCAAGCATGGCGGCGTCAGCGTCTTCTTCCGCGACGGTGACACCGTGCTGCATACGTGATCAGGCTACGGCGCAGTCACCGACCCTAGCTCCCTGACGCGGTCAGCCACGATCTGGCCCGTTCCGGCAGTTGTCAGAGCGCTGACCGGCAGATGGCAGCGAACGCACGATCGACCCGACAGGAGGATGGACATGACCGGCAATCAGCCTGAGGACCCGGAGGACCAGGTTCTGCTGGACTTCCTCGATGCCCAGCGCGACTCGGTGCTTTCCATCGTGGAGGGGCTGGACGAGGAGGCGTGGCACCGGTCGGTCGTGCCGTCGGGCTGGACGCCGGCCGGGCTGGTCGAGCACCTGGGCGGCGCCGAGTGGCACTGGTTCCAGGGCGTCGTGGCCGGCGCAGACCCGAGCTGCCGCCTGGGGATGTGGACCTGCCTCCCTATGACCCGACGGCAGCGTTCGTCTGCGACCTGCCCTCAGCGGAGATCATCGATTTCTACCGTGACCAGTGCGCGCAGCTCGGATGCGGTGCTGGCGGTGACGCCGCTGTCGGCGCCGCCACGCGGCAGGCACGGCGACCCGAATGACGAACCGCCGAACGTGCGCTGGGTCGTGCTGCACATGATCGAGGAGACCGCGCGACATGCCGGTCACCTGGACATCGCCAGGGAACTGATCGACGGCCAGACCGGGCTCGGGCCGCGCTGACCGGCCTGACGCCATGCCTGCCGCGAGCCCCATTTCCTAGCTATAGCTAGCCGATGTTGGCTGCCAGGTCCTGATAGGGAGGGACGAGCTCGCCCCAGCGCGCCTCGGTGTCGCCGCGCTCGCGCCCGGCGACGTAGGCGGCGAGATTTTCGGCGTGGATCTGCCACCCGGCACCGTAGAAGGCGATCTTGTCCAGGGGCATGCCCGGACCTCGATGACCAGGATGGTCTGGTCGCCGTCGGCGGTCAGCGTGGCCTCGACTGTCTCGTCGAACGGCGGCACGCCGTTCCCTTTCCGCCAGGATTCGTCGGTCTCCCTTGTCGTCACCAGCAGCCGCCGGGGGGCTCGCACGCTTCCACTCGCCCGGTACTCTCCATGTCATCGGATTCGATGTAGAGCGCGGAACTGTCCGCCGGGGCGGAGGTCGCCTTCGAGCTGGCCGTGCCACCGGGCCAGGCGGCCGGGATCGGTGAGTGCTGACCACAGGTCGTCGATATCGGTGTCGTAGCGGTCTTCGATGCGCACGACGCCTTTGCCGTCTGCTGATCGCAGGCTGCCCAGGATGCGGGTAGCCGGACGCGCGTTACTGGTCATCTGGTGCTCCTTCGTTCGCGTTTTCCCCGGGCTATCTCGGTGTGCAGGGCGTCCAGCCGCTGTTCCCAGAGGGCCCGGTACCGGCCCAGCCATTCATCGATCTCGGCGAGCGGCTCGGGACGAAGACTGTAGACCCGCCGCTGCGCCTCCTGGCGGACTTCAACCAGCCCTGCCTCCCGCAGCACCCGCAGGTGCCGCGATACCCCCGGCCGGGCAATCGGCAGCAGCGCCGCCAGCTCGCCGACGGAGACCGGGCCGCGGGACAGCGTTTCCAGCATGGTCCGCCGGCTTTCGTCTGCCAGCGCCCGCAGCGCAGCTTCCACGGCGTGAATGTACCGAGGTAGTTACGTAACTGTCAAGGTACATATGCCGAGGACGTGCGCGCACCTCGATATGCGACGAGTGACCGCCAGGCCTTCAAGATCAGCAAGTAGCCGAGAATCCACAGGATCTGACCGACCGGCGTACCTGCTTGCGCCGCCGGGCGAGCCGTGTGATCGCCCGGCTCGGGTGAGGCATGCACCTCCGTCCTCCTCCTTGAGTCATATGCTGCTGACCTGCGCGTATGCATTCTGAGATGCGGTTCCGGGCCGCCGCCGTCCGCTCTGTGCCCGTGTGCCCGCACCCCAGGACCCGCGCGGGGTCACGGACAAGGGCGCGAACGGCCACGGACGGTACCGGTGGGAGCGGTTACGCCGGAGCCCGACCAGCTTGTTGGCCGCTGATCAGGGCGCGGATGATGCGCTTGGGCGTCGCCGGAGGTCCGCCAATGCCGCGAGCCCGTTCACGAAACGCGTCTCCTGATCCGTAAGGGCGCGTTGTCGCGCAAGCCTGAGTCAGGCCGGGCGACGCCGAGCGACTCGGTCAGGAACGCGAGCTCGTGCCGCAACAGCTGGCCGACCACGTCGATCGGCATATGGGTGGCGCCGGACAGCGGCAGGACCTGGTGCGGGCGGGCGGCCGCAAGCAGCGCCGCTGACATCCGGAGCGTGTGCGCCACCACCACGTTGTCGTCGGCCATCCCGTGAATCAGCAGCAGCGGCCTGGTCAGGCTGGTGGCCCCGGTCATGGTGGAGGACCGGTCGTATCCTTCCGGGTTCTGCTGCGGCAGGCCGAGGAATCGCTCCCGCCAGTGCGTGTCGTAGAGCCGCTGATCGTGCGGCGCGGCCCCGGAAACGGCCGCGTGGAACACGTCGGGGCGGCGGATCACCGCGATGGCCGCGAGCGCCCCGCCGTAGGACCAGCCGCGGATCGCGACCCGCCCCCGGTCCAGGTCAGGGAACCGGGCGGCGGCCGCGTCGAACGCGTCCACCTGATCATCCAGCGGCGCGGAGAGAGTGTCGCCGAACACGGCCTTCGACCATTCCGGCCCGCGGCCAGGCGTGCCGCGTCCGTCCGTTACCAGGACGGCAAAGCCTTGCTCAGCGAACCACTGGTCCTCGCAGAACGCCGCGCCGCGCACCCGGACCACACGCTGCATGGCCGGACCGCCGTACGGGCTCAGCAGCACGGGAAGCCGCGTCCCGGGCCGGTACCAGGACGGCAGTAGCAGGGCAGCGCGCAGCTCGCGAGCGCCTAGAGTCAGCCACGTGATCCGCGGCTTGAGCAAGGGTTCGGCCTCGAGACTGGCGATGGCCGCGCGGGTCCCGTCGTGCCAGGCGACGGCGGCGGAGCTACCCCCCTCAGTGCGCGAGAGGACGACGACTGTGCCGCCCGCCGCCTCACCGTCGTGCACGCCAGGGTCCGCACTGCACCGCGACAGGCCCTGCCCCGGGTCGTACCGCCACAGGTGCCGCTCGGTGGGGTCGCGTTCATCGATGGCGGTGAAGTAGACGGCCTCGCCATCGGTTCCGCTGACCGAATCAGCGTGCAGTCCGTCCGGCGTGACGGCAGCGCCGCCGACCACCAGACGCCGGGAGCCGTCCCGGTCAGACACGGTGACCAGGTCACCGGCACTGGTCCGCGCCGGGGTGCCAGGCGCAAGCTCGACCCAGGCGTCGTCGCGCTCAGTGTGCAGGAGCGTTGTCTCTCCCGTGACCGCGTCGGCCGCCAGCACCAGGACGGTCCGCTGGTCTCGGCTCTGCACGCTGAGCAGCGGACCTCGGGAGTCCCACTCCGCGTTCGCCATGTACTCATATGCGCCGCGGTCCCAGGTGACCTCGGTCTTGCTGCCGTCAAGACGCAGCACGTGCAGGGTGACGTCCGCATTGGCGGTCCCGGCCACCGGGTACCGGATTGCGCGCGGCGGCCGCTCCGGATTAGCGGGGTCGGTGATCCACCAGCGCTGGACGAGAGAATTGTCGACCCGGGCGGCCAGCAGCCGCTTGCCGTCGGGAGCCCACCAGTAGCCGCGGAAGCGGTACATGGACTCGGCCGCGACATGCTCAGCGAGGCCGTAGGAAACGTCATCGTGCTCCGGGGCGGCCAGTACGCGGCCCGTCCCGTCGGCCAGCTCGGTCACCTGCAGCGCGCCATCCGCGACATAGGCCACCCGCTGCCCCGTCGGGTCGATCCGCGGGTCCGTCACCGCACCCGCGGCAGGCACCGGTTCCGGGACGCCGGCCGGCTCGCGCGGGTCGTCGCCGACGCGCAGCACCCACAACCGGCCGTCCAGCGCGAACACGACCGTCCGGCAGTTCGCGTCGGCCGAGTAGGCCACGATCCCGCCCGCGACCTCGCGCGCCCGCTCCCGCCGGACGCGCTCGGCCTCGGGCACATCGCCAGGACCGAAGTTCCACGGCGCCGCCGGATCGGCGAGAAGCCGCTCGCGCCCTCCCTCGCCGTCTCCCGCACCGTCGCCCAGGTCCAGCTGCCAGAGGCACGTGACCGGGTCCTCACCGCTCCGAGTCCGGAGAAACAGCACCCGCCCGCCATCCCGTGAGACCGTCACCGCGCGCGGAACGCCGAGCGAGAAGTACCTAGTGCGGGCCAACTGCCGGGGAAAGTCATCGATCGCCACGCCAGCACTATGCCACGCGGCTGCAACCCAGGTTGCCGGCCAACTGCGTGACTTGATCGTCCCCGTCATCCTCATGGTGAGATATCCGAGGCAGTGGCGGGTGTGTCTGGGCCCGGAGAAGCCGATCGCGCAGCGACGCCTGGAGTGCAGCCTAGATGCGGCCGCCGCGAGCTGGACGATCAGGAGCGAGGAAGACGGCTCTGCAGTGGTAAACGCTTGCCCATCCTCGGGGGACGCGCCCCGCGAGCCGGCCCGAAGAGGCCGCACGCCCGGCACCATCGGGCCGTCGCCGCGGCGGGGAGCGGGGCAAGCCGCCCTTGACCTGGCGACCGCTCACATCGGGATTCGCGCCTACGAGGAATTGGCCGCAGACCAGGCGACAGACCGAAGGGCCGCGCGAATCGAGGCGCGGCCCTTCGGGCAGGTGATCTGGCTCCAGCTATCTGGGGGCGGATTAACTTCCGGTGCACTGCTGGCTGGCGTATACCAGGCCAACCCGAAGGACGGTGTTGTCGGCTATCGCCGCTACCTGATGAACGGGCTGATGGACGGTTTGATTGCCGGCCACCTGGTGGAGACCACGGTCTCCTGCACGCCCATCGACGCTAGCCCCGATCTGTACTCCTGCGTCACTGGGGAGGGCGGAGGGATGAATGACCAGCACGGTATTTCCGGAACCCACACCCTCCTGAGCGTGGTAAATGCTGGTGAAGAGGGCCTGGGTCATGGGGTAAGGCTGACACGACGGGTCGAACTGGGTGGATGAACTGACATTGGCCGGGACGCCGTCCGCGCGCAGCGTGCTTTGCAACCCGGACGGGTCGCTCAGTTCGCGGATCGTGATCTTGATGTCGCCGTTGGCCTGCTTGGCCACCGTCCAGGCCGCCAGCCGGGCTATGAGCGGATGGCTGGCCGGGTGGCCAGATTGGCTGGCCGGGTGGCCGGACGATGCCAGCGCGGTCACGGCCAGAGCCATCCCTGCCGTGACGGCCATGGCCCCAGTGAGGCCGGTGAGCCTGTGCCGCCTGCGCCTGGCCCGCCCGTTCCTCACGATGGCGTCCAGCGGCGTGTTTACGTGAACCCCAACGAGGGAGTCCTTGGCCGTGGTGAGGGAATCCCGCACCACATCCACTGTGTCGCTGTCGTTCATTTGCTGATCTCCTGACCATAGTGACTGGGGATCGCGGCCCGCAGCTTTGCGACCGCCTGGTGTAGATGAGCGCCGACGGTTCCCGGGGCTATGCCAAGGACTCTGGCCGTGGTCTCGGTGTCCATGTCCAGCAGCAGCCGCAGCGTGACGACCTCGCGCTGACGAGCGGGCAGCCGCCGCAGCGCGGCCAGCAGGTCGCCGCTGACCACCGTGGCTTGCTCCACCGGCATCGCCGTGTCGTGGTCACCAAGGGCGACCTCACGCCGACGGCGGCGCCACCAGGACACATGCGTATTCAGCGCGATGCGCACCACCCATGCCCGCGGCACATCCAGCGCGCGCACCTTCCGCCACGACACCCAGGCCCTGGTGTACGCCTCCGCCACGAGGTCTTGGGCCAGGTGCCGGTCACCGACGTTGAGCAGCACGATCCGCAGGCAGTCCTCGCGGGTGGACTCATAGAACTCCGCGAATTCCGCCAGCTCTTGCTCCATACCCCTTACACGCACCACGAGGCCGATCCCTTTAGCCGCCCGGCTACGACCGCAACCAGACAAGGCAGGCTCACCGGCCTCCCTCGCTGGCCCCATCCCTTGACGGTACGGCGACGCGAGCCCCGGTAGCTCGGGACGGAGATCACTACGTCGCGAGTTCGTCGTGCGATCCGCGTGCGACATGATGAAGCCAACCACGGTCATACACGGACAGCAGGGGCCATTCAGTCATCCAGCCGGGCGGCGACACAGAAGTACGTTCGCCCAGATCACAGGGCATGTTCGGGGTCTTGTGAAATGGTGGTCAGGGGCGGGGTCGAACCGCCGACCTTCCGCTTTTCAGGCCGGACATATCCCCAGTTGGCGCAGATCCTGCGAGCGTTATGCGCTGTCACCGGTCGCTGCTGATAGCGGTTGGCCGCTGCTGTTGCTGTCACCGTTGCTGTCAGCCGCGACGCGTCCGCGCCTAGCCACCTTCCCTGGCCAGGCTGCGGTCCTTGTGTGCCGCTGCTGCTCAAGAACTGGCTGCAAGTTCCAGTGCCTTCGCTCCTACCCCGCGGCGAGATGCGCGCTCCAGCGGGACACAAAATCGTGGGCCAGGCCGCGAGGCCGACGATTCGTCTTGCTGCCTTACTCGCAGGCTTATGGTGGGCGAACGACACAACGGTTTGATGCGGCTGGCCGGACTGGCTGGCGGCATTCGAGACCCGGCACGGTTACCAGGCGGCATCATAGGGCTGCCCCTCCGGAAACGGCAGCTGGGTGATCGCGCCCGACGAGATCTCGATGCGGTAGACATAACCGGTGGCGAACGCGAGCAGCTGGTCCCCGGCACGGTCGCGGCAGACCGGCCCCCACATGTAGACAAGGTTGCCGCCGTGCGGCTGGTAGCGCAGCTCGAACAGGATGCGGGGCTGGCCGCCACCGGCCGGGGCTTCCAGCAGCCGGGTCCAGTGCGGCCCGCCGGTGGGCTCGGGCTGCGCGACGGTGATATAGACCGCCCGGCCGTCGGCGCTGATCACCGGGCTTTCCGCGTCGTAGGGCAGCCCGCCTGGGTCTGTGAGCACCCTGCCCTGCGCGACCCAGTCGGAGGCTGCGGCTGGGGCGACATACACGTCCACCTCGCCAGCCGACCGGGGGTGCCAGTGGAATGCCAGGGTCTGGCCGTCATTGGCCAGCGACAGGCGGCTGATGAAACCCGCGGGAAGCGACGCGATGCGGCGCTCGCCGGTCGCCAGGTCCACCAGCCCGGCCTCGGCGGTCGACGGGCGATGCGCTGTCATATCCCGCACCGTGTAGGCCAGGACGGTCCCGCCCGGGCTGGCGGCGATGTCGCGGGCCCTGGGTGGCAGAAGATCGCCGGGAAGCGGGGCCAGCTGCCCGGCTCGGCCTCCGGCGTCCACCTGCAGCCGGTACACCAGCGGTGAAGCGCCCCAGGCACCTGATGCGGTCAGGAAGAACGCGCCCTGCCCGTTGGAGGCCACCCGCATGAACTCACCTGCAGGAGGCTTTATCCGGTCGGTGACCGCGCCGGTGCGGGCATCGCGTACCGAGGCCCCGGCCGCCGCCCGGCCCGCGCCCGAGTCTTCCGAGACCAGCGTCACGAAAAACGGCTGCCCTGCCGGGCGTCTTTCTACCTCGGCTTTCAGCGCGGCCCAGCTTCGGTAGCCGTATTCGCGCGCCACCGCTAGCTGGGCCGCTGACAGCGTGACCCGGTCGGACACCGCGCGGAGCCTGGCAACAGCGCTGGGCTCGCCATTGTCCGCGGCGCGAAGCAGCTCTCTTGCCTGACGGCGAAGCTGGTCGAGGTCGGGTCGGCCGGGAAGTTCGGGCATGACGTCTCCTCGCCGCCCGGGCTCGCGTTCGGGCGCGATGCGAAGACGATCCTGCCGGAAAGTCCGACCTTTCAGAAAGGTGTGGAGGTGGACTCAGGTCCTGCCCGCGAACCCGGCGGCGCCCTCCTGCGCCGGTGCCGGCAGTCTACACCGCGATTTCAGCTTGTCACTTAGGCAGCAGGCGTGCTGCTTCTCGCCCGTTGAACTACGTCTGGTACCAATACCGGTGGCTCCGGCTCGCGGCAAAGACGTTCGAGGTCGACGGTGAGGGCGGACTGATTCGCTTCTGGGATTGCTTTCACTCGACCGATCGCGTCAACGCCAGCGAGGCCACAGCGGCGTCACTAGCGCCTCTTCTCACAACCGAAGTCAGCCCGGCCCTCGGACGGGTGGTCCGAGATTGGCGTTAGACGCAAGTCGCGCCCGCACGACCCCTCAACCCGGGGCCATCCCTGCCGCAAGGGCGCCATCGGCGTACTGGCCGCGCACTGGCAATGGCGGGCGGGGAGGATGCCTTCGCGCTGCTTCTGCGGTATGCCGGGACCCGGGACCGATCGGCGGAAGCTGGCCACCCGGGCCGGCTGATGGCGGGCGCCGGGATGGCTGACCGCCCGTCCCAGGTGCTCGCCCCGGCGGCAGCTGCCTCCCGGAACGCTTCTCCCGCCAGCCCTCGTGGATCCGCTCCGCAGCGATAAGCAAAGCACCCACGTAGACGAAGCCGGTCAGCACAACCAGCGCGAATCCCGGCGGGCGCTCGCCCTCGCTGTTCATAGGCAAGACGAACAACGCCAGCAGCCACACGCCTGAATAAAGCACGGTGGCCCCCGCGATCAACCTGCCGGGCCGCAGAACTCCCCGCTCGCCTGGCTCCCTGAGGGGCTGGGGCGGCGGGGCAGCGGCCAAACCAGCGGACAGGTCACCGGTGAGGGCGCCCAGCTCGGCGTAGGTCCGCGACGCGAACGCCTGGCCCACCCGCAGGTCGAATTCGTCCTTGGCCAGCATGCCCTGCACGAATGCGGCCTTGAGGGTGCCGATCGCCTGCTCGCGGTCGGCGTGGGAGGCCCGCAGGTGGCCGTGGCCTGCGGCTGCTGGCATTTGGTCTCGCTGTTCTGCCATTATCGGCTCCTCCGCTACCGAACGCAGGTATGGGAAGAATAGTGGTGGCCAGGTCGAGGTGCCAGCCAGCGTTGTGGCTGCTAGCCAGGTTGATGGTGGTTGCGACTAACAGCGGAAGCGCGGGGTCGTTGCTGCACTTCTCTGCTGTACGTCCGGCGTCGTAGCCGCCGCCAGTACTGACCCTCGCGACTTCACCGGGCCGTCTGCATAGTCCGCACACCTGGGTCCATGGCAGCGTCATACCCAGTTAGTTCGTCAGGGTCCGCCAGGCCATCGACTGCCAGGCGCTCAAGTACAAGCCGACTCCGCTCGAAGCGCTCTCCCGCTCGAGCCGAGCGACGCCGCGCATCACGAGTGGGATCAGGCAGAATTGAAGGATCTGTTTCAGCGGTGTGCGCGGTTCCGCGTTGCGCACGTGACGCTCCGCGGGGTGCGTTATCGCTGCTCAGAGTGGCTGCAGTGCAGTGGTCAGGGGCGGGGTCGAACCGCCGACCTTCCGCTTTTCAGGATTAAGGATCACAGTGCAGTGCGGGACGTGGTGATATCCCTGCCTGGTCAGCGAGCTGTGGTGAACGCCGATCGACGCTGATGTACGTGGATGAATGAGACTACGAATGAGACTGAGCGGCGGCGCAGGTACCGCTGGCTCGCGATCATGCGGCACAGCCGCCGGCCGAACTGCCTCCGGCCGCTGGCAGACGGGCCTAGCATTGGGTTGCCCGCAGAAGGAGGCCTGAGATGTCGTGGTTGGTCAGGCTCGTGCTTGTGGTGGTCGGCATCGTCGCCGTGGTCGTGGGCATCATCTACCTGGTAGAGCCCATCCACTCACTGCCCTCGTTCTTCCCCGGTCATGCCCTCCATGGGCTGGGCCACCATCACATCCGCGGATACATCGCGATCGGCGTGGGCGTCATCCTGTTGATTCTGGCCGGGATAACGAGACGTTCTCGCCGCCGCTCCGCCTATCGCACCTAACCCCGGACTTGAGGCTCGGGCAACTGCGCCCGCCCTGCCACCAGCTCATGACTCTGACTGCGGTCTGCGATAGCGGCGCGATAACAACGCGGCCGAAGTCCCGCTGACATTCGAGGCTGGCAAGGGCCTCGGCCGAGTTGCGATAGATCACGAAGGCAACGTCGCTGGCCTGTCCCTGCAATGCCCCACCGCACTCGACACACGGCTAGATCCAAGACCCGTCCGCGTCTTCGTGCACGGAATTCCCGGTGTAACAGACCTGGTCACTCCCCGTCGGCCTCGCCGCGCCCGCCACTCACCAGGTCCCGGCACACCTAGAATCCGTCAAGCATCATCTGAAGGCCGGCAACGATCACCTGGACCTAAGCAGAGGTGGCACCGAGACCATCACGGAGGTGCCCGGGGCGTGCCCAGGGCGCCCCCCCGCGGCACCAGTACGGACTGGCACCTATCCGGGGCAACCCCAAATAAGCGTGGCCCGTGACCGAGGGCCGTTACTGCTCGCGCTGGACCTCGGATTCCAGCATTGCAGACAGCAGTGGACCGAACTCGACCACATAGGGCATCGTTTTCAGCTGCTCTGGCGTCACCGCCACCCCGTGGGTGCGGATCAGTGAAGCAAGCCACTCCCACGGGTGATCTTCACCTTTACCTCGGCGTCTTCCGGGAGCACTGTCGTCAGCACGCTCCGCTCGGCGTGATCGGCAGTCATATGCGTCGCGCTGGTGCTGAAGCCACGTTCTTGGTGCAACGTCACACGGTGGCCATCATCCAGGACCGCGAACTCGTGCACGTCGATGTGCATCCCCTGCTGGTCTTTGCCCGCACCAGCTCCGACCAAGCGCCCAGGCCGACCACCGTGACACCCACACGCCGCACGATAACGCCCGCTCGCTGCGGGGCGCTGCACGTTGACCGCGCCACTGCCAGGGCGTTGACTGGCACCTTGCCGGGAAACCCCAGGCCGGGCGGTGCAAAAGGCTCCAGGGGGCGCCGAGGATCATCCGAGGACAATCCGTCAAGGATCAGGCGGAGCAGGCGATTCTGTAAGCGGTGATACCGGCGCCGTGCGACATGCCCGCTACTTCCAGTCCGCGGAGATCGAGGTCACCAGCCTGCCATCCGCCATTCCGGGCCCTTCCTTCAGGAGCACGGAACAGGCAGGGTGGCCCTGCCACGGGTATCGTGGGCGCATATGTGATCTGGATCACAATCGAGTTCGGAGCGGGGCCATGGCGTCGGTCATCGTGTGCGGCGGCGGCGTTATCGGACTGTCGACGGCGCTGATGCTCGCCCGGGACGGCCATGAGGTCACAGTGCTGGAGGCTGACGCTCACGGCCCTCCGGCCACGCCTGTACAGGCATGGGAAGCCTGGGATCGCAAGGGGGTTGCCCAGTTCCGACAGCCGCACAACCTGTTCGCTCGGTTTCGGCAGGTGTGCGACGAGGAACTGCCCGGGCTGACGGACCGGCTGCAGACGGCGGGGCTGGTCTGGACAGATCCGCTGGCGGTGCTGCCGCCCGGCATTACCGATCGGGACCCGCGCGCCGGCGACGAGGATTTCCGATTCGTGACAGGTCGGCGCCCGGTGACCGAGTCTGTATTTGCTGCCCGCGGCGCAGGAGCAGCCGCGCTTGGTGGTACGCCGCGGCGTGCACGTGACCGAGCTGATCAGCGGCCCCTCGGCAGTTTTCGGCCTGCCGCACGTGGCCGGGGTGCGCACGTCGGATGGCGAGGTCTTGCGCGGCGACCTTGTCGTCGACGCGATGGGCCGGCGTTCGCGGGCGTCGGAGCTGCTGACCCGGCTCGGGCGCCGCGGCGCCGCACGGAGCAGGCGGAAGACAGCGGGTTCGCCTACTACACGCGGTATTTCACTGGTCCAGGCCTGCCCTCCCTCATCGGTCCGCCACTCATGCCGATCGGAACGATCTCGGTGCTGACCCTGCCCGGAGACAACGGCACCTGGTCCGTCACTGTCTTCGGTGCCAGCGGTGACGCACCACTTGAAGCAACTGCGCGATGCTGACTGCTTCACCCGCGTCGTGCGCGCGTGCCCGCTGCAGGCGCACTGGCTGGAGGGACAGCCGATCACCAGTGTGCTCGCGATGGCGGGCATCATGGACCGCTACCGCAGGTTCGCCGCAGACGGCGAACCGATCGTGACCGGGTTCGTCGCCGTCGGCGACGCGTGGGCCTGCACTAACCCGTCAGCGGGGCGCGGGCTCAGTGTCGGCCTCGTGCACTCCCAGCTGCTGCGTCGCACCGTGCGGGATCACGTCGACGATCCGGCCACGTTTGCGCGGGCCTTCGATGACGGCACTGAGCGCGCTGCGGCCCCGTTCTACTGGAGCCAGGTTGCGGCCGACCGGGCCCGGATCGCGCAGTTGACCGCGCTGCGGGAGAACCGGACCTGGTCGCCGCCAGCCTCGCCGTTGATCGGCCTGGCCAACGGCGCCCCGCATGACGCGGACCTGTTCCGGGCGATGATCGAGACAGTGACCTGCCTCGCGCCCATGCGAGAGGTGCTCGAGCGACCAGATCTGCGGGACAAGCTCGACCGGTGGTCGCGCGAGCCGGTGCCGGGAGTCGCCGGGTCCCGATCGTCGGCAGCTGCTAAGCCTGCTGTCCGCGCCGTGCGTGACCCGCCCAAGAGTGCTGCGCCGATCCCGCCGAGTCAAACCTGGCCGGAGGAGGGCACCCCGGCGCTGATCCAGCAGGTCCGGTTCGGAGGCCATGACAGGTCAAGGCGTCGATGCTCGGCCGCAATTGGCGCGTGAACGATTCGAAGTGGAACGCGCCCGCACGTCCAACGCGTTCGCTAATGCCCCGATGCTCGCGATCAACAACATGCTTGGCTTCTAGATCCATCGGGGTGCGCACCGAGTAGCAAGTGCAGACTGTGGACCTGCGCCGCGGCCTGTGCATCTGAACCCGCCGCTGGCGGTGCTCGGACAGCATGCCGGTGACTTACGACTGTCCGCGAGGCAATCGCGGAATGGCGACCGTCCGCTTGCGGCAAATGAGACTGAAATGAGACTACAGGCCACCTGCCGGAACGTGGACAACATTACCGGTCGCGTATATCCGCAGGTCAGAGGTTGTGGTCAGGGGCGGGGTCGAACCGCCGACCTTCCGCTTTTCAGGTCAACAGCTGCGAGCGCTGTGCCGACCTGCATTTTCCCAGGTCACTTCTGAGCGGTAGCGCGTTAGGCGGAATCTGCGGCACCGAGGCTAGCACGCAGGGTCAGCGTCGAACGCCGCACCAGACTCCAGGAGCTCCACCCGGTTATGGCGCACCGTCACGAGCCCGGCCGCGAGAGACGTCGTCGCGGCGCAGGCCGAGGACCTCTCCCCTGCGCAGTCCGCACCACGCGGCAAGGAGCACCGCAGCGCGGTACCTCGGAGTTATGGCTTCGACCAAGGCGACGACCTCGGCGGGGGACGCCACCGGACGCTCTTTGGCCCGGTCGGTTCCCGCCCCCGCGAGCTGGCACGGGTTCTTCACGATCGCACCGTCGCGGACGGCCGTGTTCATCACCGCCCGCAGGAACCGGTAGGCCTGTTGATAGACACCCGGCCGCCCCGACCGCGCAGCGCAGAGGCGTGCCACTCCCGGACCACGGCCGGAGTGAGCGCGCGTAGCGGCACGTCGTGCAGCGGAGCCAGATGCGGGCGAAGGTTCCGCTCGTACGTCTCGCGGTAGCGCGGACCCATCCTCGGGTGATCACGCAGCCAGGCCCGGGCGTAATTGCCGAAAGTCTGACGGCCAAGATCCTCGTTCAGCAAGGCGGCGCCTGCGGCGCCGCTGGCCCGGCGTCAGCGTCGGCCTCCGGCCTTGGGGAGGCCCCGGCCGTCGCACGCCGGGCCACACCCGCAGAGCCCACGGACCAAGTCCGCTCACACGGCATGCATCGGTGCAGCGTACAGCCGTCCTCCTCGTCTCCCAGTGTCCAGCTCGCAGCCACCGCGTCAAGGGCACCCTCGGGCGTCGCCGACGGCGATCGACATTCGCCGACCCTGGACTCGGCGGTCGTTCGCATGGTTCAGGGCGGCCGCGAGGAAGAACGGTGGAGCGCAGGAGCCGGGTCAGGCGTAGGGGCCTCACGCATGTATTTCGGCGTTGATGTATCTGGCCGGGCGATGTGGCCTCCGTAAGTAACACGGTGCCTATCGGGGGCGCCGCACAGAAGCACCAGAATGCGCGCTCGCACCGTGCGGGCGGGAAGGGAAGAACGATGCTAACTGCCAAACGCGCCGTGCTTGTTGCTGGTGCAGCGAGCGTGCTGCTGGTCGGAGGGGGCACAGCAGGAGCAGCGATCGCCAGCGGGCCGGTCAGCTCGGGCGTCATCCACGGCTGCTACTACCCGGCCAACGCGGGTGGCTCGCACAAGCTCGTGCTGCAAAACGTCGGAACGAGGTGCCCGACTGGGACAACGGCGATCAAATGGAACCAGAAAGGGCCAGCTGGCCCTGGTCTGCTGGCATGGGCCTATGTGAACGCCAACGGCACCGTCGCGAGCAGCAGTGGCAATGTCACGGTCGCCAATCCTGGCGCAGGCTCCTACTGCATCGGGGTTACCGGGGGGACTGTCCACGTGGCAGTTGCGAGCCTCGACTCGTTGGAGAACACCGGCGGCACCGTGCAGGCGGGGGTCTTCTTTGCGACTGGCTGCCCAGCCAACGCATCAAACATCCTCGTCATCACCCGCCCGCAGTCGCAAGACGGCGGCTTGCCTGGCGTCAACCACGCCTTCTATATCATTGTCAGCTAGTCTCCTGGCATGTTGAAGCGCTGGCGTATTTACTTGGGCGTCGGCGCAGGCGCTCCAACAGCTCGTGGCGGCCGACTCTAAGTGTCTGGAATCTTCCCGGCTGGCGTGCCGATGCCCGCCGGTGCCTAGTGCCAACTGTGAGGCTGCCCCGCTTTGACGGACAGGGCTGATGGCGTCTTCAGGCTACATTCTTGATCATGTTGTTGTGGCTGGCTTCGAACTCGGCGGGTGTCTTGTAGCCGAGGCTGCTGTGCAGCCGGGTGCCGTTGTACCAGCCGATGTACTCGACGACGGCGTGGCGGGCGCTGGCTCGGGTGGGCCAGGCCTGCAGGTCGAGCAGCTCGCCTTTCATGGAGCTGAAGAAGTTCTCGGCCAGGGCGTTGTCCCAGCATTGGCCGGTGCGCCCGTGCGACAGCTCCACCAGGCAGTCGCCGGCTAGCTCGGCGAACGCGGCGGATGTGTACTGGCAGCCCCTGTCGGAGTGGAAGATCACTCCGGGTGCAGGTCGCGGGCGGCGACCGCGTTGGCCAGCGCGTCCGCGACCAGTTCGGTACGCAGGTGATCGGCCATCGCGTATCCGACGACGCGGCGGGAGGCGATGTCGATGACGGTGGCCAGGTAGAGCCATCCTTCCCAGGTGGCGATGTAGGTGATGTCGCCGCACCAGCGGCTGTTGAGGCTGCTGGCGTCGGCGGTGAAGTCGCGGCGGACCCGATCGGCCCGTGCGGCGGCGGCAGGATCAGGGATAGTGGTCCTCTTCCACCGCCTCGCCGCCATGCCCCGCAGGCCGCCGGGCGCATCAGCCGGGCGACGCGCTTGCGCGAATGCGCCCGGCCGCGGCGGGCCAGTTCGGCGTGCACTCGCGGCACGCCGTAGCGGCCTTTCGACTCGGCGTGGACTGCCTTGATCTGCCCGGCCAGCTCGGCGTCGGCGCGCTCCCGCGGCGACGGGCCGGCCAGGTGCTGGTAGAAGGCGGCTCGGGAGACCTTCAGCAGCTCGCACGCCCGCTTGACGTTGCGCCTGCACGCCTTCTCCGCCTCGATGAACGGGTAGATGTTCACCGGGTCTCCAGCGCGAAGAAAGCCGTGGCCCGCTTGAGGATCTCCCCGTCCTCCCGCAGCCGCCGGTTCTCCCGCCGCAGCTGCGCTAGTTCCTTACGCTCCTCGGTGGTCAGGCCGCCGTCGCTGACCGTCCCGGCATCCCGCCCGGCCTGCTTCACCCACTCCCGCACCGCGGTCTCGGTCAGGTCGAAGTCCCTAGCGACCTGGCCAACCGACCGGTCCCCGCGCTGGCACAGCTCAACGATCTCGGCCTTGAACTCCGGGGTGAACGAGCGGCGCCGCCGGGGCTTCTTCTTACTCCCCATGCTTTCCATGATCGGACATCCTTCCGGGGGCGAACCCCTGATGATGGATGTCCGTCAAAGCGGGTCAGGCTCAACTGATGGTTGACGGTGTTAACGATCAGTCGGGGTCGGACAAAACCTGCACAACCCCGCTGTGACAAGTTTCTCTACGTCTTCAAGGGCACGCCTTCGGCGCGCCAGAGGGTCTGCGGGCGCGCCGCAGCGACCTTGACAAGGGAACCCTCGCGACGGCCCACATCGGGCTAGTGCGGGCAGGCCAGAGGCCGCCCGATCGCCGGACAGCTTACGGGCCGCCGCCCTTGTCAAGGCCGCTGCTCTGTCCGCGCGGGAGTGCCGGAAGCCGAATGGTTCAGGCCCGTGAAGTGGCGGGACGGTGACGACCAGGACACGGCCAGGATTCCAACGCCAGTGACGCAGAGTATGGCGGGGAGCAGGCGCCATCCAATGACTCGCTTGAACTACACTCCCCGCCCCGTGCGATCCGCGTGCGACATCATGCGGTCAACAAGAGTCAAGTAGGGGCCCCAAGAGGCACCACCGGTGGAGACCAGCAGCGCATGTCGCGTTTCGCTTTGCCCAGGTCAGGAGCCTCTGGCCATCTGCGACTCTCGCTCGTGGTCAGGGGCGGGGTCGAACCGCCGACCTTCCGCTTTTCAGGCGGACGCTCGTACCAACTGAGCTACCTGACCGTGCCGGGCATCAGAATCCCGGAAGGCCCTGACGCCAGACTGAGCGGTCCTGACGGGATTTGAACCCGCGACCTCCACCTTGACAGGGTGGCGAGCACTCCAAGCTGCTCTACAGGACCTCGCACCGCACTGGCCATAACCAGTGTGCCCCCAACGGGATTCGAACCCGTGCCGCCGCCTTGAAAGGGCGGTGTCCTAGGCCGCTAGACGATGGGGGCTCGACGGATCTCGCCGCCATGCCCGTGGCGCCCGCCGTCGGGGACCGCCCCAGCATAGGGGACGAACGGCATTCCCGCCAAAGCGGCTGCCTCATGCCACTCAGCCGCCTCGCCGATCACCATCCTGGCATCGGTTTTACCCGCTTCAGGATGGCCGTCACGCTCAGGCAGAGCCGCCCTTGTTGATGAACTTCTCCGTGATCGAGACCGGCTCGCCCTCCTCAGGAATCAGGGCCCAGGCCACCAGATAGGCCACCGCCCCCGTTCCCCCGACGAAAGCCAGCACCGCGAAAATCACCCGCACCAGGGTGGGGTCCACGCCAAGGTAATCGGCCAGGCCAGCACAGACGCCCGCCAGCATCCGGCCCTTGAGCTTGCGTTCTAGCCGCTTAGGCCCACTGTCGCCATTCATGTGCACCATGATGCCTGATTCCATGGCCATCGACAGAGCCCGGGCCCGCGCGAGCATACGCTAACGGCAAGGCCGCCTGGAGAGAGGACCAGCTAATGCCGCGCAGCGCAGACCCGGCGCCGACCGATTTGCTCCGCATTGACGACGAGCTGACTGACGATGAGCGGCTCGCCCGCGACACCGTGCGCAAGTTCGCCGCGGATCAGATCATGCCCAACATCGCCGACTGGTTCGAAGCGGGCACCGTTCCCAAAGAATTGTTTCCCGAACTTGGCCAGCTCGGCCTCCTCGGCATGCATCTCACCGGCTATGGCTGCGCCGGGATGGGCGCGGTCGCCTACGGCGTTGCCTGCCGCGAGCTCGAGGCCGCTGACTCCGGGCTGCGCAGCATGGTCTCGGTGCAGGGCTCGCTGGCCATGTTCCCGATCCGGAGGTACGGATCGGAGGAGCAGAAGGACGAGTGGCTGCCGCGCATGTCCGCCGGCCAGGCGATCGGCTGCTTCGGCCTCACCGAGCCGGACCACGGCAGCGATCCCGCGGGCATGAAGACCTATGCGAAGCGGAACGGGGCCGACTGGGTTCTCAGTGGTTCGAAAATGTGGATCACTAATGGCGGAATCGCCGACATCGCAGTCGTCTGGGCCGGTACGGACGACGGGATCCGCGGCTTCCTCGTGCCCCGCGGCGCCCGCGGGTTCAGCACGCGGAACATCCACAAGAAGCTGTCGCTGCGCGCCTCGGTCACCTCAGAGCTGCACTTTGACGACGTGCGGCTGCCCGGTAGCGCCGTGCTGCCGGGCGTGCAGGGACTTAAGGGACCACTGTCCTGCCTGTCGGAGGCCCGTTTCGGCATCCTGTGGGGCGTGACCGGCGCAGCCAGGGCATGCTTCGAGTCGGCCGCGGACTACGCCAGGACCCGCGAGCAGTTCGGCCAGAAGATCGGCGGCTTCCAGCTGACCCAGCGGAAGCTGGCCTGGATGCTCGCCGACCTGCAGCGCGCCCAGTTGCTGGCATTGCACCTCGGGCGTCTCAAGGAGGCCGGCACCATCACCCCGGAACAGATCAGCCTGGGGAAGATGAGCAATGTCCGGACCGCCATCGACGTCGCGCGTGAGGCCAGGACGATCCTCGGGGCCAACGGAGTGACCCTGGAATACCCCGTCATCAGGCATGCCAACAACCTGGAGTCCGTACTGACCTACGAGGGCACGGAGGAAATTCACACGCTCGCGCTGGGGCAGGCGATCACCGGCATCTCGGCGTACCGGTAGAGCCCAGCGCCCGGACGGGCACTCCGCCCCGAACGGCCTGACAGGTGCCATGATGCAGCGAGCGCGTGTAACAATCCGCCAGTGACTGCTGTCTCGCCGCACAACCCGGCCAGTCCGCGCGGGCGCGCCAGCAACGCCGACTCGGGCGAGCGCTCGCTGCTGGTCGTGCTGATGACCATGACCATGCTCAGCGGGCTCGTCGATGCTGTGTGCTACCTCGGACTCGGGCGTGTCTTCACGGCAAACATGACAGGGAACGTGGTCGTTCTGGGCTTCGCGGCCGCGGGCGCGCCGGGGTTCTCGGTCACCGCCAGCCTGACCTCGCTCGGCCTCTTCCTCGTCGGCGCGGTCGCAGGCGGCATCATCAGCAACAAAGTCTCCCGCCGGAGCCGTCTGCTGGTCATCGCCATCGGAACAGAAGCCGTATTCGTGGCCGCTGCGGCCGTTGTCGCTTTCGCGGCCGCGACGGTCGCATTCGGCTGGAGCCGCTATACCGCGATCGCGATCCTCGCGTTCGCCATGGGGGTCAGGAATTCAGTAATACGCCGGCTCGCTATTCCTGACATGACAACCACAGTGCTCACCCTGACCCTGACCGGCCTCGCATCGGACTCGAGCCTGGCAGGCGGCACCAACCCGCGCGCTGGCCGCCGTAGCGCGGCTGTCCTGGCGATGCTGATCGGCGCGTTCGCCGGCGCTGCACTGTTCCTGCACCGCGGCGCGGGACTGCCGTTGGCGATCTCGGCCGGCGCGGCCGGGCTCGCCGCGATTGTTACCCTGGCCGGCCCGGCCGCCAGCCACCTGGATAAGGAGTAATGCGACCATGACCGGCGCCGTCGAGGTAACGGACGACAAGGACGCTCTCCAGTTCGAGGCAAGGGTGGAGGGCCAGGTCGCTGAGCTCATCTACCGGCTGCGGGCCGGCCGCCTCGTACTCACTCACACCGAGGTTCCGCCGGCTCTTGAAGGCCGCGGCATCGGCGGGAAGCTCGTCGTGGCGGCCCTCGACCGGGCCCGCCAGGACGGGCTGACGATCGTTCCGCTATGTCCGTTCGCGCGCAGTTGGCTCCAACGGCACCCGGATGCTGCCCGCGACGTCACCATCGACTGGGGCGACGCAGCCGAATGAGTAAGTGAGTGCCCCGCCACCGCGGTCGTTAGTCAGCTCGGGCCGCCGGGGCCAGCATGTCGCTGTAATCCCGGGCTCCGACCATGATGTCGGCCAACTGCGTCCGGAGGCCGCGCCCCTCGCCCTGCCGCGCCAGCACGCTGGCCCGGCAGCCGGCTACAAGCAGCACGCGGGCACCTGTCTCGCGCAACCAGCTGGCGGCCTGATCGGCGGTGAGCTGTTCGGGACTCAGCAGCGGCCGCCCGAGCTGCATGGCAGCGCGGGCCGTCTCCCGGCATCCTGCTCCGCCTGCCGGATCGAGCAACAGCACAGCATCGGCGAGATAGACGCACGTCCAGGTCCGGTACCGGAAGCTCGCCGACGAGAGTTCGTGGAAAGCGGCTCCGGCCAGGCGACGGCGGCGCGCTGTAGTGAGATTGCCGTCTTCCTGGCGGTAACCGGCCGGGAAGACCAGCTGCACGCTGAGCCCGGCGCGCAGCGCGGCGAGTGCGGCGTAGGAGTCAACGCCGGTCTGGCCGCCGGTCAGGATTGTCAGGCCAGGCGCTGCGCGGACAGCCCGCCGAAGGCCGGCTTCCTCCGCGCCTTGCGTCATCGCGCTCGCGCCTACCTGGGCGCGACGAGCAAGGTCTGCATTCCTGTTCCGCAGACGCCGGATTGATCCGACAACAGGGTCTCGGCCAGTCCGGACCCCGTTCCCCCCATTGTCGTCAGCGCGTCCAGCAGAATCCACTCGCCAGCGGGGTCGCGATGCAGGACAACGGTCAGGTCGACGTTGATGAACAAGTAACGGCTCGCATCTAGTGCCGCGCCCACCCCGCTGCCGGAGTCGGCGATGAGCAGCGTCCGGGACATCGGCGATAGTTCCTCGCCCTCGATCAGCGGAACGCGCGGCCGGCCCCATGCCTGGGCGGGACCTGACTGGCCGAAGCTGCCCGACGCGAATCGCCAGTCGATAGCGGCGAGGTAGCCGTCCAGGTGGCCGCCGGGGAACCGCGGCGCGGCCTCGCCCGCCGGGATCGGCGGCACCTGGCCGGCCCTTGTGATCACCGGAGCGTCGCCGGAAACGGCGATCCGCCACCCCCTGGCGTGCAGCACTTCCTGCCCGGCTGACTCCAGGACGGTCTCCAGCAGAGCAACGCGCTTGCCGGCCCGGACCGTCCGCGTGCGGGCAGTCAGGACGGCGACTGGAACCGGCCGCAGGATGTCCACCGCTACCTTCGCCAGGCGCATGCCGTCCGCAGGCTCGTGCCGCTCCAACTCGCGGGCTGCCAGCGCGGACGGAGGGCCGCCGTGCTGCGCATCCGCGCTCCACGGTCCTGCCGTGGCCTGAGTCGCGCGGAAGCTGCCTGGCCCGGCAGGCTCGAAGAAGCTGATGTGCACAGGTCGCGATGCTACCGGGAGGCTGAATCGACGACGCCGATCACCACATTGCCGATCTTCTGCCCTGTCTCGACGTATTTGTATGCTTCGACGATCTGGTCCAGTGGATACTCCCTGTCGATGACTGGCTTGAAGGCTCCGGCCTCGAGCAGATCCCTCAGATGCCGCAACGCTGCCTGATCGAAATGCGGGTAGGCGAACAGCACCTTCTTTCCGCCCGATAGTGGCGTAATGAGGGGCAGCATCAAGTTCTGATAGCCCGGGCCCGGGCCGGTCGACATGAAAACTCCGCCCGGTTTCAGCCACGGCCTGCATCGTCCGAAGGAGATCTTGCCAACCGCGTCGAAGACCACGTCGTAGACCTGACCGTCCTCGCCGAAGTCTCCGGATGTGTAGTCGATGACCCTGTCCGCACCCAAACCCCTGACCAGCTCCACCTGCTCGGTACCGCAGACAGCGGTGACCAGCGCGCCATAACACTTCAGCAGCTGGACCGCCGCTGACCCGATGGCTCCGGTCGCGCCATAGACGAGGACGTGATGGCCCTCGCTGACCTTTGCGCGTCTGATGTGCGCCAGCGCGTAGTGCGAGCCCTCAGTGCCCGGCGCGGCTTCCCGGTAAGCCACGTTGGCTGGCATGGCGGCGACCAGCGCGTTCTCCGGAATCACCATGTATTCGGCGTGGGCGCCGAACGGGCCCTCGTTGTATCCGAACACCCGGTCGCCGACCTGGAACGAGGTGACATCGGAGCCAACCGCGACGACTTCGCCTGCAAACTCAGTGCCGAGAATCGTCGCCTTCGGCTTCGTGAGGCCGGACAGGAGTCGCATAATGAATGGCTTGGCCGCCCGGTAGTGGCAATCGGTCCGATTCACGGTGGTCGCATGCACTCTGATGAGCAGCCGGTTTCCGGTTGGTGCCGGTTTATCCACGTCTATGACCCGGACGACCTCCGGTGGTCCGTACCTCGTATGAACGGCCGCCTTCATGACCGAATGGTAGCCATCAAAGGTGACATGGTTCACTTCTGTTTACTAGGCAGCCACTTGTGACCGTTATGATCACGCTCGGCTACCAGAGCCCCACGGGCCGGGAGGGACATGATGGCCGTGCCGGATGGAAGCTTGGCTAGTGACGAGGGTTCCGGCATTCCTCACTACCAGCACATCATCGAAATCATGATGGAGAACACCAGCTACGCAACGATCATCAGCAATCCGCTTGCGCCGCGAATCAACGTCCTGGCGAACAAGTACGGCCTGGCGACGAACTATTTCGGCGTCACGCATCCGAGCGAGCCGAACTACCTGGCCAATATCGCCGGCGACTACTTCGGGATACAGGACGACAATGCGTTCTACTGCACTCCCGCGCTCGCCGGTACCGATGCGAACTGCGCTGGTACCACTGTCAACCATACGATCGAAGCGCCTACGCTGGCCGACCAGCTGACCGCCGCCGGAATGACGTGGAAAGGCTATTTCCAGAACCTTCCGCCGATGCCACCGCCTGGTCAGCTCATTACCAGCGGCCCCAACGCCAACGGGCCCTACACGTTCAAGTGGCCCAACGCAACCGACGCTTTGTATGCCTCCAAGCACAACCCATTCCTGAACTTCACCGGCACGCAGGCCGCGCTGGCCAACATGGTCCCCGATACGCAGTTGTTTGCCGACCTGGCCCACAATTCCCTGCCGAACTTCGGCTTCGTCGTCCCTGACCAGTGCCACGACATGCACGGGACCGCAATCTGCAGCGACACCAACGGCCTGATATCGACTGGCGACACCTACGTGGGCAACCTCGTGGATGCCATCATGGCGTCCGAAGCCTGGGAGCATGGCCGGAACGCCATCGTGATCACTTGGGATGAGGACGACTACGCAGACCAGGGACAGCCCGGCACTGGTTGCTGCGGCGCCGACCCCGGCGGCGGCCACGTGGTCACCATCGTGATCACCAGCAAGAGCGATCAGCACATCACCGACGGAACCGCTTATAACCACTACTCATTGCTCAAAACCCTCGAGGCGGCATTTCGCCTCCCGCCGCTCGCACACGCTGGCGACGCAGTAGTGCCGCTTATGACCCCGCTGTTCCGCCCGGAGCGCTGGGAGAGCTAATCAGGGCCGCAGACCGCTAGCGGCCCGACCACCAGCGGCCGCGCCGGGCTTCGGGGTTGTGACGTCCTGCGTGGCGCCTGACACAGGGTTGTCGCGCAGGGAGTCGGCAGACATTGCTCAAGGGAGGGTGCCGGAGCCTGAGCCGCCGGCTGACGGGGCCGCAACCGGCCCGCAGTCGAGCACATAACCCCAGGTCAGTGGCCTGGCACATCTCGGGGCGTTAGCACCATGGTAGTGCAGCGGACTCTTAATCGGCCCGCTGCAGGTTCAGGAGGTGCGGCGGATCCGCCGGGTGCAGAACGCGACGAGAGCGACGGCCAGGCCGAGGAAGATCGCGGTCTCGTACCACTGGAAGGCCCAGATCCGGCTTGCCGGCTGATAGGTCAGCAGCTGCCGGTAGCCGGCCTTGTAGAGCCCGGCGAGGCAAGCCTGCGGGCTGGCCTGGCCTGGTCCGCAGCTCTGGATGGACAACGGCCCGGTAGCTGGCACGGCGATGCTTCCGGCCGCCTGGCCGGCTGCGTTGACTGTCTGGTTGCCGAGGATCCAGGCGCCGGGGATATTTGCCGGCGGCGTTACCGACAGCCGACCGCCGCCGCCTGGGGTCATGCGGATGCCCAGGCTGGTCAGGCCCTTGATCGGGGAGGTCACCTGGGCCGGCGGGATCAGATGCTGACGGATCGCCCGCATGACGAACTGCGCGGCGGTGAAGACTGCAAGGGTGACGGCCATGGCGGGCACGGTGCGGCGGATCAGCATGCCCGCGGTGACCCCGAGCGCGAAGGCGAAGGCGGCATAGCCGACCGGGACGATGCCCCGTTCGCTGAAGACTGTGGGCTGCAGCCAGTTCATGTTGACGGCGTCGATGCGGCTGGCAGACCAGGTCACCATCAGGCTGAACAGCCCGGCGGCAGCCATGCTCGCCGCGCCGATGACGGCGAGGTTCACCGCTAGCCAGTGCGTGCGGGTGAAGCCCTGGCTCCAGGCCAGCCGGTGGGTGCCTGATTCCAGCTCGCGGGTCAGCAGCGGCGCGCCCCAGAAGATGCCGATGATGGCCGGCACGGCAACGAGCGCGGTGCCGAACAGCAACGGCAGGTGGCTGCCGAGACTGGCGTTGACCTGGGTGAGGAAATTTTGCCGGGCGGCGCCGCAGTCGCCCCGGGCCTGGCAGCCGGCGACGCTCGCGTCATACAGCCGGGCTATATGAAGCCCCGACAGCGTCAGTATGAGGGCGGTGGCGGCCAGCGCGGCGGCCGCGACGATCGTCTGAGCGCGGAACTGGCGCCAGGTTATCCAGAGCATCGGGGTACCTCCTGTGCCGGGCCGCGGCCGACTGCCCGGGCCATGTACGCCAGCACCAGGTCCTCGAGGCTGGCGGGTGATGCGCTCCAGGCTCCGTCGAGGACCGGGCCGGGCACACGCACCAGCCGCGTGGCCTGCAGGCCCTCGCCGGTTTCGTGGATGAGCTGGCTGCCCGCGGGCAGCGCGGCGGGACCAGGCCGCCGGCTGGCTACCACGTAGTGGCTGGCCAGCAGGTCCGCGACCGGGCCGTCCAGCTGCACCTGGCCGCTGGCCAGCACGATCAGGTAGTCGCAGATGTGCTCAAGGTCGGCGACCAGATGCGACGACAGCATCACACTCAGTTCCTGCGCTGTTGCTGCCGCAGCCAGTTCCTGCAGGAACTCCCGCCGGGCCAGCGGGTCCAGCCGTGCCACCGGCTCATCCAGGAGCAGCAACTCGGGCCGCTTGGCCAGCGCCAGGGTGAGCCCGAGCTGAGCCTGCTGCCCGCCGGACAGCCTCCTGGCCCGCCGCGCAGGATCCAGGCCGAGCCTGGTAACTCGGCCGGCGGCGAACCGGGCATCCCAGCGCTCGTTAGCCGCCGCGCCGAACCGGAGATGATCAGCCACCGACCACGTCGGGTACGTCGGGGAGTCCTGGGCCATGAACCCTACCCGGGCCAGCTGCCCGGGCCCCGATCCAGGGACGCCGCCGACCACCTCGATGGTCCCGGCCGAGGGCTGGAGCAGCCCGACAGCTAGATGCAGGAGCGTGGTCTTGCCTGCCCCGTTCGGCCCGACCAGGCCGGCCACCCGGCCGGCCGGAACGCTCAGCGTGCAGCCGGACAGCGCCCAGCGCCGCCGGTACCGCTTGCCGAGCCCGGTAGCGGTCACTGCAGCGGTCATGCCACGTCCGATGGGCGGGCGCCAGAGGCGCGTCCAGTATTCCTCGGGCAGGCTACGGGCCAGGCGAGAACGCGCGCATCCAGCTGCCAGGCGATCTTTCCGCTGGTCATTCAGGATGAGGGCGGTCACCCATGCGGACGACGGGCATAGCCGTGACGGGCGGTAGCCGTACTCGCCCAGGGTTCATATGCTCACCGCATGAGCCCGCCCAGGTCGCGCGCCGCGCCCGCTGCGCCGCGGCTCCTCGGCCGGCTGCCGTGGGCCGTCTTGCTGCTGTCGGCCTGCGTGTTCGCCTCGCTGGCGTGGCGGCTGAGCCCCAGCGACGGCCCCGCCCGCTACTGGTGGGGGCTGGCCGGGGCGGTGCTGACGGTGGCGCTGGCGTGGCGGCGCCGGTACTCGGCGCAGACATGGGCGGCAGTCACCGCGGGTTGCGCGTTCCTGATCGCGTTCTTGCCGGTGCAGCGCTCGGGGGGCGTGCAGGTCCCGCTGCTGGTGTTCGCGGCACCAGTCATAGCGCTGTACGCGGTCACCGCAGGCGCGAGCCGCAGGCGCGGCAGGGCGGCACTGCTGATCTCCGCGTTCGCGCTCAGCGCCGGCCTTTCGCGTGCTTACCTCATCCGCGCCGGCCCGGAGGCGGTGGCCGGCACGCGCTGCGTGCCCGGTCCGCGCCTGCACTGCCTCGCGGTCAGCCATGGGACAGCCGCTGACGTCAGCAGCCGTCTCGCCGGGCTGCAGCTGGTCGTCATTCTCCTAGCTGTTTTGACCGCTGCGTGGGCTCTGGGCGAACGGGAGCGCGCCAGCGGCGACGTGGTGACGGCGCTAGCGGACCGCTCGGCCGCACTCGACGCCGAGCGCGCCGGCCGGGAACGAGCCGCCGCCGCAGATGAGCGGGCCCGCATCGCCGCGGAGCTGCATGACATCACTGCGCACCACATCAGCGTCGTGGCCCTGCAGGCCGGCGCGGCCCGGATCCTCGCCGAATCCGGGCGCCGGCCGGACATCGCCCTGCTACGCGGCATCGAGCTCGCAAGCCGGCAGGCGATGACCGAGATCCGGGAGGCTCTGGGCGTGATCCGGGGCAGCGGCGTCGGCCCGGTACCCCTGCGCAGGACAGCGCAGTTGCCGGAGCTCGCGGACCGGCTAGCCATGGCTGGCCTGATGGTGACCTTCCAGGGATCGGCCGGCCAGCTGGCCGCCCAGCTGGATCTCGCCGTCTACCGAATCGTCCAGGAGAGCCTGAGCAATGTGCTGCGGCACTCGGCCGCGGGTTCGGTGCTGGTCCGATTCCGCCGGCTCGACGGGCAGCTCGAAGTGCTCGTCGCCGACAATGGCCCCGCGCGCGAGCGCCCGGCCGCAGCCTGGCCCCCTGGGCCCGTGGAGGCGGGCGGCCAAGGACTGGCCGGCTTGCACGAGCGCGCGCAGCGGCTTGGCGGCCGGCTGCAAGCAGGCAACCGCCCCGACGGCGGGTTCGAGGTGCGAGCGTGGCTGCCGGTACCCGGGGCCGATCGACCCCAGGGCCACGGCCAGCCCAGCCCAGACAGGAGCCCGGTGGACCTGCCCGCGGAGTCGGAGGCGGCGCAATGACGATCCGGGTACTGCTCTGCGATGATCAGCCGCTGATCCGGGCCGGGCTGCGCTCCGTACTGCAGCTTGAGCCGGACATCGAGGTCATCGGGGAAGCGGCCGACGGAGCGGAGGCAGCCGCCGCCGCGGCGGCGCTCAGTCCCGACGTCGTGCTGATGGATGTTCGCATGCCCCTCATGGACGGGATCACAGCCACCGCCGCCATCGCGACCGACGCCGGTCCGCCAAGGGTGCTGGTCCTGACCACCTACGACCGCGACGAGTACGTTTACGACGCCCTGGCCGCCGGAGCCAGCGGGTTTCTGCTCAAGGACGGACGACCCGAGGACCTGCTGGCCGGGATCCGGACAGTCGCCGGCGGCGATGCCCTGCTCGCCCCGTCGGTGACTCGCCGGCTCATTGGCCTGTTCGCGCAAGGTCCCAGGCCCGGCACCCGGCCCGCTGCCGCAGTCCTGGACCAGCTCACGGACCGCGAACGCGAAGTTCTCGCCCTGATCATCCGCGGCCTGTCCAATGCCGAGATCGGCGCGAGCCTGCACATCTCCGATAACACGGTCAAGACCCACGTCGCCAGAGTGCTGGCCAAGCTGGGCCTGCGCGACCGCGTCCACGCAGTCATCTTCGGCTACGAATCCGGCCTTTCCGAACCGGGACCCTTCCCGGCACAGCCTGCGCAAGACCAGTAATCCGCCCGGCCATTATGCTGCCCGCGTTCAGCTGGCCTTCCGGTCCGGCCAGCACGGCCATCGCGCCAAGTGCCGCGCCCGCAGGCGCGGCAGCCAGGAAAAGCGGCCGCCGCGCTGGACGGCGACGCCCGTCAGGACCACGCTCCCCCTTGTTCGAGGCTTCGGTGGCCGGGTCCACCGTCGCCAGCGAGCCGGCCAGTGTCAGGGTCCCTTGGAACGAAAGCCGCCGCCGTGCAGCCGGCCACCCTGGAATACCTCGACCGTCTCGGCGTGGCCGACGCCCTGGTCACCGGCTGCGCTCGGCCGACATCGGGCGACAGCTGCCGACGAGTCGCGCCGGCTCGCGGAGACTGACAACACATTCGAAAAACCGCGTCGGGATGCGGGGATTTGAACCCCGGACCTCCTGCCCCCAAATCAGCTCCATCCGGACGCTGGACGTGGCCGGATGGAGCCCGACGCGACGTCAACATGCAGGAATCGTGACTAGACGTAGCCTGATACCGCTCCGTGTCTGTGCATGTTGGCTCCCACTCTGGCTCCCGCCTCAGCCGGCCTTTCCGCATTGCTTGATACCGGGCCCGGGCGTCTGCCGAACTGGCCGGTAGCCTCAGCAGCGTGCCGAGCCGGCCACGCACCTATCGGCAAGATGACCATCAGCTGTTCGGCAGATCAACCACACATGCCTCGGCAGATCAACCACAGCCGGAGTAGGCTCGCAGGGTGCAACCCGCAACTAGCCTCATCCCTCGTCATGCGCAGACGGCCGTCACAGCCGCCCTGTCCGACACCCGCGTCGTTGTCATCAACGGAGCGCGGCAGACGGGCAAGAGCACCCTTGCCCGGCTGGTCATGGCAAACTTCCCCGGCTCGGAGTTGCGCTTCCTCGATGAGGCACCGGTCCGCTCGGCCGCGCTGGCAGATCCGGCCCTCTTCGTCCGCCACAGCGGCCTCCTTGTCATCGATGAAGTGCAGCGCGCGCCCGATCTGTTCCTTGCCATCAAGCACGAGGTCGACACCGATTCGCGTCCCGGCCGGTTCCTGCTCACCGGATCGGCCCGGCTCACCGGGCTACGCGACATCCCCGACCTGCTGCCCGGCCGGTCGGAAACCATCGAGCTATACCCCCTGTCCCAGGGCGAGATAGACCGCTGCCCAGACGGCTTCGTCGCCGCCGTCCTCCAGCACGGCGTCGCCCTTCGCGTGCCCACCTCCGACCTGCGACGCGACGACTACCTCGAACGGGCACTGCGCGGTGGCTACCCCGAGGCGGTCCGCCGCACCGACACCGGCCGCCGGGCCCGCTTCTTCGAGTCCTACATATCCGATCTGGTCAACCGGGACGTCCGGCAGCTCACCGACATCGACCGACCCGCCGACATGCGCCGCCTCGTCAACCTGGTCGCTGCCTCGACCGGCTCGCTCGCCGTCCCCGCATCCATGGCCAGCCGACTGCAAGTCCCGGCCAGCACAGTCAAGCGTTACCTGGACCTGCTCGACCTGCTGTTCGTAACCCGCCGCATCCCCGCCTGGTCCAGCAACCTCACCACCAGGGCCGTCGCCACCCCAAAACTGCTCCTGACCGACTCCGGGCTCGCCGCCCACCTAACAGGAATGAGCCTGCGCCGAGCCCGGCATCCCACAGCCCCTGTCGGCCCGCTGATCGAAACTTTCGTACTCGGCGAACTGGCCCGCCAGCTCTCCCTCGCCGATCAGCCCGTACGGCTCTACCACTATCGCGATCGAGACCATTACGAGGTAGATGCGGTGCTCGAGGCGCCGTCAGGCGAAGTCATCGCCTGCGAGGTCAAAGCCGCGGAAACCGTCCGGTCCGACGACTTCCGCGGCATCCAGCGACTCGCCCGGCGACTCGGCGACCAGCTGACCGCCGGAATCGTCCTCTACGCCGGCGGCCAGCCACTCCCCTTTGGAGACCGGCTCCGCGCCTGGCCAATCTCAGCTCTATGGACACTCGGTGCCGATGCGAGCGCCGAGTGAGACCAAATCCCTCAACCCGACGGCGCCGGAAAAGGTTGAGGCAACTCGCCGTCGATGTCAGACCAGTCCGCGAACCAGCCATTTCGCGGTTCGCTGATGACAGTGCCTCTCTTCGACCAGTTCGCGACGGTCCACCTGCTCGTCACGCTGTGTCCGATCGACTCCTATGCCGACCTGTGTTGCGTTCCGGCTCTATCTCTGTGGGCCGCACTGGCAGTGGGGGAGCAAGCAGGCCGAGCCGGTCGCTGTCAGCTGACCGGTCCCGCCGCGCCCGCGGCGGCTGCTGCCGCCTGGGCTGCTTTGGCCGCGCCGCCGACTGCATCGGCGATGGCTGGTGACGTCGGCTCAGCCCAGGCAACTTTCCCTTCGGCGATCTGCCTCAGCCGGGCGCGCGGCCCACGGTTGGCCAGTCCCCTGTACAAGATCGCATCAAGCCCGGCCGCATGAGCAAGGCCTCCAACTGCCGCACCGGGCGTATCCACCGGTCCGGCCGAGCGTGCGATGGCGTCCACCCTGGCCGCCGCCTCGCTCACCCTGCCCGGATCAGTGATACGCCACCGGGTGCCAAACAACGCGTTCTCGCTGCCCAGACCGCCGCTCGCCTGCAGGCCGCGCTGGACGACCACCTGGGCTACGAGAAAGGCGAGCGGCCGCCGTTCCCGGCCGGTGCGACATCACAACGGCTGATCTAGTGCGCTCTGGCGATCGGGAACGGCCTCATTTTTCGGGCGCCGCTGGACCGCACGGCCAGCGTGCCGCCTGATAGAAGACCGGCGACCACATCAACCACGGGCCGGGAGCTGGGCCCGAGCATCCGCCGCTGTCAAAGGGCTTCATCGCGGGCGCTCATACTGGGTCAGCGCGCAGCGCTGCAACCCCGCCCGAGCCGCCGACACGCGCGGCTGACGACTACTCGCCGATCATCAGCCAGGGCGCACCGATTAGGTCGATCTGTGCGCTGACGTCACACGATCATGCATGTCCGGGCATTGTTGGATGAGTTGAGGCACAGTCGCATGGGTTTGCGGCGGCAGCGCTTGATCTGGTACCGAGAGTCATCACGCGGGTGTCGGATTGAGTCAGCGGTGTTCGTGGAAGATGTGACAGCGCCCCGGGCACAGCGGGACCACGACCGCGGAAGATGATCGAGATGACCGAGACAAAGCCCTCAGGGACCCTGGCCCGCCGCCTCTACGGGCTCACCGAGCCGATCGCGATGGTCCCGTACGCCGCGCCTGAGCCGACCGCCGAGGTCATGGCGCTCGGGTACCGGAACTACTGGGACACCTACTTCGCCGGGCGCGCCGCGCCGCTGGGCCGGTGCCCGGCCGAGGTGGTGCACGCGATCTTCTACAACTTCGCCGACGGCGAGGTCGCCCGGCACATCCCGCACGTCTGGGACATCGCCTCTCCCGAGGCGGTCCTGGCCGCTCGCGAGCGGGGGTGCGCCGCCGCCGTGAGACGGATCCTCGCTGATCTGGCTGACTCCCCCGGCGTCACCCGGGCCGCCGACCTGGCCACCAAGGCGGCCACGAGTGCCCCGACCGAGGGCCGCGCCATGTACGCGGGCCTGCGAACGCTCCCTATCCCCGACGAACCCGTCGCCCGGCTCTGGCACTCGGCCAACCTGCTCCGCGAGCACCGCGGCGACGGTCACGTCGCCGCCCTGGTCTCGGAGGGCATCGGCGGACTCGAGTCCCACGCGCTGTATGCGGTGTCCCAGGGCATGCCCGCGGAGAAGTTCGGCCGGCTCCACCACCTCCCCGCCGCGACGCTGGCCGCCGTGGCTGACAAGATGCGCGGCCGTGGCCTCATCGACGACACCGGCCGGATCACCGACACCGGACGCGAGACCAGGGAGCGGATCGAGGCCCTCACCGACGACCTCGCGGCACCGCCCTACGACGTCCTGACCCCGACCGAGCTCGACCAGCTCATCGTCGAACTCGAGCCCCTCGCTGCAGCGCTGGCCGCAGCCGGCTCGGAATGACGCTCCCGCTCTGCCCCCGGACGACAAGCGTGAACGCCTGGGCGGTGCTCCTTGCACCGGCCGATCGCGACCACGCTGATCCGGTACGTGCCGACCTCGGTCGGCCGGAGCATCCGCTGGGCCTCAGGCGCCGGGATGGCATTCGCTGACATCATCGCCATCCTGCTCGACGTACCGCAGCACAACTCTGCCGTGCTGCATCCCGCCTAGCGCTGAACAAGTGCCTACGGGCGCTCCCGGGACCGTCCACCGGACCGTCACCCAGCCCGGTCCCCACGGGTGTCCGTGGTGGCTACTGGTCGAGTACGCCCAGATGGGGCACGTTCAACCTTTACCAGCCACCCTGCGCGAATGGGAGTGTTGCGCCGACTCGCTCAGAGGTCGCCCTGGCGGCGCGAAAGGCCAGGGCCGTCGACTCTGACTCGTGGCTGGGCCCTGCCGACCGGAATCACCGCCCTCGGAGGGGCGAGCGTCCGGCTAGCAGCCCCGCAGCCTCCCGAGGTCAGGTACCCGCTGGATCTCGACATCGGCGAGGTTGCTCTCGGGTACCACTTGATCGCCCGCAGCGTCTCGCTGACGGACGAGGACTTGTACTTCGAGTACGTGTTCACCCCCGAACGCACTGAGGAAGCGGAAGTCTGGCTGAACATGTTCTACGACGCGGACATCTCACCGCCGCACTGGAACTGGGATGCGGCAGGCGACGAAGTGCGGTATGCGCATCCTCCGCTGGAGCCTCGGCGCGCGTGGTTCGACTTCTTCCCGCCCGACTACGAGTGGATGGAGCACCTGGACAAACGCGGCCCTGATAGCGACTACCTGCGGAACCGGATAGCCAGGCTGACTGTAGATCTGAAGACCGGAGAGGCACGGATCGAACACTGATGGCTACACCGAGAACCAGCCGGGCTTTCGGCGTCGCAGCTGGCGGTGCCGTTCAGGGCACCTGCGCTGCTGATGGTTCCCCGGACCGAACCGAGCTGGTCGATGTTGAGGTAGGCTACCGCGCCGGTTGCCAGGTTCACCCGCTCGGCTGGCGCAATGCTGTCGGTGTAGAGGCAGGCGCTGGACGAGTCGATCAGCAGCCGCGGCACGCTCGCGGTTGCGTCCCAGACGTAGTTCTCGGAAGTTGGCGAGCCGCCGGAAGGGGTGAAGGTAGCCGCGGTTCGCAGACCGGATCTGTTCTCACCGCCACCCGCGCCTTCCTCAACCGCCACCCAGCCTGGGCCTAGTGACATCCTCAGTGCCTAGGTCTTCCCCAACCAGCTCGTCGGCACCAACCGCGCTGCCGCCACTCAGGCCATCGCCACCGAGCTAGCTGACCCCGGCCACAAACCCACCCTGCGGAGACTCTCCACGGCGCTCAGCCGCTACACCTACACCTGCGACCCCCGTAGTGCATACATTCTCGCTGCCGCGCGCCACACCGCTGGCGGTTCACCCCGCACGCTGATCGACCTCGCGCCCCTCAACAGGCTCCTCCGAGCAACCGGGCAACTACCCGTCCGCTCCTAAGCCCACATAGTGCTGCCGCGAATACGCCGGAGTGGTTTCGTTCGTTCCCGCTCGGCGACCAGGAAGGCGCGGATGCTCTCGGTCGTGACATCATCGATCTCGGCTGGCATATCGTTGGCTGCCAGGAACGCCGCCAGCGACTTCACCGATGCAAGGTAGGACTTGATCGTCTTGAATCTTGTTGTGCTACTCCAGTGCCAGCTGCCAGCTGGGCAGGAGTGAGGTCAGGCTCCTGCTGGCCCGCCAATGCGTCGCTCTAACACCGACGCAGCTAAGCCGGACGGTATCACGGGCTAGACTAGAAAGGCAGAAAACCGCAGGTCAGTGACGTTGTAATCCTCGGGGCGTTAGCACAATGGAAGTGCAGCGGACTTTTAATCCGTGGGTTCTGGGTTCGAGCCCCAGGCGCCCCACCAAATTGATCATTGCACGAACCCCCGGCTCTGCCTTGTGGCTCTGGGTTGCTGTGCGAACCTGTGCGCGTCGCTTCCGCCGCGGTGTCGGCCTCTGGCTGCGGGATGCGGAAGACGGGAACGATCCTGCCTGGTCCGGTGATCTTGACCTGGGCGACCAGCGCTTCGATGAGGGCTTTGCGCTGGTTGTGGCTGCCCGCCAGGATGACTTCGTTGATGTGGTCGGCGACCTGGCGTAGTGCGGCGGGGGGCAGCATCGCGGGAGCGGAGGCGACTTTACTTGCGAGCACGGCACGCCGCGCGGCTTGCGCCGGGATCTGTTCTTAAGCTGGGCGAGGCGGCCTGCGAGGTCTTCGGGGTCGAGGGTGCCGTTCTCGAACGCGGTCAGGTACCGGTCGATCGCCGCGCCGGTTCTAGCCATCTCGTGTTCGGTCGCCGCCAGTTCCCCGCGGCGGGCATCCTGGTCGCTGCATGCGCGGCCAGTTCCGGCCCCGCACCCGGCACCGCGGGCAGACGGCCCGTCGGCAGCAACCTGGGACTGAGCCTCCCTGGCCGACCCGCTCCGGGGAGCCGAGCACGACGGGGGAGTTCGCCGCCCACCGGCAGTGCAACGCGATCTCAGCGACCGGCGCACGACTTCCAGGCCGCGTCCCAGCAGCTGCATCATTGGTAGCCGTTCATGAGCGCTATCCTGACGCCGTCCGCGAGCAAGGCCGCTCCTAGGTCACGACCAAGGCCGCTCTGCTCCGGTCACTTGACCTGCTGCCATCCGATGCGGACATCGCTCCTGACCTGCTGCAATCACTAGCCAATGAGGACAACCCGATGCGGTACCGCAGGCTCAAAAACGGCCTCAGCCGCCTCCCGTCAGCTGGCCTGGCAGCAGTCGCAGCGCTGTCGCTCGCCACGCCATCGCATGCCAGCCCGGTCCCCAACCCGCTTCCCGGCTCATTGCCGCTCGGCGGCGTCGACCACCAGGTACACACCCACCGATTCTGCGGCGACCGCACCTTCGAGTACGTCGACAACCGGCAGCTGATCGTCCGCAACGACGTCTACGAGCGGGGTGTCTTCCAGTGCGTCACCCTGCGCGGTGGCGGCTTCACGATCACCAACTCCTACCGTCGCCTCGTCAAGGCACATGGCAGGACCGTGCCTGCCGACTTCCTGGTCGGCTCGTTCGCCGACGTGCAGGTCGGCTGCAACATGTGGGGTGTCTGCACCAGCGGGGGTCTCCGCCCTGTCCGGGTGTCGGCGCTGCGCGGCGTTCAGGTGAGCGTCACGACCCGCTTCGCGCCGCGTGCTGCGCAGCAGGCCAACGACGCGGCTGATGACTGGTTTACCGACGGCAAACTGGACGGCCCGGCGAGCAACCGCGCCGAACTGATGCTGTGGCTGCACTGGCGCGGCATCCTCACCGTCACGACGTGGGTTCGCACCTGGCACGGCGTCACTTGGGACCTGCAGTTCTGGGTGACTCACGAGACTGCCTGCCTGCAAGGCACCCGCAACGATGTCTGCCTGAAGCCGGTCACCTACAGCTGGAACTACCTGCAGGCCCGTGCGACCAGCTCGCACGACTCGCTGCGCCGCTACCCGATCATGCCGATGATCAGGTTCTTCGAGAGGCGCGGACTGATCCGGACCAGCTGGACTCTGTCGTCTCTCGACTGGGGATTCGAGTGCTGGCGCGCCTGCCGCGACGATGCTGTCCATGGCTACCGGGTGGCTGTCAACGGGCACGTCAGCCCAACGCCCTAGCGGCCTCCGGGCATGCAAAGCTAGCTGGCTGCCGCTACTTCGGCGCGCTGGTGCCCGGAGAGCCGGATCAGCTCCTCGTGCAGTTCGAACCACACGCTGTGATAGCTGTCAACCCGCGGCGACGCGACGTATCGCTGATCGCCATCGCTCGCCGCGGCGAGCGCGTGCTCGAGTCGGGCCTGATAACGGCTGAATCGCGGCAGCGCGCTGGCAAGCGGCGTGAGCCAGCGGACCGTGTCGGCGTGCAGATCTGCCAGCGAGCCCAGCACAGTGGCGTCATAGCCGGGGTCACTGTGATCATTAAGCTGCGGCTCGCCCGCAGTTGCCCGAAGCTGCCAGGAGGTCACGACTTCCTTCATCCGGGTGTCGAGTGGCCCGAATGTGGTCAGCGCCCCGGCGGTTTGCTGCGTGCCGATCCGGCCGCGATCGGCATCGAACGCCGCCAGTGCTTGCACCTTGCCTGAGCCCGTCGGGTAGAAGGTGCCGGACGTCAGCCGCGCGAGGCCGTCGGTGACCAGGCCGGCCATGAGCGCGCTGACCAGACCTGGGTCGCCGGACACGGCGGACGCGATCTGGTCGGCCGGGATTGATCCCTTGATCAGCAGAGCCTGAAGCAGGTCAGCGAGGGTTACCGGGTAAGCGGCGGCCTGTTCTGGCGCGACTGCGACCGGGGTGTCGGCCGGGGCGCCAACGTCGATGCCTAGCTCGGTGGCCCAGCCCAGCAGGGTGGCCGCCTCCGGCACGATCTCGCGGCGGCCAGCCAGATCGCCGGCAAAAACCTCGCCGGTGCTGCCGTCGATGGAGATGTGCTCGCCCGAGCGCATAGTGTGTCCGGCGATCGCCACCTGCCCGTCCGATACCTCGATCGCCGCGGCACCCACGACTGCGGGGATGCCCCAGCCGCGGGCGACAACGGCGGCATGGCTGGCCAGCCCGCCCCGTGCGGTAAGAATCCCGGCCGCATGCGCCATGCCGCGCACGTCGGACGGCGAGGTCTCCTGGCGCACCAGGATTACCTGGCGCCCGGCCGCGTCGGCACGCTCGGCGTCTTCCGGCGTGGTCGCTATCTCGCCGGTAGCCACGCCGGGTGATGCTGGCAGGCCGGCCGTCAGCGCCGTCTGACCGCCTGGCTGGCGCACGAATTCCCGCGGCGGGCTGGACAGGTACCGGGCAGTCCGGCGGACGGCCTCAGCCCGGGAGCACGGGAACTGCGGGTCGGTAGCCATGTCCACGGCGATGCGCAACGCAGCTCGCGGGCTTCGCTTGCCAACCCGGACCTGAAGCATCCAGAGCTTGCCGCGCTCGATGGTGAACTCGATGTCGCACAGGTCGGCGAAGTGGCGCTCCAGCACATCGGAATATCGGCGCAATTCGGCAGCCACTTCTGGCAGTCGCCCGTCGAGGCTGCTCAGTGGTTGCGGCTTGTGCGTCCCGGCCACCACGTCCTCGCCCTGTGCCCGGAACATCACGTCGCCATACAGTGCCCTGTCCCCGGTCGCCGGGCTGCGGGTGAACAGTACGCCCGTGCCTGAGTCCGGGCCCATGTTGCCGAAGACCATGGCCTGCACGGTCACGCCGGTGCCAAGGTCGTCGGGTATGCCCTCGTGCTCGCGGTAGGCCCTGGCCCGGTCGCTGTGCCAGGACCGGAAGACGGCTTCAATCGCGCCGCGGAGTTGCTCCCACGGGTCGTCTGGCGCATCGCATCCGACTATGTCGCGGTACATCTGGCGGAACCTGCGCAGGCAGTCAACGGCGAAGTCCGGATTACCGGTGACCCTGCCAAGGCCAGCCGCGGTCGCCTCGTTGAGCCCGAGGTCCAGGATGGTGTCCATCATGCCGGGCATCGACACCGGCGCCCCAGAGCGGACGCTGACAAGCAGCGGGTTAGCCGGATCACCGAACTGGCGGCCGAGCCGGCCTGCTATGCGGTGCACGTGAGCCCGCAGTTTCGCGTCCAGGCCGCTGGGCCAGCCGGCCGCCAGGTAGGAGTTGCAGGCCGCGGTCGTGATGGTGAAGCCCGGCGGGACGGGCAGCCCGAGCCGGGTGGCCATGATCATGAGATTGGCGGCCTTGCCGCCAATCAGCCTGGCTAGTTCCGGCGGCTGCAGCGGCAGCAGGCTGTCGAGATCGTAGACGTACTCCGTCGCGCTAGCGATCGGCGTGCTGACAATAGTCATCGGATTGCCACCTGTCCTGCTGCAGTCGATGCCGTGGCGAACTTGTCCCACAATGAACCCGCGTTGAGCGTCTGGATGTACTGCATCATGTGGCCCTGGCCGACATCGACCGGGCAACGCTCCGCGAAGCTGACCCGGGCCGCGGTCTCCTCCCGTGACCAGCCGCTGGCCACGGCCGCCGCCACGGCGGCCTCCCACTCCAGCAGGTGGCGCGCTGGCTGCCCAGCGCCTGCCTGCCAGTGACCGGCCCGTGACCGGGCACGAGCACGTCGAAGTCGAGACCCTGGATTCGGTCAAGCGCCGCGAGCCACTGCCCGACGTCAGAGGTCATCAGCCAGGTCTGCAACCAGAGAAGACGGTGTCGCCGGTGAACACCACACCCTCCTCGGGGACGTGCACCGCGACCTGGCCAGGAGGTGTCCGGGGGTGTGCAGCAGCTGGAAAGTATGCGCCCCGACCCGAAGGCAGAGGTCGGCGGTAAAGATGACCGTGCCCTTATTCGGCTCGGCGTAGTAGCTCTCGCGATCGGGGAACAGGTCGGCGCCGGCCGTCGTCGGTCGGGATCGCCTCGGCGGCGTAGGCGAACGGATCAGCTCGGGGTAGACAGTCATGAAGCGGTCGTAGACGCCCTGGTGGTTCACCACCGTCCCGGCGCCCTTGAAGTAGTAGTTGCCGAAAATATGGTCGACGTGGTGCTCGGTGTTGATCAGGTACCTGATCGGGCCGTGCGACTCGGCCTCGCGCCGCATGGATACCGCCCTGGTCGGCAGCTGCGGTGTATCGATCACCACCACGCCGTCCGAGGTCACCACATAGTTCGGATTGCAGCCGCGGAAGCTAGTGTCCGTCCAGACGCCCTGCGTCACCTGATCCATCGGGTGCACCTCCTGGTCGTCGCTACTGCGTGGCGGTCAGCCCGCCGTCGATGGTGAGAATCTGGCCGGTGACAAACGCGGACGCGGCAGAGGTGAAGAAGACGGCTGCGCCGATCAGGTCGTCGGTGCGCCCGACGCGGCCGAGCGGGATACGGCGGATCACGCCGGACTTGAAATCCGGGTCATCGAGCAGCATCGCCACCTGCGGCGTATCCACGAAAGTCGGCGCGATCGCGTTGACGGTGATGCCGTACCGCGCCCACTCGGTGGCCCACTGCCTGGTCAGCGAGCTGACCGCGCCCTTGGCCGCCACGTAGGCGGAGTAGCCGGAATCGATGCCCAGCTGGGCCCGCACCGAGGAGATGTTGAGGACACGCCCGCCGTTGCCGGGCTAGATCATGGGCTTAACGGCAGCCTGCGTCGCCACCAGGGTGCTGCGCAGATTAAGGTCCATGATCCAGTCCCAGGCGTCGCGCGGGTAATCCTCGGCGCTGTACAAGACCTTGCCCGCGCCACCGCCTACGGCGTTGACCACTATGTCAAGCTGCCCGAAGCGTGCCACAGTGGCTGTTATCGCCCGCTCCGCCTCGGCTTCCTTTGTGATGTCGGCCGGCGCGGCCATCGCCTCGGCGCCGGTCGCCGAGATCTTGGCCGCCGCTGCCTCCGCCCGGTCGGCCGACCAGTCCCCTACCGCGACCCGAGCGCCCGCGTCGGCCAGCGCCTGTGCGATCGCCGAGCCGATAGCCCCGCTCCCCCGGAGACGAAAGCGACTTGGCCATCCAGCCTGAATGAAGTACTCACGTGGCACCTCCGGGGTTGTCCGGGTCGGGCAGCACGACGTCGCGAAGGCCGCAGCCAGCTGGTAGCAGGCCGCGATGAATCCGCGCAGCGTGCGGGCAGTGGGACCGAAGGTGTCAAATTCCTCCGGCAGCATGCCGTCGGGCTCGTAAGCGCGGCGGAAGTCGGGAATCCGCATCAGCTCAGCAAGGACGCCGGAGCGACGGGAACGTCGAAGCGTGGCTCGGGGACCATGCCGCTGTCGTTGAACAGCACTTGCCAGGAGTGCGGGATGGTCATGCTCAGATCGCCGCCGACAAGCTCGGTCCAGTGCAGGTGGTGCCGGTAGGCGGCGGCGAGTACCCGGCTGCGGTAGCCGCGTGCTGCGAGGATCGCCTGGGTTCGCTTGGTCACCGCGACGCCCGCCCAGTTGAGCGCGCCCGGGTCGACCAGCAGGCGGTCGCGCTTGACCACTACCTTCAGCCAGTCATCCAGCCTGCCCATCATGATGACCAGCACCGGGGCCAGCACGGCCGGGTCGCGGCCCGAACTGGCCAGCCGGTGGAGGCCACGCTCGACCGCTTCCGCGGCTGCCACTGCCTGGGCGACCGAGAAGGACACCGTCGCCGTGGTATTGATGCCACGGCTCACGGCCTCCTCGATGGCCGCCAGACCCGCGGTGGTGACCGGAAACTTGACCTGTATGTTGGGCGCGAGACTGGCGAACCGCTCGGGCTGCGCCAGCATTCGCACCGCATCGGCGTAGCAGGCGGGGTCGGTCTGCACCGACTGCCAGCCCTTGCGCGCATGTTCCCGCTCGTAGACCGGCAGCAACGTGGCCGCGCCGCGGACGGCCATCTCCTCTACTAGCGCCCAGGCCAGCTCGAGCTCGGTCCAGGTGGGGTTCGCGCACGCAATCTTCGTGATGCGAGCCAGCCAGTGCGCGCGCTCCTTGGCCAGGACCTCCACCACGATCGGCGGGTTGCACGTCGCGCCCACGGCGCCACGGTCGATGGCATACCGCAGCTCATCGACAGCACACGAGTCGTTCCAGTAGTCCGTCGGGCCGATCTGTGCAGTCCGGAGCAGGGGAGCATCGCTCGGGTTCATCGCTTCATTCCCGCCACTGTGCGGCTATCTGACGGGGCAAAATCGTGAGCCGCGGCAGAGCCGGAGCGCCAGGGACCATTGGCGGCTAACTATCAGGCCGTTCGGCCCTGACGGGGCGTTACCCAGCGCCAGAGCGTGAAGTTGGAAGCAAGTTCCAACAAGTAGTAGGGGGAGGCAGATAAAAATGCCAACCGACGTAGGAACGGTAACGACAAGGGACCGCATTCCGCTATGGCTCGCGGTCGCCATTACCGTCGTAGTTTCGCTGCCCTTCGGCATCTGGCTGAGCAGGTGGAACCTGCCCATCTGGGTGTCGTTCATCGTGTGGGCCGAGTACTTCGCGCTCGGCGCGAAGGCTGCAGCTCTCATCAAGATCGTGCCCGCGTACCTGTCCGGAGTCGCGGCGGCCTCGGCCATCATGACGTTCTACGTCTGGCTCACCAAGGAGTTCGGCACGACCTACTGGGTCAAGCCAACTGACCTGGCACTGGGCGTTGCCGCCTTCGTCGGGTTCTG
>CAVQCR010000023.1:0-328694 GCA_963711055.1 uncultured Actinomycetota bacterium | reverse complement strand
GCAGCTACTGAGGGTGCGCCCCGGCGATTGCCTGTGGTCGATCGCGCAGCGGTATCTCGGGTCTGGTGACCGGTATGCCGAGATAGCCAACTTGAACTACGGGCGGGAGATGGGCGATGGGGAGGTCTTTACCAACCCCTCGCTGATCGAGCCGGGATGGCGGCTGATCATGCCCCAACACGGCGAGACAGCAAGCGCTCCGGCTGGCCGGGCCGGCGCGGGAGGCAGTCCGGTCGCGGGTACTGCAGCAGGTATCTACGCCAGCACCGGTCATCTCGGTCATGCCTCCGGCGACCCGTACTACCGGCGCCGCCACTCCGCGGCTGCGGACAAGCCCCGGACGGCGTTGGCCTGGGGCGGTCAGCGTTCCGGTCGAGTGCCCGGAGAAAGCGGGAACGGCGGCGCCATCGGTGATACCCCTGCATCCGATCGCCCGACCCAAGCCCGGCAGGCAAGTCACCAGCCATCTGCGGGCGGAATCGCCACGGCCGCGAGCAGGGGCCAGCTGGGCACAAGCGATGTCCGGCCGGGCGCGAGCAGCGTCCTGTTCGGAGATCAGCTGGCTGCGGTTGGCGTATTCGCCACTGGCGCATTGGCTGGGTCGATTCTGACCAGTCTGAACGCGATGCGTCGTCGGCAGCGCTTAGAGCGACACGCAGGCCGGAGGATTGCCCTGCCTGCTGACCCGGAGGCCCTGGTGGCCGAGCAGCAACTGCGGGCTGCCGCGCCGGCAGAGGCGCCCGGCGCTCTGTGGACCGCGCTTACCTGCCTGGAGGCAACGATCGCCGCCGCGGGTCAGGCGCTGCCGGACATCCTCGGCCTGCACGTTACCCCGGAAACGCTGGAGTTGCTGTTGTCGGCGCCGGCCGCGGAGTCACCGCCCGCGCCATATCGCATCAGCCCCGGCCGACAGGGCATGTGCTGGCAGCTCGATATCGCCGCGCTCGGCGAACAGGACCACGGCGGTTGCCACATCCTTCCAGGTCTGTTCACTGCTGGTGCCACCGCCGACGGCTACCTGTTACTCGACCTAGAAGCGCTTCAAATCACTGGCTGCGACGGGCCGCCGGACCTGGTCGATAGGGTTATTTCCACGGCTGCGACAGAACTGGCCACCGGCCAGTGGGCAGGTTGGTATGAGCTGATACTCGTCGGCTGCGACGAGCTCGAAGCGGTCGGCCGGGCCGAGCACGCGAGCAGTCTCGACGAAGCACTGAGCCTGATCGAGGCCCGCCGCGCGGTCGCACGTCGCAGGCTCGCTGACCGCCCGCCAAGCGATATGCGGCAACTCCGGCTGACATCGCCCGACGATGAGGACTCTGCATTGACCATTCTGGTGAGCCGGATCGAGCCGTCGCCTGGCCAGCTCCAGCGGCTCATCGACATCGCCGAACTGGGCGCGGGCGGGGTTGCTGCGCTGCTCGCCGGCGATCCCGAGACCACCGCCGGACGGATGGCTCCGACAGTGCTGCAGGTGGCGCCTGACCCGCACGAGCCAGGGGAGATCATCGCCAACGTGCTACCGATGCAGATCACCGTTCGACCGCGGGTTCTCTCCCCCGCCGACTACAGCGCGATCAGCACGCTTTTTCGCGTCGCCGCAGACACTGCCGATGTGAGTCAGGATGACCCGGCCTATGCCTGGTGTGCGGCACCGCCCTGGCTTCCGCAGTCGGCCGATCGCCAGACGGATGGGCCGGCGGACGTGAACTGGCCGGGCGGCTCTGGCGGCGAAGGAGATGGCGAATTGACCGCCAGCCATGACGCCTTGCCGTGGGAATACGCGTCGCCAGAACCAGCCGACTTGCCTGCCGCTGCGTCGGCCCGCGAAGTTGCTGATCCGGGCCCCGAGTCGGCCGGGCAGGTCACCGGGCGGCACGCCGCTGTCAGCCGCCTCCAGGTAAACGTGCTCGGGCCCTTCGTCATCGGCGGGGCCGAGGAATCGCTGCAGCCGAAGCAGGCCGAGCTGGTGCTTGCCCTCGCGCTCTCGGCGCCAGCGGGGCTGACTAACTCGGCGCTGGGCAGCTTGCTCGGCGCTGATCCAGACCACCCGAAACCTGGCGACGCGGTCAGGCAGATCATTGCGAGGACACGGCGTCGGCTGGGCTTAGCTTCCGATGGCGAGGAGTACATCCAGCACACCGGTAACGGCAACTACGTGCTGCACCCCGACGCTTCTCTGGACTGGGCCGAATTCCGGGCGCTTGCCTCGGCTGGCACCCCCGACGCCTTGCGTGCTGCGGTCGCGCTGATTCGAGGCCAGCCATTCACAGGCAGTTATTTCTGGTGGATAGATATCCCGCTGGTAGAGACGGTCCGAGCCGAACTGGTGGATGCTGCCCTAACGCTGGCCGAGCTGGAGTTGGCCGCCGCCTCGCCACGGGCAGCGGCAAAGGCGGCCCGGGCCGGGCTGCTAGCCGAGGCATCCGCCGAGCAACTTTGGCGAGTGCTGATGCGAGCTGAGTATGCCGCCGGAAGCCTGGCCGGCGTTGGGGAGGCCTGGCGCAGCTGCCTGGATTCAATCGAGGATGTGTCGCCGGGCGGAGAGCCGCACCCTGACACCGAGGCTCTGTATCGCCAGCTCACCAGCGCCGCCGCCCGGCCGCGCGCCCGCGTGCGGGGCTGACCTGAAAAGCCATGGCGTTACAGCGGTAAGCAGAGCTACTCTCGTTGCAGAAGCAACTAGAGGAGCTCGGTCCATGGAGAAGGCAGCTGTCGATCGCTTGCAGGAACTGATCGACGAAGAAGTGAGGAAGCGGTTCCCGGCCGACGCGGTGCGAGAGGTCAAGGTCCTCCAGTACGGCGATGACCCGGTCGTGGAGCCGGGTCAGCTTGCGGTTCATGTGTACCTCAGCGCGCCGGACGATACTGACGAGCGCGAGGAGGTCATGCATGCCTTCGAGCAGGCGAACCGGAAGGCGATCGAGAAGTTCCGTGAGGATCTTTCGGCCCGGCTGCCAGAGGCCACGCGGCTAGAGTTCCGAATCGCTGGCGAGGGCGATGGCCCGCGGATATTTCTGATCAGGCCAGGGCGGTCATTGGAGGCGCGCGGGCTTGCTGGCACCGACCTCACGCCGGTCATGGCCAGGCTCGGCCCGGTTGATCTGGAGACTCTTGACACGCTGATTACCGCGGGCATCGCGGGCAACCGCGCCGAGGCGGTCCGCTGGGCGCTCGCGCGGATCCGCGAGCGCCCCGCCTATGAGAAGCTGCGCGCCCGAGCCCTAGAGATCGAGGAACTCAAGGCTCAGTTCTAGCGCCGGCGCGCAGCTCGCCCTAAGCCTGCTGTCAGTACGAGTCGTGCCGCCGGAGCCACGCCATGGTCCACGGCAGGTCATCCTCGTTCCGCCCCTTGGGCGTGAGGTCCAGTAGCTGGTAGCCGCTGTTGATCGGGTCGAGCCCGCGGCTGTAGGTGGAGTAGGTGTGGAAGACCTGGCCGGCCTCGTCCGTGGCGAACACGCTGAGCCCGGGCAACTCGTCCGCCACCTCGGACTGCCGGTAGTTGTACTCCGCGCCTGCCGTAGTCTGCTCGGGCGTGAACGAGACGCCGTAGTCGAAGTTGAAGTCGCTGCCCGCCGACGACACCCAGCGGAACGACCAGCCCATCCGCCGCCGGTACTCCTCGATCTGCGGGTACGGCGCGCGGGACACCGCGACCAGGGATGCGTCCCGGTGCGCCAGGTGCACGGGCATGCCGTTGAAGCTGTCCGCCCAGAACGAGCAGCTCGGGCAGCCTTCCTCCCAGTCCGGGCCGAACATGAAGTGGTACACGATCAGCTGGCTGCGCCCGTCGAACAGATCGCGCATCGTGAGCCGGCCATCCGGGCCCTGGAACTCGTAGTCCTTGGTCACCGGCACCCAGGGCAGGCGGCGTCGCTCGGCGGCCAGCTCATCGCGGAACCGGTTCAGTTCCTTCTCCCTGCCCAGCAGGGCGAGCCTGGCCGCCCGGTGCTCGTCCTCGTTCCCCACCATGGGCCGGGCGGCTCCCGCCTCGAAGCTACGCATCAGCACTCACCTCTCCGCCGAGGCTAGCGCCGGGATCTGCTCGTGGGCTGCCGAAGCGCGGCGGCGCCGGACACCCAGCGCGGTCAGCGCGCCTGCAAGGGATAGCGCGGCCGCGGTGCCAACCGCCGGGCGCACGCCCGAGATCACCGCGCCCGGGGATCCGAGGTGCCCGCTGGCGGCGAAGACAGCAGCCACGATCGCGACGCAGAACACCGCTCCGAACCGCTGCAGCGTGTTCTGCACGCCGGATGCCTTGCCCAGGTCGGCGGGCGGGACGGCGTCGAGCGCGGCGGTCGGCGTGGCCGGGATCGTCATCGAGATGCCGACCCCGGCGATGATGATCGGCAGCACGAGCTGCCCGTAGCTCGCGCCCGCGGTGGTCTCGATGGCCGTCCAGGCGAGGCCGCCGGCCTGCAGCGCCATGCCGCTCACCATCAGCGGCCGCGCACCGATCTTGTCGACGAGCCGGCCTGCCAGCGGCGCGACGAGCAGCGGCGTCGCCGTCCACGGCAGGAACCGCAGGCCGGTGGCAAGCGGCGAGTACCCGAGCCCGAGCTGGAAGAACTGCGACATCAGGAACGCCGCAGCCGTGATCGAGCCCATCATCAGGAACCCGGTCGCGTTGGCGGCAGCAAATGTGCGGTTGCGGAGCATCCGCAACGGCAGCATCGGCTCCGGAACGCGGCGTTCCCAGGCGACGAAGCCCGCGACCAGCACTGTCCCGACCGCCAGCGCGCCGATCACCTGTGCGCTGCCCCAGCCCACGTCGGTGGTCCGGACCAGTCCCCAGGCAAGGGCCACTGCAGCCGCGGCCGCCAGCGTGACCCCGCCGATGTCCAGCCGGGCTGCCGGTCCCCGGCTTTCAGGCAGCCGCAAGGTGGCGAGGATCGCCGCTGTCAGTCCGACCGGCACGTTGATCCAGAAGATCCAGTGCCAGCTCAGCCCTTGCACGACGGCGCCGCCGACGAGCGGGCCGCCGGCGACGGCCAGGCCGCCGATCGCGCCCCAGATGCCGACGATCGCGCCGCGTCGGTCCGGCGGGAACACCGCGGCCAGGATGGTCAGGCTCAGCGGACTCACCAGCGCCGCGCCGAGGCCCTGGATCGCGCGGGTGGTGATCAGCACCTCGGCGTTCGGGGCGAGGGCGCACGCGGCCGAGGCCGCGGTGAACAGGACCAGGCCGGTCACGTACATCCGGCGCCTGCCGAATTTATCGCCGAGCGCCGCGGCCGTGATGATGCCGGCGGCGAAGGCGAGCGTGTAGGCGTTGACCGTCCACTCCAGCGTCGACACGCTGCCGCCCAGGCCGGCGTGGATCGCGGGCAATGCGGTGACCACGACCAGCGAATCGAGTGCGGTCATGAAGAAGGCCACCGAGGTCAGCGCCAGCGCCCAGCGCTGCTGCGGTCTCATACTCCCCACCTCCGGGACCGGGCAGTGGTGCCGCGCGGCACCGGCGGACTGCCCTGGGTCACCTCGTCCTACGGCGGACGGCTACAGATATCGACACCGAGCCTCAGGGATTCTGGGCGGCGCGGCGGATCATCTCGTCGCGCATCGGGCCGTTCTCGGTTGCCTCGATGGCCCGTGACCACGCGGCCACGGCCGAGTCCGGCTCCCCGGCCCGCTCGAGCAGGTCGGCGTGGGCCGCGTGCAGCGGCCCGTATCCGTCGAGCTGCCCGGACGCAAGGACCGGGGTCAGGATCGCGAGGCCTGCCAGCGGGCCGTCGGCCAGGCCGGCCGCGACGGCCCGGTTCACCTCGATGACCGGAGACGGAGCACGGCGGGCGAGTTCGCCGTACAGGGCCGCGATCTGCGCCCAGTCGGTCTGCTCGAACGACAGTGCCTGGGCGTGCAGCGCCGCGATGGCCGCTTGGATCTGGTACGGGCCGGGTGAACGCCGGGACACTGCGGCGTCGAGCAGCGCCGTGCCCTCGGCGATCATGGCAGCGTCCCAGGCCCGCCGGTCCTGATCCGCCAGCGGAACCGGCCTGCCGTCCGGGTCCTGCCGGGCCCCGGCGTGCGAATGAGTCAGCAGCATCAGGGCGAGCAGGCCGGCGGTCTCCTCGTCGCCGGGCAGCAGCCGGTGCAGGACCCGGCCCAGCCAGATCGCCTCGGCGCACAGGTCGACGCGAACGAGTTCGTCGCCGCTGCTGGCGGCGTAACCCTCGTTGAAGATCAGGTAGATCACCGCGCGCACGGTCGCCAGCCGGCCGCCGAGTGAGGTGGCCGGCGGGACTTCGAACCTGATCCCGGCAGCGCGGATCTTCCGCTTGGCCCGGACCAGCCGCTGCGCCAGCGTCGGCTCGGGGAGCAGGAACGCGGCGGCGATCTCGCGGGTCGTCAGCCCGCCGGCGTACCGGAGCGTGAGGGCAACCCGGACTTCGGCGGCCAGCGCCGGGTGACAGCAGGCGAAGATCATCCCGAGCCGGTCGTCCGCCCCGGTCAGATCCTCCGGATCAGCCCCGGGCTCAGCGGGGGCGGCGGTAGCGATCAGCGAGGAGAGGCCGCGTTCCGATGTATGCTGCCGGATCCGCAGCTGATCGATCGCCTTGCGCCGCGCGGTCACCGTCAGCCAGGCTCCTGGCCTCGGCGGCACGCCGTCGCGCGGCCAGGTGCGGGCGGCCGCGACGAAAGCCTCGGAAACCGCGTCCTCGGCCGCCTGCAGGTCGCCGAGCCCGGCGGCCAGCGTCGCGACGATGGCGGTCCATTCCTCGCGGTATGCGCGCTCAAGCGCGCCCGATACGGTCACTCCCGCGGTGCCCGCCAGGGCTGCCCTTCCAGGACCGGTCGTACCTCGACGGTGCCATAACGCATGATCGGCATCCTCGCGGCCCAGTCCAGCGCCGTATCCAGGTCGGGCACATCGAGCAAGTAGAACCCGAGCAGGTGCTCCTTGGTCTCGATGAACGGCCCGTCAGTCAGCAGCCGGTCGCCGCCGCGCAGCGTGACCGAGGTGGCCGTATCCACCTGCGCCAGTTGCTCGGCGGCTAGCAGCGCGCCGGCCTCCTTGAGCGCGACCGTGTAATCCAGCCAGCTATCGATGACACCGTCGCCAGTTACGGGCCTCGCGGCCTCCCTGGCGCCAGGCGCCGCGTATATCAGCAGCGCGTACTTCATTTGCTCCTCCGATAGGTACCCGATGAGACTGCCGCTGCCCGGACAACGCTGCCGGTGCCGCCAGATCGACAGCTCGCGCGATAAATCTCGTCCGATCGTGCGCCGAGGTCAGCACCGGGCTGCGTCAGGACGGCGCGTTGGCCCCCTGCTCGTCGGGCCGGAATGCCCGCAGCACGCAGAACTCGTTGCCGTCCGGGTCGGCCAGGACAACCCAGGTAACGTCTGTGCCCTGGCCGACATCGACCCGGCGCGCGCCGAGTGCCTCCAGCCGGGCGACCTCGGCTGCCTGGTCCTTGGGCCGCAGGTCGATGTGCAGTCTGTTCTTCCCGGACTTGGCTTCGGGAACTCTGAGAAATAGCAGGTCAGGCGCGATGCCGTCATCCGGGCTGCCGGCAGGCGGCTCCAGCACGATCTCGTCGTCCTCGTCGAACGTACGGCGCCATCCGAGCGCCTCCTCCCAGAACGAGGCGACCTTTGCGGGATCGGTGGAGTCGATGCACAGGCATTGAATGCGAATGTCCATGGGGCGACTCTGACTCGCCGGGTGCCGGGCTGTCGATCTGTTAACAAGATGTCAGGGCAGGACTACACCGAGTTTATTGGCTTTCCACAACAATGCCTCTAACGTGCTCATTAGTCTTGGCAGCCCCTTTCACTACCGCAACACGCGGTCGCCTGCGTCACGCACTGTGTCGCACCCGCCCAGCGGCGGGGCCCGGAGCCGACTCAGCCCGCAAGGAGGAACCTCGTTCATGAAGCCCCCCAAGCTGCCCGGTTCGCGGCGGATAACCGCGTACCTGGCTACAGCCGCAGGATCAGCGCTGATTCTCGGCGTCGGCCTGGCCGGTCCCGCCATTGGCGCCACCGGTAGCGGCCACCCGTCGAAAATGCACGTGCCGCAGGGCGCGGGCGCCAGCGCCCTTGCCGGCCTCACAGTATTCGGCCCGACGCCGGCCAGCACTCCGGAGACCGTGTCCTTCGTCCTCAAGGCACGGAATCTGGGCGACCTTCAGGCCCGCGTCCTGGCGGGAATGCCGGGTGGCTACCTTTCGGTGAGCCGGTTCGCCCGCGACTACGGCCAGCCGCAGGACAACATCTCGGCGCTGGAGAGTTACCTGTCCGGCTACGGCATCGCTACCACTGCCGATGCTGACGGGCTCGATGTCACCGCGACCGGCACGGCGGGCCAGTTCGACAGCGCGCTCGGCGTGCAGCAGCAGCAGTACCAGGTCCCTGCCACCAGGTCGGTCGATGGCAACCGCGGCCATCGGGCCCGGATGATCCATGGCACCACCGAGCAGCCGCTGCTGCCGAGGAACCTGGGCCGGTTCGTGCTGTCGGTCCTCGGCCTGGTCAACTACCCGACCTTCAGCAGCCTGGCCGTACACAGGCCGGCCCTGGCGGCTAGCGCGAGGCCTGCCGCGGTGCAGACCGGCAGCCTGACGCCCGAGGACTTCGCCAGCCAGTACAACCTGAACCCGGTGTACGCCAAGGGCGCGACCGGCGCCGGCCAGACCATCGGCATCGTGACCCTGGCCAGCCTGAACCCGGCCGATCCCGAGTACTTCTGGAACAACGTGCTCGGCATCAGCACGCCGGCGAACCGCATCACGCTGGACAACGTCGACGGCGGGGCCGGCCCGGTGTCGGACGCGGCCGGCTCGAGTGAGACCAGCCTCGACGTGGAGCAGTCGGGCACCCTGGCTCCGCAGGCGAACATCGTGGTCTACCAGGCCCCGAACACTGACTACGGCTTCGTCGACGGGTTCTACACCGCGGCCAGCCAGAACATCGCCGACACGGTCTCCTCGAGCTGGGGCGAGTCGGAAACCTACATCCAAGGCGCCGTTAACAACGGCCAGGAGTCGGCGACCTACGCGATCGCGTTCGACGACGCCTTCCTGGAGATGGCCGCCCAGGGCCAGACGGCCTTCGTTTCGGCTGGTGACTTCGGTGCCTACACCGCAGCCGAGGACATCGGCACGACGAACCTGGCCGCCGGCAACCCGGACAGCAGCCCGTGGATCACCACCGCGGGCGGCACCACGCTGGCCGGCACCATCCCGCTGACAGCGACGGACTCGGTCACCATCCCGTCCGAGCGGACCTGGGGCTGGGACTGGTTGTGGCCGCACTACGCTGACTTCGGCGCACCGTCGGAGTCGGCGTTCGCGTTCGGCAATCCCATCGGCGGCGGGGGCGGCTACAGCGTGATCGAGCCCACGCCTGCATACCAGGAAGGCGTGCGCGGCGTGCATCATTTCAGCGCTGTGCAGTACCTGCAGCCGACCACCTACAAGACTGTCGACGGCTTGTACCTGCCGACCGCCTGGAACCTCAACCCCACGCCGTCGGTCACGACAGGATTCGGCACTGGCCGGGCCACTCCGGACATCTCGGCTGACGCCGATCCGTTCACCGGCTACTTGCTGTACTTCAGCGAGTTCCCGACTGGCCAGCCCGCCCTGCAGGCTGGCTGGGGTGGCACCAGCTTCGTCGCACCGCAGCTCAACGGTTCGGCAGCGCTGATCGACTCCTACCTTGGTCACCGGACCGGTTTCTGGAACCCGGCGGCCTACGCTCTCGCCCAGGGTTCGCACTCGCCGTTCACCCCGCTGGACACCGCCAGCGCGAACAACGACAACCTCTACTACACCGGCACCGCTGGCAACATCTTTAACGTCGGCAGCGGCCTCGGCACGCCGAACCTGGCGCTGCTGGCCGGCGAGCTCGGCCGCTCCGGCCGCTTCGGCCACGGCGTCCACTAGGCAAGCCTGTCCGCACCCGGTAAGGTCCCGCAGCCAGCCAGGCTGCGGGACCTTCCGCATGGTGCCGGTGACCCAAGCGTCCGCGGCGCCAGGCTGGCTTGCGCTACTGCGGCGGTGCCGTGTCCGCGCGGACGCCGACATCGATGGTCACCCAGCCGACACTGTGACCCGGACCCGTGGCCGTGATCCGGTAGTAGCCATCTGTCCGGAACGTCACCGTGAACGATCCCTGGCCATTGGCCAGGCTGACCGAGCGGGGAAAGCCATGCGGTGCCGCCACGCCCGGTGGCGATGCAACTGACAGGCGCACGCGTCCTTCGACATCCGGGGCAAACGTCAGACCGCTGTTCTCGGCATCGAGGTAGATCCTGACTGCCCGCCCGCGTCGCGGCGCAGCGGGGTCGGAGAAGATGCTGGCGCCGTGAAAGCCGATCGTGGCGGCCAGGGCTACTGGTACCTTCGGCGCCGGCAGCGGGGCCTGGCCGAAGTCGAACGCGCCCATCAGGTCGTTCTGCCGCGCATTGAGCCGGGTCAGCGACGGCAGCCGCCACCAGCTCGTAGCTCCTGGCGAGGTGCCACTCGTCCGGGTCAAACCGCAGGCCGAACACGGTGATGGCGGCCATGCCGTCCTGCGGGAACACCGTGTAGTGATCCATCAGGTAGCCCCTGCCGGGCTCGTAGTCCATCGCCATCTGCTCGGCGACCGTGCTGTTGTTGATGTATTGGTAGACGTCTCCCTCGTTCGGCGTGGCCAGAACCGGATGGACGCGGGGCTCGGACTGGTAGCAGGCGTTCGGGTTGAGCAGCGACGTGTGCGCGGGATGCCGTCGGCGCCAGGGAAGCCGCCGAACAGGTTGTCGAAGGTGTGGTTCTCAATCATGATCTCGATCACGTGCCGGATGCGGGTGCCCGCTAGGCTCTGCGCCGCCTCGGGCCTGCTGGCGGCCCTCCCCGCGCCCGGGTCGGCGCTGCCGGCTAACGCGGCTAGGGCGCCCGCCGTCAGCAGCATGGCCCAGGCGAGTCTGGGCGCGGTGATCAGGCGCGGCAGTCGTCGTAGCATCGGACCTCCGCTCCGGCGGCCGGGTCTGCGGCGCCGCTCGTCGGCTTCGCGCGCCCCATCGTGACAGCGGGCCTGTCGCCGTACGTTGTGAGCAGATGACGCGGGAGCGAACCACGCTGGAACAGCCGCGCCGGATGGCCCGAGATCGCCAAGTCCGGCGGCGAACCACCGCGTGATGTCGCCGGGGCCCTTGCGGCGAGGCACTTGCCGGTTCCGGGCTTACCGGTTGCCTCGGCTGTCCAATATCTAGTCAGATCAACGCAAACCTTCTGGTGCGTGCGCTGAGGTGCGGCGGCTGGCACACTGTCAGACGGCCGGACGGCGGGCGGCAGCAGCGGAAGTGCTGCTCCAATCCCGCTAGAGGCGGGGGGTTTTCGGGATGCTTGCTTCACAGCGGGGCCGGCTAGCGCGCAAGGCCGCGCTCGTCACGGGTGTTGGCCTCGCGGGCCTCATGCTCGTGCTGCCGGCTGAGTCCGTCCGCGCGCTGGCAACCGCGGGCCCGGTCCTCAGGCCCGTCGCGTTCGCCGGATACACCTTGCAGGTGCCCCGTTCCTGGCTTGTCGTCAATCTGGCCAGGCATCCGCGGGCGTGCGTCCGTTTCGACCGGCACGCGGTCTACCTCGGCACGCCAGGCCGCAATGAGTCCTGCCCGGCCGGCCTGATCGGCACCACCGAGGCATTGCTGATAGCGCCGGCGGCCGCCCGGTCCGCCCGGTCATCGGTCGAGAACCCGGTAGCCAGGCAAATCATGGTGCTGGCGCCACGGATACGCATCACGGCGACGTTCAGCACCGACCCCGGGCAGATAGACCACATCCTCCGGAGCGCCTCGCTGCCCGGGCCCGAAATCGAGATTCCGCAGCCGGCCGTGCTGGCGCCGCTGCAGCCGAGTCGGCCCGGACTGCGCGGGCAGCACCGGGCGACCCGCTGGCTTGGCTCTCACAGGGCCGCGCCGTTGTCGGCCGGAATCACGAACTACCGCGGCTTCGGCTTTGACGCCTGCGAGGCACCGAGTTCGGCCTACATGCGCGCGTGGCGCCGGTTCTCGCGGTACCGCGCCGTCGGCGTCTATATCGGCGGCGCGGATCGCACCTGCGCCCAGCCCAACCTCACCCGCAAGTGGCTCAGGCAGCAAGCCCTCGCCGGATGGCATTTCATGCCCACCTATGTCGGGCCGCAGGCGAATCTGGGACAGCTGACCTCGCCGGCCCAGCAGGCAACCGCCGCCGCCAGCGACGCGGTCGCGCAGGCGCGGCGGCTGGGCTTCAGCCGGCGGACCGTGCTCTACTACGACATGGAGGGATACCCGGCCGCGTATGCCAGCCCAGCGCTCAGATTCTTCTCGGCCTGGACCGCCAGGCTCCATCATCTGGGCTATGAATCGGGCGTCTACAGCAGCACGAACTCCGGGATCACCGAGCTCGCCGGGCAATACCACCGCTGCTCCTACGTGCTGCCCGACGTCATATTCTTCGGGCACTGGAACCTCGAGCGCAGCACGGCAGACCCTGTGCTCAGGCACGGCAAGTGGCCCCGTCACCGCCGGTTGCACCAGTACGCCGGTCATATCCGCCAGGCCTTCGGCGGTGAGGCGATCAATGCCGACGAGGATTACCTTGATGTCGACCTCGCACAGCCGCGCCATATCACGGGCGGCTCACTGCCGCCAGCGCCGCTGGGCCGCGGCTGCGCGCGGCGACGGGCGCGGCATCACGCGACCACTTCCATTGGCAGGCCCCGCTCGAGCACAGATCCCGTGATCAGCACCGCCGCCGTCACGCTCAAGGCGATCAAGGAGCGCAGCGGCGGACCGCTAGATTGAACGGACAGCTACATCACAGAAAGGAACTCCCCGAGGTGTCATCAGCCGACCGCGCGGCCAGCGGGCCCGCCATGTGGAACCCGTTCGCGAACATGGCCAACATCGCGGGCAAGACCGTGACGATCACCCGCGGAGCTGGCGCGACGGTGTACGACTCCTCCGGCCGCTCCTATCTGGATGCAATCGCCAGCCTCTGGTACTGCAACATCGGGCACGGCCGGACCGAGCTTGCCGATGCTGCCGCCGCGCAGATGCGAGAAATCGCTGGCTATCAGGCGTTCGAGATCTTCTCCAGCGAGCCGGCCGAGGCCCTGGCGCAGCGGGTCGCAGACCTGGCGCCCATACCCGGCGCCAAGGTGTTCTTCACGCCGGGCGGTGGCTCCGATGCCATCGACACCGCGGCCAAGCTCACCCGGGCGTACTGGCGCGCCGTAGGCAAGCCCGGCAAGCAGGTCATCGTCGCGCGGTCGCACGCCTACCACGGCGTGAACGCCTACGGCACGTCGCTCGGCGGCATCCCGGCGAACACGGACCCCTTCGGCCCGCTGGTCACGCTTGTGGAGCACGTGCCCTGGGATGACGCGACCGCGCTGGCCAAGCTGATCGAGCAGGCCGGCCCGACCGGGTCGGCGCGTTCTTCTGCGAACCGGTCATCGGCGCGGGCGGCGTGTACTTCCCGCCGGATGGTTACCTGCCGCAGGTGCAGCAGATCTGCCGGGAGAACGACGTGCTGTTCGTGGCAGACGAGGTGATCACCGGGTTCGGCCGTACCGGCGAATGGTTCGGCAGCGACCGGTACGGCCTCGAGCCGGACATGATGATCGTGGCTAAGGGCCTGACCTCCGGCTACCTGCCGCTTGGCGCGGTAGTGGCAGGGCCGAAGGTGACCGAGCCGTTCTGGCGGCCCGGCTCGGCCGAGATATTCCGGCACGGTTACACCTACTCGGCGCACCCGGCTGCATGCGCGGTCGGGCTGGCCAACCTCGACATCGTGGAGGGGGAGCGGCTCGTGCGGCGGGTGCGGGAGCTTGAGCCGGTGCTGGCCACTGCGCTCGCTCCGCTGGCCGGGCACGAGCTCGTGGCCGAGGTCCGCACCGGCGCCGGCCTGCTGGGCGCAGTCGAGATCGCTCAGGCGGCCAGGGAGGCTGATCCCGCGCTCGGGGGCCGCCTTGTTGCCGCGGCTCGCGACCACGGCGTCATCACCAGGCTGCTGCGCGGCGTTGCGCTGCAGGTGTCCCCGCCGTTCGTCATCTCCGCGGCCGAAATTGCGGAGATCGGCGAGGTTTTCACCGCGGTGCTGGACGCCGAGCTCCGTTAGCTCGCTACCTCTGCTGGCTCCCTCACCTCTGCGCGCCCGCGTGCGCGGCCGACCCTGCAGAGGCTCTGGGAAGCCGTGTTGAGCCACCTTGAGCACCGGTCAGCAATGGGACCCGGCGGGCGCGCCCGCCGGGTCCCATCGGAGCGCCGACGTTACGGTGTCGTGTCTTTCAGCGCTGCCGCGAGGCCCGCGGCGTCGGGCGTTCCCAGCCCGGTCGCGGCGTCCCAGCCGGTGCCGGCCGTGTAGCCGGTGATTCCGCCGAAGGAGTTGTTGCCGACCGTGATGTCGTGGAACGCCTCCGGGTACAGGACCGGATTCTGGTAGATCTGGTAGAGCCGCGGTGTCAGGAACCCGAGCGGTCCGTCGGCCTGGTTCATGACCGCGTCGGTGCCAGCCCACATCGGCGTGGCTTCGCTTGTGCCCGCGATGATCGTCCAGCCCGCCGGGCCGGTCGGGTCGAAGCTTTCATAGATAAGCACGCCGCTGATCACGGCCGCGTTCATCGAGACATCAGGGAGCCCGCGAGTGCCGGTTTGATCGGGAATGCCAGCCGTGGATTGGTAGGACGGTTCTGGGAAGACGGTGCTGTAGCCGCCGCCGCCAGCCCCGTAGCCGTCGTTCCAGACCTGCTCGGACTGGTAGGAAGAGATCGAGGCTGTAGGCGGGTTGACCTGCGTGCCGCCGACCGCAACCACGTTGGGGCTGGATGTCGGGTAGTTCACCGTGGCGAAGGGATAGACGGTCCCCTGCTTGTTGCCGTTGGCTACGCCGGCGTCGCCGGTGGCGAAGAAAGCGCTCACGCCATCGGAGGCTGCCGTGGCGTACAGCTTGTCGAGGTTGGCGATGACGGCAGAATTGTGGAAGCCCTGCTCGGTCGCTGACCAGCTGTTCGACCAGATGGTCCCTAGGTTGTTGGACAGCGCGAACTGCTGAGCGTTCTGCATGTTCGGTATGCCCTGCACGCCTTGTGTCTCCGGGATCGGCGTGACAACGAGATCGATGTTGGCTCCTGGGGCAATAGCATGCGCCCAGTCCACGTCCAACGTCGTCTCGTACGCCCAGCTGATCTTGGTGCCGATGTTCTTGTTGTGGAAGTCCACCGGGCTCGGCACATGCGTGTAGTTGTAGTTGGGGACGCCTTCCGGAGCGTAGATGTTGAACGAGGGCGGCGCAGGCAGGTCCATGGCCTGGTCGAAAGTGGCAAGGTCGGATCGGATAGTCGGGCTGCCGAACGCGTCGAAGATCACGATTGTCTGACCCGACCCATTGTCGCCCTTAGCGTAGAGCGGGCCGAAGTCATACTGGGCCTGCAGGTCTGCAGGTCGGTAGCAGGCGATCTGGAAGTCCGCCAGGCATTCCGCGCCCGTCGGCGGCTGCGCCGAGCCGGTCGCCACCTCAGGTCCGACGACGATCAGCGGGACGATCCCGGGGGCCGTTGCGTGGTGGCTGGACGTCGATGCCACGCCTGCGCTCGCCGACAGGACCATTCCTGCCGTGCTGAGAACGATGGCCGCTAAAAGCAGCCCGCGCCTTAACCGCATTTGCGGATCTCCTTTCGGGGAGTGCCTCTCCCATCTGGCACGACTCTCCCACCGCTCGCAGGCGCTAGCCAAGATGCTTCAGCGGATTCCGCGCAATACTGTCTCGTTCGGCTCGCTGGTCACGCCAGCCGGGCGCGCCCGCACCGGCCGATGCGCTGCGCGCGCTAGGAGCCGGCCTTGGCGGGCGCTCCTTGCGGGTCGGGTACCGGCCGGCCGGGCGGGGGCAGCGTCATCCACCGGGCTGTCTCCGCAAGCTCGGTCGAGTTGATCTTCCGGAGCAGCAGCTCATCCCGGCTGACCGGATCCCCGTACGGGTCCACGCCCGCCTCGTACAGCCGCAGCTCGATCTTGATGGCTGCGCACGCGCCGCTGAACCTGGTCCAGTTGTCATGCCAGCGGAAGACCGACCGGAACCCGGTCAGCACAACAACGGCGGCGCCGATGATGGCCGCCGGCCGGGCATCGCCGGGCGTCAGGATGCCGGCCACCGGAACGCCGGCCGCTACGATCAGCAAGACCAGCTCCGAAACCTGGAACCTGATCCGGCTCAGCCTGGCATTCCTGGCGTACCAGTGAAAGACGCGCTGTGCCTCGGCATAGGCATACGAGGGCTCGCCGGGCTGCGTTCCGCTGCCAGTGGCTTTCTCGGTCGGTGCCTTCATGACGCGCCTCCAGGCGGCTAGGACCGGTGCGAATAAAGGTGTGCCGGCGGCGGGCTCCGGCGAGACGCTCAGCGCGGCCGCAGGCCTGGTGAAGGGGTGCTCGCGAGCCATCCGGATGATCGTGCCGAGCGGCAACGCCAGCCACGGGATGTTCAGCAGCAAGACGATGGTGAAATGCGGGCTCGCGTGGATGCCGTCGTACTCCTCGGCCAGGATGATGAGCACGACGGCGCTCATCGAGCCGGACCAGATCAGCGCCGGCACGCGAATCCACTCCCGGCCGCGGCTGATCGCATACAGCGCCGCGACATAGAACGGGCCGTTCCAGAGCACGTCGATCCAGATCGTCATGCGCCAGAAGGCGGGACGGGCCATCAGCAGCGGATCGTACTTCTGGCCATAGGAATGGACCATGTTCACGATGGCGTGCGGCGGCCAGGCCGGATACGAGAAATGGAACGGATTCGCGATGGTCAGCTGCTCGATGTCCACGAAGTACGTGATGAAGAACAGGTTGACGGCGAAGAAGGCCAGCAAGATCCAGTCGACCTTGCGCTGCCGCAGCGGGATGATGCGGCGCGCCGGAGCGACGCCCGCGGCCGTGCCAGTTCTCCCATAGTCCACTAAATTATGCTAATGGCTAACCCCGTGGCCCCGCCGGATAGTGATCATCAGCTGATGACCGGAGTGCCGCCGTTTCCCGCGGAACGGCAGGTCACCCTGGCGAACTGGCAAGACCCGCCGTTCAACCGGTGGGCGTTCCAGCACATCCGCGAGCTGATCCCGACAGCGCGGATCAGCCGCGGCGCCGGCCCGTCGCGCCCGCTGCCGAGCGCCGGGCGGGACATCGCCGGCATCACCTTTCGCTCCGGTGATGAGGAGCTGACGGTTGGCGAGATGCTGGCCAGCACCTACACCGACGGCTTCCTCGTCCTGCACCGGGGCAGGGTCATCAGCGAGCAGTACTTCAACGGAATGACGCCAGATACACCGCACCTGCTGATGTCGGTGTCGAAGTCCGTCGTCTCCACCGTCGCCGGAATTCTTTGGGAACGGGGCCTGCTGGACGTCTCGGCCGCGATCGAGGTGATCGTGCCGGAGCTAGCCGGGACCTCGTTCCGGGGCGCGACCGTCCAGCACCTGCTGGACATGCGCGCGGGCACGCATTTCGACGAGACCTACGACAACCCGGCGTCGGACGTCCGGCGGTATGAGCGCGTCTACCTGTGGCGGCCCGATGACGGCGCGCCCCGGCCGGCCGACGCGCTCGAGTACTACGCAACCCTGGACAACGATGGCGAGCACGGCGGCCCGTTCCGGTACCGGTCGATCCTCACTGACGTGCTGGGCTGGGTCCTCGAGCGGGCCGGCGGGGCGCGGCTGCACGAACTGATCGCGCAGCTGATCTGGCAGCCCATGGGCGCCGAGTTCGACGCGGAGATCACCGTCGACGGCCGCGGCAACGCGATGGCAGACGGCGGTATCTGCGCGACACTGCGCGACCTTGGCCGGTTCGGGCTGCTGTTCGGGGGCGGAGGCCCGGCCCACCGGCCGGATATCGCGCCAGCCGCCTGGATCACCGACATCGTGGCCGGCGCGCCTGACGGTGCGGAGGCGTTTACCGCGGCCGGCGACGCGCCGGGATACCCCGCCGGCGCGCACTACCGGAACTGCTGGTGGGTGCGTGACCCGGCGGTCCCGTTCTTTCACGCCTCCGGGATCAACGGGCAGAACGTGTTCGTGCACGTGCCCAGCCAGACCGTGGTGGTCAAGCTGTCCACCTGGCCCGCCGCGCTGAGCCCGGCAATCCGGATGACCGTCGACGCCGTGCTGGCCATCGCAGCGGCGCTCGACGGCGCGGCCTAAGGCCGGCGCCGGGCCGCTGGCATCACCGGGCGATCGCGACGGCCACCGGGTTGCTGCCCACGGTGATGGCGGACAGCACCCGGCGGCTGCCGGTAGAGACCAGCGTGACCTGGCCGGAATAGGTATCGACCACCACAGCGGTGGACCCCGAGGGCGCCAGCTCGATGGCCGTCGGGTAGCCGTACGACGCGACCGGGATCGGCCGCCCCGGCCGCCCCGAGGCGACGCTGATGGGCGTGAGGGTGCCGGAGATCGTGTTCACGACGAACGCGGTCGCGCCCGACGCGGAGATGGCCACGGCCTCGGGCGAGAATCCGACCCGGATAGCCGGCCGCGCTCGCAGCCCGGCCGCCCCGCTTGTGACCGCGCTGATCGGGGTCACCGAATCGGAGTCGCCCCCAACGGCGAGCACGGTCGTGCCGTCCGGGGTAACGGCCAGCGCGTCCGGAGCCTGGCCGACCGGGATAGCGGCCCGGGCCCGCAGGCTGGCGATGCTGATCGGCGTGACAGCGTCCGAGCCGTAGGCGGCGACGTAGGCAGTGGCCCCGCCGGGCGCGATCGAGATCGCGAACGGGTAGCTTCCGACGGGGATCGGCTGGCCCGCATGGCCGGAACGCAGCCGGATCGGCGTGACCGCGGCGCCGCCCCAGTCGAGCACGAGCGCGGTGCGCCCGTCGGGCGTGATGGCGATGGTTCGCGGCTCTTCGCCGACGCGGATCGGCGTCCCGGCCCGGCCGGTCACGAGGTTGACCGGGGTAACGGCGCTGGCGCCCATGTCGGTCACGTACGCGGTGCGGCCGTCCGGCGAGATCGCGATGTCCTGCGGGTCGCTGCCGACAGGAATCGGCGGGCCCGCCTTCCTCGTCACGGTGCTGATCGGCGTGATCGTTCCGGACCGGCTGTTGACCGCGTAAGCGGCCGCGCCGTCCGGCGTGATCGCGATCGCCTGCGGATCCTTGCCGACCGGGATCGGGCGCCCGGCCCGCCGGGTGACCACATTGACCGGGGTCACGGAGTCGGAGGCAGAGTTCACTACGAAGGCGGTCTGCTGCCGCGGTGCGGCGCCTGCGGGGCTGACCGTGGCGGGCGTGCTGATGAGCGCCGGCGAGCTCACGGGCACCGGTGAGCTGAGGGCGGCTGGCTTGGGCGAGGCGATCGTCGCGATGCTGGACCCGGCTACCCGGCGGAACGCGTCATTGACCGGCTGCGCGTACCGGTCGTTCGCGGTGAGCGTGCCGAGCCCGAGTGCGCCCTCGACGGTGCGCAGCAGGCTGTAGTGGGTGTAGCGGACGTGCGACACGTATCCCGATCGGACGCCTGCCGAACCGAGCATGACCGTCGCGACGCGCTGCGCCGGGTGCTGGTGATCGTAGCCGTCCTCGTCGAAGGTGAGGATGGCCAGCGAACGCTGCGTCCGCCACGCGGGTGACGCCATGATCGCACCGAGCTCGGTGGCCAGGAAGTTGTCACCGTCCCTGATGCCGCAGCCCTCCATGTCCGCGCAGTCGTCGGGGCTGATCCAGGCGAAGCTCGGCGTGCTGGCGGCGCTGGACAGGTCAGCCTGCAGCGCCTGCAACGGAACAAGGTGCGCTGCGCAATAGCCGGGCCGGCCGCGCACGTCCGCGAAATAGGTCATCGGCGCGTCGTCGTCCCAGTAGTAGCCATGCACCGTGTCGTCACACGGTCCGTTCGCGGCCTGCAGGTAGACCTTCCACGACTCGTGCGCGGAGTCGATCAGGTCGCCGATGTTGCGGGCCCGGATCGTGAACTGCGGGTTCTCCTCCAGCGGATCGGTCAGCGGGATTCCGAATGCGCTGCCGCCGGCCAGCGCGAGATAGTTGCCGTCGCTCGGGTGTTCCTCGGCGAACGAGTTCGCCAGCAGGCTCGCGTGCGGCAGCAGCCCGTTCAGGAAGGGCGCCAGCCTGGTGTTGCCGATGACCGACTTGTAGTCCTCGTTCTCGAAGTAGAAGAGAAAGACATGCCGGTACCGGGGTATGCGCGACACCGGCGCGCGGAGCACCGGGGCGCAGACCGCTGCTGACACGCTGAACCGCAGCCCGTCAGCCACGCCCCGGTCGTACCCGGCGAACGGCGCGTACGGGCCGTCGTTGCTGGTCAGCGATGTCGCCAGGGTCAGCTCGACAGTGGCGCTGGCGGTACCGGCCGGGAGCAGGCCGGCCCCGGTGCGGTGCGCGATGGTGGCATCGGGTCCTTCGCCGCCTACCGGACCGATGGCGCGACGGCCCAGCACCCGGCCGCGCGCGGACCGGAACGTCACGCTGAGAGCCGCGCGGCTGGCGGAGTCGCCACCTAGCCACGCGGCCAGCGAGAACCTCGTGCCGGCTGGGATGCGCGACCCGCTGCCCGAGCGCAGCTCGACGACCTGGCGGAGCCGCGCCGTTCCGCCGGCACCGCCAGCGAAGAGCTGGCCGCCGCGCACGGCCGGCCACCGCCCGGTGGCGCCGGGGAGGCGCCTGGTCCCGTACCTGACGACCGTTGGCAGCCCGCTGACGACCTGCCAGCCGGGGATCGTGACGGCGTCCCAGCCCCGAGCCGAGTACGCGCCGGCCTGCGCACCCGGGTTCAGGACCAGGTTCGCACCCGGTCGCGCCAGGGTGTGCGCCGGTGTAACCGCGCCGGCGTGCGATTTCGCGGCCACGGCGGCGGTAGCAGCGATCGGGACGGCGGCGGTAGCCGGCCCGGCTGCCACAGCCTGGGCCGGCGGCGCGGCGAGCGCGATGCCCGCCGCCATCAGCGCGGCGGCCGAGGCGAGGAAAGTGCGGATCATGGGCTGCTACCTCCGCGGCGCAAGACTCGGCGATCCGTGCGTGCTGTGCCACTGGACACAGTGGCCGTTCATTCGGCGGCCAGCCACCGCGTTCAGACGCTGTTCATCAGTTGTTTGAATGTTCAGTCAAAATTCTAGTGCGGAGGGCTTGCTTGTGACCACCATTGCCGGGAACCCGCCGCTCGTGTCCGCGCCGCCTTGCTCAGTTGATGGTGGAGTGAATCACCGTCGGCGCAGTCACGCTTCCGTCGACGAAGTCGAAGATGCCAGGCGCGTTCTGGTATCCGCCGCTCGGATTGTGGTGCAGCGTCGAGTATTTGATCGTCAGTCGCCCGCCCTTGGCGTCCACCACGAAGAAGATGGCGCCGCCTTCGCCTCCATGGGCCACGTTGTAGCGGATTGCGGTGCCGTCGATCGTCACGTTGTACGCATCACCGTCGGTGTAGATGGCGCCGCCGCTACCACCGCCAGGCGTGCCTGGCGCCTTCGGGTTCTCGCCCCGGCCCGTCGTCTTGTTGCCGACCATCAGGCTGTTGAATACGTCCCAGCTGGCGTCGATACTGCTCAGCGCGCCGCCGTTGGAGCACCGGCCGCCACTGAAGGTGTCCTTGGTGATGTAAACAGGGCTGCCTTGCCACATGCCGAGGGCCCGCACCGCCGCGCCGCCGAGGTCAGGACCGTACTTGTAGCACCGGTTGTCGAAGAAGCCGGAGTTGACCACCTTCAGCTGGCCGCCCTCGTCGAAGATGGCACCGCCGCCGTAGCTCGACGTGGCGGTCTGCCGGGTGCCGGAGTAGGCGTACTTGAAGGTGATGTTCTGCACCACCAGCTGCGGCCACTGCTGCTCCCAGCAATTGCTCGTGGTCCACTTCTGCTTCTTGTCGCAGGTGTTCATGTACAGGATCCGGTGCCTGCCGCCACCACTGAGGGTGACCCGCCCCCCGCCGTCGATGACAACACGGTGGCTGGTGTTCACAACCTTCGCGGTCGCCTGCATCACGATCGTCACGGGCCGCGGGCCGCAGTTGAAGGTGATGACACCGCCCCTGGCGACCGCCCGCACCACCGCGGCCGAGGTGCAGCTCGCGGGGGTGCCGCGACCGATGACATGGTTCGGGTGCCTCGTGCTCACCGCACGGGCGGCCCTCGGGACCGGGACATGGCCGGCGGGATTGCCGTAGCCAGTCAGCGGCCGGGTCGCGATGCTGAGCGCGGCGAGCTCGGCCCGAACCGGGACCGGCCGCGGTGCGAGCGCTCCGGCGGCTTGCCCGCTCTGCTGCGTGGCGTGTATGTAGGCCGGATAGCCCGCGACGCCGCCCGCCACGACCGCGAGCCCTGCTCCAGCTGCCGCCAGGAACCTTCCGAAATCGCCCACGAGTCGCATGACGCATCATGCTAGCCCGAAGCGTCATGATCAGACTTCCCACTCGCAAAGCTCGCTCCGGTAGTCTCCGCACCACAGGCTAGGAACGTCGGCTGCTCTCTGCACGTCCGATGACCGAGCCTTTGAGCCGGGAGACGCCATGCGGCCACCTTGTTTCCAGGGTCCGGCAATGCTGATTGCGGCGGCGGGGACGGTCATCGCTCTCGCAGGCTGCGGGACCGGAACCGTTCCGTCGTCCGGCAGCAGGACGGTATTCAACAGTGGTCGTCAGCCGCCGTCCTCGTTCCTTCAAAGGGCGCGCATCGTGAGCGATCGGTGGAGCCGGTCTGCCCTGGCACGGGCCTGGCGCACCGGCCTGGTGCTCACCGGCGGCGAGCCGCTCATCCAGATCCCGGACAACGCCGGGTTCGATAGCGGCCGGCAGAAGGACATGTTCTCGTCAGGACACTTCAGGCTCGCTACTTCGCTCCCGTCAGGCTCCCCTGGCGATGTCGTCCGCTGGGCTGGCGGCGCTACTGTACGTGTTCCGGTCGAAGACTCACGAGCGGCATTCCGGGTCCTAGCCACCCGGACCCCGTGCGGCGGCCCGTACTCGTGCCGTCAGCTCGGTGACCTGACCGTCACCGGAATGCAGCCAGCCACTGTCGCGCTGCCGACCAGCCGGGGCCTGGCGCAGGTTCCCGCATGGCGGTTCAGGGTCGCGCAGCTGCCCTGGACGTTCACCCAGGTAGCCGTGGTGCCCCACACGCTGGCTGTCCTGCGTACTAACCTGATGCCGCTAGCAGGTCTTATCGATATCTCTGCCGACGGGCGCATCCTGACCCTGGGGGTGCCCGCTGGCGGTTGCAGCGGCTATCCGGCGCCGCGCGCACGAGCGGAGACTTATGAGACCGCCAGCACTGCGGTAGTAGGGACAGTCCCGGTGGCGCAACCCGGACCCCCGCCGGGCCAGGGCTGCGCTGGTGTGGGGCTGATCATCAAGACGCAGGTCAGGCTGCGTCGCCCACTCGGCCTGCGAGTGGTCCTGGACGTGCGCTCAGGCCAGCCGCTGCCGGACCCGGTCCAGGCCGGATAACCTCCAGCCAACCGAGCGCATTCACGAACCTTGGTTAATGAGTTATTGGCAAGGCGCATACTGCTTAGGGCGGGAATTAAGGTCATCGTTCTACAGCGAGGATAAAAACGGGGCAGAACGGAAAGGGCATCACAATGGCATTGAATTGGCCGCTCGAACAAGAGGGCTCCACGGGCGAGAACGTCTGCAGTATCCAGTATCTGCTCAACGAGCATCTGTCCGAATCGTCCGGCACTGAGCCGGCAAGCAGGCAGAGGCTTTTAGGCGGAATGTCTGAAGCGGCCAGCGAAGCGCCAGCATCGGGCACAGTTACTGCAGCGAGCCCGCCGCTCACCGTTGATGGCGACTTCGGCCCGAAGACCACCGCAGCCGTGCGTGCCTTCCAGGCCGAGCACGGCCTCACGGTTGACGGCAAGGTCGGGAACCAGACCTGGCCTGCCCTCATCATCGAAGTGTCCACTGGCAGCACCGGAGAGGCCGTCCGTGCGGTGCAAAGCCAGATTAAGTCGCGCAGCGGCTGGCTGACCGTCGACGGGATATTCGGCCCGGACACTGACAGCGCAGTGCGCAGTTTCCAGTCGTTCTGTGAGCTCAGTGTGGACGGCATCGTCGGCCCGTTCACCTGGAACGCGCTCGTGCTGGCATACCTCCGCGCCGCCGGCGGGTCAGCTGCGGCGGACCTGGTTTACCAGGCGTGGACTCACAACGACCGCGCAGCTGCCGCTTTCGAAGCCATTCCGTTGGCAGTGGAGGCGCTCTTCGCTCGGAACTGGAAAGCGTCGGACGGATGGACCTTCGCCGGCTGTCAAGGCGCCGCGGGAACCTTCGCATGCACGTGGCAGCGGACCGGCGAGAAGCTGATCCTCGAGGGCAACGACAGTACCGGAGCGCCGTTTTACTACGTCAACAACGCGACCTTCCAGCCCTGAGTACAACGAGAAGGTGCGCCGCCCAGTCCGATAGCCTCGCGCTGTGACCGAATCGCGGTTCGTGGTGCAGTTGCACGACGCAACCCGGCTTCATTACGACCTCCGGATCTCCTGCGACGGCGTTTTCCGGTCGTGGGCGGTGCCCAAGGGGCCGTCGATGGACCCGGTCGTCCGCCGGCTGGCCGTCCCGGTAGAAGATCATGAATTGTCGGCTGGCGACTTCGAGGGCGTGCACCTGGGACAGCGCCGCGGCAGCGGTGCCGTCATCATCTGGGACGAGGGCCCGGCCGAGATCGTCCGGGACGAGCCGGGCCACCTGTCGGTGCGCTTGCATGGCTCGAAGCTGTCTGGCGGGTTCGCCCTGACCAGGACCGGCGACCGCCGGTGGATCCTGGTCAAGACGCGCGACGAGCATGCCTGGCCGGGGTCGGATGTCACGGCGCAGCAACCGGGCAGCGTCCGCAGCGGCCGGTCCTGGCAAGAGGTAGCCGGCCGGGTGTAGGCCGGGACATCTTTGAGTTCGAGCTGACGGGCGAGGACGTCGAGGCGATCAGCGCGCTGAACCGGAACGAGCGGACCGGCCCGGACCCGGACACGTTCGACATGGTCAGCTGATCAACCGCCGCCGCCGGGGCCGCGCAAAGCGCGGGCCCCGGCGACAGCCTGCTGGCCTACCCTGGCTGGCGCGCCGGGCTCAGCTAGTCGGTGACGGGGTTGGCGACGCTGTCGCTGTCGCCGTGGCTGACGGTGACGGCGACGGTGGCGGTGGCGGCGGGCCGTTGTAGCCCGCGCCAGGATTCTCCGGATCGATCCCGTGGAAGGCAGGAACCCGCACCGTGCGGTGGCCCTTAGTACCTCCGATGATCACCTTTCGCAGCGAGATGTCGTTCTTCGTGTTGACCTCGTGCAGCAGGTGCTCGGGATTGGCGATGATCTCGATGTAGTACGTGCCGTTCGGCAGGTCAGTGATCTCGAAAGACTGGTACGGCACTGACTGGAAATAGGTGTCGGCCCAGCCGAGCGGCAGCAGTTCCTGCACCCACAGGGCGGCCGGGCTGCCGCAGTTGCCGGCGATGCCGGTGTAGAGGGGCACCCACACAGCGTGCGGCAGCAGCATGTCAACCCCGTCAGTAGGCGCGATGCAGAACCCGATCTTCCGGCTGACGACTACCACCTTCTTATGCGCGTTCAGCAGTTTGTACTGCGCAAATTGCTGGAAGTGCCAGGAGTTGTAGTTAGCGAATCCCATCGTCCCGACGCGCGCCCGTCCGATCAGGTGACCGTTCCGCCAGAAGTACTGGTAGGCGTTCATCTTGTCGGAGCCGTTACTGCGGAAGCCTTCAACGTCGAGTTCTGCGTGTCCGGCAATGAAAACAGTCGCGCCAAAGTCCAAGTAGGTATCGCCGCCCTTCCTGTTGTTCTCCGTCGAGATGCCCCAGGACGGCAGCGGGACGAGATCCGGCAGGGCGGAGACGGGCGGGTTCTTCAGCGTCGGGGCAGCAGGCAGGCTGGGCAGAGCCGGATGTGCCGATCCGGCACGATGCGTGGCCACCCTGACGAAATGCGCCGGGACGGGGGCAGTAGCGCAGCAGATGAACGGCCCGCAGCATGGCTGGCCCTTGACCACCTTCAGCTTTACTGTGGCCGTTGCGTCCTTGGCCGGAATCCGGAACAGGTGGACATAGCGCGGGCCGATGGCTTCGGTGTAGGTGTAGGTCCCGTAGTTCAGCTTGTAAGCCTCATACTCCTGCGGGTCGACGGCCCAGCCTCGTGCTATTCCCCACACCTCGCCGATCGAGAACGGGTCATAGGCCGAGCACTGCTGCGGATAGTTGGAGGTCAGGGCGCTGCCAGGATTGGTCCGCGAAACGTCATAGCTATCCGGGCAGAACGTCAGGCTAGAGGTGGCGACCACCCTGCCCTTGCGGTTGCGAATAGTGACGTGGAGGAAGTGGCGGAGCCCGTTCCAGCTGTCCAGGGTCCAGGCCGGGAGGCGGTGCCGGAACGTGCCGCCGGAGGTCCTGATCGCCTGGGCTATGGTCAGCGGCTTGGTATAGCTGGCTCGCTTCACGTCGAGCTGGAACGGGCCTCCGAGTGACGCGACCCAGATCCCCGGGTCAAAGAACACCGGGTTCTTGCCGAATTTTCCCACCTTGATGGTGTTCTGCGCCGCGATCAGCTTGAGCGTCGGGCCTTGGACAGTCGCGGCCGACGGCCGCGCCGCGCCGAGCGCTGAGCTTGCACCTGCCCCGTTTACCCCGAAAACCACGAGGCCCGCCGACGCCGCCAATGCGAGGCCTCGCATTCGCTTCGTGGGGACCAGCCGAGAAACTCCCACCGTTACCTCCCGTCACGGACGGTTGCGTCCGCAAATAGTCGATGTATCCGGCACTTTAGACGCTTCCTCATGGGTCGACGGTTGCAACTCGGCGGCAATAACCGAATAGGCCACCGAGAACACGCGGACTGCACAAAGCGGAATGGACCGCGTGCTCTCAGCGACCGGCTAGCTGGGATGTCGTCCGTCCCGCCGGCCCGCGACGCGAGCGCCGTCACCCTCGAGCGCGGTCATGGGGCTAGGAGGCGCCGATGGCGGTCAGGGTAACGAGCAGGAAGGTGAAAACCGCCATCGTCCCGTGCGCTAGCGGAATGAGCGGCCGATAGTCGAGCCGGGGCGGCCCTGGCTGCTCGAGGTTGGCGGCCAGCAGCCGGTCGACAAGCTGGCCGGTCAGTTCCTCATCCGCCAGCGCACTGGCGAGCAGATCGTCGGGGATCGACCTGGACGCGGCCTGGTTACCCTCATATCGATGTGCATGGCCGACGTCGCGCGGCTGGTCCGGGTGCCCGGCAGGAACTTCCCGCCGGCTGCGCACGGGGTAGGGCGTCCATACCGTCACCGTCGAGATGCCGAGGCCGATGGCGGGCGTGAGGAAACCCAGCGCGAGCCATGCGGCGACGGGCGAGGTCGTGGCCAGGAAAATGACCCAGCACACGAAGCCGCTGAAAGCAAGACCGGCGTGGCCGGCCAGCACGGGCACCGAGATTGCATCCGGGTGGGACCTGCGCTGCCCGGCGTTGCCGCTGATGATCCAGCTCCGCAGCATGTAGGCACCAAGTGCCTCGGTGACCAGCCAGCTGGCGAAGGCCGCGAGGGCAAGGGCCCGGCCTGCCGGATGGCCCAGGATGTCAGTCCCGGCGGCGAGCAGGCAGCCATGCGGGCGGCCCGTAGCTGGGCCGGTCCAGAAACCGCAGTTGCTGCCCATCGCCGGTGTGGTGCCGCTTGCGGGCGGATTCGCGGCGACCTCCCTGTAGCCCACATGATCACATCGTCCGGCTGGCCGCCAGCCTTGGAGCCGGCGTTAGCCCGCTGCCAGCGTGATCGCGGCGGACCGCCCGCATCATCACAAGTACGACGGCATACTGGGAGTCGTAACAGTAAACCGGCATAGGGCGGGCGATGCGGCTCCGGGCGGGCGTGGCGATCGATCTCGGCACGGTCAACACTCTTGTCTACCTCGCAGGCCGCGGCCTCGTCATCGATGAGCCGTCCGCCATCGGAATTGACAGGTCAACCGGAGCTGTCGCTGCCGCCGGGCGCGCCGCGGACGCGCTGACCGGCAAGGACACCCAGGACATCGAGGTGATTCACCCGCTTCGCGACGGCGTCATCGCCGATCTTGGCGCGACGGTGGCGATGCTGCAGGCGTTTCTCCAGCGAGCCCAGTTGCGCCGGAGCCTGCTGCGAACCTCGGCGGTGATCTGCCTGCCGGGCGAGGTATCCGGGGTGGAGCGGGGCGCTGTCGTGGCAGCGGCGGAGGCGCTGCGGCCCCGATGCTCGGTACTGCTGGTCGACGAGCCGATCGCGGCGGCCGCCGGAGCCGGCGTGGATCTTGCCGCCGGGTCGGGCGCGTTCGTCGTAGACATCGGGGGCGGCACCACCGAGGCAGCGGTGCTCGCCGGCGCGCATGTGGTCCGGGCCCGCTCGCTGCGCACTGGCGGCAACGCGATGGACGACGCGGTCCGGCAGGCAGTGCGGCGTGAGTACGGATTGCTGCTTGGCCGCGATGCCGCCAGGAACCTCAAGATGACCGTCGGGCTGGGGGACGGCGAGCCCGCGGACGTGGAAACCGTGGGCGTCGACGCCGCCCGCCGGACACCGCGGATTGAGCGCCTGCCGGCCGCCCTGGTGGCTTCGGCGCTCGAGCCATCGGTCCGGGCGATCATCAGCTCGGTGCAGGAACTGCTCGCCGACATCCCGCCGAACCTGGCAGAGGACGTTTTCCGCGGCAAGATCCGGCTAGCTGGAGGAGGCGCGCTGCTGCCTGGCCTGGCCTACCGGATCGAGACAACCGCCGACATACCGGCCGTGGTCGTGGACGACCCGTTGCGCTGCGTCATCCGGGGAGCGGCTCATATTCTCGAGCACGGCACGGGTCGGCCCGGGCTGGTCGCGGCCTGAACAGCTCACGTCCGCAGGCGGTAGTAGCCTGCGTAAGCCTCCGTCAGCTGGCGGCCGCGATCCAGGAAGCCGCCAAGATCGCCGAACCGGCCCGGCGCGAACGGCGCCAAATCCAGGCCAGAGTCGCCCTCGGTGATCAGGCCAGCAACCGCCTGAGCGGCACCGCCTGCCGCCGCTATGCCGGCCGAGAAGCCGCAGCAGTGAATGAGGTTGGCCAGGGCGGCGTCACGACCGATCAGCGGCTCGGCGTCCGGGGTGAAAGGAATGGGCCCGTTCACCCAGGTGCGGATGCCTGCGTCGGCGAACGCCGGGATGCGCCCGGCGGCGGCCAGCGCGAGCGGCTCGAAACGCTGATGATCTGGCAGGAAGAGCTCCGGCCCAAAGTTGTCCGGCGGCACCGGCCAGGGCATCCGAGTGCCGTCTTCCCAGCCGCCGATCAGCAGTCCGCCCGTCTCGGGCTTGAGGTAGATGCGAGCGTCGGGGTCTCGCAGCGTCGGCGAATCCGCAGGCAGGCCAGCGATCTGGCCGGTGACGACATACTGATGCTCGACGGCCCCGACGGCCAGGTCAGCGCCCGCTAGCTTGCCCGTGCGGCGGCCCCACATGCCGGTGGCGTTCACCACGACATCACATTCGATCCGGCCGCGTTCGGTGGTCAGCGCGGCAATGCGGCGGCCGTCGTGCTCGATCGCACGGACGGGGCAGTTCTCGGCGATGCTGACGCCCGCCGCCTTCGCCCCGGTTGCGAAGGAGTGCGTGACCTGGCTCGGATCGGCGTAGCCGTCCGACGGCACCCAGACGGCTCCGCGGACGCCCGCGGTGTCCAGCAACGGGACCAGGCCCTGCGCTTCGGCCGGCGTGATGAGCTCAGCATCGAGCCCGGCAGCGGTCGCGACGCCGGCCTGGTGCTGAAGCTCGGCCCAGCGCCCGTCGCTCGCGGCGATGCGAACGCTGCCGACCGGATGCCAGCCGGTGGCATACCCGGTGCGCTGTTCGAGGCCCGCGTAAGTCTGCACGCTCGCGCGCATGAGGCCGGTCAGGGCGGTGCTGCTGCGCAACTGCCCGACCAGACCGGCCGCGTGCCAGGTCGTCCCCTCGGTCAGCCGCCGGCGCTCGATGACGGTGACATCGGCGCGGCCACTGCAGGCCAGCTGCCACGCGATAGCGCAGCCGATAACACCGCCGCCGATGATGACGACCTCACTGCGGTCCGGCGGATCACGAGGAGCGGGCACGCCCGACGGCTGCAGTTGCCGGTCCGGTCCGGTCCGCGACGTCTCAGCCGTCCGATATGTCATCGCCCGCGCGCTCAACCGCGCGCGCAGGAGCAGACAGCGGCGACGCTGCGGTCAATGTCGGCTTCGGTGGTGCTCCAGCCGCTGACGCTTATCCGCATGGCCCGGACGCCTTGCCAGGTAGTCGGGCCGCACCAGCAGGTCCCGTCCTCCTGCACCGCGGCGATCACTTCGTCGGTCCGGTCAGCGGATCCGAAGGAAACGAGTACCTGATTGAGGCAGACATCGTTCAGCACCTCGAAGCCAGCGTCGCGCAGCCCGGCGGCGAACCGGCGGGCCAGACGGCACGACTGATCCACCAGGGCGGCAATCCCATCGCGCCCGAGGGAAGCCAGCGTCGCCCACACCTCGACGCCGCGGGCCCGCTGAGACGACTGCGGCGTGAGGCCCATGCCGTCCGCTCCGGCGCTGCCGGGCAGGTACGACGCTGACGCCTGCATCGCCGCCAGCAGCGCTTCTTGCTCGCGCACCAGCGCGACGCCGCAGTCATAAGTCGTGTTCAGCCACTTGTGGCAGTCGGTCGCCCACGAGTCGGCCTCGGCCACTCCCGCCACGACTTCGCGCAGGCCCGGTGACGCTGCCGCCCACAGCCCGAACGCGCCATCGACATGAACCCAGGCGCCGCCGTCGCGGGCCCACTCGATGAGCGGCCCGAACGGGTCGCTGGCGCCGGTGTTCACGTTCCCGGCCTGCAGGCACACGATCGCCGGGCCGCTGAGCGCGGGCAGATCGCGTGCGTCGATGCGGCCCTGGCCGTCCACTGGCAGCACGGTCGCGCGGTCGCGGCCCAGGCCGACCAGGCCTAGTGCCTTGCGGACGGTCGTATGCACCTCAGCGCCGACCGCGACCGTCACCGGCGGGGCGCCGACGAGGCCCTGACCGGCCGCATCCCAGCCGGTCCTGGTCAGCACCGCGTCCCTGGCCGCCGCGAGGCAGGTCGCGTTGGCCATCGTGGCACCGGTAACGAAGCCACCCGCCGTCCCGGCCGGCAAGCCGATCAGCTCGATGATCCAGCGCAGCGCCACCGCGTTGAGGCGGGCTGCCACCGGCGACATGACGGTCAGGGCGGCGTTCTGGTCCCAGGCCGCGCCGAGCCAGGACGCCGCCTGGGCAGCCGGCAATGCGCCGCCGATGACAAAACCGAAATAGCGCGGGCCGTTGCTCGCCACCGTCGCCGGCGAGCCGGCATCGTCGAGCAGACGCAGCACGTCGGGCGCGGCCAGGCCCGGTCCTGGCAGGTCGAAGTCGAGCTCGCGCAGGCCTGCGACGGCCGCCCGGGCGGGCGCGACCAGGCGGTCCGGGACCGACTCAAGGTAAGCGAGCGCCCGGTCGCACGCGTCGCGCAGCAGCGCAGCACGGCCAGACAGCATTGCTTCCACGGCAACGGCGGGCTCAGGCACGTCCACGTCCCTCTGAGTGGTCAGGTTTATGGATGATCACCATTCTGGCGGCGCGCCTCAGCGTCGCGCGAAGCGCCATTGGCAGTCAAGGTCACGCCCCACCAGCAGGCCATACGCTCTTGACTTTAAAACCGGTATCGAGCGATTAACGCGGTGCTAGTCTATTCGCGAATTTTTCTCCTGAGATTGCAGCCACAGATGCAACAGCCGAACTGCAAAATGCAGCTCGTGCGGAGGGGGAGTTATGGCCATCGCCAGGCGATTGCCGAGGCAACTGCCGATCCGGGTTCTGCTCGCCTTAATTTTCGTTGTCCCGCTCGTTTCCCTGCTGGCGTTGTGGGGGTTCGCCGCCAGCGTCACGGTCTCGAACGCCGTTCAAGAGCACAACTTCAGCGCCGAAAACCGGCTCTACGGTGGGGCGGCCCAGGTCCTGGCCAGGCAGCTAGAGCTGGAGCGGCTGCAGACGTTCGTCTGGCTGAGCAGCGGGCGCCGGACCTCGAAAGCGCCCATGCTCAAGCAGTTCCAGGCCACCGATGCTGCCGTCACGGCGTTCAGGAACGGGATAAACGTCAGCCCTGGCATGATCGGACAATCGGCGCAGCCGGCGCTGCGCGCCTTCCAGTCGGTACTGGACCGGCTGGCTAACCTGCGGGCGCAGATCGAGTCAGGAGGCACGACGCCGCTGGCCGCGTTCCAGGCTTACAACAACATCGTGAACTTGCAGTTCGCCGTTTTCAGCAGGCTAATCGTCGTCAACAACGTGCCGCTGTATCAGCAGGCGGCAGCCAGCGTGGAAGTCGGACGGGCACTGGAATTGGCCGCCCGAGAGGTGACCCTGCTCAGCGGTACCCTGGCCTCGGCCGGGCAGATGACCGGGGCCGAGCGGCTGCTGTTCGTGCAGACAGTGGCGAACCGGCGGCTGCTGATGGCGGACGGGCTCAGCGAACTGGATCCGAGCCTGGGCTCGGGCTACCAGCACGCCGACTCGTCGAAGGCTTACACGAGCTTCTCCGCTATCGAGAACCAGGTCGTCGACAGCGTCGGCGCCAGGGGACCGATCCATCTGAACGGGGTCGCATTCGGGGCGGCAAGTTTCACGCTGTTCGCCGATTACCAGAAGGCTGAGGCACAGGACCGGGTCGCTCTGGTCCGGCAGGGTACCCAGGTCGGCGACCGGCTGCTCCTGGAGGTGATCCTGGCGGGCGGCCTGGGCCTGCTCGCGGTCCTGCTGTCGATCTACCTGATGGTGCGGTTCGGCCGGCGAATCAGCCGGGAGCTCACCAGCCTGCAGGGTGCGGCGCTGGGCCTGGCACAAGACCAGCTGCCCCGGGTGGTCGCGCGGCTGAGCCAGGGCGAGGACGTCGATGTCGCTGCTGAGGCGGCGCCGCTGGCACCGGGCCGGATCCAAGAGATTGCCAAGGTGACCGAAGCGTTCTCCTCGGTCCAGCGCACTGCCGTTGAGGCGGCTGTGGGCCAGGCCCGCCTCCGCCGCGGGGTCAGCCAGGTCTTCCGCAACCTGGCCTGGCGCAGTCAGTCGCTGCTGCATCGGCAGCTGGCGATGCTCGACGCCATGGAGCGCAGGTCGACCGCGCCGGAGACGCTGGCTGAGCTGTTCCAGCTCGACCACCTCACCACCCGGATGCGCCGTCACGCCGAGGGACTGCTCATCCTTTCCGGCTCGTCGCCAGGCCGCGGCTGGCGTCACCCGGTGCCTGTGGTGGACGTGATCCGCGGGGCCATCGCCGAAGTAGAGGACTATACCCGGGTCAGCGTGCTCGCCGAGTCCGAGGATGCGGTCATCGGTACCGCCGTGGCCGACGTCATTCACCTGCTGGCTGAGCTGATCGAGAACGCGGCCCTGTTCTCACCGGCAGGCACGGAGGTCACGGTCCGGGCGGGCAGGGTGGCCAAAGGCGTGGCGCTCGAGGTCGAGGACCGCGGCGTCGGCATCACCGAGGAAGACCTGGGACCGGCCAACGACCGCCTAGCCACCGCACCCGAGTTCGATCTCGCCGAGAGCGACCAGCTCGGCCTGTTTGTCGTGGCCCGGCTTGCGGCGAGGCACGGTATCAAGGTGACGCTGCGTTCGTCGCCATTCGGCGGCACCACGGCCATCGTGCTCTTGCCGCACACGATCATGGTCGCAGCCGCGGACAGCCCCGCCATCGACGCCTGGTTGCGTGAGCGTGACCCGTCGGCGCCGGTCAGGCCGATGCTAGAGACGCTCGTGCCGCCGCCCGGCAGGCGGGCGGTGCGCTATGCGGGGGCGGACGACGGGCCGGATGATCCCGCCGCGGTATGGCGGTGGCCGGCCACAGACCAGGCCAGCAGCTTGGCCGGATCGGGCGGCACCGGCTCGGCCGGGCATGCGCCTGCCCTGCCCCGCCGAGTGCGCCAGGCCAGCCTGGCCCCTCAGCTCAGGACTGCGGGAACGGCGCCGTCCGGGGAGGTAATGCCGGATTCTGCTGACGGCGTGAGCCCTCATGACGGCGCAGACTTTGCCGACGCGAGGGTCTCTGCGCACGCGACGGGCGGCACTGCGTACATGGAGCCGGCTGACGGGACGGACTCCGCAGCCGTGCCAGGTCCGGCCGAGAGCCGTGCGCTCGGCGATTCGCTGCAGAGAGGCTGGCAGCGTGCCAGGGCTGATGAAGACCGGCTGGACGACGTCTGGGCGGCGGCCAGCAGCAATGGGGATGCAGTGCTTTCGGAGGACCGAGAGGGTACGTGATGGAGCAGGCAGGCCCGCCCGCCGGCATGAGCTGGGTGCTCGACGACCTGGTCCGCCGGGTCGACGGAGTGACACAGGCGGTCGTGCTCTCCCGCGACGGACTGACCCTCGGTGCCTCGCGCGGCCTGAGCCGGGAGGATGGTGATCACCTTTCTGCTGTCGCGGCCGGAGTACAGAGCCTGGCCCGCGGCGCGGGTGTCCACTTCCGCGGCGGGAATGTCCGCCAGACCATCATCGAGATGGACGCGGCGCTGTTGTTCATTGCGGCGGCGGGCAAAGGCAGCTGCCTGGCAGTGATCTGCCGGGCCGACGCGGAGCCGGGCCTGATCGCTTACGAGATGGCGATGCTCGCCAAGCGCATCGGCCAGCACCTCACGGTCAACCCGCGGATGGCAGCCGACGGGAGGACGCCCGCCGACGGGCAAGCGCCGGTCGGCTCCTGGGCCGGCCGGGCCTCCGCATGGGAGGATCCGCCGGGATGATCTCTGGCGACGAGCGGTGGCTGGACCGAGACGCGGGCCCGGTTGTCCGGCCGTACGCGCTTACCCGGGGCCGGACCCAGTCGCGTGGCCCCGACCTCGGGCTGATTGACCTGGTGATGGCGGTTGGCTCGGCGCAGGTCGAGCCTCGCCGGCTCGGGCCCGAACACAAGAGCTTGCTGAGCTTGTGCCGCAGCCCGGTCACGGTCGCTGACCTGGCATCGGGAACTGACCTGCCGCTCGGGGTGGTCCGGGTGCTGCTGGGCGATCTGCGCGAGGCCGGCCTGGTCAGCGTCGTCGGCTCGAGCAGCGACGCCACACCGGAGGAAAGCGTCATGAGGAGCGTGCTTGATGGACTCCGCGCGCTCTGACCGGTCCGGGCCCGCTGCCGGTCCGGGGGAACCGCCCGTCGTTGCGAAGATCCTCGTGGCCGGCGGGTTCGGCGTCGGCAAGACAACCCTGGTCAGCGCCATCAGCGAGATACGGCCGCTGCGCACCGAGGAGTTGCTGACCGACATGGGCATTGGCGTCGACGACGTCAGCGAGGTGGCGCAGAAAGCCACGACGACCGTCGCGATGGACTTCGGCCGGATTACCTTCCCCAGCGGCGCGCTGCTGTACCTGTTCGGCACGCCCGGCCAGGAACGCTTCTGGTTCATGTGGGACGAGCTGGCGTTCGGCGCCCTGGGCGCCGTGGTGCTGACCGACACCAGGAGACTGGCCGACTGCTTTGCCTCGGTCGACTACTTCGAGCGCCGGCACACGCCGTTCATCGTGGCGGCCAACTGCTTCGACGATTCGCCGCGATACAGCCTGGCCGAGATCCGCGACGCGCTGGATCTCGATCCCGACGTCCCGGTGCTGTTGTGCGACGCACGCAGGCGAGAGTCAGTGAAAGACGTGCTGGTCGCATCGGTCTCGCACTCGCTAACCCGGCGCCGGGTCCGCAAATCCGGGATTTCAGCCGGCCCAAGGCCGTGACCGGGACCGTGCTGTCGGTTAACGTCGAGGGCAAACCTAGTTGCTGGCGTGATCCAGGCAGTCGGTGCGGCAAGGAGGTTCGCCATGGAGGAGATTGCTGACAGGTTCCTTGAGCTAATCCATGAACTAGAGGACATAACGGGCAGCGTGACGGCGAAGCGCGCGCTGGCTGACTTCGACGAGACGACGCTTCAGGTGTTCTGGAAGAAGTGGCCGCACCTATCGTCCTGGGCCGGGTCGCTGTGGGGGATGCTGTCAGCCGAGCTGGCCGGCCCGTCGTCCCAGCACGAGGATCCTGATCTGGACGAGATCGGCGAGAGCGGCTAAGGCATGGCCGCTCTCCGCGATCTGATGAGCACCAACGTGGTTTCAGTCTCGCCGGGAAACTCGGTGGCGCACGCCGCGGCGGCGATGGTCGCGGCCGGAGTGGGCTCGGCTGTCGTCATGCAAGGGCCCTTCCTGGCTGGCATCTTGACCGAGCGCGACGTTCTGAGGGCTGCTGCGTCAGGTGAGGACCTGTGCGGCTCAGAGGTCTCGGAGTGGATGACGGCCGACCCGCAGTCGGCGGGCCCCGACGCTCCCGCCGAGGACGCCGCGCAGATGATGCTGCTGAACGGCTTCCGGCACCTGCCGGTCGTCGAGGGCCGCGAGGTGTGCGGCGTGGTCAGCCTCCGGGACCTGTTCGCCGCGCGGATCCGCCGGTAGCGCGCTGCGCGGACAATCCACACTAACCGGGAACATAGGCGGCAGCGCGCAGCGAGCGGTAGAGCAGCTGCTGGTCACCAAGGCGGCGGCGCAGCTCGCGCTCAAGGCCGCCGATCGGGACGAGGTTCTGCGGCGCCCGCGGATCCTTGTGCGGCGCGCTGGCTAGCGGCGGCAGCAGGCGCGCGCTGAGATCGGCCAGCCGCTTTGTATCGGGAACGGGGAGGTCTGCTGAGCACTCCAGCCGGACGACCCCGGACCATGGGGCGCCTGAGGAACCCGGCAGCTTGAGGTACCACGAGTTGCGCCGCCAGGAGGTGCCCATGGTGAACGCCGGCGTGCGCTGGCCCGCCTGCAGGGACGCGACAACGGCAGCCTGCGGCGCCGGCAGGTACGCGGTGTGGTGCGTCTTGATGTAGCCGATGGTGCGGTCCAGGTGCGTCCGCCCGCGCAGCGGGCCGTCGACGAACAGGAGGTCGTCGCCGCCTGAGTGCTCCTTGCGGAACAGGACCGCCAGCTGCTCCTCGGCGGCGCCGAGGCGCTGCTGGAGCGCGAGGGAGAGCTTGTCCATGCCCGGACCGGCAGCGAGGTAGGCCGGGTAGCGCGCGTGCCGGCTGTCGATGCCGGTCGCGTCAGGCGCTGCGGTGAACAAGCCGCGCTCGACGGCTACCTCGCTGATCGTCGCCGACCCGTTGCAGCAGACCAGGCCGGCCGCGAACGACGCCGCAATGCCGGGTGACGGCTGCGGATCCGAGCCGTGTACCCAGATACGCGCATCAATCCGGCGCACGCCGTCCAGGAAGAGCAGCGTTCGCGGGACGGTAACGGAGTCGCCTGGGCTCAGCGGCCGCCACTGGCCGGCTGGCAGCTCCAGGTCGAGGTCGAGTTCGGCGCTGGAATCCGGCAGGACATCGTCGCCCATTTCGTCGCCGAAGGCCATGCCGTAGCCGGGATCCCACGGGTCGACAGAGAACGAGACCGCGGCCGCCACGGCCCTCATGCGCGCTCCTTGACCAGCGTGGACGTGGTGCCACTGCGGCGCACCACGAACCGCACCGGGACTCGCTCGGCTAGCTCGGTCACGTGGGTGATCACTCCGACCATCCGGTCCGAATCGGTGGCCAGCTTCTCCAGCGTGCTGGCCACGGTTTCCAGCGTGTCGGGGTCGAGCGTGCCGAAGCCCTCGTCCAGGAACATGGAGTTCAGTTCGCGCCTACCTGACGACAAGCCGATGACCTGCCGGGACAGTGCGAGCGCGAGGGCCAGCGAGGCCTGGAAGGTCTCGCCGCCCGACAGCGTATTGACTGGCCGCTTCGCGCCGGCATCCTCGTAGTCGATGACGACGAGCTCGTTGCGCTCGTCCCGGTCGAGCTCGTACTGACCGCCGGACAGCTCCATCAAGGTCGCCGACGCCTCGCGGACCAGGGAGTCGAGTGCCTCGCTGCACAGCCACCGTTCGAATGAGGTCGCCCGGAGAAGGTTCCCGAGCAAGGCCGCGACCTGCCCGTCTTCCTTGTGCGCGGCGATCTGCTTATCGAGCGCGGCCGCCTTCCTGCGGTCGTCGCGAATCCGCTGTACCAGCGCTTCGGCGCGGACCAGTTGCGCTGCCACGGCGGCGGGCGCCCTGGAAAGCTCACCAACTGCCACGTCCTGATCGGCTAGCAACCGAGTCAGCGCAGTTGACGACTCCGTGCAGCGTTGTTGGAGCCCGCCGACGGCAGCGCCGAGCTCAGGGAATCGGCGCGTCCGCTTGTCCCGCTCCGTGTCTGCCCATGTGATCATCGCCATCCAGGCCTTGGCGAGATCCTGCGTCACGACGGCCGGAGCGCCGAGTCCGACCAGCTTGTCCCTGGCAATGCCGAGCGCCGCCCAGGCTTCCTGTTCCTCGGCTACCAGCGCGGCGCGGGACTTCGCCGCGGCAGCGAGTTCGGTGTCGCGAGCCGCAGCTTCGGTGCGCGCCTTCGTGACCGCATCGTCGGCCGCCTGGATGGCTGCGAGCTGCCGCCCGACCTCTTCCTCGGTCCGCACCCCGGCCATGACGTGCGCGGCCTTGTCGAGCCGGCCCTGGGTGCCAGCGAGCAGCGACTTTGCTGATGCCACAGCCGTCGCCGCGTCCTGGTGCGCGATTCTCGCCTGGCGCGCCGACCGCACCGCGTTGTCCGCTGCCGTCCGGGCCGCCGCGAGGTCGGCTGGAGCCTCGCGCGGCGGCACCGCCCGGATCTCTTGCCGGCAAACGGGGCATTCGTCGCCGACGTGCAGCGTCTCGGCCAGGCCGGCCGCAGCATGGGCACGCTGCGCTCGCTCGAGAGCGTCCTGGGCGCTGGCGGCCTCGGAGTCTGCCGCCTCGAGCTGCGCAGCCAGCTTCTCTTCCGAGGCGAGCGAGGTATCCACTGCTTCCTGTTGCCTGTCAGCCTCCGAACGCAGCTCCCGGCGCAACGCGTGCAGGTCGAGCTGGCGTTGCGTGTCGGCCTTGTCGGGCAATGTGGCGCGGGCCTGGCTGGCCTGCTCGGCGGCCTGGGCAGCGTGGTCCCGCCGGACGCGGCAGTTCGTGACGAGAGACTCGGCGGCGGTTATCTGGCCGGCGAGCCCCGGCACCTCTGCTGGCATGCGCAGAGCGGAGAGGAGGTAGGTCTCGTTACGCACATCGTTAAGAAGCTGCTGGGCGTCGGCGGCCTGCTGGCGCAGCTCGGCGAATTCGGCCAGGCTCTTGTCGACCGTGTCGGCGAGGTCGCTGAGCGCGCTGACGCGGGCGGCGGCGCCGGACTCAGCCTCCTGCGTGGCGTCAGCAAGCTGATCGCGGGCCTGCTGGGCGGCTTCGCGCTGGCTGTCGGAGCGCTGCGCCCGCTCCCGGGCCCGCTGCCCGATCTCCTTGTAGACGCCGAAGGCCAGCAGCTCGACCAAGAGGCGCTGGCGGTTGGCCGGAGTCGCGCGGAGGAACTCGGAGAAGCCGCCCTGCGGTAGCAGGACTGACTGAGTGAAATGCTCGTAACTGAGACCGAGCAACTGCTGGACGCGCGCCTTGACGCGGTCCGGTCCCTCGGCGAGTTGCTCGACGCTTGCCTCGAGGATCTCGCCGAGCGGTGCGTCCGCCGGGACTGACGCGTCGAGCCGTTCGAGGCGGGCTGCTTTGGTGGTGACCTGCCCGCGCTTGTCGCGGGACAGCGCGCGGACCGCGACATAGCGCTCGCCGGCCAGCTCGAAGACTAGGCAGACCTGGCAGGTGTTCGCCGACGGGGCGAGCGCGAAGCCGATCGCGTTCTCGTTCCCCCAGCGCGGGACGGTGCCGTACAGCGCGAAGCAGAGTGCGTCGATGACGGTGCTCTTGCCGGAACCGGTGGGCCCGACCAGGGCGAAGAAGTCGACATCGGCGAAGTCGATCTCGGTGGCGTTCCGGTATGTGCCGAATCCGTCCAGCAGCAGTCGCAGCGGGCGCACCGCAGGTCAGCCTCCCGTCTCGCCGTGGTCGGGGCCGGACTGGCTCGCCCAGACGACGGCAACAGTCTGGCGGACGGCACCGGCACTCACACGTGGTTCTGTGCCAACTGTCCATCTTGGCCGCTCCCGCGCGTCGTGCTAGTGACGCGGGCCAGCCGGCCGCGTGACGCAGGACGCGTGGAGTTCGCCATGATTCTTCCTCAGTATCGCGACACCACTGCATATCCGCCGGAACGTGGCGTCACGGGTGATGCTGCAGCGGCGTCGGGCAGTCATGACTGCCGGGGCCATGGCTGGCTGGCTAAGCTCGGTAGTGGCTGGGCCGGCGAAGACCTGGCCTTCTCGTGATGGGCCGATACGCGATGCTCATACTGACCGGCAGCCTGATCATCGGGCTCGCCACCATAGCCGGGGCCTGGCTGGGCCGCCGGAACGGTGCCCGGCGCGAGGTCTATTTCGGCGCTGCGGCTGGGGCGTTGCTGGTCATCGCGGGCGTTCACCTACTGCCGGATGCCTGGTCCGCGGCTGAGCGGGCCGGCCTCTCCGTGTGGGCTGTGCTAGCCGTGGCCGGCGCGTCGTTCTGGCTGGCGGGTCTGGCGGTGCGCAGGGGCTGTGCATGCCAGCTCGATCGCGAGGCGGCCGGCGGTGCGGGCACAGCGTCGGCACTCGCTCTGCACCGGCTGCTGGAAGGCGTCGCGCTGGCGCTCGGTGGCTCGGTCGTGGTGGCGGTGGCGCTGTTCGTCCATGCCTTCGCGGAAGGACTGGCGGCCGGGACGCTGCTGAGCTCAGTGTCCAGGCGCCGGGCCGCACTGTGGCTAGCGGCAATGTGCGTGAGCCCGGTCGCGGGCGCGGCGGTGGCGACAGTCGGGTTGTTCCCGGCTCGCGCGGAGCCGGTGCTGCTGGCCGTGGTTGCCGGAGTGCTCGGCCAAGCCGCCAAGGTCAGCTTCGGCGCGGCGTTCCGCCTGGCGCCAGAGCGTGGCGAGCCCGGGCTCACGGCGGCCGGACTCGTGCAAGCGCGCCTCGCCCGCCTCGTTCTGTCTGCCCCGGCGGCGGCCACCGTGGTCGCCGCCGCCATCACTACGCTCGCTGTTCGCGGCGTGGGCTAAGCAGTACGCCAACCCCGGCCCGGGTCTGGGCCGGATCGGCCGTGGGCGGGCTGGCCGCGCGGCCTTGTCAAGGATGGAGTAGTCAATGAAGTACATGCTGACCCACTACATCGATGAGTCACTGGAACTGAGTCCCGAAGACGACGCGGCTTTCGATGTGGCGATCGAGGCCTGGGATAACGAAATGCTGGCGCGCGGCGTGCTCGTTGGCGGGGCCCGCCTCCGGCCGGTCAGCGAAGCCGTGACGCTGCGCGTCCGCGGTGGCGAGATGCTGGTGAGCGACGGCCCGTTCGCCGAGACCAAGGAGCAGGCCGCCGGCTACTCCGTGCTGGAGTGCGCCGACCTGGACGAGGCAATCGCGGTCGCGTCCAGGCACCCGACCGCCAGGATCGGCACGTTCGAGCTGCGCCCGTACTCGGAGGAGTGAGCGGCATGCGGCCGTGACGGAGGCCTGGCGATGGGCCGCCCAGTCAGCGCAGCCGGGCGGCCCATGACCTCGAGGCTGTTACGAGTTAACCGGATAGGAAACCGTGGCAAGTGACGTATAGCACTGCGCTGTGCTTTCGGAGCCGCAACTGCCAGGGCTGTACGCGTCCATCGTCCCGTTATGGCCGATGTAGAGCGTTCCCGAGGTGTCGCCGTTGGTGTAGATGGTGATGTACAAGTTGTGGGCCGGACGATACTGCTTGGACAGCACCGCGAAGGTATAGCTGCCGGGAGTGTTCTGGTGCAGCGATCCGGACAGGTAGACGATGCCGTTTTGCAGGCTCACGCGGGGATTACCGGTGGCATAGATGCTGTTGGATGACGTCCATCCGTTGCGCAAGCTGATGTTGTGCCAGGTCACCAGGCTCGAAGCAGCGGCAGGCTGGGACACCGCACTACTGGCCGCGTAGGCGCCGCCGCCGAGCGATCGGGCGAGTGCTAACGCCGAGATGACGAGCGCTGGTGTTTGGGTGGCAAATGATCGGGCGCGATTCATGTCTTGACCCTTTCGTTCGCTCGCCGTCCCGCGCGGCGAGTTTTGGCAGCAGTATGGAGCCGGGCCGGGCGCTCGGCATCAACCAGCGGTTAGCTATGCTTGTCCGGCCGCGGCGCTGGCGCCTGCGCTGCCTTCGCCGTCGGTCATCTCTTCGAGCAGTTCGGCGAACATGCGCTCGACCCGCTCGTCCGCCACGTCCTGCTCGGCCAGGTAGTCGCCGAAAAGCTGGAGCGGCGAGCGGCCAGCCCGGCTCGGCTTGTCCCCGTGAGTTCCGGGACGTGGCCGGTGCGCCTCATCTAGCTGGACTTCGAGCGCGTTTGGCAGCTTCTCCCTGACCAGGTCGCCGAGGCCGGCCCTGGCCGACTCGGCCAGGACGACCCGCAGGTAGGCGTCGCCGGCTCGCTCGCCCTCCTCGATCACGTAGTCAAGCGTCCCGCGCAACGTCCGGAGCGGGCGGCTGCCGGTGATGTCAACCCGGCGGGCGTCGGCGCGGATGCCGGGCGCGGCCGTGACGATCAGGGCGCCCGGCTCGTTGGCCTCCTCGCCGAAGTCGATCGCCAGCGGCGAGCCCGAGTAAAACGCCGGGCAGGGCGCGGGGATCTCCTGCTGGCGATGCAGGTGCCCGAGCGCCGCGTAGTGCGCGGACGAAGGGAAGATGCCCGATGGCACCTCGTACTCGAAGGTCGTCTGCACGTCCCGCTCGCCGCCGCCGCGACGGCCGCCGAGCAGGGTTGCGTGTGCCATCACGATATTGACGCCGTCCGGGGTGAACTGCTCAGTGAGCAGGGCGATCATGCTCGCGACCCGGCGGGCGTAGTCGAGCGCGTGCTCGGCAGCCTCGTGCAGCAGCAACTCGGCCGCCCGGACCGCGTAGCGCTGGGACAGGAACGGCAACGCCGCCACCGTCACGGGCGCGCCGCCTCGGGTCGTCAGGCGCAACGTCCCGCCGGAGTCCGGTGCCTTGGGCGTGCCGAGAATGTGCAATCCGAGCTTGCCAAGGACCGGCCGGTACACGTTGTCGAGCAGGGCGGCGTTGTCGTGGTTCCCGCCGATCGCGACGACCTGCCGTCCGTCCTCGCGCAGGGCGAGCAGCGCGTGCATGACCAGGCCCTGCGCCTTCGGGCCGGGCGCCGAAGACTCGAACAGGTCTCCGGCGATCAGCACCAGGTCGACGTCCTCGCTCCGGGCCGTCTGGACGATGCTGCGGAGCACGGCATCGTGCTCATCGGCCCTGTCGCGGCCCTTCAGCACCTTGCCAACATGCCAGTCGCTGGTGTGCAGGATCTTCATCGCGGACCTATGCGTTTCCTCGGCTTCGGCTTCGGCTTCCGGGCAGCAGCAACTGTAGGCGGCCTGGCGGGATCGCCGCCAGGTTCGGGCAAGTCAGCGGGATACGTGACGCGAAGTTCAGAGATGGTCGGCGGGAAATCGCGCTGGTTGGTGATGAAACGGTCGGCGCCGATTCCCACCGCGGTCGCAAGGTGAGTGGCATCCTGCACCCGCAGTTTGTAGGTGCTGGCTAGGGCGGTGGCAAGCTCGGCGGTTGCACGGTCAACCGGGCGCAGATCAATGCGCGCGAGTAGGCCGGCCAGGGCGCGCACTTCGTTGGCGTCGCCATCACGGATCGGCTTGCCGAGCAACTCGGGCAGCAGTAGCAGCGAGCCGACCCCGGCAAAATGCCCAGATGTCCCTTGAAAAAGAGCCATTACCCGACGGCCAAGTGGGTGGCCTGGCACGGCTGCGTATATCAGCACGTCAGCGTCGAAGGCGTCCATCACCGGCTGTCGCGCCCAGCCCGGATATCGCTGATCAGTTCCGCAGCGCGCTCCTCGGTGAGTCCGGGCTGCACGGGCAGCCCGGACGCTGCCGCCGCGACGAGAAGGTCATGTACTCGCCCGGCAGCTTCGATGACTACATTCGCCCTGGGCCGCAGAATGTCGGGTCGAACAAGGACAGCCACCGGTCGGCCATGCCGGGTGATCGTGACCTCCTCACCTTCTTCGACCCTCGTCAGCAGCTCGGGCAAAGAAGCGCGGGCCTGGGAAACCGTCAGTGTGGCCATACTTAAACGTACGCCGTCGTACGGCTGTGTACAACTGGCCGCTAGCGGCTGGGTTCGGCTGCGGGAGCTACCTGATCGAGGAGGTCGCGCAGCGTCTGCTGGTCCTGCGGGCTGAGGCCGCTGATCGCGGCGCGGTGCGATTCGTCGGCCAGGGCTGCGGCCGCGGCGAGCTGGCCGCGCCCGTCCTGGGTCAGGCTCAGGAGAGTGATCCGGCGGTCGGCCGGATGCGGGCCCCTGGCCACCAGGCCGCGGCCCTCCAGGCCGTCGATCATGTCGGTCACCGTGCGCGGCGAGACGTGCAGGATCTCGCTGACCTCGCGCATCGACTGGTCGGAATTTTCCAGGGCCCGCATCAGCTTGTAGGCGGGGAGCGACAGTCCGAGCTCGCGCAGCCGCGCGTCGGCCGCGGTACGGATGCGGTGCGCTGCATACAGGATGCCGTCCACGACCTCATGGCCGGTATCGGGCTTCATCGCTGGGCACCCCTGTGGTTTCGCCTGGTCTGAACGGGCCTGGGCGGTATGGACTGGCTGACGTCCGCCCGTCGCGGTGGCGGAATAACATTTCACGCTCGCCGTTAATGCTGAGTATACTCACTATCCGGGACCTCTGATACTGCAACTTGCCGCGCCGCCGGAATCGCAGCAAGGGCCGAGCGGCTAGGAAAAGGATCGTCGTGCACGCACGGATCAGCCAGAAGGTAGCGGTCAGCGTCGTCTTCGTCGCGGCCATGTTCATGTCGATCATGGACGTGACGATTGTCAACGTGGCCTTGCCGACGATCGGCCGTGACTTCGCCGTCTCTCCGACGGCGATCGACAGCATCTCGATCGGTTTCCTGGTCAGCCTGGCCGTCTTCATCCCGGCCTCCGGCTGGCTCGGCGACCGGTTCGGCGGCAAACGGGTGATGCTCGTAGCGATCGTGGTCTTCACGGTCGCGTCCGCGCTGTGCGGACTGGCAACCAGCCTGGGCGAGCTGGTGGCTTTCCGCGTCCTGCAGGGCGTCGGCGGCGGCATGCTCGCACCGGTCGGGATGGCCATGCTCTTCCGCGTGTTCCCGCCGGAGGAGCGGATCCGGGCCTCGTCGATCCTCACCGTGCCCACGACCCTGGCACCCGCGCTCGGCCCGGTGCTGGGCGGGCTGCTGGTGACCGACCTGTCGTGGCGCTGGGTTTTCTACGTGAACGTGCCGATCGGGGCACTGGCCTTCATCTTCGGCGTTCTGTTCCTGAAGAGCGCTCCGCAGACCCGGCCCGGGGGGTTCGACCTGCCCGGCTTCCTGCTCTCCGGCATCGGCCTCGGCCTGGTGATGTACGGCGTCTCGGAGGGTCCCAACCACGGCTGGCGCGCGCCCGAAGTGCTCGCCAGCATCGCGGCCGGAGCGGTGCTGCTCGCGATCATGGTGTTCGTCGAGCTGCACACGTCCGACCCGCTGATCGACCTGCGGCTGCTGAAGAACCGGCTGTTCCGGGCTAGCAACGGCGTGATGGTGCTGACGTCGATCGCCTTCCTCGGCTCCCTGTACGCGATTTCGCTCTACTACCAGGATGGCCGTGGCCTGACCGCGCTCGGGTCCGGGCTGAGCACGTTCCCCGAGGCGTTCGGCGTGATGGGCGGCGCTCAGCTGGCCAGCCGCTGGCTGTACCCCCGGCTTGGGCCGCGCCGGCTCATCTCACTCGGGCTCGTCGGCACGGCGTCGTCGATCGGGCTGCTCGCGCTGCTTGGACCGACGACGAGCCTGTGGTGGCCCCGGCTGCTGATGCTCACCCTGGGGCTGTCGATGGCGCAGGTCTTCGTGCCGGTCCAGGCGGCAGCGTTCGCGACGATTACGCCGGCTGCGACGGGGCGCGCGTCGACCATGTTCAACACGATGCGCCAGCTCGGCGGCGCGATCGGCGTGGCGCTGCTGACCACGGCTATCGTGCTGGTCGGCCCGGTGCATCGTCATCGGCGGCCACGAGGTGGCGAACCTGACCGCCTACCGCGTTGCCTTCCTGGTCGCGGCGGCGATCTGCCTGCTTGGCCTGACCGCGGCGCTGCGGATCAGCGACGCCGACGCGGCCCGGACAATCCCGGCGCGGCGCGGGGCGAGGCGGACCGCGGAGTCCGCCCCGAAGCCCGCCATGAGAATGGCGGACTAGGACGCCTGCTGAGATACCGTCCGCCTATGCGCCTCGACTCCGCAGAAGCGCGCGATCGGTTCGTTAATTCTCCGGTGCTTCGGCTGGCAACCGTCGGGGCCGACGGTCGGCCGCACCTGGTGCCCTGCACTTTCGTGGTGGACGCCTCGGGCCGGGTCGCGATAGGCATCGACAAGAAGCCCAAGGCGTCAGCCGACCTGCGCCGACTCAGGAACATAGCTGACAACCCACGTGTCAGCTTGCTCGTGGACGACTACGCCGATGACTGGACGCACTTGTGGTGGGTCCGCGCGGACGGAACCGCCACCGTCGAACGATCGGGCCCGGAGCATGGCGGGCACTGGAGGCAGCTCAGCGGCAAGTATCCGCAGTACGGCGGCCAGATCCTGGACGGCCCGGTGATCGTGGTGACGATCCAGTCGTGGACCGGCTGGGCCTATGCCTAGAAACAGCGGCCGTCAGTGAGGCCCAGATGGCGCCAAGGCTCCTCGGAAGGTCGAGAGCTCACTATTTCTTGGACGAAACCTTCGTAGTGGAACTGGCCTTCTTTGTGGAGGAAGCCTTCTTGGTGGTCTTGCCGAGCTCCCGCCAGCTGCCCTCGGAGACCTCGACGTCGTAGCGCTTCGCGGCCTGGAGTATCCGCTTCCAGGCCTTATCCCGCTCGGCGTCGCTGACGCCTTCGACCTGGTCGAATCGAGAGATCGCGTTCCGAACGTGCTTGGCGTCGGTCAGCGGCTCCTTGCGCTCCTTCGGGAACGCGAATTCCTTGTCAGGCAGCCTGTCCTTGTCCGCGGTGCTCAGGCCCTCACTCTGCTTGGGGATCTTGGCGCCGTGTGCTCTCGCGCTCTGTACCTCCCGGGCCTTCCCGATGTTCTTCCTGGCGGCTTCCTTCTGTCGGGTGGTAGCCATCGCTGGTCTCCTTTCGGTCGTGTCACGGCCGTTCGCCGGTGCCTTACCCGGGATTGACGAGCGCATACGCCGCAGTGCCGCCTTCTGCACCGGGTTTGGCCGATCGCCTCAGAACTACGGGCAGGCGGTCTTGATCGCCTTGATCTTCTTGATCATCGGCTCCGAGCTCGTCTTCAGCCTCTGCACGGCTCCGGTCAAGGCCGTCAGGTTCGCCGCTGACGGATGCAGGGCCAGCGTCCCCGCCTGCTTCGTGATCTGGCCAAGGTCGCTGGAGAGCTGGCTGATCTGAGCGGAGAACGCCCTGCCGACCTGGCCTTTCAGCGCCCCGAGCTGCCGCCCGAGGTCGCGCAGTTCCGTCGATAGCTCGGCGGCCGACGTCAGGCTCGCCGCCGTATGGCCGAGCTTGGTGAGCGAGGCGCGCAGCGACGCGATCTGGGCGCACGGGATCGCCGGGCTCGACGTGGCAAGGCCGCTCGCCGAAACCGACGGAGTCACCGGGGGTGCCGCCGCGGCATGGGTAGTGCAGCCGGTCAAGCTGGAGCCGCACGCCGCCAGCAGCGCAATGCTCCCGAGCACGGCGGCGGCCCGTGTCCGGCGACGGAGTTTCGTCGCCTTGGGACGCTCCCCGGTGTCCATGCCCTGATGGTTAGCCGGCCAGTGCGTTCTAAACCTGCCCGTGCCAGCCCTCCGGAGCTGGCGATCAGGTCGTATAGGTCAGGAACCAGTCGGTAGGCGCCATCGCACCGGTCACCTGGTAGCAAACGACGTCGCGGACGATAACGACGTGCGTGGCTACGACTGTGGCCCAGGGCGTGTTGAGGTTGCAGACCCTGGGCACCTTCGAGAAGCCGGTAACGAACACCGTGTTGGGCAGGATCCCCACCCGCGGGAAGGTCACCAGCCACTCACCCGGGCCGGACCGCCTGATCGTGTTGATGCCGGCGACGGAATTCACGTTCACCGCTGGCGGCGCCGGCGCGTACGGTCCCGGCACCAGCGGCTTGTTGTTCAGCGTGTAGGCGAACAGCTTCGGCTTGGCGCCGGTGATCGCGCGGCCGCGCTGGTAGCTCAGGTTCCACGCCGTCTTGAGCGGCTTTCCGGCCGCGGTGTAGCAGAGGACGATGATCACTTGCTGGCTTGGGGTCCACGCCTGGCTGCCGACATCGCAGAAGGCCGGCACGGTCGGGTTGACCGCGGTGACCTGCACCCCGCCGGACTGGGTCGCCGGGCCGGGTCCACGCAGGGTGACCCGCCACACTCCCGTGCTCACCGGAGTAACGGTGTCGGGCAGCCCCGTCGAGTTGTACGACGCGACTATCCCGGAAGGGGCGTCATGCACGTAGGCATACTGCAGGCCGCCCGGCAGCGTGCCGGAGCTTGACGTGACCATCACCGTGAATGGCACGAATGTCGGCACCCCGCCTTTGCGGTAGCAGCGGACCACGACATTCTCCGTGCCGCCCAGCGGACCCCACTTTTGCGCCTGGCACCAGGCGAGCTGGTCGGTAACCGCGGTCACGTGGACGACGCCCTGCTTGAAGAACCCGATCTTCGGGAATTTCACGAGTTCCTGGCCGGGAGCGCCGGGGGTCGCCGTGGGCACCGGCGATGGGACACTTTCGCGCCAGTGCGTCGGATCGACGGGCCCGGATGGCTTCAGCACGAGCGCATACCCCCACGCATCTGGCGTCTTCGCCTGTGCTGTCTCGGCCGCGCCTACCGCCAGCCCACAGCCCAGGCTCACTGCCGCCAGCGTCGCCGCCAGCCTCCGGCCAAGTCCTCGAGAGCCGAGTCCTCGAGAGCCGATCGTCGTGAGCTGATCATCTGCCGCTCCTTCGCGCCCAGGGCAGCGCAAGCAGGTAAAGGCCACCCTCGTCGAGAGTAACGGCTAGGCAATGCCGTTACTAGACGCCGGCAAATGGCGACTGGATTAGCTGATGCCGATGCCTAGAAGGGCGGCGGGTCGTCGCGCGCGCCGGGGATGGTGGCAAACGGGTCCGATGGTGCGGACGGCCCGTCGTCGATACCGGACCACGTTCCCCTCTCGCTCGGCCTGGTCGCCCATGCCGGGAACGGGAAGTCGACGGCCAGCGGCACCGGGATGTCCGGCTGCGCGATGAACATGGTGCCCGGCTTGGCGATCATCGCCCTGGCCCGCTGGGCGGGCGGCAGATAGCCGTACTCGGGGCGTTCGGCCTCGGCGGCGTCGAGCCGCCCGGCAACGCGGATGGCGCAGTTGGCCAGGATACGGCGCTCGACTTCGCTGGCGGTCTGCTGCGCGCCGATCAGGATGACGCCCAGTGATCGGCCGCGCTCCGCCACGTCCAGGAGGATCTGCTTGATCGGGCTGTCGCCCTCGCGGGGTGCGTACTTGTTCAGCTCATCAAGCACCACGAACATGAGCGGCCGCGCGGTGCCCTGGCGTTCCTTGCGGGCGAATTCGCCGCGCAGGGTGACGCCGACGACGAAGCGCTGCGCCCGGTCCGGCAGGTTGTGCAGGTCGACGACCGTGACCTGGGCGCGGGAGGTGGAGATCGACCGCTCGCCGCGATGGGTGAGGTCGCCGCGGATGATAGGCGTGAGCGGCTTAACCGCGGAGCGAAGCCGGCGGAGCAGGGCGTTGATGCTGCCGGTGACCGCGCTGCCCGCGACCCAGTTGCTGCGGAGCTGGTCGTCGCCGAGTTCGGCCTCGAGCAGCTCGACCAAGTCGCCGAAGGACCGGATGATCTTGTCGTTGACTGGGTCGGCGCCGGTGATCCTGACGGCGCCGTCGTTGCCGGTCGGTTTGGCGTCGCGGCGCAGCCGCGCGGCGACCTGGCCGATGAGCATCGTGTACTGGGCCCGCTCGTCCTCGGCGTCGGCGAAGACAAAGGGCAGCAGCTCGTCCTCGCAGAATTCGGCCAGGGTCCAGTAGAACGGGCTGACGGCCTTGTCTCTTGCGGTGACGTCGGGCGTGCCGGCCGGGTCGCCCGGTCGTGGCGGGGCGAAGACCCTGACGTTCTGGAACGGGGTCGCCGGGCAGGCCCAGTGCGCTGTAGCGCTCGCGGTCGCTTGGGGCGAGCCGGGAGTTGGCATAGTCGAGGAAGAGCAGGTCCTCGCCCTTGACCGAGAACACGAGCATCTTGGTGTTGTGCGCCTCGGCGGCGAGGACGCCGGAGTTCAGGATGGAGTGCAGCAGGAACAGCGCGAACGAGGTCTTGGTCGCGATCCCGGACACGCCGGAAATCGACACGTGGGCGCCGCGAGTGCCGTCGACGAACTCGAAGTTGATGAACACGGGCTGGCCGTCGCGGCCGAAGCCAACCGGCACCTTTGGCCTCGCCCATCTCGTCGAAGTACAGGGCCTGGTCCCGCTGGCTGCCCGTCGCTCGCCGGACGGGCGCGCCTGGGGCTGGCGGCACGTAGATCTCGGGCTCGACCCGGGTGACGGAGACTTGCGCGACTTCGGCGACCTCCGCTGGCAGCGCGCCTTGCTGGATCAGGAAGACGTCAGAGGCGAACCGCGCACCCTCATGCACCGCCTCGACGTTCGTGACCACGCCGGAGACCTGGACGGGGGGCTGGCCCGGCAGCTGTCGGATGGTGACAACAACGTCGTCGAGCTGGAGGTACTGGTCCGGGCTGACCGCCACCGAGAACTGCAGCGGCGTCGCTGCGACAGTTCCGACTACCAGCCCCACGGGGTCGCCGTTCGGTTCGCTCGCGGTCGTCATCTGACCCTTCCGTCGGCCGATCTGCCGTAGTTCGCGCGTGCCGTCACCATCGTGACAGCACGCTCGGGCCTGAGCAGGCTATTCGGGGCCGCATGCGGCCGCGAGGCCGTCCGGCCGGCCTGGAGGATTTTGACGACTGGGTGAGCAGAGCGGTCCTGAATCCGGATCGTCCGCTGATGAGAGAAGCCAGGTACCTGCTGGCCGAAGAGGCTGACATACGTGACCCGGCGCTGTATCACTCAGTGCTCGCCGCGGTGGCCAATGGGAACGGAAGATGGGGCGCCATCGCCAGCTACATCGGGCGAAAGTCATCGGACATCGCTCATCCCCTCAACGTGCTCGAGGACTGCGGCCTGATCACTAAGGAAGAGGACGCGTTCCGGTCCGGCCGGGCGCAGTACCGGATCACCGAGCCGCTGATCACCTTCTACGAGGCAATCATGCGACCCCGGTGGGGTGACCTGGAGGAAGGCCTTGGCAGCCTCGTCTGGGCGGACTCCCGCCAGCGATTCAGCGCGGCGGTCGCCGGGCCGCATTTCGATGCGGTGTGCCGGGACTTTGCTGCGATGCGCGGACGGGAGCTATTCGGCCGTCCGGTGGGCCGGGTCGCCGCTGGCGCGGTCACTGACCCGGCGGGACGCGGCCAGGGAAGAGGTTGGTCTTGGCTTGTTATGGGGGGGATTGATGGGAGTGGGTGGGCGGACCCGGAGTTCTCTGGCCGACCTGGACGACATTTAGGTGGCAATTCACCTGGGCCCGATAGCTGCAGCCCCGTCGTCCGGGGCTGTTGTGGGTCTCGCTGCGGCTCGCGCCCGCCGGCCCTGATCGTGACTACGGACGATCAGGGCCTGACGGCCGGGTTGCTGTTGCCCTGATGGCAGCGCGCGGCGGCGCTGCTGATCGAGTTAGCCGGTCACCGACCGCACCCGGTCGCGGTAGTCGGCGATCAGCAGGTTGCCGGCCCGGCCTATGGCGAGCCCGAGCCGGGCCGTGCAGCGCCGCGCGGGTGGCTGGCTCGCCATCGCCCAGTTGGCTGCCGCCGCCGGCGATGGTGTAGATGTCCCCGGCGGTCATCTTGCGGCCGAAGTACCTGCCCGACCGGACCGCGATCATCCGGACCACGGGGTTGTAGCCGTCGCACACGGCCACGTTGCCAGCGCGGTCGATCGCCACCGCCAGGGTCCCTGCAAACGTGGCGGCGGTGGCCGGGCCGCCGTCGCCGGAGTACCCCCACTGCCCGTCACCGGCGATGGTGTAGATGTCACCGGCGGTCATCTTGCTGGCCGTAGAACCTGCCGGACCGGACCGCCACGACCCGGACCCGGTTGTTGGAGCCGTCGGCTACCACCACGTTCCCGGCGCCGTCGACAGCGATCACTTGCGGGTCGATCCCGGCTTGGGTGGCGGGGCCGCCGTCGCCGGAGTACCCGGACTGTCCGTCGCCGGCGATGGTGTAGATGTCCCCGGCGGTCATCTTCTGGCCGTAGAACCTGCCCGACCTGACCGCCACCAGCCGGATCCGCTCGTTGGGGTTGTCGGACACCAGCACGTTCCCGGCGTGGTCCACGGTCACCCAGAAGGCAGACAATCCGGCTTTGGTGGCGGGGCGGCCGTCGCCGGAGTATCCCGGCTGCCCGTCGCCCGCGATGGTGTAGATGTCCCCGGCGGTCATCTTCTGGCCGTAGAACGTGCCCGACCGGGCCGCTACCACCCGGACTTGTCCGGTGGCGCTAGTCAGCTATCAGCACGTTCCCGGCGGCGTCCGCTGCCACCGCGCGGCACTCACGGCCGCCCGGGTGGCCGGGCCGCCGTCGCCGGAGTGTCCGTTCTGCCCGCCGCCGGCGATGGTGTAGATGTGCCCTTTGCTCATCTTGCGGCCGAAGAACGTGCCGGTGGCGGCCGGGACCATCCGCACCCGGCTTCCCGCGCCGTTGTAGTCATCGATGACCATCAGGTTGCCCGCGTGATCTTCGGTCACGCTGTACGGGCCGAGCTCGGCCCTGGTCGCCAGCAGGCCATCCCCGGAGGACTGGGTCTGCCCGTTGCCGGCGATGGTGTAAATGTAGCCCGCCCGCATCCTCCGGCCGTAGAAGAGACCGGCCCGCGCGGCCACCGCACGGACCTGTGGGATGCCGAACGGATCGAACGGCTGGGACGCGTCGGCGAACAGCACGTTGCCCGCGCTGTCCACCGTCACGCCGCCGGTAGCAACGATCTTCGCTTTGGCGGCTGGCCCGCCGTCGCCTGTGTCGCTCAGCACGAGCAGTCGCCTTCGAAACCGGTGGCGGGGCCGATCCCGGCGATGGAGTAGATGTGACCTGTCAGCATCCTCCTGTGGTAAAAGCGGCCGGTTGTGGCCGCTACCACCCACAGGCGGCCGCAGTCGGCGATCAGCACGTTGCCCGCGTGATCCAGGGCCACCGCGTCGGCGCCGGCTAGCGCCACGCTTGTCCCGAGCGCGCCCTCAGCGGCACTGCCGTGCCCGCCGCCGGCGATGTCGTAGATATGCCCGGCAGCCATCCGCTGGCCGTAGAAGGTGCCCCGCCTGACCGCGACCACCCGCACCGACTGGGTGCCGGCGTCGGCTACCACCAGGTTCCCGGCCTGATCCGTCCGCACGCTCCCGATCCCTAGGTCCAGGTACACCTGGCTGGCCAGGCCGCCGACGGGAGTCGAGGTGGGCTGCGGCGTGCCCGCGACGACATAGGCGTGCCGGGCGGTCATCTGCCGCCCGTAAAACCGCCCGGGCCGCTCTGCCACCACCCACACCAGGGCGCCCACGTTAGGCTCAAAATGGTACGGCGGCTGGCCCTGGTCGGCGATGACCACGTTGCCGGCCCGGTCAAGCTCCACATCGACCGCATCCGACAGCAGGATCTTGGTCGCCGGGCCGCCGTTGCCGAAATTCTGATGTTACCGCGTCCGCCCTTTCTGGCCAGCGATGGTGTAGGCGTGCCGGGCGGTCATCTTCCGGCCGTAGAACCGCCCGGTCCGCTCCGCCACCACCCGGACCCGATCGGAGTCAGCCACCAGCACGTTCCCGGCCGAGTCCACCGTCACCCCGCACACACCGCCCAGTGTGTAACCACCCTCGTCTACGGAATAACCATCGCCCATGCCCGTTGACAGGGTGCTCAGCTGGCCGGTACGCGGATCCACGCGGCGCACCACGTGGCCGCCCCCGATATACAACGCACCCGCCACGAACTTCAGGCCGCACGCGTCTATAGAGACGTTCACGGCAGGCCCGGGTCCGCCGACACCCCCGGCCACCGTCGTGATCGTCCCGGCGGCCGGGCGTCTGGCCGTCCCTGCTGCCTGCGCCGGGCCGGGCCAGACGAGCCCGGCTGCCGCAACCAGCGATACCGCCGCCAGCGCGATCTGGCTGCCACGGCTCCCGAATAGACCAGCCATCGAAATAGCCTCTCTCGCCACGTGCGTTAACTGCTTCCGCTGACCGGAAGCCTTCGTAGCTGGGGCTGCCGGGGCTGCCCAAGCCGCTGGCTACCGCCCACGCGCTCGTGGCGAACGACACGGAAACGGTACCGAGCGCGAGTTTCTGCGCCGCCCGAAGCGGACTCCTAAACCTAGGCTGCCGGCAATCACGGGGGAAAGGGGAGACCTCCCCAGGCAGCGTAAAGGACAGCGGTAAAGCTATTGGTCCAGGTAGCTGGCGGCCGAGGACCGGCGGCGGTCGCGCAATCAGCTGGCCGCGACATGCGCGTCGCGGTAATGGGCCAGCAAGATGTCGTCGCCGAAATCGCTGCGCGGGCGCCGCAGCACCGTGTGGGCGTGGTTGCCGTCGCTCGTGGTGTTGTCAAACTCGATCAGCAGGTCATCACCCTGCACGCGGTAGTAGTGCTGCGTGCCCGCTATCAGCGGCCCTTCCCAGGCGAAGTGCAGGTCGCCGCGCGCGACACGGGCGGCCTCTCGCGCGGCAAGTTCCGCGGGCAACCGGCCGAGGTACAGGGCAACGAGTTGCCACAGCAGCAGTCGCGGAGTAGGCCCGAGCGCCGCTGCCGGCACGCCCATCGGCTCCAGCGGGGTTTGCGCACGCGGGGCGGTCGCAGTACGGATATCGGCCGGCGCGCGGTCAGCTACTACGGCGGCCGAGCGTCCCGTCGGCCCGAGTGCATCCAGCAGGGCCAGCGCGAGATCCTCCTCCGGGGCGAGCGGCCGAGTAACTGCCCGCCCGGCATAGCTGACGCAGGCGGGGTTGGCCCCGAGGAAGACCGGCGCCGGCGAGACGTCTTCACCGTGCACCGTCATCGTTACCGACAAGTGGTGGCCCTCGAATCGCCAAGACCAGGGATCGTCGCCTGCCGGGTTACCGAAGACGGTGACCCAGTAGTCGCCGCTGTGCCGGCCGAGCTCGCCACGCTCCTGCCGGTCAAGCACTTCCTCCAGGGCGACGATGACCATTGCCTGCGCGAAGCAGTGTTCGCTCAGCCCGGTCGCTAGCAGCTGGTGCGCGGCCTTGCGGGCCGGCGGGCTCAGCACTGCCAGGCATGCGCCGGGCCGGGGCAACGGCTGGTACTCCAGCCAGCGCCGCGCTGCCTCATCGCGGAAAGGCAGTGCCGCGAGCTCGCGCTGCTCGTCGTCCAGGAGCCTGATCAGCGCGGTCGCGGCCGCCCGCATGGGGGAAGCCGCACCGTCGTTATGCATAGTTCCGGTATATCAGGACAGGCCGGTCGATCCCCGATCCAAGCGGCCTGCGCTGCCATGGTGACTTTCGGCCTGGTCACGGTTAATGTCCAGAGAACAACGGCCGGACGTGGCTGCCAGAGCGACGCTCTGTTACGAAGCGGTTCGGTCCGTGCGAGCGAGGAGAACCTCACCATGGCGTACGACATCACGGCTGACATCCGGCTGGACCCTAGGCTGAAGGCGATCCTGGCCGCCATGCCACTGGAAGCTAGCAGCGACGTGGACAGCCGCGAGACTCTGCTGGCTGAGGAGAACTCCGAGGAGGCACGCAAGCAGGCCGAGCTTTTCAAGTCCTTCATGGACCTGTGCGACACCGAGGAGGTCGCTCCCTCTGCCGGACTGAGAGTCCACACCGAGAAGGTCGTCTCCGCGCCGGACGGCAACATCGTCAACCTTCAGGTGATCCGCCCCGACAACGACGAGACGGTCGCCTGCGTCTACTACATCCATGGCGGCGGCATGGCGTCGCTGTCGTGCTACGACGGCATGTACCGTGGCTGGGGGAAGATCATCGCGGCTAACGGCGTGGCCGTCGTGATGGTCGACTTCCGCAACGCCGTCGTTCCCTCCTCGGCACCGGAGGTGGCCCCGTTCCCCGCCGGCCTGAATGATTGCCTGTCTGGGCTCACATGGGTCATCGCCAACGCCGGGCACCTCAACATCGATCCAGCGCGCATTGTCGTCGCGGGGGAGAGCGGCGGCGGCAACCTGACGCTCGCGACCGGCCTCAAGCTCAAGCAGGACGGCGAACTTGGCCGAATCAAGGGCCTCTACGCGCTGTGCCCCTACATCCGCGGCGAGTGGCCGACGCCGGAGTGCCCTTCCTCGACGGAGAACAACGGCATCCTGCTCGACCTTCACAACAACCGTGGCGCCGTTGGCTACGGCATCGAGGCCTTCAACGACCGCAACCCGCTGGCCTGGCCGTCGTTCGCGACAGCTGCGGACGTCGAGGGATTCCCGCCGACCGTGATCAGCGTCAACGAGTGCGACCCGCTGCGCGACGAAGGCATCAACTTCTACCGCCTGCTGCTGTCCGCCGGGATCCCGGCCCGCTGCCGCCAGGTGATGGGCACCATGCATGCCACCGAGATCGTCACCATCGCCTGCCCCGAGATCAGCCGCGACACCGCGCGCGACCTCGCCGCGTTCTGCAAGGGCTAGCCGGCCACGCGGGTGGCTAGCCCGAGTTCCCAGGGCGATCGTGTGTTACACCAGCGATCGGCCGTGACTGGACGCGGCCACTCAGACCGCGTCCGTCGCGGTGATCTGATTCGCCTGACCACGGGCGTCTACAGCACGGACGTCGCGTCCGGGCCGACTGCGGCCGTGGCCCGGGAGTCTCACGAGTTGGGTGCAGCCGGCACGGGATCTGAGACTGGATCCAGCTGCGCGGTGTGCTGGGCCCTCGCACGAGCGCTCTCGCCGCCGAGCGCGATGACCGCTCGCGCTGTGACCAGCTGGTAAAGGACCAGGAGCTGGGCGAGGGCGAGCGCGTCGGAGCGGTGCAGATCGGAGCCGGTCGTGAACTCGCCGAGTCGCTGCTGACGCAGGTGACTCGCGAAGTGCATCCGATCCCAGATCGCCTCCTCGAGCTCGAGGGCCCGCCCGGCCGAGATCGTTCCCGGAATATGCAGTTCCTGCTCGCCCGGACGTTCGATCAGCGTCAGGTCGTCCTCCGCATCGTCGTCCCGCAACTCCGACAACTCCCGACAGGTCGGGATGCGGCAGCGAGTCTCGCAAGAATAGGTGCGCGTCCAGCTGCCCAGGGTCCTGCGAGAGCCCCGGCATGAACGACACGACCATGTCCGCGTAGTGACGCTGCGGCCGGATGAACTGCTCGGAGTCGCGCTCGCGGCGGTCGAGCTCCCTGAGCACCTGGTCGGTCGAGTAGCCGCGGCGGGAGCAGTCGCGGGCCACCTTCCAGCGCCGCCGGATCTCCTCGGGCGGGTTGAGGTAGACGCGGACGTCGAACATCTCGCGTAGCTCGGGCGTGTGGTTGACCAGCAGCCCTTCCGCGATGACGAAGCGGGCCGGCTTGAGGTACACGGGTGGCCCGAACGTGCCGTCTGCGTGCTGGTAGACGGGCTTCAGTATGGCCTCGTTCTGGAGCAGATGCCGGACGTCCTGGGTCAGCACGTCAATGTAGTTGCACTCCGGGTCGAGCGGGGTGATGCCGCGCTCGGCGCGCTGGCGCCGGTCGTAGCGGTGGTAGTCGTCGGCGCAGAAGTGGGTGACCCGCTCCTCCCCGAGCACGCGGACGACGCCGCGGGTGATCGTCGTCTTCCCGGAGCCGGAGTCACCCGCGATGCTGAGAATGATCGGCCGGGGCATCACGTGCCCCGTTCCGGCTGGATGGCGACGAACGACACGACCTGGCCCTGTCGTGCCGCGTCGTATCCGTTGATCTTGATATACGCGTCCGGGTGAGCCTGCCGGCAGGCCTCGAGCTCGGCCAGCACTGCGGCGGCGTCCTCAGTGGAGAACAGCGGCAGCTTCCACATCGTCCAGTAATGGTCGCGCGGGTCGGGCGCTGTGGTGAACTCGATGCCGACCACCAGGTGCCGGCCGAGAATCGAGCGGATCTGCTGCTCAAGCTGCCCGGCGGACAGCTCGGGCAGGTAGGAGAATGTCTCAAGCTTCATGCCGGCATCACATCCGGTGTGTCGACGGAATCGAAATCGAACTTGATCTCCCGCCACGTGTCAAGCGCGGCGGCGAGTTCGGAAGACTTCCTAGCTGCCTTCTCGAGGATCTGCGTCCCCTCGGCGGCCAGGTCGCGCCCCTCGTTGCGCGCCTGCACGCATGCCTCGAGCGCGACCCTGTTTGCCGTCGCGCCCGCCCGGCTGCCCTGGGGGTGCCCGGCGGACCCGCCGCCGAACTGCAGGACCGAGTCGTCACCGAAGATGTCGACAAGGGCGGGCATGTGCCAGACGTGGATCCCGCCGGACGCGGCGGGCAGCACCGCGGGCAGCGATGCCCATTCCTGGTCGAAGTAGATGCCTCGGCTGCGGTCGGCGCGCACGAAGTCCTCGCGGAGCAGGTCAACCACGCCGAGCGTCGTCGCCCGGTCGCCTTCGAGCTTGCCGACCACCGTCCCGGTGTGCAGATGATCACCACCGGCGAGCCGCAGCCACTTGGCGAGGACCCGGAAGTGGATGCCATGGTCCTTCTGCCGGTCGATGACGGCGTGCAGGGCGCGATGCACGTGTAGCAGCATGCCGTGACGCCGGCACCACTGGGACAGGGTCTGGTGCGCCGAGAATCCGCCGACAAGGTAGTCATGCATGATGATGGGCGATCCGAGTTGCTTGGCGAACTCCGCCCGTTCCAGCATCTGCCCGCAGTCCGGAGCGGTGACGTTGAGGTAATGGCCCTTGCGCTCCCCGGTCTCCTGCTCAGCCTTACGCACCGCCTCCATGACGAACTCGAACCGGTCGCCCCAGCGCATGAACGGCTGAGACGTGATGTTCTCGTCGTCCTTGGTGAAGTCGAGGCCCCCGGCCAGCAGCTCGAAGCAGGCACGGCCGTAGTTCCTGGCCGACAGGCCGAGCTTTGGCTTCAGCGTGGCGCCGAGCAGCGGCCGGCCGTACTTGTTCAGCTTGTCGCGCTCGACCTGGATCCCGTTCGGCGGACCCTGGAACGTCTTGACGTAAGCGACGGGGATCCGCAGGTCCTCCAGCCGCAGCGCCCGGATCGCCTTGAAGCCGAACACGTTCCCGGTGATCGAGGCCATCATGCTCGTGACCGAGCCCTCTTCGAACAGCTCGAGCGGGTAGGCGATGTAGGCCAGGTACTGGTTCTCCCGGCCGGGCACCGGCTCGAGGTCATAGACCCGAGCCTTGTAGCGCTCAAGAGTCGTCAGATGGTCGGTCCAGACGGTGGTCCAGGTGGCTGTCGAGGATTCAGCGGCCACGGCGGCCGCGGCCTCCTCCGGCGCCACACCAGGCTGCGGGACCAGCCGGAACGCTGCGAGGACCTCGGTCTCTCGGGGCTGGTAGCCAGGCGTCCAATAGATCTCGCGGTACTCGCGCACTCCTGCTTCGAACATGGTAGGAAGCCTAGGAGAAGCCAGTCATTTAAAAAAGGCCAGATTTACCAATGATTCATAGCGCATTCTTCTATGATCTGGCGGGCCCGGTCAGACCGGAGGAACTCACCGAACGCGCGGACGGCCGGGCGCTCCGGTCCGGACTGGGGGAACAGGACGTGCCACGGGCGCGTGAGCGGCGTACCGGGAACGCCGATCTCGACCAGCTGTCCCTCTCGCAGCTCGCGGCTGACGGCGAATCGCGAGATCAGAGTAATGCCGAGCCCGACAGCCAGGCCGTGCTTGATCGCGCCGTTCGACCCGAGGGTCTGCAGCTCCGGCGAGCCGAGATCGAGGTCTGCCAGCAGGCGCTCGGTGGCCAGCCGGGTACCCGACCCCTCCTCGCGCAGCAGCCACGAGGCCTGAGCCAGGTCGGCCGGAATCTCGCGGCCGACAACCACCAGCTCGTTTGCCAGGAATGGGTAGCCAGCCAGGCTCCGGCCCTGCGGGCGGCCGCCGATGCCGATGTCAGCTCGCCTGGACTGCAATCGCTCGAGCACCGTGGCGCGGTTGGCGACCTCCAGCCGGATGCTGATTCCCGGATGGAGCTGCCGGTAGGTCCGGATCAGCGGGGGCACCAGGTACTCCCCGGCGGTGTTGACGGCGATCAGGCGGATCTTCGAGCTCTCCGGGTGAGCAGCCTCCAGGGCGGCGAATCTGCCCTGCTCGAGCAGCCCGAGCAGCTGGGCTGCGTAGGGGGCGAACGCCTCACCGGCCGCGGTCAGCCGTACCCCGCGCCCATGCCGCTCAACGAGCGCCGTCCCCAGCTCGCTGGCAAGTGACGAGACCGCTGACGAGACGGACGGCTGGCTGATCAGCAGTTGTTCAGCCGCCACATGCATGCTGCCGGTGCTCGTCACCGCCAGGAAGGCGCGGATCTGAGTCAGGGTGATCGCCATCGGACGCCTCCGCAGGCCTGCGGATCACAATCATAGATGTATGCCTATCACTGGCTGCGCGTCCTTGTGCGCGGCGGCAGATCGAGCCGGGCCCGGGTCTCGCTAGGCAGCGGGGCACTTGCGGATCGTGTCTCCGGTGCGGACGATTCCGGAGACAACAACGCGAGCGTTCAGGCCGCGCAGCCGCAACTCGCGGCCGAGCGGGGAGTTGACAAACCGCAACGCGTCCAGGCCGAACCGGGCGGAAAACTTAGCGCAGCCCGTGTGCGGCTGATCACTAACTTCGAGCACCGCCGAGCCCAGGACAAGTCGGGTCCCGGGCGGCAGGTTAGCGATGCTGAGGTCGAAGTCGACGAAGAGTTGGTCACCGGCGAGGACGCGGCGCGCGGGATCGCGCGCGACCAGCAGGGCAGCACGGACGTTCATCACGGTCACCTGCATGCCCGGATGTGACGACCCATCGGGAGTGCGGCTGCTGCCGCGGACTAGCCACGTGTCACCTTCCAGGCCGGTTACCACGTCAAGGGCGGCCTCGGTGAGTACCTCGCGTTCGTCCACGGCAGGGCGGCGCGCGATCAACTCGATCGTGCCGCTGTCTGACGGCGAGCCGCGGACCTCGCGGAGGCCTGCCGCAAGCTCCGCAATGCTGAGATGCTTCACCACATCATGATGTCGGTCTTGGTGCTCGGAAACGACCCTTTTTGGCCGGTAGTTCCGCACGCGCGACGGCAGGCCCGTCCCTGCGGCTGTAGCTGATGGCGTACCGACCCAGCGGTAGTGTTTCTACATCGCGATGGAGAGATTGAATGACCGAGCATCGCAGCTCGCATGTCCCGCCGGCCGAGGTGCATGACCGGCTCGCAAGGCATCTGCTGGTCGATGGATATCGGCTGGTTCTCGACGCGGAGCGAAGCCACGGTAGCTGGCTTGTCGATGCCCGCGACGGCCGGGAGTTCCTCGACCTGTACACGCACTTCGCGTCGGCGCCGCTTGGTGCTAACCCGCCGGGCATTGTGGATGACCCCGAGTTCATGGCGATGCTCGGCAAGGTGGCGGCAAGCAAACCCGCTAACCCGGATATGTACACCACGCACCTCGCGGAGTTCGTGGAGACCTTTGCGCGGGTGCTCGGTGATCCGGCGCTGCCGCACCTGTTCTTCGTCGAGGGCGGCGCGCTGGCAGTCGAGAACGCGCTCAAGACGGCTTTCGATTGGAAGAGCCGCCGGAACGAGGCGGCGGGCAGGTCCCGGCATCTGGGCACGCAGGTGATGCACTTGACCCGCGCGTTTCATGGCCGGTCTGGCTACACGCTGTCGCTGACCAACACCGATCCGGCCAAGACGGACCGGTTTCCGGTCTTCGGTTGGCCGCGCATCGACTCGCCGGCCATCATCTTCCCGCTGGCTGAGCATCTGGCGAGCATCGAGGCTGCCGAGGCCCGCGCTCTGGGTCAGGCGCGGGCGGCTTTTGAGGCGCATCCGCATGATGTCGCGTGCTTCATCGCCGAGCCGATCCAGGCCGAGGGTGGTGACCGGCACCTACGGCCGCAGTTCCTGCAAGCGATGCAGCAGCTGTGTCTCGCCGCCGACGCCTTGTTCGTGCTTGACGAGGTGCAGACGGGTTGCGGAGCCACCGGCACGGCGTGGGCGTATCAGCAGCTCGGCCTCGAGCCAGATATCGTGGCATTCGGTAAGAAGGTGCAGGTCGGTGGCATCATGGCTGGCCGTCGCGTCGACGAGGTCGCGGACAACGTGTTCCGGGTGTCCAGCCGGATCAACTCCACCTGGGGCGGCGGGCTTGTCGACATGGTGCGGTCACGCCGGCAGCTGGAGATCATCGAATCCGCAGGCCTGTTCGACAACGCAGCGAAGGTCGGCGGTTACCTCCTGGATGAGCTGCGCGCCATCGGTGACCGCCACGCCGGGCTCGTCAGCAACGTCCGCGGACGCGGCCTGATGTGCGCCATCGACCTGCCCGGCCAGCAGCTTCGCGACCAGCTCATAACCGGGATGCGCGACAGTCAGGTCCTGGTGCTTGGCTGCGGCGAGCGCACCGTCAGGTTCCGCCCGGCCCTGAATGTGACGGAGGACGAGCTGCAGGTCGGCGTGCGCGCGCTCGACACGGTACTGGAGCGGCTGGCTGCCGCAGCCCGCCCTCAGGACATCGGAATGAGGTCGTGATGACGCCCAAGGTCACCTCGATTGTCGGCGGCGCTCCGGTACCGGGCGCGCCCGGCGGCCAGATCTACTCGACTAACCCGGCTTGTACCAGCGAAGTAGTCGCGGAGGTCTGCCTGGGTGACGCGAGCACGTTCGTCGCGGCAGCCCAGGCGGCCCGCGAGGCACAGAGGGCCTGGGCGGATGTGCCCGCGCCGGTTCGGGGCCGCGCGATCGCTCACATCGGCCGGGTGATCGAGGCCAACTCCGAGCTGCTCGCCAGGCTGGTGACCAGGGAGATCGGCAAGCCCTATGCCGAGGCGCTGGGAGAGGTGCGCGAGATCGTTGACACCTGTGATTTCTTCCTGGGCGAGGGGCGCAGGCTGTACGGCCAGACCGTTCCGAGCGAGATGCCGGCCAAGCAGCTGTTCACCTTTCGCAACCCGGTCGGCGTGGTGAGCGTCATCACCGCAGGCAACTTCCCCGTCGCCGTCCCATCCTGGTATCTCATCCCGGCCCTGCTCTGCGGCAACGCCGTGGTGTGGAAACCCGCTGACTACTCCCCGGCCTGTGGTGCGGCGCTGTTCGAGCTGCTGGTCAATGGCGGCGGGCTACCGGACGGCGTCCTGAATCTGGTGCTGGCGGACGGCGAGACAACCTTCGCCGGGCTGGAACGGTCGCTGGATCTGGGATACGTCGACAAAGTCGGATTCACCGGCTCCAGTGCGGTCGGCTCCCGGATCGGCGAGCTCACCGGCCGGCATCTGCAGTCGGCCTGCCTTGAGCTCGGTGGCAAGAACCCAATGGTGGTGACGCCGAGTGCGGACCTCGATCTCGCGGTGGAGGCGGCGCTATTCTCCGGATTCGGCACGGCGGGCCAGCGATGCACATCACTCGGCACAGTGATCGCGCACGAGAGCGTCCACCAAGAATTCGTCACGCGGTTCGACAAGGCGACACGGCAGGCGGCCGTCGGCGACCCGTTCGGCGATGTCGTCTTCGGACCCCTGCTGGATCAGAAGTTCGCCACCCGATTCCAGGACTACCTCGGCTGGATCCAGCCGCATCACGCTGTTCTCGGATCCACCGCAACCGGCCGGATTACCGCGGCCAGCCCGCGGGAGGGCTTTCGCGGCGATCCGGACGCCGGGATCTTCTGCCATCCCACCATCGTCGATGGCGTGCGTGCGGACGATGCGATCTTCCTCAACGAGACGTTCGGCCCGCTTGTCGGCGTCACGACCTACCACGACCTGGACGAGGCAATCCAGATGGCCAACGCCCCCGGCTACGGGTTGTCATCGTCGATCTACACCAGCCAGCCAGCCGACGCGTTCGCGTTCCGCCGGGGAATCTCCGCCGGGATGGTGAGCGTCAACAACTCCACCTCCGGCGCGGAGGCGCATCTGCCGTTCGGCGGCAATGGCAAGTCCGGCAACGGATCGCGGCAGTCGGGCATGTGGGTACTCGACCAGTTCACCCGGTGGCAGTCGATGAACTGGGACTACTCCGGCCGCCTGCAGAAGGCGCAGATGGACGTCACCGAACTCACTCCTGACGAGTCATTCCGGCTAGCCGACTGAGTCGGGAGGCCCCGTCGATCTCGCACGAGGCAGGGTCTCGACCAGCGCCTCGAGCGCAGCGGTCCAACTCTCCCAGTACGGGCGGTCGGGCTCGGCGGCGATGGCCTCGATGAGCCGTTGCCGGAACGGTTCTCTGTCACCGTCGAAAGCGTGATCGACGACCGCTGCGGCGAGCGCGAAGACAGTGCTCTGCCAGGGCGCATCGAAGGCCAGCTCCCCGTTCCGGCGGGGCACGTCCAGCTCCGACAAGCTCAGTGCGCCGGTCACAGGCGAGCCACGCCGATCATCGAATCCCGGGTGACCAGCCCGGCCAGCTCTGCCTCAGTCATGTTCTCGGTCCCCGGCGGGCGCTCGGGCAGGACCAGATAGCGAACCTCAGCAGAGGAGTCCCACACCCGGATCTCGACATCGCCCGGCAGCCGGCAGCCCATCTCGGCCAGCAGCACCCTGGGCTCTCGGACCATCCTGGCGCGGTACGGAGGATCCTTGTACCAGGTCGGTGGCAGCCCCAGAGTAGGCCAGGGATAGCAAGAACACAGCGTGCACACAATGACGTTATGGACGGCCGCAGCGTTCTCCACCACTACCATGTGCTCGCCCTCCGGCCCCCCGAAGCCAAGCTCAGCGATCGCGGCGGTGCCGTCGGCCAGCAGGCGCTCCTTGTACTCCGGATCAGTCCAGGCCCGGGCCACGACTCTCGCACCGTTCATCGGGCCTATCTCCGACTCGTATCGGCGGGTGACCTCCTCGATGAAGCCATCCGGAACTAGCCCCCGTTCGGTTAGCAACGACTCAAGTGCGGCGACCCGCTGCTCGACCGGCGACAAGGGTGCCGAGTGATGGCCTTCGTCGCTCATGATCGCTCCAGGTAGCTATCCCACAGATCAACATGCACGGACACGCCGCGCTGGCCATCCCGCCACAACTCGGCGGCGTCGAACCGGACCGAATAGGTGGGCTCGCGGCGCCGAGCTGTCCCGTGAGCCTCGACATCAGGCACCGAGTGGATCCCGTCTACCCGCACCACCGTCCCGGCCTTGCCCCGGACGTAGCCAGGGCAGCGGGTGTGGCCGGGCGGATGCCACTCGCGCACCCGGACACCATCGCCGACCCCGAACCGCGGCTCGCCAACATCGGGACCAGCGTCGAGGACAGGCGGAGCGAGCACCAGGCCGCTGAGCGGGAACTGCCCGCCAGTCCGCGCCTCCAGCTCCGAGTGAGCCACCAGCCCGTGCTCCACCGCCAAGGTAGCGGCCGCAGTCAGCCAGTGCTCGTAGTAGCTCGACGTCAGGTAGTGGCCGGGCTCCATCCGCTCGATCGAGTGCCGGAACTCGCCGCCGCTGACCTCGACCGCGCGGCTGACAACCGCTATCAGAGCGCGGGCCACGGCCTCCCACCGATCCTGAAAGACCGGCTCGGCAGGTGAATGAACCACCGGCCCGAAGCCCTGCATGCCACCCAGATCGTGGATGCCGTCCACGGCTAAGACCCTACTCGTCCGCCCTGCGCCAGCAGCCGTGGACGCCCGGCCTCCTGCGAATGCTCCATTCGCGTCCTTGCCAAGGCCGCGGCCCGGTGCCCGGGCTCCGGGGCCTTCCAAGCAGCGATCCGCTTTTATCAGGAGATCGTGTAAGTGACGGTAACGGCGGTCTTGGTGCCTGCCTTTGAGGCTCTTCTCGACCACCAGCCCGAAGACCATCTCGACACACGTGGAGCACCTGCTGAAGAAGCTGGGCACTCCGACCAGCGCGGGAGCAGCCGCCATCGCGGCCGAGCAGGGACTCGTCCGGCTGCCCGTGCCGGGCGGCGGCAACGGGCTTGAGGCGCTGACGGTGGCTTGCTCGACCGGGCTGAGCGAGCATCGCCGGCCTCAGTGCCGTCGCCGTCGCCGTCGGCAGCAGCGGCTAGTCCGGCGCAAGCGGCCATTCCTGCTCGGCTCCGCATTTCCCCTGAACGGCCCGGCACAAGCTGACGGCGTCGAGATGGGCAACGGTTCCGCGCTCGCGATAGCCGAGATCAACGCGCAAGGGGTATCGCGGGACGGCCGATCGAGCAAATCGTCGTTGACACCGATATCTTCTCTGCGCGCGGCGTGGAGTCAGCGTTCCAGCAGCTAGCCGCGGCCGATGTCGATGCGATCACCGGCGGTTACGTCTTCGCTGAGGAAACAGCCAGAGATGCCGCCAGCGCGTATCGTGCCCCGTACCTGCACGCGACCACGTCGCAGCGGCAAGTCGAGCGCATCCGCGATGCTCCCGACCTGTACGGGCGGATCTTTCACGTCTGCCCCTCCGAGGTGCACTACGGCACTGGCTTCATTCGCTTCCTTGACTACCTTATCCAAGTCTGGTCGGTCGCGCGCAGCCAACCGCCGCCTGCTGTTCATCGAATGCGCCGTGCCGAGCGGGCAGATGGCGAACATAGCGACGATCGACAGCGCGGAACGGTCTCGCTCGCTGATAGATCACATCGAGGTGGTCCCTGCCGTCGGTGCCAATTGGGCACAGGTCGTGCAGACCATCCATCGGCGTGATCCCGCGGCGATCATGATCACGCAGTTTCTGCCCAGTGAGCTCGCCGACTTCCAGCGGACGTTCGTTACCAATCCCGTCGACGCACTGATCTACGCCTTGTACAGCCCATCGATCCCGCAGTTTCTCGACAGTGCGGGCCCGACCGCCGAGAGACTAATCTGGTCAACGGTGTCAGGTACCTACGGCGACCACATCGGCACTGCATTCGCCGAGCGCTACCTCGCCGCGTACGGCCGCATGCCCGGCAGGTCCCATGCGGGCATCGCCTATGACGAGGTGCGCCTCCTTGCGCAAGCGTGGGCGACCGTCGCCAACCCGCGGAGCTTCGCAGCGGTCGCTGATCAGCTGAGGCGCGCCGCGCATCGCGGCGTCAACGGCACTTACGTCTTCGATCACGCAGGCCAGTGCGGTCTTGCCTATCCGGACGTGACGCCGGATCCATCGGTCGGACAGGCCCACCTCATCCTGCAGATCCAGCACGGCCGCCACCGGACCCTCGCACCCGCACCCTATGCAGTATCGAAGTTCATTCGCCCACCTTGGCTGTCCCAGGCGTCATAACGAGCATGTCCGCACGGGCGGGGGCCGCGCGCACTGCTCGTGCCGCAGCGGATAGCCTGTTCCGCGACTGAGTCGTCTATCGGGACATCGCTCAGGTGCGGTGAAGATCTGGTGGCTGCCGCCACGCCGCCAGATGATGTGCACTTCGCCGTCCTTGACTGGCGGGCCGTAGCTGAACGTTGCCCGGCCGTCAGGTGCCCAGGTCATTTCCCAGATGTCGTGCCCGGCCATCTTCTTGACCCGAAGGCCTGGCCTGAACCCGGTTCCCGCCGCGAGGTCCGCGACGAACACGACTAACGCGGCCCGGAAGCGTGCCTGTTCCTGCTTGCTGAGCTGCTCCCAGTCCCGGTTGAACCGGGGTAACCGCAGGTATGTGGGCATCAGCCCGCCGGGAAGGAGGCAAGGAAGTCCTCACCGCTGGCGTAGAAGTCGCCCTCGCTGTCTGCGATCTGCTCGTCGGCCTGGCGTTCGCCGGCCTGCCACGCCGGGGTGAAGAACCATGCCTGGTCGGTGGGGATCGAGGTAAACCCGCGCACCGTGATGGTGCCGTGCTCGTCGACGGAGAACTCGATCTCGTCCCCGGAGCGGACTTGCAGTGCCTCGCGGATCTCTGCAGGAAGGGTGACCTGGTAGCGGTCGCCGCGGACCCGTGCCCGGCGCTTAAGGATCGGGCTCATGAGAAGATAGTAGCACAGTCGTACTGTGCGACAATGCTACCAGTGGGCCGCGCATCAAACCGGCGCTCAGATCCGTTGGCACGACGCTGGCCTGTCCGGGAGCCACGCGTCGCTGCGTAGCTCCCGGCGGCGCGGGATCAACTGGCCTTGACCATCAACCCTTGTAGGCCTTGTACTGCGCGAGCGCGAAGGCATAGAGCGCCTTGCCCTGGTGCGGCAGCGTCTTGTTGAAGTTGTCGGAGAACCAGATCTTGTGCTTCTCGAACTGGGTGAATGTGAACGGGAACTTCTTGATCGTGCTCACGCAGATCGTCCCGTACCGGCCAAGCTTCGGCCGCTTGTAGCACTTCAGCGGGCCGCCGAATCCGCCGGTGTTCGCGGAGGTGTAGATCATCAGGACGGTCTTGCCGTGTTTCACCTCACACCGGAACGCCTCGTTCCTGCCCGTCCCGGTGTGCGACGACTTCTCCGCCAGATGCGTGCCCTTCTTCAGGCCGAACAAGGCGTCGGCCGATTTCAGGCTGAACGTCTTGCACGCGTTCGGCACCTTCGGCGGTGGCGCCGCGTGACTGGCTGGCGACGCTTGCGCGGCCGGGGATGCACCGAGAGCGACCACCGCCATCACCGCCACTACTCCCAGTGATCTGAAGAGCGCATACTTCAAACCGGACATCAAGGTCCTCCCACCCCTTTGAGGCGACATTCCGTCGCCATTAGCTCTCTGATATACCAGCGCGAGGCGATTTGGTCACCGGCTAGACCAGGATCTCTGCCCGGTGCGGCTGGTCCGGACGGCACAGCAGGGAGCCCCGCCCCGCCATCCGAGTACCATCCGGCGCTGGGCACCAAGGCCCGCTCGCGGCTGGTCGGCGGTGATCCTTCGGCTCTGTCAGTCGGGACGGGAACCCCGTACCATCTCAGCGGGAGTCCGCAAACCGGGAATCGACGGCGCGCAATGCGCAGCCATTGGAGAGTGCCGATATGCCAAGGTTTCTGATCACTTATCATGGTAACGGGATGCCTCAAGACCCCGAGTCGATGGCAAGTGCTCGCGAAGCATTCACGCAATGGGCCGCCAAGACCGGTGACGCTCTCGTGGATCCAGGAGCACCGGTGGGAGACACCCGAATCGTGTCAAGCACGGGAACGCAAGACGGTCCGGCTTCCGGTCCCATCAACGGCTGGTCAGTCCTTGAAGCCGCGAGCGCCGAAGAGGCTGCGCAGAAACTTGCGGACCACCCGTTCGTGGCCAGGGGCGGTGTCCTGCAGATCAGCGAGCCCAGCAGCTAGCGGTAGGCACTGGGCGACGTGATGGAGGCCGAGGACGCTGCGACGCCGATAATGCATGGCTTCCCGGCTACTCTCACGAGTTTCATCGGCCGGCGAGCGGAGCGTAACAAGGTCACCGAGCTGCTTCGGGAGTACCGCCTGGTGACGGTGACCGGGCCGGGAGGAGTGGGCAAGACACGGCTCGCAGCTGAGGTTGCGCGAGACACCGCACCCCGCCTCGCCGATGGGGCCTGGCTAGTGGAGCTGGGCAGCCTAACGGATCAGGCGATGGTACCGACCGCGGTAGCGACAGCGGTCGGCGTCCGGTCGGCTCCGGGACCTTCCATCGTGGAGACCCTGGTCTCCGTGCTAGCGCGGCAGCAGCTGCTCCTGGTCCTAGATAGCTGCGAACACCTGCTCGCAGGCGTGGCGCAGCTATGCAGTGCCGTCCTGTCGGCCGCTGATGACGTGCGGATCCTGGTGACCAGTCGGGAGCCGATCGGCCTAGCAGGAGAGGCCCGATTCAGGCTGGGCCCGATGGCGCTTGCCGAGCCTGGCGACGACCGGGCCGCAGAGTCTGAAGCCGTGGCTCTGTTCGCTGACCGAGCGAGGCGCTCCGATCCGCGGTTTGCGCTGGACTCCGAGGCCTGCCCGGTGGTGGCCCAGATCGTGGCCAGACTCGACGGAATGCCGCTGGCCATTGAGCTGGCCGGAGCGCGGGTGGAGGCGCTCGGCCTGGATCAGCTGCTCACTCGGATTGATGACCGGCTCGCGCTGCTCGACGGAGGAGACCGGCTCGCGCCACACCGACTCCGGTCCCTCGCAGCGACGGCAGACTGGAGTTATCAGCTGCTGGGAGGCGCGGAGAAACAAGTGTTCCGGGCGCTGGCCGTCTTTCCCGGACCGTTCACGCTAGAAGCGGCCGAGGCCGTCGCGGGAGGCGATGCAGGGCCGACCGTCCTGCGTCTGGTGGACTGCTCGCTCTTGACTCCGCCGAGCCTCGGATCGGACGGCCGGGCGAGATACCTGATGCTAGCAACGCTTCGCACGTATGCCGCGAGGCAGCTTGCCGAAGCAGGGGACACCGTCGCGGCTGAGTCGGCGCTGGCGTGGTACGCCATCAGAGTTGCCACCCAAGCCGCGACGGGCCTGGCCACGAGCACCGGGGAACTGGCAGCGCTGAGGTGGCTCGATGCGGAGGACGTAACGGTTCAGCATGCGCTGTCCTGGAGTTTGGACCACGATCCGGGTCACGCTCTCCTGCTAGCAACCGCGCTGGGCCGATGGTGGTCGCAGCGCGGGCGCGGTGCCGTCGGCTACCAGCTGCTCACCGCTGCTGCCGCACTGGCCGAGCCAGGTAGTCCTGATTGGCGCTCCGCGCAGATCATGCTGGGTGACCTCGCCACGAAGAGCAGCCCCGACTACAACCGGCCGCTCGCGCACTTCGCCGCTGCCTGCGAGGGGCTTGCCGATAGCGAACCGTCACAGCACCTAGCCCGTGCGCTGGCAGGCGCAGCCCGTTGCCACGCCAACCTCGGCCAGCTGGCGGAGGCAGCCGCGACGGCGGACCGTGCCTTCACAGTGGCCCGGTCCAGCCACGACCGCGAAGCCGAGATGCTTGCCCTGTACGCACGTGCCGCCGCTGCCGACTATGCCGGCGAGGTAGAGATGGCGACGAATTGCATGCGTCAGGCGGCAGAGATCGATCCAGCCGAAGTGTCCGGCGAGACAGCCCGCCGGTGTGTCGCCGGCTTGGTGATAGTGCTGATTGATGCCGATGACCTGGAGCTGGCCCTTCAGCATGCGCAACACGGGCTGGAGCTTGCCAGGCTCGCTGGTGATGAAAAAGATCAAGCTGACTTCCTGGCACTGATAACGCACATTCATCTGCAGGCCGGCCGCCCCGGCGATGCATCAGCCCTACTGCGCGAAGCAATCGAGCTTGCGTCGCGGACCGGCCTCCAGCTAGGTCAGATCGGCGCGCTGGACCTCACCGGCTTCCTGTGCGCCGCTACAGAGCGCTGGGGCGACGCTGTCACAGCCTGGGCCGCGCACGGCGCGTGCCTGCGCGCTTACGGACTGCTGGACATTCCGTCGGATGCGCGACGACGGCAGGACCTCGCTGCCAGGGCTCGCCAGTTGCTAGGCCCCGAACTCGCGCAAGCGGCCGAGCGGCGCGGCGCGGCCATGACTGTGGCTACGGCATCTGAGTACGCGTTGCTGCTGACCGCCGGAAACCTCGCCAAGCGGCCGGTGACGGCCAATGTGGCCGGCTTGAGTGCGCGCGAGCAAGAGCTGGTAACTCTGGTCGCGCACGGCAACACTGATGCGCAGATCGCAGCGAAGCTGTACATCAGCGTCCGGACGGTCGGCTCGCACCTCGACCGGGTCCGGGACAAGACCGGCTGTCGACGACGCGCCGACCTGACCAGGCTGGCATTGCAGGCCGGCCTCGTCTAGCCCGATGCTCCGCTCGCCGCTCGCGGCCTGACGTGGCTCCTGGCTGTAGGTAGCTTCACCGACATCGCAGCCGAGAACCAAATGGGTAATCCGACCCCTGCCTGACCTGGCCCGGACGACGCAGGCTGTGTATCAGACCTGAGGTCGATACCTCCGGTCGTTCAGACAGCAGGCCGAGGTCCTTGTGACCGCTGCACGGTGGAGGGGCGCGATGAACTGGTTCTGGATGAACATTCCGCTTGGGGCTGTGGCTTTCGCGGCCTGGGCCGGGATCCCGCTATGGATGGTTGTCAGGCACCGGCACTGGGGCCCGGAGCCGGCATGTCCCGCCGGGAATCCGGAACTGGAGGCCATGGTGGTCTCAGTTCAGGGTGACGCGGCCGGTCCCGCCGGACCACACGCGCCTGCCGTCCGTGTCTGGGACGAGCACCTGCTCGACAGCCAGGTGCTCGCCCAGATGCGCTCTGACGTCGTGGCCGGATCGGTCACCTGACCGGCGAGAGCTGGCCACCGCATTGTGGAGGGGTGGGAGAATTCATGAGGGCACCAGTCAACGAGCTTGTCTACTTGTTGGATCAGGAAGGTCAGCGGGCCAGACGGTTGGGGACCAAGGCTTCCCGACGGCTGAACACGGCAGCAAGCGGCGACAGCCGAGTTGCCTTGCTGGGACCCGCCGGCACCGATATCAGCGGGCTTCAGCCGCTTGAATCGAGTAAATATTCCAAAACACGCCCCCAGCAGCGACAACCGACACCTTCGGGGCGGCTGGCTGCACACCGGTGACCGCGGGCGCCCCGGCGAAGCGACATCTCTGCTTAGTCGGCCCGGCGGACAGGCGAAAACCAAATATCTATCGCCATCTCACGGTCTGATCTTCCGGTAGCAGCTAACATGAGGCGCCATGCGACAGATGGGTGGTTTCGGAACCTTGGCCGCAGTGCTCGTGGGCATCTGGAGCCTGATCGGGGCAATGCTCGTGAGCCACGGCCCGGCTAGGGCGGCCACCGCCGCTCCGCCAGCCGCAGCCGCCCTGCCGAACTTCGGCAATCCCAACGGGCACGTGCCGGTGCCGGCGCCCGGCCGCGCGGTCAACACCAGGCACCCGAACCACGTGATCGGACACGGCACTCCGGCCAGCTGCACATCCGCTGCCGTCGTCCGGGCGGTCGCCGAGGGCGGCATCATCACGTTCAATTGCGGCCCGAAGCCGGTCACGATCGTGATGACGCGAACCGCCTCGGTGATCAAGACCCGGCACCGGGTGGTACTGGACGGCGGCGGTAAGGTCACCCTGAGCGGGGGCGGCAAGCGCCGGATCCTGTACCTGGATACCTGTGCCGGGAAGTGGTCAACAGACGACTGCGTCAATCAGCCCTATCCGCAGCTGGTGGTGCAGAACATCACCTTCGAGGATGGCTACGACGGCACGCACCAGGCGACCTGCACAGCGAACGTCCCGAAGTGCTGGTATGGCGGCGTCGACGGTGGCGGCGCCATCTACGCCGAAGGCGGCCAGTTCAAGGCGGTCAATTCCCGGTTCATCGGCGACGGCTGCTATAAGTACGGACCTGATCTCGGCGGCGGTGCGATCCGCGTCCTGGCTCAGTACAAGAACCGCCCGGTCTACATCACTAGCGACACCTTCACGGGCGGCCGCTGCTCTAACGGTGCGGCGCTGAGCAGCATCAGCGTCCAGTGGGATGTCTATAACAGCGTCTTCACCAGAAACAAGGCAATCGGCTGGGGAGCGAACCCGGCGCAGTCCGGCACCCCCGGCGGCGGCAGCGGCGGCGCCATCTACAACGACGGCGCCGACTACAACACGCTGATCGCCGGCACGGTAATGCGGAACAACACCGCCAGGGAGGGCGGCGGCGCTATCTTCTACGTCGTCGACACCGGCTGGGGCAAGCTGGTGCTGAAGGACTCCCACCTGCACCACAACCCGAGCGGCGTGTTCCAGACCGCGCCGGGCGTGTACGACAACATTGACGGCCATGACGGCCCGCCGGTGCTGATCAACTCCACCGACAACTAAGCCGCAGGGCGCCCGCTAGTGTGCTCGCCTGTGAGCGAGGATTCATCATTGCCTTCGGAGGGCGGGGTCGGCGGCGCGGACCGCGAGTGCTATGACCTTGCCGTAGTAGGCGCGGGCATTGTCGGGCTGGCCGTGGCGCGCGAGTTCCTGCGCCGCCGCCCAGGGGCGAGTCTCGTCGTCATCGACAAACAGGCCAGCGTCGGTTACCACCAAACCGGCCACAACTCTGGCGTGATCCATAGCGGGGTGTACTACAAGCCAGGTTCGCTCAAGGCGCGGTTGTGCGTTGAGGGTGCCCGGCTGATGTATGAATTCTGCGAGGCGAACGCGATTCCTCACCAGCGGTGCGGAAAGCTGATCGTGGCTGTTCGTGCTGACGAGCTGCCGCGTCTGGCGGAGCTTGAGTCGCGTGGTCGCGCCAACGGGGTCCCTGGGCTGCGGCGGGTGGAGGCCGGCGAGATCGCTGATATCGAGCCCGAGTGCCGAGGCCTCGCTGCGCTGCACTCGCCGGCCACCGGAATCGTCGATTACGCCGCGGTGGCCAGGGCGCTGGAGGCCGAGCTGCGTGGCATGGGTGCAGTGTTCGCTCTCGGCCGCGCCATTACGGCCGTGCGCCGCGAGAATGGGCAAACTGTTCTGGCTCATGCCGAGGGTTCGTACCGCTGCGCGTCCTCGATCTTGTGCGCTGGGCTGTGGTCAGACCGCCTGGCTGCGTCGGCGGGGGCTTCGCCGGATCCGCGCATCGTCCCGTTCCGCGGGGCCTACCTGCGGCTGGCAGCTGACCAGCCGCAGGTTGTGCGCGGCATGGTTTACCCGGTGCCTGACCCGGAGCTGCCGTTTCTGGGCGTTCATGTCACCAAGCACATCGACGGGCACGTGATGCTCGGCCCGACCGCGATGCTGGTGGGAGCTCGCGACGCATATAACGCCCGGGCAATCCGGTCGCAGGACCTTCTCAGCACGCTGAGCTGGCCGGGAACATGGATCGTTGCGAGGAGATTCTGGCGCACCGGGATCAGTGAACTGCATATGGCCGCCAGCCGGAAGGCATTCGTGCGAGCCTGCGCTCAGTACGTGCCGGTCATCGGGTCCATGAAGATCGACCCGTCCGCGGCGAGTGGGGTCCGGGCCCAGGCGGTGAGCCGCGACGGGAAGCTGCTTGATGACTTCGCGATCTCGCACACCCCCGGCGCCACCCATGTAAGGAATGCCCCATCCCCCGCGGCAACGTCATCCCTGGCCCTCGCGCAAGAACTCGTCGACCGGTACGAGGCAGCCATCAGCTGAACAACGTTATGTCCGCCGGGTCACATCGGATCACCGGGCGTCCATCGATGCAGCTGCGGAACCGGCTCGCAGCCTGGTGTGGCGTCTCCGCTACCGCGGGGCAGGGTAGGTGACGAGCTTGGGCTCGGTGAATGTCTGCATCGGGTAGCGCCCGCCGACCCGGCCGCGGCCGCTGACGCTGCCGGCCCGCCCGCCGAACGGAAGGTGGGACTCCCACAGATTCGTTGACGCGTTGATGTTGACCCAGCCGGCCCTGGCGCGCTCGGCGAAGGCAAGGCCGCGCTCGAGGTCGCCGGTGAAGACCGCGGCGGTGAGGCCGAAGGGGGAGGCGTTGGTAAGTTCGAGTGCCTCGGCTGCCGATCGCACCTCAAGCACCGGAATGACGGGCCCGAACGTCTCCTCCTGCTCGATCGCCATGCCGGCCGTGACGCCGTCGAGCACCGTGGGCTCGGCGTACAGCTGGGTCGGGAATCCGGCGGCGCGCCGCCCGCCGCAGCAGATCCGGGCGCCCCCGGCCAGCGCATCAGCGATGTGGCGGTCAAACTTCGCAGCCGTCGGCTCGTTGTTCAGCGGGCCCATCGTCGTTGCCGCCTCGAAGGGATCCCCGAGACGGACTGTGTCCTTCGTCGCCGCCACGACGCGCTCGACGAACTCGGCCCGCACGGCGGCGTGCACCAGGAAGCGCTCGCCGGCGGTGCAGCTCTGGCCCGCGCACAGGTAGGCGGCTTCCAGAGCCGCGTCCGCGGCCAACTCGAGGTCAGCGTCCTCCAGGATCACCATCGGCCCGTTGCCGCCGAGCTCGAGCAGCTGTGTCTTGCCCGCCGCACGGGCCGCGACGCTGGCGCCGGTGCCGACCGAGCCGACGAAGCCCACCCCGGCTACTCCCGGATGGCCGACCAGGGCATCGCCGACGACGGCGCCAGGACCGGAAACGAAGTTGAAGACGCCAGCCGGCAGGCCAGTGTCGGCGATGACCTGCGCCAGCACGGCACAGCAGGCGGTAGTGGTCGGCGCGGGCACCCACACGATCACGTTGCCGGCTGCCATGGCCGGCGCGATCAGCTCCGCGCCCATCGTGTACGGCCAGTTCCACGGGCTGACCACGCCCACGACACCGAGCGGGACCCGCGCGGCCAGGATCCTGCGACCAGCCGAGACGGAAGCCGGCAGCGTCCCTTGCAGGCGCTTGGCGTCCTCGCCGGCCATCAGGAAGTACGCGGCAAGCTCGTCCACCTCGTCATAAGCCTCGGCGGCCAGCGGCTTGCCCTGATCCTGGGTCAGCACCCGGGCCAGCTCCTCGCGCCGCTCCCTGATCCCGGCCACGATCCGGTCGCACCACGCCGCCCGGTCGAAGGCAGACGCGCCCGACCAGTCAGGCCAGGCAGCGGCCGCCGCCGCTACCGCCTCATCGACGTCACCCGGGCCGGCTACGGCCACCGAAGCGAACGTCTCGCCCGACGACGGGCTTGTCGCCCAGGCTGTCCCGGCAGCCCCGGGACGCCATCCGCCGCCGATATACAGCAGGTGCTCCTGCACGTCCCCACCCTCCGTCAGCCCGAATCTGCCAGCGCCCTCCGCCGGATGCGTCAGTTCGGGCGTCCCGGCGCACGTCCTACAACAACATCCTCGACACCCGCAAGACCGGGCCGCAAAGCTGACGGTAGATCCAGATCCAGCCGCCCGGCAAGTATGCGCCGACCAGCGACCCGACTTACGGCTGCTGGTGTCCCTGTCCTAGTCGGCCATGTTTGAGATGACTGCAGCGGCCGGTTGGATGTTTCGTGAGACGATCCTGCTAGCAGTCCGAATAGTCCGCTGCCGGTCGCCGCCTGGGACCTGGGCAGCCCGGCCGATTGGCCGGCCCTCTCCAACGATCTGAGGCCAGATGCGCCTGCTCCGCAGCCCAGGGTTGCAAGGGGCCGTGACGCGGGATGGGCGGCACGGTGGCGCGCCCGTCAGCGAGCGGATCGCCTTCTGGAGCGCACGGCACGCAAAGACAGCTGTTGTCGGCTGGTTCGGCCTGGTCGGCGCGGCCTTCCTGGCCGGGCAGATGTTGGGAACGCAGAGCCTGCCGCAGTTTGACCCAGGCCAGGCGGGCCAGGGTGAGCGGGTTCTGCACCAGCTGAACGTGACGACGCCGCCGGCCGAGAGCGTGCTCATCGAGCCGCGTGCGCCTGTCGCTGACCAGCTCACCTTCGCGAATGACCCGCAGATGCGGCAGGCGGTGCGGCAGGTGACAGCCGCGCTTGACCGGCTGCACGCGACGGCAATGGACGTCGTTGCGCCGAGCGCTGCGGCTTCTAGCGCCGCGAGCGGGAACAGCGGCCTCGTTTCGGCCAGCGGGCACAGCGTGCTGGTTACTTTCCGGGTAGCTGGACCGCACGCCCAGGTGAGCTCCGCTGTTGCGGCAGATCAGGCCGCGGTCGCGAAGGTGCAGGCGGCGCACCCAGACCTGCTTGTCGCAGAGGCAGGTGATGCCAGTGCGAGCGCTGCGGCAAACTCATTGCTCGAATCCGACTTCCGGCGGGCAGAGTTCAGCTCGGTGCCTATCACGCTGATATTGCTCCTCGTGGTATTCGGCGCCCTGATTGCTGCTGGCATTCCTGTCGTGCTGGCAGGCAGCGCCGTCGCGGCGACCATCTCGCTACTGGCCATTCCTAGCCGGTGGCTGCCGATCAGATCAGGCACCGCTGAGATCGTGCTGATACTCGGGATGGCGGTCGGCGTCGACTACTCCCTCTTCTACCTTCGCCGCGAACGTGAGGAACGGGCGGCCGGACGCTCGCCTGCTGACGCGCTCCGGGTGGCGGCCGCCACTTCTGGCCGGGCGATTGTCATCTCCGGGCTGACCGTCATGATCTCGCTGGCCGGGCTGTTCCTGAGCGGGATAGTCCTGTTTACCGGCATGGCGTTCGGCACCATCACGGTGGTCGGCGTAGCTGTGGCCGGCTCGCTGACGGTGCTTCCGGGTTTGCTGTCGCTGCTGGGCGACTGGGCCGACCGTGGCAGGATCCCGTTCCTTGGCCGCCGCCGCACGGCGGCCCGGCCGTCGCGGTTGTGGGCGGCGCTGGTCGGACGCGTGGTAAGGCATCCCCTTGCGTGGGGCGGCATCGCTGCGCTAGCGATGCTGGCGCTGGCCGCGCCAGTGCTCGGCATGCGGCTCGGCAATCCCCTCGTGAACCTGCCCGGTAACGCGCCAATAGCGCAAACTCTGGACAAGATCTCCGTTGCGTTTCCCGGCCGGCCGGCGCCAGCGGAGGTGGTGGTGACGGGCCAGCACCTGGCTGGCCCGGGCGTTCACAACGCAGTGCTTGCACTTGAGCAGCGTGCCTCGGCTGCCGGACCGATCCGGGCACCGATCACCGTGACGCAAGTGGCGTCCGGCCGCGGCCTGGTCATCGATGTGCCGCTGGCAGGTAACGGGTCGAGCACCATCTCGAGCAATGCCCTTCTCGCGTTGCGGGACCAGATCCTGCCGCAGACCCTGGGGAGGGTCAGGGGCCTCAGCTTCGCAGTCACCGGGACTACCGCTATCGGCTATGACTGGGGCACGACGCTGCGGGCGCGCACCCCGATCGTGTTCGCCATCGTGGCGGGGCTGGCGTTCCTGCTGCTGATGATCGCGTTCCGCTCCGTTCCCCTCCCGCTGGTCTCAATAGTGCTGAACCTGCTGTCGGTTGGGGCCGCTTACGGCGTGATCACGTTGATCTTCCAGGACGGTTGGTTGCAGGGGCTGCTCGGCTTTTCCACCAACGGCGCGATCGCTCAGTGGGTGCCGCTGTTCATGTTCGTGTTCTTGTTCGGGCTGAGCATGGACTACCACGTCTTCATCCTCAGCCGGATCCGCGAGAGGTGCGCCCGCGGCATGCCCACCGCCGACGCGGTGACCAGCGGAATCGCTGCCAGCGCCGGAGTGGTGACGAGCGCTGCGGTCATCATGGTGGCGGTGTTCTCTATCTTCGCCACGTTGTCTTTCGTCGATGTCAAGACGCTCGGCATTGGCCTGGCCGTCGCGGTGCTCATCGACGCAACCGTGGTCCGCGGCATCCTGGTTCCCGCCGCCATGGCCCTGCTGGGCGAGCGATGCTGGTATCTGCCCGGTTGGCTGGGCTGGCTGCCAGGGCGGCAGGTCCACGACAGCGATGACTCTCAGCTGGCCCGGCCGACGCTGAGCTTGCCCGGCTGAGGCTGCGAGAGCCCGAATCGAGGGAGCAAGCCGACCGCATCCACGTCGCCCTAGCTGCATCGGGGTGGGGTTTCCGGACGCAGAATGTCCGCAATCATGTCTAAGGTGGCGTTGTGACCAACAGGGATTACTGGCGGGAAACCGCTCTCGCCGGCGCCGAGGCTGAGCGCCTCGCGCGCGTGGCACCCAAAAGCCGGCCGACCCCCGCCTGTGCAGATGATTGGCGTACCGCAAACGAGGCGTCGTACGACGCGAGGGAGACCCTATGACGGACTACGAGGTCAAACCACTCGGTCCTGACACCTGGGACGCATTCGCGCGACTCGCCGACCGGCACAACGGTGTCTGGAATGGCTGCTGGTGCACCTGGTTCCACACGTTTTACGCGGATAAGGACAAGGAGCGGACCGCCGAGAGCAACCGCGCCCTCAAGGAACGGCTGGTCAACGAGGGGCGCGCGCACGCTGCGCTGGTGTTTGACGGTGCGGAGGCGGTCGCCTGGTGCCAGTACGGAACCCCGCAGGAATTGCCGAACATCTACCACCGTAAGGAGTACGAGGCCGGTCTCGACAGGTTGCCCGATTACCGGCTCACCTGCTTCTTCGTGGACAAGAAGTACCGGCGCGAGGGAATGGCAGGCGTCGCGCTTCGTGGTGCTCTAGACCTGATCGCGCAGGCTGGCGGTGGGGTCGTGGAAGCGTACCCGCAGGACACCGACGGCCAGAAGGTATCGGCATCCTTTCTCTACAGCGCCACGCGCAGTCTCTTCGAGCAGGCCGGCTTCAGCTACGTCCGAAGCAAGGGCAAGAACAACTGCGTGATGCGCACAGTGATCCCGTGACGCTAGCAGTAGCGGCCGGTTTTCGGCGCGGCCGCGGATCCGGCGGTTAACGCCTGGGCGGTGGGCTCAAGTGCCGACTCAGCTAGGTGCTAGCGCTTGCGGACTAGTGGCGGCCGGCGCCATACCGCTTCCGAGCTGACCGAAGACGTTATATCCCCTGGCCAGCACGCGGCCGCCCTTGGTGACGGCATAGCTTTCGTGGTCGCTGGCGCGGGTTAGGTCGGCTTCCGGGGAGGATCTGCCTACTTGCGACGGCCGATGATCCAGGCAGTCGCCGTCCATGCGACGACGGTCCAGCCGGCGAGCACCGCGTAGGACGCGGCAACGTCGTGGACGAGGCCGCTGGTTACGCTGGCCCGCAGGATCTGGGCCAGGTGGTAGATGGGCAGGACGCGATGCACGTCGGCCAGCCATCCCGGCAGCTGGGTGATCGGGTACGTCACGGGGGAGAAGAGCAGGATCACGAAGATGAGGGCATTGACGATCACGTTAGTCACCAAGGGGTCGCGGATGGCCAGGGCCATGCCGAACGCCAGCGAGGTGGCAATCAGGGCGGCCAGCCCGAACGCAGGCACGACCATCGGCGACAGACTCAGAGGGAGCCCGTAGCGCCAGCTGGCAAGGGCCAGACAAGCCACGACCCCCGGCACTGTTATCACCGTGTACACCGTGAGCGTGGAGGCTACGACGGCAGATCGAGGTGCTGGAAGCGACCAGATGAAATCCCAGCTCCCGGCCAGCTTTCGCTCGGTGACCATTGTCGTGACACCGATCAGTGCGGCGGTGATCGCCGCCAGCGCCGGCGCCCCGCTGACGATGAATAGGGCGGTGTTGTGGGACATGCTCGGCCCGATATAGAAGCCGTAAATGATCGCCATTCCGGTGCCGAACAGGATCTGCGTCAGCAAGAACATCGGGAGCCAGGTCCGCTGTGAGGCGATATCGAACCGGAGCATCGCGGCGTAACTGGACAGCCAGTGACCCGATCCGCGCCTGACGCTCGACGGAAAGATGCCGGCACCACTGCCCGTCTCGTCAATGGCGGCATCCATGCCTTACCTCCTGCGTCCGACGGCCCACGCCGCGACGAGACCGGAAGCGATCGCCCACGCGGCCACCACAAGGTAGGCCCGCACCGGACCGCTCGCCTCGCTGATGCCCAATGCCGAATGCGTGATTGTCGCCATGGAGCCGAACGGCAGCCACCGATTCACCTGTGCCAGCCAGACCGGCAATTGTCCAGCGGGGAACATGACCGGGCTGAACCCGAAGATTACGAAGATCAATGCGATGCTCGCGAGGCGCGCGATCATCGGGGCCGTAATGGCGTGGGCGACGGCATAGCCCATGAGGACGCCAGTGAAGCTGACCGCGAGGATGGCGGGAACGATCATGGGCGTGATGTCGAGGTGCAGGTGGTACCTCAACACCCCAGACACGAGCGTGAGCACGACAGCAGGAAGCGCAGTGATCAGCGCTACCGTGTACCAGGCTACCGCCGCCACGCTGCGCGGCACCGGCATCGACTGCAGGAACTCGTAACTTCCCGCCGTTCGCTGGCCAGCCACGATCTGCGGTTCGAAGATCAGCCCAGCTGTGATGAGGTTCACGACCGGGATCCCGGTCACTACGAAGGCAGCGGCCGATTGCGGAATGTGCCGGAAGAGCAGTCCGATTCCCAGGACGAACCCAGCGCCTTGCAGCGTGAGTATGCAACCGAGTATCGGCAAGGTCAGCCTGAGATCCGCTAGATCCCACGCGAACATCCACCGGTACCCGTGTATCCAGTAGCGCAGCCTCTTGCCGGCCTTAGGAGAGCCAGGCCCCCCTGTGGGGGCCGCAGGAGTCGCGATGAGAGCCATATTTAGCCCTTTTCGCCAACCTCGGACGAACCGTGACCGGTCAGCTCAATGTAGGCGTCCTCAAGCGATGTAGCGGTCAGCGCGTACTCCTCAGCCGCGCCTGACGCCACGAGATCCTGCGCCCATCCGATGGCGTGCGATGCCTGGACGTCATCGACAACGGCCATCAGGTTGTGGCCGACTCGCGTGGAGCGCTTGACGAATCCCGGCAGCTCCGGATCCGCGCGTCCGGGCACGAGCATCAACTGCAGGCGGAGCTGCCCGCGGTCACCCGCTTTCATCGATGACGGGGTACCCTCGGCCACCAGGCGGCCGTTGTCAATGATGGCCAGACGGTCCACCGCCTTCTCGGCTTCCAGCACGTTGTGGGTCACCAGCAACACCGCGGTGCCGAGGTTCCCGAGTTCGCGTACCTGCTCCCATAGCAGCCTGCGGCGCAGCGGATCGACATCATTGGTCGGCTCGTCGAGAATCACCACCCGCCCTGGGCACACGGTGACCATCGCGAATCCGACCAGGCGCTTGACTCCGCCAGACAGGCTGATCCCCCGCTTGTTCCGCCACTGCCCAAGATCGAGCGCCTCGATCAGCGCATCCGTACGGCGCGCCACTGCGACCGGGTCGCCGCCCCGGATCCGGCCGCATAGGACGATCGCCTCCCGCGCACCGAACGAGTCGATGGGAACCGGCGCTTGAGGCAGGTATGAGCAGAGCTGCCGGGCTGCGGCGGGATCAGCCACCAAGTCATAGGGGCCGAGCGTGATACGTCCGGAGGTCGGCCGGAGCAGACCGACGACCTGTTTCACCAGGGTGGTCTTGCCGGCGCCGTTCGGCCCGAGCAGCCCGTATACCTCGCCAGGCTCTACGTGCAGTGAGATCGAATCGTTGGCTCGGACGCCATTCTTGTAGACCTTGGTGACATCCGTTGTCCGAAACGTCCAGCCCGCACCTTGTTCCGGCGTCGCACTGATCGGGTGAGTAGTGAACTGACCTCGGACGTCGCCGCGATCCTTTCGGCGCTTCGGCCTAGCAATACTGACCACCGGCCATTTCCCTTCCGGCACGATAATCGAAGTCGTCAGGTCAAGGGTGAGAGGCGCCGCGCCCAGCGCGACAGAGCCAATGGTCCTCCGCCGCGGCGCTGAGCCAGCCGTGACGGTAACTGCCGCTGCCGGCGACCAGTCGCACCGAGCTGCCGACGTGTTATGCAGGCAGCGGTCTAGCGAGTTCGAGAACGGCGAGCACTAGGTAATCGCAATCACCGGCCGGGTCTCATCAAGAGCTGCTGGCAGCTCATATCGATGGTCAGGCACTGCTAGTGGCCGAAGTCCCGCATGGTCGGGCCCTTTGGCCGACGCTGGGCTGGCCGCGCAGATTTACGGTCGGGCTATCAGGCCCGCAGGCCCTGCGGCGAATGCTGCTCGTATCCCCACGGGCAGACAGGAGCGGGACGACCATGAACACGACTTCCGCGCTGCGGGTCACCGATTCACGGACCGGCAGCAGCTACGAGCTCCCCATCACCGACGGCGCGATCCGCGCAGCCGACCTGCGGCAGATCAAGGTGTCTGACGACGATTTCGGATTGATGTCATACGACCCGGCGTTCCTGAACACCGCGAGCTGCCGCAGTGCCATCACGTTCATCGACGGGGAGAAGGGGATCCTGCGGTACCGCGGCTACCCGATCGAGGAGCTGGCCCGCCGGGCTTCGTTCCTTGACGTGACTTGGCTGCTGCTTCGCGGCGAGCTGCCGGGCAAGGACGAGTCAGCCCACTGGACGAACGAGATCACCAACCACACCTACGTTCACGAGAACGTCAAGAAGTTCATCGATGGCTTTCATCACGATGCGCACCCTATGGGCATACTCGTCAGCACGATCGCTGCCCTGTCCACCTTCTACCCCGAGGCCAAGGCGGTCTCCGACCACGCTCGCCAGGACGAACAGATAGTGCGGCTCATCGCCAAGATGCCCACGCTGGCGGCGTTTGCCTACCGGCACGCCATGGGCCTGCCGTACGCCTATCCGGACGACGAGCTGTCGTATGCGGGCAATTTCCTCAACATGATGTGGAAGATGACCGAGCCCAGGTACCGCCCGGATCCGGTGCTCGAGCGCGCCCTGGATGTGCTCTTCATGCTGCACGCCGACCACGAGCAGAACTGCTCGACCAGCGCCATGCGGGTCGTCGGCAGCTCCCAGGTCGATCCCTACTCGGCGGCCGCCGCGGCCGCCGCGGCACTGTACGGCCCGCTGCACGGCGGCGCGAATGAGCAGGTGCTGAGAATGCTCGCGGAGATCGGGTCCGTGGATAACGTGCCCGGCTATATCGAGCGTGTCAAGCGCGGAGACTTGCGGCTGATGGGGTTCGGCCACCGCGTGTACAAGAACTTCGACCCGCGGGCCACGATCATTAAGCAGGTCGCTGACGAGGTGTTCGCGGTCACCGGGCGTAACCCGCTGCTAGACATCGCACTTGAGCTAGAGCGGATCGCGCGGGGCGACGAGTACTTCATCAGCCACAAGCTGTACCCCAACGTGGACTTCTACTCAGGCATCATCTACCAGGCGATGGGCTTCCCGGTGGCCATGTTCCCGGTACTGTTCGCGATCGGGCGCATGCCCGGTTGGCTGGCCCAGTGGCAGGAAGGTGCTCGCGATCCGGAGCAGAAGATCTCCCGGCCACGTCAGATCTACGTCGGCGAGGGACTGCGCCACCTCGACGGCAAGGTCAGCTGAACTGGCGCGGCGCTGGCTCGAAGCTGGCCGGCTTCTCGCAGTAGCTGCGAACAGCATTAGCGAACAGCGCAGCGTGGAATCCGTCCACATATCGATGGTCGAATGTCGCGGTTACTGTCAGCATCGGCCGTACGGTCAGCTTGTCGTCGACGACCGCTGGGGCTTTCCGGACGGCGCCTACGAGTACCAGGACCGGCACGCGGTAGTAGTGCGCGAGCGGCGAGTACGCGTGCCCGATGCCCCACATGCCCACGGAGCTGATCATGGCGCCGCCGAAGGCCTGGCGAGGCATGCCGAGGCGGCTCAGGTCGAGGTTCAGGTCGGAAGTAAGCCAGGCGCCCAGGCGCAACGCAAGGCGGAGCGACGCTGGGGGCAGCATGGTCAGCAGTGCCTTGGCCCGGCCGAGTTCCGGGTCTTGTCCTGCGCCGATCGCGCTACAGCGCCGATTCAGCTCCTCGGCGATCTCCACGGCGGATTTGCGGTCCGCGCCGTGGACCTTGACGCCGGTCAGTTCCTGGCCGCTTCCGGCCGTCACGATGAAGAACACGTCGACGCTGTCTCGGTCGTACTCGCGTCCGTGCGCCAATCGAATGCGGAGTTCAGGAACCTCTGCCAGTCCATGCGCGACAGCCTTTCCGATCAGATGAGTCAGCGTGACATGCACCCCAGCTGCGTGCCTGGCCTCCTCGATGTAGCTCATCAGCGGACCTGCGTCTATTTCCAGGTCTCCGAAGAATTGCGGATCCATCGGACGGCCCCATGTTGACCCTGCCAGCTTCCGCCATCCGCGGACACGTTGCGCCACGACAATCCCTCCGCCCACCACTTCGCACACCCGCCGCTAACGGGCCGACGATGCCTGGCCGCCGCAGTAATGCCGTGCCCCGGTGGGGGTCGTCAGCAGAACGGACTTGCCTGGCCTATCCGGACAGGGTCGTGCTAGGGCCACTGGTCAGCCAGGGGCGAAGGTCACGCACCTGGTCCGGCATTCGGCATGTGATCACCGACGAGTCTCAGCTCACTGGGCGTACCGGGCCCTGGCAGCGCCGCGCGGCCTGGTCAGTGTTCTGGCTGGATAGTGACGGAACCGGTCCTGGTGCTGGCGGTAATGACGTGCTGCGACGCCGGGTCGCGCGGGACGCTCACCTGGATGCTGCCGACCAAGGCGGTCGCGTTCACCGCGTAGGACACATTACCGGGCACCTGGAGCGTTACTGACCCGGCTGTCGCGGTTGCGGTGATGGTCGCTGGCGCGGCTGAGAAGGTGACGTCAATGTCGCCCGCCGACATGCGCAGGGTAGCGCGCGCGGATGACAGGTCCTGGCCGAGGATCGATCCGGCATTGCCGCTGACCTCGATCGCACCCGACACCGAGCTGAGATCGATGTCGCCGGCGTCGGTGTGCGCCGTGATCTGCCCGGACAGCGAATCGAGCCGGATCGTGCCGGCGTCATCATGGACCCGCACAGTCATCGCCCGCGGCACCGTGATGTCATAGCTGACGCCGCAGGTCTCCAGTGCCGGGCAGTTGCTATCCAGAATCACGGTGCCCGCGGCAACCCGGTGCGTAGTGGTTGGAGCGGTGTGCTCGAAGGTGATGTGCTCGGTGACCGAGACCTGGCCGGAGCCACCGCCCGTCACGCGGACGCCGCCCGCCTGAGCGTTCACCACCAGGGTCCGCACCGGGCCCGCTACCGAGTAGCTGTTGCTGCGGTGCTGCAGGACTCCGACGCTGACGCTGCAGCCAGTCAGCGCGGACGCGGCGATTGCCCCGGCCAGTACAGCCGCGGCTAACGTGACCGTTGAGCGCGCCGGCATGCGCCCTCCCTCGGCGGTGAAGACCTCAGTGCGCGGCGTCGGCCCGGAGCATCCTGGCCGGCCCGCAGCCTGCAGGTTCGCTGGCGGCCAGGAGCAGAGCAGGACGCTGGCTGCCATCCGGCCAGCTCGGTGCCCTGCCCGCGTGGGCATCCTGCATGAGCGCCGCACGCAACCTGTGAACACAACTCCCACCTCCCAGCAACAGGCATAACCCGCAGGTGGCTGGTCACGACAGGGGCTTTGGTCCGCACCCTGGGCTGGGATGGCTGAACCACTCCTGACCTGCGCCAACACCGCAGAGTGGCCGTGCCCGGGCGGCTTCTCCTATCGACAGGACCTTCGCCTCTGGCCGGACCGCGAGGTGGTGCCGCACGGTGCGAACGGAGGCGATTGTCATGGCCACGACCGACGCCGGTTCCAGCCACAGCGCCTTGGACGCTGTGCTAGACATTCATCGCATACGGCAGTACTTCAACGTCGTCGTTCAGGCCCGCGATCTGGCGACAGCGATCCGCAAGGATGCGACCTTCCTCGACACGGTTCGGCGGGGGTTGCTGCCGCTGCCGTTCGACCATCGGCCTGCGCCCGGGCAGATCTTCGGACTGTTGGATGGCACGGCCCCGCCGCCGCTCGCAGGCCGCGTCGGCGTCGTCGCCACCGGTGGCAGCGGCGCCCTCGCCTCGCTCGTCGGCGTGGCGAAGGCGCTGGAGGACAGCGGCACCGAGGTGTCGGTCTACTCGGTGTGCTCGGGCTCGGCGCTGTTCGGATTCCCGCTCGGCGCCGGGATGTCCCCCGACGAGGTCGCCGAGCTCACCGCGTCGGTGCGGCCCAGTGACTACATCGATATCGGATGGCGCGAGATCGCCGCGCTCATCCCAACGTTGGCGCGCGGCTGGAGCGGGGTTCTGCGCGGCGACAAGCTCGAGGCGTTCTACCGCCGGCAGTTCGGCGACCTGACGCTTGCACAGCTGCGGACACCGACGTATGCGCCGGTCTGGAATGTCGAGCACAATCGGCTGGACTTCGTCGGGCCCCGCACCTATCCCGATATGCCCGTGGCGCGCGCGATCCGGATGGCGGTCTCCATGCCGCTGTTCATCCAGCCCGTCGTGCACGACGGACTGTCATGGTGCGATGGCGGGATCGTCGATATCTTCCCGGTGCGACCAGTACTCGACATGAAACCCGCCGTCGACACCGCCGTCGCAGTCAACTGCTTCTACCCACACGAATTCCAGGGTGAGGACGTTACCGGTTGGGACGGCCGGTCGCTGAGCATAGTCTCGGCCGCCTCGCAAGTACGCACGTGCCAGCACGCGGAACTCGCCCGCGAGCACCTCGCCAGGCTGCGTCGCGAGGCGCAGACGCTGCTGATCGAGCCGGTGCCCTACTGGAAGGTAGCCGGGACCGGTTTCTACGAGCAGTTCCTCGACACCCGCGAGTGGCCGGAGTTCATGCGCGCGGGCCGTGCAGCGATGCTCGACGCCCTGCGTCAGCAGGCCAGTCGAGCAGTGCCGGTGGCCTAGCGACCCGGCCGCCGGTTAGGTCGACCCGAATGAGGAACCGGGCCAGCATTCAATGCAGAAGAGTGATCATGCGGAAGACCACCCATCCGGCCAGCGCCACGATGATAGGCCCGATAAAGAAGGCGTAGAGGCCTGCGCCGATATTGGCGCCGATGACACCAGCAGTAAACACTCGCCAGCCAAGACCGAGCAGTATTCCCAGCGCTAGCATCGGCCCTATTACTGACCACCACTGCAGATCGAAGCCGCTGTGCACCGACGCCCAGCTGAGCCATGCCGCCGCGGCGAAGGCCAGCACAAGCGAGACGATCCCCAGAATTCGCGCCGCGCCCGGCGCTGATCCGAACCTGCGGCCGGATGACATAGTCCGCGTTGTCCGGCCTGGTCGTCGACAGGTCGCCGATCAGCCACCATGTCACCACCGACACGGCCAGCCCGAGCACCATCGCGGCGGCGACCGTGAACGACGCCGAGTTCGCGATCTGGCTTGCGGCTGAGTGCACAGCGACCTGTGCCGCCATACGGTCCAGTCTTGCGGTCCGGCACTGAATGCGCTAGGTGCGATGCTTGACCGACGCTAGCGTGGGGCCGACGGCGCACCGCGCCATGTGCACTGAGAGCAGTTCAGGGTTCATGCATCGGCGCTGGCTTCGGGCAACGGCAGTTCGGCGGTAATACGGGTGCCTTCGCCGATCGGGCTACTGATTGCGCGCTGACCGCCCAGGGTTTCCACGCGGTCGGACAGGCTGCGCCATCCCGAGCCCATCGCGGCGGGCGCCGGACGAACGCTGCTCCAGCTGACAGGGCGCGGCCGCGCCGACTGGCGTGTCACCTGGTACCAGGGTCTGGCAGAAGTGCGAGCTGGAAGGCTGCCAGAGGCGCGGGCGGCGTTTGAGGCTGCTTACGATGTTCTGCCTGGCGAGCTGGCACCGAAGCTAGCGCTCGGGCTTACCGCCGAAGCGGCCGGCGATCTTGGCACCGCGGCAAGGTATCTCGACGTTGTCTGGACGACTGACAGATCGTATGTGAGCGCGGCCTTCGGGCTGGCCAGGATCCGGCTTGCCACCGGCGACCGGTCGGCGGCGGTGGACGTACTGGGCTACGTTCCGGAAAACTCCAGCCATCACATTACGGCGCAGATAGCCGCCGTCCGAGCCCGTGTCTTCGCGTCCGATCCAGCCAGCGTGCCGGACGGGGCGGTGCGGGATGCAGCGAGTCAGGTAGAACGGCTGCCACTCGACGACGTAACGCGGTACACCCTCACTGGCGCTGAAGGCGGCACTGGCGCTCTCGCAGGCAGGAACGCCGGTCACGGGTAGTCGATGGCTTGACTGCGACCTGACTGAACGAGGATTGCGCCTAGGACTCGAACGCTGCTACCGGGCGCTCGCTCGGCTGTCCCCGACCCGGCTGGACCGGTACGCTCTGGTCGACCTCGCCAGCGACGTGCGGCCGAGGACGCTGGTCTGATGGCTGCCTCGGCTAGTCGTGGCTCGGGCAGAGCAATGTCACCGAACCGGTCTGCCAGTCCGCGCCGGTTTCGGATCTTGCCCGGACCAGGTAGCTATCAAGAGTCCGGTGAACTCGTCTGCCCAGTTGTGAAGTAGGCGCGAAGTGTCAGGCGCGCGATCTCGGGGAACCGAACTCGGCAACGTGGTCGTCCGGCACGTCAAGTGCTGACAATGGCGGGCTCGTCTGCTGACAATGGTAAGCATGCTGCCGCGAGCGACCTGACTGGCTAATGCGCCATGGCGAGGGCTCGCGCGGCCCGCGAGTGCTGACGAAAGGGTATGCCATGGCGACAGCGGCTGCTCCAGCCGATCTGCTGGACGTGACGACGACCGACGCGCTGCAGGAGAAGAAGAAGCTAAAGAAGCATTTCGCTCGCTTCGACATTCTGTTCTTCCTGATCTGCACCCTTGTCGGAGTCGACACGCTCGGAGCTGTCGCGAGCAACGGGCCGCAGGCATTCACGTGGCTGATCTTCCTGGCCATTCTGTTCTTTGTCCCGTACGCGCTGCTGACCGCTGAACTAGGGGCCGCGTTCCCTGAGGAGGGTGGCCCGTACATCTGGACCAGGCTCGCCTTCGGGCGCGGGGTAGCCGCAGTGAACTCGGTGATCTACTGGATCTCGAACCCGATCTGGGTCGGCGGAACACTGGGAATCACCGCGCTCACGACCGTGCAGGAGTTTTTCAACAATGGCAACTCTCTGCCGGGTCCCAAGGTCCTGAGCGGCGCGACGCTCCTTGACGTGCTGTTCGTGCTGGCATTCATCTGGTTCACCGTCGCCGCGGCGATCATCTCCTTCAGCGTCGGGAAGTGGGTGCCGACGATCGGGGCGTTCATGCGGTCGGTGCTGCTCGGCTTCTTCACGATCTCGGTCGTGATCTACGCGATCAAGAACGGCATCCACGACACGTTCGGAGGCGGCGCGTTCTTGCCGAGCTACGCGATCTTCATCGCCGCGGTCCCGGTGCTGATCTTCAACTACGTCGGATTCGAGCTGCCCAGCGCGGCTGGTGAGGAGATGAAGAACCCGCAGCGCGACGTTCCGCTCGGGGTAGCGCGGTCGGCTGTTGGGACCGTGCTGCTGTACGGGCTGCCGATCCTCGCCATCCTCCTGCTGCTGCCGAAGGGGCAGGTGACCGGCCTGACCGGCTTCCTGGCCGCGATCAAGTCAGTGTTCACCGTGTACGGCGGCCACATTGCTGCGAACGGTACGCCGGTCCTGACCGGGGCGGGCCAGGCGCTCGGCTACGTGATAGCAGTCGCGTTCGTGCTGGCGCTGCTGACCAGCGGGACGACCTGGATCATGGGCGCGGACCGGGCGCAGGCGATGGCCGCGCTGGACGGCGCAGCACCCCGGTTCCTGGGCCGGTTCTCCGCCCGGTTCGGCACGCCGATCGCGGTGAACCTGTGCTCAGGGATAGCCGCGACGGCGGTCATGGTGCTCGCATTCGCCATCACAGGGGGCAACGCCCTGAAGTACTTCACCGTAGTGCTCGGGCTGGTCATCTCGACGACGACGATTTCGTACATCGTCATCTTCCCGGCGCTGATCAAACTTCGGAGGTCCCACCCGCACGTCGACCGTCCGTACCGGGTGCCCGGCGGAATGCCGATGGTCTGGCTTGTCGGCGGGCTCTGCACATTCTGGGCGGTCGCCGCGTCGATCGTGCTCGTCTATCCCGGCTTCGGGACGAACTGGTTCGGCCAGCACGGCCATCCCGACAGTTCGCTGCCCGCCGGCTTCACCCGCGGGCAGTTCGAGATGTCGCAGATTATTCCGCTGGCGGTTCTGCTGGTGATAGGAATCCTCTTCTACGTGGCGGGTGCGCCCACCAGGCGCCACGCGGTCCGGGTTCCGATAGCCCAGGAGATGGGGATTGGCGAGGCAGCCGGTGCCGCCCCTGCGGCGGGCAGTGCCGACCCGACCGCGACGGAGGCAGACACCTGAGCGACACAGGTCCGGCGGCATCACGGTCACGGTCCAGGCCGACCTGGTCCTACTCCGACCCACTTGGCAACACCACAGTCACACGGCAGACGACAACGGTTCGCCAGCGGACTGTGAGCAGTTAGTTACGGCGCCGCGCCGGTCTCGGGCAGTTGCGGGCACATCGACGACAAGCCTGTGGAAGCCGAGATGCCGCGACTGCGCTCGCGGGAACCCCGAGGCCCGCTGACTTCCTTGATTAACCTGGTGCGCAAACTCCGACAGACACCCGCCCGACCGGTCGCCGGCAACTGCCCGGTACTGGATTGGACGATCTGAACGACCGGAGGCTCGAGCCGCGAGCTCGGACGTTGCCTTTGCGCTTTTGCCGCCGCGAGCCGTGGTCACACGGGCTATACCGCCGTTGGCGCATCTCGCCGAGCAGCTATTCGAATTGTGTGCCCCAGCAGGATTCGGACCTGCGCACACAGCTCCGGAGGCCAATTATCTTGGCCACTGCATTACTCGTTGACTTGCGGATATGCAGTCAACCGGCGCGAGCTTACCCGGTCAGTCCGGGCCGGTTCCGGATCTTGCGCGGCTAGCGAAGCGTGGTCAGGGCAGTCGCGAGTTCGGCGGGTGAGATTTACGCCGCGACGAGGGGGTGAGCACGGGCCTGCTCGTACAGCGGCTCTGGAGCCAGATCAATGCCATCAGGCCAGGCGATAGTCCCGCCATCGGTATCCACGACCACCTGGGCGAAGTAGACCGGGTCGTGCAGCGGCTCCAGGACTCCTGTCCACTGCTCACCCGAGAAGTCGACGTCGCCGGTGGTGCCATCGCTGAACAGCAGCCGCAGGCGGTGGTCGCCGATCACCGCGACGCCTGTCACGACGGGCAGGTAGTCCTCATTCATAGTCAGCACGCTAGGGCAAGGGCGGTATCTCGAGCAGGGGCTCGCTCCGGCGCGCCCGGCCCCAGTTCGCGAGCACCTCGTCGCGCCGAAGCGCCGCCCACTCGCGGACGAACTGCAGCGCCCGCGGTTCCAAGCCCCCGGCCAGCAGATCTCCGTCTACGGAAACTGAGGCACGCCGGCCTGCGTGGTAAGCATGGAAATGAGCGACCGGGTGGTCGCGCTCGTTCCAGTCCATGTAGATCAACACGCCGTAAAGGCGCTCACCCGTGGCATGAGCACGACGTTCGCCGCGCCGCCGAACTGAGCGGGGTTGCAGCGCCGGAAGCCTAGGTACTTCTGCAGCTGTTGCCGGTGCGGGCCAGCATCTCGACGACGAGGCGGTCGCGGGGTCGGTGCTGGCCCTGGCTGCGGTCATCAGCCTGGCGGCGTCCGGGTCGTCGAGGAAGTTCGGTGTCGCGGTCCCGGTGCCGGCGTGCTGGATGAGCCCGTCGAATAGCGCGGCCCGGCCGCGCATGATCTGGCCCAGCCGGGTCAGAGCGATGCGAGGTCCCTCTGCAATGTCTTGTTGTCAGGGCACGGATCGTCGCCTTCAGCGCTCGGAAGGGCCGGCGCATGAAGGTGTAGATATATCGGCGATTCGTGCTGCAAGCCGAAATGAGCGCGATTGCGCGCGCCGAGAACCGCTGGCGGATCTGCTAGTCCGCGATCCAGCTGCCGTGGAAGCCGAGCGGGATCCTGGCCGGCAGGTGAACGCGCGCCACCGGCTCCCCGCCAAAGTCCTGACCGGCGAGGATGACGAGGTCAGCGGCACCGCGGTCCGGGTTGTGCACGAAGCCCATGACGTAGCCGTCGTCCTCGGCGCCCTCCGCAGCGGCGGGGGCAAACACGGCCTCACCCGCCGTCGCGTTCCGTCCGAACTCGTGCGCCTCTACCGTTCCCTTCTCCAGGTCGTGCTTGAGCAGAGCGTTGGCGAACGCGCCGTCGGCGAAATCCCCGGCGCCTGACACGGTAGCCAGGCTGACTTCGCCGATCACCGCGCTGTATCCGAACCGGTGCGGCCGGGATGTGAGCCGCTCATCGATGCGCGGGAACTCCTGCGCTCGGTCGTCGAGGCGCTGCTGCGCAACCTTGCCCGCGACGGGGTCGATGATCCAGCGGTCCAGCGTCAGCGCACCGCGGCCGTCCAGCACCGACACGTCGTACGCGCCCTCGTACCGGCACAGGTCGACTACGACGCGGTCGCCATCGTCGTAGGCGTTGAGCGTATGGAACACCCAGCACGGATCGACCTCGAACCAGCGGACGTCGCCGGGGCCACCTGAGCGGGGCAGCAGGCCGACCCGGGACGGATGCGCCGGGTTCCAGGTATAGGGCAGCTGCTTGCCGGCCGAGACAGCGTCCATGCTGAACGTGACCGGCAGGTCATACAGCACGACGTACCGGCCAGTGAGCGCGAAGTCATGCATCATCGGGCCATCGGCGACCGGGATGTCGGTGGTGCGCGTGACGGTGCCGGTGGCGTCGATGACGATGTGCTGGACGTACGGCCAGGCCCAGTAGTACGCGATCGCGTGCAGGTCGCCGGTCACCGGGTCGCCCTTGGTGTGCGCGGCGAACCCGCCGGGCAGCGTGCCGCCGAAGTCGCATGGCCCGACGGTCTCCAGCTCATCGGTGAGCTCATAGGGCAGCGGGCCGGACTCAACCGTCGCCAGAGTGCGCCCGCCGACACCAATGATGTGCGTGTTGGCCGGGAAGTCCCGGCCGTCGTGGACCGGGCCGCCAGCCCAGTGCTCGCCGAGGGCTTTCGCGACGTCCTTGGACCGGACCCATCGGTTGCGGTACCACTCGGCCCGCCCGTCGCGCAGCCGGACCCCGTGCACCATCCCCTCGCCCAGGAACCAGTGATGATTCGCGTCATCCAGCCCCATCGGGTTCGGCCCGTTGCGCAGGTAACGCCCGTTCAGCTCCCGGGGCACCCGGCCGCTGACCGGCAGGTCGAACGCCGTGACCTCTTCTGTCACCGGACGGAACGGGCCTTCCATAAAGCGGTTATCGGCAGGCATAACGAACGTTCCCTCCCCGGCAGGTAGCTGCGGCGCACCTCAGCGCGAGTACGTGCCGGCCCGCTCCCCAGCATGACACGGCCGCTTTCGCTGCGAAGCGCTCGGGCGGCCCGAGCTGAGCGGCGCTCATTGCACCTCCGACCCGCCGCAAAGGCGCGAGCCGGCAAACTCGGCGTCGGCACGGACATTCCCGTTCCCTTCTTACTAAGGGGAACGGGCTTGACTTGTGCCACTCGGCGGTACAAGGCTCGCCGGGTTTCGGGTGTTGCAAAAGTTGCCAAAGATAGAGCAATATCCGTATGCCGGCATGCGCCGCCGATGCGGTAGCTGAGTATCGCCTGAGCAGGTGGCTGCGGAGGGAAGATGTTCGGTAGGCGAAGTCGCCTGGGCGCACGGCGAAAGCGCAGGATGGGTCCAAGGCTCGCGCGGCTTTTCGGCGGTCCCCGGCCGCGTCGCCGCGACCGGAGCGGTGTCGACGAGCCGGCCAACTGGCGGTCACGCCGGTGGCTCCGGATCGTGACTGCTGTGACCGGACTCGCCGCGCTCGGCTTTGCCGCGTGGCTCGGCTGGGTCGCTTACCTGTATGTCGTGCGCAACGGGCCATCAGGCGCGGCGTTCGACCCGGACCGCCGGTGCGCAGCGCTCGGCTTCTCCTGCGGGATCGCCACCAACATCCTTGCGTCTGGCGTCCTGGTTACGCTGGCTTCGGGGTACGTGCTCTCGCGGCTGTTCAGGTTACAGCGACGGTACCGGGCCAGGGCTCGTGCGGACTCCCGCGAGCTCGTCCCGACGGCAGGCGCCATCATCGACCAGGTCGTCGGCCGCGACGAGCTGTGCATGGCGGTGATGACGGATCTGCATGACCGCGGCAGCCGCCCGCACGTCATCGTCGGCGGCGTCGGAACCGGCAAGACCGCCGTGCTGGTCAAGCTGACGGAGTTGCTGGCTGAGAAGCGCGCGATCCCGGTCCCGATCCGGCTGCGGGACGCCACCACCGAGCTGGACTTCGAGTCCCTGGCCCGCAACCGATTCCTCAGCGAGGTGAACCCGGGCTTGTCCTCCGCCGCCGAGGGCGAGACCATCTGGCGGCGGCTGCGGCAGGACGGCAAGATAATCGTGCTTGCCGACGGCCTGGAAGAGGCCATTGTCGGGACGAGCGCCGAGCCGGAGCGCGACAACATCATCCGCGAGGCCATCCGGCGCGCGCACCAGCAGCACCTGCCACTCGTCATCGCCTCGCGCCCGCATGATCCGCTCCGGGCGACCGACGCCGCGATCCTCAACCTGGAGCCGCTCAGTTACGAGGCGGCGCTGGCCTATATCGGCAGCGACGGCACGAGCGAGGATGAGCGCAGGCTTGCCTGGATCGTCGAGACCGCGGACGTCGTTGAGGCGCCGCTGTATCTGCAGATCACGCGTGAACTCCATGTCAAGGGCCTGCTTGAGCCGACGTCGGCAGGGCAGCAGGGCGTTGTCGACACTCGGGGCGTCGACCGTTCCAAGCTTCGGCTTAGCCTGCTGGAAACCTGGGAGCGCGCGCTCGTTAACGGCCACCTCCTTGAGGAGATCCCGCTGAACCGGGCCGAGCGCCAGGCGGCGCTCGAACAGATGTCAGCGCTGGCCTGTGCCGGGCTCAGGGCCGATCGGCTCGAGGCCGAATTCGAGATCGACCTTGGTGCTCCGATCCGGGCCGAGGTTCACCGGCGGCTCGCCCGGATCGACGAGCAGACGGGCCAGACTCCTGGGGTCCGGACCATCGATGTGCGTCTCGCCGCGGCATGGGCGGCGCAGCTGAACCTGGTTGAAGTGCGCGGCCACAGCGTCCGGTTCCCGCACAGCCTCATGCAGGCCTATCTCGGCTCACGGCTCCTGGACGCCGCGCTGCAGGATCCTGATTACCTCCGTGACGCCATGCAGTATCCCAGGCCAGGCCGGGAGTTCGTCATCGCACTCGTGCTGCGCTCCCGCTCGGCGGAGCGGCCTGGCCGTACCGATCGCGCCGGGTCGGAATCCGGTAGCGCGGCCGCTCCCGGTGGCCGCCGGCCGCGCCGTGCCAGTGTCAAGGATGCGGGCACCCAGACGGAATTCCTGGCGCCGCTACGCGCAGGCGCCGCCGCTCGTGACGATAACAAGGTCCTGGACATGTACGCGGCCGCGCTGGAGATCGACTGCGTGGCGGCCGAGCCCGCGCACCCTGGCATCGCCGCCGAAATCAGGGAACGGTGGTCGCGGATCCATGCCCAGGACCCCAGGACGCTCGAGGAAGGCAAGCTGGCACTGGTGCACCGTTTCGGTGACGCGGCGCGGATGATAGATGAACGGCGGCGGCGCGGTGAGCCGCTCCAGGCCAGGCCGGCGTATCCGCAGCTTTACGCGATCGGCTGCGCGGACCGCTCCTATCCAGTTCAGCTCGCGGCGGCACAGGAGATCGGCGTCGGCGGCGAAGCTGCCTACGAGGAACTGCGGCACATCGTTTCCGCGCCGTGCGGGACCTGCGAGGACGAGCGAGCCGAGCGAGCCGAGCAAGGGGAGCGAGCCGAGCGAGCGGAGCGCGGCCAGCGCCTGGCCGCTGAAGCTGGCTGGTCTGCATCCCGGCCTGAGCGCATTGCCGAGAGTTCGCGCGCGGCGCTCATCAGTGCGTGGCTGGCCCCGATGCTGGCTGGCTCCATCGGCGGCCGGAGCAGCAGGCCTGCGGACAAGATCATCGCCGAGGAGGCGCAGGCAGATCTTGGCCAGTGGCTAAGGCACCTTGCCCAGGACGGGCGGCTGGCCGGCGAACAGGATTTGCCCATCGCACTGGAGATAGCTCTCGCACAGGGCTTCAAGTACGCCGCCAACCGCCGTCCGGCCCAGCCCGACGTGCTCCGCGAGTCGCGGATGTTCCTTGCCGAGCAGGCGCTGGAGATGCTCAAGAGCGCACGTTACTGGTTCTCTCAGCTGACCCTTATCCACGCCCTGACCCTGCTGAACCTGTCCGAATCGAAGCAGCCCTGGGACAAATACGGCGCCAAGCCCGAGGCCATCGTGCAGCACTGGCTCGACGTAGCCGGCCGCGAACGGGCCGACCGCAGCCGGGCACCGGGCAGTCACCACGCGCCGCACCCGTTCGTCAGTGAGGCGGCTCTGCTCTGCGTCCTGGCCCTCAAGACCGAGCGCCCGCAGCGATATCTGTGGATCGACGAGAGCGGGGTAGTCGGCCAGGTGGGGTCCCGGAACCTTAGCCAGGTGACGCAGCAGCGCCGTCATCGTCTGTGGATCCCGCCGTCGGCGGGCTGGACCGCGCTCAACGGGCGGGCCCAGCAGCTAGTCGCCGACGTGCTCTTGCTGCGTAATCTCGCCGACCGGGGAGATCTGCCACCCCAACGTGAGCGACGCTTGAGGCGCTCGAATCGCGACGACCTGCCGCCGTGCATCACGCATTTCCGGGAAGCGCTCGAGCCTGGGCTAACCGTCGGCACCGCCGTGTCGATCGTTCCCGGCGTCAGTTGCGTGGACGGCTGTGCCTTCGAGTTGTGCCCGTATCCGCCGAAGGGCGGACAGCCGCGAGTCGAGATGAGCGAGGCTTTCTGCCGTCGTCAGCGAACGCTGCTGGACAGGACTGCCAGGCATCCGATGAGCCGCCAGGCGCCCTGGCAGCAGATGACTGCGGCGCGGCTCAGCCGGTTCTGGGCCGAGATGGCCGATCGCGCCCGCGGCCCGCGCCCCCAGCCCGCGCGATCCGGGCCGCGGCGGTAAGCGCTAGCGGGCCCGGTACCAGCGGCTGCCTGGCGCAGGGTGCTGCGGCTGCCATCACAAGCCGAGGCCGGTGTCGATCGGGACGGTGATTGGCAACTTCGTGAAGCTGCCGGTGGCCAGGTCGACCCAGGTCAGGACGGTCACCGGAGGGCTTCCCAAGGGCCTTTTGGCCGTTGGCGACGAAAGCGACGATCCGACCGTGGCCTTGCCCTGTGCTGCCTTGTTAGATCTCGCGGTGGTGGACAGCAGCAGGTAGCCGCCAGTCGGGTCGGCGGTGATACTGCAGGACGGATCCTGTGCGCGCCAGGTGCGCAGGACTCTGGTCACCTGTCCGGTCGCCGTGTCATATGCGGCGAGCGTTTGCGTCACGTCCGTATCGGTGGAACCGCTCTGCGTGCACGCGTACATCGTGTGACCGTCGGGGCTGAGCGCAACGGCGTCAAGGCCCGTGCTTGTCGTCGCCGGCGACCGCACTACGACGCGGTCGCGCTGCTGGACGGCTCCCGGCTGGGCGCCAGTCGGCAGGACCCGGCCCGCCTGTACGGTGCCGGGTGCCGAGGTATCGAGGTAACTGGAGAACCCAGCCAGGCCGCCATCGGCCGACAGCGCAAGGTCACTGCTGTAGTCCTCGTTCAGCGTGAACGACCATCGCTTGACCTGCGTGGTAGCGAGGTTGATCACCCCGATATCGCCGATAGGGTGGCTGCCGCTGATGTGGCCGGCTGCGCCGCTGGCGCAGTGCACTACTGAGTAGGCGACAGTCTGAGCGTTAGCGCTGACAGCAACGGATGTGGGCAGCCCGGACATCCGCGGCGCCAGCAAGCCGAGGCCGCCGGCGGGTTGCCCCCCGGCGCCTAGGCGGAGCCGATAGAGCCATGTGTCGCACGAAGACTGGACAGCCAGATCGGCCGCCACCACGAACGTCCGGTCATCGGCCGCGCCCGCTACGGAGGTGAAAGCCTGTCCGGACGGCGCGGGCACACGTGCCACTGTCGTCCAGCCAGACGTGGCGATGATCGCTAGTCCCGTGCCGTTACTGGCAACGACGTAGGCCGGCAGCGATCCCTCAATCCCGGCGCCGTGCCCCTTCCTGGTCACATGGCCGCTCGAAACCGCATGATGGCGGTCTTGGCGCCCTGACAAGACTCGCGGCCCGGCAACCGCGGCCGCCACAACGACAGCCAGGACGGCTGCCGCGGCTATCAGCGGCGTCAGCGACCTGCGTCGTCGGGAGTCAGCAGTCGACCGCTGCCTGGCCGGCTGCTCGATCTGCAGACTGCGGAGTTCTTCCGGGCGTACCGTGCCCGCTGCCTCCCGGTAGGCATCGGACAGCCGAAGTTCCAGGTCGTTCACAGTTCCTCCCCGATTTCGCGGGCGAGCACGGCCAGCGCGCGGGATGCCGTGGACGACACGGTTCCCCGGCTGATGCGGAGTGAGTCGGCGATTTCCTTCTCGCCGAGGCCCAGGTAGTAACGGAGCGCGAGCACCTCGCGCTGGCGGCGCGGCAGCCGGGCGACCGCGGCGAGCACCGCCCGCCTGTCCTCGCTGTCCATCGCTGCCGCTTCTGCTGACCAGACCGGCGGATCATGCTGCACCCGGAGCAGCCGGGAGCGGATCCGGCGCCGCTGCGCGGAGCGGCAGCCGTTGACGACGGCGGCGCGCAAATATCCAACGCCACTGCCAGGGTCGTGGAGCCGGTGCCAGGCCCGGTACAGTCCCAGGAACGCGTCCTGCACGACGTCCTCGGCCGTAGCCCGGTCCCCGACGAGCAGTAGCGCAAAGCGGACGAGACCGACCGCATGCACCCGGTACAGGTCATCGACGCCCTGAGCTGCGGACTTAGCCCGCTGGGCCGCGGCGGCGGCCCCTGCCATATTTGTTGCCGCCCCTGGGATATTTACTGTCACGTCTATATGACGCCACAGAGGCTGGGATGCTGACTCCGTTTCCAGCTCGGCTGATCGATCTTCTGGAGGTGAACCGTCGCGGCGATCGCTGACCGGCCCGACTACCCGAGGCGGCGCGTGGCGGCGTCGGCACTGACGAGCCCGTTCCCCGTCTTGTGAACTGACCGGCGAATTGCTGCCAGGGACTTTGCACGGCCGAATTGCGAATCTGGTTCGCTGTCCTACATGACTTCACCGCCTGCGCCGCTCGCCGATCCCGCGGGGCTCGCCAAACCGGAAGCTCCGCCGCAATGGTTCACCGATGCGGTGGCCGCCCCCGTCGAGTGCGGCTCGGTCGAGGTCGACGGGACGCCGATCGCGTACCGGGCCTGGGGCGAGCCTGGGCTGGCCGGTCTCGTCCTCGTGCACGGCGGAGCGGCGCATGCCCGCTGGTGGGATCACATTGCCCCGCTGCTGGCCACCGGCCACCGGGTCGCAGCGCTTGACCTGTCGGGGCACGGCGACAGCGGCCGGCGGGACCGCTACGACCTCGGCCAATGGGCAAAGGAGGTCCGCGCTGTCGCGGACGCGGCCGCGATCTCCGGGCCGCCGGTCATCATCGGGCACAGCATGGGCGGGTTCGTCGCGCTGCGGGCAGCGGGCCTGTACGGCCCTGCGCTGGAAGGCGTCGTCGTCATTGACTCGCCGGTGCAGGATCTCACCCCGGAAGAGCGGGCCGCACAGGAGCATCGCGCCTTCGGCCCGCTGCGGGTTTACCCGACGCGCGAGATCGCCATCTCCCGGTTCCGCCCGATCCCCGACCAGCCCGCCCTGCCGTACATCCGCGCACACATCGCCCGCACCTCGATCCGCGAGGTGGACGGCGGCTGGAGCTGGAAGTTCGACCCGCGTATCTTCGGCCGGACGAGGGCCGGCCCCGCCCTGCTGGCGCGGCTCGACTGCCGGGTCGCGCTGTTCCGCGCCGAGCACGGCATCGTGACCCCGCAGACCAGCGAGCAGATGTACGACGGCCTCGGTCGGCTCGCCCCGCACATCGAGATCCCGGCCGCCGGGCATCACGTCATGCTGGACCAGCCCATCGCCCTGGTCACCGGGATCCGCACCCTGCTCTCGGACTGGGACCACTCACTGCCCGCTGGCAGCCGCGCATAGCTCACCGCGGACGACGCATTGATTGAGGGAACGGGGTCGCCTAGGTTCGAGTCCTTCCGTCCCTGCTGAGCGGCACCCTTCGGGGGGAATCCGCTTGCACATTGAGAAATCACAAGCGGGAAATGTCAGTGCGGTCGGCAGGCCGCACGTCTTGACCTTGGTCCTGGCCGTCACGCTCGCCGTTGCGGCCGGTGCTGGGACCGGTAGTCCGGCAGCGCCTGCAGGTTAATCTGCGCGCATTCATGTCGAATACCCTCGCGGACCTTGAGGATCGCGCGGCGGGCGGCGCACCTGGCGGACAAGGCCGCCGGGCGAGACGGGATCAGCCTCGATGGACTGGATGCCGCACTCGACCGGATGGATCCAATGACCTTGTCGTGAGCCTGACGGTCGTCTTCCGCGAGACGGCGCTACGTAACCTAGCCCGCATCGCGTAGATCAACTCGACGCACCGCCGGACCGTCAGCGCTGGAGATGCCACCCCGTCTTGAGCTGCCACACGGGATTCTCGGCGACCGCCTCCCATTCGGCCATCGAGCCAGGCGGCCGAGCCCGGTCGACCTGCGGCAGGGTGTGGATGATCCCGTTGCCGACCTCGACGTCCACGGTGATCCCGTCCGGCCGGCTGACGTAGACGCTGTAGGCGTAGAACCCGTAGGCATCTGCGGAATAGACGGCGTCGCGCTCGATGCTGCCGTCCGGGAGCGTCCGCATAGCGCAACTGACCGGGAGGGCCCCGGGCGGGCGCGGACCCTCGTCCTGCCACAGTGGTGTCGGGCACCTCAGCGGGTAGAACATGGCGGTCGGAGCAACATAGATCTGGAAGTCCACCGCTCCCTGGCCATCGTTGTAGTCAACCTCCACGGTCCCGGGTTCCGTGGAGTAGGGGTTGACATACCCCAAAGTCGAACCGGCGGGCAGCAGGCGCCTCAGCGCACCGAGCATCTGCGCTACCGGCATCTCGTAGCGCGGGGCCAGCGTCGGAAGGATTGTGCCGAGAGGGGTCCACCTCGCCGCCGGGGAGCTCGGCGAGGGCGTAGCGCTCACCTGGCCGGCTCCCGCCTGCCTGGTGCTCCGATGGTGGCTCCGCGACCCCGCCGCTACCAGCGCGCCGCCCCTTGAATGAGCCAGCGACATCCCCGCCAGCAGGGCCGTCGCGGTCAGCGCCGCCGCGAAACCGCCGCCCAGCGCTAGCCAGGCGCGGTGCCGGGTGCGCAACCGTCGGCCACGCCGCTCGGCCCCGGCGACGATCGCCTGGACCGCCGGATCCAGATCCTGGACCGCCCTCTCGAAGAGATCGGACAGGGCATCCTCATTGATCATGTCAGTCCCCTCGCGTTATCACGGCTGAAGCAAGTGCTGTTCGTCCCCGCTGAGCAGCTCTCGCAGTTGCGCCAGACCTCTGGCGTTCAGGCTCTTGACCGCCGCCGGGGTCACGCCCATCAGCTCGGCGACGGAATCGATGTTGTGGTCCTCGAGGTAGCGCAGCACTACCACCGCCCGGCTGCGCGGCGGCAGCCGACGCAGCGCGGCGACCAGGGTCAGCCGGAGGTCCTGGTCGACCGCCGGGGCGCTGACGTCTGCGAACTGCGCGATGGGCGTCTCGCTGGATCGCCGGAGCCTGCGCTGGGATAGGAACGCGTTGACCAGCACCCGGCGCGCGTACGCTTCCATGCTGTCGGCATCGGCGCACCCGGTTCCACGCCACGAACAGGCTGGCCAGGGTTGTCTGGACCAGGTCCTCGGCCTCGTGCCAGTCGCCGCACATCAAGAACGCAAGGCGGAACAGCTGCGCAGCCCGCGCCGAGGCGAACTCCCGGTAATCCACCTCCGCGTCCATATCACGCTCGGCCAACCCTTGCTCCTCAGCATCCGGCGGCGATGTCTATCCTTAAGACGCTGTGGCACCGTCCCCAAGTATCGGTCGGCTTCAACAGCTCGACCACATTCCGCGCCTCCGGATTTACAGGTGGGCGGGCTTCCCGCCGCGGTGCCTACCGGTAGCCGTCGTCTCGGTCCTCGGCCTCCATTGCGATGGCGGGGATTGAAGGCGATCGGGGTCTCGTACTTCCGCTCGGAGCGGCCCCGACCCTGCCGCAGGCAGCACCGGTCAGCGCGCGCCACCGACCAGCCTGGGGACCGTCAGTGACTGGCGCGGTATGCCAGGATGGACCGCATGCCTGCCGACCACAATCGCCCCGGGGGGATCTCCACTAGGCTCACCTCGCCGTCCGCTGTTTCTGCGGATCCGGCCGTGGCCAACGACTATGACAGCTTCGCCGAGGCGTACTCCGCCGAAAACGAGGTCAGCCTCATCAATGCTTATTACGAGCGGCCCGCAATGCTGGCCCTCGCCGGGAACGTGGCCGGTCGGCGGATCCTCGATGCCGGCTGCGGCTCCGGCCCTCTGCTCGCGGCGCTGCGCGACCGGGGCGCCATCGTGACCGGCTTCGACTCCAGCACCGGGATGCTGGAGCTGGCCCGGCGGCGGCTCGGTGACGGCGCGGACCTGCAGGTGGCCGACCTGGGTAGCCCGCTTCCCTTCCCCGACGGTACGTTCGACGACGTCACCGCGTCACTGGTCCTGCACTACCTGCAGGACTGGGGGCCGCCGCTAGCCGAGCTGCGGCGCGTGCTCAAGCCCGGCGGCCGGCTGATCGTGTCCGTCGACCATCCCTTTTTGTTTCCCTACACGACGAGCAGCGGCGCGACGCCGGCCATCAACCTCATGCACCGCGAGGCCGGCCGCAAGGCCGACTATTTCGCGACCTGCAACTACACCTTTGAGTGGACCATGGGCGGCCAGACCGCCCTGATGAGTTTCTGGCACCGGCCGCTGCACGCGATGACCGACGCCTTCACCGCGGCCGGCTTCCGGATAGCGGTCATCAGCGAGCCAGCGCCCGCGCCGGCCGCCCGCGAGCTGTTCCCCGACGACATCGCGGCCAAGCCGCGCTTCCTATGCTTCCTGTTCTTCGTCCTGCAGGCCGACTAGCTGCCGCGCGGCGGCACCCCCGGTTCTTATGTCACCGGCACACCAATTGAGACGTGGGCACCTTCACCGAGACCGGACACCAGCGGGCTGCCCTAATTGAGACCCGGGCCGTAATAGGCCGGAATCAGTGAGACAGGGTCGACCTATCGGAGGCGGGACAGGGTGCTGCAGTCCTGCGACCCGGCACCAGTGCTCGTCGAGCTCACCCGGCGACGACCGGAGTGGACGCGTCGGGGTCTTGTGGTCGGCGAGTTCACTGGCGCGATGCCACTGCGGCGTGGCCTCAGCCGATGGTGACGCGGTCGACGGTGGCGGCGACGAGGCGGGGGTCGGGGAACACGGTGCCCCGTTCGCTGAACGGCTCCGGGTCGCAGCCGATTCGTCCGGGTCGATGACCGGCAGCTGGAGGAGCAGTCCTCCGCAGGTCGTCGTGGGCGGCCCGCCGCTCGGGACGCCCTACGAGGTCGCGAACACGATGGCGGTCATGCTGTCGCGGATCGAGGGCCCGAACCTCCACGTGATCAACGTGGACACGAGCGTCCCTTTCGAGATGCGAAGGCCCTCACCCCGCTGGGGTGAGGGCCTTCGCTCGTTCAGGGCGGCCGGAATCCCGCCTAGCCGCCGACACCGGCCAGCCGACAACGCACGCTAACTGGCGGCCATGCCCTCGAGGGTAATGGTCATGTGCTTGCGGAGTTCGTCGAGCCGATGCCGCAGAATGGACTCGGCCTGATCGGGGCTCTCCTCCATTCCCCGGCTCAGGCCGGTGCGTCCGGGGCCGTGCACGAACCGGTGCAGCACTCTGGTCTGCCCGGCCGAGCCGCTGGAGGCCAGCTCATACCGCCAGGTCGAGCCGGGCTGCTCGACGGCCTTGCTGGGATCGAGGACGACCCACTCGAACACCGCGGGCCGGTCCGCCTCGGTGACAACGCAGGTCACAGTCGACCTGAACGCTCCGCCGAACTGGTTGCGGCCCTCGAACCTGGATCCGGTCTGCGCCGTCCCGCCGTCGAGCCAGGTCGCGCCGACGCACTCGGGACTCCATTCGCCGATCCGTCCGACGTCGGTGATCAGGTCCCACATCTCGCCGGGGTTCTTGTCCACGAGGATCTCGACTTCGACCATGGCTCCGGTCGCTTCCGTCATCACGCACCTCCGCGTCCGTTCGCCGCCTGCCGCGTTCGGCTTGGCGGGCTCTCATCCGGACGACGATTGGCGATCCAGCGGATGGACGGCAACCCGGTGCGCTAGGCGGCACCGCAGCGCCGAGGTCCGTGGCCGTCTCGGCGGCCGTCATCTCGCCGACCACGGCAGAAACGCTAGCGGCGGCGATCCCCGGTTCGGAGTCAGCGTGACATGACCCGTTCCCACCAGATCATTCTTCAAGTAGCCATCAGCGGGCACGTCGGCGCTGCGGTTCAGGCGGCTCTTGCTAGCGGGCCGTAGGCGATCTGTGTGATCTCAGCTCTCACCGGGCTGGCCATCGGCGACGAGGAGTCGGTGCGGGCGTTCGGGCTGATCGATGGCCGCCTCGTGGGTATGGCGAACTGCATGGGGGAGGGAGGACAATCCGAGGGGGAGCGGCTGCAAAGGCGCGGCCGCGACCGCCGCTGGAGTGACCATGACGGTAACGCCCACGACGACGTGGATGAAGCTCGCTCGTCGGCTCGGTCGTGACGGTAACCCGCTGCGTCGGCGCTCAGACATTGTCGAGGCCTGGCTGCTTCCGGTCGCGATCGCTGCGTTCCTGGCCCTCGGCCCGATCGTCGGGGTTGTCACCGTGGCTTGGGTACACGCGGACGGAGCCGCGGCCCGGCACGCGCAGCTTTCCTGGCACCGGGTTGGGGCAGTTCTGCTACAGGCGGTACCGGGACCGGAGATGTCCGACAACGGCGCTAACAGCTGGCTTGCATGGACGCCTGCGCGCTGGACCGTAAACGGTCGGCCGCACAGCGGGGACGTCCCGGCCGCGTCCGGCTCCAGGGCGGGTAGCGTCGTGCCCGTTTGGCTGGATCGGGCGGGAAAAGTACAGGAACCTCCGTTGACGGCTGCCCAGCTGGGAGATCGCGCGGTCGCCACAACGTGGATTGCTCTGGCCATTCTCGCGATGCTGCTGGCCGGCCTGGCGTGGCTGGGCAAGCGAGCTCTCGACAAGCGGAGGCTCGCAAGCTGGGAGACCGCATGGCTAGCCGTGGGCCCGCGCTGGAGTCATCAGGGCTAGCCGCGGGCGGCCCGCTGATCGAGATCGTCGAGAGCCGGCAAGCAGCTGTCGGCGGAAGTTCAGCAAATACCGCGCTTTCCGCGCGCAGCAGGTAGCCATTGAGCGCTCACCTGGGTCCTAGTAGCTAGGTCCTGCTAGGGCGTCCACCCCGAGGGGCGCATAGGCTCGCCTTCGCGCCTTCGCGGCAGGAGAGGAACGACATGAACGGAGCCGAGGCCGTCGTCCGGACGCTCGCTGATTGCGGAGTGAACGTGTGCTTCGCTAATCCCGGTACTTCGGAGATGCATTTCGTCGCCGCGCTGGACAGTGTCCCGCAGGTGCGCGGCGTCTTGTGCCTGTTCGAAGGCGCGGCGACCGGGGCGGCCGACGGATACGGGCGGATGACCGGGCGCCCCGCGGCAGCGCTGCTGCACCTTGGCCCCGGCCTTGCCAACGGGATCGCCAACCTGCATAACGCCCGGCGGGCGCACACGCCGCTGCTGGCGATCGTCGGCGATCACGCCACCTACCACAAGCGATTCGACGCGCCGCTGGAGTCCGATATCGAGGCCCTCGCCGGAACGGTCTCCGGCTGGGTTCGGCGCAGCGCGCGCAGCGCTGACGCGCCTGCTGATGCCGCTGATGCTGTCGCTGCCGCGCTGTACCCGCCCGGTCAGATAGCAACGCTCATCCTGCCCGCCGACGTTACGTGGACCGGCGGCGCCGATCCGGCATCTGCTCGAACTGTCCGGCTGCCGTCGCCGGTACCAGACGACGTGATTGGTGCGGCTGCGGCAGCGCTACGCAGCGGGGAACCTTGCCTGATCTTGCTTGGCGGCGCGGGCCTGCGCCGCGCGGCAATCGAGAGCGCGAGCCGGATCGCGGAGGCTACCGGCGCCCGCCTGTTGGCCGAGACGTTCCCGGCCCGGCACGAGCGCGGCGCCGGCATCCCGGCGGTGGATCGCGTGGCCTACCTAGTCGAGTTTGCGGCTGGCCAGCTGGCCGGCACGCATCATCTGATCCTGGCTGGCGCTACCGCACCCGTTTCCTTCTTTGCCTATCCCGGCAAGCCCAGCACACCGGTGCCGGCAGGCTGCCACATCCACGCGCTGGCTGAACCCGGCGACGACGTGCCGGGCACACTGGCATCGCTGGCCGACCTCGTCGCCCCTGATGTCTCCCCGACCGCTCAGCAGCCAGGGCGGCCCGGCCTGCCCGACGGCGAGCTCACCGCGGAGACTGCAGCGGCCGTGATCGGTGCGCTCATGCCCGAGGGCGCGATCATCTCCGATGAGGCCAACACCTCCGGGCTGTGGCTGCCCGGCGCTACTGCGGGAGCGCCGCCGCACGACTGGCTCAGCCTCACCGGCGGCGCAATCGGCCAGGGCCTGCCGCTCGCGACGGGTGCGGCGATCGCCTGCCCCGGTCGGCCAGTCCTGGCGCTGGAGGCTGACGGCAGCGCCATGTACACCGCATCCGCGCTGTGGACGCACGCGCGCGAACAGCTCGACATCACGACGGTGATCTTCAGCAATCGCTCCTATGCGATCCTGAATATGGAGCTTGAGCGGACTGGCGCGCCGACGACCGGCAAGACCGCGCGGGACCTGCTCGACTTGTCCCGGCCAGACATCGACTTCGTGGCGCTGGCCACCGGTTTTGGCGTTCCGGCGAGCCGAGCACTCACCGCACCTGACTTTGCCGTTCAGCTCCGGAACGCACTCGCCGAGCCCGGCCCGCACCTGATCGAGGCCGTGCTGCCCCCGGTGCGATAGCCGGTGCCGTCCCGCTTGGCTGGGGTTGTTTGGGCGGCGGGAAGAAGGGGGAGCGCGTCGGCATGACTGTTTTCGACGCGGACGTCATCGTCGTGGGAGCCGGCCCGGCAGGTCTCATGCTGGCTGGGGAAGTCGCCTCGGCGGGATTGTCATGCACCGTGCTAGAGCGGCGGTCTGAGGAGTCCAACGTGACCAGGGCGTTCGGGGTCCAAGCCCGGACGCTGGAGATCCTGGACGCGCGCGGGCTCGCCGACGAACTTGTCGCCACCGGTAAGCCGGTGGCCCGGGTCCGCCTGTTCGGCCGGACTTACTTCGATCTGTCCGGCTTGCCCACCCGATTCCCCTATCTGCTGGTGACGCCGCAGTACAACACCGAGCATGTGCTGGAGCGCCGGGTCCGTGATCTCGGCGCGCCCATCGTCAGCGGCGCTGAGGTGAGCAAGGTCGGCCAGGATGAGCACGGGGTGACCGCGACGACGGGCACGGGTTCCTACCGGGCAAGGTTCCTTGTCGGCGCGGATGGCGTGCGCAGTGCGGTCCGGGAGAGCCTGGGCCTGGCGTTCCCTGGCCGGTCGGTCGTGAAGTCGATCATGCTCGCTGATGTGCGCCTCGCGCAGGCACCCGGCGACGGACTGACCGTCAACGCGAACGCCGAGGGGTTCGTGCTGGTGGCTCCGTTCGGCGACGGCTGGTACCGGATCTTTGCCTGGAACCGAGGCCATCAGGTGCCTGATACCGTGCCGGTCGATTTCGCCGAGGTCCGCGACGTCACCCGACGCGTCCTCGGCACCGACTACGGCATGCACGACCCGCGGTGGATGTCGCGTTTCCACAGCGACGAACGGCAAGCCTCCCGCTACCGGGTGGGCCGGGTATTCCTCGCCGGTGACGCTGCCCACTGCCACTCACCCGCGGGCGGGCTTGGCATGAACACTGGCATCCAGGACGCAGCGAATCTTGGCTGGAAACTCGCCGCTGCCGTGTACGGCTGGGCACCGCCGGGGCTCCTGGACAGTTATGAGTCGGAACGGTACCCAGTCGGAAAGGCCGCGTTGCGTACCAGCGGCACGCTGGTGCGGGCCGCGCTGCTGAAGTCCCCGCTTACCCGTGGTCTGCGTAATGCGCTCCTTGCCGCCCTGGCCTTGCCAGCCGTCAACCGCCAGGCGGCCGGCGCCATCTCCGGGCTACCCATCGCCTACCCGCACGGCGGCCACCGCGCTCCCGATATCCGGCTCGCCGACGGCGGCCGGCTGTACGAGGCGCTACGGGCTGGCAGGTTCGTTCTCGTCGGAGCCGCGGCGGCCGGCATCAGGGGCTGGGCTGACCGGGTGCACGCTGTCGCCGCCGGAACCGGTTCGCCGACGCTGATGCTGGTACGCCCCGACGGATACATCGCCTGGACCGGCGAGGAAGCTCACCTGCTGGCCGCCCTTACCTCGTGGTGCGGAGAGCCGGTGACAAGCCAGCCCGCGCCAGCGCACGCCGCACCGGGCAGCGCTTAGGGCCGGGCACACGGTCGCCGTTGGCCGGTAACGGCCGGGCCCGGTCGTGCCGACGCCACGTCCAGAGGCATGCTGGGCACATGGACCGGCCCGGTCCCGAGCCTGCGGTCGACGCGCCGACCGGGACAGCTCACGCTGACGACGACATGCGCACGGCCGCGCCGGTGGCGGAGATCACAGTTGCCGCTTCGCTGGCGCTGTTCCTCCGGCCCAGGTGGCGGCCAGGTCCGGTGCGGGTTACGTGCGACGGCGTGTCGTCGCTCGGGCATGTGGTGGAGTCCATCGGCGTGCCGCTCACCGAGGTCGGCGGCCTCGTGGTCAACGGCGAGGCAGTTACCCCCGGCTACCGCCCGCGCGGCGGCGACGTCGTGGGTGTGCTTGCCATGCCACGGCCACAGCGCCTGGAATCGGCGCGGTTCGTCCTGGACGTCCACCTCGGCACGGTGGCCCGGTGGCTGCGGCTGGCGGGCGTGGATGCGGCCTATTCTCGCGATGCCGACGACGATGTGCTGATCGCGCGAGCGAACGCTGGGCGGCGCGTGCTGCTGACGCAAGATCGCGGACTGCTCCGGCGCCGCGCGCTGTGGCTGGGCGCCTACGTACGGGGCGCCGGTCCGCCGGACCAGTTCGCCGACGTACTTGGTCGGTTCGCCCCGCCCCTGAATCCGTGGACCCGCTGCACTGCATGCAATGGCCTGCTCGCCGTGGCACGCAAAGCCGACATCGAAACGCTGCTCGAACCGGGTACCCGCCGCACCTACCAGGACTTCTCTCGTTGCCAGTGCTGCGGCCGGGTGTACTGGCGCGGCGCGCACAGCCGGCGACTCGAGGCCATCGTGGCATCGGCAGCCCGGATCGTGGGGTTAAGCTCCGCCGGAGAGGGAGCCTGACCTGCTCGCTCCCTCTCCGGCCTCGGGGGGTTGTAACCAGGCCGCCTGACCTACTGATGCCACTGGTGATGATGCCACTGGCTGCCGAAACCGGTCTGCCAGTAACGGCGCGCCTGCCGCCGGAACCGGGCTGCCGCAAAGATCCCCAGCACCATCGTCGCGAGCCAGATCAGCACGGCGACCTTGAGGAACGCGATGAACACGAATCCCGCGCCCGGCAACACCACCGCGGCGATGAACGCGATGAGCAGCAACGGAAGCAGCCGCGGCCCGCGGCGAACCACGACGCGCGGCGGCACGCCCCGATGCTGGGTCGGTCCGGCGTGCGGTGCCACCAGGTCAGGATCGGGCAAGTCGGCCATGACCCCGCGCAAGTCCCCGAAGGTCTTCGCGTTCAACGTCGCCGTGATCCGCTCGTCCAGTTCCTCGGAGCTGAGGCGGCCCTCGGCGTAGTGCTCGCGCAGCCGGGACGTCACGCTTTCCCGGTCGGCGTCTGATATCCGGATGCGATCGTCCATTCCCCTTGCCTGCCTTACCTAGGTGTCCTGCTGATCTTCATCTGTCTCGTCGTCGGAATCCTCGTCGTCGGCGAGGATCCGGTAGAGCTCGCGCCGGGTCCGCTCCAGCAGCCGCTCGGCCGCGCGCACCTGGGCGGGCGTGCCGGCATGCGCGATCTGCACGATGCCGCCACCGAGCCTGGCGGCCTCGGCGAACAAGCCGGGCACCTCCCAGGCTTCCTGCTGTTCGGTTGACTCCCAGGCGCCACGGGCCATGTCAGGGTTCTGCGCCACGTACTCGTGCCCGGCTTCGGTCAGCCGGAACGTGCGCCGGCCACCGGACTCCTCGCCCTCGATGAGGCCCTCATCAGCGAGTTGGGAGAGTGCTGGATATACCGCTCCAGGACTTGGCCGCCAGGCACCGCCGCTGCGCTCTTCGATGTCGGACATGATCTGGTAGCCGTTGCGCGGGCCTTCGCGTAGTAGCGCAAGGATCGCCGCACGCACGTCGCCGCGGCTGGCCTTCTGGCCGCGCGGTCCTCGCTGCGGCCCCGGCGGAGCCGGCGGTCCCGGCCACCATCCGCCGCGCGCCCCAACGAAGCCGCCGCCCCAATGCCCAGGGCCAGCGCCCCTCCGGCCGCCGAATTCCCGCTCCCACGGCCCGCCGTGGCTGCGTCCATGGCCGCCATGGCCGCCGGACATCGCCATAACGGCGCGCCGGAGCTGGCCGAGCACGTCGGCTCCGCAGCCGAACATGCCCAATGGTCCCGCCCCGAAGCCGCCCGCTGGCGCCGACGCTGCTGCCGACATCTAGTGTTCGCCCCTCTCGCGATACGATCACGATATATCGACAGCCTACGTCGCGGCGAGGCGGTTGACAAGTCATATCTCGATTAGCGTCCGTTGTGCCTCGACATAGACGGCCAGGTCACCGTGAAGGGCTGGCCGTACCAGGGCTTCTGGTCGCCGGCTCCGCAGGCTGCGAGCTGGCCGCCCCCGCGGGTCCCTTCCGGTCTTACGCCGTTCGAGGCGGCCGAACAGAGTCAACCGTTGCGAGTCAGCAAGCGTTAATAAGGTCGTGTGCTGGCCGGCTCGACCCGGCGCCAGAGTCCCGGATAGTCAGTAACGAATCCGCCGCTGTCCACTGGCAGGTCAGCGCTGAACGAGCCCGACTCGTAGCGGAAGAGTGCCCCGTTCCGGTCATCATCGCGCGCCAGCAACGTGTAGCGCTGTCGTGCCGGACGGACATCCAGGAGGGGAACGGGGACGTACACGACGTCAATGTCGTGGGTCTGGCCGGGTGACCAGGGCAGACGCCGGATCGGCAGTGTGTTGGTCAGTGGCGTGCAACTGATGTCCACGTCGACGCAGCCGTCAAGTTCGGGTGCGGGATCCCCGTTCGCCAGCCAGTGCCCGTCGCCGGCGGTGGACAAATCCAGCGCCGCGTCCGCGACCGCGCTGGTGACCGTGATCGCCAGGCTGGTGACCCGCCATCCGGTGGTGCAGCGCAGCCGGTAACTGACGCTAGCGAACCCCTCGGCGGCCAGGACGACCTGGCCATCTGCCCGGAACCCGCTCGCATCGCCGGACACGACGACATGCTCCATGCCCGGCCATTCCACTGCCGTCCATGCCAGGTCGGCCGACATCTGTCCTCCAAAAGTAATCGCTCGTAACCGGCTACTTACTTAGCAGGTTAGTGTCGCGCTGGGCCGGGGTGCAACCGGTATATTAGTTAGGTGGTTAGCACTCGAGAATCCGGTGCGCAGGCGGCGCCAGCGGGCCTAGAGCCGGTGCGCGCGCTGCTGAATAGCTGGCTCATTCCCAACGACTCGCGGCAGCCGGCCGACAGGTTCGGCGAGCTCGCGCGCCGGCAACGATGGACCGAGCATGAGGCAGCCTCGGTGCGTGAGCTTCGCGATGACCTCAGGCGCCTGATCGAATCTGGCAGCGCTGCTGAGGCAGCGTGCCTCAACGGGTGGATTGACCGGCTGGCTGTGCGTCCTGCCGTAGCCGACGGCAAGGTCGGTTACTGGCATACGGGCGGCCCGGCCGGTGACTTGTTCGCCGCCGTGCTCAGCGCTGTCAGCGCGGGCACCTGGAAACGGCTCAAGGCTTGCCCGGATTGCCGCTGGGTGTTTTACGACCACACGCGCAACGGCAGCAAGCGCTGGTGCCTTATGTACGCCGGCGGCCCCGACGGGCGAGCCTGCGGAACGATTGCGAAGGTGCGGCGGTACCGGGAGAAGCAGCGCGCTTAACAGTCCGGACCGCGCCAGTCCGGACCGCGGCCGCGGCAACCAGGCCGCTTCGGCCGCGAACCGGCGAGCGGCCGCCGCACCGATAGGCTGCTGGCTCGGGTGGTTTTGCCGACTTACGCCGCCGATGCATCCGACCGGCTACTTGTCGTAACATCCGGCCCCGTTACCGTCACTTCGGGGCCAGAGTGATCGCCGAGCGCGCCCACCCGCAGCCGTCGGCGCAACCGCACGGTATCGAGCAGGAACGTGGTCGTGAGTACCACGCCGATCGCCAGGGCCGCGCCGCCGATGGTGTCAGTGAAGTAGTGGGCGTGCAGGCTGATCATCGCGACCGCAACCGCCGAGCCAACCAGCGCAACCCCGGCTGCCACGGCGACTTTCACCGGACGGCTGAGCTCACGGCGCGACGGGTTGAGCAGGAGCACCACGATGACCGTGGCCAGGGTAAACGCGGCGCCGGTATGGCCGCTCGGGTAGACGAGGTAGCCGCCGAGAGTCCGGCCGACTGCCGGCTTGACCACGAATTCGGTGAGCACGGCGAACTCCACGGCGCTGACCGCGGTGAGCACAGCGCCGTTAACCCGGCGGGCGGCGAGGCAGACCAGCACTATGACCAGCGTCAGGATCGTGACCTCGGCTGGCTTCCCGACGTCCTCTAGCAGGAGCATGATCCCGTGGTGCACGCCGAAGGTCCGCTGGATCCAGGAGTCGACGGTGGCGTCCACTCGGCCGGGCCTGGACGAGTGCGCGGTCAGCACGCCAAGCACGAGAGTTAGCACGAGGCAGCAGGCGGCGATTAGCGCGGCCGGCCGGCGGGCGCCAGAAGGCAGCAGCGTGCGAGCAGCCTGTCCGTGCCGGTCGTCCACGACACTCCCTCTGCTAACTCGATGAGTTGCCCATGATAAGCAGGCTCGCGGCTTGCCCAGTGCGCCCGCCGGCCAGCGCCAGCGGTCAGGGCAGCTGACACGGCCCGTCCACGCCAACGTTGTCAATGGCCGCTGCCGACCTCGAACGGGCCGTCCTGGTCCGGGCCGCGGGCGGCCCTGTCTGGCTCATAGCCAGCCGGTGCGCTGAGCCCCGCCGCCGCGAGCGCCTGCTCGAAGGTGATCGCCACGCTAGTGCCGCCGAATCCCTGTGTGGATAGCCCGCCGCAGGCGACCGCCAGTGCGAGGGATTGCGCTAGCTCCAGGCCGGCCAGGTGCCCGGCAATAAACCCGGCGTCGAAGTTGTCGCCCGCTCCGGTGGCGTCCTCCGCTTCTATCGGCAGGCCGTTGGACCGTTCTACCGTGTCGGCCCGGCAGGCGAGCCCGCCGGCCGGTCCAGCCTTGACCGCTACGATCTCGCAGGTCCGCGCCAGCTTTCGCGCCGCCGCTTCCGGGTCATCAAGGCCGCTCACCAGCCGAGCCTCGGCGGCATTCGGCAGGAAGACGGTGACCAGCGGCAACGTCTGCACCAGCGCCGCGGTCCATTGCTCGGACGGATCCCAGTTGGGGTCGACCGACGTCGTCGCGCCGGCGTCGCGGGCGCGCCTGAACAAAGCGGGCAGTCCTGGCCACAGGCCCGGCAGGAGGAAGTAACCGCCGACGTGCACGTGCCGGCAATCCTCGACCAGGCCGGGCGGGACGTCGTCGCAGGTCAGCAGTCGTAGCGTGCTGTCGCTGGTCAGGATCGCGCGATCGCCGCCGCGGGTGACGACGACGGTCAGTGAGGTTGGCGTCCCTTCCGCGCGGCGGGCAACGACGTGGACGCCCTGGCTGGTGACCTCGTCGATCAGCGACTGGCCGATCCAGTCGTCACCCACGCAGCAGGCGAACGCGACCGTAAGGCCCAGCCTGGCTGCCGCGACCGCCGTGATCGCAGCGGAGCCGCCGAGCAGCATCCGGCCGGTCGGCACGATCTGCTCGCGCTGGCCGAACGCGCCGGCCAGGTCAACCGGCAGGTCGCCGGCCGAAAGCATCACATCGGGATTGAGGTCGCCAATGACCAGCAAGTCATAGGAGGGCAACGACTAGCTCGCCCTCCCCAAGGTGCTCACCACGCTGCCCACTGGTAGGAACGCCCGGCCACTGGTTGCGCCTCGCCCATCGCGCCGCCCTAGCAGGAGCCGGCCGCGCCGCAGATGGCCCGGCCAGGCCCGAGCTTAGCAAGGCGACCGAGGCCGATCGCGGGCCCTGCCACTGCACGCAAGACCAGCCAGGCACTGCGCCGCTACGAGGCCGCCAGCGCTGCCGCGCGCGGGCGATGCCGCAGGCATTCCGCGCAGCTCACCAGGCGGCCTCTTGCCAGGTGACGAAACGATTGGCGGGGAAACCGCGGGGCAGCGGCGTGAAGCGGCTGCCATCGAGCCGGCCGAAGCGGGTGCACTGGATCAGTGCATGCAGTCCCGTCGGGCCAAGTGACTCAGGCACGCACAGGATAAATGGGGCCGGGGAGCGCGCGGCGGCCGCGTGCAGCACCCGGAGCAGGCGGCCTGTACGCGCGGAGAACTCCACAACGCGGCCCACCGCCGTTCGCTCTGTGAGCTCGGCGGCAAAGGCCGGAAGCGTGCCAGGCAGCGTGCTGGGATCGCCGGGCCACAGCCGGAAACTACCCCAGATGACGGCGTTCCCGTCGGGCGTGAGCAGCGGGCCCCACAGAGCCCAGCGGCGTTGACCGGCTGGTGACGCGATCCGCCAGGAGTCGGCGAGCAGGCTCCCGCTGGGCCCGGCTACGTTCAGCACCAGGTACTGGTCGCCGTAGGAGAGGAATACCTCGTGGCGGTCGCCTGCCCAATTGATCGGCTCCGTGAGGTAGCCGGATTCCGCGTCCAGCAGGACCTTCATCGATGGCGGGGGTGCTCGCCAGGTCCTGGCGGTGCCGGTGGCCAGGGAGACGACGGTCAGTCCGGTAGTGCAGCGCGAGGTTTTCGGGCTGAGCCAGAATGTTTCGCCCCCGGTCGGGGGCGCGGTCGTGCCGTCTTTGTTGCAGGACGGCCCGGCCAGCCCGAGCAACGATGGCCCGGCAGGCTGCGCTAGCTCGGTGCCGTCCGGTGACAGCACGCCGGGCGCACCGGAGAATTTCTTCGGCAAGCGGCTCAGCCGTTCCACGCGGCCGTCCGGTGACAGCCGGAGAATGTCAAGACCGAAGGGGAGGCCGCCGATCGCAAAAACGCGGTCGTTGGCAGCCGCGGAAATCCAGGGAGCATTCAGCACAGGGGCTGCGTCTAGTGGCACGTGCTGCTCGATCGGGACCGATGCCAGGGTCGCTCCGGTGGCCGAGTCCCGTACGGTCGCTGTCAGGTTCCGGGATGTGGATTCGTTTAGGGTGACGTAGTACTTCGGTATGCCGGCCGGTGCCGTGGTTGAGGGCGGCCGGTTTCCGGTCGCGCGGTCGGCCAGTGACACACCGGTGATGATCCCGATGACCGCTGCCATTGCCGCGACCGGGGCTAGCCAGCGGACGGCCCTGGACCGGCGCCTGGCCGGGGAAACCCGAAGCGGGCGGATCGGCCCCTGTCGAGCGTCTTCCCAAATGATCTTGAGGTCGCGGCGCAGCCGGTCTTCAAAGTCGGTCATCGTTGCTCCTCCCGTAGCGCGTCGGCGAGCGCGGCCAGCCCGCGGGTGCAAGTCGAGCGGACATTGCTCGGCGCGATCCGCAGAATGGCGGCGATCTCTGCGACGTCGAGGTCCAGGTAGTAGCGGAGCACCAGGACCTCCCGCTGGCGGTGCGGCAGCAGCCGCAGCGCGGCCGCCAGCTCGGCGCGGTCATCGGCAGCCGATGCCGCATCCGGCTCGGCCGCGGCCCGCGACCCGGCCAGCTGCGGCGCGTGCTTTCCCGCCACCGCGGCGCGGCGGTGCACCGACCGGCAGCCGTTGAGCACACTGGACCGCACGTAGGCCAGGCCATTCGACGGCTCGCGCAGGCGATGCCAGCCGCGATGCAGCCGTTCGAAGGCGTCCTGCACCACGTCCTCGGCGGTCGGCAGGTCACCGACCACAAACAGTGCCAGGCCGACGAGCTCGAGGTGGTGCTCGCGGAACAGGTCGGTCACGGCCACCGTCGCGTGACCGACCTCGTCCCGAGTCCTGCCAAGCCCAGCCGAAGGGGCATTCACGATAAGTAGACGCTGACTGACCTGCCAGCGCTGCGGGTGATGTTGATAAATCTCGGCGGGCGCGCCCGCCGAACCTGGACTTTCGTGACTCAGGAGATTGTCACGGCGTCCACTGCTAAGGCATCGGAGCCCGCTGATCCTAGGCTTGGGGCATGCCTCCGGACCTGGTGCCCAACAGTTACCGTCTAACCCTGGTCGTCCGGTCTGACCTCGGCATGGGACGCGGCAAAATAGCAGCGCAGGCGGCCCACGCTGCGGTCGCCGCGACGCTTGCCGCGCTAGGTACCGCCGACTTTCGCGCCTGGCTGCGTGATGGTCAGCCGAAGGTTGTCCTGAAGGCAGTCAGCGAGGACGACCTTTTTGCGATCGCGGAGCGAGCCATCGATGCCGGGCTGCCAGTGCAGGTGATTCACGATGCGGGCCGCACTCAGGTCGCCGAGGGCACGCCGACTTGCTGTGCGATCGGGCCAGCCGAAGACAACCGGATCCACGCCGTTACCGGAGCGCTGTCGTTGCTCTGAAAGAGCCGATGAACGACGGCATTAACACCAGCGGCCTGGTTTATCGTCTAACCCTGAAACCCCAACTGCGGCCAGAGGAGGTCCGCGTGTCCACCGACGCGCCAACTCGGCTGCCGGATCGCACCGAGTCGCAGCCCGCCCGTTCAGATTCAGACTTAGCCCGTCGGCTGGCCGACCTGCCTGACGGGCACCCGGCTAAGCCCGATGACGGCAACCCGGATAGCAGCCATCCGTCCGATCATCGTGGGCTCACCGATTCCGAATACGCCGAGCACGTCGGTTACGTCGATGACCGCTTGGCTGACGCCCGCGCCAAGGACCTGGCCTCAGAGATTCGAGACACCGTCGATGAAGGCAGAGAAGTCTGGTCCGACGAACGGGACGTAGCACATAGCGCGATCATCGAGGACCTGTATGTCGGCGCCGGGGACGTGCCGTGCGAGCGCAAGGCAATCCTGGCCGGGGGACTGCCAGGTGCCGGGAAGACAACCGTTCTCACCGCGCACGCAGGCATCGACCTGTCGCAGTACTTAATGATCAATCCGGACAGCATCAAAGAGGAGCTTGCGGAACGGGAGATGATCCCGGAGATCGAAGGCTTATCTCCGATGGAAGCATCTGACCTGGTCCACGAGGAGTGCTCGTATCTGGCCAAGCGGCTTGCCAGCAAAGCGCAGGCTGAGGGCAGGAACATCATCTGGGACGTCACGATGTCGAGGACCGACAAGGCGATCGAGCGCATCGAGTCGCTGCGGGAATCCGGGTATTCGCAAGTCGAGGGGATATTCGTCGACATTCCGATCGACGCTAGCGTGCGGCGCGCTGGGGCCCGTCATCGCGAAAGTCACGAGACTTACCTGGCCGGGCATGGCCTGGGCGGCCGGTACATCGCGGAATCGACGATCTTGGACCACGCTGACTCAGCTTGGGGCAGCGGCAACCGGCGGAACTTCGAACAACTGAAGCCATGGTTCGACGCCTGGCGAACATACGACAACTCGGTCGACGGCCGCGTACCGGTGCTTACCGACTCGTATCGTGCTGCCGTGGCAGCGTTGACAGACAGTCTTGAGGAGCGACGCCGATGAGTAGTAGCGAGGTCACTGACCTGATCCGTGCCCTTCGCACGGGGGCGATGAGCCTCGACGAGGTCGCTGCCCGGTTCAGGGTAAGGAGCTGGCCACGTACGAGAAGTCCAAGCGCGAGGAGCTATCGGGAGCTCGCCGCCGCGGCCCAGGTTGACCCTGGCGCAAGTGTTCCTGGTTCGATCGATGACCTGACGGCTGCATATGACACCGGAGAGATCACCCGGGAGCAGTACCGTACGCTCGCTCATGCCGCCGCGGACGCCATTAACGCTGAAGCAGGGCGAGAGGCAGCGGACGGGCGCGGCCGACCGGCTACCTGACGTCGGGCGGCTCGGCTGGGTCCATGGGCTCAAGCGGCAGGGCATCGTGAAACACGGGCGGTCGTCTGTCCGGTTCGGACTGGGCGGGCCGAGTCCCTGACGGACCCCGTTCCCTTCAAAAAAACGGGGCGGACGCGCGGCCCGAGCGGACGGTGACTGTCGGCGCTTCGGTCTACGGTGCTAATCATGGCGCGCGTCACGCTCGACCAGATCGACCTCGGCTCGGTCGAGGACGCCGTCGGCGTGCCCGCTTACACCGCTGGTTGCCGCGCGCTGGAGGACGGCGCAGTCCGGCGGATGGAATGGGACGCTGCGCGGCGCGGGCTGCACGGCGTCGTCCAGGATCGCGGCGGCGAGTTGCACGAGACGGTCGTCTACTTCACGAACGGCAGCCCGATGATGCTCGTGCGCAGCCTCTGCAGCTGCCCGGCGGAGTTCGAATGCATGCACGCGTGCGCCGTCGCGCTGGCCGGCGCTCTGGCCTCGGGTCAGGACCTGACCACGCGACCGCGATCGGTGCCGTGGGAGCACACGCTGACGTCGCTGCTGGAATCTCGGCGCCAGCCGGGCGGGAGACCGCGCGCTGAGACGCCCATCGGTGTTGAGCTGAGCCTGGTCAACCTGGCCGGGCAGTACCGCCACGAGCTGGAGTCGGATGGGCTAGCGCTGGAGCTACGAGCCCGCCTGGTGCAGCCCGGCAAGAAGGGCGGCTGGGTCGGCGGCCCGCTGACCTGGGCCAAGCTGAACCCAGGCCTCAACTACGGCGGCGCCAACGGGCTCGGCGAGTATCCGGAGCAGCATCTCCGGCTGGTGCGGGAGTTCTACTCCGCGTACCGGGCCGGTGACGAGCTGGCGGGCCGGTACGGCTACTACCCCGGCAGCGAACGGCACTTGGACCTGGCCGGCTTCGAATCCCGTCAGCTGTGGTCGCTGCTCGATGAGGCTTACTCGATCGGGCTGCCCATCGTCTACGGCCACAAACTCGGGCCGTTCCCGGCATACAGCACGGCCGAGCTGTGCCTGGATATCACCAGGGACGATCCGTCCGGGCCGCTGCAGATCAGCCCGCTCCTTCTCGTGGACGACGTTCCGGTGCTCGCGCTGGTCGTCATCGGATCAGAGGGGAACGGGATTGCCTATGCCGACCCCGCCGAGATCGAGCGGAAGACCGATCCGGCGAGCTGGCGATTCCGGCTGGCTCGGCTTGCCGAGCCGGTACCTGCCGGCCTGCTCCAGATGACGCTGGCCGGGCAGTCGATGCGGATCCCGGCGGCAGACGAGGCGCGGTTCCGGGAGGAGTTCTATCCGCGGCTGAGGCAATCCGCCTCGCTGATCTCCTCCGACGATTCGGTGACGCTGCCCGCCATCTCGCCGCCGACGCTCGTCGTAGGCGCCTCGTATGGCGACGGCCACGAGCTGGACGTCACCTGGGACTGGTCCTATCAGGTCGGCGACGAGCAGCTGCGCGCGCCACTTGGTAATGGTGCCGTGGCTGCCGACTTCGGTCCGTTGGCCTACGCGACAGCGGCCGGCGCGTACCCGGCCGGCCCTGCCGGAGCTGACACCGGTTTCCGGGACCTTGACGCGGAGCGCGCCATCCTGGCCGGACTTGAGATGCCAGCCGGCCAGCTGCGGCCAGCGCAGCTGACCGGCCTCGACACCATGCTGTTCAGCACCGAAGTGCTGCCGTTGCTGGCCGGCCAGCCCGGCGTCGAAGTCGAGATCAGCGGCGAGCCCGCCGACTATCGCGAGGCGGGCGACTCGCTTCGGATCGGCATCTCGGCAGGCCCCCTGAGCGGAGACAACGACTGGTTTGACCTTGGCATCACGATCACGGTGGAAGGGTGCAAGGTCCCTTTTGCCGAGCTCTTTAAGGCGCTCACCCGCGGCGATCCGTATCTGCTGCTGGACAACGGCGCTTACTTTTCGCTCGACAAGCCCGAGCTGCAGGCCCTCGCCAACCTCATCCACGAGGCGCGAACACTGCTCGACTCGCCGGCTGGGCCGTTGCGGATCAGCAGGTTCCAGGCCGGGTTGTGGGCGGAGCTGGCTGAGCTCGGGGTTGTCAGCGGTCAGGCTACTGAATGGAACAGGCAGGTCGAGGGGTTGCTCTCGATCGGGAGCGTGGGCACGGCGACGGACCCGCCGGCGACGCTGACCGCCAACCTCCGCCCTTATCAGCTGCAAGGCTTCCGCTGGCTCGCGTTCTTGTGGCAACACCGGCTCGGCGGCATCCTCGCGGACGACATGGGCCTCGGCAAGACCGTCCAGTCGCTCGCGCTGGTCAGCCATGCACGCCAGGCAGATCCGGCTAGCCCGCCGTTCCTGATCGTCGCGCCAACGAGCGTGGTGTCCAATTGGTCGGCTGAAGCGGCCAAGTTCGCCCCGGACTTGAAGGTCGTGCTGATCGGCGACACGATGGCTAAGCGCCGGATGGACCTGGCCGGGCTCATCGCGGGCGCCGATGCCGTCGTCACCACGTACACGTTGCTGCGGCTCGACTTCGCCAGCTACGCCGCCGCTGCCTGGTCCGGGCTGATCCTGGACGAGGCCCAGTACACCAAGAATCACCAGTCGAAGGTCTATCAGTGCGCCCGGAAACTGTCGGCGCCCTTCAAGCTGGCCATCACCGGCACGCCGATGGAGAACAACCTGATGGAGCTCTGGTCGCTGCTGTCGATCACTGCACCGGGGCTGTTTCCGAATCCGGACCGGTTCCAGGACTATTACGGCCGGCCAATCGAGAAGCAGGGCAAAGCGGATCTGCTCGCCCAGCTCCGGCGGCGGATCAAGCCGCTAATGCTTCGCCGGACCAAAGAGCAGGTGGCGGCCGACCTGCCAGCCAAGCAAGAACAGGTGCTGGAGGTCGAACTGCACCCGCGGCACCGCAAGCTCTACGACACTCATCTCCAGCGAGAGCGGCAGAAGGTCCTCGGCATGATCGAGGACATGAACGCCAACCGGTTCACGATCCTGCGCTCGCTCACGCTGTTGCGCCAGCTGAGCCTGCACGCTGGCCTGGTGGACCCCGATCACCTGGAGATGCCGTGCAGCAAGATCGAGGCGTTGCTCGACCAGCTCGGCGAGGTCGTCGCCGGCGGCCACCGGGCGCTGGTGTTCAGCCAGTTCACGCGGTTCCTTGACCTCGTCAGGTGGCGGCTTGACGAAGCCGGCATCCGCTATTGCTACCTGGACGGCAAGACGCGAGACCGGCCGCTGGTCATCCAGCGGTTCAAGGACGGCGAGGCTCCCGTGTTCTTGATCAGCCTCAAGGCCGGCGGCTTCGGGCTGAACCTGACGGAGGCGGACTACTGCTTCCTGCTGGACCCGTGGTGGAATCCTGCGACCGAGGCGCAAGCTGTGGATCGCACGCACCGGATAGGCCAGACCCGGAATGTTGTGGTCTACCGGCTTATCTCGGCCGGCACGATCGAGGAGAAGGTCATGGCGCTCAAAGCACGGAAGGCTGAGTTGTTTTCCTCCGTGATCGACAGCGGCAACGTGTTCGGCGGCGGCCTCGATGCCGACGACATCCGGGCCCTGTTCGAGTAGCCGGAGCTCGGCGCTCCCGTGAATGCCCCGGAACCCAGCTGGCCGGAGAATCGTCTGTGACTAACCGTGACATAGTCCTGCGCGGCGGTCGCGTCATCGACCCCGAGACTGGCCTCGACGCCGTCCGCGACGTCGCCATCTCCGGCGGACGCATTACCGAGGTGGGGCCCGGCCTCGGACCGGCCGCTACCGACATCGACGTCGCTGGCCACGTCGTCACGGCCGGATTCATCGACCTGCACAGCCATACGGCGGACGTCGCGGGCCTGCGACTGCGTGCCTTGGACGGCGTCACTACCGCGCTTGAACTGGAGGCCGGCGTCAGCCCGGTGGAACCGGCCTACCGGCGCGCCGAGGCCGAGGGCAGACCGGTCAACTACGGATTCGCCGCCTCCTGGGCGCTCGCCCGGATGGAAGCCGTCGCCGGAGTCGAACTCGACGGCAGGCTCGGCACGTTTCTGGCGAACATCGCGGCTCCAGCCTGGCAGGGTTCCGCCTCGCCGATCCAGGTCGGAGCGATCCTGAGCCGCCTGTCCGCCGACCTGGCCGACGGAGCAGTCGGCATCGGCGTGCTCGTCGGTTACGCTCCCGGCACCGACCCGAGCGAATACCTGCAGATGGCGGCTCTCGCCGCGGAAGCCGGCGTACCGACTTTCACCCACGCCAGGGATCTGATCGAACTCGCGCCCACGGCACTCGTCGACGGTGCCGAGGAGATCGTCCGTGCGGCCGGGGAGACCGGCGCGCACATGCATTACTGCCATATCAACAGCACGTCGCTGCGCCATATCGACCGAGTCCAGGACCTCGTCGGCCGGGCCCAGGCCGAGGGCTCGCGAGTCTCAACCGAGGCCTATCCGTACGGCTCGGGCATGACCGGCATCGGCGCGGCGTTCCTTGCGCCCGAGCGGCTCGGCGAGCGCGATCTCAAGCCGACCGATCTGACCTACGCGCCGACGGGCGAACAGGTATCCAGCGAGGCGCGCCTTCGGGACCTGCGCGCCGCGGATCCCGGTGGCCTTGTCATCGTCAAGCATCTCGACGAGGAGAACCCCGCGGACCTTGATGTGCTGCTGCGCTCGCTGACCTTCCCCGACGCGGTAGTCGCCAGCGACGCGATGCCGCTCACCTGGCCCGGACCCGTTCCCGATCAGATGACGTGGCCGCTGCCGGATGGCGCGGTCACCCACCCGCGAACGGCCGGGACGTTCGCACGCGCGCTCCGGCTGCTGGCGGCAGGCGGGAGCGGTGGCTCGGCCGGCCCGCTCGGCCTCATCGAGACGCTCCGCCGTAGCAGCCTGCGCCCGGCCCAGCTACTCGAAGGCCACGTTCCCGCGATGCGCCGCAAAGGCCGCATTCAGGTCGGCTGCGACGCCGACATCGTCGTCTTCGATCCGGCGACCGTGCGCGACCAGGCCACCTACCTTCGCAGCACGCGGCCATCCGCCGGTATCGCGCACGTCTTGGTGAACGGAACCGTAGTGGTGGCAGACGCAGCGATCGTCGCCGGCGCTTTGCCCGGCAGGCCAGTGCGCGCGACCCCGCGCTGATCCCAGGAATTCTTAGCGGAACGGGGCCGCCACCGGCCGGCCGCCACGCGCAGCATCGGGCCAGTTGCCGATGCCGCTATCCGCTCCTGCCGGGCTAGCGCCGACTGTCAGCACTGATCGGTAGCGTTGCCCGCTATGGCCGATCAGTTAATGCTGGCTGCGTTCCCCGGCTGCCAGCGCTGCGGCAACTTCCGCTCCGGGCCCGCTGAGGTCTGTCTTGCCTGCGCGGCTCGCCAGCTGGCCCGGCCTGGCCCCGGCAGTTGCTCCGTCTGCGCCCAGTTCCTCGCCGCGAACGGCGCGTGCCCCAACGAGCTCTGCGGCAGCCCGCGCCGGCGCATCGGCAGGATTTATGCGATTGGTTACCAGTCCGGACCGCTGCGCGGGGCAATCAGCGCGTATAAATATCGAGGCGCGCGCAGCATGTCGGGCGTATTCGGCAGGCTGCTGGTGGCCTGGCTCAAGGAGACTCTGGCTGTCGATCCACCCGGCCTGATCGTCGCGAACCCGAGTTTTGTGGGTGCCGGTGGGCAGGTGTTCGCGCATACCGAGGCGGTCCTGACCGCGGCGGCCCAGGCCGATCGCGGCGGGCGCTGGGCGTTTGACACTGGAACGCCGGCGGCGATCATCAAGACCGGGCCAACGTTGCAGTCGGCCGATGCGCAAGCTTGGTCCAAGCGCGCGATCGGCTATGAGTTACGGGCAGCGCTCAACGTCACCGAGCCCGCCCGGACAGCCGGGAAGTTCGTCCTCGTCTACGACGACATCTGTACTACGGGCACCCAGCTGGATGCAGTCGCTGCGTGCCTGCTTGATGATGGCGGCGCTGCGCGGGTCGAGGGCATCGTCCTGGCCCGCGCGCCCTGGCGCGGCGGAGCCCAGCTGGCGGGACGGTGAGCGAGGTCAGGTCGGTTGGCAGACCTCGCGAGCCATATCGACCAGTACGCGGGTCAGCCGCAGGCGGGTGGTCATCAGGGTCTCGATCTCGCCATCCGGGTCGGGGCCGCCGAGTTGCTCCAGGGGCAGGGCACACAGGGCCGACCGGGCAGTGAGGCCGCCGACGTAGCCCGCGCGGACCTGAGTGGCCTCAACCTTGTAGTTGGCGGCTAGTCCGTCGAGGTAGGCAGGGAAGATCTCCTTGTCGATGGCCGCTAGCTCCGACGGATCGGACTGCCCAGCACTCGCCAGGCCCACCAGCAACTGGCCGAGATCGAATCCCACGGGCAGCAGGGTCCCGAATCCCCAGTCGATGACGACAACAGTGTCTGGCTCGTTCGCCGGCAGCAGCAGATTCTGCGGGCTCGCGTCGCCGTGAGCGTAGGTCCTGGGCAGCGCGTCCAGCATGTCGAGGACGGTGGAGCTGGCGCAACTAGTAGCCGAGGGCTGGCTGGCTCGCTAACGACGAGGTGCCGGCTCCGCATCACCGGATCGGTCGCTGCGCGCCCGCCTGTACCGGCTGCGCGGATTCCCTGCGTACCGCGGCCTGCATCGTCTATGCGCCGCTGAGTCGATCCCGCCAGGTGCCGGCCCGCGCTGGAGTGGCATCCGAGCAGCGCCTCATGTACCTGGCCAGCCCTACCGTCGCAAACGGCGCGGTATCATCGGGTCCGACGGCGGATACATCTACAAGCTGAACTGGCGAATGGCCGCGAGCTGCACCAGACCTATCTCGGCTCCCGCTCGCCTGACGTGCTGCAAGTTCGGCACCGTGGACACGGCCACAGTCGCGACGGATCCCCGCGACCACCAGCCGACTGTGTACGTCGCTGGCGCGAATGGGCACCTCTACGCGCTGAACGCGTCGAACCTGAAAGTGAAGTGGAAGTCTGTCATCGCGATCCCGTCCCCAGAGTCAGCAATTACTTCGACTGGTCCTCGCCGACAGTCGCGAACGGCAAGATCTACATCGGAGTGTCATCAAACTGCGATCAGCCGCTGATTCGCGGCGAGGTCATCGGATTCGATGCAGCGACCGGCAAGCAGTTCGCGCATTTCTACACGGTTCCGCGCGGTGACGTCGGCGGCTCGATCTGGTCCAGCGTGGCTGTTGCGTCAAACGGGAATGTATTCGCAACGACAGGCAACGGGCCTGAGGGTGACCAGCTGCTCGGCTACTCCGAGTCGATCCTCAAGCTCAGTCCCCGGCTGAAGCTGCTGGGAAGGTTTCAGGTGCCGCCGTCGCAGGTGATCTACGACGCGGATTTCGGCGCGTCGCCGTGCTCTTCGGTCGTAATGTCGGCGCCTGCGACAAGAACGGCATCTTCTACGCGGTAAAGCAGTCCACTGACCGTGGCCTGGGAAAAACGTCAGCGGCACTTCCGGACCGGTGACCGAGTGCATGCCGGGCGGCACGCCGGTATCACCTGTTCATCGCTGGATATCGAGATCGGCGGTCAGCTGCCACGGCTGACCGGAGCGCTCAGTGATGAACTCCCACCACAGCGCCTTGTGGTCGGTGTCGACGGCCTTGGCGTGGTACAGCACGGGAGTACGCATCCCCGGCGGCATGACCGAATCGATGCCGGCCAGGTGAATGTCCAGCTCAAAGTGCCACGGGTAGTACGCGGCGAAGTCCGCTCGGCTTTCTTCGTCAGGGAAGAGGCGAAGGCCGGGCCAGAGCCGCACGTCGCGCACCAGCTTGACGAAGAACGTGCACACCGGCGGTCTGGACCGTCCCTCGCTGCGAACATCCGCCCGCCACAAGCCAGCCGTCGCGGGCGAGCCCCAGTCGTAGGCGATCGGCGTCAAGGTTGCCTGCGGTCGCGCGACGTGAACGCCCGCCGCGCTGGCCACCTCCACGAGCTCGGCATCGGTGATCGACGCGAGAGCGAGCACGTCTCCGTCTTGCTGCGGCATTCTTGTCTCCTGGGGCATTCGGTAAGGTAGCCTGTCTATCTCGAATATAGTAAGGTAGCCTTATGACCGTACGCAAGCCCCCGGCCAACGATGCCCTGCCCGATCACGTGGCGCGGTGGCTCGAAGCTGCGAGCAAGCGGCTTTACGCCGACATCCGGGCGCAGGGCCCGCTGGCGTTCCCGGAGCTGCGCGGAAGCCACCGGAGGATCCTGCAGATGATCCCCCCGCAGGGCGTCCGGATCACGGACCTGGCCCTGATCGCGGGCATGACGAAGCAGGCGCTCGGTGAGTTTGTCGACTGGCTGGAGCGGTCCGGCTTCGTGCGCAGCGGGCGTGACGCGGCCGATGGCCGGGTCCGCCTGGTCACCCGCACGGACCGCGGTGACGCCGCCGCCGAGGCGGCACGCCTGGCGATCGCGGCCGTCGAACGCGAGTGGCGCAAGGAAGTCGGGGCCGAGGCGTTCGACACAATGAAGCAGGCGCTACGGCAGCTCGGGCGCGACAGCTTCCGCGCCTACTAGCTGGTCGACCGCGGTCGGCTCGGATGCGTCAAGGCTTGCACCTGCGTGCGGCGGGCCAGTTGCAAAAATCCAGCCAGCAGAGAAATGACCTCCACTCCCGCGCGGGGTCGTGGTGACGGCAGGCGCGCCTCGGTGGTGGGGATGGCTCCCCTTGTCATGGGGTGAGCGGACTGGCAGCATTCGGCCCGGCGGAGGGAATGTCGATGTACAAGAACATGGCACGTGGGTTCGCGGTCGTGGTCGCTGGCGCTGTGCTGAGCGCGGCCGGGATCAGCGGCATCAGCACGCCGGGCTCGGCCGCCACATCCCGGCCGGTGGCCAGGGCGCTGTCAGCGCGAGTATCCCAACGGCCGCCCGTCCGGGGTGCCCAGCTGTGGGTGAAGCTCTACAGCGGCCCTCGCACTACTGACAGCTTGCCTTCTTCGGTGGCCGTCAGCCCCGGCGGAGGCACCGTGTTTGTCACCGGGACCACTGCCAGGGCCGGGTCGGGGACCGGCCGCGGCTCCTTCGCCACGGTTGCCTACAAGGCCGCCACCGGCGCCCGCCTGTGGGCCAGGCCCTACCGGGGCCCGGGCAACGGCTTCGACCAGGCCACCTCGATGGCCGTCAGCGGCGGCAAGGTGTTCGTCACCGGCTCCAGCGCCACCAGCGACGGCGGCTTCGGCAGCTACGCCACGATCGCCTACAACGCCGCCACCGGCGCGCGGCTGTGGGCCAGGAGCTACGGCGCTCGCGGCAGCGACGACGCTGCCGCGTCGGTGGCCGTCAGCCCGCGCGGCGGACGGGTGTTCGTCACCGGTTGCACTGACGGGTTCAGCAGCGGCGATGTTGACTACGCCACGGTCGCCTACGACGCGGCCACCGGCAGACGGCTGTGGGCCAGGAGCTACGACGGCGGGGGCAACAGCGGCGGCTGTGCCACTTCGGTGGCGGTCGGCCCGGGCGGGGGCCGGGTGTTCGTCATCGGGTCCATCGACAACAATTACGCCACGGTCGCCTACAACGCGGCCACCGGTGCCCAGCTGTGGGCCAGGCCCTTCCCGGGACTCCGCGACCCTGAAGACCCCATCGGTACTGTCTTTGTGGCCGTCAGCGGCGGCAGCGTGTTCGTCACCGGGACCAGTTTCGGGGCCATGCACGCTATCGACTACGGCACTGTCGCCTACAGCGCCGCGACCGGCGCCCAGCTGTGGGCGAAGCGCTACAGCAACGGGCGCGGTTCCTCCCTGAGCACTCCCCGATCGATGGCCGTCAGCGGCGGCAAGGTTTTCGTCACCGGAACCAACTTCGCGGCCGGGAGCCCCGTTAGCGAGTACGCCACGGTCGCCTACAGCGCCGCCACCGGCGCCCAGCTGTGGGTCCGCCGCTACCGGGGCCGCGGCAGCTTCGGCAACGACGCCTCCTCGGTAGCCGTCAGCCCCACCGGCCGCACGGTCTACGTCACCGGGACCAGCGCCACCTACCGGAATGGCACCGGCGACTACGCCACGGTCGCCTACAACGCCGTCACTGGCGCCCGGCTGTGGGTCCGCGGCTACTACCATGGCCACGGTTGTTATTTCGGCAACGATGCCTCCTCGGTAGCGGTCAGCCCACGCGGGGGCCAGGTGTTCGTCACCGGGACTAGATATGCGCCCGCAACGTGTGCCTATTACCCAGCTTCTTCCTACGCCACAATCGCCTACCGCGGCTGACGCGCGCCCGGCCGGTCAAGGCGCCCGGAGCCACGCGCCGGCTGCCTGCCACCCATGCCGCCGCGATCTAGCCGGTCCTGACGCTCGTGCTCACCGGGCCAGGCAGTCTCGCCGGGCGGGTGACTTCATTGGTGCCACGACTCAGATACGGTAAGCCGGATTATCAAATGTGCTAATACGCTCGCGTCATGGCAGAGGACATCGTGGATCGCGTCGGTTTGCCCGGCCTCCTGCGCGCTGCACGCAGGACCTACGGCAACGCCGTGCGCGCCGCCTTTATGGATGCCGGGTTTGACGACGTCCCGCGCAACGGCGCATATGTGCTGGCCCGTGTTCACGAGGATTCCTCGTCGCTGGCTGACCTCAGCCGTGCGCTGGGGATCAGCAAGCAGGCGGTCAGCCAGCTGATCGACACGATGGTGATGCGCGGCTACCTGGAGCGAACTGCGGACGCCGACGATCGCCGCCGCATGCTGCTGACGCTGACTCCCCGCGGCGAGGCTGCCGCGCGTGTCTCCTGGGAAGCAGCGAGCGAGGTCGATGACGAACTCGAGCGCCGGCTGTCGGCCGAGGGCGTCGCGACATTGCGTGCCAGCCTGAAAGTCCTGGCCGAGGTGGCAGCACCACCAGCCGATCGAGAGCGATAGCTGACCCAGAGTCTGACTGTCTGCGCCGGGGCCTACACCGGGAACAGCAGGACGCCCGGTGATGCTGCGCGCAAACGGCCCCGTCGGCATACGGAGAGGGGCGACGCTATGAGCGTCGCCCCTCTCGGTGCTCGCGACTGCGCTGCGCCTGTTACTAGCGCAGGATCAGCTCGCGAGCGTCGTCAGTCTGGGTCGGGTGCTGCGCTAGTGCCACGGCGTGGATCGCGCGGCTTGCGCGCGTCTTGCCGCGCTCGGCGAACGCGCTCGCCGCCATGAACGCAACGGAGAGAGCAGCCGCTACGCCGAGGGTAACAAGCAAGGCGATGAGCACGTCTTGCAAGTTCTGCATGCTGATGGTCATTGGAGTGCCCCTTGCCCGGTCTCGTTGTTTACGCTGTTTACGTTTCTCATTATGCAATGCTGAGATAAACGCTGTCAACTGAAGCGATCGGCGTTTGCGGACGGGTCGTCGTGCTGGCGCGTGCGCCCGGCGGCCGCCGGGGGTCAGGGGGCACGCCGTTGCTTGCGGCAGTTCTGGCTCGGACCTGCGCCGACGCAGGCTGGGCTGGAGCCGACAAAGTTAACACCACGAGATTTGCCGAAGGCCAGGCCGCGGAACGGACAGTCGGTACTATGCGGAACACAACAGGCCAGCTCCCGGTCTCCGATCCGGGTCCAACTCGAAGCGCTGAGGAGACCGGTACCAGTGACGTTCATTCCTTACGACCGCCCGATACGTGCGGCATTTATTGGTCTCGGCCGGATCTATGACCTGAACGTGCGCGGGTACCTCGGCAACCCGGACGTCGAGGTAGTCGCGCTGGTGGATCCAAGCGAGGAACGCCGAACGCAGCGCCAGTCCGACTGGCCGGGCGCGCGCACGTTCGCTTCGGCTGCGGAACTGGCCGCGAGCGGACTGGCGGTCGACGCGGTCGAGGCCCTACTGCCGGCTCCGCTGCACGCCGATGGCATCAGTGAGCTGCTCGACTACGGGTGGCATGTCAATGCCCAGAAGCCCATGTGCAACGACCTTGTTGGCGCCAAGCAGATGCTGGACGCCGCGAAGACGAACGACCGAGTCCTGCGAGTGATGGAGAACTACCTGTTCTACGAGCCGCTGCGCAAGCTCAAGGCGATCGTCGAGTCCGGCGAGATCGGCGAGGTATCGGGCTACCACATGAAGATGGTCGGCACTGGCAACGGTGGCTGGGATGTTCCGTTCAGCAGCTTCGAATGGCAGATGGAGCAGATGAAGCTCGGCCGCGGCATCATGGTGTTCGATGACGGCTGGCACAAGCTCTCGACGGCCCTCTGGCTCTTCGGCCCGATCAGGGAAGTCCGTGCCTGGATTGGCAACACCCACTTCGGGCCGGGCGTCGACGTGGACGCGCCGACAATGATCGCCTGGGAGCACGAAAGCGGCATTCGCGGCGGCTGGGATGTCACGCTCGGGGTGGACATGTACTTGCGCTCGGACTACTACACCAACGACGAGCGCTGGGAGGTCACCGGGCGGCTGGGCTATGCGCGGGTCAATCGCTGCACCGGGCGTGGTATCCAGCAGCCCAGCCTCGAGGTCTACCGTGACGGCGAGATACGCGGATATCACGCACTCGATGACGACTGGGGGAGCAGCTTCCGGGATTCGGGCCGCCACTGGCTGCGCTGGCTTCGCGGCGGCGATGGCCCGCTGCTGTGGAGCGCCGACGAGGCCGTCGACGTGCTGAGATTCGCGCTCGCGGCCTACGAAAGCAGCGCATCGGGTGGCAAAGGCGTAGACCCGGCAACGACCATATAGCCGAATCGCCGACGTTCCATCGATTACGAGGGCTCGTGACAGGTCGAGAGGTACGCGTCGTGTACACCAAATACGACGGCCGCCTGCACTGGCACCAGACCATGCTGTATCTCGGCGAGGACGAGCATGGCATCTGGCTGGGCGCGCCCGCCGGATCGGCGATCCGCAGGGGGAGTGAGCCGCCGATCGTCCTGGAACAGCCGTCCGCAGAACTGATACCGCCCGGCCAATGGTGGACCGCGACGTTCAACGGCGAGCCGGCGAGGACTGAGATCTACTGCGACATCTCCACCCCGCCAGAGTGGCCCAGCGAAAACGAGGTGACCATGGTTGACCTGGACCTCGACGTGCTACGGCTGCGCGCCGACGGGCGAGTGCTGATCGTGGACGAGGACGAGTTCGCCGTGCACAAGGTCCGCTACGACTACCCCGCCGACGTGATCACGCAGGCCGAGCAGGCGGCGGCGTGGCTGCACGAAGCGATCAGCGCAGGAGCAGAGCCGTTCGCCTCGCGCTACCGGGAATGGATGCAGCGGGTCAGTTAGGGATCTGGCCCGTCTCCATAGATAGTCGGATGCGATCTGCGCACCCTCGGCCAGGGCGGCGAGCTTCAGCCAGGTGATCCTGGGCTTCACCGAATAGAACCCGGCGAACGTGCCGAAGCCACAGTCGCTGCCGGCGATCACATTTTCCCGGCCGACGACCTCAGCGAACCTGATGATGCGCTGCGCCACGAGCTCGGGATGCTCGACAAAGTTCGTGGTGGAATCGAGCACGCCAGGAATGAGGACCTTCCCCTCTGGCAGCCTGATGTCCTTCCATACCTTCCATTCGTGCTCGTGGCGCGGGTTGGCAGCCTCGAAGGACAGCCCGGCCGGGCGGGCCTCCAGCACAATGTCGACGATGTTCGCCATCGGGATGTCGGTGATGTGCGGCCACTCTCCGTTGCCCCAGCACAGATGCATCCGCATTTGCTCCGGCGGGATGTCACGCAGCGCGTGGTTCAGCACGCGGACATGCATCCTGATCTGCTCGCGGAACTGCTCGTCGGTCAGCCCCGCGTTACTGACCATCGACCGGGTCATGGCCAGGTCGGGGCAGTCGAGCTGGAGGACGATCCCGGCGGCGGCGATCGCGTCGTACTCCGGCTTCATCGCGTCAGCCAGCGCGAACAGGTATTCCTCGTCGGCCGGGTAGTAGCTATTGGTCAGGAACGCGGCGATCACGCCTGGCGAGGCCGCGGTCATGAACACGTCGGCAGGCTCGCGGCCCGCCACGCTCGCCGTCAGGTTGGCGATGTCCCGGCGGACCGCATCCGGATCCGCCAGGCTAACGGGGCCGATGCAGGCGGGCTGGTTGAGCACGCGCGCCACAGCCTCGTCGCCGGCGATGCCCTCGAACACCTCCGGATAATCGATCATCTCAGTGCTCGCGATAGGGATGCCGGTTCCGCCAAAACCGGTCAGCCTTTCCTTGACATAGGTCGAGTAGCCGCTCTTGCCCATTTCGCCGTCCCCAACGACAGTCACGCCGGCCTGCAGCTGCTGTTTGACCACCTCCTCGACGGCTTGCCGCACGCGCGCGTCGAATGCGGCCTGGTCAACCTTCTTGCCGCTGTCGCGCTCGGCGAGCAGCTGATCGAGGTCAGCGGGCCGCGGCAGGCTCCCGGTGTGCGTGGTCAGGATCCGGTCGGCACTGCGTCGCATGCTCCTGCTCCTCTCGGACTCCGGCTCGGCCTTGCCCGGTGTCGTGTCCGCGCTGCGATCGTGACCTAGCTCGCGCGCCCAGCGGAATGACACCGCGCAGTCTCCACATTGCCCCTGTCATAACGGAACGCGCTAGCCCCCGGGCCTGGCTAGTCCGCACGCTCACCGCCCTCGGGCGAGCCGACCGCAATCACATCGCGCCAGGCCGTGACGCCGACGTAACGTGGTCATATGGCCTGGCCCGATACGCCGGAAGAGCTGCTCGACGGCCCGAGAGGACGCCGGCTGTGCTTCGAGCTCGTCAGCCCGTGGTGGGAGGACGCCCGGGTGCGAGCAACGCCGGCCTGGCATGATCTGAAGTTCGGTCCGGCCGAGGCCAGCCCGCCGCAACTGGCAGCCGAGCTTGCCGTACTCGTGGCCGGGGCGGACCTGACCGCGTCCGAGGAAACGAGGCTGCTTGAGCCGCTGCGCTCCTCGGTTGATGCGGCGAGGTACTGGCAGCCGCCAGACGAACTGGATCAGGCCCTGGCCGAGCCGGCGGTGGCGGAGGCACTCGGCCCGGTCGCGCGCGCCGTGACCGCCTGGTCGGCTGCAGCCTGGTGGCGCAGTCCGCTGCCGCGAGACAAACAGCAGTTCGTCGAGGCTCTGGACCCGGAATGGGCTCGTGCCGCTCCTGATGGCGGGCCCGCCCTGTATGGCGCGGCTGACGAGCTCGCGGCGTGGCGCGATAGCACCCTCGAGGACGAGCGCGGCGCGGCTGCCAGGCCAGCCGATCCGGCCGCTCCCTACAGCGGGCATTGGTGGTCGTCGCCAGTACATTCCAGGCTCGTGGCCACCACCAGGCCGCTGCCGGGGCTGCCCGCCGTAGGTCTCGAGCTGGTCGAAGACGGGGCCGGCTGGCGCGATGTTGCCTGCTGGCACCTGATGCCCTCAGCTGAGGCGCGAGTTTACGAGATCCGCCGCCCGGAGGATTGGGAGAGCCTCGCGGCGCGTTACCCACTGGATGTCAGTAAGTCCCGGAGGCACGACTGGTGGCGAGTCACCGGATGGGCCGGCGCCTGGATCATCCCGGATTTCGCCGCGGTCGCTGCGGACTATGACGCTGTCCACCTGACCGTCGGCGGCTACCTCACCACGGCAGGCCGGGCTGTGGCGCTGGGCGATCAGCCGCCGGACGGCGAATCCGGCGCACGCACCATGCTGGCCGGCTGGAATCCCGACGAGACCTACTGGCTCGCTGACGTGCTGACCTCTGCAGGCGCTGCGGCCCGCTGGGTCAATCCGGAGGCGGAGCCGCTCGGCTGGGAACGCGCCGGCTAACCCGGTCGGCCGGGCGCGATCGGCCTGGTCAGCGCCGGTGTAATCGGTACGTCCTTGACCGCGGCGGTCACGTGGGCCTATATTTAACGTAACTGTTAATTAACAAGATGGTTAAATGAAGACGGATGACCGGCTCAGTGTGATCTTCGGCGCGCTGGCGGACCCCACCAGGCGAGCGATACTTGCCCGCCTCGCGGACGGCGACGCGACCGTCACGGAGCTGGCTGAGCCGTTCGTGATCAGCCTGCCCGCCATCTCGCGGCACCTGAAGGTGCTGGAGCATGCCGGGCTGATTTCCCGTAGCAGGTACGGCCAGTGGCTGTCCAGCACGCTCGAGCCCGCTCCGTTGAAGGAGGCGACCGACTGGATGGATAGCTACCGGCAGTTCTGGGACGCCAGCTTCCACCGACTCGATGCGCACTTGCGCCGGGTCCAGCAAACCAGCGACGCGGTCGGCTCGGCGCAGGACAGACCCGGTAACAGTGGATCGGAAAGGACGGAACGGTGACGAATGCGACCGCGCAAGAACTCAGCATTCCGCGCATCTTCGACGCTCCGCCGAAGCTCGTCTATCAGGCCTTCGTCGATGCCGGCCAGCTGGCGGAGTGGTGGGGCCCGGAAGGCTGCTCCCTGCCGCGCGAGACAATCGAGAGTGACGCGCGGGTGGGCTGTCACCGGCGCGCCCGACTACCCCGGTGGCACGTTCCGCAATACCTTGCGGCTGGAGTTCCACGAGGGGCCAGCTGGCAAGACAAGGCTTGAGCTGCGCCAGGGCCCGTTCGGTCCGCAGATGGCCGGCGGCGTGCACGAGGCGTGGCTGGTGTCGTTGGCCGAGCTAAGGCGGCTACTGAAGTAAGGCGCGTGGCCGGCAGCCGAGCTGAGAGGAAGATCGATGACAAAGACGACGACTCACGAGATCACCATCTCCCGTATCTTCGACGCTCCGCGCGAACTGGTCTACCGGGCGTTCGTGGATCCCGACCAGCTCTGCCAGTGGTTCGGCCCGGAGGGGTTTTCGGTGCCCTGCGAGACCGTCCAGATCGACGCGCGGGCTGGCGGATTCCAGCGCTTCATCATGGTGAGCGACCAGGATCCGGCCTTCCGCAACCCGGTCGATGCGACGTTCACCGAAGTCATAGCGAACGAGCTGCTCGTCGGCCACCAGGAGGTCGAGGGCATACCTGGCACCACCGGGCGACTCCGGTTCAGGCTGCGGCTGGAGTTCCATCAGGAAGCCGGCGGCAGAACCAGGCTTGAGCTGCGCCAGGGCCCCTACACCGAGCAGATGGGCGACGACGCGAAGGCGGGCTGGGAGAGCTCGTTCATCAAGCTGGACTTGCTGCTCCGCCGGTCTCTGTAGAGATCACCGTGATGGCCAGTTCCTTGGCCGACGTCCCGGCCTGCTGCAGCGGGACGTGCGATAACCTCGGCTGAATGATCAGTCAGACTGTCGGCTGGGCTGGGACGGAGTGAGGTGACGAAAGTTGACCGGCCAGCCCTGCCGTCTCGCGCTCGCTGGCTGCTGCTGTTCGTGTGCGCGCTCGTGCTCGTTGACACGATCTTCTTTACTGCGCTAACCCCGCTGCTCCCGCACTATGCGCACGCTGCGGGCGTGTCGAAAGCAGGCGCGGGAATCCTGGTCGCCGCTTATCCGATCGGCACCCTAGTCGGGGCCCTGCCGGGCGGGCTGCTCGTGGCGCGCCTTGGTGACCGGGCTGTCGTCCTGCTCGGCCTTGCCCTGATGAGCGCGTCCACTCTGGTCTTCGGCTGGGCGTCACAGCCCGCCATCCTGGACCTCGCCAGGTTCGTCCAGGGCCTTGGCGGTGCCTGCACCTGGGCCGCTGGCCTTGCCTGGCTGGCGACGGCCGCCCCAGCTGGCCGCCGCGGCGAGCTGCTCGGCAACGCCATGGGCGCCGCAGTTGGCGGCGCGCTGCTCGGGCCGGTGGTCGGCGCTGTCGCGAGCAAAGTGGGCACCGGCCCGGCATTCAGCGCCGCCGCGGTGGCCGGGGGTGCGCTGATGATCGTCGCATTCGCGGTGCCGAGCCCGCATGAGGTCGAGCCGCAAGGACTCAGCGCCGCCTGGCCAGCCCTGCGTGATCGGCACGTCAGCGCGGGGATGTGGCTGACCACTCTGGCGGGGATGGCGTTCGGCGTGATCGACGTGCTGGCGCCGTTGCGGCTTGGCCGTCTTGGCGTGGACGCCACGATCATCGGAGCCACGTTCCTGGCCTCGGCCGCGATCGAGACGGTCCTTGCGCCGCTGACCGGGCGGCTAAGCGATCGCCGCGGGCCGCTTGTGCCGGTGCGAATATCGCTCATGGCGGCAGTAGTTGTCAGCCTGCTTGCACCCGTCCTGGCTCCGGCCCCCTGGCTGATCGCACTGCTGGTCATCGGCATGCCGGCCTTCGGGACGTTGTTCACCCCGGCGATGACGCTGCTCAGCGCCGGGGCCGACCGCATGCAGCTCAACCAGGGGCTAGCCTTCGGCCTCGGTAATCTGGCCTGGGCCAGCGGGCAGGCCGTGGCGTCCGCGGCTGGCGGCACGATCGCCCAGGCTACGTCGGACTTCGTCCCGTACGCCCTGCTCGCGGCGGCCTGCCTGGGCACGCTCGCGGCCATCACGCCAGCGGGGCGCCGTCTAGCCCAGCGTCAGCGCAGGCTGAGGAAGGCGAAAGTGGCGGCTAGGCACTAGACGGCCGACGGCGTTGCCGGGGTCCTCCCGCCGGGCCGCCGGCATCTACACTCGGCTCGAGGCATGCCAGGCGAGCAAGGCGAGGGGAGCATGCCCGGGTGGCCCAGGACGACGGTGCCCACCGTCTGGGCGGGCAGCGGCGCGGAGCCGGTCAGCTAGAGGCGGCGGCGCTGAACGTGCTCCAGGCGGCAGGCACCGCGCTGACGCCTGCCGAGGTGCGCGAACGGCTCGGCGGCGAGCTCGCGTACACGACCGTGGTGACGATCCTGTCCCGGCTGCACGCCAAGGGAGTTCTTACCCGCCTGCGCTCCGGGCGCGCTTACAGCTACGCGCCAGTCGCCGACGAGCCCGGCCTGGCGGCCCGGCGCATGCGTGGCGTGCTCGAGGCCGAGGCTGATCGTGAGGCTGTGCTGGCTCGTTTCGTGTCCGGGCTGTCAGCCGCCGACCAGCAGCTACTGCGGCGCATGCTCGGCGATCCGGACTCCGCCGGCTGACGGGCCAGCTGGACGCCGGTCTCGCTTCCCCTCGTCGTTCCGTTGCTAGCCGCGCGGTGTGCGGGGGCTGGCAGGATCCTCGGCAGCCGCTGGCCGTGCCGCCTGTGCCTCGCGCCTGAGCTCGCGCACCCGATGGCTGACGAACAAGCCGATCGCTGCGACAACGACCGCCGCGATGAGGTAGCTGGCGAATGCCATGTACCGCTCTACGGTGTGCCAGGCCGAGCCAACGGCGTAGCCGATGCTGGCCACCGCGCTGGCGTAAATCACGGTCCCGATCGCGCTGAGGACGCCAAACCGCAGCGCTGGCACTCCGGTGAAGCCGGCGACGACCGAGGTGAACGAGCGGACCACCGGCAGCATGCGGCCCAACGGGATGGCCCAGGCGCCCCGGCCGGCCAGGAACCGCTCGGCCCGGTCTATATCCGCCTTGGTGATGAGCACGTAACGGCCCAGGCGCTCGACCACCGGGCGCTCGGCGACGCGGCCGACGCCGTAGGAGACGTAAGAGCCAGCCAGCTCGGCGAGGCTGCCGACGACGATAACGAGCGCCAGGCTGAGATGTCCCTGATAAGCGAGGACGCCGGCGAAGCCGAAGGTGATCTCGGACGGGATCGGGATACAGCACGCCTCAAGGAAGGCAAACAGGATCAGCGCAGCGTAGCCGTTGTCGATAAGGAAGGAATTCATGACAACCTTCGGATGGTGCTCAGAGGATCGCGACGAGCTTCTACACGCCTGTAGAGGCTCTACTTCAGGAGAGAGCACGGGCTGGCCTGCCGGGCTGGCCTGCTGCGCATGAGTAGCGTATGAGTTCATGGGTGGGCAGTTCAGCCTGGCGCCGACCGCGGTTAGCCTAATCGGTAGGTACTCCAGCACTGGCCTGGAGGTGCGTGCAGATGAGCGAGATGAGCAGCCGAAGCTCTGGGCAAGCCGCGCCGCGGCAGGACGCGGCAGCAGGCGTTCGCAGCCGGCCGGGCCGCAACACGCTGGCGGCCGTCGCCGGCCTGGCTGGGCCGCTCGCGCTGACGGCGATTCTCGTTCCGTTCCGGTCGAGCTTTGCCAACACCGATGCCGCACTGGCGCTGATCGTGATCGTGGTCGCCGTGGCAGCGGCGGGAAACCGGATGGCCGGGTATCTGGCAGCCGCGTCCGCAGCCATCTGGTTCGACTTCTTCCTGACGCGGCCCTACGAGCATTTCACCATCAGCCGCGCTTCCGACATCGAGACGACCGTGCTGCTGCTGGTGATCGGCATCGCCGTCACCGAGATCGCGGTCTGGGGCAGACGTCAGCAGGCGGTAGCGAGCCGCCGGTCGGGTTACCTGGCCGGCATCAACGATGCTGCCCGCGCGGCCGCGGCAGGTGATTCGCCGCCGGGCTTGATCAACCAGGTGTCGGGCAAGCTCGTCCAGCTGCTGGCGCTGCAATCCTGCCAGTTCCAGTACGGGGTCGCTGGTCTCGGCAGGCCAGCGCGGCTGGAAGCTAGCGGCGCGGTGACCGCCGACGGGCAAGCCTGGGACGTCCAGGCGAACGGCATGCCGCCCAGCACCGAGCTCCTGGTCGAAAGCGGCGGACGGCTCCAGGGCAGGTTCCTGATGCAGGCCCTGCCGTCGGCTCGCCCGAGTGCGGAACAGCTGCTGGTCGCAGCCGCCTTCGCCGACCAGGTCGGCGCTGCGCTCGCCTCGAGTCATTCGGTCAGTCAGTGACGGCGGGGGCGACCCGCCCCCCGGCCGAGCCTGCCGTGGGTTGAGCAAGCGCTTGGGAGGTTAGCTCTCAACCAGCAATAATGGCGCGGTGGGCACGACGCGCAAGAGCCAGCCGCCCGACCGGGCTGAATCCTCGGGCGCGGACGCGAACGGCACGGTCAGGTCGCAGCGCAGGGCCGACATGGTCCGGCTGGCTGGTGACCTGTTCGCGCAGAAGGGCTTTCGCGCGACGACGGTCCGCGAGATCGCTGACGCAGCCGGAATCTTGTCCGGCAGTCTCTATCACCATTTCGACTCTAAGGAATCGATCGGGGACGAGATCCTGTCCGGGTTCCTGAACGAGGTGCTGGCGGACTACCGCGGCGCCGTGGCCAACTCCGCTGACGCTGCTGAAGCGATTGAGCGGATCGTCCGGTCCAGCAGCCACACTCTGGCGCGGCACCGGGCCGCGCTGACGATGCTGCAGAACGACTGGAACTACTTCAGCACCCAGCCGCGCTTCGCGTACCTGCGCAAGGACCTTCGGGAGATCGAGCAAATCTGGATCACCCAGCTAGAGCGCGGAAAGGCAATCGGGATCTTCCGCCCTGACCTGGACGTCAAGCTGACCTACCGGTTGCTGCGAGACATCCTGTGGCTGCCGGTCAACTGGCGGCAGTCTGGCGGCTTCAGCACTGATCAGGTCGTCGACGCGTTCCTCCGGCTGCTATTCGACGGGATCACCAGTCCGGTCGCTCGAAGCGGTTAGAAGTTGGATGCGCGCGATCCGGAGCCGCAACTAACGCCTGCCTGGCCCAAAACGGCAGGCGATTTGTCCTTTCTGCGGCTGCGGGAGCCAGTGAAATTCTCCCTATCAGGCTGTTACCCTGACCAAGCAAGCGTTTGGTACGCACTCGCCCGCAGCCTTCCCAGGCACGGCTGAATTGCAGGGGTGACGATGGGCCGGCTCGACGGGAAAGTAGCGCTGATCACCGGCGGCGCCAGGGGCATGGGCAAATCGCACGCGCGGCATTTCGTGGCACAGGGCGCCAGGGTCGTGCTGGGTGACCTGCTCGACGACAAGGGCAAGGAACTGGCCGCCGAGCTTGGGGAGGACAACTGCCGCTACCTCCACCAGGACGTCACCAGCGAGTCCGACTGGGCGGCTGCCGTCGCAGCTACTATCGAGGCCTTCGGCACGCTGAACGTCCTGGTCAACAACGCGGGCATCCTCAAGAACGCGAGGATCGCCGATATGCCCCTGGCCGATTTCCGCGAGGTCATCGAGGTCAACCTGATTGGCGAATGGCTCGGCATCAAGAACGTGATTGCTCCGATGACGGCCGCCGGCGGTGGGTCGATCATCAACATCTCGTCGGTCGAGGGCTTTACCGGTGCGGCTGGCATGTCGGCCTATAGCGCCAGCAAGTTCGGCGTTCGCGGCATCACCCGGTCGGCCGCGCAGGAACTAGGCAAGGTCGGCATCCGGGTCAACTCGATCCATCCCGGCGGCATCATGACGACGATGACGGCGACGGCCTTCGAGTCGTTCACCGAGATCAGCGATGGTGAGGGGTTCATGCGCTCGCTCCCGATTTCGAGGTTCGCCAAGTCCTCGGAGGTATCGCATCTCGTGGTCTACCTTGCCTCGGACGAGTCCTCCTACTGCACGGGCAGCGAGTTCGTGGTTGACGGCGGCATGCTGTCGGGCCCCGGTTACTGATGTGCCTGGCGACTGACAAAGGAGCTTGCGGATGACTGACGAAGTGACGCTCGCCGGCCGCGTGGCGATCGTGACCGGCGCCGGGCAGGGTCTCGGCCGTGCCGAGGCACTCGGGCTCGCCGCCGTTGGCGCGAGTGTCGTGCTGAACGACCTGCCCGGTGAAGCGGTCGAGTCGGTTGCCGCCGAGATCACTGGGGCCGGCGGAAGCGCCGCCGTCAGCGCCGGCGACATTGGCGAGTGGGCGACCGCCGAGGCGCTCGTCGACACCGCGCTGCGCGAATACGGTCAGCTGGACATCCTGATCAACAACGCCGGCGTACTGCGCGACCGAATGATCTTCTCCATGTCCCCGGAAGAGTGGGACCTGGTGCTGCGCACCCACCTGCGGGGCCACTTCCTGACCAGCCGGCTGGCCACCGCGCACTGGCGCGAGCAGAGCAAGCAGGCGGGCGCGCCGGTGTACGCGAGGATCGTGAACACCTCGTCCGAGGCGTTCCTCCTGGGCTCGCCGGGACAGCCGAACTACTCTGCAGCCAAAGCGGGGATCGCCACGCTCACCGTTACCACTGCGCGCAGTTGCGGTCGCTATGGCGTGCGGGCGAACGCGATCTGTCCCCGGGCCCGGACCGCGATGACGGCCGACCTGATGGGCTCGGCACCCGGCGCCGGGCCCGACCCGCTAGCACCCGAATACGTCGTCCCGCTGGTGACCTACCTGTCCAGTCCGGCGGCCGCCGCCATCAACGGCGAGGTCTTCGTAGTGCACGGAGGCGTCGCTGTGGTCATGGCGCCGCCCCGGATCAGGACCACGTTCCTGGCTAGCGAGCACGGGTCACCCGACGGGATGTGGTCGCTGCCGGCCATCGCCAGCGCTCTCGCGGGGTTCGAAACCGGCGCTTCTGGCGCCGGATTCGCCTGTGACGACACGCTCGCATTGGCCGGGGAGACTATCGGCTTCGGCGCGGCCGGAGGGCAGCGGTCATGAAGCAGCGCGACCGCGTCGCCATGACGCCGGACGAGGTCGCGGCGATGCTCGCCGCCAGCCGCAAGGTGCAGCTCGCGACGATCAACCCGGACGGCTGGCCGCATCTGGTGACTATGTACTACACGCTGATCGGCGGCAACATCGCATTCTGGACCTACCGGACCTCACAGAAGGCGCTCAACCTGGTCCGCGATCCGCGGATTAGCTGCCTGGTGGAGACCGGGGATCAGTACTTCGACCTCAAGGGCGTTCAGATCCAGGGCGTGGTGCAGACGATCGAGGATCCGGCCGCAGTGCACGACATCGGGCGGCGCATCACCGAGGTCATGGGCACTGCGGTGGCGGGCACTGACGGGGACGCGGCCGACGCGCTCCGCGACTACGTGGCCAGGGCGGCTCGCAAGCGCTTCGGCTACATCGTCGAGCCGCGCCGGGTGATCTCCTGGGACCACAGCAAGCTGCTGCCCGGATAGATCGTCGCGGCACCGATGAGTTTCTCCGCGTTGGCTCGTTTCACCTGGTAGTACATCGGACGGGTCGTGACCAGCCGCGTTGCGCTGGCAAGATTCACTGTCAGGGAGGCAGCTGCCGTGGACTTCAAGCTCGAGCTCGTTATCATTCCGGTGACTGACGTCGACCGGGCCAAAGAGTTCTACACCGAGCGGGCCGGATTCCGGCTCGATGTCGACCACCGGGCCGGCGAGGACTTTCGGGTCGTCCATCTGACCCCGCCGGCATCTGCCTGTTCGGTCGCGCTCCTGCGTAATGCGGAGGCTGCGGGCTCAGTTCAGGGCCTGCACCTGGTGGTTTCGGACATCGACGAGGCGCGCGCCGTGCTGGTCGGCCGCGGCGTGGAAGCAAGTGAGGTCTTCCACTTCGGACCGGCCGGCCAGACGCCAGGGCCGGATCCGCAGCGGGCCAGCTATAACTCCTTTCTCTCCTTCGCCGACCCCGACGGCAATGGCTGGCTTGTGCAGGAGGTCAAGCCGGAGGCACGGCCGGAATGATGGCAGCGGCGGATCAGCTCGACGGGCTTGTCGTGGCTGCGATCGCGGGCGATGAGCCTGCCTTCGCAGAACTGACGAGACGATACCGGCGCGAGCTGCACGTGCACTGCTATCGGATGCTGGCGTCCTTCGACGATGCCGAGGACGCAGTGCAGGAAACGCTGTTGCGAGCGTGGCGCAGCCGGGCAGGGTTCGCGGCCGGAACCCAGTACCGGGCGTGGCTCTACCGGATCGCCACCAACGTCTGCCTCGACCAGCTGAGGGCGCGGTCGCGGCAGGCGAAGGCGATGCAGTCCGTGGCCGAAGTGCCGTGGCTGCAGCCCTACCCTGATCAGCTTCTCGACCAGGCGGCTGGCGACGACCAGCCGGACGCCGTCGCCGTACAGCGCGAAACGATCGAGCTGGCGTTCCTTGCTGCCCTGCAGCTCTTGCCGCCGCGGCAGCGCGCCGCGCTGATCGTGCGTGACGTGCTGGGCTGGCCGGCAACTGAAACCGCCGCACTCCTGCAGACGAGCGTGGCCGCGGCAAACAGCGCAGTGCAGCGGGGCAGGTCGGTCCTGCGCGAGCACCTGCCTGCGAAGCGGACGGAGTGGCAGGCACGCCAGCCCACCGCAGCCGAGCGGGAGTTGCTGCAGCGGTTCATCGAAGCGCACGAGCGACTCGACGCGGTCGCGGTAGCTGAGATCTCCGCGGCCGACATCCGGGTGACGATGCCTCCGTACCCGTACTGCTATCAGGGGCTCGCGAGCCTCAAGCCGCTGCTCGAGCGCGCCTTCGGTCCGGACAGGGACGGCGACTGGCGGCTGCTACCGACGGCCGCCAACCGCATGCCGGCCGCGGTCAGCTACCTGCGCCGGCCGGGCGACACCGAGTACCGCGCCTTCAAGCTCGACGTGCTGCGGATAAACGGCGGAGTTATCGCGGAGATCACGACGTTCGGCACCGCGCTGCTGCCAGCGTTCGGCTTGCCGCTGACCTTGTCGTGAGCCGTTAACCGTTCGGCGGATGAGTTAGACGGCCAGGTCAGGCCGGGACCGGTTACCTTAGCCGGGCTGCGGCAGCCACCGGCAGCACCCGAGCTGAGACAACATCCCCGCCTTCATGCATCGTCCGCAGCGCCATCTCCTCGAGCAGGTCGGGAACTGGGCGCGCCGCGGCACCCCAGTCGCAGCACTCATTGCCAGTGATGCTCAAGGCGTCACACCGTTCGCAGTGGTAACCAGGCACGATCTCCGCGTCCGGTATCAGCAGCAGGTCCACCGCATCGGCATTCACCGCGGCCAGGCACGCCTGCAGGCCGATGGCCGCGCGGACGCCCGGCGCGGCGGCGGTGATCTCTTGGACTTGTTGCCGTTCGCGCTGATCGGCCCAGTGCGCGAGCACGGGGGCGGCGAGTTCGTCCGCTTTGGCCGGGGTCAGCGCATGCGGGTCCGCGGTGAAACAGCCCGCGTAGTTATCGCGCACCTCAGGCGGAAGTTCTGCCAGCAAGTGCTTGATGCCGTCAGCGTGACCACCGATCACCACCGGCTGCGGGCCGACATCCCGAGCGGCGCGGCTGAGCATGGCCGCCGCCTCTTTGTAGTGATGCTGAGCAAGCTCCCGCACCCGCCGCTGCACGTAGTGAGACTCAAGGCCATACCGCCCGCCAGAGCCGGCGCTGGCAACACCGGAGTCCGAGGTTCTGGCGACGGCGTCGACGCGGTCCCCGGATACCATGAGCAGCCAGACGTGACGACGGTCTATGATCACGATCTGGTGATCCGGGTAGCGCTGTGCGGTCGCAAACAGCGGCCGGAGGTGCGGTTTGACGTCGACCACCGCGCGCTCGGCTATCCGGCTGGGCAGCCGGATCATCTCTTGCAGACCGAGGTCACCACAAACGAAGACGGCGGCAGCATGCCCGAGCCACTCCCTGGCATGCGCTGCCACTAGGCCCAGGGCGGCTTGCTCATCCGCCGGCTTTAGCAGGCCCCCTGTGCCCGCCTCCCTGATCAGGTCGTGAGCCAGTGCACGAACGTCCTGCAGGCCCGCTGGGTCGAGGGGCACCCCGACATACAGCGAGAGCACGGTCGCGTCGGGCGCCCGAAAATACCGGAGCTTGTCTATTTCACCGCGAGTAATCATCGCAAGCCTCCTCGACAGATACATTCGCCCCCGGATCCTGGTGCTGACGATAGGGACGAACGACCCGCCGAAGGTCACCTCCGGTGCTCCACTTCAACTACAGCTTGTAGCCGATCTCGCGCAGCAACCGGTGTCGGCTCAGTACGTCCTCGTCGGTTTCGATGCCAACGGGCGGCTGGCCGTCCACGACTCCAGCGACGCCGCGGCCGCGATCAGTCACCGCGACGAGAATGTCTACGGGATTGGCCGTCGCGCAGAAGATGGTGCACACTTCCGGCACCGCCTTGACTTGGTTCAGGACGTTCACCGGGAATCCGTTGCGCAGCATGATCACGAACGTGTGGCCCGCCGCAATCGCGCCCGCGGACGATACGGCCAGGCCGGTTAGCTCGGCGTCGTTACCTGACCGCCGGATCAGCCGGGCCGCCGATGCTTCGCAGAAGGCCAGACCGAACTTCAGATGCGAGCTCACGCCCGCCAGGGCCTCGTGCAAGTCCTCGACCGTCTTGATGAAATGCGCCTGGCCCACGATGACGTTCACGTCATCGGGCTTCTGCAGCGCGACTGTCTCGAATTCGATGGGCATGAGAATCTCCCCCGGATGCTGACCGCTAGGCCCGATCAACCACGACGACAGCCTAGGCGCCCGGCTGGGAGATGCCTGCCGCCGTGCCGGCCAAATGGACGTCAACCGGCCCCAGCAGGCGGACTACTGGCCTGCCCGTATTGGCTGACTCAGGCCCGGTAGGCATCAGGACAATTATCCGCCCCGATAGGCAGTCGGCCGCCGCGGCAGCAGATTTCGGGTTCGGGCGTCGGCAATATATCTGTCACTATGCAAGGCCAGTCAGATGTATCAGAATTTGTGCGGAAGCGACGGAAATCCATGATGCGGTCCGCTGCGGGCGGCCCGAGAAGGGCGGGCGGCCTGGGAGAGGTCAAAGGTCACCCCTTGCGGCGCATGTCCGAGCAGGTGGCCAAACCAGCAGCGGAATGCCCGGAAAGACACAGAAGTCCGATCGGAAGGTGGACGCGTTGAATCGAACTCGTTACGTTTTATCATGTCTTATCGGTATCAGCGGTCTCGTAGTGGGCGTGCTGACGGTCGGCCAGGGCATTGCCGCCGCGGCACCGGCCGGCGGCAATGGCGGGAAGCTCCACCTGCACCGGCACGCTCAGCTCGCCGGGCGAACTGTCGGGTACCTACAGCGGCAACCTCGTGATCACCGGTGTCTGCGCGGTCCAATCCGGGCCGGTCCTCGTGAGAGGCAATCTGACCATTGCGCCGGGCGGCAGCCTGAATGCCGTCTTCGGGCTCAACAACTCCAGCATCACCATCGACGGCAATATGGTCGTGCAGCAGAATGGCAGCGCGATGCTGGGCTGTGACGTCATCCCGGTAAGCGTGTGGGGCTTCACCGCCCCGATCACGGTGCCGTCGTTCCCCTGCGTCGATGACCCCAACCAGAACTCGCCGACGCTATCCAGCAGTGACATCATCCGCGGCAACCTGGTCGAGAACCAGTCCCTCGGCGTGGTACTGAACAACGACTCGGTCGGCGGGAACATCATCGTCAATGGCGGCGGGACCTCGGATTGCTCCCAGCCGTCCGGGATCTTCGCCGAGTACTTCTTCCCGCCTTACAGCTCGGTGCTTGACAGCACGATCGGCGGCAACGTGGTCGCGACAAACCTGAGCACGTGCTGGTGGGGCATGTTCCGCAACCACATCGGCGGCAACTTGATCAACCAGAATATCGACACGCCGCCGCCGACGAATCCGTTCGCTCCGGACGGTAACGAGGTTCTCTGGAACATCGTGCAGGGTAATATCATCTGCCAGGGCAACTCGCCCGCGGATCAGTACGGTGACGCCAACTCCCACCCCAATGAGATCGGCGGCAACGCGATCGGCCAGTGCGGGTTCAATGTCCTCATGCCCAACCCGGCGCCCGAGGCGGGCGTCGTCGGCGTCACCCCGACGCTGATGCACATCTCGGTGCCGCTGCACTGAGCGCGGAGCAGTAAGCCGCAGGTAACTGAAAGCGGGGCCCGTCCGGACAGGACGGGCCCCGCGGTGGTTGGGGTGCCGGGTCTACATCATCTCGTCGGTGAACGGCAGCATCACGGTCTTGACTTCGGTGTAGGACTCGATTGCTGTCCGGCCGCCCTCACGCCCGATGCCGGACTGCTGGTACCCGCCGAATGCCGCGTGCGGCTCGAGCTGGTAGCCGTTGATGCCCACGGTCCCGGCGCGCAAAGCCTTGGTCATCCGCATCGCCCGCTTGATGTCGGCGGTCCAAACGGTGGCAGCCAGCCCGTACTCGGTGCTGTTGGCAATCTTGATGGCCTCGTCCTCGTCGGTGAACGAGATGACCGACAGCACCGGGCCGAAGATCTCCTCGCGGGCGATCGTCATGTCGTTGTGCACGTCGGTGAACAGCGTGGGCGCGACGAAGTTGCCCGCGGCCAGGTCGCCCTCGCCGCGGGTGCCGCCGCACACCAGCCGGGCGCCTTCCTGCTGGCCCTCGCCGATCAGCGTCAGCACGCGGTCCAGCTGACGCTGGTTGATCAGCGGCGAGGCGGTGACGGCCGGATCGAACGGACTTCCGTAGTTGACCATCCCGGCGATCATCTCGGCCACGGCGAGGAACTCGTCGGCCTTGTCGCGGTGCACCAGCGCCCTGGTCTGGGCCAGGCACACCTGGCCGGACAAGCCGAGCGTAACCGTGCCCATGGTCAGCGCGGCCGCAGTGGAGACGTCCGCGTCGGCGAACACCAGCGCCGGGCTCTTGCCGCCGAGTTCCAGGCTGACGCGCTTGAAACCGGCGGCCGACGCCTCGATGATCTTCCGCCCGACCGAACGGCTGCCAGTGAAGGAGATCTTGTCCACCATCGGGTGGTTGATCAGGGCGTCGCCGGTCGGATCGCCGGGCCCGGTGATGACGTTGAGGACGCCCGCCGGGAGACCGGCCTCCTCGATCAGCTTGACCAGCCGCAGTACGGCGAACGTCGCGTACTCCGAGGGCTTCAGCACGACCGTGCAGCCGGCCGCCAGCGCGGGGGCCAGCTTCTGGGCGGTGAGCAGCAGCGGGGCGTTCCACGGCACGATCGCGGCGACGACGCCGACCGGCTCGCGCAGCGTCATCACCAAATGGTCGCCGCCCTGGTAGGGCGGCAGCGTCTCCCCGGCCAGCTTGTCCACCCAGCCCGCGTGGTGGTCGAACACGTCGGCAACGAACGCCGACGACATCCCGTAGACGGTGCCGAAGCTCAGCGGAACGCTGTTGTCCAGCGCCTGCAGCGCCAGCAGTTCGTCGCCGTGCTCGCGCACCAGGTCCGCGATCCGGCGCAGCACCCGGATCCGCTCACCGGCCCGGGTCCGCGGCCAGGTTCCCTCGTCGAACGCCGTCCGCGCGGCGCGGACGGCGCGATCAACGTCTTCGGGCCCGGCGATCGGGAACGAGGCGACTTGTTCGCCGGTGGCCGGATGGGAATGGCTCCAGGTTTGCCCGGCCGACGCCGCATCCCACGAGCCGTTGATCAGCAGCTGCCCGTCGGTGAGGCCTACGTCATCCCGGTGAGTCTTGATCGATGCGACCATCGCGTGCCCCTCAACTGAAACGTGTTCTATTTCTCTCGGAGCGTATACCGGCCCGGCAGCCGAGGGTATAGCGACCGAGAGGCTGGCTATGCCCGGCCGCGTGCAGCCAGGAACGCGGGCGGCTCGCCCCCGCCGTGCACGAGAAGGGTCGTGCCGCTGATGTACGAGGCTTGCGGCGAAGCCAGGAAGAGGCAGGCGGCGGCGACATCAGCCGGCGTGGCGAGCCGGCCGAGCGGCACGGTCGCTTGCACCGCCGCGGCGGCGCGCGCGTCGCCATAATGATCAGCCGCGGCCTCAGTCTGCACGAAGCCCGGCGCAACGCAAGCCAGCCGGACCTTGGGCGCCCATTCGATGGCCAGGCTGCTCACCAGGTGATGGAGCCCTGCCTTGGCCGCCCCGTAGGCCGCGGTGCCCGGCGATGGCCTAGTGCCGCTGACGCTGCCGATCATGATGATCGCGCCGCCGCGTTCCTGACGCTGCATGACCGCGTTGGCGTGCTGCGCGACCAGCAGCGGCGCAGTGAGATTGAGTTCGATGATTTTCTGAAGGAAACGGGGCGATGCTTCCGACGCGGCCACTTCAGGTGAGCCGCCCGCGTTGCTGATCAGGACGTCGATCCGGCCGAACTGGTCCGCGGCCGCGCCGATCAGCAGGGCGGCCTGTTCGGGATCTCGGACATCCGCTCGGTGGAAACTGGCGCTCTGCCCGGCGGCCGACGGCAGGCCGGCGGGAGAGTTGCGGCCGCAGACCAGTACCCGGTGACCCGACTCGAGGAAGGCGCGGGCGAGGCCGGCCCCGATACCCCTGGTGCCACCGGTGATCACGACGGCAAGGCCATCGGGCTCGGGCCGGTGCCGTCGGCCGGCTCGCGGCCGAACGGGCCGGGGCCGACCGAGTCCACCTGGCCTGGTCGCATGCGCTACATGGTAGGCGACCGAGCAGGCGCTAGGTCGGCTGCGCCCGCTCGGCCGGCCAGGCGGTCATCTCCCCGGTGTCGCCGTCGGTCGCAGAGCTGAGCGGCTGCGGAACCGTCGGCAGCACCGTGTCGAAATAGGACCGGGCGGCGGCCGTCGTGCCGACGTCACGGCCTGCATGCTCGGACATGTACCAGCGGTGCTCGAGGATCTCGTGGAAAATCTCCGGTGGCGCCAGCCGTCCTTGCAGCTCCTCGGGTATGGCCGCCACGACTGGGTCGTAGACGTCTTCCAGCCACCGATGCGCAGCGACCATGTGTGAGACCGGGTAACCGTTCTTCTGCTCCATCCAGGCACGGAAGCTCGCGATGTCGTTCAGCAGCCGACGCGCCTGATGCTCCTCGGCACTGATCCCGGTCAGCCGGAACAGCTCACTGCTGCTCTGCCCGGACTCGGCAACCCTGGTGTGGACCCGGAGCTTGACGCCGCCGGGCTCAGCGATGAGCTCCAGCTCGTCAGCGTCGAAGCCGAGCTCGTTCAGCCGCTGCAGCCGCTTAGCGATCCGGTGCCGCTGATCCTCTGGCCGGAAGAGCTCGTCGTGGTTCAGCTCCGCCCACAGATGCTCGTAGCGCCGCCGGAGCTCCTCGCTGACCTCGATTGGGTCGACGTCCTCGGGCAGCAGGTCGCCGGCCTGCAGATCCATCAGCTCGCCGCACACCCGTTCGGCGGCGATCTCCAGGTCGAAGGCTCGTTGCCCGTCGCTCAGTGTGGGGTGCTTCTCGCTCGTCTCGGTGTCGACCAGGTACGCCTGGAGCGCGCCGGCGTCCGCGCGGAATAGCGCATTGGACAGTGAGCAGTCACCCCAGAAGAATCCCGAGAGGTGGAGCCGTACTAGCAGCTCTACCAGCGCGTCGAGCAACCGGTCGACTGGCGGGCCGCCGCGATGGCGGGAGAACACCGCCCGGTAGGTGCTGGCATAGTCAAGGAACTTGGTCACCAGGATCGCGTCGAGGTCGACGCCGCGATCGACCACGATGCCGACCACCACGACGGCCGGAATGCCCAGGTCAGCGAGCGATCGCAGCATCCTGTACTCGCGCCGGGCGAGCACTTCGCTGATCGACTTCAGCGCGAATAGCTCACCGCTGTCGGCAACGAACCTGACGATGTGCCGGGAGATGCCCCGCTGCCGGATCTCGACCAGGCGATCCTCGCGCCAGTCCTCGAGCTGCTGCGCCCAGGGCAGAGTCAGCAATCCGGCCACGTCGCCCGCCGGCGGACTGAATATAAACCGCATGGCACATTGTCGCGTGCCACCGGGCTGCCGCGCTGTGCCGAAAACAAATGCTAAATTGCACTAAGGTACCGCACCTAGCGTCCCGTTGGCTGGGCAGACCGATCAGGAGCTTGTCAGGCATGCAGATCCGCGAAGCGGCCGAAGCGCTTGGCGTGCATTACCAGACGGCCTACGGCTGGGTTCGCCAGGGAGTGCTCCCGGCCCGGAAAAACAGCCGGGGTTACCAGGTACTTGAGGCCGATGTCCGCGCGTTCGCTGCGCGCCGCGCGGCCGGCCGGCCGCCCCAGTTGCAGATACAGGTGCGTGACTGGGCGACGCAAGCTGACCGGCTGCACGCGGCGCTCGTCGCCGGAGATGAGACCCTGGCGCGGCAGCGTCTTGACCGGCTCGCCGCCGGTGTCCCGCTTGTCGACCTTTGCGACCGGGTCGTCGGGCCAGGCGCTCCGCCGCCTCGGCGACGAATGGTCGGCCGGCATCGTCAGCATCGCCGTCGAGCACCGCGCCAGCGTCATCTGTGAGCGGCTTGTTGCCTTGCGGTCGCACCAGCGCCCTGGCCGGCCTCGCGGCGTCGCGGTAGTCGCGACGCCGCCGGGCGAACGGCACGGGCTGCCGCCCCTCATGGCGGCGGCGTGCCTGCGAGAGGATCGGTGGCTCGTGCATCACCTCGCGCATGACCTGCCGGTCGCCGAGGTCGTCCAGATGGCCGCCGAAACCGGGGCCAGCCTGGTTGTGCTGTCATCGGCCACCGCGGAAGCGGCCAGCGCGGCGGCCACGGCGGCAGACCAGATCACCAGCACGACTTCCGCGCGCCGCGTACTCGCCGGCCGACCCGGCGACAGCCTGCGGCTACTGCTGCAGCAAGCCAGGGCCTGCACCCAATGACCGCGGGAAGGTGCCGCATCCTGGCGATCATGGGTTCCGGCGAGACGAGCCCGACGATGGTGACCGTGCATAAAGCACTGGTGGCCCGGCTCGGCCCTGGCACCCCGGATGCCGCGCTGCTCGATACTCCCTACGCGTTTCAGGAAAACGCTGCCGATGTATCGGCCCGCGCGAGGTCGTACTTCGCCGCGAGCGTGGGCCTAGCCGTGACGGCGCTCGCCGGAGGTGTCGACCCGATGCGGGTGCGAAGTGCAGACTGGATATTCGCCGGGCCAGGCAGCCCTTCCTACGCACTCGCCAGATGGCGGGGTCATCCGGTCGGCGACGCCTTGCGGGACCGCGTCGCCAGCGGGACGGGAGTCACCGTATTGGCGTCGGCCGCCGCCGCCACGGTAGGCCTGGCGGCGGTGCCCGTCTACGAGATCTACAAGGCTGGCGCGGAACCGCACTGGCTGGACGGCCTGAACTTGCTTGCTGCCATCAGCCTGCCGGTCGCTGTGATCCCGCATTATGACAATGCCGAGGGCGGCACGCATGACACCCGCTTCTGCTACCTGGGCGAGCGGCGGCTTGCGGCAATGGAGCGAGACCTGCCTGAGGGCGCGGCGGTTCTCGGCATTGATGAGCACACCGCCGTGATTTTCGACCTCGGAGCCGAAACGGCTGAGGTCCGCGGCCGAGGCGGTCTCACGATCCGGCGCGCCGGCGTCTCGAATGCGCTGATGGCACCGGCCGTGGTCTCGCTGGCACAACTGCGGTCGATGATCCGGACCGGCGAGTCCGCCGCCGCCGTCCCCAGCCCGGTGATGTCCGAGCCAGCGGAGGAGCTGCTGCCGCTGGCAGACCTGACCCACCGCGCGGAGACGCGGTTCGAGGAGGCACTGGCCGAGCGTGACGCGGCCAGCATGATCACGGCGATCCTCGACCTGGAGGACTCGATTCACTCCTGGACCGCCGACACCGAGGAGGACCAGGGCAGTAGCCAGGCGCGCGCCGTCCTCCGCGGGCTGATCACCAGGCTTGGCGACGCGCTTGCCGAGGGATTGCGGGACCCTGCCGAGAGGTTCGGCCCGGTGGTCGACCCGCTGCTGGCGCTGCGATCGGCGCTGCGAGCCGAAGGGCGCTACCAGGATGCGGACGTGATCCGCGACGCGCTGACCGGGGCTGGCATCAAGATCAGCGACGATCCGACGGGCACGCGCTGGTCAACCGGTCGGCCATAGCAGCCAGCAAGTCGTCGTGCGCGCAGGAGAGGACGCTGGCGGCCGCGGCCCCTCCTAAGATTGCGCGGGCCAGAGTAGTTTGTTAGCTTCGTCCCGAATAGCTAGATATCTGGGGCAAAGATGATCATCGGCTGGCAAGGCAGCTCCCCGCAGGCGGATCGGCTGCAGCCGTACCTGCGGCCGGGCGAGCAGCTGCTGTGGTGCGGTCGGCCTGACAGGGCTGTCCTCTTCACCGCGGCGGACATCATTGCGATTCCGTTCAGCATCGTCTGGCTGGGCATCGCGATCGCGTGGGAAGCGGGGGTAAGGGCCTCGGGCGCCCCGGCGGCGTTCCGCGACCTCGGCGTACCGTTCCTGCTAATCGGCGTTTACCTGGTCGCTGGCCGGTACATCACGAGATGGTTCCGCAAGCGCCAGACCGTCTACGGCATCACCAGCGAACGCGTGATCGTCCAGGTCGGCGCGTCCTTCCGGGAGTCTCCGGTCAAGGGGGGCTCGATGGCTGTCCGGCGCCGCCGGAACGGCCGTCACGCAACGGTGGTATTCGAGCCGTTCGGCTCCTACTACGCCTACCGAGCCCCGACGATGACCGGGCCGCCGATCGGGGACTCGGGGATGCCGACAATGAGCGCCCCGTCGCGCACCCGGGTGGCCCCGGGCTCGATCACGTTCGCTGATGTCGCCGATCCGGACGCCATGCTGGCCGCGATCAATCAGGCCAAGGCCCCGCCTGCCGCCTAGTGTTACCCTGACCAAGCAAACGCTAGGTTGAGTCGCGAGCGAGGTGCCGGCGATGGCGATCGGGCTGAACACCGCCGACGGCGTCGCCGAGGTGGAGATCGACTTCCCGCCGGTCAATGCGCTGCCCGCGCAGGCCTGGCTAGATTTGGCGGACATCATCACGGCAGCCGGTGCGGACCCCGGTGTACGGGTCGTGGTCCTTGCCGCCGCGGGACGTGGTTTCTGCGCGGGCGTGGACATCAAGGAGATGCAGCGAACTGACGGCCATGCTGCGCTCATTGCCGCAAACCGCGGTTGCTTCGCCGCGTTCGCCGCCGTGTACGAGTGCGCCGTTCCCGTCATTGCCGCTGTGCACGGCTTCTGCCTCGGTGGCGGGGTCGGCCTGGCCGGAAGCGCTGACATCGTCATCGCGGCCGAAGATGCGACTTTCGGGCTGCCTGAGGTCGACCGGGGCGCACTCGGTGCGGCCACGCATCTGGCTCGCCTCGTGCCGCAGCAGCTGATGCGCGCGATGGTGTATACGTGCGACCCCGTTCCCGCCCTTACGCTGAAGAGCTATGGCACGGTGCTGGACGTCGTGCCGCTGGCGCGGCTGCGAGCCGCCGCTCATGCGGTCGCGGCGAAGATCGCGGCGAAGGATCCGGAGATCATCAGGCTGGCCAAGCAGTCGCTGAATGGCATCGAGCCGGTGGACATGCAGCGGTCCTACCGGTACGAGCAGGGCTTCACCTTCGAGCTCAACCTGACCGGAATCTCCGACCAGGCCCGGCAGGCTTTCGTTGACGGGCGGTAACGGCCCGAAGGTCATGGCCGCCTCGGACGTCGTCGGCGAGCTGCGGTCCGGCATGACGATCGGGATCGGCGGCTGGGGCTCGCGGCGCAAGCCGATGGCGCTGGTGCGGGCGATCGCGGCTTCCGACCTGGCTGACCTCACCGTCGTCAGCTACGGCGGTCCCGACGTCGGACTCCTGATCGCCGCGGGCAAGGTCAGGCGGCTGGTGACCGGCTTCGTGTCGCTCGACTCGATCCCGTTGGAACCGCACTTCCGGCAGGCGCGGCAGGCGGGCGCGATCAAGCTCACCGAGCTGGACGAGGGAATGCTGCACTGGGGGCTGCTGGCCGCCGCGCACCGGCTGCCGTTCCTGCCAATGCGCGCCGGACTCGGCTCGGACGTTCTGCGGGTCAATCGCCACCTGCGCACCGTGCGGTCTCCGTACGCCGACGCCCAGGAACTCGTCGCCGTCCCCGCGCTGATGCTCGACGCGGCGCTGGTGCACATGAACCGGGCCGACGCGCGCGGCAACGGCCAGTACCTCGGCCCCGATCCGTATTTCGACGACCTGTACTGCCTGGCCGCCAACCGCGCGTACGTGTCGTGCGAGCGCATCGTGGCTACCGCTGACCTGCTCGCGGCCGGACCCCCGCAGAGCCTGCTGATCAACCGGGCCATGGTGGCCGGCGTCATCGAGTCGCCGAACGGCGCGCACTTCACCAGCTGCGTGCCGGACTATGGCCGTGACGAAGCCTTCCAGGCGCATTACGCGAAGGCGGCCGCGAGCCCGCAGGCCTGGGCGGACTTCAGCGGCGAGTTCCTGGCTGGCGGCGAGGACGACTACCAGCAGGCGGTGGCGCGGTATCGGCAGGTCCGGGCATGACCGAACCTACCCTGGCCGAGATCTGCGTGGTGGCGTGCGCCGAGGCGTGGCGCGGCGACGGCGCGGTGCTGGCCAGCCCGATGGGCGTCATCCCCACTCTCGGTGCCCGGCTCGCGCAACTGACCTTCGAGCCCGACCTGCTGCTGACTGACGGCGAGGCGACGCTACTGGCCCCGGCGGGTGTAGCCCGGGACTGCATCGCGGAAGGCTGGCTGCCGTTCCGCCAGGTATTCACGATGCTCGCCGCGGGCAAGCGGCATGTGATGATGGGCGCGGCGCAGCTGGACAGGTTCGGCAACCAGAACATCTCCTGCATCGGGGACTGGGCCAGGCCGAAGGCGCAGTTGCTTGGCGTGCGGGGCGCTCCGGGCAATACCGTGAACCATCCGGTCAGCTACTGGGTGCCCAGGCACTCGCGCCGGGTGTTCGTCGAGCAGGTCGATATGGTGAGCGGGGTCGGCTACGACCGTGCCGCCGGCCTCCGCGGCGTGGCCGCCGCGTGCCACCAGCTTCGCCGGGTCGTGACCAACCTTGCGGTGCTGGACTTCGCCGGTCCCGATCACGCCATGCGGCTGCGGTCCGTGCATCCCGGCGTCACGGTCTCCGACGTCGCCGACGCGACCGGGTTCCTGCTCGCCGCGCCGTATCAGATGCCGCAGACCCGGCTGCCGACAGCGGCGGAGCTCACCCTGATCCGTCAGCACCTCGACCCGGACGGCCGCCGCGATCAGGAGCTTGCATGACGGCAATCGCGACCCGGCTGACCGAGCTGACCGGCGTCCGCTACCCGATCGTGCAGACCGGGATGGGCTACGTGGCGGGCGCCCGGCTGGCGGCAGCTACCACTAAGGCGGGCGGCCTCGGCATCATCGGCTCGGCGACGATGACGCTCGACGCGCTACGGACCGCCGTCGCCGAGGTGAAGGCGCGGACCGACGCGCCGTTCGGGGTCAACTTGCGTGCCGACGCGGCCGACGCGTCCGACCGGATTGAGCTGATGATCGCCGAGGGCGTGCGGGTCGCTTCGTTCGCGATGGCACCCAAGCCGGAGATGATCAAGCGACTCAAGGACGCCGGGGTCGTGGTGATCCCGTCCGTCGGCGCCCGGCGGCACGCAGAGAAGGTTGCCCGCTGGGGCGCCGACGCCGTCATCGTGCAAGGCGGTGAGGGCGGCGGACACACCGGACCGATCCCGACGAGCCTGCTGCTGCCGCAAGTGGTCTCGGCGGTGGACATCCCGGTCGTGGCGGCGGGCGGGTTCTTCGACGGCCGGGGCCTGGTTGCCGCGCTCGCCTACGGCGCCGAGGGCATCGCCATGGGCACCAGGTTCCTCCTTACCAGCGACAGCCCGGTCGCCGATGCCGTTAAGCAGGTGTATCTGGGCAAGACGCTGACCGACACGGTGGTGACGACGCGGGTCGACGGCGTTCCGCACCGGGTGCTGCGCACGCCGCTGGTCGACGGCCTGGAGCGGTCCGGGCAGCTGTCCGGGCTGCTCCGCTCGGCGCGCAATGCGGCCGCGTTCCGGACTCTGTCCGGGCTGACCTGGCCGCAACTCATCCGGCAGGGCCGGGCGATGCGCACTGGCACCGAGCTGTCCTGGAGCCAGGTGCTGATGGCGGCGAACACGCCCATGTTGCTCAAGGCGGCCATGGTCGACGGGCGGCCCGACCTCGGCGTGATGGCAGCCGGCCAGGTCGTTGGCCTCATCGACGACCTGCCCTCGTGCGCGGAGCTGATCGAACGGATCATGGCCGAGGCCGGCGACTGCCTGGCCCGGCTCGGCAAGCTCGGCTAGCGCTCGTCGGCTGACTGCCCCGCGCGGTAGCGGGGGCAAAGGTAGGTCTCCAGCACGAACTCGGTCCTAGTGCCCCAGATCTGGTTGAGGTCGGCCTTGCCCGAGATGGCCAGGAATGCTTCGTCATTGTCGCGGAAGCAAGCGAGGCCGCCGAGGAAGTCGCTGCCCCGAAACGGTGGGTAAGCCGACAGCGCGCAGGTCACGCACGCCTGCAGGGTGACACCAGGAAGAAGCTGGCCCGCCAGGTCGGCGAGGGCTGTCTCGAAGAGGTCATGCGATCCGGTGGTCCGCGCGCACGTGCTGTCGTAGGCCAGCGTCAGGTCCAGGTTCTCGTAGTAGAGCCCAGGCCGGTCCGGCGGGTCGCCGAGGGTCAGCGTGCAGATCAAGTCACCCTGCCGGCCGCCGTCGGGCGTATTGAGGCTGACTGGCATGGTCCACTCGATCGTGCAGGCACACAGGGCTTCGTAGTAAAGCGCGAACGGAGCGTCCGGGACGAGGGCCGTGACCGGCGCGAGGTCGTTCAGTCCGTTCCCAGTGAAAGTGACTCCGCGCAGCACGGTGGTGACCTGATTACCTTGGGCATCGACGGTGATCTCTTCCCGTCCGTGGGCGTCAGAGTAAAAACCATGCCACCGTGCCTTTTTCATGCACCGGACCGTAGCTCAACCTGACGGCCGTCCGGTTAAGGGAACGTGACCAGTTCGCGGCTCCCAGCCCGCCGGGACGCGACCTCACAACCGGGGGCGCCCGGCTCCCGTCAGTGCCCCAGATACGGTGTCGTCGGTAATCTGCAGACCAGTTTCCGGCTCCGGCCACGGCTCGGCATAATCCCCGGAGAAATCTGCGAGTCGTGTCGATCCGGGGGCGGCGCGTTCGACGCACAGGTGAAGCAAGCCGCAGGCGGACCCGCTAGTCCGCCTACCGAAGGGAGACCAATCATGAAGTTCCTGGGATACACGCTGGCCGACCCCGCGACCGCGCTGCCGGAGCCGTCGCCGGAGATGTACCAGAAGATGGGCGCCTTCATGGAGGAGGCGACTAAGGCCGGGGTACTGCTGGCCACCGGCGGACTCGCCGACCCGAAGGAAGCCATCAAGGTCACGTACCACAACGGTGAGTTCACCGTTCTTGACGGCCCGTTCACTGAGGCCAAGGAGTTGATAGGCGGCTGGGCGCTGATGGAGTGCCGAGACCAGGACGAGGCGGTCGAGTGGACCAAGCGCTTCCTGGCCATCGCGGGCGAGGGCGAGTCGACGGTCCGGCAGGTCTTCGGTCCGTGAGGCCCCGCCGCGACGCACGGCCGCCGCGCCGCAGATAGCGCGGCGGCCTGCGCCTCCGGGCGCGATGGTCAGCGCAGACTGGGTGCGGGCCATGCCGCTGTTGCCCGGGCGCATGGGTGGTGGTGTGATCGGTTCTCGTGACGGATGCGCGGGCGCAGGCGGCAATCGAGACCGTGATAAGGCTGGAATCCGCCCGTCTCATCGCTGGTCTGGCCCGTTACACCGGGGATATCGGCCTAGCCGAAGACCTCGCTCAGGACGCGGTCGTGGCCGCGCTCGAGCAGTGGCCCGCGGAGGGCGTTCCGCGCAATCCGGGCGCCTGGCTGATGACGGTCGCCAAGCGCCGCGCGATCGACTTCTTCCGGCGTAACGCCGATCTGGAGAAGAAATACGCCCAGATCGGCCGGGCGATGGAGGCCGAGGGCGAGGCCGTGACGCCGGACTTCGACCAGGCGTTCTCGGACGAGATCGACGACGACCTGCTGCGGCTGATCTTCACTGCCTGCCACCCGGTGCTTGCCGTGCAGGCCAGGGTCGCGCTTACGCTCCGGGTTCTCGGCGGCCTCACCACGGCCGAGATCGCTCGCGCCTACCTGGTGCCGGAGCCGACCATCGCCCAGCGCATCGTCCGGGCCAAGAAGACCCTGGCCCAGGCGAACGTGCCGTTCGAGGTCCCGGCCGCGGAGCAACGCCCGGCCAGGCTGTCCTCGGTGCTCGAGGTCATCTACCTCATCTTCAACGAGGGCTACTCGGCGACCGCGGGCGACGACTGGATGCGGCCGGCACTGTGCGCAGAGGCGGTGCGCCTCGGCCGCGTGCTGGCCCAGCTCGCGCCCTCCGAACCGGAGGTGCACGGCCTGGTCGCGCTGCTGGAAATTCAGGCCTCCAGGGTCGCCGCTAGGACAGGCCCGTCGGGTGATCCGGTGCTGCTGCTCGACCAGGACCGGACGCGCTGGGACCGGCTGCTGATCAACCGCGGGCTGGCAGCCCTGGAAAGAACCGAAGATCTAGGCGGGGAACGGGGCCCGTATGCGCTGCAAGCCGCTATCGCTGCTTGTCATGCCCGGGCATTCCGCCCAGAGGACACCGACTGGGGGCGCATCGTCGAGCTGTACGGGGTGCTGGCCGAGGTACTGCCGTCGCCGGTGGTCGAGCTCAACCGCGCGGTCGCGGTGTCGATGGCTCACGGCCCGCAGGCCGGGCTCGACCTGGTAGATGAGCTGGCCGCCGAGCCAGCCCTCGGCGGATACCACTTGCTGCCGAGCGTGCGCGGCGATCTGCTGCGCAAACTCGGGCGGACCAGCGAGGCGCGGGCGGAGTTCGAGCGCGCTGCGGCGCTGACGAGCAACGAACGCGAGCGCCGCCTCTCCGAGGAACGCGCCCGTGAGGCAGCCAACGACACACAGTGACAGTCGGGCTGCCGGAGCGCTGCTGCCGATGCACCGGGTCCGGCGAGTGCGAAAATTGGCACGTGACCGAGTCGTTCGCCGCCAGGTTCGCGACCGCGCGGGCCAGCTGCGGCCCGCTTGTGTTCGGCCTCGATCCGTCAGGTGACCTGCTGGAGTCCTGGGGCGTCGGCGATACCGCGGACGGCCTGGACCGGTTCGCCGACATCGTGCTCGACGCGGCGGCCGGAACGGTGGGCCTCGTCAAGCCGCAGTCGGCGTTCTTCGAGCGGCATGGCTGGCGCGGCATCCGCACGCTGGACCGGCTGACGAGCAGCGCGCGCAACGCTGGCATGCTCGTAATACTCGACGTTAAGCGCGGTGACGTCGGCTCGACCAACGACGCCTACGCCGAGGCCTACCTCGGAAAGGGCGCGCCGCTGGCCGCGGATGCGATCACGGTCCATCCCTACCTAGGCCTGGGCGCGATGGGGAGCTACGTCAGCCGCGCTGCCGAGTCCGGCAGTTGCCTGCTCGTGGTCACCCGCTCATCCAACCCGGAAGGCCGCACGATCCAGGCCGCGCTGGCCGACGGCCGGTGCGCGATCGAACAGAGCTTGCTCGGGCAGATACGCGCGCTGAACGAAGAACTCGCTCCGGGCCGGATCGGCCCGGTGGGCGCCGTCGTCGGTCCGGTCCACATGGAGCCAGTGCTGGACCTAGCCGCCGCGAACTGCCTGTTCCTGGCGCCTGGGGTCGGCGCGCAAGGCGCTACGCCCGCCGACGTGGCGCGGGTATTCGCCGCCTGCCCCGACCGGGTTATGCCAAGCGCGTCGCGGTCGCTGCTCTCGGCAGGCCCGCAGGTGGGCCGGCTGCGGGCAGCGATGGCGGCGCTAGCGGCCGAGTTCCGCACAGCCCTGCCCGAGCCTCGAGGCTGAGCTCCCGGCGCGGCCATGCCTCGCCGGATCGTCAGAGGCCAAGCGCGCCAGCCAGTTCTGCGTAGGCAGCCATCGGATCGGTATCGGATCGGGTCAGTAGCTGGATGCAGACGTGATCGGCTCCCGCGTCGAGATGGGCGAAGAGTTGCGCCGCGACCTGGTCGGAGCTGCCGTGCGCGACGAGGGCGTCTACCAGCGCGTCGCTGCCGCCATCAGCCAGGTCATCGTCGGTGAAGCCGAGCCGGCGCAGGTTGGCGGTGTAGTTGACGAGACCGAGGTAGGGGTTGCTGACCCTCCTGTGGGCCAGGCCCCGGGCCTCGGCCAGGTCGGTGCTCAGCACGACCTTGTGTTCGGGGGCGAGCAGCCGGTCTGGACCGAGGATCTCGCGCGCCAGCTTGGTGTGCGCCGGGGTAACGAGATACGGGATGGCGCCCGCCGCTCGGTCGCGCGCGAGGCTGAGCACTTTCGGGCCCAGCGCCGCGAGCACGACGCTCTCCTGGGGAACGCCGGCCGCGAGGAGCTGGCTGACATAGGTCGCGAGGGTCTGGTACGGGCTGGCGTACTCCGCAGTCGCCTCGCGGTGGCCGGCGCCGACGCCGAGGATGAACCGGTGCGGGAACCTGGCCTCGATTCGCGCGAATGACTGCGCGACGGTGGACGCATCGTCCTGCCACATGTTCACGACGCTGGTGCCGACGGTGAGGTTGCTTGTCGCGCCCAGCAGGCGGTCCACGACAGCGAGATCACCGCTGGGCGAGCCGCCCAGCCAGACCGCACCGTAGCCGAGCGCTTCAAGCCCCACCGCGATGTCCGGCGTCGTCTGACCGGCGGCGCGCCACACGCCGAACCGCCCGATCTGGTCACGCCACTGCGCTGTCATGTGATCTCCCTGGCTCTGGCCGACCGCACGCTGTCCGAACCGCCGCCGCAGCGAGGCTGTTCCGGTCAGATACCAGTCAGAGGCCGAGCAGGTCCGCCATCAGCCGCATCTGCTGATCGAAGAACTCCTCGCGAGCCTCAATGACGTTGTTGTACTGACCGAACAGCTCGAAGCTGACGGTGCCGAACAGATGAGTCCAGCTTGTCATGCCCCGAAACAGCAGGCCTTCGGGCAGGCCCGGTGCGAAGTCGTCGCGCACCCTGGCGAGGTTCGCGCGGACCGCCTCGTCAAGTTGCCCAGACGGCTGGCCAGCCGCGGTAAGCGCGCCGGACGCGTGGCCGTCAGCCAGGATGCGGACCAGCACAAACGCGATCCTCACGGCCGCGGCCGCCGTTTCCTGAGGCGCCGCATAGCCAGGCACCGGGCTGCCATACAGGAGCGCGTACTCGGCGGGGGTGGTCAGTGCCCAGCTGCGGACCGCGTGGGCTGCCGCCAGCCAGCGGTCCCGAAGCCGGGTGCGGTCGGTCACGGACGCGTCAGCCGCCTCCACGGCGTCGGCTAGCGAGTTATACGCGTCCAGTATCAGGGCGGTCAGCAACTCGTCACGGCTGGCGAAGTAGCGGTACACGGCGGAGGAGGCCATGCCCATGTCGCGGGCGACCGCGCGCAGGGACAGGTTGGCCCCGTCCGTCTGGAGATGCTGGCGCGCGATCGCCTTGATCTCCGCTGTCATCTCGGCGCGCACTCGCGCCCGGATCGATGCTGCAGGCATACCAAGAGTGTTGCACACATTCGAGAGCAGTGCTCTTGCGCTCGGCCCTGACTTATGAGACTATTGCTTCTAAGAGAGAGCACCGCTCTCGGATGTGCCGGCTCATCCGGCCACTGCACCCAGAGGAGATGGACAGAATGCACGTTATCGTCGGCGCCGGAGCAGTTGGATCGCAGGCTGCGCTGCTGCTCGCTGAGCGCGGCGAGAAGGTTCGCGTCGTCAGCCGTCGGGGAACCGGGCCGCAGCACCCATCGATCGAGCTGGTGGCTGCGGACGCGACCGACGCCGAGCGGCTGACCGCGCTGGCTACCGGAGCGGCGGCCCTGTATAACTGCGCGAGCCCGCTCTACCACCAGTGGTTCACCGACTGGCCACCGCTGGCCTCGGCACTACTGACCGCGGCCGAGCGCAGCGGCGCGGTGCTGGCCGCGATGAGCAACCTGTACGGCTACGGGCCGGTCAAGGGCGCGATCACGCAGAAGACCGCGCTCGCCGCCACCCACCCCAAGCTCCGGCTGCGGGCCGACATGTGGCGCGAGGCGCTGGCCTTGCATGAAGCGGGCCGGATCCGGGCGACCGAAGTGCGGGCCAGCGACTACATCGAGGCCAACTCGGTGCTCTCGACCGTGATCGGCAAGCCGCTGCTGGCGGGCAAGCGTGCTTACTCGCCAGCCCCGCTGGACGTCCCGCACAGCTGGACATCGATTGCCGATGCGGCCCGCACTCTCGTGACGGCAGCCACCGATGAGCGGGCCTTCGGCCAGGCGTGGCTCGTGCCCACCAACCCCGCTCTTACGGTCCGGCAGCTCGCGACCCGGTTCGCCGAGGTCAATCGCGCGCCCAAGGCCAAGCTCATGGCGATCCCGTACCCGGTTATGTGGACAGTCGGGCTGTTCTCCCCGCTGGTGAAGGAACTTCGGACCACGCGGTACCAGTTCACCGGGCCGTTCGTCATCGACTCGAGCGCCACCACTGAGATGTTCGGGCTGGAGCCAACTCCCATGGACGAGGCCCTGCGGGACGCAGCCGCGAGGCTGCGCACCAGCTAGCGCGGGCACCTGGCCCAGGCACTGTCCAGCCGTCGACAAGATGGTGATTAAGTGCCACCCTTGCGGAATGGCCGCCATCGTGGCGGCTGCCACTTTTTGGGGGGTCCCATGAAGGTCCGTACGACCATCGCCGCAATTGGCGCCACCGCGCTCGTCGGCACCGGAGCGTTCATGCTGCCGGCTCTCGCCAGCGCAAGCAGCACTACTCACACGCTGAAGTTCATCTCCGTGCAGAAGAACATGGTCACCTTCACCAAGACGACCTTCGGCATCCAGGACACCGATGTGAATGCGAAGGGCAAGACCATCGGCTACGACGAGCTGTACTTCACGGCCACGTCGAAGACCAAGGCCACCGCGAACGTCGCGCTCGACACGACCGGGGGCATTCCTCTACGGCACGCTTCACCGTCAACTTCAATACCGGCGCGATAACAAACGGCAAGGTGACGGGCGGAACCGGGAGCCTTCAAGGGAGCCACCGGAACAATCACGGCTAAGAGCCTCAACAAGGCGGGCACCCGCACGGCCGTCACGGTCAAGTACCACGGGTAGCAGCAGGCGAGCGGCTAGCGCTGCGTTCACTCAGTGGGCCCGTCAACCCGCGGGCTGACGGGCCCACCTAGGGCGTCATGCGCTGGAGCCCCGGAAATGTCGGTGTCGTCGTCTAGCCTCGGTCCCGTGGCAGACATCCGCAGTCGGTACGAGGACCTGGTCGATGACCTGATGGGCATCGACGGAGTGACGCCGCCCGCTGGCGGCAGCGGGTTCGGGCGCGGCGCGCTGCGGTACCGGGGCAAGATCTTCGCCATGCTCGTCCGAGGCCAGCTCGTCGTCAAGCTCCGCGCTGACCGGGTGACTGCGCTGATCAACTCCGGCGACGGTGCTGCCTTCGACGCGAACAAAGGCACGCCCATGCGCGAGTGGCTCAGCCTCGATTCCGAGTCCTCGCTGCCCTGGCTCCCGCTGGTTCACGAGGCTCTGGACTTCGCCCGTGCTACGGCGCGACAGCCTCGCTGACCTGAAGGGTCCCGCCACGGGCGCGACAAGACCCTGGCCTCGCGATGAGCTGCCGCGTCAGAGCCGCTCGATGATGGTCACGTTCGCCTGGCCGCCGCCCTCGCACATGGTCAGCAACCCGTAGCGGCCGCCGGTTCGCTCGAGCGAATAGAGCAGCGTGGTGAGCAGGCGCGCGCCCGTCGCGCCGAGCGGATGGCCGAGCGCGATCGCGCCGCCGCACACGTTCACCCGGTCCAGGTCCGCGCCTGTCTCGCGCTGCCAGGCCAGCACCACGCTCGCGAACGCCTCGTTGATCTCGACCAGGTCGATCTGGTCCATGCTCAGCCCGGTCAGCTTCAGTGCGTGCGCGGTCGCAGGGATTGGCGCGGTGAGCATGAGCACCGGATCAGCTCCCCGCGCACTGATGTGGTGGATCCGGGCCCGAGGCGTCAGGTCGTGCTCGGCCAATGCGGCCTCCGAAACGACGAGAACCGCGGCGGCAGCGTCAGCAATCTGGCTCGACAGCGCCGCGGTGATCAGCCCGTCCGCGCGCAATGGCTTCAGCCCGGCCATCTTCTCCAGTGAGGTATCCCGGCGCGGGCACTCGTCGACGGACAGACCGCCATACGGCGTGATCTCTGCCGCGAACGCGCCGCTGTCGATCGCCTGGGCCGCCCGCTGATGGCTAGCGAGGGCGTAGGCCTCCATCTCTGCGCGGCCGATGCCCCATTTCTGCGCGATCAGGTCCGCTCCGCGGAACTGAGATATCTCCTGCGCGCCGTACCGTGCCAGCCAGCCTTCCGAGCCGCTGAATGGGTCAGCGAAGCCGTACTGCTGTCCGGCCAGCATCGCTGAGGCGATCGGAATCTGGGACATGTTCTGCACGCCGCCCGCCACCACCGCATGCGCCGTCCCGCTCATGACCGCCTGGGCAGCGAAATGTACTGCCTGCTGCGAGGAACCGCACTGCCGGTCGATGGTGACGCCGGGAACCTCTTCCGGCAGCCCGGCCGCAAGCCAAGCGGTCCTGGCAATGTCGCCAGCTTGCGGTCCGATCGTGTCGACGCAGCCGAACACGACGTCGTCGACGGCCAGCGGGTCAAGCCCGGTGCGAGCGAGCAGTTTGCTGATCACGTGACCGCCCAGGTCGGCCGGATGCGCCCTGGCCAGTCCGCCGCCGCGCCGCCCGACCGGGGTTCGGACCGCGTCAACGATGTAAGCCTCGGCCACCCTACTGCCTCCCTAGAACACGTTCTATTTAAGCCGGCCGCTGGCCGCCGCGCATACATCGCATGCCCCTGGGGGATTGATAGATCCCTCAACAAGGAGCGGAACCCATCAGCCGCGGTGCGGCCGGAGCGGCCGGAGCGCGAAGTCCGCTCGCTACTTCCGGGGAAACGCCTTGCCTTGAATTGGACGGCGCAGTGCCAGCGACTGGAATCTGTACTCCGTACCCGCTTGCGCGATGTGGAAGTCAACGATGTCGAACGACTCGCTCGCGAACTGCACGATCTGATCATCCGTCCGCCAGGAAAAGAACCGGGCGGGAACGTGGTCGTCCGACTCAGCCGAGCCCTCTTCCGCTCCCTTGCTGCCGCCGTATACGCCGAGGAAGAACAGCCCGCCAGGCCGCAGAACACGGGCTATGGACGCCAGCACGGCAGGCAGTTCAGCGTTCGGCACGTGCAGCAGGCAGTTCATGGCGTAGACGGCATCGAAGGACTCAGCCGGGAAGTCCAGCTGGCTGAAGTCCATTACCCGCGCGTCTAGGCCCTTGTCCCGGCACCGCGCCACCATGGCCGCCGACATGTCCGTGGCCACTACGTCAAGACCGTGGCTAGCGAAGAACACGCTGTCCTGGCCTGTGCCAGCGCCGATCTCCAGCAGCCGCGTGCAGTTCGCCTGCTGCAGCCGGCGCAGGAACGCTGCCCGCTCGGCCAGCTTCCATGGCTGCTTATCCTGGCGATCGCGTCGGTCAGCCGCGCCGTCATACGCCCGGCGCAGGTTATCGCGTACCCGCTGGTAGTCCGTGCTGGCCAAGGTTCCTCCTATGCCGTCACGCGCTGGCCCGACGCTCAGCCGACTCGGGCGGCGACGGGCGCGTGGCTGTGGAAGGTGGGGTCGCCGTCGGGGCTGACGGCGGTGGTGGTGCCAACTGATGGTTATCCAGGCCGCGCTGAGGCTCGGAGCCCAAGCAGATCGGGTCACGATTCGGCGTCAGATCCGGTTGAGCCAGTTTGTGCGGCGGATCGTGCGCTTCCCAACGGCGATGATGTGTTCGGGCGGAAGCCTGGCAGCAAACGCCACGTCCGCGAGTGAGCATCCCTGATGGAACGCCTGGCCGAGGATGGCACCGAAGTGTTTCTCTGCGTCCGACGGCGGCTCGTCAAGATTGAACCCTGCTCGGTCCTTGCCTCTGGTCACTGACGCGACGGCAAGCAGGACGTTGACGCGCTCATAGTAGATGCGGCGGTCGAGGTCGGTGCCGGGTAGCTCGTTGGCCATTTGCGTCAGCCTGTGCACCAGGAATGCTGGGACCTGGCGGATTTTGTCGCCGAAGATCGGAAGGCGCCACAGCGGGATCAGTTCTGATGCGACGGAGTCATTTGGCTGATCTCTGCCGCGTGTACTGGCCGCCTCGCTATCTGTGTCCGCCATGAGCGCGAGACTACTTGCAAGGGTCCAACGGGCGGTCGCTCCGGCTGGCTGAGCTAAGCCGGAGCGGGAGACGGTCAATGGCCTCACCGCACCGCGCGGACGGACGGAGCGCGCGGTAACTCCGGGGCTGTCCGCTAGGTCTCCTGTAAGTGACTACTAGCGGAGCGTCTATGTCAGCCGATCACAAGCTCGGTGGCTAGCCGTTCGTTGGTCTCGTGGAAGGACTCAAGCCACCGTGAGACGTCGGGGTCGCTCATGGCTGCGGCCATGATCAGGGAGTCAACAAACTCGCTCTGTGTCCGGTCAGGCGCATGCTTGCCATCAGGAGCCCCAGGGCTCGACGCGTGCTGGCGCGCAACCTGATGTTGGTCTGGAAGTAGTCCGTCGATGGCCACCCAACGGGGAGTCTGCGGGACTCTTCCCCGCCAGTGTCAGTATACGTTTCCACGTGTCTACATGATCTTGGTCAGCTCTCGCGGAGCATCGACGGCACCCCGAAGCATCGGCTGAGAGATGGTCAGCAGAGTCGAATACGCGCCGACCCTGGCGTCTGACTGCCTCATACTCGGAGCTAAGCAGGCGTTCACCCGCGAGGTGCCAATGGATGACCCGAACGACCCGTATAGCCCGGATAACTTGTCATGGAACTGGCGGTTCGGCGGGCCGAAGTGGCGGCCGTTCAGCGGCCGATGGATGCGCGGGCCGCGCGTTCCACCGCCGCCGGGGCCGCCGCGACGGCCGAGTAAGGCCGAGCGCGAACAGGAAAAGCGCGCCGAAGCGCGGGCGGAGCAGCTGCACCTGGCTGGCCTGACCAACGTCGGGGTGATCATCATGAGCGTGGTCCTCGGCGCGGTGGTGGTCATGCTCGTGCTGGTGCTGGTCAGCCACCATTAAGGGCTCAGCGTGATTTCGAGCACGGCTCGCGCCGCGTCGGCCTGACGGCCTCCGCGTCGCTTCGCTGCGAACGGGGGGCTAGGCCGCAAGCTCGGACTCCAAGGTCCGAACGTCCGACTCAAAGTAGGGATCATCCATCGTCTTGTCTGCGCGTGCGATGGCTAGGCAGTCGGTGCAGCCCTTGTTGGCTCGCCAGCAATCGGCCTTGTTGGGTACTCGGTGGAGGCCATCTAAGCCAGAACGTGCGCGGTGTGCTCAGTCTTCACCCACCCGCTCCTGGCGGAGGGCCTCAACAGCCTGTTCGCGACGCTCGACGCCTAAGGCGGCGCTGTCCCACGGCAGCTTCGCGTACCCGATGCCTAGCCGGGCTCGACAGCGGGACTCCATATGACCGCAAACGGAGGCACTGGGTACCGGCTTGCCGGTCCGCTACTATTTCCTAGAACACGTTCTAGTTGAGCGGCAGGGCCCGGATGCAGATCAGCTTCACCCCCGAGCAGGAACAGCTCCGCCAGCAACTCCGCACGTATTTCGCCGGGCTGATGACCGCGGAACTGCGAGACGCCCTGGCCAGCAGCAGCGGCGAGTACGGCAACGGCGTCGCTTACAAGCAGGTCGTGCGGCAGCTCGGCAAGGACGGCTGGCTCGCGATCGGCTGGCCCGCCGAGTACGGCGGCCAGGACAGGTCCGTGCTCGACCAGCTGATCTTCACAGACGAGGCGGCGATCGCAGGCGTCCCCGTTCCCTTTCTCACCATCAACACGGTCGGTCCGACGATCATGCGCTACGGGACGCCGGAGCAGAAAGAGCGCTTCCTGCCCAAGATTGCGGCCGGCGAGCTGCACTTCTCGATCGGGTATTCCGAGCCCGGCGCGGGCACGGACCTGGCGTCGCTGCGCACCAGGGCGGTCCGGGATGGCGATTGCTACGTCATCAACGGCCAGAAGATGTGGACAAGCCTGATTCAGTATGCGGATTACGTCTGGCTCGCCTGCCGCACCGACCCCGACGCGCTCCGGCACAAGGGCCTGTCGATCATCATGGTGCCGACCGACGCAACCGGGTTCTCATGGACACCGGTGCGCACCCTGGCCGGCGTAACTACCAGCGCCACCTACTACTCCGACGTCCGCGTGGCAGCGGCGAACGTCGTCGGCGAGGAGAACAAGGGCTGGTCGCTCATCACCAACCAGCTCAATCACGAACGGGTCGCGCTGACCTCTGCGGCGCCGCTGCTGGTCGCGCTCGCCGAGGTCACCGACTGGGCCCGCGCCACCAAGCTGGCCGACGGCAGGCGCGTCATCGACCAGGAATGGGCCCAGCTCAACCTCGCGCGGGTGCACGCCAAGGCTGAGTTCCTCAAGCTGCAGAACTGGCGGATCGCGGCCGAGGCGGGATCGCCCGGGCCAGCCACCGCGTCCGCCACCAAGGTGTTCGGCACCGAGCTGACGATCGAAGCGTGCCGGCTGATGATGGAGGTCCTCGGCGCTAATGCCGAGGTGCGGACCGGGTCACCCGGTGCCCTGGTGGCCGGCCGGATCGAGCGGATGCACCGCTCCGCGCTGATTCTCACCTTCGGCGGCGGCACTAACGAGGTCCAGCGCGACATCATCGGCGCCGCCGCGCTCGGCCTTCCGCTGAACCGCCGGTAGGCCGGATATGAGGGGAACGATGGACTTCACGCTGACTCAGGCGCAGGACGAACTCGGCGCACTAACCCGGCAGATCCTTACCGACCTGGCTAGCACGGACCGGCTGCGCGCGGTCGAAGCCGGGGAAACGCGGTTCGACGCTGACCTGTGGACTGAGCTCGCCAAGGCCGGGATCTTGTCGGCCGCGCTGCCCGAGTCGGCCGGCGGCGCGGGACTCGGGCTCCTGGAGCAGTGCAGCGTGCTGATCGAGATTGGCCGCGCCGTGGCACCGGCCCCGTACCTGTCCTCGATCGTGCTGGGCGCTGCGGCGCTGGCCAGGTTCGGCACCGCCGAGCAGCTGCGGCGCTGGGCTGAGCCCGCCGGACGGGGCGAGGTCATCCTGGCCGCCGCACTCGCCGAGGAAGATAGCGACGACCCCTGCACTCCGGCAACCACGGCCCGGCAGACGCCCGACGGCTGGCTATTGACCGGGACCAAGACTGCGGTGCCGGCCGGAACGCTGGCCGGGCTGCTGCTGGTACCGGCGACCACGCCCTCCGGAGTAGCTGTGTTCCTGGTCGCGCCGGAAGACTCGGGCGTAACTGTCCAGCCGCAGCAGGTCACCGGCGGTGACGCGACAGCGGTGGTGGACCTGTCTGGCGCTTTCGTGCCGCCCGACCGGGTGCTCCGCGCTGACGGCGTCGCCGGCTGGTTGGCCGCGCGGGCGACCGCGGGCCTGTGCGCGCTGCAACTGGGCGTGACCGAACGGGCTCTCGAGCTGACCGCGGCTTACGCGCGCAGCCGCGAGCAGTTCGGCAAGCCGATTGGCAGCTTCCAGGCCGTGGCGCAGCGGCTCGCGGATGGCTTTATCGACGTGGACGGGATCCGGCTTACTCTCTGGCAGGCCGCCTGGCGGCTGGAGAACGGACTGCCGTGCGAAAGCGAGCTGGCCACGGCCAAATTCTGGGCTGCCGACGGCGGGCACCGGATCGCGCACACCGCGGTGCACGTGCATGGCGGGGTTGGCATCGACATGGACGGCGACATTCACCGTTACTTTGTCGCGGCCAAGTACAACGAGTTCGCGCTCGGCGGGGCCACTGCCCAGCTGCGGCGGATCGGTGCCGCCATGGCGGCGGGCTAAAGCTGGCGGCAGATGTTGGCAGACGAGCCCTAGTCCGGCAACTCAGCGGCGGAGGCTGGCCAGGCCGCCGTCGACAGGGATCACGGCGCCGGTCAGGTAGCGCCCGGCGCGTGATGCCAGAAAGATCGCGGCGCCCGCCATGTCGTCGGGATGGCCGACCCGGCCGAGCGGGACGCTGGCCGAGATGGCGGCCCGGGTTTGGGGGTCATCGAGCGCGAACGCCATCATCTTGCTGTCGAATGGCCCGGGCGCGATCGCGTTGACCGTGATGGACTCGGCCGCGAGCTTGCTGGCTAGGTGCCGGGTGAGCATGTGCACGCCTGCCTTGGTCGTGCTATAGGCGTAGCTCTCCATGGTCGGTACGCCGAGACCGTCGATCGAGCCGATGTTGATCACCCGGGCCGGGTCGTCCGCGCTGGCCGCAGCCCGCAGCAGCGGCAGGCTGTGCACGGTCAGCTCGAACAGGGCTTTGACGTTGATGTTCCACAGCTTGTCGAACGCGTCGAGCGGATACTCCTCCAGCGGCGCGCCCCAGCTGGCTCCGGCATTGTTGACCAGGACGTGCAACCTGTCCTCCCGCTCGGCGACGTATCTGACCAGCTCGTCAACGCTGCCGGCCTCGGCCAGGTTGAGCGGGACCGAGACGCACTCGCCGAACGCCGACAGCTCCGCGGCCTTGGCGTCGCACGCCGCTTTCTTGCGCGCGGTGATGTACACGCGGCAGCCAGCCCGGACGAGGCCCGCGGCGATCATTGCCCCGATTCCGCGCGACCCGCCGGTCACCACGGCGACTTTGCCCGCGACCGAGAACAGGTCGGCGGACGGCTCGGCACCTTCGTTACTGCTGGGTTGCGGCACGCGACGTTCCTCTCAAAAGAACTGTTACGCACCGCATAATGCCAGGTAGCGCAGGCGGAACTCGAGGCGGGCTCAGTGTCCCGATTTACCATCACACCCATGCAGCTAACAGCAGTTGGCCGTGTATCAGCCAAGGTGGGGATTGCGTGCATACTGGCCGCCGGCGCCCTCGCGCTGTCCGCTAGTGGCTCTCAGGCCGCGCCTGCCGTGCTGACCGACCATCCGATCAGCGGAACCGAAGGCGCGATCTCGTGCATGACGGCGTCGGAGTGCGTGGCCGTGGGGTTCGGCGCCCGCGGAGCGAAGAACCACGGCGACGTCGTGGCGCTCGTCAACGGACAGCAAGCCCACATCTCCGTGGTGGCCGCGTCGCCGCAGCTCTACTCGGTGAGCTGCCCGTCCAGTGCTGGCTGCTGGGCGCTCGGCCCGCAGAGCAGCGGCGCGAACCTGGCATTCGTGCAGATCGGCCCGAGCGGCGAGGTAACCAAGACCATGAAGGTGTCGGATCCATTCGGGGCATCGATAGCACGGATCTCATGCGTCAGCATGACGTCCTGCGCCGTTCTCACCAACAACATCTTCGTCAGTCCGGCCGCCATCGAGATTGGCACCTGGACCGGGACGCAGCTCACCCTGCACGAGGTGGCTGGCAAAGGCGGATCAACGGCCACGATCGGCGAGGGCATCTCATGCTGGAAAACGAGCTGCCTGGCCGTTGGCTATTACGAACTTAGCGGCGGCCAGTCGACGGGGTTCCTGCTGACCATGAACCGCGGCAAGCCTGGCAGGCAGCACTTTGCCGGTAGCGACATCTTCTTCGGCGTGTCCTGCGTCAGTTCCTCCAAGTGCTACGCGGCCGGATTCCTGGGCCACGCCAGGGGCATCGTGGTCACGGTTACCAACGGCGTCGCGGGCCATACGCAGCACGAAGCCGCAGACCCGTTCGGGATCGAGTGCGTCGGCAGCACGTGCCGCTCGTCAGGTGAAGAGCTTCGCGGACTGACCTTCTACGGCGTGATCGTCACGCTGTCCAACGGAACCAACAAGGGCAGGCCAGTAGTGGATAAGGCCATCGGCGGGTTCGACGGACCCAACACGATCGCGATGCGCGGTAACGGCTTCGCGGCAGTCGGCCCAGCCGCGAAGGGCGGCGGATCAGTGGTAGCGATCGGCTAGCGGGGCCGGCAATTCGGGCGGCCGGCCAGCCGGGCGGCTGCCGCGCCGAGCGCGGCGCTGGCTTCGTCGGCCAGGGCTGCGACGATGTCAGCGGCGGGGAGTTCGCGGCTCAGCTCGTGCGTCTGGCCCGCCCACAGGTTGACCAGGTCCGGGTTGCCCCGGCTGCGGCCCGCCCGGCGCAGTGGCGCGGTCAGGTGGTGCACCTCTGGGTAGGCCGCAGGTGCCGCGGCGCTGTGCTCGTCGAGGAAGCGATTGCGGATGCCCCTGGCCAGCCTGCCGCTGAACGCGCGGGTCATAGCGGTGGAGCCGGTTCCTGCGATCGCCTCCCTGTGGACAGCCGAGGTTCCGGCTTCCGGGCAACGCAGGAACGCGGTCCCGAGCTGAGCCGCGCTAGCGCCCGCCGCGAGCACTGCGGCCACGCCAGCGCCGGTGCTGATGCCCCCGGCGGCGACCAGTGGCAGGTCTGTGCGGCTGCGCACGAGCTGGAGAAGCGATAGCAGCCCGATGCCGTCTGACAGGTCCGGGTCATCGCGGAAGCTGGCGCGGTGACCGCCTGCCTCGGCACCCTGCACGACCAGCGCGTCGGCGCCCGCCTCAGCGGCTTGCTCCGCGTCGGACAGATTCGCGACGGTCACCCAGGTCTCGGTCCCGGCCGCGCGCAGCGCGGCGAGCACGGCTGGTTCAGGGCAGCCGAACGTGAACGAGGTGACCGGTACGGGGTCCGCGATGAGCAGGGCGAGTTTCGCATCCCACTCATCGTCGTCGAAGAGCGGCCGCCCGAGATCCTCGCCTGCCGCGAGGGCCTCGTGGGCGAGGTCTTCGGCATAGCTGGCGATTAGCCCTGGCCCGGCGGGGCTGCCAGGTGCGAAGACGTTCACTCCGAGCGGCGCGGTCGTGAGCGATCTGGCCGTGCTGATCTGGTCGCGCAGCGCACTGGCGCTGAGATAGCCGGACGCGAGGAAGCCGAGGCCGCCCGCGTTGCTGACGGCGGCCGCGAGCTGCGGGGTGGACGGCCCGCCGGCCAGCGGAGCCAGGATGATCGGCACGGTCAGGCGGTCGAGCAGCATGGCGGGCCTCCCTCCGTAGCCACCCTATTAACCGCCGTCTGTCTCCCCAGAGGCGCGCCGGCCGCCGTCGGTTGATGGGGCGACGCCACCCCTACCGAGATGCCTGCCCGCCAACAGCGACCAGGCTCGCTGTAGCGAAACGACGAGCGAGACGAAGATGATGAAGGCGAGGTTCTCCACCTGCCCGCTGCTGCGAGGGTTCGCGAGCAGGTCAATGCCAATGGCAAGCTGCGCCGTATACGCGATCAGTGTCAGCGTCAGCACGGCTACCTGCCGCCGCTGAGTGTGCAGCCGGCGCTGCAGCCGGGCCACGGTGTAGAGGCTGAGTGCCGCCATCACTATGGCGGCCACCCCGAGATTGATCTTAGGGATGAGTCCGAGCAGGGCCACGACGAAGGCGTTCACCAGGCCGGTGAACGCCGTGATGGCGAGCGGCTCGCCGCCCGGCATGGCGTTCTCGCCGAAGCAGAAGCTGGCACGGCCCGCGGGGAATGTCAATCGGAGCACGCTCGTCACGGGGCCGGACGGGGCTTACGAACGCGCAGGCCGTCAAAGGCCACCGTGCACACGGCGTCGGCGAGCCGCTGCGCTGCCCTTGGTCCGGTGCCCGGCCGGTACCACTCGACCAGGGAGTTGACCAGGCCGAAGAGCAATCGCGCCGTGATAGCCGGGTCGACGTCAGGCCGGATGTCGCCGTCCCGTTCCGCCTCCTTGACCAGGTCAGCGACGATCTCATCGAACTGGCGCCGCTGCGCTAGCGCGCGTCGCTCCGTCGCGGTGTTGCCGCGGGCCCGGACCAGCAGCGTGACGTAGGGCAACCGGTCGGCGAGCACGAAGACGCTGCCGCGCACTAGCTGTTCCAGCCGGTCGATGGCCGCCGCCTCGCTCGCTACCACCTGGTCGGCGATGCTAAACAGGCCGTCCAGGGCCCGATCGAGCGCCAGCGCCAGCAGCTCTTCCTTACTGTCCACGTGGTAGTAGATCGAGGACTTGGAGATGCCGAGCTTGCGCGACAGGTCCTCCATGCTGGTGCCGTCATAGCCGCGCTCGATGAAGACGCTGACCGCTACCGCGAGCAGGGACTCCAGGTCGTAACCGGGCCTGCCGCGCCGGGGGCCGGGTTGGCCGGCAGGTATCCGGGCTGACTGACCGTCACCGGCCTGGCCATGCGCCATCCCGACAAGATATCTTACCGAACGACCGGTCAGAAAGTACGGCGGGCGAGGAGCAAGCGATGACGCTGCTGCGCAGTTACGTAAGCGGGAACTGGACTACCGGGGCAGGCGAGGGACGGCCAGTACTGGATGCCAGCACCGGTGCGGAAGTGGCCCGGGTCTCCGCCGACGGCCTCGACATGGCAGGCGCGCTCGATTATGGCCGGAAGGTCGGCGGGCCGGCCTTGCGTGAGCTGACCTTCCACCAGCGCGCCGGGCTGCTGAAGTCCCTGGGTTCGCTGCTGCGCGAGCACCGTGACGAGATGTACGCATTGTCCGCCCGCACCGGGGCGACGCTCGGCGACTCCAAGTTCGACGTCGACGGTGGCATCGGCGTGCTGCTCGGCTATGCGAGCAAGGCCAGGCGCGAGTTGCCCAACGACACCGTCTACCTCGACGGCGCAGTGGAGCCGCTCGGCAAGTCAGGCCAGTTCGTCGGGCAGCACATCATGACCTCGCTGCTGGGCGTGGCGGTGCAGGTGAACGCCTTCAACTTCCCGGTCTGGGGCCCGCTGGAGAAGTTCGCGCCCGCATTCCTGGCCGGAGTGCCGAGCTTGATCAAGCCTGCCAGCCAGACTGCCTACCTCACGGCCCGGCTGGTCGAGCTGATGGTCTCGTCCGGCCTGGTGCCGGAGGGATCGGTGCAGCTCGTCTGCGGTAGCGTCGGCGACCTGCTCGACCACCTGACCGAGCAGGACCTCGTTTCGTTCACGGGGTCCGCCGCGACAGCGCGCAAACTCCGGGCGCATCCGGTCGTGATCGAGCGGGCGGTGCGGTTCAACGCGGAGGCCGACTCGCTGAACTGTTCCATCCTCGGTCCCGATGCCAGGCCCGGCAGCGCCGAGTTCGACCTGTACGTGCGGCAGCTGGTGACCGAGATGACGGTCAAGGCGGGCCAGAAATGCACCGCGATCCGGAGGGTCCTCGTTCCCTCCCAATTCGCTGATGCGGTCACCGAGGCGGTCACAGAACGCCTCGCCGCGGTCGTGATCGGCAGCCCCGCTGATGAGAGCGTGCGGATGGGTGCGCTGGCCAGCCTTGAGCAGCGCGAGGAGGTCCGGCGCAGCGTCAAGGGGCTGCTCGCCGCGGGCCGGCTCGCCTACGGCGACCCCGAGCACGTCGACGTGGTGGGCGCCGACGCCCAACGTGGCGCGTTCATTTCGCCGCTGCTGCTGCGCTGCGACGACGCCAGGCGCGCCGAGCCGCACGAGATCGAGGCGTTCGGTCCGGTGGCGACGGTCATGGGCTACTCGGGCACCGCCGAGGTCATCGAACTGGCCGCGCGGGGCCGTGGCAGCCTGGCCGGATCGGTCGTGACCGGTGACGCCGACTTTGCCCGCACTGTAGTCCTAGGCGTCGCGCCGTGGCACGGCCGTCTGCTGGTGCTTGACACCGATGACGCCGCCGAGTCGACCGGACACGGTTCGCCACTGCCGCCGCTCGTACACGGCGGCCCGGGCCGGGCAGGCGGCGGTGAGGAGCTGGGCGGCACCCGCGGCGTGCTGCACTACATGCAGCGAACGGCGGTGCAGGCCAGCCCGCGGGTGCTCGCGGCAGTGACCGGGCAGTGGATTCCGGGCGCTGCCCGCGACACCAGCGGCGGGCACCCGTTCCGCAAGTCGCTGGCCGAGCTCCGGCCCGGGGATACCGTCGTGGCCGGTCCGCGCCGGGTGACGCTGGCGGACGTGGAGCATTTCGCCGAATTCACCGGCGACACCTTCTATGCGCACATGGATGAGGAGGCAGCCCGGGCCAACCCGTTCTTCGACGGCCGGGTCGCGCACGGGTACCTGGTGCTGTCGTTCGCCGCCGGGCTCTTCGTGGACCCCGATCCTGGCCCGGTGCTCGCCAACTACGGCGTGGAGAACCTGCGTTTCCTTACCCCGGTCTACCCTGGCGACGAGCTGACGGTCACGCTGACCTGCAAGCAGATCATCCCGCGGGAGGACGCGGGGCACGGCGAGGTGCGCTGGGACACCGACGTCACCAACCAGGATGGTGCCTCGGTTGCCAAGTACGACGTGCTCACCATGGTGGCCAAGCAGTGGCCGCCTGCCTAGCCGGCCGTCGGCCTGCTCGCCGTAGGGCGGGGTAGCTGCGGAGGGTTCGCGGCGAACTCGGCGAGCCCTTGCTCGACCGCGTCACCCAGCCTGTCCTGCACCACTTCGAGCACCCGCAGGACCTCGCGCAACTGCTCGTATCGCTGATCGGCCAGCAGGTCGCGCGTGAGGCCGCGGTAGGACTCCGTCAGCCGGACCAGCGCGGTCTCGGCGACCGGAGTCAAGGTGATGACCGTGGCCCTGCGATCAGTGGGATGCGGGGTGCGGGTGACCCAGCCGTCTGCCTCAAGGCCGTCTATCAATCCCGTGACCGTCCGCGGTGATACGCCCAGCGCCTGGCTCAGTGCCCGCATGACCACCGGTCCGGATTCATGCAGCGCCCACAACACCCGGCCTCTGGCTACGCCAAGGCCATACTCCCTGGCGCCCAGGTCGAGCAGGTCGACGAGCTGGGGGGCTAGCCGGAACAGTTTCCCCACCACTGCCGCGGCAAGATCGGGTGCGTCCCCCGGCGCAGCCTGCGGAAGATCACCGTGCCAGCCTTCGGCGGCACCAGGCGAAAATGGTGTGTCAGGCATATAGTCCGGTCAGCTCATTAACTGCTAGGCTCACTGTGTGGCCCATCCTACATCCGAACGACCCGCCGTCTTGGCAACCGAGCTCTCCAAGTCGTTCGGATCCGTGACCGCCCTTGACGGCGTCAATCTCGCCGTGCCGCCGGGTACCCTCGCCGCGCTACTCGGGCCCAACGGGGCCGGGAAAACTACCCTGGTCCGGATCCTCGCCACTCTGACCAGGCCCGACAGCGGGTCTGCTGTCGTGCTCGGCGCTGATGTCGTGCGCGCACCCGACCAGGTCCGCAAGCTCGTCGGACTCACCGGGCAGTTCGCCGGCCTGGACGACGCTCTAACCGGCCGCGACATTCTGCTTCTGATCGGGCGGCTGAGCGGCCTGCGCCGGCGAGCAGCGGCCGAGCGGGCGGCGCAGCTTGCCGAGCTGTTCGGTCTGGCCGGTGCAATCCAGCGAATAGTGAAGACGTATTCCGGGGGGATGCGCCGTCGGCTGGACCTAGCTGCCAGCCTCATGGCGGTCCGGCGCTGCTCATTCTGGACGAGCCAACGACGGGCCTTGACCCAGGCGGGCGTGAGCAGCTGTGGGCGATCCTCGCCGACCTTCGCGCCGTCGGTACGACGATGCTGCTCACGACCCAGTACCTGGAGGAAGCCGACAGGTTCGCCGATCAGGTACACGTGCTCAAGGCTGGCCGGATAGTCGCCAGCGGCACTGCGGCGACGCTGAAAGCTCAAGCAGGAAGGCCGGTGGCCGATGTCAGGCTGGCCGAGCCGGCGGCCGGGCTGGCGGCAGCGTGCGCCATTGCGACACGGCTGGGCATCGCGGCCGACGAGACACGGGGGCCTGAGCCCGGCCGGCTGTCCATTACAGCGGCCGACAGCGTCGAAACCTTGCTGGCCGTGGCCGCCGCGCTGGAGGCGAACGGGATCGGCGTAGCAGATATCGGATTGCGCCAGCCCACTCTGGACGAGGCCTTCCTCGCCCTGACCGGCCCGGCCGAGGTGCCGGCGTGACCAGCTGGACAGCGGCCGGTCCTCCGCTGCTGATCCGGGACAGCGCCCTGACCGCCGGGCGGCATCTTCGGGTGCTGCGGCTGAATCCCGGACGAATGATCTACCCGCTGGTTCAGCCGGTCGTGCTCCTTGTCCTGTTCGTCTCGGTGCTCGGCAATTTCAAGATCGCCGGACCTGCGAGCGCGGCCAGCGGCTCCTATCGAGAGTTCCTCATCCCCGGCATCGTCGTGCAGAATGCCGTGCTCACAGCACCTGTCACCGGCACAGCCATGATCCGGGACTCGGCCAGCGGGCTGGCGGATCGGTTCAGGTCCCTGCCGATACCGCGCAGCGCGGTGCTGATCGGCCGCCTCGGTTCGGACGCGGTCGTGTTTGCCGCCCAGGCGGTGCTGTTGCTTGGCGTCGCCCCCCTGCTCGGCTTCGGCGTCCGGACGGGCCCGTCCGGCGAGGCTGCGATCGTGGCCGTCGCGATCAGTCTCGGCATCGCGCTGGCCACAACCTCGGCCTGGCTGGCGCTCGTGCTGGGCGATGCCGAGACCGCCGAGCGTGTGCTGTTCTTCCCGGCGATCGCGCTCACCTTCGCCAGCACGGCGTTCGCGCCAGTCGCTGAGCTGGCGACCTGGCTGCAGCCGCTGGCGCGGGTGAGCCCGGTCACTGCCGCGGCCGGCCTGATCCGGTCGGCTAGCAGCACGGGCCCTGCGCTGGTCCCGCTGGTCCAGCTGATCTGCTGGGTCGCGGCCCTGACCGTGGTGCCGGGGGTGCTAGCGGTCAGGCGCTGGCAGGCGCCCACCTAGTTCGGCTAGACCACGGCCCGGCTCTGGCTACCAGTCCCTGGGACCGGTGCCGTTGCCGTTGCTGGCGCCGCGCTGCGGACGTCGGCCGCGCTGCTGCCGCCAGAGGATGAGGCCGATGATGGCGGCGATTGTCAGCCCGACGATCCAGGGCCCGAACGTTTGAATGCGCCAGATAAGACGGATAAAGCGCCAGATCTCATGCCAGATGAAGAGCCGGATTATCAAATGTGGCCCTCCTGCTGGTTCCGTGGGCAGATTCTTGGTTATCTTCCGGGGAGGTCCGGTCGGAGGCCGCTGAGGGCAAGCATGGCCAGGCCTATGAGGGCGGCGGGGTTGTGGAACCCGAAGGCCATCCGGGTGATGACCCTTATCTTGGTGTTCACCGATTCGATCAGGCCGTTGCTGAGGCCGTGGTCGAGGGTCGCGTGGATGGACGGAAGGTGCTTGCGGATCTTGCGGCCGAGCTCGGTGAATTCGGGGATGCGGCAGCGGGCTGCCCACGATAGCCACCGGCCGAGTGCGTATTTGCCGTCTTCGCCTTTGAGCTGGAATGGCAGCCGTAGTCCTTCCTTGAGCAGGTAGGCGCGGTAGAGGCGGGGATGGGTTTTCTCGATCCAGCCGAGCTTGGCCTGCTGGGCGGTGGTGAGGTTCTCAGGGTTCTTCCACAGCGCGTAGCGGGCGCGCTTGAGGTCGTGGGCGCCGCCGGTGGACAGCCGCAGGACTCTGCTGCCGAGCGGGCGGCTGGTGGTCTGGCCAGCGGCCCGGGCTTGCCGCCAGGCCTCGCGGCGGACCTCATCCAGTGCGCCGGTGGCCCAGGACACGACGTGGAACGGGTCAGCGCACAACACGGCCTGCGGCGCCCGGGCGGCGACCACGCCGGCGATCCACTCGGCGCCGTCGGCAGAGACGTGGGTGAGCATTGCGGCCCGGTCGGCGCCGAGGGCGTCGAAGAACGCCGCAACGGTCTTGGCCTCCCGGCCGGGCGCGGCCCACACCAGCCGGCCGCTGTCGTGATCGACGACCACCACGATGTACTTGTGCCCGCGCTTATACGAGATCTCGTCGATCCCGATCCGGGCCAGCCCGGCCAGCAGGTCGGTGCCGGCGAGTTGCTCGGCGGTCACCCGGGCGATGATGTGCCCGACGGTGCGCCAGGAGATCCGCATCAGCTGGGTGATGGTGGTCTTGGAGCACGCCGCGGCCAGCCACGCCACCTGGTCATCGAAGAACCGGGTGTGCGCGGCGCCGTGCCGGGCCCACGGCACCGCGGCGGTCACGACCCCGTGCTGGGGGCAGGCCACCCGCGGCGCATCAGCGGCCAGCCAGGCAGTCACCGGGCCCAGGTCCATCGCCCGCCACAGCCGCCGGCCGCCGCCCTGGTCATAGCCGGGCCGCTTGCGCCCGCAGATGCCGCACCGGCCTGCCTGCCGCTGGCGCGGGCGGACATGAGCCACCACCGTCAGCCGCGGCCCAGCGCCGTCCCCGGCATCCTGCTCCTCGAAGTCCACGGCCTCGATCACCGCGTTTTCGCAGCCCAGCATCTTCGCCCATACCCTGGAAGACCGCACGCCGTTCCCTTCCCGTTAGTGCCTGTTTGTCGCATCTCAGACACTACGGACGGGGACGGCGTGCCCCGGCCAGCCAGAACACCTCTCCTGGCTCACTTCCCGGCCCGTTTCCGATAGCCAGCCAGACCAGCTGGGAGTGGCCGTTGTCCAGGCTGGCCGCAGGCCACCCCGCAGGGGCACGGCCTTGACAGCGGACGCGCCCAGCGGACACTACCCGGCCGGAAACAGGCACCGCGGCGACCTGCCCGCCAGCCGGCGCTCAGCGCGACAGCTCCTCCAGCCCGTCTTCAGCCCCGCAGCGCCAGCTGACGCAAGGCATCACGGCACCGCACCCGGCGAATCCACCCACGGAACCGGCAGGCGAGCCTCAAATGAGCCAGCCCGCCGCCGCCCAGCGCCTGAACGCTGCCAGTCAGGCGGGAGGCGATCACGCCAAAAGCATCCACGCGTCCACAATGCCACCCCGGCTGCCGTGCCCAGAACGGCACTCGCCACCGTCGCAGGTCCCGCACTATAATTACTGACCGAATGATCGGTAATTAAGGAGCACCCCAGTGACCGGAGTCGCCGAGCAGGCAGGACAGGCGGATCTCAGCCCTGCAGTTACCGGCGAGCTGGAGCGCCATTTTGAGGAGACAATCGCGCGGGACCGGCGGATCGAGCCGCGGGACTGGATGCCGGACGCCTACCGCAAGACCATGATCCGGCAGATCGCGCAGCATGCGCACTCGGAGATTATCGGCATGCAGCCCGAGGGTAACTGGGTGACCAGGGCGCCCTCCCTGCGGCGCAAGGCGATCCTGCTGGCCAAGGTTCAGGACGAGGCCGGCCACGGGCTCTACCTGTACTCGGCGGCCGAGACGCTGGGCGCGGACCGGGCAGACCTGACCAACCGGCTGATCACTGGTGCCCAGAAGTACTCGTCGATCTTCAACTACCCGACTCTGACCTTTGCCGACGTCGGGGTGATCGGCTGGCTGGTCGATGGCGCCGCGATCTGCAACCAGGTGCCGTTGTGCCGATCCTCCTATGGGCCGTACGCGCGGGCGATGATCCGCATCTGCAAGGAGGAGTCCTTTCACCAGCGGCAGGGATACGAACTGCTGCTGACGATGATGCGCGGCACCCGGGCGCAGCGCGAGATGGTGCAGGATGCCACGAACCGATGGTGGTGGCCATCCCTGATGATGTTCGGGCCGCCGGACGCCGACTCGCCCAATACCGAGCAGTCGATGCGCTGGCGGGTCAAGCGGCACACCAACGACGAACTACGCCAGCGGTTCGTGGACATGAGCGTGCCGCAGGCCGATGCGCTCGGCGTCGTGCTGCCGGATCCGCAACTGCGCTGGAACGACAAGCGCGGGCATTACGACTTTGGCCAGCCGGACTGGGCTGAGTTCAAGCGCGTTATTGCTGGTAACGGGCCCTGCAACGAGCAGCGGCTCGCAGCACGGCGTGCCGCTCATGAAGGCGGTGCCTGGGTACGCGAGGCGGCCGCTGCGCATGCCGCCAAGCAGGCGGCAAGGCAGGCCCGGCGGGAGGCAGCAGCATGACGAGCGACGCCGAAGCGGTCCGGCCCGGCGCAATAGCGCCGCAACCGCAACCGAGGTCGACCTGGCCGCTGTTCGAGGTCTTCCTGCGCAGCAAGCGCGGCCTCAACCACGTGCATGTCGGCTCGCTGCACGCTGCGGACGCCACCATGGCGCTGCACCACGCGCGTGACCTCTATACGCGCAGGAACGAGGGCGTCAGCATCTGGGTCGTCCGCGCTTCCGACATCACGGCGTCCAGCCCGGATGAGAAGGACCCGTTCTTTGCCCCGAGCGGCGACAAGGTGTACCGGCATCCGACGTTCTACGAGATCCCCGACTCAATCCCGCACATCTGACATGGGCTTCGACACCGCCTACGAGGCGATCACCGAGGAAACTGACACCGGCCACCGGTGGGCCTTCGGCACTGGTTTCACCGACCCGCTCGCAGGCGTGGACACCACCGTGCCGGCCGGCGTCGATGGCGCGGACCTGGGCGCATACTGCCTGATGCTCGGCGACGACGCGCTGATCATGTCCCACCGGCTGCAGCAGTGGCTGGCGAGGGCGCCGGAACTGGAAGAAGACACCGCGCTGGCCAATATTGCACTCGACTTGCTCGGTCAGGCCCGGCTGCTGCTGACGCGGGCCGGCAAGGCCGACGGCTCGGACCGCACCGAGGATGACTTCGCGTTCGGCCGGGCAGAACGCGAGTTCCGTAACGTCAGGCTGGCCGAGATCACCGACGCCGATTTCGCCGGCCTGATCGCCCGGCTGCTTGTATTCAGCACGTGGCGGCTGGCGCTGCTGGACCGGCTGCGGGCCTCGGCGGACCCGGTGCTGGCCGCGGTTGCCGCGCAGGGAGTGAAGGAGATCACTTACCACCGGGACTACGCGGCGCAATGGCTGATCAGGCTCGGTGATGGCACCGAGTACTCGCGCGCGAGAATGACCGCGGCCCTTGCCGCGGTGGCGCCCTGCACCGCCGAGTTGTTCGAGCCGGCCGCGGTGGAGGAGCGGCTCGCCGCGGCCGGTGTCGCCGTGACCTCAGCCGGCTTGCGGCCCGAGTTTGACGCCGTGCTCGCCCAGGTCCTCGCCGAGGCAGGCCTGGACTGGCCGGACACGCCCGCCCTGGCCCGCGTATCCGGCCAGGCCGGACGGGACGGAGTGCACACCGAGGCGATGGGCTACCTGCTGGCCGAGCTGCAAAGCGTGGCCCGCGCGCTGCCGGGGGCGACATGGTAGGCACGCTGGATCGGGCAGCCAGGGCACGGCAGGTCGCGGCGTCGGCGCCCGATCCGGAGCTCCCGATGCTGACCGTCGGCGATCTCGGCATCTTGCGCGAGGTGAGCGTGGACGGCGGCCGGGTCGTCGTCTCGCTCACCCCGACCTACTCTGGCTGCCCAGCCCTGCGCGAGATTCAGCACGATGTGTCCGGGCGGCTCACGGCAGCCGGTTTCTGCGACGTCGAGGTGCGCCTGGTGCTCAGCCCGGCCTGGTCCACCGACTGGATCACGGCCGAGGGCCGCCGGAAGCTCGCAGCCGCCGGCATCGCGCCACCAGCGGCTGCGCCGCGCCGGGCGCCCGGCCCCGTGCCACTCACGCTCAGCCCGAGCCTCGCCGGAGTCGCCTGCCCTGCCTGCGGTTCGGTGAGTACGCAGCGAACCGCTGCGTTCAGCGGCACCGCTTGCAAGGACCTGTACCGGTGCCTGGCCTGCGCAGAGCCGTTCGAGCACGTCAAGGAGATCTGATTGTGACCGCGATCACTGACCAGGGCTCGCGATCGGCCCGGCGCCAGTTCCGCGAGCTGACCGTTGCCAGTATCGAGCGGCTCTGCGACGACGCAGTTGCCGTGACCTTCGACGTGCCGGACAAGCTGGCCGACGAATTCCGGTTCCAGCCCGGTCAGTCGCTCACCGTGCGGCGGCTCGTTGACGGCAAGGATGAGCGCCGCTCCTACTCGATCTGCGCGCCGGCCTGGCCACCGCGGATCGGCGTTCGCGAAGTTCCTGGCGGTGCGGTATCGGGCTGGCTGGTTCGCGAGGTGCGGCCCGGCGACCGGATCGAGGTGCAGCCGCCGTCCGGCTCTTTTACGGCGGACCTGCAGCAGCCGGGCCGCCACGTGCTGATCGCAGCAGGGTCGGGCATCACCCCCGTGTTGTCGGTAACGGCGTCGGCGCTCGCCTGCCCGCAGTCTGAGGCGACGCTGCTGTACGGCAACAGGCGCGCTGACTCAGTGATGTTTGCCGACGAGATCGCCGATCTTAAGGACACCTATCCGGTGCGGCTTCAGCTCGCGCACGTGCTGTCGCGCGAGCCGCAGGAGGTCGAGCTTTTCAGCGGGCGGCTGGATGCCGACCGGCTACGCCGGCTGCTGCCCGTGCTGTGCGACGTGGCTGCCGTCGATCACTGGTGGCTGTGCGGGCCCTACGGGATGGTCGCCGACGCCATGTGCGTGCTGGCCGAATTCGGCGTGCCGGGGGCCCGGGTGCACCGGGAGCTGTTCTACGTCGAGGAAACCCCGCCTGAGCAGGAGCGCCACGAGGAGCAGCCGCTGACCGGCGGCTGCGAGGTAACGGTGGTGCTGGACGGCCGGACGACAACGACAACCATCGCGCCAGGTACGCCTGTACTCGACGGTGCCCAGCTCGTGCGGCCGGACCTGCCATTCGCGTGCAAGGGCGGAGTGTGCGGCACCTGCCGAGCGCGAGTCGTCTCCGGCGAGGTCCGGATGCGCCGTAACTTCGCCCTTGAGCAGGCCGAGCTCGAGGCCGGCTTCGTGCTCACCTGCCAGTCTCTGCCCGTGTCTGAGCAGCTCGTGGTCGACTACGACGCCTGAGGCGCTGGAAGATCGCCGGGTCAGCAGTATGAGTGCTGGCTGTCGCTGCAGCGACAGCCAGCACTCATACTGCTGAAGTTAAGAGTGCCTGTCCGTCGCACCGTCCGGGACACCGCGCGGAAACCGCGGTTGCGCGAGGCCTTATTACGTCATACGATGCAACGTATGGCGAGACAAGGACGTGGTGACGACGGTCTGGCTCGGTTCGGCGAGCCGGGCGTGCTGATCCTGCTGGCGCTCAGCGAGGGTCCTAAGCATGGCTACGCGATCTCCGCGGACGTGCTGGAGCAGACAGGAATCCGGCTAGGGCCGGGTACGCTGTACGGCTCGCTGGTGAAGCTGGTGGAGCGCGGTCTGGCCGCGCCGCTGCCGACTGATGACCGCCGCCGCCCGTACGAGATAACCGCGGCGGGCCGCGAAGCGCTCGCAAGCCAGCTTGCGAGCTGGTCAAGGATCGTCGATGCAGGGAAGGCGAGGCTGCGATGGGCTTGAGGAAACTGCTGGTTGCGCTGCATCCGAAGGCCTGGCGAGAGCAGTACGGCGAGGAGTTCCTGGCCTTTCTCGAGCAGGTCGACCTGGGTCCGGCTGCCCTCATCGACGTCCTGCGGCATGCGGCCCGGCTGCACGCGCAGGCTCGGCGGCGCGTCTGGCAGATCTGCACCGCGCTAGTCGTTTCCGTGCTGTTCGAGGTCCTGGCACTGCGGCTGAGGCTGACAGCCAACATCTTGTGGGCGCCGACTACTTCGGCGCGGGGGCTGGCCTTGGCCGCCACGGTGGCGCCGTGGCTGGTCCTGCTCAGCGCCGCGGCCGCACAGCGCGGGCAGCGGCGCGCCGCGCGCCGGCAAGCGGGTGTGCGGTAAATGGCTGGCGGCGGCAGGCGCGTACTGTGCGCACTCGGCGGAGCGTTCGGCACCTTCTTCGCGCTGTTCCTGGTCGGCCGCGGTATCGCGGAATTCTTCGAGGTCAAGTTCAACGACCCGGCCAGCTACCGAGGTGATTGGGGAGGCCCGAGCCTCGCCGGGGTGTTCGCGGTCCACAGCGGCCCGGCTGTGGTCATCGTCGCCGGTACGGCGGTAGCGATCTGGCGGCGCCTGGCAGCGAGGCGCCGTCCGCGGAATCGGCAGGCGCTACCCACCGGCACGTGAGGCGGCCAACGCGCTCACGATGGCGTTCGTTGAGCTGGCCAAGGGCCGCGATCCGGGTGCTGGGGGCACGATCTGCGCAGTGAGGCGGCGGTACCTACATCGCCGCAGTGATCTTCTTCGCGGCGCGGCTGAGATTCCGCGGCCTGCTGCAGATGGCCGCCGCTGCTCCTGGCAGCTAGCCCGCCGCCGGTCTTCCGGATGCCGATCTCGACGTCATATCGCCGCCGGGCAACCGGATCCATGAGGACGTTCCGTGCTGTTTCGACGGCGGTCAGGGCTCTCCCGGCGGCCGTAACCACCTTGGACGGGGCCGAGATCAGATCCGGCCGCAGAACGCCTGCCTTCAACGCAAAGACGCGATGCGCGCACCGCTAGCATGGCTGGCGTGCTCGCCGATCGGCGCCGGGCGGCGGAGCCAGAGATCACCAGCCCGGCCAATCCCCGGATCAAGCAGCTTGCCGCGCTAAGGCGTCGGCGCGGCCGGGAGAAGTCGGACGTGACCCTGGTCGAGGGGTTCGCCGAGATCACCCTCGCACTCGCCGCCGGGGCACGGCCGCAGGCGCTGTATTACTGCGCGGAGCTCGCCGTCCCCACCGCCACGGCGGTGATTGCGCAGGCCGAGGCCTCCGGTGCTGAGGTCATCCGGGTCAGCAGGCCGGTCTTTGAGAAGATCTCCTACCGCGAGGGACCGGATGGCTGGCTCGCGGTGGTGCCGGCGGTGCCCGACCGACTCGACCGGATACGGCTGTCTGAGCGGCCGCTCCTCCTGGTCTGCGCAGGCCTGGAGAAGCCGGGGAACCTCGGAGCGATCCTCCGCACGGCCGACGCAGCCGGCCTCGACGCTGTCATTGCCGCGGATCCGGTGACCGACTGGGCCAACCCCAATGTCGTGCGGGCCAGCAAGGGGACGGTGTTCTCCGTCGCGGTGGCGTCGGCGTCCACGCCGGAGACGCTGGCCTGGATCGGCGAGCACGGATTGACGATCGTCGCGGCTACGCCGGACGGGCGGCAGCTAGTGACCGAGGCCGACCTGACCGGTCCGACCGTGATCGCGGTCGGCGCTGAGCAAAGCGGGCTCCCGGACGAATGGCTTAAGCGCGCTGACGTCCGGGTGCGGATCCCGATGTTCGGCCTGGCCGACTCGCTGAACGTGTCGACATCGGCCGCCATCATCAGCTACGAGGCAGTACGCCAGCGACTTCTAGCCGGCCACCCGCCAAAGGCGCCGGCCGCTCAGAGTAAACCCAGCCCAGGTTGCTGACTGACCTGTCAGTCAGGTATGCAGTGCCTATGCCAGATTTGTCGCTGCTACCGCCGACGGCTGCCATCGATGGCGACGACTTGCGGATAGCGGGTTGCTCACTGATCGAAATCGCCGCCGAATTCGGCACGCCGGCTTACGTCATCGACGAGACGTCGCTGCGCGCCCGAGCCCGCGCTTACCGGACCGGACTGACCAGTCGCCATGCCCGCGGTCGCGTTTGCTTCGCGATGAAGTCGTTCCCGTCCCCATCGATGGTGTCCGTCATCACCGACGAGAACCTCGGGCTTGACGTGGTCGGCGCGGGCGAGTTGCGGCTGGGCCTGGCCGGCGGGGCAGACCCGGAGAGCATCGTCATGCACGGCAACGCCAAGTCTGACGCTGACATCCAGGCAGCTCTCGAGGCGGGCATCGGATACATCGTGGTCGACGGCTTCGACGACATCGACAGGATCGACGCGCTCGCCCGGCGCCAGACGCCGGTCCTGCTGCGGGTCAGCCCTGGGATCGAGTCGGCCACCCACGCCGCCCTCGCCACCGGTGGCAAGTCGGCGAAGTTCGGGCTGCCGGTCGAGCAGGTACCCGAGGCGATCGCCAGGATGCGGGCCGCGCCGATGATCGACCTACGCGGGCTGCACGCCCACATCGGCTCGCAGATACTCGAGCTGGACCAATTCGAGGCGGAGGTGGCGGCGCTCGCCACGCTGGGCGAATTCGAGGTCTATGACCTGGGCGGCGGCCTGGGCGTGCGTTATGAACCCGGCGACGAGGCACCTGGCGTCGATGATTACCTGGACCGCCTGGTCGGCGCGGCTCATCACCAGCTGGGCACGGACATCGAGCTGCTAGTCGAGCCCGGCCGGTCGCTCGTCGCCCCGGTGGGGATGACGTTGTACCGGGTCCTGACCATTAAGCAGGCCGGACCGCTGCATGTAGCCATCGACGGCGGCATGGGCGACAACCTGGAGCACTCGCTCTACGGCCAGCGGTTCACCCCGCTGGTGGTCGGCCGCTGGGACGAACCAGCTGTCATGGCCGACCTCGTCGGCCGGCACTGCGAGGCCGGCGACGTCGTCACCCCGCAGGTCTGGCTGAACAGCCCGCGACTCGGTGACCTGATCGTGGTCCCCGTCACCGGCGCCTACTGCTTCACCATGGCGAACAATTACAACGTGGCGTTGCGTCCGCCCGTCATCTACTGCGCGGACGGCCGGGCCCGCCTGGGCGTCCGCCGGGAGACACTGGACGAACTCCTGGCCCGTGAAGTGGGCTTGGTGATGCCAGCATCGGTTATCTAGGCGCGCCTCCGCAGCTCCGGGCCAATTGCCGCCGGCCGGGTTCGATAGTGTCGTGCCTCAGTGCGGGTCTGACCTAGCCGAAAAGCCGACTGCTTATGCATCCGATTGACCTTTCGCTGCTTCCTCTGACCACCAAGCTGAACGGCAATGGTTCTCTCTCGGTCGGCGGAGTAGACCTGCTGACCATCGCCCGAGACTTCGGGACGCCGGTATTCGTCTACGATGTCGAGCACCTGCAGCACAACCTGACCAGAGCCCGAGAGATCTTCGGCGACGGTGTCGCGTATGCGACCAAGGCCTTTGTCTGCAAATCGCTGGCTCGGCTCGCGTACGAGAGCGGGATGTCCCTGGACGTCTCTACCGCCGGGGAGTATCACGTGGCCAGGTCTGCCGGCGTGCCTGCCAGCAAGCTCGTGCTTCACGGCAACAACAAGACCCGGCCGGAAATCGAGCGGGCCGTCCTGGAGGGCGTTCAGTGGATAGTGCTCGATAGCTTCGATGACATTAGCCTCGTTGCCGCAGTCGCCGCAGAACTCCGCCAGCCTGTATCGGCCCTTATCAGGGTTAATCCAGGCGTCGAAGTCCACACGCACAGATTCATAGCCACCGGAAACAGGGAATCGAAATTCGGCTTCCCGCTGTGGACCGGTGACGCTCAGGCCGCGGTCGACGTGGTGCGCGAAACAGAATGGCTACGTTTCCGCGGCATTCATATTCACGTAGGCAGCCTGGTCTTCGCCATCGGCACGTTCCTGTCGGCGCTGGACTCCGTGCTGGACTTCGTGCTGTCCGTGGATCCGGAGATATTCGTCGTAGGCGGCGGCCTTGGCGTACGTTACCTCGAAACCGACGAAGCGCCGAGCCTGGAAGACTGGGGCCAAGCAATCATCAACCGCTGTCGGGAGGCTGGTCTGGCCGCCCGGGTGCTGGCCGAGCCGGGCCGGTCCATTGTCGCGGCCACCGCCGTGACCCTCTACACCGTCGGCAGCGTCGCGACCAAAGACCGGACCACCTACGTGGCAGTTGACGGTGGGATGAGCGATAACCCCAGGCCCTTGCTGTACGACAGCGGCTATGAGGCCTTTCTCCCCCGCGCACCCGAGGCGATCAGGGATAAGGCCGTGACTATAGTCGGACGTCATTGTGAATCTGGAGATACCTTGGTTCGCGACGGCATGCTGCCGTCCTCGGTCGAAATCGGCGACGTCGTTTGCACTCCGGTAACGGGGGCCTACGGCTATTCCATGGCCTCCAACTACAATATGATGCCCAGGCCGGCCGTTGTGTGGGTCAATCGGGGGGCGGCCGAGGTAGTGATTCGCAGGGAAACGCTGGACGACCTGCTCTCGTGCGACCTGGGCTGACGGCGCATGCGTGCGCGCCAGCCGCTGCGAGCTGATCAGCCCGGAACGGCTAGCTGCCACCGACGCCGAGTGCGGTCAGCAGGACCAGGGTTAACGTCGCGGCCGCGAATGCGCCGTGTGCGACGACCACGAGCAGCGGGAAGTGTCGCTCCGGTGGTCCCTCCCGGACAACCGGGCTGGCGACCGCAACAGCGCCGCCCGATCCGCTGAGCTGCGCCATCCGGACGCTGGACTGGTCTCTCCTGATGGCGCGGCTGGTCCGGTATACCCCCACCCAGCGGATCGCCATGGTGGTGCCGAGCGTAGCCGCCAGGCAGAGCGCGGCCACTGCGGTCCAGGCGAGCCGCTCTTCGTCGAGGAAAAGGTAAAAGGCCCACACCAGCAGGCCCCCGCCAGCCAGCAGCACATGACAGGCAAGAACGACGGGCGGGAGCCTGGTCTCCGCGACGGACTGGAAGTCCTTGTCGTACTCGATCAGCCAGATGGACAGCAGGTACAGCCCGCCGCCGGCGGTGGTGATCCAGAGTGCAAGCGCGATCAGGCTCATGGTCTCCCCTGCCGGGTGCGACAACGGGGCTGGCACCCGCCGGGTCGCATCGACGAGAACCGCCTGCCCGCTACACGAACGCGGCACGCAGGTGGTTCACCGAATCGGCCGCGGATTCCAGGGCCCGGCTCGGCCGTGAGGCCGAGAATGCAGGAAGATCACCGACCGCCGAGGGTGCCACTGTTGCATCGGCGCAGGACGAACCGGACCAGGCTAGGAGCTGCCTCGGACCGGACGAGCCAGCAGGTCCGGCCACCGCCGCGCGGGCCGCAGGAAGTGCTGCAGGTTCTGCCAGCCCTCGGTGGCATCGGCGGTGTCGTCGTGGGCGCTCCGGAACCAGCGGATGTAACAGGAGATCTCGGCCAGGTCGTACCACATGCGGTGCAGCGCCAGCGCGTCGGTGTCGATGACGGTACCGGTCGCGGCGCTGTAGGCATCCAGCAGGCCGGGATCGGACTCCGCCAGCGCCCATAGATCACGTTCGGGCGGTGCCAGCAGCGCGGACTCCCAGTCCACGAAGACGAAGCCGGCCGGTGTCTTCAGCACGTTGGCCGCGTCCGGCTGACCGTGGGTGATGACCATCCGGCCCGCTCTGGCGCAGACCCGGCCGACCAGCTCGTCGAAAGCGGCCAGCAGCGCACCGAGATCCGCGGCGTGACGTGCCAGCAGGTCCCTGCTTCGGGTCCCGTACGGCCCGGCCTGCCACGGCTCGCCGGTACTGTGCATGGCCGCCAGCAGCGCGGCACGACCAGGAAATTCGAAATTATCGGTCGGTGGCCTGGTCGCTTCCGCACTGTGCAGCCGGACCAGCATCGCAAGCACGGCATGCCGGTCGGCGCTTGTCTCGAACTCGCCGTCCTGGCCGCTCCGGCAGTCAGCCAGGTACGGATGGACCACGAGCGAGAAGCGGTCGGTCAGCCTGCGCAGCACTCGCCCGCCGGTGGCCGGCAGCGGTGCGACGACGAAGTCCAGGCCAGTGTCACGCCGTAGGGACAGTGCCGCCTCGAATGCCTGATCCAGCCGGCCGAACACCGCGTTGGTGGTGTCGGCGTCGTCGCGGAGCTTCTCGGTCAGGTCATCAACAGTTGCGAACAGCTTCTGTCCGCCCGAGTCAACGGCCAGCCAGTGATAGCTGCCGAAGCCGACAGCCTGATAGCTCAGCGAAGCCGGCCGGAATCCCCAGCCGTCGGCCAGTGCGTCGCTGAGCAAGGCTTCAGGAAGATCCGCTGGCCGGGTAAACACCCGAGAAAACTACAAGGGCCAGACAGCGCCGGCCAACTGCATTTCCGGCCGGTGCCGCGCCGGTGATGCTCAGACCGAGACCAGGTCGCAGACGAAGATCAGCGTCTCGCCCGGCCTCAGCGCCCGAGCACCAGCACGCCAGAGGTGGCGAACATGCCCCCGTTCCCCACAATCACGCTGATGTCGACACCGGGAACCTGCGCAGCGGCCTCGCCCCGGACCTGCCGGACGCCCTCCTGGATGGCGAACATGCCATACATGCCGGTATGGGTGTAAGACAGGCCGCCGCCGTTGGTGTTGAGCGGCAGCATGCCGCCCGGTTCGGTGTTTCCGTCCGAGATGAACGCGCCTGCCTCGCCTTTCGCGGTGAAGCCGAGCGCCTCCAGGCCGTAGATCGGCACGTGCGCGAACGCGTCGTAGACCATCAGGTGGCGGACGTCGGCAGTGGTGATGCCTGCCTCGGCGAACGCGGCCTGACCGGCGAGCCGGAAGGCCTGCGACTCGGTGAAGTCAACTAGCTGCGAGATCATCGGCGCCTCGGCTGACTCGCCGGTGCCGAGCACGCGCACCGCGGGCTTGGGGAAATCAGCCGCCCGGTCCGCGGAGGTCACGACGAGCGCGCCGCCGCCGTCGGTGACCAGGCAGCACTCCAGCAGATGGAACGGGTAGGCGACCAGCCGGGATGCCAGCACGTCGTCAACGGTGATCAGATCGCGGAACATCGCCCGCGGATTCCGGGCCGCCCATTTGCGCTGCGCGACCGCGACATACGCAAGCTGCTCGTGAGTAAGCCCGTATTCCTTCATGTAGCGGAGTACCGGGATGGTGAACGCGGTGGTCGGGCCCGCCGTTCCGTACGGCGCCTCGAACTGGCCGGGCATCGACGACGCACCACGAGGGAACGGGGTCGCGCCTACCCTGGACCGGCCTGATTCGCCATGGGTGATGAGGACGGTCTTGACGTAGCCGGCCCGGATCGCTGCCGCCGCATGCCGGACGTGCAGCAGGAACGAGGTCCCGCCCACGCCGGTGCCGTCCATCCAGGCCGGGGTGATGCCGAGCGCGTGCGCGACCTGGACCGGGCCGGGCGCGTTGACGGTCGCGATGCCATCGATGTCGCGCATGGTCAGCCCGGCGTCGGCGACGGCATTCACCGCTGCCTCCAGGTGCAGCTGCAGCGTCGACTTGCCGGGCAGTTTCCCGATCTCGTCGGTCTCGGCCGCGCCGGCGATGATCACGCCCTGATCGCGGCTCATGCACTCGCCTCCCGGTGCGCCGCGGTCGCGGGCATGAACACCGGCAGGCTGATCTCGCCGCGCTGCTCGAACGTCACCTGCAGGTCCATGTCCAGGATGAGGTCCTCGGGGGTGTTCGGAATGCCGGTGACGTTCGTCATCATCCGAGGGCCCTCGGCGAGCTGGACGACGGCGATAGCGTATGGGCCGTCGTTCTCGAAGCCGCGGGCCGGCCGGTGATTGATCACATAGGAGTACAGGGTGGCGCGGCCGCTGGCGGTAAACCATTCCACCTTGGTAGAGCCGCAGGACGGGCAGACCGGCCGGGGATAAAAGTACGGCTTGCCGCAGTCGAGGCAGCGCTGCAGCAGCAGTTCGCCGCGGGCGCAGCCATCCCAGAACGGCTGCGTCTCCGGCGTCGGCTCGGGTACGGGCTTCGCCGTCACCTGCAGGCTCATACCGCTCGGCCGGGCTGCGGCCGGAACGAGCGCTCGACCTGCTCGGCCAAGTCGTCGAGGTGCCAGGCCTCCTGCCCGATCAGCCGGACGACCGGCGACATGTTGTTGTAGAGGGAAACCTCGTACCCGGAGGAGTGCACGATGCGGCCAGTTAGCCAGCCGGACCGCTCGCTGGCCAGGTAGGCCACGACCGTGGCGACGTTGTCCGGCGACCATTCGTCGGTGTACGGGCCGTCCCGGCGGCGGCGCTCGGAGGGCACGGTGTCGGTCATCCGGGTGGCCGCACCGGGAGAGACAGCGTTGACCGTGACGCCGTACTTACCAAGGGAGTTGGCGCAGGACCAGGTCAGGCCCACGATGCCCATCTTCGCGGCAGCGTAATTCGGCTGGCCGGGCGCCCCGTGCAGCCCCGAGACCGAGGTGAAGTTGATGATGCGGTTCTGGGCATCCTGCTCGCGCAGCGAGCGCCAGTGCGCGGCGGCGAATTTCGAGGTGTTGAAGCTGCCCTTCAGGTGGACCCGGATGACGTCGTCCCACTCCTGCTCGGACATGTTGAAGATCATCCGATCGCGCAGGATGCCGGCCACGTTGACCAGGACGTCGAGCCGGCCGAACTCGCCGATCGCGGTCTTGACCATGTCCTCAGCCGCCGCGTGATCGGATACGTCAGCTCCGTTTGCGATGGCCTTGCCGCCGGCGTTGGTGATCTCGGCGACGACGTCGTGGGCCGGACCGGTATCCGTGCCGGATCCATCGACCGCGCTGCCGAGGTCGTTCACCACCACGCTCGCGCCCTCGCGGGCCAGCAGCAGCGCCGTCGACCTGCCGATACCGCGGCCTGCGCCGGTCACGATCGCAACCCGCCCGTCGAGGCTGCCCATAGCGCTCACCTGACCCCTTCGTGATGTCCCGATGGCCGATATTAGAACGGTCTTCTGGAATTATCACTGAGACCCGGATCACATGTCCTGTCTGGGCCGGCAATCGTTACCGGCACCGTGGCGATACGAGTACCGCCCTGGCATTCACGGAACTGGCGCCAGCCGTGGCACGATGCTGCGAACAGCAATGGCAGATCCACGAGGCGGAGGGCATCAAGATGGCCGAGCCGCAGCTGCGGAAGCCGGGCAGCAGCGCCTGGCAGTGGGGGCGCACCGCGCAGACGCAGCGCGCGCTGCTGGACGCCGCCCGTGCGGTGTTCACCCGGCAGGGCTTCGCGGATGCCAGCATTGCCGACGTGGTGGAGCGAGCTGGCTCCAGCGTGGGCAGCCTTTACCACCACTTCGGCGGCAAGAGCGAACTGTTCCTCGCGCTGTGGCAGGAGCACCAGCTGGCCTATGAGGAGGCGGCCAGCACGGCAGTGGCTGCCGCCAGGCAGGCGGGTGTCGACGATCCGGCCAAGCTGTTCGCGGCTGGCGCGCGCGCGTACCTCGAGGGCAGCTGGCAGCGGCGTGACCTGGCCCTGCTGTTCTCGGCCGGCGACGGGCCGCCCGGCTTCGAGGTCATGCGCCGGCAGCGCGGGCACGAGTGGATCCGGCAGAACGACGCGCTCCTCCGGCTGCCGGACACCCCGCTCGACCGGCTCTATGCCGCGGTGCTGACGTCGCTGATCGGCGAGGGTGCCCGTGAAGTCGCGGCCGCGAAGACAAGGGCCCAGGCGATGCGGATCATCGATGCGGTGATCGAGTATGCGGCCCGCATGATGACCGGTGGCCCGGCCAGGCCCGACTGAATCGCCGGGCCCTGAGGCAGACTGCCTTGACAGCAACGGTGCCGCCGGGATTTCATCGGTCTAGAACGTGATTCTAGGATTGTCCGCTCTTCAGCTGCCAGGCTGCTGGCAGTAAGCCACCGCAGACGGCTCCAGCCGGGGAGGTTCGATGGATCTTGACCTTGGCCCGGAAATCGCGCAGTTTCGCGCGGAGATTCGCGACTGGATAGCGGAACATGCCCCGCCTGGCCTGGCCGAGCTCACCGACTGGAACAACGTCGTCACCACCGGCGGCTACGGCAGCGCGCGCCGGGCCGCGGCGGCGCAGCATCAGGCCTATGCGCAGTGGGAGCGCGAATTGGCCGGGGCCCGGCTGATCTGCCCGCAATGGCCGCAGGAGTTCGGCGGCAAGGGCCTGGACGCGGTCCGCACCGCGATCTTCAACGAGGAGCTGTACCGGGCTGGCTTGCCGCGCGTGGTCAGGGGAATGGGCGAGAGCCTGGTCGGCCCGTCGATTATCGTGCACGGCACGCCCGAGCAACAGGCCCATTTCCTGCCCCGGATCATCTCCGGCGAAGACGTGTACTGCCAGGGGTTCTCCGAGCCCGGCACCGGATCCGATCTGGCCGGCCTGCAGACCAAGGGGGAAATCGACGGGGACGAGATCGTCATCACCGGCCAGAAGCTGTGGACCTCCGGCGCCGCACGGGCCAACAAGATGTTCGTGCTGTGTCGCACCGACCCCGCCGCCGAGAAGCACGCGGGCATCTCCTTCGTGCTGATCGACTTCACCGACCCCAAGGTCAGCTACCAGCCGGTCCGGCAGATGTCGGGCGCTGCGGAGTTCTGCGAGGACTTCCTGGACGGAGTCCGGGCGCCGTTGTTCAACGTGATCGGGGGCTTGAACAACGGCTGGCGAGTCGCGATGACCACGCTCGGCTACGAACGCGGCGGCAGCGCCACGATCTTGCATCTGGCCTACGAGCGGGAGTTCTGGGAACTAACGGAGACCGCCCGCAAGCGCGGCAGCAACACCGATCCGCTGATCCGCCAGCAGCTGGCCTGGGCCTACAGCCAGGTCCAGTTGATGCGGTTCACCGGCCTGCGCACGCTGGCGCGGCTGGCGGAGGGTCGTCAGCCTGGCCCGGAGGCATCGATCTCCAAGCTCTTCTGGAGCGAGTACCACAAGCGGCTCGGGGAGATAGCCATGGACATTGAGGGAACGGACGGCCTGGTCCGGCCGGCTGGCGATGGTTACCAGACCACCAATTGGCAGAACGTCTTCCTGTCCAGCCGGGCGGGCACCATCTATTCGGGCACCAGCGAGATCCAGCGCAACATCATCGCCGAGCGCGCCCTTGGGCTGCCCAAGGAGCCGCGGGTGCGGGCGTGACGAGCGCGGGCCAGGCCGCGCGCAGCACCGCGCTGGTCACTGATCCGCCGGTCACCGAGCATCGCACCGCCGCGCGGGCAGCCGCGCATGAGTTCATCACTCCCGACCGGCTGGCCGAATTCTTCGCGCCGCGCAGCATCGCCATGGTCGGGGCTTCGGAAAGCTCCGGCTGGTCCAGGTTCATCGTCGCGGCCAGCAGTGCCGTTGGCTTCCGCGGCCCCTTGCTGCCGGTACACCCGAAGCATCAGAAGGTCTTCGGCCGCCCCGCGGCCCGCAGCCTGCGAGAACTTGCCGAGCCGGCCGACCTGGCTTTCATCCTGGCCCCGACCGAAGCCGTCGCAGGCGTGATCGAAGACGCGGCCGCCGCCGGGGTCCGGAACGCGGTGGTCCTCGCGTCCGGCTACCGGGAGGCCGGCCCGCAGGGCAGGCAGCTGGAGGACGACCTGGTGCAGGCCGCAGCCAGCCACGGCATCGTGCTGCTCGGGCCGAACTGCCTGGGCTTCCTGAATACCGCCGCCAAGGCCGCCCCGTATGCCCTGACCGTGCCGCTCCCGCTGACTGCCGGTCCCGTCGGAATAGCGCTCCAGAGCGGCGCACTGGCCAGCGTGTTCCTGGCGTTCGCGCGATCGCAGGCCATCGGGGTCAGCACGGTTGCCTCGCTTGGCAACGAGGCGATGATCACGACCGCCGACATGCTCGACTACCTGGTCGCCGATGAGCAGACCAGGGTTGTCTGCATGTTTCTCGAGGAGATCGGAGACCCCGCGGCATTCAGTGCGGCGGCGGTGCGGGCGGACCGGGCCGGCAAGCCGATCGTGGCGATGAAGGCGGGCACCAGCCAGGCCGGGCAGCAGGCGGCGCTCGCGCACACCGGCGCAGTCGCCGGGGATGACGCCGTCGTCGATGCCGCCCTCCGCCAGCTCAACGTGATCCGCGTAACGAGCATCGAGGAACTGCTCAGCACGGCGGCATTTCTCGGCTATCAGCGCGCGCCACAGGGCCGCCGGATGGGCGTGCTCACGGCTTCTGGCGGCGCTTGCGACATCATCGCCGACCGGGCCAGCGCCGAGGGCATCGAAATCCCGCCGTTCGAACCGGAAACGACGGAGGCGATCGCGGCGCACCTGCCGTCGTTCGCCGCCGCGCGCAACCCGCTGGACGTGACCGGGTACGTGCTGGCCAACGCCCGCAGCTCACCGCTCACGGCGATCGATCACGCCCTCGATGCGGCCCTCGCCGATCCTGGCCTCGACTTCGTCGTATTCACCGGCTTCACGATCCCCGAAATCAGGCCGCTCGACGAGACACTGGCGAGCCTGCTGGAGTCCCGCATCGACTGGCTGGCCAAGCGGGTGGCGTCGGCCCCGATTCCGGCGATTCCGCTGGGCATGACCTGCACAGATGTCAGCGGCTACGCCAGGGAACTGCTGGGCAGGCACGACGTCCACCTGGTTGGCGGTATCGAGCTTGGGATGCAGGCGCTCGGCAACGCGCTGCGCTGGCTGGAGGGCCGCGGCGCCGTGCGCCCGCTATCAGGGCGGCCGGACGGGCGATCTGGCCAGGCCCGCCCGTGGGCGGAATCCACCGCTCGCGACCTGCTGACGGCGGCGGGAATCCCGGTGGTGCCCGGAATGCTGGCGCGGACGGCCGGCGAGGCCGTGGCCGCGGCCCGCGAGCTCGGCGGCCCGGTGGCGATCAAGATCAGCTCCCCGCTGATCAGCCACAAGTCCGATATCGGCGGCGTCGCGCTGGGCCTGTCCGGAGACGACGCCGTCCGGGCCGCCTACGCACAGGTAGTCGCCGCCGCGCAAACCCATAATGCGGGTAACGAGGTTCTGGTCACAGCCATGCGGTCCGGTGGCGTCGAGGTCCTGGCGGGCGTGACCATGGATGCTGGTTTCGGGCCGGTGCTGGCCGTCGGGCTCGGCGGCATCTGGGTAGAGGTGCTGGGCGACGCCAGCCTCCGGCTGCTGCCCGCCGGGCCGGTTGAGGTTCGTCGCATGCTCGGCGAACTGCGCGGCCTGCCGCTGTTGCAGGGCGCGCGCGGCGGCGTGGCCGCCGATCTGGACGCGCTGGCCGAGGTCATCGCCCGCATCGGCGAACTGGCTTGCTCGCTGGACGGGCTTGAGGCCCTTGAAATCAATCCGCTATGGGTGTGCGGTGATCAGATTGAGGCGCTCGACGTCCTGGTCGTCGCCGAGGACGGAACGGAGTCGGACCAATGATCCTGGGTGTGAGTGCCGAGCAGGAGGAACTGCGCGCCTCCGTCCGCCGCTTCCTAGCCGACCGGGCGCCGCTCACCGCCGTGCGCGAGCTCATGGACACGACCGATGGGGTCGACGAGAGCGTCTGGCGGCAGGCCGGCGAGCAGCTTGGCCTGCAGGGCATCGCGATCCCTGAGGAGTACGGCGGGTCCGGTTTCAGCTTTGCCGAGCAGGCGATCGTGCTGGAGGAACTCGGCGCCGCGCTCTACGGCGGGCCATACCTGGCCAGCGCGGTACTGGCCGCGACTGCGTTGCTCGCCAGCAATGACGCGGACGCCAAGAACGCATATCTGCCCGGCATCGCCTCCGGAGAGGCGATCGCGACGCTGGCGTTCACCGAGGAAGACGGGTCGTGGGAGCCGGACGCGATCCGGCTGGCCGCCAGCAACGGCCCGGGCCGCAACGGTGCGAGCGGCTGGCAGCTGGACGGGCGCAAGAGCTTCGTCCTGGACGGGCACACTGCCGACTTGATCCTGGTGATCGCGCGGGCGGCGGCGGGACTGAGCCTGTTCGCCGTGCCCGGTGATGCGCCTGGCCTGACCCGGACCGCGGTGCCGACGCTGGACCAGACCAGGAAGCTGGCGACGCTCGATTTCAGTGGAGTGCCCGCCACGCTCGTCGGCGCGGCCGGCGCCGGTGCCGCGGTGCTGACCCACACCCTAGACGTCGCGGCGATCGCGCTCGCGGCCGAGCAACTCGGCGGCGCGCAGCGTGCGCTGGACATGACGGTGGAGTACCTGAAGGTGCGGCACCAGTTCGGCCGCCCGATTGGCAGTTTCCAGGCGCTCAAGCACCGCTGCGCCGACCTGCTGCTGGAGGTCGAGTCATTGCGCTCGGCCGTGCAGTATGCGGCAGCCGCGGTAGCCGAGAATTCGACGGAGATCCCGGTCGTGGCGTCGCTGGTCAAGGCCTACGCTTCCGACGTGTACTTCCACGTCGCCGCGGAGAACATCCAGATGCACGGCGGCATCGGCTTCACCTGGGAGCACGACGCGCACCTGTACTTCAAGCGGGCCAAGTCGAGTGAGCTATTCCTCGGTGACGCCAGCTACCACCGTGAGCACCTGGCTGCCCGCATCGGCCTGTAGCTGACTCTTGCTCGGCTGCGTTAGCGGCAGGCGGTCGGCACCGGCTTGCTGGTGATCAGCCAGCCCTGCTTGTCGCCTTGCTTGATAGCGAAGTACGCGGTCCCGGAAATCACCACATCGGGGAAGCCGAAATATGGCAGCGGTGTGACGCGGTCAGCCGCAACGCAATATAGCCCGGTGCCGCCGGTCCATACCCAGAGCGCGCCGCCTTCATAGGTAATCCCGCCTATCTTCGCGAAGGCAGGATTATCGGCGACGGATGTCGGCGTAGTCGGCTTGAGCTGGGCATTGAGACGGATCAGCTGGCCGTAGGTCGGGAACGCAACGTCATAACGGGGTATCGTGACGGCCCACAGTGAGTCGCCGCCGCTCGTCATCCTGTAGATCTGAGTCTGCTTGTCGCCGCCGAATCTGACGGCTGGGCGCCCGGCGATCACCAGTCCCCCAATGAAGGTCTTGCCCGACACTTCAACGGCGACGTTGCCGCCGACAGCCTCGGCAGGACCGGCGACCTCAACGTTCGTGACCAAGCCCAAGCCGGTACCCGGCTCTAGGCGCTGGGTTCCCCGGCCGGGATCGCCTGGACTCGGCAATGCCAGCGCGACCAGGCCGCGACGCGATACCGTCCATGCAGTCGTCGGGCCGGTTGGCACGATCGTTTGAGCATCATCGACCGGGCCGGCCGAACGCCGCAACAGGTCGGCGCTGAGCAGCCAGACCTTGGCTGGCTTCGCGAGACCGACGGGACCAAAGCCGAGCCAGACCAGGCCACCTGGACCCACCGTCAATGTGGCCAGTCCGGTTGGCAGCACGATCCGCCGGATGAGCTTGCCGGTCGCCAGGTCATAGCCTGCGAGCGAGTCGGGCACTTCCGTGGCCACGTACAGGTGCCGTCCGCTGATGGCCATCTGCATTGACCACGCGGCTGGTATCCGGATCGGATGCCGCAGCCGGACCTGAGCCGCCGCCTTGCCATGATGACCCGCGTGAGAGTTGGCCACCAGGACGCCGCTGCCGACCGCCAGCAAGACGACCGCCGTCGCCGCGGACACAACTGCGGTACGAGTTCGCCGTCGACGGCGTGCTGAGGCGCGGGCCCGGCTGGCTAGCTGTGGCCGTGGCTCGATGAAGTCGCTCGCCTGCTCGAACGCCGTTCGCAGTTGATCCTCGAGTCGGCTGTTCATGACATGCTCCCGTTCGCGGTTTCGGTCGCCTCCGTGGTCCGGCCATTGCCGAGCTGGGACGGTGCAAACTCCCGAAGCCGTGCCAGTGCCCGGGCGTGCTGAGACTTCACTGTGCCGATGCTGCAGCCGAGCGCTCGTGCGGTCTCGGCCTCGGTGAGGTCGTCGAAGTAGCGCAGCACGAGCACGGCCCGCTGCCCGGCCGGCAAGTCACGCACGCACGCCATCAGCGCGGTCCGGCCGGGCAGCCCTTCGACGGCCGGGTCCAGCTGGCCGGGCAACAGCGCCTCGTCCAGCGGGGAACTGCTGAGCTTGCGGCGGCGCTGCCCGTTGATGGCCGTCGTTACCAGGATCCGGCGGACGTAGGCCTCCGGGACGTCCTTCCGCCTGATAGCCGGCCATCGGCGGTAGGCCCGTTCCAGCGCGGTCTGCAGCAGGTCCTCGGCGTCGGCCAGGTCGCCGGTGATGAGGTAAGCGCTGCGGAGCAGACGCCGAGAAGACGCGGCGACGAACAGCGAGAAGTCCGCGTCGTCGGCCGCTCGCATGTCAGCTCCGTCCGCCGTGGCCAGCATCACTCAGTCTCGCCAGTCATGACGTAACGAGCCAGAGCGAAGGTTGTCATCAGCCGCCGGGCATCGCGGACAGCCAGCGCGACGGGACGATACCGGAATTGCCATCCGGCTCGTTGCGACACAATAAGGAACATGACTGGGTTGATAACGAAGCTCGTGCCGATCCTGCACGTACAGGACCCTGATGCGGAACGGCGCTTCTACGCGCAGCTAGGCCTGCGCACAACCTACGAAGGCCCCGAATACCCTGGCTTCATCGCCGCTGACAACGATGCCGTTGAAGTTCGGGCTGAGCCGCCGAACCGGCGCGGAACCGGCGTCAGCCGGCCTGAGCTGGCAGCTCGGGGTTAGTGACGTTGATGCCGCGGTTGCCGCCTGCGAGCGGTCTGGTCTCAGCTTCGAGGTGACCGTCGAGCGACCGCGGGAGGACTGGATTTACCGGATCGTCAAGGTGCAGCCTCCGAACGGGATGGAGGTACTTCTCGAAGAGGAGGCTCGGCCGGCTTGACGGAGTTCGCACTAACGTCTGGAGAAGCGATGACAGCCGAGACTGAAACTGCGGGCGGGGCCGAAGAGAGCGAGTGCTGGTGCTGCGGCCACATGACTGCGGAGGCGGCTCTAGTCCGCCTGGGGAATCACCCCGAGGTGGGCGTGTGCGTCAACTGCGTCCGGTTCCTTGGCCGCCGGGCCAGGGACTATCAGGCGTCGGTGATGCGCAAGCAGCTCCGCGGCGCGGCGGAGTCGATCCGGGGCGAGGTCATGTCGCGCGGCTGGCACGAGCGCCCGGTGATCGGGCCCGCGTTGCGGTGGATCAACCAGCACGTCCCGTGGTAGCTCCGACGATGGCTGGTCAGGAAGCTGCCTGAGGCCGCCTGGCATAGCGGGGCGCGTGCGGACGGTACTCGCCGGTGATCTCCGCGCGCTTCAGCGCGGCCAGGAATTCGGCCGGACCGTCAAAGTCGGGCAGTTCCAGGTAGGCGGCGCCGATGCCCTCGGGATCGTGGGCATCCGAGCCCGCCGCGCCAGGCAATCCGCAGCTGGCGGCGAGCGCCGCCGCTTGCTCATTGCAGCGCTGATCCTCGACCTTTGCGTTGAAGACCTCGATCACATCAGCCAGGCCGTCGGCGCACAATTGCCGTGCGGCCGCGCCCAGGCTAGACCGGCCCGGATCGAACGGGTGCGGCACATAGACCAGGCCGCCCTGCGCCCTGATCAGCCCCACCGCCTCACCGAGCGGCAACACGTACGGCACCCGCTCGGTCAGGAACAGCCCAATCAGGTCGCCCTCGCGAGTCCTGATCTCTTCTCCGATGATGACGCGCGCGCCGATGCCGCGTTCGGCGGCGGCGAGTGCGGCGGCCGTCACGTTGTGGTCGGTAATGCAGATGACGTCGAGTTGCTCGGATTCGACCCGTTCGGCGAGCTGATCGATGGTCGTGACCGCGTCGCCAGAAAGCGCAGTGTGCAGGTGACAGTCCGCCCGCACCCAGCCATCGCGCACCATCAGGCCTGGGGCACCGGGACGCCGAGCTCAGCGAGCAGTTCTTGCGAGTAGGTGACTCGCCCGGTCAGGCTCTGCGGATCGCGATGGCACAGCATCAGCGCCGCCTCGGCCATCACAGAGGTCGGTTCGGCGTTCGGATCATCGTCGCCGGTCGTGAGGTGGTGGAAGATAGTGCCTGGCGTCGGTACCACCTTCGTCGGCGAGAGCGCGTTCACCGCGATGTTGTCCGGATACAGCTCGGCGGCCAGGCCGGTGGAGAATCGTTCGAGCGCCGCCTTGCACATCCCGTAGACGGTGCCGCCGCGCCCCGCGAATGGCCCGGGCGGGATGGCCGGGTGCCGAGCCGCGCTGGAGGAGATGTTGAGGATCCAGCCAGCCCCGTGCGCGCGCATGCCCGGCAGCACCAGCGTCGCCAGCTGGAACGGCGCCTCCACCTGGACCGCGAACATCAGCGCGTATCGCTTCGGGGTGAAGTCCTCGACCCGCGTGAAATAGGTGACCGCGGCGTTATTGACCAGGATGTCGGGCGGGCCGAGCTGGCTGGCGGTCTCGGCTACCAGGCGCTGCCGGTCTTCGGCTCTAGACAGATCTGCGGGAATCGCGACTGCGGTGCCGCCGGAATCACGAATCTGGCCGACCGTCTCGGCGATGGTCCCGCCGAACGGGGAGCTGCCCGGCTCGACAGTCCTGGCGGCAACCGCGACCGCGGCTCCCTCGGCACCGAACCGCCTGGCGATCGCGGCGCCGATGCCGCGGCTCGCACCAGTAACGATGGCCACACGTCCGTCCAGCAAGCCCATGCGACAGCCTCCGCGAATCGGCGAAGCCGGTGAAACCGGCAGTGGAGCGAAATACTAGAAGCGTGTTCTACTAGGCCATTGGACCCAGCCAGCCCCGCGGTGTCAATGCGGACGCGTCACCCCGGTCGCGTCAGTGGCGTCGCGTCACTGCGGTTGGGTCAACCGGCTAGCCGACCCGCCAGGAGGAAATCGATGCCGCTCAATCACAGTCTTGTTGGCGTGCAGGGGGAGCCGCAGGAGCGGTCGTGGACGTCCACCGACGCGCTGCTCTACGCCATCGGAGTCGGGGCCGGGCTCGGTGACCCGCTGCGGGAGCTGCAGTTCACCACCGAGAACACGGCAGGCGTGCAACAGCAGGTACTGCCGACCTTCGGGGTGCTGCTGGCGCAGGCCAGGGCATCCGGCGATCTCGGCGACTTCGACCGCGCGATGCTGGTACACGCCGAGCAGTCCATCGAGCTGCATCAGCCGCTGCCGGTCGCGGGTACGCTGCGCACCGCCTCCATGGTGACAGGCATCTACGACAAAGGTTCTGGGGCACTTGTGGAGTCGGAGAACCACGCAGTGGACGCAGCTACCGGCGAGCCGATGGTGACGACGCGGGCAAGTACGTTCATCCGCGGTGAGGGAGGGTTCGGCGGAGACCGCAGCACCAGCCGGCCATGGGAACTGCCCGACCGGGCGCCCGACCACAAGATAGTCCAGCAGACCAGGCCGGAGCAGGCGCTGCTCTACCGACTATGCGGCGACCGGAACCCGCTGCACGCCGATCCTGCCTTCGCGGCCAGAGGCGGATTCAGCAGGCCGATCCTGCACGGCCTGTGCACGTATGGATTTACCGGCCGTGCCCTGCTGCACGAGCTGTGCGGCTCCGACCCGGCCAGATTCACCTCGATGTCCGGTCGGTTCAGCCGTCCGGTGCTGCCCGGCGAGTCGCTGGTGATCTCGATCTGGGTCGGCGACAACGGCTCCGCTCAGTTCCAGACGGCGAAGGAAGACGGCACGGTCGTGATCGACCGGGGCGTCGTCGCGTTCAGGGGGCCAGCGTAGGCTGATCGGGTTCGGGGATGAGGGAGGCGCGGAGTCGGGGGATGGGGGATGCGCGATGGCCGTCAGACCCGGTTATGACCTGCAGATACAGGGTTACAGGCAGCTGAGGGCCGCGCATGCGGACCGCGAACGGGCGATTGACGTGCTCAAGGCCGCTTTCGCCGAGGGAAGGCTCGACCGGGACGAGTTTACCGAGCGCGTGAGCGAGGTCCATGCCTCCAAGTCGTACGGGGATCTGGCCACGGTCACCGCGGATCTGCCGGTCGGGCCGTTGGGCGCGGTCCCGACCGGGAAATGGCCGGTGGCTCTACCTTCGGTGGCAGCGGCTACAAACGCGTCGAAATATCCACCAGCTAGTGTCTTCGCCGTCTTGTCCTTTTTGTTCGGCCTGGTGACGGTTATCTTTGCCGGTGCCGTCGTGGCGGTGCTGCCAGCCTTGATCTGCGGCCTGGTCGCCCTGCCCGATACTGGCGCTGGCGGCAAACGCGGACGGTGGATGGCCGTAACGGGAATCGTGATCGCACTCGCCGGCTTCGGCTGGCTCATGCGGATGATCTGACGGCTCCACGGTTCTGGTCTGGCACGCTGGAGACCGTGGATCCTGATCTCATCCAGCCGGGAACGACGATCCCGGATCCTGCGGTTGTGGTGCTCGTCGGGCCGTCGGGTTCAGGAAAATCGAGCTGGGGCGGCGAGCGCTACCTGGCGCGTGAGATCGTCTCATCCGACCAGCTCCGCTCTGTAGTCGGCAGCGGCGATAACGACCTTGACGCGTCCGCGGACGCGTTCTCCTTGCTCGATCAGATCGCGGGCGCACGCACCCGCAGACGGCTAACCACAGTCATCGACACGCTTGGGCTGGATCCCGTCCGACGGCTTGGCTACCTGGCCCTGGCCAGGCAGGCCGGGCTACCTGCTGTCGCCGTGCTTTTCGACTCGGACCCGGCTGTATGCCGGCGGCGCAACCGCGAGCGCAGCCGACCGGTGCCCGCGGCGGTGCTGGAGTCGCAGCTGCGGAAGATGCCGGACGTCGCCCGCCAGCTGGCGGACGAGGGCTGGGATCTTGTCGTGCATCCGGCGGCAGGTGCGGCCGAGCCTGCGCACTCGCCAGGCAGCCGGCAGGCAGCGAGTGAGCAGCGAACCCAGCCCGCTCAGCTGCAGTTCATCCTGCAGCTCTCCCGCTTCGGCTGGGGCGACGATCCGGCCGGCTGGCTCAAGGCAGTGGCCCTCGCGGCGGCCGGCGCGGGCTTCGCTGGCATTGCGCTGATGGACCATCTCATCCAGGTCCCGCAGGTCGGCCGGGCCTGGGAACCTATCCCCGAGCCGTGGGTCACGCTCGGCCTGCTGGCCGGGCTCGACACCAGCCTCCGGCTCGGCACGCTAGTCACGCCGGTGACGTTCCGCGCGCCCGGGCTGCTGGCCAAGACCGCGGCCACCCTGGACGCGCTCAGCGCCGGACGCACGTTCTGCGGAATCGGGGCCGGCTGGTGGGAACGCGAGCACGCCGCGTTCGGGCTGGCGTTCCCGCCGGCCGCGGAACGCCTGGACATGCTTGAGACGGCGATCGAGACATTGCGTGCACTCTGGCAGCCGGGCACCAAGAGTTTCTCCGGGGAGCGAGTGATGCTGCCCGAGACGACCTGTTATCCGCGTCCGGCCGCGCCGGTCCCGATTATTGTCGGCGGCAGCGGTGAACGGCGCACGCTGCGAATCGCGGCCAGGCTCGGCGATGGCTGCAACCTGCCGTCGCAACCTGAGGTGCTCGACCGCAAGCTCGCAATGCTGCGCGCGCACTGCCGCTCGGCGGACCGCGATCCGGCCGAGATCGCGGTTACCGTGCTGGACGTGCCCGTCGTGGGGCGGGATCGCGAGCACGTAGCCGAACTGGTCGAGGCGCTGCGCGGCCGGACCACCGCCGCGGCGTTCGCCCGCAGCCACCACGCCGGAGTTGGCGCAGATCATGTGGGCCGTTACCGCCAGCTGGCTGAGCGCGGGGTCAGCACAGTTTTCCTCGCGTTGCCGGATCTTGCTGAGCCGGACGACCTGACACGGCTCGCGCCTATCGTTAAGGCCTTCGCCTGACCCTGTGGGCCTGACGGGCCCGGTCGTATTGTGGGCTTATGGCGGAGGCAGACATGGCGGATCCAGACACAGAGCCCGCTGGTGCGGCCGAGTACGTTCTCCCGGCAATCCCGATATCGGCGGGGGCGCTGATCTTCGACGGTGCCGGCCGCCTGCTGATTCTCAACCCGACCTACAAGTCGGGCTGGACGATACCCGGCGGGGTCATGGAGGCCGACGGCGAGACTCCGTGGCAGGCCTGCCAGCGCGAGGTGCTGGAGGAGACCGGCCTGGCGGTCACCGGTGCGCGGCTCGCGTGCGTCGACTTCCGGCCGCCGCGCGACGGCAACCAGGGCGGTGTCCGGTTCCTGTTCGACTGCGGCGCGGTAGATGATGTGGCGCTGAGCGAGATAACGCTGCAGTCCGAGGAGGTATCCGAGCACCGGCTCGCCCCGGTAGGACAGGCTTTGGAAATGCTGCGCGGACCAATCCGGCGCCGGGTCAGCGCGGCCCTCGACAACCGCCACGGGACGGTTTACCTCGAGGACGGCCAGCCAATCCCCGCAGTGACTGCTGGTTAGCAGCGCGCCGATGCATCGCAGCGTGCCGGAGTGACGTCGGCGCGCGGGGCGGATGCCGCGGGGGCGATGCGGCGGTACCTTATCCGGATGGGCACATTTATCACGCGATTGTCCGATGGCGGCGATGGCATCCGGCTGGCGGTGAAGGACCTCATCGATGTCGCCGGCGTCCCGACCACGGCAGGCAGCCGCGCTCTGGCGCACACTGCCGGCCCGGCTGAGAAGGACGCCTCCTGCATGGCCGGAGCGCGGGCGGCAGGCGCGCTCATCGTCGGCAAGGTCAACCTCTATGAGCTGGCGTTCGGCGCGTCCGGAGTGAACGAGTACTTCGGGACGCCCGTCAATCCGCTCGACGGCGGCCTGGTGCCAGGCGGTTCCTCCAGCGGTTCGGCCGTCGCTGTCGCCGACGGGGACGCGGACGTCGCGTATGGCTCCGATACTGGCGGCTCGATCCGGATACCGGCAGCATTCTGCGGCGTCACCGGCCTGAAGACCACTCACGGCCGGATCCCGCTCGACGGCGTCTGGCCACTGGCCCCGAGCCTGGACACCATCGGTCCGATGGCACGGGACGTGGCAGGCGTGGCGGCGGGAATGACGCTGTTGGAACCGGGCTTTTCGCTGGACGCGGAACCGGCAAGGCGGGTAGGACGGGTGCGCCCGGCCGGACTGAGCGTCGATGCTGCGATCGACGCGGCAGTCGACGCTGCGCTGTTCCGTAGCGGACTGGAGGTGACCGAGATTGATTTGCCCGGCTGGGCGGCCGCCCGCGAGACCTTCGAGGTGATCATCGACGTGGAGGCGGTCGAGTCGAATCGGGTGCTGCTGGACGACCCGGTGCGCCGCGAGCTGATCAGCGACGACGTCCGGGCCAGGCTCGCCGAAGGCTACGCCGTCAGCACGGATCAGCTGGCCGCAGCCCGCGCTGCGCAAGCCCGCTGGCGTGCAGCAATGGCGGCGGCGCTGCGTGACGTTGACCTGCTTGTGCTGCCAACGGTCCCGTTCTTCCCGCCGTCTCTGGCTGAGGCGCGCGGCCCCCACTACACCGCGTTCACTAACCCGGTGAACCTCGCAGGCTTTCCAGCGCTGGCCCTGCCAGTGCCAAGTACCGGCCGCCTTCCAGCCAGTCTCCAGCTAGTCGGACCGCCCAGCAGTGAGGCACTGCTGCTCGCAACGAGTTCGGTCATAGAGTCGGCTGGTGTCGGATTGGCATAAGGCAGCCATTTCTTCGCCCTGGCTGCTTTTCGTGCCAGTCCAGTACCAGCCGTTACGGAAGCTTCCAGTCCACCGGCTGCCCGCCCCGCTGCTGGAGCAGCTGGTCGGCGCGGCTGAACGGCCGGGATCCGAAGAAGCCGCGGTCGGCCGACATCGGGCTCGGGTGCGCGGACTGAATCGTCGGCGTGCTGCCAAGCAGCGGGGCGAGATTGCGGGCGTCGTTCCCCCACAAAATCGCGACCAGCGGACCGCCGCGCGCCGCAAGGGCACGGATCGCTTGCTCGGTGACCTGTTCCCAGCCCTTGCCCCGGTGCGAGCCTGGGCTGCCTGGCTGGACCGTGAGCACCCTGTTCAGAAGCATCACGCCGCGTTCACTCCACGGGCTGAGATCGCCGGTCGACGGCCGGGGATAGCCGAGGTCGGCGGTGTACTCCTTGAATATGTTGACCAGGCTGCCCGGCAGCCGGCGGACCTCCGGCGCGACCGAGAAACTGAGGCCGACGGGGTGGCCGGGGGTCGGGTAAGGGTCTTGGCCGACGATCAGCACCCGCACGTCGGCCAGCGGCTGACGGAACGCCCGCAGGATGTTCTCTCCGGCCGGCAGGTAACTGCGGCCGGCCGCGATCTCGGCCCGGAGGAACTCGCCGAGCTCGGTGATCCGGCCCGCTACGGGACCGAGGGCCTCGGCCCAGTCCGGGGCCACGAGCTCGCTCAGGGAGCGTGCCGCCATGTCAGCCCACTCTAGGGGAGAGCGACGGCCGCGAGCTTTGCCTTTTGGCCTATCTCGCGGCCGGCATGGCGCAAGGTTCCACCGGCGTCATCGCTCCCTTCGCATCCGCGGCAGGGTGCGAGTGTGTGAGGATGCGACAGTGCCTATGCTGACCGGACATTGTGCAGAGCTACAGCTGCGCCGGGTTGCCGCTGGGACGGTGCTGGCCGTCTTCGTGGCGGGATGCGGCGCGGCTGCGGCAAGCCCGGCCCCGGCTAACGGCCATCGCACGCCGGTCGGAGCGGCTAACGCGCCGGTCAGGGCTGCTAACGCCCCGGTAAGGGCGGTCGTCGCGCCGGCGCTGACCACGCCGGTGCCGGGCGCGCCGAACTGCCCGATGTTCCCGGCGGACAACGTGTGGAACACCAACATCGCCAAGCTACCGGTGAACAGGCACAGTGCGGCGTGGCTGGCCAGCATGGACTCAGCGACGACTTACCTGCATCCGGACTTCGGGCCCAATCCCGGCGGGTACCCCTACGGGATCCCGTTCACGATTGTGACCAGGAAGCACAAGCTGGTGACGATCAAGTTCACGTATGCGAGCGAGAGCAACAAAGGCCCGTACCCGTTCGGCCCGGATACTCCGATCGAGGGCGGCAAGAAGGCGGGCGGGGACCGGCACGCGATCATGGTGAACGCCAGCACATGCACCTTGTACGAGTTGTGGAACGCGCGTTACTCCCGTCGGGGCTCGACTGCGGGTTCCGGCGCGATCTGGCACCTGACTTCGAACATGCTGCGGCCGGCCGGCTGGACCTCGGCAGACGCGGCCGGCCTGCCGATACTGCCCGGGCTGCTCAACTTCGCGCAGGTCCAGGCCGCGGTGCGCACCGGTAAGCCGATTACGCATGCGATCAGGTTCACCGCGGCAGTGACCAGGTCGTCCTACCTCTGGCCAGCCAGGCACCAGGCGGGGGCGGGCCTGAGCGGCAGCCTGCCGCCGATGGGCGCCAGGTTCCGGCTGAAGGCCAGCTTCAAGATCGCGCGGTTCTGCCGGAACTCGGCTCGGTATTGCCGGGATGCCAAGGCCGTGCTGACCGAGATGAAAAACTACGGGCTGATCCTGGCCGACAACGGCAGCAACTGGTACTTCCAGGGGAGCGCCTATCCGCAATGGCCGGACGCGCTTGTGTCGCTGCTCAAGGGGATCCCGGCCAGGGACTTTCAGGCCGTGGACGAATCCTGCCTGATGGTGCGGCGCAACTCTGGCGAGGCCCGGGCAAAGCCAGGCTGCCCCATCGGCTAGAAAGGCGCCGCTAGTTTGGATGTACAGCTGGCTAGCCGTTGCGGGTAGCCGTCGTAGCCGGGCGCCTGGCCTTTCGATCGCGCATCGTTCCAGGTGGTTTGTCCTGGGAGCAACGACCACTTCGGCACTCCCTTCAATCTGGTTGATCGTGGCGCGGCTGATACCTCTAGGGGGTATACAATCGGCGTCTGGCTATCTGAAGGAGACTGCTAAGTGGACGCGATCGGGCACGCGCTCGCGCTGGCGGGTTCGATGGCCTGGCAGATCGCATGGGCACTGATCCTGGGATTCGCTCTCTCGGCGGTCGTCCAGGCCCTCGTGCCCAAGGCGTCGGTCGCGCGCCTGCTCGGCGACGACCGGCCGCGGACCCTGGCGGTCGCGGCAGGCCTTGGCGGGGCGTCGTCATCGTGCTCGTACGCTGCCGTGGCGCTGGCGCGGTCGCTGTTCCGTAAGGGCGCCAGCTTCATAGCGGCAATGGCGTTCCAGATCGCCTCGACCAACCTGGTCATCGAACTCGGCGTGCTGCTGGCGCTGCTGATGGGCTGGCAGTTCACCGCGGCCGAGTTCGTCGGCGGCCTGGCCATGATCGTCGTAGTGGCGCTGATCTTCCGGCTGCTGGTGCCCACGCGACTTCTCCGCGAGGCCCGTGATCAGGCTGATCGCGGTCTGCGGGGGTCGATGGAGGGGCACGCGGCCATGGACATGTCGGTACGGAACGACCGGCCGCTGCGCCGCAGGTTGCTGTCCGGCGAAGGCCTGACCGCGGTGTCGCACCTGTTCGTGATGGACTGGGCAGCGATCATCCGCGACCTGGTCATCGGGTTGCTCCTAGCCGGGTGCATCGCCGCTTGGGTGCCGGACAGCTTCTGGCGCAGCTTCTTCATCGTCGGCCACCCGCTCGCTGCGAAGTTGTGGGGGCCGATCATCGGTCCGGTGGTCGCGATGCTGACCTTCGTCTGCTCGATCGGCAACGTGCCGCTGGCGGCAGTGCTCTGGAAAGCGGGGATCAGCTTTGGCGGCGTAACCGCGTTCATATACGCAGACTTGCTGATCCTGCCGATCCTGAACATCTACCGGAAGTACTACGGCGCCAGGATGATGCTGACTATCCTGGGCTCGTTTTACGCGGCGATGGTGGCCGCCGGGTACCTGGTGGAAGTCGTCTTCGGCGGCCTCGGCCTGGTGCCTGACCACCGTTCGGCCCGGGTCGCGGCAACGGGGGTCTCATGGGACTACACGTCCTGGCTTGACGTTGCCTTCTTGCTGCTCGCGGGCATTCTGATAGTGCGCTTCGCGCAGACTGGCGGCCCAGGCATGTTGCGGATGATGGGGGGTACGCCTGACGCCGGGAATGATCATTCCGCGCGTGGCCAGGGAGCTAGCATGCATGAAGGGCATGGTGCCGCCCGTAATGAGTAAAATGGTGCGATCGGCTTGCTTGCCGGAGTGGCATGCGGGCCGCGGACCCTGGAAGCCGGCTAGCAGGCCCTGACGGCTCCAGGCAGGCAATGCGGAGGATGAGATGGCGCTTCGAGAGCGCGGGCTGACCGGGCAGGCCGTGGAGTTGCCGGAGCCGTGGAGTTCGGCAGCGCTGACTATCGTGCTGCCGACCTACAACGAGGCTGCCAACCTGCCGGTAATCGTCGATGCGTTGTTCGCGCTGCCGCTCACCGGCCTGCGAGTCCTGGTGGCTGACGACAACTCGCCGGACGGCACTGGAGCGATTGCCGACGAACTGGCCGCCAAGTACGGCGCCGACCGGATGACCGTACTGCACCGGCCGGGCAAGCAGGGGCTCGGCCGTGCGTACGTGGATGGCATGACGCGTGCCGTGGAGGGGGGCGCTGAGTTCGTCGTCCAGATGGACAGTGATTTGTCCCATGCGCCGGAATACCTGCCCCAGATGCTCGGTACCCTGCTGGCGACGGACGCGGACGTTGTCATTGGCTCGCGGTACGTGTGCGGCGCAAGCCTGGCCAGCGAATGGGCCTGGCACCGCAAGGCCCTGTCGGGTTTCGCCAACATGTACGTGCGCGTGCTGCTTCACCTTGGCGTCCGCGACGTCACGGCCGGATTCAAGCTGTGGCGTAGCTCGGCACTGACCGCAATCGACATCGCTAGCGTGCGCAGCAACGGCTACAGCTTCCAGGTCGAGATGAACTACCGCAGCGTCCAGCACGGGCTGAAGATCGTCGAGGTGCCGATTCACTTCGCTGACCGGCGCGAAGGCGAGAGCAAGATGAGCCTGAAGGTGCAGCTCGAGTCGGCGATGATGCCGCTGTCACTGCGCCGCCGCGCCCGCTAGGCGATACCCCGGTTCCGCTCGCACGGCAATCCGCTCGCACGGCAATCGCTCGCACGGAATCTGCTCGGACGGCAAGGCGCCCCGGCGGTCAGGGACCGACCGCCGGGGCGCCGCTTGCAGGAGACTAGGCCGCTACCGCCGCGCGCGAGGTCGCGGGCTCCAGCGCCAGCTCCAGCACTTCCCGGACATCCGTCATCAAGTGGATATCCAACGCCGACCGGACGTTCTCCGGCACATCTTCCAGGTCGGGCTCGTTCCGCTGCGGGATCAGCACCGTCGTGATGCCCGCCCGGTGGGCGGCCAGCAGCTTCTGCTTCAGCCCGCCGATCGGCATGACCCGCCCCGTCAGCGAGACCTCGCCGGTCATGGCAACATCCGACCTGACCAGACGACCCGACAGCAACGAGGCGAGCGCCGTCGTCATCGTGACGCCGGCACTCGGGCCGTCCTTCGGCACCGCACCGGCCGGCACGTGCACGTGCACGCCACGGTCCTTCAGGTCGCCCACGGGCAGTTCGAGCTCGGCACCATGGGAGCGCAGGTAGGACAGTGCGATCTGAGCCGACTCCTTCATCACGTCACCGAGCTGCCCGGTGAGGGTCACGCCGGTCGTGCCCGTCTCCGGGTCGGCCAGCGAGGCCTCGATGAACAGAACATCGCCGCCCGTGCCGGTCACCGCGAGCCCGGTGGCCACCCCTGGTACGGCGGTCCGCTCGGCCGACTCCGGCGTGTGCCGGGGATGACCGAGGTAGCCGGTCAGGTCGTCGTTCCCAACCACTACGGGCGTTGTCGCGGTACCGGACTCAGCCTGCGCCGCGATCTTCCGCAGCACCCTGGCGATGGTCCGCTCCATCGAGCGGACGCCCGCCTCCCGGGTGTACTCGGCGGCGATCCGCCGGAGCGCATCGTCGGTGAAAGTCACCTCGCCCGGCTCCAGGCCCGCTCGGTCCAGCTGGCGGGGCAGCAGGTGGCCGCGCGCGATCGTGACCTTCTCGTCCTCGGTGTAGCCGTCCAGCGCGATCAGCTCCATCCGGTCAAGCAACGGAGCCGGAATCGCGTCCGCCACGTTCGCGGTGGCGATGAACAGCACGTCGGACAGGTCGAGCTCGACCTCGAGGTAGTGATCGCGGAACGTGTGGTTCTGCGCTGGGTCGAGCACCTCGAGCAGCGCCGCTGTCGGGTCGCCGCGGTAATCGGCGCCGAGCTTGTCCACCTCGTCCAGCAGGATCACCGGGTTCATCGAGCCGGCCTCGGTCACCGCCCGGACGATCCGGCCAGGCAGCGCACCGACATAGGTACGCCGGTGACCGCGGATCTCCGCCTCGTCCCGCACACCGCCGAGCGCCACCCTGGCGAATTTGCGTCCCATCGCCCGGGCAACCGACTCACCCAGCGAGGTCTTGCCCACACCGGGCGGGCCGGCCAACGCGAGGACGGCGCCGCTCCGGCGACCGCCCACGAGCGACATGCCGCGGTCGGCGCGGCGCTTGCGCACAGCCAGGTACTCGACGATCCGCTCCTTGACGTCGTCCAGGCCGGAGTGATCGGCATCCAGCACCGCACGGGCGCCGGTGATGTCGTAGGCATCCTCGGTCCGGTCGTTCCACGGCACGTCCAGCAGCGTGTCCAGCCAGGTCCGGATCCAGCCAGCCTCCGGGGACTGATCTGAGCCGCGCTCGAGCTTGGCAGCTTCCTTCAGCGCTGCCTCACGGACCTTCTCTGGCAGGTCAGCGGCCTCGATCCTGGCCCGGTAGTCCTCCTCCTCGGAGGCGGGCTTGCCATCCAGCTCGGCCAGCTCCTTACGGATGGCGGCGAGCTGCTGGCGGAGCAGGAACTCGCGCTGCTGCTTCTCCATGCCCTCCTTGACGTCATTGCTGATGGTCTCAGCGACGTCAAGCTCGGCTAGGTGCTCACGGGCCCAGACGACGAGCAGCTCGAGCCGCGCCTGCGGGTCCACGGTGTCCAGCAGCTGGCGCCGCTGGTCCAGGCTGAGGTAGCCGGCGTAGCCGGCGCTGTCGGCCAGGGCAGACGGGTCAGTGATGCGCTGCACGACGTCGACGAACTGCCAGGCGCCTCGCTTCTGCAGGATGGCAGCCGCCAGGCCGCGGTACTCGCGGGCCAGCTCGGTCGCCTGCTTGCTCGGCTCCGGCTCGTCCATGACGGTGCCCTCGACCCACAGTGCCTGGCCGGGCCCGACGGTGCCGGTGCCGATCTGCACCCTGGCGATGCCCCGCACGACGGCGGCGCGCTCGCCGCTCGGCAGCCGGCCGACCTGTTCGATCGCGGCCAGCGTGCCGACCGGGGAATAGCTGCCGTCCGGGCGCGGTACTAGGAGTAGGTGTGCTGTGGCGTCGTCGCCGGCGGCAGCCGCCGCTAGCTGGGCCGCCTCGACCGCGGCCCGCGCGTCAGGCGCGGACAGGTCGAGCGGGACCACCATGGTCGGCAACACGACGTTGTCGTCCAGCGGCAGAACCGGCAGCGAGAGGGTCTCGGCCATCAGAAGGTCACTTCCCGTAGCGTAGACGTTGATCTGTTTACCTGATTACGAGGGCTACAAGCGCTCTTGGAGCTTCTTTGTTCCCGGACTGGTAGAGCGTTCGCCCCGGGCGGACATCAGGGGCGATCATCAGCAGTGCGCTATATATCCGGTTTATCGCGGTTCCCAAAACGGTCTTTTCGAGCGGCCGATCACGGGTGACGATGCAGTCCAGGTCCCTGCCGCATAGATGTGGGTCAGCAGACTCTGGCCAAGCTACGCCTCCGTCGGGCCGCTCGATTTGAGCGCACCGCCTGCCTTCAGCGACGTCATGGGCCGAGGACTGCGGATGCCCGTCGCCATGAAGGCCAGCGCCACCATTTCCGTGATCGCGATCACGGGCCATACTCCGTGACCCAGGTGCGTGAACAGCACACCTCCGGCCACCGGGCCGAGCGCCGTCCCGGCGCCGAACATGAACTGGAAGCTGCCGATATAGCGGGTCTTCTGCTCCGCCGGGCCCGCCATCGCCGCGTACGCGAAGGTCGCCGGGCCGCCAAGGATCTCGCCGAGGCTCCAGACCAGGGTGCCGATGACGAGGATCGCCGGGCCTAGCGGGAGGCTGTAGACGGCCACGCCGGTCCCGATCAAAAGCAGCGAGCTAGCTATCGTCACCCGGATCGGCCACTTTTGCGATGTCTTGGTCATCAGCAGCTCGAATGCGATCACGATGCCGCCGTTGATCGCGACCACGAGGGTGTACCAGAAGACCGCCACTCCGGCGGCACGCACGTCGAGCGGCAACGTCGACTGGTACTGCACGTAGACGGCAACGCTAAGAAGCGTTCCGATGAGGTACAGCCCGTAACGCCCGTCCCTCGGTATCAGGAAACGACTGGCCTTGGCCTGCACCTTTTTCTCGTCTTTCTCGTCGGCCGTACGGTGCTCGCGGCGCGGCAGTGCAACGGCAGCCAGCCCCGCATAAGCCGCAGAAGTCATCCCGTCGGCCCAGAACAGCAGCGTGAACTGGTGATGACCGAGGCTGTATAAGGCGAAGCCGATCAGCGGCGCGGCGGTGGAACCGAGGTTCAGCGCGAACCTGTACATCGCGAAGATCATCACCTGGCGATCCGGCGACGTCAGGTTGGACAGCAGCGTCGCTGAGGCCGGCCGGTAGATCCGGCCGACGAGGCCGTTCAGGAGCAGGGCGGCGAGCAGCGCGTAATAGTTGGGCAGGTACAGCAGCCCGGTCGTCAGCACTCCAAGGCCGGCCATGCTGATCACGGTTGCGATCCGCGCGCCAAGCCGGTCCGCCAGCATCGAGCCGATCAGCAAGCCGATCACCGCACCGGCGCCGTATACGCCGAGGCCAGAGGTCGCCTGCTCAACGGAGTAGCCCTTGGCCACCATGTAGAGCACCAGGAACACGGTCAGGAAGCCGCCTAGCCGGTTCACGAAAACTCCGGCCAGGATGGTCTTGGTCGCTAATGACGACTCGCGGAAGGTGAGCCAGATCCGGGCGTTCTGCGGCTGGACATCGCTGGCCATCAGACCCAGCCCGCTATTTCCAATGCCCCGCGCTGGCTGGCGGCCAGTACCGTCTTGGCCGAACTGCCGGAGCCGCCGGTGAAGGTCAGCAACGAGCTGCCCGCGCCCGGCACCGAACGCAGGGACAGGATTGGCGGGTCGCAGAAGCAATCGACCGCGCTCGTCCGGGCTCGCACCGGCCCGAGCCGCAGCCGCGGGAAGCATTCGGCGGCCAGCTGGCTCGCCCGCAGGTGCACCGCGGGCATAATGGCCGCGCAGCCAGCGGCTGCACCCCATTCCCTGACCGGGACGCCGAGGGTGATGCCGCCGCCGGGCAGCGGCTTCCCGTAGAGCCCGGTTCGCTGGTCGGTGAACGGAGCAGGCCGCCACGGGCCAGCGTCGTAGCTGCTGAACTGAATGGATCTGGTCCGGTAGGCCGGGGCCGGGTAGCCCATGCGATGCAGCAGCTGTGGTGTCCATGCGCCGGCGGCCAGTACAAGCACGTCGTGCTCGGCGTTGATGTCTTCGGCCCGGCAGCGCACTCCGCCCCCGGCGCGGACCGTGGCCTCAGCCAGGTCGGCCAGCTCGACGCGAGCGCGCGGCCGGCGTGCGAGGTCGGCGATGAGCGCGTCCCTGAGCGCACCGGGCGACACCGATCCGGCCTGCCGCTCGACAATTGCCGCACCGTCCCTGCCGGCCCAGCACCGGCCATCGGTCGTGCTGCCGAAGGCCTCGGCCGCCGACAGCACAGTTGCCGATCCTGGCAGCACCCGCTCGATCTCGCCGACCTGCTGCGCCAGGTCGGCGGCGTCGTCCCGCACATATACGAAATTGGCCTGCCGGAAGCCTGCCCAGCGCCGCAACGCCTGGCTGCCGAGCAGCTCGGCCATGCTCGCGATGGCCAGCTCCCGCTGCGCCGCGAGGCGTCTCGTATGCCCGCACCGCACCGCCCGAGGCGCTGGTTGCGTCTATGCCGCGGTGCCGCCCCGCCAACAGATTGACGGTTATGCCGGCGAGCTGCGCCAGCCGCCACGCCAGGGCCGAGCCGGCCAGCCCGCCGCCGGCGATGCATACCCGCATTAGGCACTGGCTAGGTGGCCCGGCGGAGTGCCGGGCGACCCTGGTTCGGCCTCGTGGAAACAGCAAGTTGCTGCCGCACCACTGGTCATGTTGAGTACGCCGGCGTCCAGGTCTGGCGTCCCGCGCACCCGCATCCCGCCGTACCCGCTGGCAGCGAGGTAGGCGCCCCAGATCAGCACGCAACGGCTGCGGACCGTCGTCGGCGGGGAACAGCTCGGGAATCGGCCGGACCCGCCGCTGCAGCACGAACGAGCCAGCCATTGCCGCGGCCAGCTGGCTGTCCCAGTCGTCCGGGTCGGTGAGCCAGCCGGGCACTACCCCGATCCCGCCGTGCATGGAGGTGGGTTTGAGCACCAGCTCGGCACGGCTGGCGCGGGCGTATTCGGTCAGCTCGACCTGCTCGCCGTTGACGGTTACCGGTCCGGGGCGCATCATTCGGGTCCAGGGCAGCAACCGGTCCAGGCTGGCCAGCTCGGCAGGGCTGTACAGATGACGGTTGGCCTCGTCCGATAGCAATGCCAGCGCCCCTTTGGATGCATAGAGCTGGGAGTCCATGGGCGTGAAGAGCTGCACTTCGCCGCGTTCGGCAGCGCGCAGCACCGGGTCGATGAGCGCAGGCCCTTGTGGGTCAAGCAGGTCCTCGATGAGGAAGATGCGGTAAATCACGTCGACCGGCCGGCGGCCGAGCCAGACCCGGCGATCACGCACTGCCAGTTCGCCCAGGTGGCACGCAACCATTTCGATGCCGTAGCTGGCGTACTCCCGGGCGCTGGTGCGCAGGACCGCCTTCCAGGTGTCGATCGTGCCGGGCCAATCGACCGCGGCGATCAGTCTTCCGTCACCTGCGCTGCCGCCGGTTTCGGCGAAGATCGTGTTGGCGGTCTCCGCGAGGGTTTCTGTGTAGGTGAGGCCGTGCGTCGCCACGAACTCCGCAATCGCTGGATGCGCCAGGCAGGCCCGGTTAAGGATGGCGTTGTCGCCGCCGCCCACCGAGCTGCCTATGTTGACCTCCATCACCTTGAAGCCGGTGTCGTCACGGTAGAGATCGCCGCGCGCCATTTTGGTCGGTGTTGTGCCTTGGGTGCGCATGATCGCAGTGACCTGCACGTCGGTCATCCCGACAGCCCTGGCGAAGGCGGCGACGTCACCCCCGAACATGCGCTCCGGTAGTACGGTCAGTGCGGCGTGCAGGTTCTGCAAGTCCGCCGCGAGCTGAGCCTTCTCGGCGTGGCCGAGGAACGCGGGCCGGGTCAGGCAACGGTCAAAGAATGTCGTGGCGGCGAGGTCCACCTCGCGCCGGGCAGCCTCGACCAGCTCGGCTGGCCGCATTCCGCGCCTGGCCACCTCCTTGAGGTACAGCTCGACTAGCTCGTCGTGAGTCATGTCGTCGGGTCCTCCCGCGCAGTCAGCACGTATCCAGCAGGGGCAGCGGCAGGTCTGCAGGACAAGGTCAGGTCACCGCGGCGCTGGGCTGCGAGCGATTCCAGGGCATCGCCGTTTTCGTCAGTGGCTGGCCGGCGAGCTTGACGTCGATCTTGGCGGCGAACTCCTCGAGCGTCCGCTCCACGTCATCGAAGGTCGGCCCGATAACGATCAGGAAGCCGAGGATGTTGTTGCCGTGCGGCGGCCGGAGGATCGTTTCCCCAGGCCGAGCTGTGATCTTGGCCATCAGCGTCAGCTCAGACTCGCTCACTTCGGCCGGCACGTTGACGAACTCCAGTCGGCCCTCGTCACTGATCAGGCAGGTGCCCATCATGTGGACTCCGGTCGGCTGGTAATGCGTGACCTGGGGCATTACGCCCCTGGCCACGTCCATCACCGCCCGGATCGGGCAGTAGCCCGCGGTGACCCTGGCGACAAGGTCCAAGCCGCCGCCGCCGGGGCGAATGGCGATCTCGAGCAGATGCGGCTCGCCCTGGTGATACCGGATCTCAGCGTGCATGACGCTGCGGCGCAGTCCCTGTGCGTGCGCAGCGGCGGCCACTATCTGGTGAATCTTGGCGAGTTCGGCCGAGCTCAGCGAAGTGGGCGCCCGGTGCACGTCGTCGTCGAAGGTGTCGCCTTCCGCGGTTACCCTGTCGACCACAGACGCCAGGTAGACCTCGTCGTCCCAGGCAAGCGCCTCGAACAAGTACTCCGGGCCGTCAAGGAACGACTCGATCAGCAAGCCGCACGGGCCTATGTCGATGCCGTCGGCCTCCGCGACAAACGAAGGCATCTGCCGGATGCCCTCGGCCGCGTCCCGGTATCGCACGGCCAGCGACTCAGGATCATCGATTCGGAATACGAAGCTGCTGGCAGCACCCAGTGTTGGTTTCAGCACCACCGGATAGCCGAACTCGGCTGCGGTGGCCGCGGCCTCGTCGAACGTGTTGACATAACGGAATCGCGGGTGGGCCGCGCCTGCCCGCTCGTGTGCCTGACGCATCAGGAGCTTGTTACGGCTCTTGCGGGCGGCGTCTAGGCCCACGCCCGGTAGCCCGAGCGCGTCGGCTACCACGGCGACCGTTGCGACGGCGGATTCGGCGAAGGTAAACACGCCGTCGAAGTGCTCTTCGGCGTGCCAATCTTGGGCCGCGGCGATGATGTCGGCTATCTTCTGCGACCCCGCGATCCGGTATCGGCGGGCCGCCCAGTAGTCGTCCTCGCCCAGACCGTTGAGCACGAACAGGTCGGCGCCGAAGTCCTTCACCTGCTGATAGCGGGACAGGTGGTACTGACCTTTCTGGCGCGCCTCAATTGCCAGTAGCTTCATGGATCTCTCCGCGTTGCTGGCACTCAGGACGAGGCTTCGGTGCCGGCACTCGCGCCGGACGCTTCGTGACGGATGCTGAACTGGCTTGCCATGTCGCCGTCCCACCAGACGCTAAAGAACTGGAAGTCGCCGCTGCCTGCATTGATCAGCTGATGGTTGCGCCCCGGCGGGAAATGCACGATGTCGCCGGGGAGGAACGGGGACCGCTCGCCCTCGGACTCGAGTTCCCCCTTGCCAGAGACGGCCAGGAAGATCTCGTACTCGTGATGCGCGTGCGGGTCCGTCGCGCCGCCAGGCTCGATGACGCAGAAGGCACCCTCGAACGGCGCGTTCAGGGCCGCCCAGGGCATGAGCCGCTGGACCTGAACCCCGTACTCGCTGGGCATGTTGTCGCGGTCTAGCCGGTGAATTTCCATGACATGCTCCGATGGTTAAGCCGCAGGGGCAGTGACGGGCTTGGCGCCGTTGGATTCGGCTGGCACCGCATCACGAGTGTGGTGGGCGAGGATGTCCTCGACGATCTCCCCGGCCCGGACCGCGAGCACGCTGATGAGCGAATCCGCGATGCCGTGCGTGTCCTCGTTCGTTCCTTGCAGGTAGCAGCCTGCGGTCACGGCCGATGGCGTGATCATCCGGTACGCCCGCGTGACTGCGACCTGCTCAGCACCGCAGGTGGTGGCCACAGTGCGGACTATGGTCGGCACCCGGGACTCAAAGCCGGTACCCAGCAGGACCAGGTCGCAGCGGATCTCGCGGTCGGGGCCGCCCATCCGGTCCTGAAGCTGGAGAACTACGTCTCCGTCGCGGATCGCCGCATCGACGATGTCGACCATTGTGATCATCGACAGGCGCTGCGTGCCTGTGAGCTGTTCCAGATAGATCTGGCGGAACAAGGTGTTCAGCATCTCGGGCGTGACGCCCGCGTAATTTGTCCGGCGCATCGCTTGCAGCACCTGCTTGCGAGCCTCGAGCGGCGCGGCGAAGAACGTGTCGGTGTAGGTGGGGAAGTACAGCTCGTTGGTGAACGGGCTCGTCTGGTAGTAGTCGAGCCCGACCGTCCGCATCACCATCGTGCAGTGAGCTCGGGTCATACGCTGGTGAGTTTCCCAGAGCATCTCGGCAGCGCTCTCGGCGGCGCCGACCACGACCACCCGGTGCGGCAGCAGCGGGTCGAGACCGGCGACTCGACCCGAGTACTCGGTGCTGTGGATGACCCGCTCGGCCGGGAGCCGGCGGAACACCTCGGGCACGTGCGGCTCTCGGCCGGCCCCGATTACCAGCGTCCTCGCGCCGATCGTCGAGCCGTCGGCCATCCGGACCAGCCAGCTGGCGATGACGCCGTCGTCGGACTTGACGGCTTCGATCTGCATGCACCGGCGGCCGTACTCGACCCGCACGTGGTCCAGCGACCGCGCCACCCATCGCAGGTAGTCCGAGATCTCCAGCCGGAACGGCAGGAAGTTGGCCATGTTGACGAATTCGTTGAGCCGGCCGGAGGAGTGCAGGTAGTTGACGAAGGAAAACCTGCTGAGCGGGTTACGCAGCGTTACTAGATCCTTGAGAAAGGAAACCTGGCTTTGCGTCCAGGGCAGCAGCATGCCCCGCTGCCAGGCCACGCTGTCATGCTGCTCGATGATCAGCGTGTCGCGTGCGAGATCGGCGGGTGCCAGCTCCTCAATGGCGACTCCTAAAGCCAGATTGGACGGTCCTGCACCTATGGCCAGTATTCCTACGTCCTGATGAGTCAAGGCCGTGACTACCTCTCCCGCGTTAACTTGCTGACTGGTGTTTTCAGTGGCTTCCATCTGCTGTGCTGGTCACCGACGCCGACGGGCCGTAGGCTGCGGGCATTTGTCCTCCGCGGAGTACTGGCCACGGTCATGCCGGTGCACCATCTGCCGCGACGGTTTGACTAGCTGGCGTTATGGTCAGCGCGGCTTGCGCCGCGTCCAGTGCTTCGATGCACTCCCGCGGCGTCCGGCCGACAGCGGTGGCAAATGCGATGCGACCAGACAGCGTGCCCTTGGGCGGCGGGGACTTGGTGTCGCCCGGCTTGGCCAGCACGACGGTCAGGTCGGTTGCCGGGGGCAGCTCCGCATGGTCGAAGCGGATGTCGCCGATCGTCGTGTCCTCGTCGGTGACGTAGAAGAAACGCACGGCGCCGGCCAGCTGGCGGTCAGCTGCGAGTTCTGGCCGCTGGCCGCACGCTACCGCGGCCGCGGCCAGGCCAGGGTCGATCCCGGTCGCGCGCATCCCCAGGTAGGGAATCAGGTCGCCACCAAGGCGGGCGTTCACCTCGACGATCATCGGGCCGGTTGGAGTGAGCTTGAGCTCGGTATGCGTCGTGCCGTCGGTGAATCCGAGCGCAGTGTGCGCGTGTTGCAGGACACGCCGCACTTCCGGCTCGGTGAGCAACTGGTCGGCGGCGTCCACGACATGGCCGACCTCCTCGAAGTACGGCGGATAGCCGACCTGCTTGCGTGCCATGAACATCGGCAGCACCTCGCCGTGAAAGACCGCCGAGTCGACGCTGATCTCGGGCCCGGGCATGTACTGCTCGACCAGGACGCCCTCGTCATAGCGCCAGGATCCGGGGACCTTGTTGTCCCTGGTGAAGTCGAACCGGGCGGCGAGCTGCTGCGGGTCGTCCGCCCGGACCACGCCGAGGCCAGCGCCCATCGCTCTCGGCTTCAGCACGACGGGATAGCCAATCTGGCCGGCAGCGCACAGCGCCGCCTCGAGGTTGCCCACGAGTACTGATTGCGGCGACGGGGTGCCAGCTTGCGCCAGCGAACGGCGGGTCAGGTGCTTATCGCGGCAGCGCATCACCATGTCGGGATCGCCCCCCGGCAGGCCAAGCGCGCTGGCAACCTTGGCGCTCTGCAAGATCCGCGCCTCATCCCAGCTGAGCACGCCGTGCACGGGCTGGCGGGAAGCGAGCTGCAAGGCGGCAGCGCACATGTGCGTCGCGTCGATCGTGTCGGCCATTCCTTCCAGCACGGTCCAGCCGGCGACGTAATCCCGTTCCCAGCCCGGCTCCGCGCCAAGAAACAGGTGCACCCGGTACCGGGCGCTGATCGACTTCAGCAGGTACTCGCGGTACTTGCGGGTGCCGGTCGAGATCACCAGCAGCGACCGGTGGTCGCCAGCCGCGCCTTCCGGCCGCGACCCTCCAGTGGTAGCCGTCATCCGGTGATCTCCTCAATCTCGGATACGCCGCTCTCCCCGTCGAGGCGCCGCCAGCGCTCAACCAGCCGGACCCGGCCGTCGGCCAGCACGGTGGGCGAGCTGACGCAGCCACCGGCGATTGCCCTGCCATCGGCGGTCACCATGCAGTAGACGGCGTCGATCACCCCATCTGGCCTGCAGGTGCCCAGTAGCCGGCCCGCGCGGACGGCCGAACCGGAAAACTCCGCCCACACAAGATCGCCATCCTGGTGGTAGTCACCGACAGAGGTCGCAGTTCCGTCAGCGGCCGGCTCGTCGCCGACGGGCCGGAACCGGCGCCCGCTATAGCTGATGCGCGCCGGTGCGGTGCTCGTAACCGGGTCAGTCATGGCCCGCGCTCGCTTCCGATGGCCTGCAGATCATCGTTGACCTCTTTCTGGCCGCTGCCGCCGCCGCGTTGGCGACCGTGTCCGCGCTAACGCCGAGCTGGAGCGGGATCGGGTAACCTGCCGACCAGCGCGGCCAAGGCCGGCGAGTTCGCCCCGGTCCCGGACGTGAGTGCGCCGATCAGGCAGCGCACGGCCAGTGCCGAGTCGAAGCCGCCGAGCTGCAGCGCCCGGCCGGCCCGCTCGAGCTCGGCGGCGGCCAGCTCCGCCGGCAGGCCCTCACCGGACGGGAGCACGCCGCGCAGCAACGGCCGGATGTACTCACAGAACGCCCGGTAGGACTCGTGGGTGAAGTCGGTCTCGTACCGGTCGGGCCGATCGAAGGACAGGTAGAGGCGGACCAGCTCGACGTCCTCGTCGGCAAGGAACTCATCGGCCCAGAGCGCGTGGTTTCGACTAGTGGAGAACTTCTGGCCTTCCAACAGGTAGAGCTCGTTGACGGTGGCGCCGCGCAGCAGCGGCCTTGACACGCCCGCGGCCGCCAGGATGGCCGGGTACAGGACGGTGAAGTAGAACGCGTTGTCGATGCCATTGAAGTGCCACACGCCGTCGATGTCGTCAAACGCGGCGATCCTCTCGGCGAGGTTTCCGGCCGCCGGGCGCAGCGCCTTGGCCGGCCCGTAGATATAGCTCAGGCCCAGCTCGGTCGGGAAGTCCACTCGTAGCCCGCTGAGCTCGCCATCGCACTCGATCCCCCAGTTGGTCGGGTAGGCGACGGGGTAGTCCGGCAGTGGGGCGGTCAGGTAAGTGGCCAGGAATGCCCGGACCCTCGGCGGCAGGTCGGCTAGCTGCCACTCGCCGATCAGGCTGGCCCGGTAGTCCTCGAGCGGCAGCACCGGCACGCTGACCACCATCGGGCGCGGACTCCCGCCGCACCACGCACAACTAGCATCGATCAGCAGCTCCGACGAGGTAAACCCGCCGCACGGCTCGCAAGACAAGCCGTTAGCGCCGCTTCCGCAGATGGGGCACTTGCCAACAACGTAAGCATGGTGCAGGGTGCGCCCGCAGTCCGCGCACTGATGCATCGTGATCTCCCGGATCGGCAGCGTGCCGCGCCCGACCAGCTCATTGAGCATGCCGAGCACAGCGCGCTCGAACTGCCGATCCTGCGGATCGAGGAACACGTCGTACCCGATGCCCGCTAGGTCGAATGCGGTGGCTATCTGGGCGCGGAACTTGGCGACCATCTCATGAGGGTCGACGCCGAGAAACTCAGCCTTCAGATGCACGAAGTTCGGGTGCACGTCGATGCCGGCCACAGTGAGAACGGGCTCGCCGCGAGCCCGTGCTGCTCGGGCCGCGATGTCAGCTGCCAGATACGGACCCGACAAGTGGCCGATGTGCAGTGGCCCGTTGACCGTAGGCTGCGGGATGACAATGACCGTCACACCGGACACTCGCTCTCTCCTTCTCCGGCCCCGGCTGCACTGAACGCCGCCGGACATTGGGTACGTCATTGGGGCCACTGCTGGCCTGGACGAATCGGCAGTGGATGGATTGGAAAGCGGGCCTAAATTGGCGGTAGGGCCGCCGTTCCCGGCAAGTGGCATGTATAAATGGGCTCACGTTCCGACGTGGACCACAATCCCTCATCCGGCCTGGGAGGCATTGGCTCCAGGCACCACTTAGGCCAATGCCAGACCTACCACTCCCTCCCGCTGCCGTCCGCGCTGACGCCCAGTGGTAACGAATGTATGAAGATCGAGTTCGAGTCGGAGTCTACGTCGCTGGCCGTTTTCTGCCAACCCCCGATTGCCGTTCAATCGCGATAGCGTCGCAGTCACGTTAACAATGACTGCTTTCAACACCAGCCAATCGATTCAATAAGATAAGTCTTCCTAAGTCTCATTCATCACTGGCGTCGCGCTGACCCCATGGGCACTCGCCTTGAGCTGGGCATTGCGGCTGCGAGCAGCGCCAGTTAGCCTTCTCGCAGAATGGGCAGCCTAGTCTCCGACTGCCGCACGGACGCGGCGGCGAGCAACGGCCGATGCCGAAGGAGGCGGTGCAAGGAGCGCTGCGCACCGGGTAGGACCAGCGATCGCGGGTTGCCTAGACCGGGCGCGTCCAGCGATGCCCGGAGTTAATTACTACAGCTGGTCGACATCGTCATGCCGGGCTAAGCCGAGGAGGACCGGTGAACAATTCAGACTCCGTTAGGGATGCTGCGGCTATTCCATTATGGAATGACGCCTATGATCAATCTCACCTCAAGGACCAGCAGAACCTCTGGGGTGACCCGCCGGTCCCGTACGCTGCCGTGGCCGCGCACTTGTTCGCAGCTAGCGGCGCGTCGACGGTCCTCGACTTGCCCTGCGGTGACGGCCGGAACCTCCCGCCACTGGCGGCTGGCGCGCCGATTCTGCTGGCCGGAGATACCTCGCCCAAGGCCATGGCTATCGCCGAGGGCCTGGCTGACCGGGCCGGCATCAGGGACAAAGTGGTCTTCGCCAAGATCGACATCTTCGCGACTGGCTTGCTCGACAACTCCGTTGCCGGAATATTCTGCTGGGACCTTCTTGGCCATCTGACAAACGTCGGCGATGCGCTCCGGGAATTGCAGCGCATCACTCGACCGGGTGGTTGCATCGTAGCCAACATGTGGACGATGAATGACTGCCAGGTGTCGGATCCGAGTATCAGGGAGATAGCACCCAAGGAATACATTGATCATTTTGACTTCTACTGCCGATTTTATGATCACGCAGACCTCGATGCATTGCTGACGGCGACTGGAATGGCAGCAGAGTCCGTCGAGATCTCGAGCTGGCGAGAGCCAGGCCACGCCGACTACCGAACGTACGAGCATGATCACGAGAGCCTCGTATTCGTAGTCAGGAAGGCCAGTCACTGAGGTGCCTGGGCCGGTCCGGCCGGGTGTGCTGTGCCGCCGGTAGCGAGTGGCAGCGGAAAGGTCTGAGTACGTTGCACGATCTGCGAGAACTGCGACCAGTCGATGACGACAGCGGATATCAGCAGCGACAATTTGACGCCGGTATTGGCTATGCCTCGGCCCATCACGGAGAGCTTCTGCAAGGAATGTTCGATGATGGCTCCGGAAACTTCGTCCGCGGGCTGGTGACATTGCCGCTGCCGGGTCGCCGCAGCCGTGCGGTCTTCCGGCCGAGCGGGAGCCACTGGGGCGTCGTCGGCACGCCGGAACTCATCAAGGTCCGGCGCGCCGCGATACTCGCGCTCCGCGAGTTCGCGACCCATCCAGCGCCGGTCAAGGGTGGTCAGATCGAGATCACCAGGGATTTCCCGCTTGGCGTCGGGATGGGGTCGTCAACGAGCGACGTGACCGCGACGATCCGGGCGGTAGCCGACTATCACGGGGTGGTGCTGTCACGGGAGGAGGTGGGAAGGCTCGCCGTGCTGGCGGAGGTGGCCTCGGATTCCATCATGATCGACGACCGGGTGGTGTTGTTTGCTCAGCGCGAGGGGAAGGTGCTGGAGACGCTGGGCCACCGGCTGCCGCCGGTGATCGTCATCGGCTGCGATGCCGAGCCTGGCCGCGTCGTTGACACGCTGAGCCTCAGGCAGGCCGATTACACCGACGCTGAGATCGGCGGCTTCCGGGTGATGCGCGGCGCCATCCGCCGTGCCGTCGCGACAGAGGATGTCGCGCTACTCGGCCATGTCGCGACGGCCAGCGCGCGTATCAACCAGCGATTCCTGCCGAAGCAGGCGCTTGAGCCGCTGCTTGAGTTGTGCGTCCGCCACGGCGGCAGCGGCGTCCAGGTCGCTCACAGCGGTACGGTTGCCGGACTGATCTTCGATGCGCGGATGCCGGGGATCGACGCGAGCGTGCAGCACTGCCTGGCCGGCATCGATGACCTTGGCCTGAAGCTGACCGCCGTGATCGGCGCCCGCCCGTCGGCCGACAGGGGCGCGGCGCTACCGAGCGCGGGTACCGCAGCGCGGGCGCAGCCAACGCAGGCGCCGCAGGCAACGCAGGGAACGCAGGCCAGCTCGATGGCGGCCGCCCGATGAGCATCCGGGTCAGTTACGACGAAGCAACCGAGGCATATCAGCTACCCCGGCTGATCAGGCTGGGACCGAACCTCTATGCCGCCTGCTTCACCCTGATGAAAATGATCCCGGCCCGGTTCATACTGCTCAAGGCGGCGGCCGAGGGAAAGCTGCAGCCGGGCACCGTCATCACCGAGACGACATCAGGCACGTTCGGGCTGGCGCTGGCGATGCAGGCGGTGCACATGGGCCACCGGCTGGTTCTGGTCAGCGATCCGGTCATTGACGAGCGCCTGTACCGGAGGCTGACAGATCTCGGCGCGGCAGTGGATCGGGTGCCCGCGGCCGCCGGCGGCATCGTCGGCGGTTTCCAGGCGGCCAGGCTGCAGCGGCTGGCCCAGGTGCGCACCGAGCATCAGCTGACCTTCTGCCCCGAACAGTACTCCAACCCGGATAATCCCCGGTCATACGCCACAGTTGCGGAGTTGTTCCTCGAATGCCTGGGCCAGGTCGACTGCGTCGTCGGCCCGGTCGGATCGGGCGGCTCGATGTGCGGAACGGTCTCGTTCCTGCGTTCGGTGCTGCCCGAATGCCGGGCCGTCGGCGTCGATACGCACTCCAGCGTTCTGTTCGGACACGCTGATGGACCGCGCCAGTTGCGCGGCATGGGCATGAGCATGATGCCAGCCAATCTCGACCACCGGGTCTTCGACGCCGTTCACTGGTGCTCGGCGGCCGCCGCGTACGCCGCGACGCGGCAGCTGCACCAGCGCCACGCCCTATTCATGGGTCCGTCGAGCGGGGCGGCCTTCCTGGTAGCGCGATGGTGGGCGGCCGCCAATCCAGGCGCGCTCACGGTCGTGATGATGCCGGACGAGGGATACCGGTACCAGGACACGGTTTACGACGACGACTGGCTGCACTCGCGTGGCTACCTGGGCGCGCGCCTCCCGGCCGAGCCAGTCGCCGTTACCGATCCGACTCGGCCGGAGGGCTCGTGGACCACATACGAGTGGGCGAGGCGATCGTATGCCGACGTGCTGGCCCAGCTGGCCGATCCGGTGAGCCCAGGGTGACCGGGACCGGGCGACTCACGGGCCAGCTCGGGGCGCTGACCCAGCGCGTGATCTACGGCCAGCTGTCCCAGCCGGAAATCGACGCCGAGCTACCGCTCATGATCGAAGTTGACAGGGCGCACCTGGTGATGCTGGCCGAGCGGCAGCTGATCTCCGCCGATGCCGCGGTACGGCTATTGCGCTGCATGGCGGCACTCACCGCGGAGCGGTTCGGCCCGCTGCTATCCCGGCCAGCCCCCCGCGGGCTCTATCTCATGTACGAGGGCTACCTCATCGAGCAGCTGGGACCGCAGATCGGGGGTGTACTGCATTCGGGGCGCTCGCGGAACGATCTCAAGGCGACCATTTCCAGCATGCGGTTCCGCGACTGGCTCATCCGGTTCGGCGAGCAGGCCATCCGGCTGGAGGCTGTGCTCCTGTCCCGCGCGCGTGCGTATAAGTCGCTGGTGATGCCGGCGTACACGCATTTCCAGGCCGCGATGCCGGTGACCTACGGCTACTACCTGCTCGGGGTGGCTATCGCGGTAGGCCGCGAGATCGAGGCGCTGCAGGCAGCAGCCGCCGGCCTGCAGGCCTGCCCGCTCGGCGCGAGCGCGGTGGCGGGGACTGACCTGCCCATAGATCCCGAGCGTACTGCGCGGCTGCTCGGGTTCACCGCGCCCGCCGCCCACGCCATGGACGCGGTGGCCAGCCGGGATGTGCCGCTGCGCCTGCTCGGCTCCGCGGCCAGCCTGACGATCGTGCTCAGCAGGCTCGCGACTGACATGCAGCTCTGGAGCACCGCGGAGTTCGGCCTTATCGGCTTTCCCGACCGCCTCGTCGGCGGCAGCTCGGCTATGCCGCAGAAGCGGAACGCTTTCCTGCTCGAGCACGTCAAGGCCAAACCCGGCCTGGCGCTCGGGGCCTGGGCCGGCGCGGCCAGCATGATGGCCGCTACCCCTTTCACCAACTCCATCGAGGTCGGCACCGAGGCGGTGGCCGGCATTTGGCCCGGCCTGCGCGCCGCTGAGCAGAGCGTGCTGCTCAGCCAAGTGCTGGTGAGCGGGGCCCGGCCAGATGCCGGGCGCATGACCGAGCGCGCCGAGAACGGATTCACCGTGGCAACAGCCCTGGCGAACAGGCTGGTGCGAGCCGGGGTGCCGTTCCGTACCGCGCACCACATGGTGGGCGATGCCGTCCGCCAAGCAGTGGCAGCCGGCTCGACGGGGCTCGCGGAGTTCGGGCCGCCGGGCTGGCTGGACGAGGTGGGGCTGACCAACCTCGAGGTGCTAGCCGTCGTGCGCGCGCACGTCCACGGCGGCGGCCCGGGCGCGTTCGCCGAGCCGTTCCGACGAGCAACCGCTGGGTGGACTGCACATCGCGAATGGCTTGCCACGTGGCGGAATTCCGTCCACGCGGCCCAGGCATGCCTGGCCGAGGCGGTAGAGCAGCGGTGCGGGCCGCCGCAGGCAGCTCGGCGTGCGACGCCGGATCAGGCTGCAGCGTCACATCAGCGTGCGGCGTCAGATCAGGGGCAGCTGCCGTGACGGGCAGTTGGTTCGTGCTGGTCGAGAGCAACACGACGGGATCAGGCCGGCTGTTCTGTGATCGCGCGCGGCAGCTAGGCCTGCGGCCCGTCGTGTTCGCCCGTGATCCGGGCCGGTACCGGTATATCCGGGACGACGGCATCGACAGCCGGGTGGTCGACACAGCGGACGTGACCGAGTTGCTAGCGACATGCGCCGCCCTGGGCGGCTCGATAGCCGGAGTCACCAGCAGCTCGGAGTACTTCATCGGCGCCGCAGCGCAGGTCGCCTGGTCGCTGCGGCTGCCACATCCGGACCCAGATGCGATTGCCCGCTGCCGCGACAAAGCAGCACAGCGAGCCTGCTTGGTCGGGGCTGGACTACCGTGCCCTGCCTTCGACACGGCCCGCAACTCCGACGAGGCTGTCGCCGCCGCGAGCCGCATCGGGCTGCCCGTGGTGGTGAAGCCAGTGGCCGGGCTCCGGATCGGTCGGGGTGCGCCTGTGCGCCAGCCTGGCGGAGGTCGCGACGGCGGCCAGCCACGTTCTCAACTCAGACCCGGTGGAGCTCGGCCTGCCTCCGCAGATGTCGGTGCTGGTCGAGCAGTTCCTCACCGGGCCGGAATACTCGGTCGAGGTCCTCACCGGCTGCGTAGTGGGGATCACCCGGAAGTGGCTGGGGCCGCAGCCGTACTTCATCGAGATCGGCCATGACTTCCCGGCGCCGTTGACGCCGGCCGGCTACGAGGCCATCAGCAGCGCTGCGCTCGCCGGGCTCAGGGCACTCGGCCTGAACTCGGGCGGTACTCACGTCGAGCTGCGGCTGACCGCGACCGGTCCCGTCATCGTCGAGGTCAACCCCAGGCTGGCGGGCGGGATGATCACGAGAATGGTCGACGAGGCAACCGGCATCGACATGATCTTGCATGTGGTGGCTGAAGCGGCCGGCCTGAGCCGCCGCCGCGGCCGCGGCCGCGGCCGCTCAGGGCTAGGGCGGCGTCGATCCGCTTCCTGCTTGCGACCCGGGCCGGCCGGCTGACTCAGATCGACGGCGTGACAGCGGCCCGGCAGCTGCCCGGCGTGGTGGAAGTCGGCCTGACCTGCGAGATCGGCCAGGAAGTAGTGCTCCGTCAGTCATTTCGCGATCGGCTCGGCTACGTGATAGCAACCGCCGAGGAGGGCGCTGCCGCGGCGCGCGCGGCCGAGGCCGGCCTTGATGTACTCAGGGCGCGAATTGCCGCTGTGACGCTTATCGCGGAAGCCTGCGGGTGATGCCCGCCGCGTCCGGCCAGTCTGTGGCCATCATCGGCCTGGGATCGCGCGGCCTGAGCGTGCTGGAGCGGATCGTGACTCTGGCCCGGCTTGCCGGGCGGTCCGGCGGCTCGCTCCGGGTCGAGGTCATCGATCCTGACTGCACGGGATCTGGAGTGCATGACCGGGACCAGCCCGACTACCTGCTGCTCAATACCACCTGCTCGCAGGTGTCGATGTTTCCCGACTCGCGCACCGTTGACGCGGAAACAGGAACTGACAGGGCCGAGCCTGTATGCCTGGGTCACCGGGCGAGGACTACGGCTAGCGCCAGACGGTTACACGGTCGGAGATACGGGCAGGCGCATCCGACCGACTGACTTCCTTCCGCGCCGCCTGCTCGGCGATTACCTTCGCTGGTTTCTGACGCAGGTGCAGGCCCGCACGCCTGGCTACGTGCGGGTGACACTGCATCGTGCTGCGGCGCTGGACATGAGCTCGCAGCCCGGCGGCGGAATCACCATCACATTGTCGGACGACACCCGCGTACAGGTCAGTCACGTGTTCCTGACCACCGGATACACCGCGAACAGCAGCGGACTGACGACGGCCGGCCGGACGGGCATCATTCCGGACCCCTATCCGCTGCCGGACCGCCTAGCCGCGGTCGCACCAGGCCAAACCGTCGCGATCGGCGGGTTCGGCCTGTCCGCAATGGACGTGATGTCCGGCCTGACTGTCGGCCGCGGTGGCCGGTTCTCCGAGTGCGACAGTCAGCTCCGGTACGAGCCGAGCGGCCGGGAGCCAAGGCTGGCGCTCTACTCGCGGTCTGGCGTGCCCTGCCGAGCCCGGCCGCGCGTCGTCGAATTCGGGCCGAAGTATCAGTCTCTGGTCTTCACCAGGGCCCGGATCGACGCGATCCGGAAAGCGCGAGGCGGCCCGCTGGACTTTGACGCTGATCTACTGCCGCTCGTTCTCGCCGAGATGCGCATTGCCTACCGGCGCTGCGAGGCCAGGTGCGGGGGTCACGACGCCGAGGAAGCCCTCAGCCGACTGCTGCCGCCGGAGGCTGAGCTAAGTCTTGATGAGGTGAGTGCTGTCCTTGATGACCTGGACACGCAGTTCGGCCGCTTCGACCCGGCCGCGACGCTCGACGGCTCGACCGGGATGGTCCGCACCAGCGCGGCGGCTTACCAGGACTGGCTCGCTCGTTACCTTTCCGATGACCTGGCGGAGGGAATCCGGGGGTTCGTCGGGAGCCCGGTGAAAGCCTCGCTGGACATCTTGCGGGAGCTGCGCGACACCGTCAGGTACGCGGTCGACTTCGGCGGCCTTACCGCCACCTCGCTCGACGAGTTCACCCGGCGGACCATTCCGATGATGAACCGCGCAGTTGTCGGTCCGCAGTACGAGCGTCATATCGAACTGCTGGCGCTGATGAAGGCCGGGATCGCTCAGGTGCCCTTCGGCCCGGCGCCGGTGGTGTCGTGGAACGACGCGGCGGGCCGGTGGACGGTCTCGTCGTCCCTGCTCAGCACCCCGCACGCTATGGAGGTCGACTGGATCGTGGCGGCCCGCGTGCCGCTGCCCGCAGTGGCATCGTCGGCGAGTCCCCTGATCAGCGCGCTATACCGGAAAGGCTGGATCCGCCCCCACCGGCCCGACAGCGTGCTCGTGCACGGCATCGACGTGGACCGCGATCAGCATCCGCTTGACGCCGGCGGACAACCCGACCGGCGGGTGTGGGTCCTCGGGCCGCTGTGCGAGGGCGCCACCTTCTACAACAATCTTGTCCCGTCGCCCAACACCTACTCCAGGCCGGTATTTGACGCCCATCGCTGCGTCGCGGCGATGTTCGCCGCCGCTGGTCAACCGCTGCGGCGCGATGGCGGGCCGCCATCGTCATCCGGGCTGCCTGGCCGCCTGGCGCCGGCTCATGCGAGTACGGCCAACGCGCGTCAGCCCATCGGCTAATGCCATCGGGCTTCGCTCGCGGCCCGGCGGCCAGTTCCGGCCGCCTGGCCAGTGCTGCCTGCCAGGCGATCCGGACCCGCCGCCGCCCGGCGTAGGCTGCGGCCTTGTGCTTCCACGTGTCAACGCGACCAGGTACGTGACGCCGCTACGCGAGGGCGGCTCGCTGCCGGCCGTGATGGAAGCCGACGACCTAGGCACCTACGTGGTGAAGTTTCGCGGTGCAGGCCAGGGCCGAAAGGCGCTGATCGCGGAGATCATCAGCGCCGGACTCGCCCGCACCTGCGGCCTGCTGGTCCCGGACCTGGTCACGGTCGAGGTAGATCCGGCCATGGCGCCGGGCGAACCGGACCAGGAGATCCAGGACCTGCTGCGAGCCAGCGGCGGGCTGAACTTGGGCGTGGACTTCCTGCCGGGTGCGCTGGACTTCGAGACCGGCGCCGGCTCCGTGGACGCGGCCTTGGCTGGCACAATCATGTGGTTCGATGCCCTGATTGGCAACGCTGACCGGTCCTGGCGCAATCCGAACATGCTGCGGTGGCACGGCAACCTCTACCTGATAGACCACGGTGCGACGCTGACCTTCCAGCATCGGTGGGCCAGCGCAGCAGCGGCGGCGGCACGTCCCTACGACGTTGCTGACCACGCGCTGCTTGGCTGCGGAGCGCTCGTTCAGGACGCCGACGACAGCCTTGCGTCGAGGCTCAACGAAGCGGCACTGCGGGCGGCCGTGCAGCAGGTACCGGAGGAGTGGCTGACGGCAGAGCCAGGCTTTCCCGATGCCGCCGCGCTGCGCGACGCCTTCGTGGCCCAGCTACGCGCCCGGCTCGGCGCCCGGCCCGCCTGGCTGCCGCCGCTCGTCGCCGCGGCGGCGGGCGGCCTGAACGCTGGCTCGCAGTCCCGGTGGTCCGGTCCCGTCCGGGCGCGGTCCGGCCAAGCTGGCGGGCGGCCGGGCCGGCCTGGCTGGCTGACGGGCGAGGACGCGCCGTGACGGGCGAAGACGCCGCTACGACCGGCCAGCACCCGTTCGAGTACGCGGTCCTGCGCGTAGTGCCACGAGTCGACCGGGGCGAGGCGATCAATGCCGGAGTGCTGCTCTACTGCAGGCCGCTGCGGTACCTCAAGGCATGGATTGAGCTGGACGCCGCCAGGCTGCTGGCGCTGGACCCGGCGGCGGACGTGGCCGGCATCAGGCGGGCGCTGGCCGGCATCGTCGCGGTCTGCGCGCAGGATCCCGCGGCCGGCCAGGCCGGGCTGCAGGACATCGGGCGCCGGTTCGGCTGGCTCGCCGCGCCGCGCAGCACGGTCGTCCAGCCCGGCCCGGTGCACACGGGCCTGACCAGCGATCCGGACGAAGCGGCCGAGCGCCTGTTGACCTCGCTGGTCCGCCGGCCCGGCTCACCGCCGCCAGAAGGGCGCCCGCTGGGCTGAGCCCGCTGCGGCCAGGCTAGCCGCCAGGCTTCGCAGTGACAGGACCGAGAGCAGGGCTCGGCTGCCGCTCGCTAAGCTTGGCGAACGTAACGGCCCTGGCAGTCAGCGAGGTCAGCTCACTTGCTGACGGCTTTCCCCCGCCGGGGCGGGTGAGGGGAGCAGGCTGCCATGCAAGAAGCGGTGGTGCGGGAAACAGCCGTGCAGGAACTCCGCGCGGGCGGATCCCGGCGGGCGTGAATCCGGCGGGCACGAAACGAGCTTGCGGGGCACGAGCGGGCGTGGCGTCGGGGATCGCGAGCCGCTGAAGGTAGCGCTGCTCGGTTGCGGTGTCGTCGGATCGCAGGTGTACCGGCTGCTGACCGAGCAGTCCGCGGACCTCAAGGCCAGGGCGGGCGCGCCGCTGGAGATCGCTGGCGTGGCCGTCCGGGATCCCGACAGGCCCAGGGATGTGCCGGTGGCGGCGCACCTGCTCACCACCGACGGCCTTGAGCTCGTCACCAGGCCCGACGTCGACATCGTTATCGAGCTGATCGGCGGCATCGAGCCCGCCCGGACGCTGCTGCTAGCCGCTCTCAGTGCCGGCAAGTCGGTGGTCACCGCCAATAAGGCGCTGGTCGCATCTGATCGTGCGGTGCTGCACAAGACCGCTAGTCAGGCTGGTGCCGACCTGTACTACGAGGCCGCTGTGGCGGGCGCGATCCCGTTGCTGCGCCCGCTGCGCGAGTCGCTGGCAGGCGACGAGGTCAAGCGCGTACTCGGCATCGTCAACGGCACGACGAACTTCATCCTCGACAAGATGGACACCTCGGGCGCTGATTTCAGCGCCGCCCTGGCTGAGGCGCAAGCGCTGGGCTACGCCGAGGCCGACCCGACCGCGGACGTGGCCGGATTCGACGCGGCCTCGAAGGCCGCCATCCTGGCCAGCATCGCCTTCCACACCGAGGTGACTGCGGACGATGTGTACAGGGAAGGCATCCTGTCGGTCACTGCGGCCGACATTGCCAGTGCTAAGGCCATGGGCTACGTGGTGAAGCTGCTGGCCATCTGCGAGCGGGCCAACGGCGGCATCTCGGCCCGGGTGCACCCGGCGATGATCCCGCGGACGCATCCGCTGGCGGCCGTGCGCGAGGCATATAACGCGGTCTTCGTCGAGGCCGAGTCCGCTGGCCGGCTGATGTTCTACGGGGCCGGGGCCGGGGGCCAGCCCACGGCCAGCGCCGTACTCGGCGATACCGTCGCGACCGCCAGGAACCTGCTAGCCGGGCTCCGGGGCCCGGACTCGTCCACCTACGCCCAGCTACCGCTGGTGCCGATCGGGGATGCTTGCACCAGCTACTACGTGCAGCTGGATGTGGCCGACCGGCCTGGCGTGCTGGCGCCGGTTGCAGACGCGTTCGCCCAGCAGGGCGTTTCCATCAAGGCGGTCAGGCAGGAGGGCCGGGGCGAGGACGCGAACCTCATCATCATGACGCACGTCGCCAGGGAGGCGGCCCTGGCCAAGACCGTAGCGGTGCTGGGCGCCATGGAGGCAGTGCGCAACGTCGACAGCGTCATGCGCGTCGAGGCTCTGGAGGGCGAGTGAGTGCCGCCGGGCGAGCGGGCACAGCGATCGCCAAGCCCCAGCCGTGGCGGGGCGTCATCGCCGAATACCGGTCCCGCCTGCCGGTGCCCGAGGGCGTTCCGGTTGTCTCGCTCGGCGAGGGCGGCACGCCGCTGCTGCCCGCGCCGGTGCTGTCGGAACTGACCAGCTGCGCGGTGTACCTGAAGTTCGAGGGGGCCAACCCGACCGGCTCCTTCAAGGACCGGGGCATGACCGTCGCGGTCACCCTTGCCGCCAGCCGGGGCGCGACCACAGTGATCTGCGCTTCCACGGGAAATACCAGTGCAAGTGCGGCCGCCTACGCGGCCCGGGCTGGCCTGACGTGCGCGGTGCTGGTGCCGAAGGGCAGCGTCGCAGTCGGGAAACTTGCGCAGGCGCTGGCGCACGGGGCCAAGCTGCTCCAAGTGGAGGGCAACTTCGACGATTGCCTGGAGCTAGTGCGCAAGATTGACGCCGACTACCCGGTGGCACTGGTGAACTCGGTCAATCGCGAGCGGCTCCAGGGCCAGAAGACGGCTTCGTTCGAAATAGTGGATGCGCTCGGCGATTCCCCGGATGTACATTGCCTGCCCGTCGGCAACGCGGGCAATATCGCCGCTTACTGGCTCGGTTACCGCGAGTACTTCTCGGACGGCAAGGCGGCGAAAACGCCGCGAATGTTCGGTTTCCAGGCAGCAGGCGCGGCGCCTATCGTGGCCGGGCGGCCAGTACCCGACCCGGAGACGGTTGCGACCGCGATCAGAGTCGGCAACCCTGCGTCGTGGCAGATCGCCGAGGAAGCGCGCGCCGAGTCCGGCGGCCTGATCGCCTCGGTAACCGATGAGCAGATCCTGGCTGCCTACCGGTTGCTCGCCCAGCGCGAGGGCATCTTCGGCGAGCCGGCCTCGGCGGCCGGGGTAGCGGGCTTGCTGCAGGCACGCGCGGACGGCAGCGTTGCGGCCGGCTCGGTGGTCGTATGCACGATCACCGGACACGGGCTGAAGGACCCCGATACCGCGGTCGCCGGGGCGTCCGCTCCGGTGACGGTCGCGGTAGACGTGGGCGCCGCGGCAGCGGCCTTGAACTTGCAATGAGCCCTGGCCTGCAATGAGTGCCCAGATGACGTGGCCGGACGAGCCCGTCACCGTCCGGGTCCCCGCGACCAGCGCGAATCTGGGTCCGGGCTTCGACTCATTCGGACTGGCGGTCAGCCTGTACGACACGGTGCAGGCGCAGGTGCTGCCCGCTGGCCTGAAGGTTCAGGTGACCGGGGCCGGGGCTGACGAACTCGACCGGGGGGAACGCCACCTGGTCGTCAGGGCCATCCGCGCCGCCTTCGACGCTATCGGCATGCAGCCGCCGGGCCTGTCCGTTAGCTGCCGGAACGACGTCCCTCAGGGCTACGGCCTTGGCTCGTCCGCGGCGGCCATCGTGGCCGGCCTGGTTGCCGCCAGGGCACTGGCCATAAGCGACGGCGGAACCGAGGCGCTGCCGGACCAGGCACTGCTTGAGCTAGCCTGCGAACTGGAAGGCCACGCGGACAACGTTGCCGCCTGCCTGTACGGCGGGCTGACGGTGGCCTGGGCCACCGACTCGGGGGTCCGCGCCGCCCGGCTGACGCCGCTTGCCGGGCTCGCGCCGGTGCTCTGCATCCCGGCCGAGCCGCTGCCGACGGCGGCCGCGCGACAGGCGCTGCCCGCGCAGATCCCGCACGCCGCCGCGGCCGCCAACTCGGCCAGGGCCGCGCTGCTGATCGCAGCCCTGACGGGGCGGCCGGACCTGTTGCTCGCCGGAACCGAGGATTTCCTGCATCAGTCCTGCCGGGCCGCGGCCATGCCCGGTACCGCGTCGCTGATTGCCCGGTTGCGCGAGGCGGGCATCGCGGCTGTCGTCTCCGGGGCAGGCCCGGCGGTCTTGGCGCTGACGATGGCAGGCGAGCACGTCGGTACCGGTCGGGTCGCGCAGATCGCCGCCCAGGCCGCCCAGCCGTGGCAGGTGCTGCCACTGGCGGTCGACACGCAGGGCGCCCGGCTGGTTCGCGCCTGATGTGCCGCGTCCACGTCGCCACCCCGCCTCAGCATCCGCGGTGCCGTGGGCAACTAAGGAGTCATGCGGCCAGCCGGTCAGGCCATAGCGCGGAACTGCCATAACCGGCTGGTCCCGGCCCGCGGTCGGAACGCCGCTGGTTACGGTGGTGATCGCGACGTCGGAGGGAGCCAGGTGGCTGCGGATCAGCAGCGTGGGCCTGCGATGGCAACGCCCGTGCCGATCGGGGTCATCGCACGCGAGTGGGGCCGGATCGGCGTTACCGGATTCGGCGGGCCGCCGGCGCACATCGCGCTGCTGCGGGAGCTCTGCGTGCAACGTAACGGCTGGCTGTCGGCGTCCGAGTTCGAGGACGGCGTTGCGGCGACCTCGCTGCTGCCCGGGCCGGCTTCGACGCAGCTGGCGATCTTCTGTGGCTGGCGGCTGGCTGGCACGCTCGGCGCGATCGTCGGCGGAGTGTGCTTCATCGCGCCCGGCCTGGTCATCATCCTCGGCCTGTCGGCACTGTTCCTGGCGCACACACCGCCGCTCTGGGTGCGCGGAGCCGCTGCCGGCGCGGGGGCTGCGGTGCCCGCCGTCGCGGTCAGTGCGGCCGCCGCCCTGGTGCCCGCGAGCTGGCGGCGCGCCGGGCCGGCCCGTGCAGCCCACGCACGCTGGAGTTGCTACCTGCTCGCCGGAGCCGTCGCGGCAAACCTGGCTGGCCAATTCCTGGTCGCCGTGCTGCTGGTCTGCGGCCTGCTGGAATGGCTAGCTGGCCGGCCGTCGGCGGCGGCCGTGGCCGGAGACGGCGGCGGCCCCGACCCAGGACGGGACACGGGGCCGAGCACTGGGCGGGACGGCGGACCAGGGGCGGGGCGGGCTGGCAAGCTGCTCCTGCCGCTGGCCGCGAGGGGCGCGATAACCGCTGGCGTGCTTGGCTCGCTGGCCTGGGTCGCGCTCAAAGTCGGCGCCTTGTCGTTCGGCGGCGGCTTCGTGATCATCCCGCTGATGCAGCACGACGCCGTGCATACCTATCACTGGATGACCACGGCGCAGTTCCTGACCGCGGTGGCACTCGGCCAGGTAACGCCAGGGCCGGTGGTGCAGACGGTGGCCGTCGTCGGCTACGCGGCCGCCGGCCTGGCCGGCGGGATAATCGCCGCGGTCATCGCGTTCGCGCCCTCGTTCGCGTTCGTGCTGGCAGGCGGCCCGCGATTCGACCAGTTCCGGCGCAGCCTGGCTGCCCAGGCGTTCCTCGCCGGTGCCGGGCCGGCTGCGATCGGCGCTATCGCCGGGGCCGCCGTCACCCTCGGCCTAGGGCTGACTGAGCTCTGGCAAGTTCTGGTGCTGGCAGCCGTGGCCAGCTGGCTGCTGCTGCTCAGGCGCGGCGTCGTCAGCGCCATCGCGGCCGCGGCCGCGATCGGGGTCATCGTCGCGCTGGCCGGCGGCGTCATCTAGGTGCGCGTTGTGTACTCGTCGTGGAGCCGGAGCCAGCTCATCGTCGGGTCCTGCGGCCAGCCGCCGGGGGAGTCCTCCCATTGCTCCTGCCTGCCGTAGGGGGTCAGGTCGAGCAGGTTGAAGTCGAGCCTGAGCCGATCCACTCCGCGCGCAGTCGTGAAGTAGGTGCGGAATACTTCGTCGCCATCGCGCAGCAGCACGCTCAGCCCGAACGCGGTAAGGCCCATGTCGTCGTTGAAATCGCTGCCGTGGGACGAGTAGAACGGCACTTTCCAGCCCATCCGCCGCCGGACTGGCTCGATTTCCTGCTGCCGTGCCCTGGCCATCAGGATCAGCCGGGTATCCCGCGCGCCGAGGTGCGGCTGCGCCTGGTTGTCCAGGTTGTCGGTGAAGGTGCAGCAGCCTCCGCACAGCCAGTCCTGGCCTGGCTCGAGCATGAAGTGGTAGATGACCAGCTGGCGGTGACCGTCGAACAGGTCCGCGAGCCCGACATCGGCGCCATCTGGCGCGCTGAAGCGGTACTTGTTCGCATCGAGTGCCACCATCGGCAGCCTGCGCCGCTCCGCGGCGAGCGCGTCCAGCGCCTGGGTGAGTTCCTTCTCCTTCGCCAGCAGCGCGGCGCGGGCGGCCTGCCACTGCTCCGCCGAGACAACCGGTGGCCTGCTCACGTCGCTCGCCTGCGTTGTCATGTCGCTCGCCTCTCTCCGTAAGTTCCCTCAGGGAACTGACCTTACCCCAGTCAGTTTCCTAAGGGAACCCTTTGATCTAGACTAACGGCATGCAGCGCACCGACTTTGGCGAGATGGCCTGCTCCATCGCCCGAACGCTCGACGTCATCGGCGAGCCGTGGTCACCGCTGGTCTTGCGGAACATCTACATCGGCATCACCCGGTTCGACCAGTTGCAGCAGAGCCTGGGCATCTCCCGCAAGGTGCTCGCGGAGCGGCTGAAGTGGCTGGTGCAGCGCGGTGTGCTGGAGCGCCGCGAGTACAGCAGCCAGCCTGCCCGGCACGAGTACGTGCTGACGCAGATGGGCTCGGAGCTGTGCGACCTGCTGCTGGTGATGGTGCGCTGGGGGGATCGCTGGCTGGCCGGCGCCGCAGGGCCGCCTGTGCTGTACCGGCACCACGCCTGCGGTCAGATCAGCCACGTGGAGCTAAGTTGCTCCGGCTGCGGCCAGCCCATGCGCGCGACCGATATCGACGTGCTGCCGGGTCCGGGCTCTGCCGCCTGACGATGCCTAGCTCCGCATGGCGGCTGGCGGTCTGGTGTCGCTCCGCAAGCAATGGCTGTGCCGCCATTGCCGAGCAATTCATGGCCAGTTCACCGTCGCGTTCTTTGCAGTCATCAGGCTGACCAGTGATTGGCGTTTCTTGCATCCCTCGCGAGCGAAGGTCGTGACCTGATGACGATCCAACTCCTGCCCGCGCCAGCCTCGAAGCGCCGCCGCTGGCGCGCGTCGCTGGCGGCATCCGCGGCGCTGCTCGCTGGCCTCCTGGCTGCCGTCGGCGCGACCGGCGGCTCAGCCGCCCACGCCGATGACCACCCCTGGTTCCTGCCCGGCAACCTAGTAGTAAGCCGGTCGGTCTATGTAGGCACGGCCGGCCTGATCCAGCCCGGCGTGACGCAGCTACCAGCGGGCTGCGTCGGTACCAATTGCGCGCCAGCCGTGGCCGACGGCTCCTACCCTGGCGTCTGGAACAACGACTCAGCGGACGGCAGCTTCGGCATCACGTCTCCGATTTTCCTTGACCAGATCACGCCCGGCGGGCACCTGATCAACACGCTGCGCGTGCCCGACGGCACCAGCCAGTTCGGCCACAACAACGGGCGCGGCAGCGAGTATGCGGTCACCAGCTTCTCTTCCAAGTCCGAGCTGGCCCTGAACCTGTCGACCAGCGGCCGCAACCTGACCTTCATGGGCTACTACGCCACGCCCAACGCACTCGACGTGTCCAACGCGAACACGCCGGGCAGACATTGACCCGACGAACCCAGTTACCGGCGCCACCTACCGGCTCGTCGCCACGGTGAACGTGCGGGGCCAGATCCGGTACACGCTGACAAACGCCTACAGCGGCAACAACGGCCGCGCCGCCATCCTCAATGACACCGCCCGGCATCAGGTCATCTACACCTCCGGCAATGCGGGTAACGGCAGTAACCCGCAGCCCGATGGGATCATCATCGGGGCAGGCGCGCAGATCATGAGCCCGCAGAATCGGCTGCAGCGGCTGCAGAATCCTGGCCAGCCCACGCCGGTCGGCAGCTTTAACGTCACCCAGCTCGGCTACAAGGCCGACAAGATCGGCAAGGACACCAACTTCCGCGGCCTGACGATCTACAACAACGTCATCTACTACACCAAGGGCAGTGGCGGCAACGGCATCAACACCGTCTACTTCCTCGACACGACCGGGAAGGCGTGCCCGAACGGCGTCGGCCTGCCGCAGCCGGGCGTGAAGCTGCCGACGTCGCCGATCGCCTACAACCCCGCGCTGCTGCAGACCGAGGGCGTGACGCCGTACAACATGTGCGTCCTGCAAGGGTTCCCGACCACGCTGGCGAAGACGTCCACCGCGTTCCCGTTCGGCCTCTGGTTCGCGAACCCGGACACGCTGTACGTTGCCGACGAAGGGAACGGCGACAACACTTACTCCACGGCCACCGGCACCTATACCGGCGCTGCCGCGCAGACCACGGCCGGCCTGCAGAAGTGGGTCTTCAACGGGACCAGCTGGAACCTCGCCTACACCCTCACCGCCGGGCTGAACCTTGGCACGCCTTACCCGGTGCCCGGATACCCGACCGGCGACAACGCCGCTACCGGGCTGCCCTGGGCACCCGCCACCGATGGCCTGCGGAATATCACCGGCCGGGTCAACCGGGACGGCACGGTGACGATCTGGGCTGTCACCTCCACGGTCAGCGGGAACGGTGACCAGGGCGCGGACCCGAACAAGCTGGTCGCCATCACCGACAGCCCGTCGGCCGCGGCCCCAGCGGCCGGTGAGCAGTTCTGGGCCGTCCGGTCGGCCGGCTATGGCGAGGTGCTGCGCGGCGTCTCGTTCACGCCCGGCACCCAGTGCGACAACAAGTGATGCCGCAGCGCCGGTAACACCGCGAGGACGAGCGAGCCGGTCCAGATCAGCTGGACCGGCTCGCTGTCCTTGCGCGTGCGGGCGATGCGGCCGGCTGGCGGCCGCGATCAGGAGCTGAGCAGCACCACGCCGCCGAGCGCCGCAACCACGCCGATGCTCTGCACCGGCCGCAGCCGCTCGGCCAGGATGCCCCTGGCCAGCAGTGCGGTGACGACCGGGTAGAGCGAGGCAAGCACCGCGGCGACGGACAGGTCGCCGTGACTGGCCGCCAGCGCGTAAGACCCGTTGGCGACGATGTCGCAGCCCCCGATGGCGGCCAGCGCGGCGAGCCGCCTGGCCGTCAGCCTTATCTTCGTGAGAATGCCGGCCCGCACCACGATCGGCCCGAGTACGACCAGCCCGCCGATCCGCTGCAGCAATAGCGTGCCGTAAACACCGGAGCTCGCCGCCAGCGCGAGCAACGTGTAAGCGAGGCCGAAGCCGACGGCGGCGCCGATGGCGAAGGCGAGCGCCTGGCGCCGCACCGGCACGCCGGAGCGGAACTCCGGCCCGGACGCGAGCACGATGCCGATGAGGGTAACGAGGATGCCCGGCGAGCTGGAACGCGCTCAGATGCTCGCCGCGGATCAGGCCGGCCACCACGGGTATTCCGGTCCCGCCAGCGGTGACAGGCGCGACCAGCGACATCGGCGCGGTCGCCATCGCACGGTAGAACGCAGCGAGCGACAGGGTGGCGATGACACCGGCAGCGGCGGCCACGAGCAGGTAAGAGCCGCCCGGCACGGCCAGGAACGGCAGCAGCACGATCAGCCCCGCCAGTGCCAGCGCCTGCGAAATCAGCACCGCGGCGGACGGGTCGATGCGGCGTGACATCAGGCCGCCGCCGAAGTCAGAGGTTCCCCACAAGGCTGATGCGGCAAGCGCGAGCAGCGCGGTCACGATTGAGCCGGGCCGGGAGCCGCAGCGGCATGCCGCCGCCCGGCCTGCACTCCGGTCAGGGCGGCGAGCACATAGTCGCCCAGCGAGGCCAGGTCATAGCCGCCCTCCTGGATCACGGCGACCGGGCCAAGCGCTCCGATCAGCTCCCCGGCTGCCCGATAGCCGTCGGCCGTCACCTGCAGCGGGCTCTCCGGGTCGGCCGCGGCGGCGTCCGCGCCGAGCGACAGCACGATCGCATCGGCGCCGTGAGCCGCGACGGCTCCGCACACCTTCCCGACCGCATCCAGCCAGGAGTCGTCGCCGCTGCCGGGTGGCAGCGGGACATTAAGGTTGGCCCGGTGCCCGGCCCCGTTACCTTCCTCATCGGCGAAGCCCATGTAGTGCGGGAACCAGCCAGCGCCGGGGTCGACGTGCACGCTGCCGTAGAAGACGTCGGCGCGCTCGTAGAAGATTGCCTGCGTGCCGTTGCCGTGGTGGGCGTCGATGTCGACGATGGCGACCTGGCCGACTCCGCCCTGCCGTAGCGCCTGGGCGGCAATCGCGGCGTTGTTCAGGTAGCAGGAACCGCCGTAGCCGCCCGGCCCGGCATGGTGGCCGGGAGGCCGGCAGAGCGCGTACGCGGCTCGCTGGCCGGCCGCGACGAGTAGTGCGGCGGTGTTGGCGGCATCGGCGGCAGCGCGGATCGCCTCCCAGCTGCCAGGCCCGACCAAGGTCATCGTGTCGTAACAGAACCTGCCGACCTGGGCGTGCGTGGCCGCGGGCTGGCGCAGCGGGAGTCCGGTCAGCATCGCAGCGGTCGGGAAGATGTACGGCACAACCCGGTCCCGGCCATAGTCGGCGAGATAACGGCCGGCTTCCCAGTCCGCCCAGATCGTGGCCAGATGATGGATGAGCTCGCGATCATGAACGGCAAGCAGCGCCGCCGGATCGTGCGGCTCGGCCGGCCGGACGGGAGCCCCGGCTGCGGTGAGCACGCGGAGAATCACGGTGGCCCGCTCGGGCAGCTCGGTGCCGGCTTCGCGCAGGCCAAGCCAGACCTCACCGCCAGGCTCGTGTAGCAGGCAGTCGTCGTGCCACACCACCGGGATATCCAGCCGGACACCCTCGATGGTCATCATGGCAACCCTTTCGTGGCATGCTCGCCGGGTGAGGCTAGCGAATGGCGGGACCACCCGGGCCCGCGACCTGGGCATCAGGATAGGGGTGCGGCCGGCTGGCCCGACCGCCTCTATCGCGGACGTGCCCGGCGTGGGCGTCGGCCACGTAACTGTATGGCGCGACGAGCCGCCGCCGCCGGCCGGTCGCGGTGTGGCCAGGACCGGCGTCACGGTCATCGACCTAGGCGGCAACCTGTTCCGCGAGCCGGTGCCTGCCGGCGGCGCGGTGCTGAACGGCGCCGGGGAATGCACTGGGTTCATCGCTGCAGCGGAGTGGGGACTGGCCGAAACCCCGGTGTTCCTGACGTCGACTATGCAGGTGGGACGGGTCTACGACGCTGCCTGCGAGTTGCTGATGGCCGAGGATCCCGGCATCGGAACCGATGACGTGATCATTCCGATCGTGGCCGAATGCGACGACAGTTTCTTGTCCGATGCCCGCCGGATGCAGGTCTCCGCGTCCGACGTGGTGATTGCGCGGGAAGCGGCCAGGGCGGCCGCCCGTGCGCAGCGACGCGAGGCGCCCGAGGAGGGGGCCGTCGGCGCCGGTACCGGCATGAGCTGCCTTGGCTTCAAGGGCGGCATCGGCACGTCCTCGCGGCTGGTGCCATCGGGCCACACCGTCGGCGTGCTCGTCCTGTCGAACTTCGGCGACCGGCAGCGGCTGACTGTCGACGGCGTGCCGGTCGGACGACTGCTGCCGCCGGATAACGCCGAGTAGCGGTCGCGGACTCGACGCGAGACCGCCGGCCGGCTCCTGCATCACCGTCGTGGTCACCGACGCTCCGCTTGATTCCGCCGCCTGCTCGCGGCTGGCCAGGCGGGCTGGCCTCGGCCTGGCCCGCACCGGCTCGACCGCGCACCACGGCAGCGGCGAGATCTTCCTCGCCATGGCCACCGGACTGCGGGCGCCGCGCGGCCGTGCTGACGCGGGAGTGCGTGGCGCAGATCACGGGCTCTGCGCTGGATCCGTTCTTCGATGCCGTGGTCGAGGCGACCGAGGAAGCCGTCCTCAACAGCATGCTGGCGGCCCCGACCGTGACTGGCCGCGACGGCAATACCGCGCCCGGTCTCCCGGCCGCCAGAGTCGCGGAACTGCTGATCGCGGCTGGCCGCATCCCGGCCAGTGCGTAGGACGAGCACGAGTCTCCGTCGGCCGACGGCGCCGGACTGCGGCTGGGCTCACGGAGAGCAGCTGACTCGGGTCATAACGTCACCAGTGGCGGGCTCTGGTCGCACTGAGTGACAGCGCCGGAGCGCTAGGTTTCCGCTGCCGTGCGCGCATCTCAGGCGTCGTTAGCGCTGCCCGTCGAATTGTGCCCGTTTCGTGTCCTGAACAGCCTTCTTGACATGTTTGCGGCTCTAGCGATCTGTGTTAGCATCGCGCAACTTGAACAATGACTCAAGCGGAAAAACGCCGATCAAGGCCACTTGTACTGATTGGCAAGCCGGTGCGCGGGGCTCACAACGACGTGGGTGCTGGCGACGCCGGCCGCCGCGGCCCCGATCGGCAGGATCCCCTCCCGCTGGCGCGGGTGACCGAACCCGAAGCCCGCCGACGCGCCGGCACGTTACGTGCCGCCGTCGTCCCGAGAACGAAGGTGACGCAGCGTGAGACTCCCGTCCGATGATGCCAGCACGCACATACGCGCCGACTGCGGTGCGTTTCAGGGCTTGTCGCGGTGGCGGCTGCGGTCGCCTTGTCAGTCGCCGGGTGCGGCAACACCGCCGCCGGGCTGGTCAAGGACGGCGGCGTGTTCCGGCTGGGCAGCTCGTCTGTCATCGACTCGCTCAATCCGTTCATCGCCTTCAACTCAGACTCTTACGTCACCTTCGAGTACATCTATCCGTACCTGGATCAGTACAACCCGCAGCTGAAGATCGTCGGCGACTTCGCCACCAGCTGGAGCACCTCCGCCAACGGGCTGGTCTGGACGTTCCGCACCCAGCCGCATGCCAAGTGGTCGGACGGTCAGCCGCTGACCGCTGCCGACGCGGCGTGGACCATCAACACGATCCTGAAGTTCCAGAACGGGCCGACGGCCAACTCGGCGGGTTACGTCGCGCACATGAAATCGGCCGCCGCGCCGAATGCGACGACGCTTGTACTCACCTACGCCAAGCCGGTCGCCAACGTGCTGTCCCAGCTTCAGCAGATGCCGATCCTGCCCGAGCACATCTGGGCCAAGTACGCGGCCGGCAACGGCAAGGCGCTGAAGACGTTCACGAACCCGGCTCCGATCGTGGGCGCTGGCCCGTTCACGCTTGTCCAGTACACCCCGAAGGTGGCCGCGGATTTCAAGCGAAACCCGGCTTCTACGGGCCGAAGCCACACATCTTCGGCATAGAGCTGCAGTTCTTCGACACCAATGACGCAATGATCACTGCGCTGAAGAGCGGTCAGCTTGACGGCGTGGAGAGCGTGCCGCCGACGTCGGTGGCCACGGTGAAGGCCGTCGCACTTTGTGGTGGCGGACAACCCCGGAGTGCTGTTCGATGACTTCATCATCAACTCCAATACCAAGCAGCTTGCCAGCCACAAGGAGTTGCTGAACCCGCTGGTCAGGCAGGCGTTCGACGCGGCGATCGACCGGCAGGCGATCGTCAAGACCTCATTGCTCGGCTACGGCACGCCGGGGTCGTCGATCGTCCCGCCGGCGACCGGGCACTGGTACGACCCGGCGATCAAGGCACCGCCGTTCAGCCTGGCCACGGCCAACAAGCTGCTGGACCAAGCCGGGCTACAAGATGGGCCCGAACAACGTGCGGATCGCCGACGGGCACCCGATGTCCTACACCGTGATCATGGCCAGCAGCATCGCGGCCGGTTACGGCCAGCGGTCATTCGCGATAGTCCAGGCAGACTTCGCCAAGATCGGCGTCCAGCTGACGCTCAAGGTCCTTGATGACTCGGCCGCCAACAGCGCGATCCTCGCGAACAGCTACAAGAGTTATGAGCTCTCGATGTGGGACTGGCAGCCGCTCGCCGACCCGGACTTCATCCTCTCCGTGCTGACCTGCGGGTCCTGGTACGTCTGGAGCGACACCGGGTACTGCAGCAAGGCCTACGACAACTTGTACGCCGCGCAGAGCGCTGCCATCAATCCCGCGCAGCGGCAGCGCATCGTCTACCAGATGCAGCAGATGATCGCAACCGCGAAGCCGTACCTGGTGATCGACTATCCGGACAACATCGAGGCGCACAGCCCGAAGTGGACCGACCTGCCGCTGGTGGAAGGCGTGTCCTGGAACTCGATGTCCAAGATCCCGTTCGAGACCGTGCACCTCGCCGGCTGACCGTCCGCCAGCTAGCACGGACGCCAGGCTGTCACGGACACGGCACAGGAGGGCTGACGCGCTGTGCACCGCGCTGACTATGTGATCAAGCGAGCCTTCTTCGCGCTGGTGACGATATTTGTCGCGATCACGCTGAACTTCTTCCTGTTCCGCGTCCTGCCCGGCAATGCGGTCTCGGACCTGGCGCGAGTGCCCCAATCGAGCCCGCAGCTTCGCCGTGCGCTCACGGTGGAGTTCGGGCTGGACAAGCCCAAGTGGGAGCAGTACCTGATCTACCTCAGGGAACTTGCGCACGGGAACATGGGGATCTCGTTCGCCAACCAGCAGCCGGTCGGTCACTTGCTGCTGACGGACCTGAAGAACACGATCCCGATGGTCACGGTAGGCACCGTGCTGGCGATCATCGTGGGCGTCTTCACCGGGGTGCTGTCCGCCTGGCGCCGGGGATCAGCGCCGGATCACATCAGCACCAACCTGGCGATCTTCGCTTACGCCTTCCCCACTCAGTGGCTCGGCCTGATGCTGCTGATCGTGTTCGCCGGGGTCGGCTTGCCGGCCGCCGGCATGACCAACCCGGGCGCGAACGTGTTCTATCCCGGAGCCGTTCTGGCAGCACCTCGGCGACATCGGCACGCACATGATCTTGCCGGTCCTGACGCTCATGCTCACGGCCTACGGCAGCTACACGCTGGTGGTCAGGTCCTCGCTGCTGGAGACGCTCGGCGAGGACTACATCCTCACGGCGCGCGCCAAGGGCCTGCCGGTGCGGCGGATCGTCTGGCGGCATGCCGTCCGCAACGCGCTGCTGCCGATGGTCACGCTGATCGCCCTGGACTTCGGCTATATCGTGGGCGGCGCGCTGCTGATCGAGGTGATCTTCAGCTGGCCCGGCATCGGCGAGTCCATGTTCACCGCCATCACTCAGCGCGACTACCCCATGCTGCAGGGCGGCTTCCTGATTCTCACCGTCGCGGTGATCGTACTCAACTTCTTTTCCGATCTCGTCTACTTCCGGCTTGACCCGAGGATCACCGCATGAGCGCCATCATCTCCGAGTCGGCCGCAGGCCAGGCTGAGCAGGCCGCCCCGCGTCGGCGCGGCTTCTTTCTCGGCGTGCTGCGCGAGCGCAAGGCCGCCGTCGTCGGGCTTGCCATCATCGCGCTGTTCGTGCTGCTGGCGATCATCGCGCCGTTCATCTCGCCGTATAGCGTCACCGCGCAGACCTGCGCCGTGTATGCGCCGCCATCCATCCATCACTGGCTTGGTTGCGACGACGGTGGCATCGACATGCTCAGCGAGCTGATGCAGGGCGGCCGCACCTCGCTGGTGATCGGCTTCGCCGCGACCCTGATCGCGATGGTCATCGGCGGCGGGGTCGGCATCGTGTCCGGCTACTTCGGCCGCTGGATAGACGTTAGCCTGATGCGGATCACCGACTACCTGCTGGTCATTCCCGACCTGGCGTTCGCGATGGTGATCGCTGACATCTGGGGCGCCAGCCTGTTCCACGTGATCCTGGTGATCGGGATCCTGGAGTGGACCTCGACGGCTCGGGTCATCCGGGCCCAGGTGATGAGCATCAAGGAACGCGTCTACGTGAAGCGGGCCAAGGCCATCGGCTCCGGGAGCGCGCGCATCATCTGGAAGCACATCATGCCCCAGGTAGGTCCGCTGCTGATAGCCAACACCGTGCTAACCGTGGCGATCGCCATCTACCTGGAGACCGCACTGGCGTTCCTCGGTCTGGAGGATCCCACCGTCACGACCTGGGGAACGATCCTCGAGCATGCCTTCGACCGGACCGCGGTGAGCTCCGGCGCCTGGTGGGCAATCGTGCCGGACGGGTTCGCCATCGCCTTGGTTATCGTCGGCTGCTTCCTGTTCGGCCAGGCGGTCGAGGACGCGCTGAACCCGCGGCTTAAGATCGCGCACCTGTCGCTGACCCGGTGGAAGATCCGCACGCTCGCCGGACGAGGGGCGGACGCGATATGAGTAGCCTGCTCGAAGTCGACGGCCTGCACGTCTGGTTCGATCTGCCCGGCAGCCAGGTGCACGCCGTCCAGGGCGTGAGCTTCGAGCTGGCGCCCGGCGAGCGGTTCGGCCTGGTCGGCGAGTCCGGTTGCGGCAAGACGACGACCGTGCTGGCGCTCATGGGACTGCTGCCGGCGAACTCCTCCCTGGCCGGCGAGGTACGGATTAACGGCATCAACATCCTGGCCGGGGGCGAGGATTCGGTGCGGCGATACCGCTGGAAGGACATCGCGATGGTGTTCCAGGGCGCGATGAACGCCCTGAACCCGGTGAAGAAGATCGGCTGGCAGATCGCCGAGCCGATGGCTTTCCACGGAGTCGCCGAGGGCAGGGCCGCGCTGAAGCGAGCCGGCGAGCTGCTGGAACTGGTCGGAATCCCCGCCAAGGCAGCGGAACGATACCCGCACGAGTTCTCCGGCGGCATGCGCCAGCGCGCCTCGATCGCCATGGCGCTAGCCTGCGACCCGAAGATCTTGCTGGCTGACGAGCCAACCACCGCGCTCGATGTGATGGTGCAAGCGCAGATCCTGGAACTGCTCACCAGGCTGTCCGGGGAACTGGGCCTGGCCGTCATCCTGGTGACCCATGACCTGCCGGTCGTCGCTCAGATGTGCGACCGGGCCGCGGTCATGTACGCCGGCGAGATCGCCGAAACCGGCCCGATGGAGACGCTGTACCACGCGCCGCAGCATCCCTACACGCGGCTGCTGTTCGCGGCGACGCCTGACCTGTACGGCGAGGAAGCAGTGACGTCGATCCCCGGCTCACCGCCTCGGCTGGACCGGGAGAGCAGCGGCTGCTCATTCCGCCCGCGCTGCGATGTTCCGCTAGAGCGCTGCGCGACCGACCACCCGGACCTGCTCCAGCTGGGCGGCGGCCATCTCGCCGCCTGCCACCGGGCAGGTTCACCCAGCCTGAAGCTTGCGGAGGCCAAGTGAGCGAGACTCAGGCTGTGCCCGCCCAGACCGTGCCCGCCCGAGGCCCGCCCAGGCCGGGCCGGGCCGGACGTATCGGCGCAGCCGGGGAAGGCGGCCGGCCCCGATGTTGCAGCCGCGGTGCCGTTGCTTGAGGTCAGCGAGCTAGTCACCTATTACCCGGTCCGGCGCACCATGACCGCGGCCGTGACCGGCACGCAGCGCCGCTGGGTGCACGCTGTGGACGGAGTCACCTTCAGCCTCGCCCGCGGCGAGATGATGGCGCTGGTGGGGGAGTCAGGCTGCGGGAAGACCAGCACCGTGCAGACCATCATGGGCATGGTCAAGCCGAACAGCGGCGCGGTCCGGCTGAACGGTACGGACCTGGCGGGCCTGTCGGACCGGCAGATGCGGCCGATGCGGCGCAAGGTCCAGATGATCTACCAGGACCCGTACGAGTCACTCGATCCGCGGTTCCGGGTCAGGCAGACCGTCGAGGAGCCGATGCTGGTGCACGGCATCGGCAAGTCGGCCGGCGAACGGCGTGAGCTGGCCATCGAGGCGCTGGAGCAAGCGGGCCTCACTCCCGCCGACGCGTACCTGGAGCGGTACCCGCATGAACTGTCCGGCGGGCAACGCCAGCGGGTCGCCATCGCCGCTGCGCTAGTGCTCGGCCCGGACTTGCTGCTCGCCGACGAGCCGGTCTCGATGCTCGATGTTTCCGTCCGCGCTGGCGTGCTGTCCCTGCTCGATGGCCTGCGCCGGAACGCTGACATGGGCATCTTGATGATTACGCACGACCTATCCACCGCCGCGCACTTCGCCGACAAGATCGCGGTCATGTATCTCGGTCGGATCGTCGAGCAGGGCACCGCGAGCGAGGTGGTCAGGAACCCGCAGCACCCTTATACCAAGGCGCTTCTGTCCGTCGTGCCCAAGCGCGACCCGAGGGACCGGACAGCGCCGCAGATCCTGGCTGGCGAGACACCGGACCCGGTGGCCGTGCCGGCTGGCTGCCGCTTCCATCCGCGCTGCCCGATCGCCGTCGAGCGCTGCACGGCCGAGGACCCGACGTTGCGCATTCCGGCGGGCTGCCCGGCCGGACACGTGGCTGCGTGCCACCTTGCCTGACGCCACGGACCTGCCTGACACCACGGACCTGCCTGATGCGACGGCCGTGCCTGACACCACGGGGAGCGGCGCGCCGAGTGCTGCGCGGATCCCGTCTCGCCGGGTCAGGCACGGGCACACCGATCTCGACAACTACGCCTGGATGCGCGCGCCCGCCGCGCCGGCGCTGCGGGAGTACCTCGTCGCCGAGCGGGCTTTTTACGAGGCGCAGACCCGCCGGCTTGCGCCGCTGACTAATGCGCTGTTCGCTGAATCAGTCGGCCGCACTGCGAGCGTGGCTGACTCGGTCGCCTGGACCCAGCGCGGCTTCCGATACTGGTACCGGACGCCAGCAGGCGCGGAAGCACGACAGCTGCTGCGCGCACCGGCCCGGCAGATCCGCGCGGCTGACGAGGCCGCCGAGGCTGACGAGCTAGCCGAGCAGATCCTGCTGGATGAGAACGAGCTCTCGGCCGCGACCGGTTTCGTGGACATCGGGATCAGCGAGGTAAGTCCTGATAACCGGCTGCTCGCCTGGTCGGCCGACAGTTCGGGTGCGGAGATCTACCGGCTCAGGTTTACTGACCTCCAGGCCGGCCGACTGCTGCCCGACCTGATCAAGCGCAGCTATCCAGGCGGCGCCTGGGCCAGCGACAGCGAGCATTTCTTTTACCTGGTGCCCGACGAGCTGAACCGTCCGCACCAGGTCTGGCGGCATCGCGTCGGCAGCCGGCCGGGCGAGGACGTCCTGGTCTACTCCGAGACCGACGCGCGATATGAGCTGACGCTGCGCGCCTCACGCAGCGGCTCACTGATCCTCATCACCGCAGCCAGCAGGGATACTACCGAGGTCCGGATTATCCCGGCCGCTCAGCCGCTCACGGCGCCGGTGCTGGTGGAGCCGCGCCGCCGCGGCGTCGAGTACCGGGTCGACCATGCGGCCGACCCCAGTGGCGGAGCGGGCGACCTGCTGATCGTCACCGACGACGGGGCGGCCGAGTTCACCTTGAAGCGCGCGCCGGTGTCGGCACCCGGCCGGTCCAACTGGGCGCCAGTTGACTGCCTGGCCGTCGGCCCGGCCCGGCCCGGCACCCGGCTGCTGAGCTGCGACGTGTTCGCTGATCACCTGCTGCTGGCGGTGCGCCGGGAAGGCTCCCCGCTGCTGATCATCACCGACCACGGCGGTGGGTCACCACGAGAAGTCGGCCCGGCCCTGCCGGCGGGCTCCATCGTGGTGCAGTATGCGCAGGACTACCACGCAGCCAGCGTGATCATCGCGGAGGAATCACTCATCGAGCCGCTGCGCTGGTCCGAACTGGACCTGAGCAGCGGTGAGCGAAAGGAAGTCAAGCGCGCCGAGGCACCGGGATACGACGCGGGGCTCTACCGAACGAAGCGAATTCACGCGCGGGCGGCGGACGGTACCGAGGTCCCCGTTACCCTTGCTTATCGGTCTTCCACACCGCTCGATGGCACGGCCGCGTGCCTGCTGTACGGGTACGGCGCGTACGAGGCCTGCCTTGATCCCGAGTTCGACCGCAGCCTGCCGTCCGTGCTCGACCGCGGCGTGGTCTATGCGATCGCGCACGTCCGCGGCGGCGGCGAGTGCGGTCGTGACTGGTGGCAGCAGGGCAGGCTGCGGAACAAACCGCGGACCTTCAGCGACTTCGTCGAGGTGGCCGACTGGCTGGCCGGCTCGCGCGGCGCAGCTGCGCTGGTCGACGGCGGCAGGATCGTGTCCCGCGGGCTGTCAGCGGGCGGGCTGCTGCAGGGCGCGGTTTACTCGCGCGCACCCGGCCGGTGGCGGGCCGTCGTAGCTGAGGTCCCGTTCGTCGACTGCGTGACGACGATGCTGGACCCGTCAATCCCGCTGACCATAAACGAGTGGGACGAGTGGGGCGACCCTCGCGATCCTGCCGATTTCGCCTGCTTGCGGTCGTACTCTCCGTACGACAATCCGCCGCCCGGTGCCAGGCCCGACCTGCTGGTGACCGGGGCCGTGCACGACCCGCGAGTGCTCGTGCACGAGCCGGCCAAGTGGGTCGCCAGGCTGCGGGAGACCGACACGCACGGGAGCCGGATCCTGTTCCGGGTCGAGCTTGGCGCCGGCGCGCACACAGGGCCGTCGGGCCGGTTCGGTCACCTGCGCTACGAGGCGGAGGTGCACGCCTTCGTGCTGGACGCGATGGGCCTGGCCGACCGCGACGTGGCGGGCCGCGACGTGGCGGACAGCGACCTGGCCAGTAGCGACGTGGCCGGCGGCGATCAGGCCATCGCCATCAGGCAGCCGTCCCAGTAAGCCTGGACTTTCGGGTGGCGCCGGCCGTGCATGCCGATCTCGAGTACGTCCGGGCGCAGCGCTCCGCCCAGCGGGCGGAACAGTATCCGGATGCCGGCCAACGAGGCGTCGGCCGTCTCGACGGCCGTGAACCCGGTCCGCCCGTCGGGCTGGCTGAACGCCGCGTGCATCCAGGCTGGCGCACCGCCGCAGCACATCCGCGGCCGCGCGGCCCAAATCCAGAGTTCGCTGCCGTTCGCGCGGACGATCGCCGCGGCCTCGGGGCTGATCTGCACCTGCACAGTTCCACAATAAGACGGCGGCCGCCGTCTGTGCCGGGCGAAAACAATCACCTATGCTTGCTTCTGTCGATGGCCGGATTATCGTGGCCGATTCTCAGCGCGCTAATTGCTGAGAAGTGACCACATTGGGGCGACAGGGAGACCGCACTGCAGGGACAAGGCGAGCAAACGACGCATATATCGCGTGGCGAGCGGCCGGAAGCTCCGGGGCCGGCCGGGGATGCGCGCCCCGACCCGCAGCCGGTCCGGATCGGTAACATGTCGGGCTTCTACGGCGACCGGTTCGCCGCCATGCACGAGATGCTCGCGGGCGGCCCGCTGGACGTGCTCACCGGCGATTACCTGGCCGAGCTGACCATGCTCATCCTGGGCCGCGACCGCCTGAAGGACCCGTCGCTCGGCTACGCGCGGACGGTCCTGCGTCAGCTAGAAGAATGCCTGGGCCTGGCCCTGGACCGCGGTGTCAGCATCGTGGTCAACGCTGGCGGGCTCAACCCGGCCGGCCTCGCGGCCGCCCTGCACGAGCAAGCCGCCCGCCTGGGCCTGCACCCGAATATCGGCTACGTGCACGGCGACGACCTGCTGCCGCGGGCCGCGGAACTCGGCTTCGGCGAGCCGATCGCGGCGAACGCCTATCTTGGCGGCTGGGGCATTGCCGAGTGCCTGCGGGCCGGGGCGAACCTGGTCGTTACCGGGCGGGTCACCGACGCCTCGCTGGTGGTCGGCCCGGCCGCGGCGCACTTCGACTGGGGCCGTCACGATTTCGACGCACTGGCTGGCGCCGTCGCGGCCGGGCACATAATCGAGTGCGGCGCGCAGGCGACCGGCGGCAACTACTCGTTCTTCACTGAGATCGCTGACCTGCGTCACCCCGGCTTTCCCATCGCGGAGATCTCCGCGGACGGCACCAGCGTGATCACCAAGCATGCTGGCACCGGCGGCGCCGTGACCGTCGGCACGGTGACTGCGCAGCTGCTGTATGAAGTGGCAGGCGCACGCTATCCCAACCCGGACGTGACGCTCCGGCTGGACACGGTGCAGCTTAGCCAGGAGGGCCCGGACCGGGTGCGGATAAGCGGCGTGGTGGGCGAGCCGCCGCCGCCCACCCTCAAGGTGTCGCTGAACACCATCGGCGGCTACCGCAACCAGGTCGAGTTCGTGCTCACCGGCCTGGACATCGAGGCCAAGGCCGAGCTGGTCAGGCGACAGCTTGCGGGCGTCATCCCGGACGACGCGGCCTGGACGCTGGTACGCACCGACCAGCCCGATGCCGCGACCGAGGAACAGGCCAGTGCGACGCTGCGGTGCGTTGTCCGCGGGCCGGACGGCAAGGCGATCGGCCGGGCGTTCTCCGGCGCCGCGGTCGAGCTTGCGCTGGCCAGCTACCCCGGATTCCACCTGACCGCGCCGCCGGGCGACGCGCAGCCATACGGCGTGTTCACCGCTGCCTACCTGGACCGGGCGCTGATGCAGCAGATCGCCGTGCTGCCGGATGGCCGGCAGCTAGACGTGGCTGAGCCGGCCATCTTCCGTCCGGTGGACCCGGCCGTGCCCGCAGAGCTGCCGTGGTGGCCAGGCACCGGGCCGGTGCGCCGGGTGCCGCTAGGAGTGGTGGCCGGGGCGCGCAGCGGCGACAAGGGCGGCGACGCCAACGTCGGCGTCTGGGCCCGCCATCCCGCGGCCTGGCCCTGGCTTGCGGCCACGCTCACCGTGGACCTGCTGCGCGACCTGCTGCCCGAGGCCGCCGGCCTGCCGGTCACCAGGCACCTGCTGCCGAACCTGCACGCGGTCAACTTCGTCATCGAGGGCCTGCTCGGCGAGGGCGTCGCGGCTGCGGCCCGGTTCGATCCGCAGGCCAAGGCCCTGGGCGAGTGGCTGCGTGCTCGTTACGTTGACGTGCCAGCGGAGTTGCTATGAGGGGACCGGGGTCCTGGCCCGGGCTCGGCCGTCAGTCGGCGCGCAGCCGGACGGCCGCACCGCGATGACCGTGCTCCGCTCGGTCCTGGACGACCGGTCCGCCGACTACGCCGCGAACGCCGCAGCCATGCGGGACAAGCTCAGTGAGATCGCGGGGCAGCTGGCCAAGGCGATCGCTGGCGGCGGCCCGAAATATACCGACCGGCACCGCGGCCGGGGCAAGCTCCTGGCCCGCGAGCGGATCGAGCTGCTGCTTGATCCGGATTCGCCGTTCCTCGAATTGTCACCGCTTGCGGCGTGGGGCACCGAGTTCGCGGTGGGCGGCAGCGTGGTCACCGGGATCGGCGTGGTGGCGGGTGTCGAGTGCCTGATCTCGGCCAGCGATCCCACGGTCCGCGGCGGCACGAGCAACCCGTGGACCGTGCGCAAGAGCTTCCGGGCGCACGACATCGCGCTGGCAAACCGGCTGCCGGTTATTTCGCTGGTCGAGTCAGGCGGCGCCGACTTGCCAACCCAAAAAGAGATCTTCATCCCCGGTGGCCGCACTTTCCGGGACTTGACCAGGCTGTCGGCGGCCGGCATTCCGACGATCGCCATCGTCTTCGGCAACTCCACCGCGGGCGGCGCGTACCTGCCCGGCATGAGCGATCACGTCGTCATGATCGCTGAACGCTCCAAGGTGTTCCTCGGCGGCCCGCCGCTGGTCAAGATGGCGACCGGCGAGGAGTCCGACGATGAGTCACTGGGCGGGGCGGAGATGCATGCCCGGACCTCCGGGCTAGCCGACTATCTCGCCGCCGACGAGCAGGACGCCATCCGGATCGGCCGGCGGATTGTAGCCCGGCTGAACTGGCGCAAGCAGGGTCCGCCGCCTGTTGCGGCGTCGCGCCCGCCGGTGTTCGACCAAGAGCAGCTGATTGGCATCGTGCCGCCCGACCTGCGTATCCCGTTCGACCCGCGCGAGGTGATCGCGAGGATCGTGGACGGCTCGGATCTTGACGAGTTCAAGCCGAGCTACGGCACCAGCCTGGTGACCGGCTGGGCGAACGTGCATGGCTACCCGGTCGGCATCCTGGCCAACGCCCAGGGCGTGCTGTTCAGCGCCGAGTCGCAGAAGGCCGCCCAGTTCATTCAGCTAGCCAACCAGGTGGACACGCCGCTGATCTTCCTGCACAACACCACCGGGTACATGGTCGGCGCGCAGTATGAGCAAGCCGGCATCATCAAGCACGGCGCCATGATGATCAACGCGGTGTCCAACTCTGCGGTGCCGCACATCTCGATCCTGATGGGCGCGTCTTACGGCGCCGGGCATTACGGCATGTGCGGCCGGGCCTACGACCCGCGGTTCCTGTTCTCCTGGCCGAGCGCGAAATCGGCGGTGATGGGTCCGGCGCAGCTCGCCGGCGTGCTGTCGATCGTGTCCAGGGCCGCGGCGCAGGCGGCGGGCCGCCCGTTCGACGAGGACGCCGATGCCGCGATGAAGGCGATGGTGGAAAGCCAGATCGAGGCCGAGTCGCTGCCGATGTTCCTATCCGGGCGGATCTACGACGACGGGATCATCGACCCGCGTGACACGCGAACGGTGCTGGGCCTGTGCCTGTCGGTGATCCACGGAGCGCCGGTCCGCGGCGCTACCGGCTATGGCGTCTTCCGGATGTGACAATGCAGACGATACCGATATTTCCGGCTCATGAATGCGGAGTTGCTACTGCGCGAGCAGTAGCACTCTCACATTCATGCCGGCGGTGCCCGGCATGCTGAGCACCGTACTGGTCGCAAACCGGGGCGAAATTGCTCGGCGGGTGTTCCGGAGCTGCTGGGACCTGGGCCTGTCAACCGTGGCTGTCTACTCCGATGCGGATGCGGGCTCCCCGCATGTTGCGGAGGCTGACGCAGCGGTCCGGTTGCCTGGTGATGCGCCAGGGGAAACTTACCTCCGCGCGGATCTGCTCATCGACGCGGCGCTGCGGGCGGGTGCTGACGCGGTGCATCCCGGCTACGGGTTCCTGTCGGAGAACACGGCCTTCGCCGGCGCCGTGCAGGACGCGGGCCTGACCTGGATAGGGCCGCCGCCGGCGGCGATCGCCGCGATGGGCAGCAAGATCGAGTCCAAGCGCCTGATGATGGCGGCCGGCGTGCCCGTGCTCGCCGAGCTTGACCCCGGCTCGCTCACCGAGGCCGACCTGCCGGTGCTGATCAAAGCCACGGCCGGCGGTGGTGGCCGCGGCATGCGCATCGTCCGGTCCCTGGCGGAGTTGCCAGCCGAGCTTGAGGCGGCCAGGTCGGAGGCCGGCTCCGCGTTCGGCGACCCGACGGTGTTCTGTGAGCCGTACCTGGCCTCGGGCCGGCACATCGAGGTGCAGATCCTCGCGGATACGGCGGGCACGATCTGGACGGTGGGCGAGCGGGAGTGCTCCATCCAGCGGCGGCACCAGAAGATCATCGAGGAAGCGCCGTCCCCGCTGGTGGAGCGGCTGCCCGGCATGCGCGAGCGGTTGTTCGAGGCGGCCCTGGCCGCGGCGGCGGCGGTCGGCTACGTCAGCGCCGGCACGGTCGAGTTCCTGGCCGACGAGTCCGGCCGGTTCTACTTCCTGGAGATGAACACCAGGCTCCAGGTCGAGCACCCGGTCACTGAGTGCACGACCGGGCTTGACCTGGTGGCGTGGCAACTGCGGATCGCGAGCGGCGGCCTGCTGCCCGCGCGGCAGCCGGAGCAAGCCGGGCACGCGATCGAGGCACGGCTGTATGCCGAGGATCCGACGGCTGGCTGGCGGCCGCAGAGCGGCACCCTGCACCGGCTGGAGCTGCCTGGCTCGCCCGCGGAGTTCCAGGTGCCGCCCCGGCCCGGGATGCGGCTGGATTCCGGCGTCGTCGACGGCAGCAGGGTCAGCGTCTTCTATGACCCGATGCTGGCGAAGGTCATCGCCTGGGCACCCGATCGCGAGCAGGCGGCGTCCGCGCTGGCAGCGGCGCTGGCGCGGGCGCGGATCCACGGGCTGGTCACCAACCGGGACCTGCTCGTGCGGGTGCTTCGCCACCCCGCGTTTTTGGCCGGGCAGACCGATACCGCGTTCTTCGACACGCACGGCCTGGCCGAGCTGACCGCACCGCTCGCGAGCGGCGAGGCCGTGCGGTTGTCGGCGATCGCGGCCGCGCTGGCCGACGCCGCGGCCCGGCAGGCCAGCGCGAAGGTGCTAAGCGGCCTGCCGTCCGGCTGGCGCAATGTTCCGTCCCAGCTGCAGCGCAAGGATTTCGACGGGATCACTGTGGGCTATCGGGTCGACCGCGGCGCACTTGTTCTTGACGGCACCGTCCTCGAGGGGCGCGACGACGCCCGGCTGGTATCGATGTCCCCGGATGTAGTCGAGCTGGAAGTCGCCGGGGTCCGGCGGCGGTTCAATGTCGCCAGTTACCCAGGCCTGGTCTGCGTTGATTCGGCCCTGGGTCCGGTCACGCTGAAACCAGCCGATCGGTTCACCGATCCGGGCGCTACCGTGGCAGCCGGCTCGCTGCTGGCACCCATGCCCGGCACCGTGGTCAGGCTCGGCGCCGCCGTGGGCGACCAGGTCCACGCTGGCCAGCCGCTGCTCTGGCTCGAGGCCATGAAGATGGAACATGTGATCGCCGCCCCGGCTGCGGGGATCGTCGCCGAGCTTCCGGTGACAGCCGGCCAGCAGGTGCAGGTGGGCAGCGTGCTCGCCGTCGTCAAGTCCGAGGAGGACCCCCAGTGAACTTCACCGAGAGCGACGAGCAGCACGCGCTGCGGGCGGCGGTGGCCGACCTCGGCAACCGGTACGGTTACGCCTACTTCACCAAGCAGGCCCGCAGCGGCGGTCGGCTGACCGAGCTGTGGCAGGAGGCGGGCAAGCTCGGGTTCATCGGGGTCAACCTGCCGGAGCAGTACGGCGGCGGCGGGGCGGGCCTGTATGAGCTCGCCATCGTTCTCGAGGAACTCGCCGCGGCCGGCTGCGGGCTGCTGATGATGGTGGTCTCGCCGGCTATCTGCGGCACGATCATCGCCAGGTTCGGCACCGACGGGCAGAAGCAGCAATGGCTGCCGAAGATCGCCAGCGGATCGTCGATCATGGCCTTCGGCATCACCGAGCCGGATGCGGGATCGAACTCGCACAAGCTGACCACGGTGGCCACACGTGACGGCGACACCTGGGTGCTGAACGGCAGGAAGATCTACATCTCCGGGGTGGACGAGGCCGAGGCCGTGCTGATCGTGGGTCGCACCGCCGACGCCAAGACCGGCAAGCTGCGCCCGGCCTTGTTCGTGGTGCCGACCGACACGCCTGGCTTCACCTACCGGCCCATCGAGATGGACATCGTCATGCCAGAGAAGCAGTACCTGCTGTTCCTGGACGACGTCAAGCTGCCTGCCAGCGCGCTCATCGGCGACCACTCGGCGGCGCTGCTGCAGTTGTTCGCTGGCCTCAACCCGGAGCGGGTCATGGCTTCAGCCATGGCGGTTGGCTCCGGTCGCTACGCCCTCGACAAGGCGATCGGCTACGCGAAGGAGCGCACGGTCTGGAGCGTGCCTATCGGTGCGCACCAGGGCCTGGCCCATCCGCTCGCCCAAGTCAAGATCGAGCTTGAGCTGGCGAGGCTGATGATGCAGAAGGCAGCAACGCTCTACGACGCGGGTGACGACATGGGCGCGGGCGAGGCCGCGAACATGGCTAAGTACGCCGCCGCGGAGGCCAGCATCAGGGCCGTGGATCAGGCCATCCAGGCCCTCGGCGGCAGTTCGATGACCGCGGAGTTCGGCCTCGCGGCGATGCTGGCGAATGTGCGGACGACCCGGATCGCCCCGGTCAGCCGCGAGATGATCCTCAACTTCGTCGCCCAGCACTCCCTCGGCCTGCCGAAGTCCTACTGAGCGGCCCTAGGAGAAAGGCGCCAGCATGCCTGACCAACTCGTGCAGTACTCAGTCGACCGGGGGATTGCCAGGATCGCGCTGGACTCGCCGCGTAATCGTAACGCGCTGTCCACCGCGCTGGTCGCGCAGCTCACCCAGGCCCTGACCGACGCGGCGAATGACGGCGAGGTGCGGGCGGCCGAGCTGACCCACACCGGCTCGACATTCTGCGCTGGCGCCGATCTCAGCGAGGCGAGCCAGGGCGGCATGACGGCTGGTGCCGCCGGCGTGACGGCGCTGCTGAAGCTCATCGTGACCATGCCCAAACCGGTCGTCGGCAGCATCGACGGGCACGTCCGGGCCGGCGGCCTCGGCCTGGTGGGCGCCTGCGACATTGTGCTGGCGGGGCCCGCCTCCACCTTCGCGTTCTCCGAGGTCAGGCTCGGCCTGGCGCCAGCGATGATCTCGCTGACTACGCTGCCGCGGCTCTCCCCGCGCGCTGCCAGCCGGTATTACCTGACCGGCGAAAAATTCGATTCCGTTACCGCCGAACGGATTGGCCTGATCACCGAGGCGGTCGATGACATCGACGCGGGCACAACGGCCGTGCTTGACGCCCTGCGCGCCGCCTCGCCGCAGGGTCTGCGCGAGACCAAGCCGCTGCTGACCGGCAGCGTGCTCGAGGCGTTCGACGCCAAGGCGGACGGTCTCGCCGCGTTGTCGGCGCGGCTGTTTGCCTCCGATGAGGCAGCCGAGGGAATGGCCTCGTTCCTGCAGAAACGACCTCCCTCCTGGGCAGCGGGGTAGGACGTGGCGATTTGATGGGAACGGCGACGGCCAGGGCTGCGCTGCGCCAGCCACGCCAAGACCGGAGCCGAGCGACCAGGGCCCGGCTGCTGGAGTCGGCAATCGGCTGCCTGGCCGAGCTTGGCTGGGGTCGCGCGACCGTGGCCGTCATCGCCGAACGCGCCGGTGTTTCCCGCGGCGCGACCCAGCACTACTTCCCGACTCGGGAAGACTTGTTCACCGCGGCACTCGAGCATATGGCCGAGGTCCGGCTGGCCGAGATCAAGCGCGAAGCGGCCAGATTGCCGGCGGGCAGCGCGCACCGCACCAAGGACGTCGTTGGCCTGCTCGTCCGGCTCTATACCGGTCCATTGTTCCGCGCGGCGCTGCAGATCTGGGCTGCCGCGTCGGCCAGCGACTTCCTTCGCGGTCTGGTCCTGCCGCTGGAAGCGCGGCTCGGCCGGGAAGCGCATAAGGCCGCGATCGAACTGCTTAACGCTGACGAGTCCGTGCCCGGAGTGCATGAGGCGGTTCAGGCCACCCTCGACCTGGCCCGCGGCCTCGGACTCGCCGACACGCTGGCCGACGACTCCCGCCGCCGGGACCGCGTGATCGCTCAGTGGGCAGCGATGCTCGACGCCGTGGTCGTTCCGGGCCGCTGACCTCGCGTGCGCGCGGACGAGGTGCTTCTGCCATCCTTGACATGGGTCAGGCGAAAGTAGACCATCGTACGCTATGCCCGTATCACTACTTTCATGCCGAGTACTCGCCGTGACTGCCAGCCTGACTGTCGCTGCCGCCAGCGCCACGCCGGCTGCTGTCGCGGGCACCGTTGCTGGCCGCGGCAACATCGTGCGGCCCGGCAATCCAGCCCGCATCGGCGCGCTGGCCGGCGCCAGCCCGCTCCCGGCGCTCGCTCCGGTGGCGCACCGCAAGCCGATCCGGGTCGGCTCGGTGACAATCCCGCCCTGCAGGTCATCGAGGATTGCCTGGTGTACCACGATCAGCGTGCCGTACGACTACGGGCACCCGGCTGCGGGGACGATCAAGCTCGGCTTCGAGTGGTATCCGGCGACCGCGCCGAGGCACCGTAAGGCGGCAGGCACGATCGTGGCCATCCAGGGCGGTCCGGGCTACGCGACCACCGATTATGCGCCGTCCTACCGGGCAACTTTCCTGCCGCTGCTGAAGACCCGCAACCTGCTGCTCGTCAACCTGCGCGGGACCGGCAACTCATCGTCATTCACCTGCAAGGCGCTGCAGAACTGGACGTTGGCCGACGGCATCGCCGCCTACGCCACCGATACCGGCAAATGCGGCTGGCAGCTCAATCACTCACGCAAGCTCAGGGGCAGTAGTCAGTACGTACCTGGCAGTGACCTGTACACGACGGCGATCGCGGCGCGCGACGTCGCGCTGCTGCTCACGAGGCTGAAGACCGGGAAGGTCGACCTGTATGGCGACTCGTATGGCACCTTCTTCGGCCAGGTATTCACCTCGCGCTATGCCTCGATGCTCCGTTCGGTCACGCTCGATGCCGCTTACCCGGTGAGCCAGACCGACCCCTGGTATCCGGACACGATCCGCACCGCCCGCCAGGCGTTCAGCCTGGCGTGTCAGCGCTCCGTCGCCTGCTCGGGTTCCGCGCCCGGATCGTCTTGGGGCCGGATCGCCATGTTCGCTCGCTACCTGCGCGTCCACCCGGTAACCGGCAAGACGCTGGACCCCTACGGGGACGTGCTGACCGAGACCGTCGGGGTTGACCAGCTCATCGAACTAGTCAATATCGCTGGTTATGACGCCGGCGTCTACCGGGAGCTCGACCCGGCCATCCGCGCAGACCTCTCCCACCACGACAAGGCACCGCTACTGCGGCTAGCGGCGATGGAGATCTACACCGGCAACTCGGGACCTGCCAGTCAGTTCAACGACGGCTCCTACCAGGCAACAACGTGCCTGGACTACCCGCAGCCGTTCAGCTACGCGGCCAGCCCCGCGCAGCGCCAGGCGCAGTACAACGCCGCGGTCGCAGCGCTGCCGAAGCACCTGTTCGCTCCGTTCTCGGTGCACGAATGGGTTACCGAGCCGCAGGAGGAATTCGACGCCTGCCTGGACTGGCCGGCGCCGCCGAAGCGGCTGCGGCCAGTCAATCGGACCCCCACGCCCTATGCGCCGAAGACGCTCCCGGTGCTGGTGCTCTCTGGTGACCTGGACTCGCTGACGACGCCCTACGAAGGCCGCGCGGTGGCCAGGGACATGGGCTCGTCCGCGCGCTGGATCGTGATCCACAACGACGTGCACATCAATGCTCTGGACGACACCTTCGGTTGCGCATCAGGGCTAGTGCGGAGGTTCATCGCGGACCCGGACGGCTTGAAGAACATGAACGCCTCATGCGCCAGGCACACCCCTGAGGTCCGGGTGCTCGGCTCATTCCCGGTCAAGCTTGCTCAGGTAACGCCCGCCCGCCCGATTGCCGGCAATAGCGCGGGCGTTACGGGCAGGCGGCTGGCCGCCGATGGCGCGGCGGTTGTCGGTGACGCGATCTGGAACTGGTACTACGGCGATGGAGTCGAGGGCTTCGGGCTGCGCGGCGGCCATCAGACATTTAGCGGTCCGGCGACGGCGACCGTCATCAAGTTCCATCGCGTGCGCTGGACCAGCGACACCAGCGCCAGCGGACACGCGCTATGGAACCAAGCAACGGGGTACGTCCGGGCCTGGCTGATCATCACCGGTCCCGGTGGCCGCAAGGCGGCAATCCGGCTGAGCTACCACGACTACGTGTGGCACTCCGTCGCAGCCATCACCGGACGCTTCGACGGCTCGGTCATCGCGGCCAGAATGCCAGCGCCCTGATCTCGTTGGCCGCGATGTCGGCGGCATCCTGCGCCAGCATGCCGAGGCCGCGGTAGGTTGGCAGGTCGATGACGGGGAGCCGGCCGCTCGTAGGAGTGGGTGCGGGCGGCCCCGGACTGGTCGTGCTGCTCTCGTTTATTGCGACGGGGACACCGTTGCTCTCTGCGGCCAGGTCGGTCTTGCTGCCGGGATAGAAGGCATAGAAGATCGCCACGAACTTGCCGGAGCTCCCGACGCCGATCTGGCTGAAGTATCCGTTAGCGCTGGTTTTCACGGGATTGCCGAGGTGAGCCCAGTAGGACGTGCCTTTCTCGTTGTAGATGATGTCCACCTTGCGCTTGGCGTACGGCCTCCAGGTCTTGCCGCGCACCCACAGGCGCCCGGAGATCCGAACCTTGCCGCCAGTCGAAATCGCACGCGGGCTGACCTTGTAGTTGGTAATCCTGGTCTGGTACCGCCAAGCGTGAATGACTGAGCTGACAGTTGGCTGGAAGCTGTAGTTACCCGGGAAATCCGCGCGGTAGTACGCGTTCGCCAGCTTGGCGCGGATGCTGCCGCCAAAGTACGACTCGTTGGCATCGCGGCACAAGGCAGGGGCGCCTGCAACATTGCGGAGCTGAAGTTTGCCGAGTTCCTTCCAAGGCCCGCGCGATCCGGCGGCGTACTGGATCTCGATCTTCGACTGCGGCCCGTAATGGACCGGCACCGTGACCTCCAAGCAGCCGGCGGCCTTGATGCTGCCGAGCACGCTGAGGCTGGCGGTGAAGGTCTTGACCCTCATCGGCACCGAGATGCTCAGGTTCCCGATCGCGGACGCCTGCTGAAGCAGCAGCGCGGCGCTGAGAGTGGCACGCCACGGGGGACCATGTGTTGTAGGCAGCGTCGCCTTGAAGGAACCGTTCTTTGCCGTGCTGACGCTGCCCAGTTCGATCCTGCCCTCGAACAGGTGAACGGCACCTCCCGCCAGGTTGGCCCAGGTCTTGCCGCTCAGGTACTGCACACTTCCGGTGAGAGTTGCCTTCTGCCCGTACTTCAGATGCGCTGGAGTCACCTTCGCGCCGGTGAACCTAGTTGTCGCCGGAACAACGCCGATCTGCACGTTATCGGTGGCCTCGGTGTAGTCCGGCGTCTGGGCCACGCTGAACTTGAAGAGGGCGGTATCGCTAAGGCCGCTGACCTTGTAAGTGAATTGCCCCTGTGAGTCGGTGGTTGCTACCTGAGTCGTCGTCAGGCCGTTAAGGTCGATTGGCACGCCTGCTATTGGCTGCGGACTACCGCTGCCTGATGTGCCGGTGACGACCCCCGTGAAGATGACGATCTGTGATCCCTCGGTTACGTTCGCGGGGTTAGGAGTCACCGTCAGGTTTGTTGTGAGCTGATGCAAGTTGACAGAAACGTCGTATGTCCCCTGCGTGTACAGCGTTCCGGAGTTCACGATGAAATTGAAGGTGGTATTTTTCGTAACCCCTGTAGCCGTATAGCTAAAGTCGCCAGCCGAATCGGTGGTCGTCGTGATCTCGGTGGGTGGTGTTGCATTGTTCACACTCAGGTAGACCGGCGTACCTGATGGAACGCCAAGATTGGCGCTGCCCACTGTCGCGTCCCCGGTGAACGTGACGGTTGAGGACCCCAGATTGACGAACGGAGGATTCGCGGTCGCGGTGACGTTGGTCGTCCCGGGGGTTGCGGTCACCGTCACCGGGTCGGAATAGGCGCTATGCAGGTACGTGGCGTTCACGCTGAAGGTATAAGTAGTCGCCTGAGTGACGCCGGTGGCCTGATAGGTGAAGTTGCCGTTGGAGTCCGTAGTGATCGAGGTTGGGTTGCCGTCGAGGTAAACCGGGGCGTTGGCGACGGGGACAGTCGCGCCGCCAGGTTGCGGTTGCAATGCAGTGACCTTGCCCGTGAAGTTCACCGTCTCCGAGCCGTAGGTGACGGGGTTCGGGGTGGGCACGGCGATCGTGGTCTGCGCCAGATTAGCCTGGATTATGACTGGAGTGGAGGCCGCCGCGTAGAGAGGCGTCGCGGCAATGCTGAACGTGTAAGTCGTGGTCTGAGCAATGCCCGTGGCTTGATAGGTGAAGTTGCCGTTGGAGTCCGTAGTGATCGAGGTTGGGTTGCCGTCGAGGTAGACGGGTGCGTTAGCGAGGGCTTCCGCGCTCCCGCCTGACGGAGTCACCGTCACCGAGCCGCTGAACGTTACGTCTTGCGATCCCTCGGTGACGCTCGTCTGGCTGGGCGTGACCGTCATGGCGGTCGGTGCCTGAACGGCATTGACGGTCACGTCGTCGTGGCCCGCCGAGTACGTGCCTCCTGGGTCAGCATTGACGCTGAAGTTGTAGTCAGCGCTAGCAGCTACGGCGTCAACGGTGTCGGTGAAGCCCCCACTGGAGTTCGTCACCCCGATCGAGGTTGAGCCGCCGTCGAGGTAGACAGGGACGTCCGGCAACGGCACGACAGTGCCCCCTGGCGCTTGGCCCATTACCGTACCGGTGAACAAAACGTTCTGCGGGAATACGGTCACGGATGGCGGGCTCGCTTTAACGCTCACTGTGGTCGTGTAGGCGAACGAAAATGTCGGTGTGGGTGCTTGGAGTCCAGTGTCCGACTCGATGTTATCTGCGGCGTCGACGGTCACCGTGTACGTGCCAGGAGGTAGGGCGGACTGCAGGATTGGGCTGGTCGCTGCCCAGGTCTGCACATACGGATTACCCGTTACGCCGGACTGGAAAGACATAGGTACGTCTGCCACGTCGGTGGCGCCTGCGTAGACGTGCGCGGTCATGCTGGCCAACTGCTGGCCGTTGGCGTCGCTGGCGACGACCGTCAGGTCGTAAGGATCCCCGGTGCTGTCGGGCCCGGCGGAGACGATGGTGATGTTGGTACCTGGCGGCAACGCGAAGGCCGGGGCGGGCAGGCACACCATGGCAACGAGCGTGGCCACGGCTGCCAGCACTACGCCCAGGCTCAGACGAAGACGCGGCACTGCATCCCCCCGCGGCTTATGGGACCGAACACGACGTAGGGCACGCTAGCGCAATGGAATGCCGTAAGAGGTACCATTCGGCCTTCCGGTATGTAATCGTTTCCGCCGCTGGCCCCAGGCGTAACCACCGCAGCCCGCCGCATGAAAGTGTGCCTGATTGAGGGCCGCCCCGCGCCTGAAACCCGGCCGATAGCGGCGTGCTGACGGGCGCGGAGGGCGGATCTCGCCAATACTGGTTCGGACAAATACCCCTGCCAAGCGGAGGAGATCGGTGCGCAGCAGGCAGTACGGCGACAGGCGGTACGCCAACGATGTGCTGGCAGCGCCTTCTCGGCGGCCGGGACCGCCACCCCGGATTCCGGCGGACCGCGGTCTGGTCGTCGAGGACGGCGCCGGAGAGTTCTGCGGCGCGGTGGTCGGCTGCGAGAAGGACGCAGTCACCCTGGAGGACCGGTTCGGCAACCGCCGGGTCTTCCCGCTGACCGGGACGTTCTTGCTGGAAGGCAAGCGGGTGGCGCTGGTCAGGCCGGCTGCGGATCAGCGTCGCGGGCCCGCCCGGACTGCATCCGGATCTGTCGCAGCGCCCGCCAGCCGGGCCAAAGTCGCCAGGGCCAGCCGGATCTACGTGGAGGGCAAGCACGACGCCGAGGTCGTGGAGAAGGTCTGGGGTGATGACCTGCGTGACGTCGGGGTGGTCGTGGAGTTTCTGAACGGAATCGACGACCTGCCGGCGATCGTTGCCGGATTTGCGCCTGGCCCGACCCGGCGGCTTGGCGTGCTGGTCGACCACTTAGTGGACGGCTCCAAGGAAAGCAGGATCGCGGCTCAGGCCAGCTCGGATCATGTCCTTATCGTCGGCCACCCCTTCATCGACGTATGGGCTGCGGTCAAGCCCGCCGTTCTGGGCTTCGGACGCTGGCCCGACGTCCCGCGCGGCACATCCTGGAAGGAAGGCGTCCTGGCGGCGATTGGCTGGCCACCTGACCCGGCTGCTGGCTGGCGGCGCATCCTTGGGCGCGTACAGTCCTACGCGGACCTGGAGCCGGAGTTCCTCGGCCGGGTGGAGGAACTCATCGACTTCGTGACCGGGACTGGCTGATGACCGAGGAAGAAGAACTCGCCGCGCTGCGGGACCGGTGCACCCGGTTCCTGGCCGGCCACGGGCCGGTCAACGCGGCCGCTTTGCTGGCGACGATCCCGGCGGATACCAAGCCAGACAACTACGGCCAGGGCGGCGTCGTGGCCGAGCTCGAGGCCGAGATATGCACGCTGCTGGGGAAACCTGCCGCCACGTTCCTTCCGACCGGGGTGATGGCACAGCAAGCCGTGCTCAGGGTGCATGCCGACAGCCGCAACCGGCGGACCGTGATCTTTCATCCGATGTGCCACCTCGAGCAGCACGAGGAGCAGGCCTATCAGCGGCTGCACGGCCTCATCGGACGGCCGGCCGGGGGCCGGGACCGCCTCATCACCATGGACGATCTGGTCCCGATCGCCGAGGCGCCAGCCGCGCTGCTGCTCGAGCTGCCGCAGCGTGACATTGGCGGTCAGCAGCCGGGCTACGACGACTTGCTCGCCCAGGTTGGCTGGGCGCGCGAGCGCGGCGCGGCCGCGCATCTGGACGGCGCTCGGCTGTGGGAGTCGGCGGCGGGCTACGAACGGACTCCGGCCGAGATTGCCGCCCTGTTCGACACCGTCTACGTGTCCTTCTACAAGGGGATCGGCGCTTTGCCCGGCTGCTGCGTGGCCGGCCCGGAGGAGGTCATCGCGCAGGTCCGGGAATGGCGGCGGCGGATGGGCGGGACCATGTTCGGACTGTGGCCGAACGCGGCGTCCGCGCTGACCTGCCTGCGCGAGCGGCTGCCGAAGTTCCCCGGATACCTGGGCCACGCCCGCGCGATCGGGGCGGCGCTTGGCAACGTTGCGGGCGTCACCGTACTGCCGGACCCGCCGCAGGTGCCGATGATGCACGTGCTGCTGCGGGTGGGCGCGGACGATTACGGTAAAGCCGCCCGCAAGCTGGCTGAGGAGCACGGTATCTGGATCTCGCCGGCCTGCATGCAGACCGCCGACCCCGGTGTGCAGCGGATTGAGTTCTCGGTGGGGGACGCGACGCTCCGGCTGGAGCCAGCGGAGGTTGCTGGCATCTTCGCCGGGCTGACGGGCGCCTGACTCGGCTCACGACCGTTCGGGCATGGCGTCGGCGGGTGCTTCCCGGCTGGGCGGGCCGATCACGTGGCCCCGGAGACCGTCCGGTCGCCTGCTGAGATGATGAAGTCCATGACCGTCGTGAAGATCAATGCGATAACCGTGCCGCCGGATGGCGGTGACGAGCTAGCTCGCCGGTTCGCCGCCCGCGCGGGAGCGGTGGATAGCCAGGACGGCTTCGAGGGCTTCGAGTTGCTGCAGCCCACGGACGGGCGGACGACCTGGCTGGTCGTGACGCGCTGGCGCGATGAGGGCGCGTTCGAGGCCTGGCGGACCTCGCCTGCGTTCGGGCACGGCCACCGCCAGTCGGCGGCGGCCGCAAGATCGCCGCACGGTGCGCACCAGGCGGGTCAAGCCCGGCCTGCCGGTGAGGCCCAGCCTGCCGGTGAGGCCCAGCCTGCCGGTGAGTCCCAGCCTACGGGTGAGGCCGAGCGGCCGGTTGCGGTCAGCAGCGAGCTCTGGTCGTTCGAGATCGCCGGCGGCTCGGCGAGCTGACCGACGATCTAACCTGGCCGACCGAAAGAGATTCCCTTGTCGTGACTGCCATGGCGGCGGAACATCGTCGTGTGCGGCGTTGCCGCGACCAAGGGAGGGAAGATCATGAAAATATCCGTTGCCTGGAAACGCGCCAGGCTAGTCGCTGCCGCGGCCGTGCCGGCCGCCATCGCGGTCAGCGTGGCCCCGATGGCGCAAGCGGCCGGCCAGCCCGCCAGCGCGGCCGGGACCGCGCCCAGCGCAACGGCCGCGAGCCACTGGCGAGTATTGAAGAAGCAGCACTTTCCGGGCACTCTTAGCGGATTCGCCTGGGTGGTCGCGGCGCCTCATGGCAAGGCATGGACGTTAGGCGAGACCGGCGAGGTCGCGCCCTACACCGGCAAGCCGCTCGCCGCTTACTGGGATGGCTCGCGCTGGACGGCCAAGTCTTTGCCAGCCGACCCGCATTGCGGTCCGGTTACCGCCGTCAGCGCGACATCGGCGGACGACATCTGGGTCGCCGGCATCAACGGGTGTGTGCTGCGGTACAACGGCTCGACCTGGAAGGTTGCCAGGAACTGGACAACCGGCGGGCAGCTCACCGGCGTGACCGCGATCAGCCCGACGAACGTGTGGGTGTTCGGCGGCACCGCGGCGCCGGCCGGTAAGCCCGGCGACGGCACCTGGCATTACAACGGGTCATCCTGGCAGCAGGTGCATGGGCTGGGCGGTGACGTGGAGATCGCCAGCGCGGCGTCGGCGCACGACATCTGGGCTATCGGTGTCACCGAGCAGCACATGAAGCTGAACTACTTTGTCGAGCACTACAACGGATCGGCGTGGGCGAAGGTCGTCACGCCAGTGCTGCACGACCCGCAGCAGATTCTGGCCTCGTCCCGCAGCGGAGTCTGGCTGACTGGCCTGCCGCCGCACGGAGGTGGGCTCGTGCTGGCCGACTTCAGATCCGGTCACTGGCACACGGTAGCGGTGCCGGGCCGCGCCTTCGCCGAGGAGATCATCGCCGACGGTACTGGCGGGCTCTGGATCGGCGCGACCAGCTTCAACGGCATCGCGAACGTGGCTCTGCACAGGTCGGCAGCCGGACGCTGGTCGAGCTCGACCATCACTACCGCCACCGGCGACTTCCTCGGCGGCTTCGCGGTCGTTCCGGGCTCGAGCGCTGTGCTCGCCGTCGGCACTGTCCCGGCGGGCTCGGGCGAGGACGCGGTTCTGTACGGATACGGCAACAGCTAACCGCAGCAACCGCGCGGCTGACCGCGGACGGCACAGGTGGTGGAGCGGCAGGCTGTGGCCGCTCCACCGGCTGGTTGCCGCCCGATGTGGCCCCGCAATCCCGGTTAGGCCGCCCTGGTGGCTAGGAAGACCGGGATCTTGCGTGCAGTCCTCTCCTGGTACTCCGCATACGGCGGGTACGCGGCGACGGCCCGTTCCCACCAGCGAGCCCGTTCCTCGCCATCCAGCTCGCGGACCTCAGCGGCGAACGGCTCCGGCCCGTCCTGGATCACGACCGCCTTCGGATCGGCTTTCAGGTTGTAGTACCAGACCGGGTGCGACGGCGCGCCGCCCTTGGACGCGACCAGCACGTACTCGCCATCGTGCTCGACCCGCATCAGCGGCGTCTTGCGGACCTTTCCGCTCTTATTGCCTCTCGTGGTCACGATGACGACCGGGAGCCCGGTGTCAGCCAGCGTGTTGCCCTGCTGACCGCCCGAGGACTCGTACAACTCCACCTGGTCACGGACCCACTGCGCCGGGCTCGGCTCGTACTCGCCAGAAATGCTCATGTGCTGACCCTAGAGCACAGTCGTGCGCGCGGGTCCGGTGCAGGCCGCCATCGTGCGGCAGCTTCAAGCACCCCTCACAGCGGTCTGCTCTAGGACACCGCAGTCGCCCGCTTTGGCTCCCAGCCACGCCTACCCGTAACGCGGACCGCCGACGCGCTAGTGGCGGCCATAGCCGCGAAACCGCGCCCGGCAGCATGCCAAGAATTTCGTCTTCGCCGTCCACTCGCCAGGCTCGGCCAGGGTGGTGATCACCACGTCTAAGCGGGTCACCTCTCGGTGCTCGACTCTAAGCCGATGTGCCACCCTTCCCGAGTTCCGTAAAGGCATGGCGGGCCAGGTCGCGGACATGTTGCCACTGGTCAGCGTTGTACAGGGCTTCTTCGGTCCACAGGGCAGCGTTCTCAGGCCCACTAAACGTCCCCAGTGCATCGTCGAGCTGCTTCAGCGCCTGTCGGGCGTTGTCAGTAAGCAGACCGGCTTTGGATAGCCGCGGAAGCCACATCGGGACCGCGTCGCTGAGCTGTAGTCCCAGCTCGTCGACTGGGTATCGCTGGTTGGCAAGCCAGCGCTCCTGCTCAGCGGCCGGTGCGGCTAGCAGCCCAACGGTTTCCCGCAGCTGGGACAAAAGCTGCCGTTCGCTAATCCCGGCCATTTGGACTTCCCGGATTAGGCGTAAGCGGCATGTTGGCCGGCGCACGGGTTGATGCCGGAGGGGATAGCGAAGAACTCGCAGAAGAACTCGCCGAACGGGTCATCTCGCTCGTCGCCACATGGGTCGCCGCATCCCGCAAGGGTGCTATAGGACTCCAGGCAGTTGTCACCGGGCTCGCTCGGCTGGGCGTCAAGGCTGTCCGCCGATTGCGGATTCCACTCGCCCGCCAGGGATTCGTTCGCCCTTTCCGCTTGGGCCACTAGACACCCGCCAGTAAGGATCTGGCCCGTGTCGGCCACCTCCGGGATGCCAGCGAATGAGGACGTCACTGGCCTGGTTGTAGCCGTAGGTGGTGGTGGTGGTGCTGGTGTTGGTGGCGGAAGCGGCGAAATCTCCCGGCCGCAAGATGGATCGCAGCATCATCTAGATTCAGCGGGCCGCGAAGCGGGGCAAGTACCTCGCCGAGTGGTCAACGCGGTCGGTAATGGACGGGCAGCTCTGGTACACCAGCGCGTCGCTGTGTGCGCGGACCTGGCTGGCGCAATGACTGCGAACGCGGCGCCGCTCATGCCGGACTCTATGCACGCTCGAATAGGGCCGCCAGCGCGGCTCCGAGTGACGGTACCGCGCCGTGCCGTCGGCGTATGATGTCGGCGATCAGGCCGGTCCAGCCTGTCTGGTGGGACGCGCCGAGGCCGGCTGCGTTGTCGCCGTGGTAGTACTCGCTGAAAATCAGATTGTCCCGCCAGTTGGGGTCGTCAGTCAGCAGGCGCACGCCGCCGAAGCAAGGTCGGCGCCCGTCCGGACCTGGCGTGAAGATCGAGATGAGCCGGTCCTGCAGGTCGGCGACCACCGCCGCTAGCGGCACCTGCTGGCCGGAACCCGACGGGTACTCAAGCCGCACCTCGTCGCCGAAGAACCGCTCATATCGCTCGAGCGCGCTGATCACCAGGTAGTTCACCGGGAACCAGACCGGGCCCCGCCAGTTGGAGTTGCCGCCGAACAGCGGCGTGGTTGACTCGGCCGGCTCGTAGTCGATGCTGGCCCGGTAACCCTCCACGTCGATCGTGTAAGGGTGGTCGCGGTGCCACGCCGACAGCGCACGCAGGCCATGCGGGGACAGGAATTCTGCTTCGTCCAGCATCACGGTCAGCAGCCGCCGCAGCCGGTCCGGGCTGACCAGGCTCAGCAGCAGCCGCTGGTTTCCTGGTTCGCCGCGCAGCAGCCCGCTTTCGGAAAGCTGGCTGGGCCCGGCCAGCCCGTGCTCGGTCATGCCCTGCTCGGCCAGCAGGCCGGCGAAACGCTTGCCGACCGCCATGGCCAAGTCGATGGTCTCCTCGCCGACCACGCTCATCGCCAAGGCCGGCAGGATCGCGACGAAGGATCTGACCTTGACCGGGACCACTTCGCCGGACGGAGTGATGAGCCGGTCGTAGTACAAGCCGTCGGTCTCGTCCCATAGGCCGCGGTCGTCGAGCGCCTGCTTGATCGCGGCGAAGTGCTCGACGAACTTCAGTACCAGGTCCGTGGCCGGCCGCAAGCCGGCTCGCTGCAGGATGCTAGCAATCGTCGCCATCGCCATGGCGTAGAACGCCATCCAGCCGGTCGCGTCAGCCTGCTCGAGAATGCCCCCTACCGGCACATGCGACCTGTCGATCGGGCCGATGTTGTCCAGCCCGAGGAAGCCGCCCTCGAACAAGTTGTTGCCCTCGGCGTCTTCCCGGTTCACCCACCAGGTGAAGTTCACCAGCAGCTTGTCGAAGATCCGGCTGAGAAAGTCAACGTCGCGGCAGCCGTCGACGGCGAACACCTCCAGCGCTGCCCATGCCTGCACGGGCGGATTCACGTCGCCGAAGTCCCATTCGTAGGCCGGCAGCGCCCCACCCGGATGCTGGAACCATTCCCGGCACAGCAGGATCAGCTGGTACTTGGCGAAGGCCGGATCGACGTGCGCCAGCGCAACACAATGGAACGCCAGGTCCCAGGCCGCGAACCAGGGGTACTCCCATTTGTCCGGCATCGACATGATGTCGAAGGCGTCGAAGCTGCGCCACCGGGAATTGCGGCCAGCAAGCCGCTCCTCAGGCGGGGGCGGCTCCGCGGGGTCACCGTCCAGCCAGCGGCTGACGTCGTAGTAGTACAACTGCTTGCACCAGAGCAGCCCGGCGAACGCCTGGCGCATCACCAGCGCCTCGTCGGCGCTGGCGCCGGCCGGGGTCAGCTCGGCGTAGAACTCGTCGGCCTCGGCCCGCCGCTGCGCGACAATTGACGCAAAGCTGGCACCCAGCGGGTCGTCTATGCCATCGCCAGCGTTATTGATCGCAGTTGTCCGCGCTATCTGCGGAAAACTGCGATCAATAACGGGGGTCACCCGGAGTCGTATCCGGAGCTCCGCTGACGCACCGCCCGCCAGGGGTAGCTTGTACCAGAAGGCGCACTTCGTACCCGTCCCGGCCGGGTTGACCGTCGGAGCGCCACCCACCACATGGTCGTTGATGCCGTCTTTGGGGTAAGGCGTGACCGCAGGAGCGCCGAACAGCCGAGCGACGTTTGTCTCGTTCTCGCAAAACAGCGCCGTCGGCGGCACTCCATCCGGCCCGTGCTGCGCGAGCAGTTCCATGGGCCCGCATAGCGGATGCTCCAGCATGACCCGGCCGTCCCCGCCGCCCGCGAGCTGCGGCTTGTCTGCGTCGCCGGCCCAGGACCAGGTGTTGCGAAACCACGCGGTCGGCAGCACGTGAAGCTCGGCCTCATCCGGGCCCGCGTTGGTGACCTCGATGGTCATCAGGATGTCGTCCGGCCCGGCCTTGGCGTAATGCACTTCGGTGATCCAGTACCGGCCGCCCTCGAATGCCCCGGTGTCGATCAGCTCGTACTCCGGCTGCATGCGATTGCGGGCCCCGTTCCCCTCAATCAGGTCCTCATACGGGAAGCGCGCCTGCGGGTAGTGATATCGCCAGCGGTTCCAGGCGTGACTGGGCAGCGCGTCCAGGTACCACCAGTACTCCTTGACGTCCTCGCCGTGGTTGCCCTGCTCGCCGGTCAGGCCGAACGCGCGTTCCTTGAGTACCGGGTCGTTGCCGTTCCACAGCGCCAGGCCGAGGCACAGCCGCTGCTCGATGTCGCAGAACCCGGCCAGGCCATCCTCGCCCCAGCGGTACGCGCGCGACCTGGCGTGGTCATGCGGCAGGTAGTCCCAGGCCTCGCCGTCGGCGCTGTAGTCCTCGCGGACTGTGCCCCACTGGCGTTCGCTGACGTACGGCCCCCACCGGTACCAGTCGCCGGCCTTCCGCAGCCCCTCCTCGAGGCGGCCGAAGCCGGCGACCCGATCGCTTTCCGCACTCATCGCGCGCGAACCTCGCTGGCCCCGCGCGTGCCAGCATCCGGGGAAGGCATCACCTCAGGCATGGTACGGGAACGTGTCCCGGGATCTGCGCGGCCGCCTGCCGCGCTGGCGGTCAGTGCGGCTAGCGGACCTGCGTGGCCCAGTACGCCGTCTTGTTGTGCCGGGTCAGCAGCGCCAGCACATCAAGGCGGGACGCCTGCGCGCTGATGTACACCTTCCATACGACGGTCGTGCCGGCCGGAAGGGCCACTCGCACGCTAGCGCCGAACTTCCGGACTGAAGTGTTCGACTGCCGCACGAACAGGCCCGGCCTGGCGCCGTTGCCCGTGTACCACGCCACCCATAGTCCGCCAGCCGGATCGGCAGTCACGGTTGCGCCCGCAAACTGGTCCGCTGTGTTCGTGCTCGCGAGCCTGATTGCGTTGTGAGTGCCCAGCCTGAGCAGGTCGACGCCGAGGGCGAAGGGGTAGCCAGTCTCATACGCGACGTACACGCCGCTGCGGCCGTGCCCGCGGCCGGTAATGCCGATCCGCTGATTGACCACGACGGTATTGCCGTGTGTCACCGAGCCGGGCAGGAGCGTGCGCGAACCGGACGCGGTACCGCCCTGCGCCAGCCGCTGCGCGTAGATCCCCTCGTGCTTGGTGATCAGCGACTGATAGGCCAGCCACGTCGTGCCGCTGCCGCCATCGACGGCCAGTCCCGCTTCGTACACGCAGCAGGCTGTCGGCTGCAGTTCGTGCTCGGGGTGCCCGAGGTGGTCGACGGTGAGCGAGTCTGTCCCGGTGAACGCGACCCACGCCTTGCCGTCCGAACCCGTCGTCGCCGAGTCGCTGCTGGTCGTGAACGGGATACCGGGGAGCGGGGAAACATTGATGGGTGCCGACCAGGCGCCGCCGGAGAGCGGCCGGGTCGACTCAAACGTGCCCTGCGGATGGCCCGCCGAATTGGCGGCCCCGTTCCACAGCACGTCGATGCGCGGCCCGGCCACGGTCGCGTCGGGATAAGTGATCAGGTAATAGCCGGAGACGATCGTTGCCGGACGGCCGACGGTGCCGCCCGAGCCGATCGGAGTGTCCATGATCTTCGCATGGCCAGCTGAGGTGAGCCCGCTGGCCCAGATCACATTGAGCACACCGCGGCCGCCTCTGGCCAGGCCGACGTCCGCGAAAGACTCAGTGCCGTTCGGCGTCACCTGCGACCAGCGGCCGGGGCCGCCCGCAGGCGACGCGGCCGCGGCGCTGGCGGACGAAGCCGCGGTGAAGGCCGTCCCGGCCAGCAGGGCCGTTGCTGCTGCGGCTGCCGCGGTTACCCTGATGCTGAGCATGACAGTGCGCATGGAGCCCCCTGGCGGTCCGCAGTATTGGCGGTCATGCTAGGCCACTAACCATTGCTTACCGAGGATTTGCTGTTAGTTCGTAGATGAATAACTTATGACCGACATAATCCGTAGCGCCGCCAACCCACTGGTCAAGCGCGTACGGCTGCTCGCGGACCGGAAGCACAGGCGGCGCGAGTCAGCCTTCATCGTGCAGGGCATCCAGCCGGTCTGGCAGGCAGTAGAGGCTGGCGCCGATATCGAGGTGCTGATCGTGGCGCCCGAACTGCTCCGCCATTCCGGCGCGGCCGCGATGGTGGCCGACCAGGAAGTCCGCGGGGTCAAGGTGGCCCGGCTCACCCCAGAGATGTTCGGCCGGATCGGCGACCGTGATGGGCCTTCCGGACTGGCCGCGATCGTGCGGGCGGCGCCGCTCTCGCTGGCTGATCTGGCGATCGGGCCGGGGTCGCTGTTCGCCGCGCTGCACGAGCCTGGTAATCCCGGCAACATCGGCACGATCGTCCGGACGACGAGCGCGGCCGGCGCTGACGGAGTGATCCTGCTCGGCCCGTCCGCCGATCCTTACGACCCGGTCGCGGTGAAGGCGAGCATGGGGGCGCTGTTCACCGTGCCGGTGGTGGCCGGGGTCTCGCCGGGGGAGTTCCTCGACTGGGCGGCGGCCGGCGGCGTGACCGTCGCCGCGACTTCGGCCAAGGCGACGGTGTCGTGCTGGCAGGCCAATCTCATGGTGCCGCTGGCGCTGCTGCTCGGCAGCGAGGGCAGCGGCCTGCCTGCCGACCTGCTGGCAGCTGCCGATGAGCGAGTGGCGATCCCGATGACAGGCACCGCCGAGTCGCTCAACCTGGCGGTCGCGGCGGGGATCCTGCTGTATGAGGTCAGGCGCCGTACCGGCCTGCCTGGCTGATGGGACCCGCTCTGGACCGAATGCCGTTCGAGTTGACAGGATCAGGGCACGGCAGAGTCTCACCGAACATCTCACCGCAACACAGCACGGCAACACATCACGGCGACTGGAGGCACGACAAGCATGGGCGGACTGCAAGCCGAAGTGGACCCGGCCGAGGTCGGATTCGATCAGGCGCGGCTGGACCGGATCGATAAGCACTTCGCGCGTTACGTCGATGAGCAGAAGCTGGCAGGCTGGCTGATCACCGTCGCCAGGCACGGAAAGCTCGCGCACGTGTCCAGCTACGGGCAGCGGGACATCGAGGCCGGCCTGCCGGTGGAACCGGACACCATGTGGCGGATCTACTCCATGACCAAGCCCATCACCTCGGTCGCCGCGATGATCCTCTATGAAGAGGGCGGCTTCGAGCTGACCGATCCGGTTGACAAGTTCATCCCGTCGTTCCGCGACGTACGGGTGTTTGCCGGCGGCAGTGATGTCAGCTACCGGACCGTCCCCGCGACCGAGCCGGTCCGAATCTGGCACCTGCTCAGCCACACCTCCGGGCTGACGTACGGCTTTATGCGCAACCATCCCGTCGACGCGATCTACCGGGCGCGCGGGTTCGAGTGGGGCTCACCGCGCGGCGCCGACCTGGCCGCCTGCTGCGATGAGTTCGCGTCCATGCCGCTGCTGTTCCAGCCGGGCAGCGAGTGGAGCTACTCGGTGGCCACCGACGTGCTCGGCCGGGTCGTCGAAGTGGTCTCTGGCCAGCGCCTCGATGAGTTCTTCGCTAGCCGGGTCTTTGGCCCGCTGGGCATGACCGACACGGCGTTCTTCGCCGGCCCGGACGATGCCGCCCGGCTCGCCGCGCTGTATACCCGGAGCCCGGAAGATGGCAGGGCCAGTCGCCTCGATTCCATGGGTAACGCAGCCCTACGCGAGCCAGCATTCCTGAGCGGCGGCGGCGGCCTCGTCGGCACGGCCGGGGACTACAACCGGTTCACGCAGATGCTGCTGCACCGCCCGGACAGCCCGGCCGGCGAACTGGACGGAGTGCGGCTGCTCAGTCCGAGGACGGTCGCCTACATGGCCAGCAACCACCTGCCTGGCAACGCCGACCTGGAGACGTTCGGCCGGCCGTTGTACGCGGAGACCGTCTTCGCAGGCGTTGGCTTCGGCCTGGGCTTCGCCGTGGTGATCGATCCGCTTGCGACCAAGTCGCTGGGCTCGGCCGGCGAGTTCAACTGGGGCGGCGCGGCCTCGACCACCTTCTGGGTCGACCGGGCCGAGCAGGTTACGGCCACCTTCTTTACCCAGTTGCTGCCCTCGAGCGCGTACCCGATCAGGCCGCAGCTGCGCCAGCTGGTGTACCAGGCGCTCGTCGACTGAGGATCGTGGTCGACTGCCGGGAACGACCGTCGGAAGCGTTAGCTTGCCTCGATCGTTAGCTTGCCTCGGTCCGCAGCCAGGCAGCGGTGTCGGGTGGCAGTAGTTCGCCGTCGAGCGGGCCGCTGGCCAGCAGCAGCTCCTGGTGGGGTGGCAGCCGCACGGGTGCCCCGGACAGGTTCACCACGCAACCAAAGCCACCGGGCCGGTCGAAGGCCAGCACGCCCTGTCCGGCGTCCTGCCAGGAAAGGCCGTCGTCGCAGAGCTGGGCACGCACCCTCCGGATCCGCAGTGCGGCCCGGTACAGCTCGAGCATGGAACCGCGGTCCGATGCCTGCTGATCAGCGGCGAGTTGCCGCCACTGCGCGGGCTGCGGCAGCCAGGGTCTGTGCGCCATTGGCCGGCCCGAAACCGAAGCCAGGGCTGTCTGCCTGCCAGGGCAGCGGGACGCGGCAGCCATCCCGGCCGCGGACGAGATGGTGAGTGCGCTCGAAGATCGGGTCAGCGATCAGCTCATCGGGGATGTCCTCGACCTGCCACAGTCCGAGTTCCTCGCCCTGGTACAGGTAGGCACTGCCCGGCAGCGCGAGCAACAGCATGATCGCTGCCCTAGCCCGCCGGGTTCCGACTGCCAGATCGGCAACGCCCGGGTCGTCCTGCCACTCGTTGCTGGTGTTAGCGCGGCCGTAGCGGGTCAGGTGCCGCGTCACGTCGTGGTTGGACAGCACCCAGGGTGCCGAGGCTCCGATGCTGGCGAGAGTCGTGTCGATGACCTCGCGCAGGCGGGCGGCATTCCATGGCGCGCCCATGAAATCAAAGTTGAACGCCGTATGTAGCTGATCGCCGGACAGGTACGGTCGCAGCCGGGTGAGCGGCTTCAGCCACATCTCGCCCACGAACACCCGGTTGCCGGGGTAGGACTCGATGATCTGGCGCCAGGACCGGTAGATGTCATGCAGGCCGTCCTGGTCTTCCCAGGGCTTGCGGACGCCCGGTGCCAGCCCTGCGACGTCGGGCAGCGCGGTGTCCTTGACCAGGAAATCAGCTACGTCGATCCGGAAGCCATCGACGCCGCGATCGAGCCAGTACCGCAGGATGTCCTCGAACTCGGACCTGACCTCGGGGTTCTCCCAGTTGAAGTCGGGCTGCTCGCGCGCGTACAAGTGCAAGTACCACTCACCGGCAGTGCCGTCCGGCTCGGTGACGCGAGTCCAGGCCGGGCCGCCGAACATGGATGGCCAGTCGTTCGGCGGCAGGCTCCCGGCGGGCCCGCGGCCAGGCCGGAACCAGAACCGCGCCCGCTCGGGGGACCCGGGGCCGGCCGCCAGTGCAGCGGTAAACCACCGGTGCTGGTCAGAGCAGTGGTTGGGCACGACATCGATGATGACCTTGAGCTGGTGCTCATGCGCCGCGGCGATCAGCGCCTCGGCCTGGCCGAGCGTACCGAACAGCGGATCGATATCCCGGTAGTCGGCCACGTCGTAGCCGCCGTCGGCCATCGGCGAGACGTACCAGGGGGTGAGCCAGATCGCGTCTGCGCCGAGATCGCGCAGGTACGGCAGCCGAGCCGTAAGACCGGCCAGGTCGCCGATGCCGTCGCCGTCGCCGTCGGCGAAGCTGCGCAAGTAGACCTGGTAGACAACAGCGGTGTGATGCCAGCCGGGCTCGTAGGCCACGTTGCTGCGCTAGCGAGCGCGGTGCCGGGGTCCCGACACTGGCGCTTTCTCGTCCCCCGGCGTGGCCGCTGCGGCCGCGTCGGCAGCCCGTTCCTTCCTGAGCTGGTGCCACTTGTGCGCGATGAGGGCAACCAGCATGAGCACCACGAGGGCGGCCAGCGCGTCGCTGGCGTGTGAGAAGTTCTTCGAGACCGAGGTCCACTCGTGCCCGAGCTCATACCCGATCACAGACAGCGCGGTCGCCCAGACCAACGTGCCGATCAGGTTGAAGATCTCGAATGGCAGGGCGGGCACTTCCATGAAGCCGGCCACCAGCCCCGTGAATGCGCGCACCAGCGGGATGACGCGGCCGATAGCGACCGCCCAGGCGCCGCGCCCGGCGAAGAATCGCTCGACCCGCTCGACGTCTCTGCGCGTCATGAGCAAGTACTTGCGGTAGCGCTCAACGGTATGACGACCGCCCAGCCGGCCCAGGCCGTATGCGGCGGTGGAGCCCGCCAACTCCCCTAGGGTGCCGATGATGATCACCAGCACGAGGCTGAGGTGACCCTCGTAGGCAAGCACGCCCGCGAACCCGAAGGTGATCTCCGACGAGATCGGGATGCAACAAGCCTGGACGAAGGCAAAGACAATCAGGGCCCAGTACCCCGCGTCCATCAGGAAGGTCGTCATGAACCCATGTTCTACCAGGTAGGGCGACATGCGTTGGCCAACATTGCGAGGCCATTGCCGCATCCGTCCGCTGGTGAGGCCGCTGCGGTGTTGCGACAGGCCCGGTGAAGTGCGGCAGCGCAGCGAACATGACAGCCAGATGAAGAAACTCGGTCAGGAATACGTTGCCGTGGCCCGGTGAGCTGCAACACCGAATGTGCCAGCCCTTAACAGAATGTGCCCCGCCCCTGGGGAGGGGCGGGGCACACGAGGCCGGCCAAACCGGGCGGGGGGATGCCCGGCGGCTGGCGGATCCGGTTCGGCCCAATGGGGGGAGAAGGCCGGCGCCGGACGCTAAATGGCGGCAGGCCCGAGGTGGGTGACGATTTGCTTGACGAGCGATGCGGCCTGTGCCTCCCACTTGGCGTACGCGTAGGGGAACGCTGATTTCTGCACTCCCTGCGCGGCTTGCCACAGTGGCTGCGCCGCCCAGCCAGGGTTGTTTGCCTCGTACTGCTGCAGCGCGGTCAGGAACGCATCCGCAGCATAGCGGGGGTTCATGATCTGGGCCGGCGTGCCCCAGCCCATGTTGTACTGCTGCTGGAAGAGCCCAAGCGAATTGGCCGTGCCGTAGTTAACGTTGACCAGCTGGGATTCCTGCATGGCCGTGGCGACTGCGATAACGGCCGAGCGGATGCCCATGTTCTTGGCCAGGGCCTGCTTGACGATGGTGGTGGCGTTGGCCACCTGAGCCTGGTTGAGCGGCATCCAGCTCTGCGGGCCACTGACGCCGACAGGAGTCAGCTTGTCAGCCAGCGGCACCTGGTGATGCGCGGCCGCTGCCGGGTTGGCCTCGTGGTTAAGCGTGTTGCTCAGCTGCTGCCAGGTGACGGCGCCCTTGTCCGTACTGGCATGCTGCGCGCCAGCGGGCCGGGCGATCGCGTGTGCTACGTCAGGCCGGGTCGCGGTGTGCCGGGGCAGGAGGTGGGGTGCGGCGGTATGCCGTGTCACAGCGCTTGGACCGTTGTCTTTGACCGTCACGGTGTGCTGGGCCAGGGGGTCTGGCGCGGCGGCGAGCGGGGCCGCGGCGCGCGCTGCCGCGGTGGGGTGGGCCAGGGGGTCTGGTGCGGCGCCGAGCGGGGTGACGGCGCGTGCTGCCGCGGCCGGGTCGGCGACGGAACCCAATGCGGCGGCGAGCGGGGCGGCGGCGGCGACGCGTGCTGCCGCGGCGGGGTGGGCCAGGGGGTCTGGTGCGGCGCCGAGCGGGGTGACGGCGCGTGCTGCCGGGTCGGGCCGGGCCGCAGCGACTAGCGCGGTGAGCTGCACAGCCTCAGTCTGGGCGCCGGCCACGCTCGCCGGAGCTGAGGCGGCGTCGGCCACGGTCGCAGCTGTCGCGAAGCCGGTCCCGGCGAGGGCCAGGGCTGCGCCGACGTAGATAAGGGAATTCCTGCGACCACGGGCGCTGGTCAGGCGGTCAGTTCCGGCGTTGATCAGGCCTTTGCCATGATCGCGGGCGTTGCTGGTCGGCCGATCAGTCATCAGGTTCCTTTCCCGGGTGTCCTCGCCGCCCGGCCGGAAGCCGGCACGAGCTCACCTGGCATGGGCGCAGGCGCTCTCGGGCACGCGAGGGGGTTGCGCGCCCTGCGGGTTACAGGCGGCCGAGGCCGGGCCTTGCTGGTACCGCCCGGCAGCGGCCTCTCGCTCGGGAGCCAGTGATCGGACTGGCAGCTCCCCGGTGCGGATCAGGAGGTATAACGCCTGGCCAGCCGGGGGCGCATCCCGATATGAGCCTTGTCACTACCGGTGAGTAACAGGAATAAAGTCCTCAGTAACCGGCATCTACGCCGGACCAGGACTTCTGCTGATGGACTATGACGGTGTGTGGTGGCTATCAGCCAAGATGCCCGGTTCGTCCGCGCCAGATGCCCCTCGTCGGCGGCGGCGCGCAGACCACAGGCCGCTCAGGCCCGTAAGTGCGGCGACGGCGCTGATGCCGACGGCCGTCCAGGGCACGTAGTCGCCCAGCCGGTCATACAGAGTCCTGTCAGCCGCCGGGGGCAGTTCCAGGCGGACGATGACCGTGCCGCGGAAGCTGGTGCCGGCCTGGGCCAGCTCCCGGCCGCGCTCGTCAAAGGCCGCCGAGTCACCCGTCAGCGCGGCCTGGACTACCGGCCTGCCGGTTTCGGCCGCGCGCACCGCACCGAGAGCGGCATGCTGAGCTGGCGCCCAGCTGTCCTGGAACGTCGAGTCCGAGGTCTGGTAGACGATGAGCTGGGCGCCTTGGTCGGCGTCCACCCTGGACATGTCGGGGAACGCGGACTCAAAGCAGATCAGCACGCCGATGGTGAGCGGTCGGCCATCGGGAGTGGTTGCCACCATGACGTGTGCACCTGTGCCTGGCACGACATTCTGGGGCGCAGCACGGCTGATCTTGGTGAGCCAGCCGAGAGCGGCGCGGAACGGGATGTACTCGCCGAACGGCACCAGCCGGGTCTTGATGTAGCTGGCTCTCACCCCGTCAGGGCCGATCAGGGTGGCTTGCTTGGACTTGGCGCCTGCTGGGCTGATCGCATCCTGACCAACGAGGATGTCCGCCCCGACTGTCCGGGACAGCCGCTCCAGCGCCGACAGGAGGGCTGGCCGCGCGGTCAGGTCGTATCCCACGCTGCTCTCGCCCCACACATACAGGTCCGCGTGCCGGGCCTGTGCCGCGGTCAGTTGCTCGTTCCTGGCCACCCTGATGGCGGGCCCGGACACGATGCCGGGCTGCACGAGCGCGACCGTCAGGGGACGGGCGGCCGGCATCGGCGAGGTCAGCGCGAACGCCACGGGCCCGGCCGCAATGGCCAGGCCGGCCGCAGCCAGTCCGGCCAGCCGCAGCGCAGCGCTCCTCGCCACGAGCGCCAGCAGGAAACCGGTATTCGCGGCGACCAGGGCGAAGCTGACCAGCCAGACCCCGCCGACTGCGGCCAGCGCTAGTACTGCCGGGTGCTGCCATTGGCTGGCGCCGAGCACCGCCCATGGCCCGCCGATGGCCTGCCAGGACCGGATCCACTCGGCGACGAGCCAGGTGCTGGGCACCACGACGAGCGCAGCAACGGCGGCGGGCGCGCGCACCGGTGGCCGGAGCAGTGACCAGACGGCGATCCCGACCATGCACCACAGGGCGCCGATCACGATGGCCACAAGCAGCAGGCCCGGCCCGATGTTCGGCGCGAGCCAATACATGGCGGCGAGCAGGTAGCCGGCGCCGAACCACCCGCCGCGTGCCGCTGCCTCGCGCCTGGTCGCCGCGTTCCGGATGAGTGCGAATCCTGGTACCAGCCCCGCCCAGGCCAGCCACTCCAGATTGGCGGATGGGAAGGCGAGTACGGGGATGGCCCCGGACAGCAAGACCGCAAAACGAGCGGGCCGCCAGAAACCGCGCCAGAATCGCACCTCTCTATTGTGCTGCCTGGCCGCGGGCCTGATGATCAATTCGCCTGCGCCGGGTAACAGTCTGCACCAGCGCCCAGCAGAACGCGGCCGCCGCGGCGACGGTGAGCACTCCCTCCGGCCAGCCGCCCGCTTTGTCTGCCAGCGTCGTCGTGCTGGCCAGCGGAACTCGCGCCTCGATCTCGGCCCTGGTCCAGGTACTGGTACTGATGAGAGGCGTGCCATCCGGGCTGATGATCGCGCTGATGCCGGTGGTGGACGCCACCACGACCGCGCGGTTGAACTCGATCGCCCGGATCCTGGCCATATCCAGCTGCTGCAGTGTCTCGCCAGTCTGGCCGTCGAGCTCGAAGTCGGCGTCGTTGGTCTGCACCGCCAGCAGGTTCGCGCCCGCGGCAATCTCGGACGACACCAGGCCGTCGAAGCCGACCTCGTAGCAGATGACATCGCCTAGCCGCACCTTGCCGAGGTGGAACACGACAGCACGGTGGCCTGGAGTGAAGTTCTCCGGCTGCAGCGAGGACGGCAACGAGGTGATCTTCGCGAGAACGCTGCGGAACGGGATGACCTCACCGAACGGCACCAGCCTGCGCTTGACGTAGATGGCTACCGGGCCCTTGCCCGGTAGCCACAGCTGGCCGGAGTTCCGCACCGGATTCTGCAGCACCGCACCGACCAGCACCGGCTTGCCGATGGCCGCGACCGCACCCGCGATTGTGTCGTAAATATAGGGAACGAGGCTCGGATCCTGGTCGGTCGAGTTTTCCGGCCAGATGACGACGTCAGGCGCCGGAGCCGCGCCTGCGCGCACTCTGGCCGCGAGCGCCTGCGTGGCGTCGGCGTGATTCTGCGTCACGGTTGTGGCCCGCCACAGGTCAGGCAGGTTTTTGGCGTGCGGCACGTTTCCCTGGATCGCCGCCACCTCGGCGGTTGGCTGGCGGGGTTCGGCCTGGCCGGCGGGCAACAGGGCGCCGGACAACGCCAGCCCAGTGCTCGCGACAAGCGCAACCGCTGCCCACAGCCGCGTCCGTGCGGCCGCCTGGAGCCGTGCAGTGCGGCCCGCGTCGGCCGGGGGCGAGCCTGCTGGCTGCCGGGCAGCGCCTGGGCCGAGTACAAGCCAGGCAAGGCACGCGCCGACCAGCGCGAGCAGGAATGTAAGCGCAGGCGGCCCGGCGATGGCCACCCACTTCACCGTCGGCGCCGTTGCCTGGCTCATGACCAGCCGTCCCCACGGGAAGCCGCCCCAAGGCCAGCGATCACGGAGTGCCTCAGCAGCGACCCACCAGCCCGCGACCGCCAGCGGCCAGAACCGGAGCCGTAGCATCAGCCACTGCCCGGCAGCGAGCACCGCGAAGATCAATGTTGACGCAACGGCCAGCGCGACCCACGCATACCACGCCACATTGACCAGCCAGGACAGCAACGGGAAGAAGAAGGCAAGGCCGAAGACGGTTCCCGCGACCAGAACGGTGGGCAGCCGCTGCCGCCACAGCGCCAGTACCAGCAGCGCGGGGCCGCAGACTGCCAGCGGCCAGATGCCCGCCGGCGGGAACGCCGCGGCGAGCGCCAGCCCGCCGACCAGCGCGGCCAGCAGGGCCAGCAGGCGAGGTGGCGTCCGGGCGGCTGGCGGACGAGCCTGCATTTCGGCCGTGGGTACGGCCGCGCCTTGGCTTGTCAACCGCACCGTCCCTCCGTAGACACCGATCTTGCGAGCGTAGCCCGGCCCGACCGACACCCGGACAGGGCCGCTGCGAAAGCCCAGGCCGAGGGCATGACCAATGATCGGGCCGGTCGGCCTGTTCGTGAACATCCGACCGGAAACATGCAGTACTGCGATTAGGCTCGGCTCGGCTGCCCAGGCCATGAACCCAGGGCTGGCGCGGCTTGCCTCGGCCGCAATTGCGTTCAAGACGTGAGGGCCGGCCCGTCAGATCATGGGTGCGAGAGCGTTTCCGACGAAGGAGCCAGGGTGAGCCGCCGCGGCTGGTGGTTGTTCGCAGCAATGAGCCTGATCTGGGGCGTGCCCTACCTGCTCATCAAGGTGGCAGTCGGCGGCGTTGCGCCGCCCGTGCTGGTGCTGGCCAGGGTCGGGATAGGCGCGGCCCTGCTCCTGCCGATCGCGGTGCGCAGGCGGGAACTCACCGCGCTGCGCCCGCACTGGCGCTGGCTTGCGCTGTTTGCCACCGTTGAGATCATCGTGCCGTGGCTGTTGCTGTCGTATGCGGAGACCCGGTTGTCTAGCTCCCTGAGCGGGCTGCTGATCGCTTCGGTGCCGATCCTGGTGGCGGTTCTGTCGCGCCTCACCGGAGGTCATGACAAGCTCACGCTGGTCCGGTGGAGTGGCCTGCTCCTCGGCTTGGGCGGCGTTGCCGTACTGGTCGGCGGCGGTGCCCGCGGCGCCGCGAGCTCAGTCGCAGAGGTGCTAGGCGTCGCCCTGTGCTACGCCACCGGGCCGCTGATTGCCGCACGCAAGCTCAGTGACGTCCCCCCGCTGGGTATGACGGCCGCTTGCCTGGCCTTCGCCGCGGTAGTTTACGCGCCGTTCGCGGCGCTGACCTGGCCGTCGGCGGTCCCGGCCGCCAAGGTTCTCGGCGCACTCGGGGCACTGGCGGTCATCTGCACCGCTGTCGCCTTCCTTGGCTTCTTCGCGCTGATCGCCGAGGCGGGGCCAGCCAGGGCGACGGTCATCACCTACGTCAACCCCGCCGTTGCCGTCGCGCTCGGGGTCCTGGTCCTCGGCGAGCGGCTGACAGCGTCGATGGCTATCGCATTTGCGCTTATCCTGGCCGGCTCGGTGCTCGCGACGCGGTCGGGAGGCGGTCCCGCCGGCGATGATCGGGAACGGGCCGCCAACCGGGAGCGAGCACTGGCCGGCGGTTATCAGAGCGCGCAGCCGCAGGCGCCCGACTAGACTCGCGCGGGTGATCGACCTCAAGGCTGCCCGACAGGATCCCGAAGGCTACCGCGCCGCGCTGGCCAGGCGCGCTGCGGCCAGCGACTTTGACGCGCTGCTCGCCGCCGACGCTCGCTGGCGGTCGCTGACCGAGCGAGCTGAGGCGCTTCGCGCCGCGCAGAAGGTCTCGTCGAAGGGCAAGCCAACACCTGCCGAGATCGAGCAGCTGCGCGCGCTCCGCGACGAGCTGGCCGAGGCGCAAGCAGAGCTGGCCCGTGCGGCCGAGCAGCGCGACGCGCTGCTGGCAAGGATCCCGAACCTGCCGGATCCCACGGCTGCGGACGGCATGGACGAGGAAGACGCCCAGCTGGTCCGGAGCTGGGGCGAGCCGCCGAAGTTCGGCTTCGAGCCGCGAGACACGACCGAGATCGCCTCGGCGCGGGGCTGGATCGACATGGCCCGCGGCGCGCGGCTCTCCGGCTCCCGGTTCGCCTACCGGATAGGCGACATCGCGCTCGCCGAGATGGCCTTGTACCGGTACGTGATCGACAAGCTGACCGGACGCGGCTTCCTGCTCGTGCTGCCGCCGATCCTGGTGGGTGAGCGCGCGTTGTACGGCACCGGCTTCCTGCCCACGGAGGAGTCGAACCTTTACCACCTCGAGCGCGACGACCTCTACCTGACCGGTACCTCGGAAGTAGCGCTCGCCGGGATTCACACCGACGAGCGGCTGGAGGAAGATCAGCTGCCTGCCAGGTATACGGCATTCACCACGAACTTCCGGCGCGAGGCAGGGGCAGCCGGCAAGGACACCAAGGGCATGTTCCGGGTACACCAGTTCGACAAAGTGGAGATGTTTGTCTACACAACGCCTGAGCTGTCCAGGGACACTCACGAGCAATTGCTTGGGTATGAGGAAGAGATTGTCCAGGAGCTCGGGCTGCCGTACCGGGTGATGAATATCTCCGTCGGCGACCTGGGTGCGCCGGCGGCGAAGAAGTACGACATCGAGGCGTGGTTCCCGGTGCAGGAGCGTTACCGGGAGATCACCTCGTGCTCGAACACGACCGACTACCAGGCGCGGCGGCTGAACATCCGGTTCCGCCGGGACGGCAAGCTGGAGTACGTGCACACCCTCAACGGCACTGGTGCCACTGCCAGGGCGCTCCTCTCGATCATGGAAAACTTCCAGGATGAGCGCGGCACCGTCGCCGTACCTGAAGTGCTGCACCGGTTTGGGGCGCCCGCGACCATCGGCACGCCGCCGGCCGATTAGCCGCTGCTAGTTGGCACGCTGTCGCTGACGGCGCTCGGGGTCTCGAGCCGCTGCAGCAACGCGCTGCCCTCAGGCACGCCGAGTCCGCTGCACGCGTCCCAGCCAGGGCCAGCGCTGTAGGCCCCGTTGTTGCCAACGGTGATGTCACGCAGTCCGGCCACGGGTTGCCCCGGCTCGATGCCCGCGTACAGCTGCTGCTGCACCAAGCCCAGCGAGTGACCGAGGGCCTGCGCAAGCCGGGCGGTCAGCGCGGCCCAGAGCGGAGCGACGGCGCTGGTGCCGCCGACCACCGCTTGCTGCCCGTCGATCAGCACCTGATAGCCGGTGTTTGGATCGGCGTTGCCCGCTACGTCCGGCACGCCGCGGCCGGAGCCGCCGGCCGGAGCCGCCGGCACACCTGCAGTGGCCTGCCAGGACGGAAGCGGGAAGACCGAGCTGACACCGCCGCCAGTCGCACCGCCGGCGCTCCCGTCGTTCCAGACCGTCTCCGAGGTAACGGCTCCGGTCGAAGGGTCGGCCTGCAAGGTTGTTCCGCCGCAGCCCAGGGCATGCGGGCTGGAGGCCGGAAAGTCCGTCTCCGGCTGGCCGGTGCTGCTTCCGTCGCTGCTCCCGTTGTCGCCGGCCGCCACGCAGACGGTGACGCCGAGCGCCGCGCCGTCGGCGATCGCCTGGTCCAGTGCCGTGGTGGCCTGTGCGGTCCACGACGACTCGGCGGCGCCCCAGCTGATGCTGACCGCGACTGGCGTTGGCGTGGCGTGGACGGCGGTCGTGACCGCGTCCACGAACCCCTGGTCGGTGTTCGGCGCGAAGTAGACAAGCTGCGCCGCTCCCGGCGCCACCGAGCCGGTGACCTCGATGTCCAGCAGGACTTCGGCGTCAGCGCCCTGCGGGTCCTGGCCGGGAACGTTGGTGGCGCCGTCCACTCCGACCGCCGTGACCGACGGCGTCGCGATCCCGAGCGAGGAGAAGTAGCTGTCTAGGTCGGTGCTGGAGAAGCCGCCGCCGAGCTCGATGATGCCGACAGTCTGCCCGGTGCCGTCAGTTCCGGCCGGGTACTGGTAAATGCTGGCTACCTGCGGCGGGGTGTAGGAGGTCTGAACGGCTGCTGGGATGGCGATCCGGATCGGCGGAGATGCCTGCGGCCTGTTGTCGAGGCCGAGCACGGCGATGACGATGCCGTCAAGCTCGGCCAGGATCTGCAGCCCTCCGGTTCGGTACCGGTGCGTCACCATCGAGCCGAACGGGCCGGGGCTGGTGACCAGGGTCAAGTTGGTGCCAAAGCCGGCACTCAGCGCCGCCGTCGGCCCGGCGATCCTTATCCGGCGCGCGGCCGGGTCAGTGCTTGTGACCTCGATGGCCGGGTCGAGCCCGGTCAGGAGTTCCGCTACCAGGTCAAGGTCGCTGGGATCGCTGCCATGACGACGCCAGAGTTCTGCCCGCCCGAGGCGGGCAAGTAAGCCGCCCGGCGCGGGCGGCAGGCTGGCCGCGCGCCGAGTGAATAGCGTTACCTCGATACGCTCGTTCGGATCGACCGCACCGGCCGGCTGAGCATCAGCGATCGGCGCCCGGACACTGCCCGGTAGCGGCACAAACAACGGACTTGTCATGATCAGCCTTCCTGCCACCCAGAGTCGGCGGCCAGTGACGTCAGCCAGTACACGCGCTGGCCGCGGGAACTACTAACTACACAGTCGCGCATCAGCACCGGTGCCGCTACCCCGCTCGCCGCTGGGCAACCTGAAGCGCCGCGCCCCAGTGCCGCCACAGTCGGCCGCCCGGCCTATCGGCAAGCCTCCGGCGGATCTCGCCGTAAAGACGGTCACGCTGCCATTGGGCCATGTCGATATGACTGGAGAAGGTGTCGAGCAGGGCGATGTACTGTGCGGCGTCGTACTGGACCGCCCAGTCGAACTGCCGGACCGTGCTGACGGAGAACAGCCCGCTGGCTTCCATGTCGGCGCACTCGTCGGGCACCTCGCCCGGCTCCGGGAACCGGGTACCAGCCGGTAGTCCTTCGCCTATCTCGTCGTAGACCTCCTGGATCTCGGCATAGTACGAATCGCCGTCCGCCGGGACAACGTGCGTGGCGGTCCAGATCGCCAGATGGCCACCCGGCCGCAGCGCCTCCCAGGCTCGCTGATACCGCACGGCGGGATCGACCCAGTGCCACGAAGTCGCCGCGAAGACGAGGTCTGCCCCCGTCCGGTCGTCCGGGTACCAGTCCTCGAACGAGGACCGCACAACCCGGACCGCCGGGTAACCGGCGAGGTTGCGCCTGGCCTGCGCGGCCAGCGCCGGACCTGGCTCCAGGCAAGTGATGGCGAAACCCTTCCGGGCCAGCGGAAGGGTTGCCTTGCCGGTGCCGCAGCCGACCTCCAGCAGGTTGTCGCCGGCGGTGAGATCCGCTGCGGCGATCAGGCAGTCATACAGTTCGCCGGGATAGTCGGGCCGAGCCAGGTGATACGAGTCGGCCGCGCGATCGAAGGTGGCGCTCAGCCGCAGCCGGGCATCCCGTTCCCGACCATCTCGTTCCCGGCCGTTCAAGGGCGTGCGGCCGTCACGGTCTCAGCCGCGCGGCTGGCGGGGTCTGCCGGCGGGTTGGCGAAGATATTGGAGTGGCGCAGCAGTAGTGTGGCCGTGAGCTTGAGGCCGGAGGGAAACAGCCGCTGAGAGCCATCTGGCTGGGTCGTCAGCATCACCCTCCGCATCTGGTTATCACCCTCCGCATGTCGTTCCGCCTCAGCCTATAAGGCGAGGCAGAGATAGACTCGATGAGCGCCAATCCGGAAGAGGTGCTGGCATGCCTCGTCAGCTCAGCCCGAGTGCTGGCTGGTGAAAGTCCCGGCGCGCGCCTCCGGCAGCGCGATTAGTCGCCCCGGCCGTTCGCGTCGCGGCCGTCTCGTGGTCATCGCGGTTCTGCTGGCGTTGGCCGTCGGTTTCTTGACCGCGACCTACCGCTGGTTTGTCTGGCCGCAGCAAGGCATGCCCGCCGAAGTGGACGCGATCGTGATGCTGAACGGGCCGGGTGACCGGCTGACGACCGCTGAGGATCTGGCTTGGGCCCATCGTGCGTCCATGCTCGTGGTGTCGCGGGGCTCGGCGTACTGGGGTCATGGCAGCGTCTGCGCGCCGCGGATCCCGGCAGTGAAAGTCATTTGCTTTGATCCGAGCCCACCGACGACGCGCGGCGAGGCCGAGTTTGTTGGCAAGCTCGCGGCTCGCTACCACTGGCGCTCGATCGTGCTGGTCACGATCGCACCGCAGATCACTCCAGGCCGGATCTGGCTGGGAAGGTGCCTGACAGCGAAGATCTACGCGGTGGCCGCCCCGCTGCATGCCGCCAGCTGGCCGGTCGCGCTCCTGCACGAATGGGGTTCGGCCGTCAACGCCCTGCTGTTCGAGCGCAGTTGCTAAGGCAGGCAGTCAGCCGAGCTCGGCGGGCTCCCTGGTCGCTGGCTGCTGGAGGCTCGCGCCCCAGCGCTCCTCGATCCGGCCATATCGCCAGATCACCAGTGCGGCGATCCAGGTAACGACGAACAGCCCCACGATCAGGAACCCGGCCACATTGAGATTGAAGTTCCGCATGAATCCCCAGAACCCCCCGGCCCGGCGGAGCCCGGTGACTTCGTTAGAGATCAGGCCGAGCGTCTCGATGCCGCCGACGAGAAAGCAGATGCCGACCGACAGCCCGGTGATCGCGAGGTTGTAATAGACCTTGCGGACCGGGTTGAGGAAAGCCCAGCCGTAAGCGAGATTCATGAAGACGCAGTCGGTGGTGTCCATGATCGTCATGCCGGCGGTGAACAGTACGGGCAGGCAGATGATCGCGTACCAGGGGATGTGCTGCAACGCAAGGAACGCCGTCGTCCCTAGGAACAGCACCTCCGTCGTGGTGTCGAAACCGAGCCCGAACAGGACGCCGACGGGGTAGAGCTGCCACTCCTTGCTGATGACGCGCATCCACTTTCCGAAAAACCGGAAGAAGAAGCCGCGGTTGTCCAGCTGCCGCTCGAGTTCGGCCTCGTCGAACTCGCCGCGCCGCATGCTGCGGAACACCCTGGCGATGCCGGCCAAGATCACCAGGTTCAGCGCCCCGATCAGGAACAGGAACGTGGCCGACACCATCGTGCCGAACAGGCCGCCGAACTTCTCCAGGCCTGAGCCAGAGTGGGTGAACTGCCGGAAGACCACCTTCTCGGCAAAGATGATCGCCACGCCGACGCCCACGACCACGGTGGAGTGGCCGAGCGAGAAGAAGTAGCCGAAAGAGAACGGCCGTGGCTTGCCAGTTCCCTGCCGGTCGTTCATTACCTTGCGGGTGCAATTGTCGATCGCGGCCAGGTGGTCGGCGTCAAAGGCGTGCCGCAGGCCCAGGGTGTAGGTCAGCACGCTAATGCCGATGCCGAGGCCCTTGTAGTGGGCCGGCACCACGAACGCGATGAAGATGGCGAAGCCCAGCAGGTGCAGGCCGAGGATCGAGCCATACATCAGCGTGACCCGGCGTCGCTCGGTCGGGGTCATGGCCGCGAACGACTGCCGGATCATCCGGCCGAGCCGGGGCTGGCGAGACGTGAGCGGATCCGACATTATCGGCACGCTAACTTACTTGCACATCACTTGCAAGTGCCTAAGTACCGCGCAACGCCACGTTACCGCGGGCCTACTCTGGTGAGAGTCAGTGCCCCAGGCAGGAGACAACGATGACGACCTACCAGGCCGCTACGGCAGCGCACCAGGCGGAACGCTCACCAGTACCGGGTTCCGTTACCGTTGGTGCCGGCCCGCTGACGGCAGGCGACGTTGTCGCAGTAGCCCGCGGCGGGGCTCAGGTCCAGCTCGCTGCCGAAGCACTGGCCTCGATTCACCGCGGCCGGGAGATCATCGAGGCGCTGGCGCACGATCCCGAACCGCATTACGGCGTATCGACCGGGTTCGGCGCGCTTGCGACCCGCCATATCCCGGCCGGGCTGCGCGCGCAACTCCAGGTCAGCCTGATCCGCAGCCACGCGGCCGGCTCAGGCCCCGAGGTGGAGCGCGAGGTGGTCAGGGCCATGATGCTGCTCCGGCTTGCCACCCTCGCAACCGGACACACGGGTGCGCGCGAGGAAACGGCGAAGGCTTATGCGGCCGTGCTGAACGCCGGGATAACCCCTGTCGTCCATGAATACGGCAGCCTCGGCTGCTCCGGTGACCTGGCACCGCTGGCGCACTGCGCGCTGGTCATCATGGGCGAGGGAATTGTCCGAGACGCGTCCGGCCGGGAGCGGCCCGCCGCCGACGCGCTTGCAGAAGCCGGGATCAAGGCCGTCCAGCTGCGGGAGAAGGAGGGCCTGGCGCTGATCAACGGGACCGACGGCATGCTGGGCATGCTGGTCCTGGCCATCGCCGACTTGCGCGAGCTGCTGAAGGTCGCCGACATCAGCGCGGCGATGAGCGTCGAGGGCCTGCTTGGCTCGGACGCGCCGTTCGCCGCGGACCTGCAGGACCTGCGCCCCCATCCCGGCCAGGCGGTGGCCGCGGCCAACATGACGGCGCTGCTGGCGGGCAGCCAGATTATGGCGAGCCACCGGGGTCCGGAGTGCACCAGGGTGCAAGACGCTTACTCGCTGCGGTGCGCGCCGCAGGTGGCAGGCGCGGCCAGGGACACCGCTGACCACGCAGCCATGGTGGCGTCCCGCGAACTGGCCTCGGCCATTGATAACCCGGTCATTACCGCTGACGGCCGGGTGGAGTCGAACGGCAACTTCCACGGCGCGCCGCTTGGTTACGTGCTGGACTTCCTGGCCATCGCGGTTGCGGACCTGGCAAGCATGTCGGAGCGGCGGACTGACCGGTTCCTGGACGTATCGCGCAGCCAGGGCCTGGCCCCGTTCCTTGCCGATGACCCGGGCGTCGACTCCGGGCACATGATCGCGCAGTACACCCAGGCCGCGATGGTGTCCGAGCTCAAACGGCTAGCCGTGCCCGCCAGCGTGGACTCGATCCCCAGCTCTGCGATGCAAGAAGATCACGTGTCGATGGGGTGGTCGGCGGCGCGCAAGCTCCGGCGGGCGCTCGACGGCCTCACCAGGGTGCTCGCTATCGAGTTGCTGACCGCGGCCCGCGGTATCGACCTGCGCGCGCCCCTCGCCCCGGCCGCCGCCACCGGGGCCGTCATTGCCGGCCTGCGAGTCAGCACTCCTGGGCCGGGCACCGACCGATTCCTGGCCCCTGAGATCGAGGCGGCCGTCAGATACGTTGCCGACGGCGGTGCACTGCGCGCCGCGCAGGCGGTTACCGGTCCGCTGGGCTAGCTGTGCCGCAGAACGCTGACACCGCCGAGCACGAGCGTCGCGCTGCTAACTGTCGGCCGCCTAGGCCAACGTCCCCGTTACCTCCCATTGAGAGGGAACGGGGCCGCAAGGAGCCCGCGGTCGCAGTCTGCTCGCCGCTGCGCCGGGCGGGCACAGCGCGGCTGCGATCGCGGTGCCGAGCGCCCTGGCGACCGGCGGCGGGAACGCGTTGCCGACCTGGCGGTAGGCCGCCGTCCTGCTGCCGCTGACCGCCCAGCTATCAGGGAACCCCTGGAGCCTGGCCACCATGCGCACTGTCAGCTTCGGACGCTGGCTGACAGGGAAATCGGCACCTGGCGGGTCTGCGGCGATGCCGAGCCCGTCGACGCCAAGCTCTCGCCAGGCAGCACGGGCCCTGGTGGGTCCCAGGTCGGGGCCACCGTGCTTCTTGCTCCCGCCAACGATCGTGGGCGCGACGCGGCAGGCCTTGGCCGCCCACGCAGCCGCGCCCGGCCAGCCGCCCGCTGCCATCAGATCCGCGAGCGTTTCGCCCACCGTAAGCGGCGGCCCCGGCAGTGGCTCCGGCCAGCGGAAGCCGGTAGCCCAGCGCCGTCCGATGGCTACCAGCACGAACCGCGGGCGCAGTTGCGGGACGCCATGCTCGCTGGCGTTAACCAGTTGCCACCAGGTGCGGTATCCGAGCTCGGCAAGCCGGCCGCACCTGGGCCCGGTAATCGCCGAACCTGGTGGTGCCGAGCCCGCGGACGTTCTCGAGGAGGACGGCGCGCGGGCGGGCCTCGGCTATCAACCGCAACGCCTCGGGGAACAGGTCCCGCTCGTCGTCACGGCCGAGCTGCTTTCCGGCCACCGAGAAGGGCGGGCAGGGGACGCCGCCGGCGAACAGGTCGACACCGCTGAATGCGTGCCCGTCCATGTTGGCCACGTCGTCTTCGATGATCTTCCACCCGGCGCCGCGATTGCATCGCAGCGTCTGGCAGGCATCGGCGTCGAGTTCGACAGCTGCCGCATGAGTGAAGCCCGCTTGCTCCAGACCCAGCGCCTGACCGCCCGCGCCCGCGCAGATCTCGACCACGGTCAGCTCGTGCACGCATCCTCCTGCTGGGAGTATCCGTGCTGATTCTGCTCAATCGCGCTGCGTCGGCCGCGTTCCCACGCCGCCGAGGACGGCCGCGATCCCGATCGGCCGCGTTCGCATTGACGAGCCGGGTTCGCATTGGCGTTCCCGGCTCGTCAGCCGGCCGTGATCGCTGCGGCGGTAATCGTCCGCGCGGCATGCACAGCCCTTGCGATCGCCTCCTCCGGCGAGAGGCCGCACAGGTCTGTCAGCGTGAACAACGCCTCGGCGCTCACCACGATCGCCAGTTCCCGCTTGAGAGACTCGAAGGCGGCCGGATTCTCGTGCCCGAAACTCGGCTCAACCGGGGCCAGGGCGTGGTCGATGAGACCGAACCGTTGTCCCGGCCGCACCGAGGCGGAGTCCGGCCTGGTGATGTCAGCCGCGATCATCGCCCTCACCGCACCCTGATACGCCTGTGCCTGCTGCAACAGGAAGCTGGTCGCGTAGCCGATGCGCTCAACCGGGTCCTCGCTGTCCGCAACCGGCTGCAGCGCTTCAGCCGGGGTCTGCCAGACTCCGGCGACGGCTTCGCGCAGCAGCGATGGCAGGTCCGGAAAATATCGGTAGGCGGTGGCCTCGGACACCAGCGCCGCCTTGGCAACAGCGGGCATGGTGACCTCGGCGCCGCCTTTCGCCAGACCGCGGGCCGCTTCGACAATCGCCGTCCGGGTGCGCTGCTTCTGATTTGCCCGGCCGTCCCGTATTTGCGCCGTCATCTGCCCATTCTCAGCCGCACGGCCACCCGTAGTCAAGTCGACTCTCTTTATAAGAGAAGACTTGCATGAAATGAGCCTCCGCCTGTAGTGTGCCTTTGGTGCGAGTTGACTCTCACGATATGCGGCGCCCAACGGCCGCAGACGCCGCAGATAAGGAGCGAGACGAGATGGCGGACGTGTCGATCGTCGGGCCGGACGAGGGCGACCTTGCGCTCACCGGGCCCGTCCAGATGCGGATCCTCGAGGACGGAAGCACTACGTCGCACCGTCTCGGGATTGGCGAGATAACGATCGCGCCGCACACAAGCGGCCCGCCGCAACACCGGCATGCGCGACACGACGAAGGGTTCTACGTTGTCGCCGGGACCGCGCAGTTCACCGTCGGCGACATCACCTACCAGGCGGGCCGCGGCACGCTGGTGATGATCCCGCCGGGAGTGCCGCATACGTTCGCGAATGCCAGCGACGAATCGCTGGTCTTGCTGAATACGTTCACGCCAGACTTGTACGTGCAGTATTTCCGGGACCTGCGCGACATGATCCAGGCCGGTCAGCCGGTCTCGGCCGAAACTCTGACCAGCGTCATGGCGCGCTACGGAACGGTGCCCGCGACAACCTTCGCCGACGTCGGCTCCTGAGCCGCGTCGTTGGCTCGGAATCGCTCCAGACCTCACGTGGCTGCGGGCAGGCCTGCGCAGCGCTGAACGCTGGCTGGCCGGCCCGCGCACACGGACCTCCGCTGGGGCGTGCTAGAACCGCGGGGTCGCGGACGAGATGTCGTAACTCGACCCCCAGTACCACTGGGTGGCATCCGCGCCTGGCACTATGTGCGCATAACCGGTGGGGTCCGCGATCCACCACCGGATGTGGGCGCGCATCTGAGCCGGGAGAGTTGCCACGGCAGCCTGCACCGCCGGCCATTCCGAAATATTCGTGTACAGCAGGGCCAGGGAATGCGGGTCGGCGGTCAGCTTCGCCCGCGCCCAGTTCGCGGCAACCACTGGCGTAGCGTCGGTCGGCTCGATATCGAGAGCCGAGGCACGAGGGTCGGAACCGATTGTGTCGATCCACAGCACCCGTCGCCCGGCCACCTGGGCGGCCGGGACGGCATAAGGGCCGGTCGCGTACGTGGCAATGAGGTGATGCGGCGGGATCGCGGCAGGCGTGACCGAGTCGTAGAAGATATACGGCCCGACATGCCTGGCTGGCTCGGCGTGCCGCGGTCTGGCTGCTACTGCTGTCCCTCCCTTGCCGGTGGCGCCGTGCGAAGCATTAGCCGGCCCAGTCTGAGCTGGCTGCCGGACACTGGCGCGCTGGGCTGCGGCCTGCGGTGTAGCGGCATGCTTACCGGCGGCGGCGTGCGAGGTCGCTGCCTGCCCGGCGACCGCGTGGGCAGCCGATGTGAGCGGCGCGGCATGCGCCGCGGCGTGCGGAGCTGTCAGGGCGCTCGCAGCCCCGGCGGCGCGGGTCGCGGCGGCGAGCGGCGACGGGTGCGAGACGCTGCCGGTGCTCACGGACGCGCTGACAGGCGCGTTGGCGAGCGGGGCGGGCCGTGGTGCCGGCGACGGTCGCGGCGCTAGCGCTGCCGGCCCCGGCGAGAGCTAGCGCGGCACCAACGTAGAGGAGGGGCTTCTTGTGGTTCCGGACGACACTGGTCAGTCGGTCAGTTCCGGCGTTGATCATGGCCTTGCCGTGATCAAGGGCGGCGCTGGTCAGCCGAGCAGAGGGGGGCATCAGGTTCCTTTCCCAGGGGGCGTCCTCGCCGCCCGTCCGGCCGGAGCCGGGCACGGGGATGAGAACGCCCGGCGGGGGGTGCGGGCGTTCTCAGGCACGCAGGGGGTGCGTGCCTCGCGGGTTCAGGGCGGGCCGGGCCGGTGCCGCTACCGCGGTCCGACGCCGTCCGAGAATCGGGGACCGGCCGCATTGTGCGGGCTAGTCCCCCGGTGAGGATCAGCACGTATAACGCCACGCTGAGTAACACAGCATCCCGGTATGACCTTTGTCACTACCGCTGAGTAACCGGAATAAAGCACCTAGTAACCGGCAACGCGTCGGCTTGTTCTACTGGCGCAGTCTCGACATCGAGGTTCAGCCGATGGGCGAGGTCCGACTCGCTAACGCGCGGGCATCCCGCTGGCGGAGGAAACTAGTTGAATGCAGATCCGGATCGAGGGAACAGACCTGCCGGGCCGATCGTGCGGCCCGAGCCCGGATGTTCCTGACGGCCACCACAACATTCACGTCGGAGTCCAGCGCCGCGGCAAGCGCGACGAGCTCCTCGGACTGACCCCAGGCGACGCGCCCGTTGCGGCCTGGACACTCGAGTGCCAGCTCGCCAGCGCGGCGGACAAGAGCGGCCGCACCGCTGACGTCAAAGGCCCGTACATTCAAGGCCCGCCAGGCGGCCGCTTCATCTACCTGAACTGGGTTACCGTTGATGACGCCGGCAACTGCAGGCTCTTCCGCCGGGCCAAGCTGTGGCTCGACGGGGTGCCGCCAGGCGTGCTCGACGAGGCTGCCAGGACCGGCCTGCTCGTCGGCCGGCTGGGCCTGACCGACTCCAAGGGCAATCCGACCTGCTCCGCCGGCCGGCCGCCGACAATCGAATGGCTGGCAGGCACCCCCTCCGCCAGGCGGTCGCCGGAGTAGCCGATGTCGGCCTGGTTCTCAGCGGCTCCTGGTTCGATGAGCAAGAGCGGCCTGTTCGCCCATTTCGGCTCAAGCAGGACCTCCGGCTGGCCACCATCGAGGACGCCCGGCAACGTTACGTGCGAGAGGTCATCGAGCCGGCGCTGGCCGCGAACCCGGGCATCCGCCGGCTGCATGCGCTGTGCGAGTCGTTCCTGTCCTACCTCGACCGCGGCGTGTTCCGCGGCGGATGCTTCTTCGCCTCGGCGATGGCCGAATTCGACGCCAAGGCCCCGGGCCCGGTCCGCGACCGGATCGCCGAGTGCCAGGCCCAGTGGATGGACACCCTCGAGCGCTCCGCCCGGGACGCGCAGGCAGCAGCCGAGCTGGAAACCAGCACCGACCCGCCGCAGCTCGCCTTCGAGCTGGAGGCCGCTCTGCTGTCCGCGAACTGGTACTACCACCTCTACCTCGATCCCGCCTACCTGGAGCGGGCCCGCCGCGCTGTCCGGGACCGCCTGGCCAGCCAGGCCACCCGCGCGGGCCAGCGCTCGCTGCCGCCGGAATAACAAACCCGACCAGCAGCGATACATCGGGCTCACGCGTTTCGCTTCCGGCAGGGTCCTTGGCTCAGCGACCCTGCTGTCGGCGGCGAAGGTGCACGTCACCGAGCAGAAGCGGCTCTCATAGGCCAGGCACAGAAATGGCCGGGCATGGCGTTAAGCGCAGGTGCTTGCCATGGGACCGTGCCTGCCAGTCGTCGGCACGTCCGGTGCGATGGGCGAGACCACCAGTGGAATGCGCGGCCGCGCAGCGGCACCGGCCAGGCGGATGCCGCGCGGAGCCGCGACGGGACCTTGGACTCTAGCGGCCCGGGCCGCTTCCGGGCAGACTCGACGGCATGTTTGTGCAACGGCGGTCAGCGTGGACGGACTGGTGCCCGTCAGCGCAGGACGTCTCGGCGGTTGCCGCGCCCGCGCCCATCGCCATCGGCGGGCGCCTGCCCCGACGGCGGTCTATGGCGATTGTCGAGGGGAGCCGCTTCCTGGTCATGCCCGTGCTGGCTGATAGGGGGGCATCATGACAGTGCGTTCGATCGCGGAGTACCTGGCCGCGCACCCGTTCTTCGTCGGCCTGGACGCTGCCTCCATCGGGGAACTGGCTGGGTGCGCGCGCAACGAGCATGTCCGGGCCGGAGAGTACCTGTTCCGCGAGGGAGGGACCGCCGACCACTTCTACGTGGTCATGCACGGCCGTATCGCGCTTGAGCTGATGAGCCCGGGTACCGGGGCGCTTGTCCTGGAATCTGCCGCCGACGGCGAGGTACTGGACTGGCCGTGGCTGATCCCGCCGTACCGATGGCTGTACGACGCCCGGGCGGTGGAGCCTACCAGCGTGGTCTCTCTGGAGTCTGCGTGCCTGCGCGGAAAATGTGACGCCGACCCGCGGCTGGGCTACCAGTTCGTGCAGCGCGTTGCACAGGTCATGGCCGGCCGCTGCTGGCGGTCCGGATACGCCTGCTTGACCTCTACGGCTCCCCGCGATCTGCCGCCGGGTGACCGGCCGGCGCCGCTGGTTCCTTCCTCGCTCGTGAGGCTCACGTGCGCAGCCGCAACAGGCCGCGTCCACGGCGCCAGCCGCAAAAATGTCAAGCGTTGCCTCGTCGACTTACCCGCACAATCCGCCTGGGGCTGATAAGTACCACACGCTGGCGGCCCGAGGCTCGTTCCGCGTTGTATGAGCGGCAGGTGAAGGGTTGTCGCAGGCTGGCGGATGGCTGGCGTGGTCGCTGAGCTGGCGGGCGATCTTAAATGCTGACAGGAATCCGGTGCGTCGCCTGCCGGTATGGGCAGCGCCGAGTTCGCGATGCCTCGTCCGAGGTTGTGCTCAGTAGGGGGGCGGAGTGAATGCGGTGCCGGCGGCGGCCTGGAGGAGTTCTGCCATGCGGAGCAGGCGCAGGTCGGAGAGGAAGGGCCCGATCACCTGGACGCCCACTGGCAGCCCCGCTGGGGTGGCCCCGACCGGCAGGGTCACCACGGGAAGCAGGACGGATCCGATGGCGCCGCACCATGCCATCGCGATGAGGTGGGGGACCGCGGTGCCGTCGATGTCGAGCACCCGGTCGGTGATCGGGCGGTCGGTGTCGTGCGGGAACGCGGTGGTCGGCATGACCGGCGCGAGCACACAGTCGTACTGCTGGAACAGGGTTGCCCACGCTGCGCGCTGGCGCTGCCGGTCTGCGTTGGCGCGCGCCCACGAACGGTACCGGCTGGCTAGCGCCCGTCCCGCGACGAGCATCGGGTCGTCTCCGGGAACCGCCTCGAGCTCGGCGAAGGCGGCGAAGTCCTCGTCGGACAGCCCCGTCCCGATGATCGGCAGCACGAGCTCCTGCCAGGACCGCAACCCGTCGGCAAGCGGCACCGGCAGCGGCACGGCGTCGACCTCAATGCCGGCGCTGGCAAGCCGACCCGCGAACCCATCCAGGCTGGCGCGGACGTCGCGTGCCACCGGCAGCAGATCGCTGCCCTCGGCGAACACGGTCGCCACCCGGACGGAGGTCACGCTCTCGGTCTCGGGTCCCGGATCGAGGTGGAGATGCCACGCGGCGGCGTCCTCGGGGACCGGGCCCGCCACCACGCTGAGGGCCATGCGGAGATCCTCGAGGCTGCGCGCGAGCGGGCCGCCGCAGTTGATGTCGGTCTCGACCAGGTTTCCCGGCGGCCCGGGAATGTGGCCCCGGCTGGGCACCACGCCCCACGAAGGCTTCAGCCCGTAAACACCGTTGTAGTGCGCGGGGTTGCGGATCGAGCCGCCGATGTCGCTGCCCAGCTCCAGCGGCGTGAGCCCGGCGGCGACCGCGGCCGCCGCGCCGCCCGACGAACCTCCTGCGGTGCGGGTAAGGTCCCACGGGTTGCGGGTGAGTCCGTACACGTCGTTGAACGTCTGGAAGTCGCCGGCATACAGCGGTGTGTTGGACTTGCCGAAGATGATGGCGCCGGCTGCTTTCAGCCGGCCGACCGCCAGCGCATCCGCCGCGGGCACGTATTCCTTCAGCTCGGCAGCGCCGGCGGTGGTGACCAGGCCCTCGGTCTCCCACACGTCCTTCACCGTCATCGGCAGCCCGTGCAGCGGTCCGGCCGTCTCCCCGCGGGCTGTTGCCGCGTCGGCAGCGTCCGCGTCGGCCCTGGCCCGGTCGGCATCCAGGGCCACGATGGCGTTGAGGGCGGGGTTGCGCTGCTCGACCCGGGCCAGGACATGGTCGAGCAGCTCCCGGCTGGAAAGTGCCCGGTCCCGCATAGCCCGCGTCAGTTCAGCGGCCGTGGCGTAATCGAGATCCATGCCAGGACAGTACCGGTTTGCACCGCGCTGCCGCCGGAGCGTCTGCGTTCGAGCCAGCGGCGCAGTACCACCCACGATTCCCAGCGGTCACCGTCGTGCCATCTGGCTGGCCTTGCGATCGAGCGGCCCACCGGAAGACGGTTGTGGTATCGCCGATTACGGGCGGCCGTGATAAGCGCGTTCTCGGCGTGGCCGGGGTCCAGATCATCTGTTATGAGTGGCAGCTACGACGAGCCTTTGGATATCCCATTTGACTACCCTGAGCTCGAGTAGCTGAGCGCGATGACGAGTGGCTGCTTTCGCCCACTTCCCCCCCCCCCCCTCTCCCCTCCCCCCCACCCAGCATTCCGATCTTCTTCCCTCGAGGCGCGCGTACGTGTTGTCTGCCGTGCTGTGCTTTCTGGTGCGTCCTGAAGGCACGGCGGCCTGGCCGAGGTGACATGCTTCCTGGGGTGTCTCCAGCGCGGTGATGAGGTCGGCCTTGGCCTGCTGGAAGTCGGCCTTGGCCTGCTCGGCGTCCTCAAAGGTCTGAGCCGCGCGGGCGTCGCCGGCCATGGCCTGGATGTTCTGCCCGGCGATGATCACCGGCAGGAGGGTGAGTTGCCGGAAGTCCGAGCTGCTCCAGAAAAGCAGCCCGATGTTGTTCGGCTTCAGCGACGTCGGCAGGCCGGCAATAGCGATGGCCGCGAAGATCCGCGCGCACGTCATCGAGCCGACGCCGACCGTCACCCAGACCGCGATCTTGGCGTTCCAGCGGATGTATCAGTTCTTGTGCGTGACCGGCAGGTGGTCGATGGCCGCGCTGCACCGGGAATCAGGTGCCCGGCCTTGGCCCAGCCGTGTGCGGTTGGTCCGGTGCCCGGCCGTCAGATCAGTCGTTACCTCTCGTAAGTTGTGTCCCTCGCGCAGAAAGTGATGCCAGTATTCAGCTTCCGGGCCCGCTGGCCGCAGGGCTGGCCTTCATCGCCGCGTTCTTCTATTGAGAGCGCTACCTGCGGCACCGGCCGGGCGGCGAGCCGCTTGTCGATCTCAGCCTGTTCGGCTCCCGGTCGTTCACCTGGGGCGTGATCCTCTTCGCTGTGCTCAGGCTCGCTCTCATCGGGCCGCTGTTCACGATGCCCCAGTACTTCCAGGGAGTGCTGGGCGGCAGGGACGTCGGCCAGGTCGTCGATAGGGCAGTGCCCTCGGCGGGGCGGTCTAGTATCGGTCACACGGACGCGCCGTGACGACAAGAGGCAGGACCCCGATGAAGGCTCTCCTCCAGACCAGGTTTGGGCCGCCCGAAGTCCTGCAGTTCACCGACATCGGCCTGCCAGAGGTCGGGGCCGACGACGTGCTGGTCCGGGTGCACGCCGCCGCGCTCAACCCGGCCGACTGGCACATCCTGCGAGGGGACCCGCTGGTCGCGCGGCTCATGGGCATCGGGCTGACCAAGCCGAAGGCCCGGGTGGCCGGCATCGACGCGGCGGGCGTGGTGGAGGCGGTCGGCGCGAAAGTGCACGGACTGCGCAACGGCGAGGAGGTGCTCGGCTTTTGCCGAGGCGCGTTCGCGGAGTACACATGCGCCACGGCGGACCTCGTGGTGCCCAAGCCAGCGGGCCTTACCTTCGAGCAGGCGGCCGCGGTCCCCACAGCGGCGACGACGGCCCTGCGCGGGATCCGCGATGTGGGCAAGGTGACGGCCGGCCAGCGAGTGCTCATCAACGGGGCCGGCGGCGGGGTGGGCACCTACGCCGTCCAGATCGCGGCCGCGCTGGACGCCGAGGTCACCGGGGTGTGCAGCACCCGCAGCGCCGAGCTGGTGCGCTCGATCGGCGCCGCACGCGTCATCGACTACGCCAGGGAGGACTTCACCGACGGGCGGACCCAGTACGACGTGATCCTCGACAACGTCAGTAGCCTCCCGCTGGCCCGGCTGCGCGGGGCGCTCACCCCGAAAGGGATCCTTGTGCTCAACGGCGGCGGTTCGCCCGGCCACGTGTTCGGGCCCGTCGCTGGCATCTTGCGGGCGGTGGTGGCCAATGCGTTCGTCTCGCAGCGGCTCCGCCCGCTTCCGGCCCGGCAGAACCGGCAGGAGTTGCTCACCGTGACCGGTCTTATCCAGGACGGGAAGCTCATGCCGGTCGTCGGCCGCACCTACCCCCTGGCCGACACGGTCGAGGGCCTGCGCATCGTGGAGCAGGGCCATGCGCGCGGCAAGACCGTCGTCACCGTGGTGTGAGACCCGGGCAGACGTGTGAGGCTGCATCGCCGCGGCCCGGCCGCCTTCAAGCCGCGGCGTCCCACCCGTAAGACCCCCGGTGCGGGGAGCAACTGCAAGCGACCAACGGCCCGGCGGCCGCCATCAGCGAAAACCCGGGGTACGCCCCACAACAGGCGGCCTGTCCCGCGTTCTTAGCGGTCCGCGCCCGATGCATGGCCTGACGTACCTTCCGCGGCGTCTCCCACCCTGAGCAGTGAGCCGTCGCACCGGCGGCCTCGTCCTAGTTAGATACACCGCCCTCACGGTGCGGTAGCAAGCTGCTGCTCACGGCGCGGCGTACACGAGAATGTGATAGCCGCAATTCCCGCCCGCCCGGAGGTCGGCCGGGTGGAACATCTGACGAGCATCCTGCCATCGAGGAGCGATCATGGCCGTAGACCACTTCCACATAGCTGAGCAACTGGTCGGAGAGTCATTTGAGGGCGCCGGGACCATGTCCGGCCGGGAGGTCGCGAAGGCGCAAGTGCACGCCACCCTCGCGCTGGCAGAGATCTTGCGCGGTGTCTCCGCTGAACTAGCCGTGATCCGCCAGGCGGCCCAGATCATGTCTGCCGCCACGCCGGCCAGTGGCTAACACCGGAGCGCGTTCTGGGACGGTCGCCTGCCGCTGCGTATGCGGTCAGTTCGCCGATTCGGGTCGCGCGTCCGGGCTGGGCTCGCGATCGAGGTTCGATGGGCTGCATCGCTCCTGGTTGTCCGCGCCTCACTGCCGGCACTTCCCGCGTCATCTCGCGGGTGAAGCGCTTGACGAAGACCGAGTGCCTCAGGAAGAGTATTTTCACGGCGGCGACCGGTCGCCGAGCTGTGGAACCTCCGCCCCAGCCGGGTTCCACTGGCGAAGGGGATTCGCCCTCTCGGTCGTCCATGTCACAGGCCATCTTCCAACACTGAGTCGCTGGGGGACGAGGGTGTCAAGGGGAGGCTTGTTCCATGAGCAGGGACGCCAGCTTCAAGAAGGCTGTCCGGTGCCATGCTGAGGAGACTGGGCAGCGCTACACCGAAGCGCTGACCGATCTCGAGGGTCTGGGTGCGCGAATGCACCACGAGCCCGCGGCTGAGCAGCTGCTCGCCCATCTCCGGGATCGCTACGGCATAGACCCGGTCGCGGCGACCAGGCTCAGTGTGCACAAGACCTACGTGTTCCGCATCGACCGCAATGACGGCAGTCCGTGGGTCGCCCGCGCGTTTCCCCCGCTCGGCCGCGTGCCGGTGTCGAGGGCGACGCCGCGATCCTGCGATTCCTGGAGCAGCATGACTATCCCGCGGAGCGCCTGGCGGTAGATGATGCGGTATCTGACTTCGATGGCAGCGCGGTCCTCGTGACGCGGTTCGTCGAAGGCGTCCAGCTCCCCGACGGTGCCGCGAAGTTCGCCATGATGGGTGAGCTGCTCGGACGGCTGCACGCGCTGCCGTACGACGATTCCGTCAGCCGCCCGGGTGGAGCCAGTGGTGAGGACCCGAGCCGTGAGGGCACGCCGCGTCAGGACCTGCTGGCGGCCCTGTCGTTTCTCGACGCCGTCGACACGAAGGTCGCGGCCGCCGAGCGCGAGCAATTCGAGCGGCTCCGCGACCAGGTGCGCTCGGCTGACGACGGTCACGGCCTTCCGGAGGGCTTGCTCCACGGAAATCTCCTCCACGCCCCCGATCACGCCGTCCTGAGCGAGCAAGGGCCAGTCGCGATCAACTGGAAGGCGTCCGGGCGCGGACCGCGCCTCGCCGACTTCGCCTACCTGATGTGGGGCACGGGTTCGTGGAACCCGCGCCGGCCGAACCAGGAGCGGATCGACACTGCCGTCAACGCCTACCGCCGACATGTCGAGCCGACCGACGGCGAACTCGACCGGCTCGAGGCGGTCATGTATATCCGGACGCTCTACCTCGCCTGTTTCGGCTACCGTCGTGCCCTGACCGACGGCGCGACCGTTCCACGAGTGGGGCTTCATCGAACCACCCGGGTACTACAGCTCGACCGCAGCCGCAGCCCGAGCCGCGTTCCGCCGGTAGCTCGCCGGTGCGGCAAGGAACGATGGTGGTTCGCCAGCGGCGCGCCGGAGTGCTCGCGCGAGCGCGCCCGCAGAGGTCCCGGAAGACATCGTCGAGCGGGTCCGCACGCTATGCCTGGCGCTGCCCGAGGTGACGGTGCGGGCCGACGGTTCACTCACCAGAACGAGATCGACGGCGCACTCGTTCGACATCCGCCGGACGTCGTTCTGCTTGCTCGTGGCATCGGAGGGCCCGACCGGCAAGCCCGTCCGCTCCTCGTGTTGCGTGTCGACCCAGACGAACGCGAGGCGCTGCTGTCCATCGGAAACCTGTTCTTCGCCTCGCCGGCCGGGATCGCATCGGGGTGCTGCTCACCGACGACACCGACTGGGAGGAGATCCGTGAGCTCGTGACCGACAGCTACCGGATCCTCGCGCCGAAGAAGCTCACCGCACGGCTCGACCAGCAACGCGGTCAATGGTCCAGCGCGTGCCCCAGATCACTCGCCCATAACGCCCGGCGCCGCCGCCGACGACCGCATCCCGTAGGCGCCGAAGGCACGCATATCCAGCGCACCGAATACCGACGCCAGCGGCCTGAGGACGCGCCAGATCGGCGGTCCTGGATCAGCTCTCGGCAGTCATCCTCCCGCTTGAGCCTTTGCTGGTGGGGGTCCTGCCCTGGCCCGGCCAGCCTGGTGCGGATTTCGCCAAGTGAGCGGAGGACCGGAGGGCCGCCTGCGGCAGCACGATGGTTGCGGCTGTGATGACGGGACGGGAGGCGCTCCGTGGTGCATCGCTAAGCTAGGGCCGGTCGAAGCGGGCCTGGAAGAACCTGAGGTAGCGCGGCTCGTGCGTCATGATGAGGCCTTTCGCTGACTCGCGCTGAGCGTAGACCGCTTCCACTGCCTCGGCCACGATGTCCATGTGCGCCTGGGTGTAGACGCGGCGCGGGATCGCCAGCCGGGTCAGCTCAAGCTTCGGGCGATTGTGGTCGCCGGTCTTCGGGTCGCGGCCCGCCGACACGATCCCTCGCTCCATTCCGCGGATTCCCGAGTCGAGGTAGAGTTCGGCGGCGAGCGTCTGGGCAGGAAACTGGTCCTGCTCAAGGTGCGGGTAGAACCGGCGCGCGTCTAGGAAGACGGCGTGGCCGCCCACCGGCTTCACGAACGGGACGCCAGCCGCACCGAGCAGCTCGCCGAGATAGCGCACCTGCCCGACCCGGGCCCGAATGTGTTCGTCCTCGACCGACTCGGCGATGCCGATCGCCATCGCGGCCATGTCCCGGCCGGCCAGCCCGCCGTAGGTGTGCAGGCCCTCGAAGACGACCGCGAGATTGCGGGCCTCTTCGAACAGATCCGGGTCATTGAGCGCCAGCCAGCCGCCAATATTGACCAGCGAGTCCTTCTTGGCCGACATCCAGGCGCCATCGGTGTAGGAGCAAAACTCCTTGAGGATCTCAGCGACCGTCCGGTGCGCGTAGCCTTCTTCACGCTCCTGGATGAAGAACGCGTTCTCGACCATCCTGGTCGCGTCCAGGAACAGCCGTATCCCGTGCCGGTCGCAGAGGACCCGGAGGGAACGCACGCATCCCATGCTCACCGGCTGCCCCCCCGCCATGTTGACCGTGCCGGCCAAACTGACGTAGGCGATCTGCCCGGCGCCCTCGCGCGCGATCAGGCTCTCCAGCTTGCCGAGATCCACGTCCCCCTTGAACGGATGCTCGCTCAACGGGTCATGCGCGGCATCAACGATCACATCCACGAAAACGCCTCCAGCGCGCTCCTGGTGCACCCGCGTGGTCGTGAAATACATGTTCGCAGGCACGAACTGGCCTGGGGCGATGGCAATCTGGCTGATGATGTGCTCAGCGCCGCGGCCCTGATGAGTCGGCACCACATTCTGGTAGCCGTAGAAGTCCCGGACCGCTTCCGCAAGCTGGTAGAAGTTCCGCGAGCCGGCGTAGGCCTCGTCACCGACCATCAGCCCAGCCCACTGCCGGTCGCTCATCGCGTTCGTGCCCGAGTCGGTGAGCAAGTCAATGTAGACGTCCTCTGATCGCAGCAGGAACGTGTTGTAGCCAGCCTCGGCTGCCGCATCCGCGCGTTCCTCTTGTGTGGTCATGCGCAACGGCTCGACCATCTTGATCTTCCAGGGCTCAGCCCAGGACCGGCGGCCGAGTTGCCGCCCGGTGGTCACCGGCAGGTCTGTCGTCATCGATTCCTCCAACCGGTCGGTCAGGCGGGCCTTACCCCGCTCGGCACAGCAGTGCCTGGGTCGGCCAGCAACCGCACAGAACATGCCGAGATTCATCGAATAGGCACACGAGACTTCTTACGGGCGTACCGCCGCGATCCTCAATGATCACGGCGGCCAAGAGCACGCCGCAGTGCCGATGGTCCGCCAGGACGGGGACCTTTGGCCTCGCCCATATCGGCGGATCTCGCGTGCAGGCCGCCGACCAGCCCGGTCACCTAGCCCGCGGACTCCGAGCCTGACGAGGTGCCGGATCGCCGACTCGGCGCGGTCCACTGATGCCGACGTTCGCGCCGCCGTCGCGTGCAGATCGGCCATTTCTGCATCCTGGGTGAGTTACGCCCGCGTCACCCGAGCGGGGTGGTCGCGGGTAAGCGCGGTCTTAAGCAATGACCCAGATGTCTGATGCGATCCTTCGCGGCGCGACTGGATCGAGCTTCACCTGCAGTCAGTGGCCGACCTCGAGCGGATCCGCACGGTGCTGACCTGACAATGACGGAGAACGGGTGAACGGCAAGGTCTGCTCAACTGGATACGCGTATGCGGCCTGCGGCAAGAGCGGTCGCCAGGGTGTCACTGGTTCAGGGTGCTGGCCGCAGTACTTCGATGTGGCAGCAGCTGCCGGAAGCCCTTGCCAGCCGTCCGTCTCCGGTGAGCAGGGTCACGTCCAGTGCCTCGGCCAGCGCGACGTAGGAGGCATCGTAGACGGTCAGGTTGTCGCGCAGCTCCCAGCAGCGGGCCAGCAGCGGGCGGTGCGCTGCCCGCCGGAGCGGCAGGGCTGCGAGGTCGGCCAGCGCCAGGCCCGCCCGCCGGGCCGGAAGGGCGCCTTCCCGGATTTGTCGCCGCCAGACCGAGATGACCTCGAGATCGACGAGCTCGGGTGCGGTCTAGCCGCTCTCCGCGCAGACGGGCACGGGCGTGGTCGCCGTCCGGCCCGTCGTCGGCGAGCGCGACGGCCAGGACGCTCGCGTCAGCGACGATCACGATCGGCGCGGACCGTCGCCACCGCCGCCTTCAGCGGCACCGAGCCGCCCGCGCGGTCCCCCGCGCGGTCCAGGACCTCATCGAGAGTTGGCTCGCCGGCTTCCTCGATCAGCCGGGCGCGCAGATACTCCTGGAGCGACTGGTGCGCTGCCGCCGCACGCCGGCGCAGGACAGCGTGAGTCTGTTCCGGGACATCCTTGATCTGCACGCTAGGCATGGCGCCATTATGGCGCTAGGAGCGCCAGTTCGCAACCGCACATCATGCATGACAGTGAAAGGCTGGCGTTGTCGTGAAGCTGGATGGGCGCACAGGTCAGGATGCTCGCCACGTTACTGACGCCGTCGGGACAGACGGATGCGGGCGCGCAGAACGGGACCTGCTTCGCGGACGTCCTGCCCCCTTGCATTCCCGTTGCGCAGCTCGCGCTGGACCCTTGCCATCGTCACTTACGATTCGCAATATCGCTGTCACGGCGGCCCGGCTGAGGTCCGTGCGCGACGGCGGTTCGTCGATCACGCCAGGTTGACCGGCTGGGCTGGCTACCGATTTTCAGATGTAACGCCAGCGTCGCAGCCCTAGCGGCAGCCCGCCTGCCAGGCCAGCGCCGCGAGGCGGCTAAGCGCGCTGGCCGAGGTCTGCTCCGTCACGAGCCGACCCGCTGCTCGCCATCACATTCGGCCGCCACGAGACCGCCACGGGCGGTTTGCCTGGTACCGCAGTCAATGCGGCCGCAGGGCATCAATGCGAAGGTCCGCACACCAAGATTGGCTCCCATCGCTCCCAGAATCGGACACAACGGAAGGCGATGCCGTCGAATTTATCTGCTAATTATCATCCTGACATCGTAAAACCCAGTGGAGCTGAGGGGATTTGAGCCCCTGACCCCCTCGATGCGAACGAAGATTGAACCGTCCTTTCTAGTTCGTTCCAGTACTCCTAAGTACGCTCTATCCTGGGCATTCCTTGATCATTCAAAGAACACGCAGACCACGAAGTCGCACACTTAGCCCCCCAGATAGCCCCCGGAATCTCTGATGTGCGAGGGAGTCACTCCGCAGCGGTTCTTGACCTATCGAATACAGTAGCGAATGATGGACGGGTGCCGAAAGACGTGCCGTGGGCGTCGCCGATAGTGGCTCTGCCCAACGGGACGGTCGCGCACCTGCTGGCGTGGGAGATGCATGAGCGTGTCTTGATCGCCTCGCCTGCCGCTGTCGCCGTATGGGGCGGCTGGACTGGCCTCGGGTCTATGTGCGGGTTCGGTGTCATTCACCTGCTGCCAGGAGTGACCCTGTTCGGGCTCGCCAAGTTCCAGCTCGACAGTGCGATTACGTTGCCGATCGCTGTCAAAGCGTACGCGGCGTACGCGATGGGCGCCTGGCTCACCGGCACGACCGGGAAGGCCCGCATCTTCGCCCGCAACTCGGCAATCGGGGCGCTTGTCCTGGGCATGCTCGGGCAGGTTGCCTTCCACTGCTATCGGCCGCCCATGCCACAAGGGCACCGGTCCCGGTCACGGTCCTGGTCGCGTGCATGCCAGTCGTCACCCTCGGCTTTGCCGCAGGTCTGACTCACCTGCTGCGCGGCCACGAAGCGGCCACCGGGGACGCGGCCGAGACGGTCACCGCCCCGGATCTCAGCGCGGGCACGGCCACGATCCGACCGGCCATATTTACCGCATGGCCACGGCCGGAACAGGCCGACACAGCCGCCACGGCCACAGCGGCCACGGCCAGGTATGACAGTGCCGCTGCGGCCAAGGTCGTGGCCGAGAACCCGAGCATGACCGGCAAGGAGTTGGGCCTGATGCTGGGCGTATCGGAGCGCACGGGACGGCGGATTCTGGCCGACGTCGGAATGAGGGTCTGAGACATGACCCAAAAGAAAAAGCCCAGACCTCGGATCGGATTCAGGATGAGGATGCTGGCTGACCTCGTCAGCGCCATGCCGGGCGTATCGAAGGCTGGCGCGCTTCGTGGTGTCGGCCTCCCAGATCGCGGGATCGGCTACTTGCGCCCGCTCGATCGCGCCATCGCGGCCGGGCTGATCATCGTGGAGCACGCCACGCCGACGCTATGCCGGTTGTTCGCCAGTGAGCGTGACCGCCAGGTGTGGCACCTCCGCGACGAGCTGCTTCACAGCAGCCCGACCGCCGATCGCGCTAGCGTGATCGATGCTGAGATCGAGGCCCTCCGCGCCGAGGCCGCCAAGGACTTCGCAGTGGATGCGCTCTGACGTACCCGTAGCTCTGGAGCGCCATTCATGGGAGCTTCCTGGCCGCGGCGAGGACGGCATTCGCGCACCGAGGCGAGACTGGGTAACAGTCGGTTCCGTCACAAGGAACTCAGCTGCCGCACTGGGTCCCAACCATCGGGCCGACCTCGGGCCACACTGGACCAGTGCATCCCACGGCCGATCCACTCCTGCCGCCAAACTTCGTAGCTATATCCCAAGTCGTCGTCGCTGATGCCGAATTCGAACCCACACGACGGACAGATTTCGTAGGACCCCCCTCCAGTGCGAAGAGAGCGAGGTGGTTCGAACAGGTCAGGGAACCCGCACACGGGACATTGGTAGCTCATCACATCGTTATAAAGCTCAGGGTGCCGCCCCAGGTTGGGAGGCCCAGTACGCGGCACCGGTGGTCGGTTTAAAGAACGTTCTCGTCGTTCCGTTCGGATTGTAGGCCCGAACGTATTGGTTTCTGGGTCGTAGACGCGAATCACGCCGTTGGCGTCGATCTTGACGGGGTCACCGTCTTTGAGCGCCTGCTGTAGGAACTCAGACGCGTCCGCCGCATATTCCTCAGCGGACGTAGCACCGAACTCTGCACCGTGACGGAGGAAGTGGTCCTCAAGAGTGCTTAGATTCCCCCAGCTGTCCTCGGCGGACAGATTGAGAACGCCCTCGCCTCCAGGAAGGGTCTCGTCCCCGCCTCCGAAATCCTCACCACCGAACAGGACGCCGAGCGCAACCTGATTTGCCGGGCTGCAAAGGGATGCGTCAAACGCATACCACTGCTGCTCTAGCCACTGGCCGGTAGCTTGCTGGTCCCACTGGTAGCCAAACCATGCCCAGTGGGCCGCGATGCCCAGTTCGCCAATGGCGCATATCGGGTTCCACCAGTTGCACCCGAGGCCGGTGGGGTCGGTCAGGTTGAGCGGGGTGTCGCTGGCGTAGTAGTAGGGCGCCTGGGTTTGGGCGACGGTTGGGTCGATAGTGAGGAACTGGGCGGTGGCGGGGTCGTAGTAGCGGTTGCGGAGGTAGTAGAAGCCGGTTTCGGTGTCCTGGTACTGGCCGGCGCATAGGAACGGGGTGGTGGCGGTGCCGGTGTGGCTGGTGGTGTTGCCGTAGGCGTCGTAGCTGTAGGTGGCGGTGACGGTTCCGGTGGCGCTGGTGAGCAGCCGGGTGGAGCCGATCTGGTCGTGCATGAGGTAGGTGGGGGTGCCGGCGGAGCTGATCTGCTCGATGGGCAGGCCGCCGGGGCCGTAGAGGTAGCTGGTGGTGCCGTCGGTGAGCAGGAGCGGGATGCCGGTGTTGATGTCCCAGGTGTAGGTGGCGGTGGTGGTGCCGGTGGTCTTGGCGGTGCCGCGAACGCGGCGCAGGCCGAGGAGGAAGCACGCGTCCAGCGCGAGCGTCAGGAGAAGACAGACGAGCTGCTCGGCCTCGGCAATGAGCTGGCGAAGCTGGAGGGCCTGGAGGCGGGTACCTGTGACGACCAGCTGACCGACACGGCAAAGAGGCACGGACTGTCCTACGCGATCACGCACACTCGGCTGGCCGTCGCTTGCGCGAAGGAACGCCTGCATCGCCGCGAGCATGCTGACCACTACCAGAGCTGCGGCAAGTGCAGGAACTGCAAGGGAGTCCGAGGTCCAGATGGGTGTCAGCACAAGTCACACCGCGATGACGTCGGCTGCAGCCACGATCTGGGCGAGGGGATAGTGATCGACACCTCCCACGCGTTCACCTCCATCCGGTACATGGTCGGCGAACGGCTGGTCATGAGCACCTCATTCCACGGCTAGCCCAAGGACGCTGGTCACGCCCACCGATCCCATATGGGGGCCGGGCCTCGTCACGGTCGGATGGATGCCCTGCGAATGTCCGGAGGCGCAAGCGGAGAACATGGGCACCTTTGGGTTAGGTGCCTTGCCGAGCCAAGCTGTACCTCGATCTGGTGTCGGCCCGCGCACAGTCCGAAGCCTGCCTAACTTGGTGTGCCACGGCGCGGAGTGGCGCGCCGACGTCCCTCACGTAGCCTGCGGCCCAGGACATAGACCGGCAGCGCGACCGCCCAGACAAGACAGGCCACAACCGCAGCCGCAAGGATGTCGAGCGGGACTCCGCGGTGCGTAGTAATGCCCGCCGAGACTGCGAGTCCGAGCACGCCGATCGGCAGGCCGCGCGTCGTAGCGGCGCGGCGGCAGTCCAGCAGGAACCTGCGCATGACCTCACCCCTTGGCGGAGATCATACCGCTGCGAAATGCCGGAATCAGTCGGCTGATCCCCGAATAGTCCCGAGACCAGAGACCCCGGAATACCTCTACCACCGGGGTCCTCGGTTTATCTGGGCTCCGCCCATCGGGCGCACGGCGACTTGCTCGCCAACAGGATTGCTCCGCGCCAGATGCCATAGATACAGTCCGGTCATGACGGCGGCGCAGCGAGTTCTGATCGCGGGTCGCGTCACGCGCGGCAGTCTCCGTTGATGGCAGCCGCAGACCTACTGGCAAGTGTGGATGGCCGCAAGCGGTCTGCCGGGAAGGGAAGCTAACTGGACGGATCTGGGGTGCCGGACCACACTGGAGTTACAAGCGCGTAGTTCAAGGGGTCAGGATCTGGGGCTCGCCAGGAGGAGCCGCAGTCGGCCTAGGTCATCTCGATCCGGCCGCGAAAGTAAGAGGGCTTCTAAAGCCAGGCGGTGAAGTAATACCATTGCTACTAGGTAGTTGCGCATGCTACCTCCTCTCCGCAGAGCCCTCGGTCCGTTCTCCCTTCGCCGAGGGCTCTGTGCATTCTCTGGTCGCAATTCAGCGCCAATCCAGCGGCACCAAGAAAATGTCTTGCACATGAGAGAATGAAGTGTGTCCTTCACAAAGGCAGCTCTAATGGGAAAGGGTGCTGGGCGATGGCAGTAAACCGGCGTCGGGAGACCGTGACGATCACGTTGCCCGCCGAACTTCTCGATCAGCTCAAGGTCCGTGCAGCGCACGAGTACCGGGCGGTCAGCAGGGAAGCCGAGCTGGCCATTGCCCAGCACCTCGCCCGGCCCAAGGCGAGCTGACATGTACGACAGCGGGCTTACCGATGAGGTAATTGCCGTGGAATTCCTGGCCAGGGGCAGCGGCGTATTCACAGCCGACGCGCTCGCGAAGTGGATGAGGCAGCGGGGAATCGGGCACCGGTCAGCGGTAGCCGTAGCAGGCGAGGTCAACCGGCTTCAGGCCGAGTCAGCCCGGCATCTCCCGACACCGGAACAGGCTGCCTGGCAGCGGTCGATCCGTGAGGGCACTACTGCTGACGACGCCGTTGCCATGCAGTGGGGCGACGAGCTGGCACAGGCCGGTCAGGTCGCGAATATGTCAGTCGCCGAATTCGGCGAGCACCGGTCAGAATTCGGCCTGTCCAAGAGCACCTTCGACCACCTTTCCGGTCGCTAAAAACAAACGGGAGATCCATATGACGAACAGATCACCGCTCGCGGCTGCCTATCGCGAATTACGCCGCAGCCAGTCGGGTTCGATGATCTATGACGAGCCCGCCCAGCGGCCCGCGCCAATCCGGATCTACGACAACACCCCGCCGAGGAGCTTGGCCGACCGCGCTAAGGGCAAATGGCCAGGATCGGGTACGCGCGAGTGAGCACCGAGGACCAGCACCCGGAGGTCCAGACCGCGATGCTGGGTGAGTGCGACCGCGTATTCGTGGACAAGGGCGTCAGCGGCATGAAGGCATCCCGGCCCGAGTTCGACCAGATGCTCGCCTACCTGCGTCCCGGCGACGTGCTGGTCACCGTCCGCCTGGACCGCCTGGGGCGCTCGGTGCACCACCTGGTGGAGCTGATCAAGGATCTGGGGGAGCGGAAGGTAGACCTGGTTGTTCTCCAGCAGGGGATCGACACCACCACACCGGCAGGCAAGCTGCTCTTCCACATGCTGGCCGCCGTTGCCGAGTTCGAGCACGACCTCGTCGTGGAGCGCACCAGGGACGGCCTTGGGTCAGCTCGGGCACAGGGTCACGTGGGCGGCAGGCCCGCTGTGGTTGACCGTGACAAGCTCGACATCACCCTGGCCCGGAAGGCTCGGGGCGAGAGCTGCGCCGCTATCGCCAAGGCGCTGGGCGTTGGCCGGTCCACGCTGTACCGCGCGTTGCAGGAGGCCTGAGATGGCGACAGTGTTCGAGCAGGGAGACGGGCCGAGCATCCGCCTGCTGATTCTGGCCCAGGGCATGGTCTACGACCTGGACAACAACACCGCGACCGAGGGCGGTCTCACGCTGCGGTTGCACCGGGATTGGATCTTGCCGGACGACACCGACGAGAGCTACACCTCGGCGTGGCGATGGCGACGTGGGGGACTGACGGTCGTAGCTGGCCAAGGTCAAACTCAGTTAGCAGCTCCTTAGCCCCGGATTTGCCCCCAGAACGATCTTTACTGTTGCTCATTGTGCCTCTGACCAGGTGGAGCTGAGGGGATTTGAACCCCTGACCCCCTCGATGCGAACGAGGTGCGCTACCGGACTGCGCTACAGCCCCTGGAACGCCAGTCAGCGTAGCAAATGCCGGGAGTTCCTGCTCTCGGCGATCAGCGGGCTGCCAGATGGTGCGGTCAGCGCCGGGCGGTCAGTCGCCGACAGCCCGGATGGTCGCGTCGGCGTACTGGTCGTACAGCTGATCGCTGACCCTGGCCGAGATGTCGATGATCTGCGCAGAATGCTCTTCGGCGTCCGCAGCCCAGGCGGCATGCTCGCGCTGGCGGGCGGCCCGGACTCGCATTTCCAGGGTCGCCCGCCAGCGCGCTAGCTCGGCATCCGCGAGCGCGGCCTCGCGGAGGAGGAGGAGATACATGCCGAGCATTCCGGCCGGAGGGGCACAAGCCCACCAGGATGTCAGCTTGAGCGCGGTGCAGGTCGCCGCGCCTGCGCAGAGCAGCACTAGCAGCGTGAGCAGCCGGCGGCGGGCTCGCAGAACCCGTGACCGGGGAGCCGACGGCAGTGGGCGTCGCACGGCAATGCCCTGCTTATCACTGTGCGGCCCGTCATCGGGCTGGTCATGACCGGGCTGGTCGTGAGGCTGCTCATCATTTTGCTGGTCGTAACCGGGCTGCTCGTCGTAGTCGGCTTCGCCGTGATAGTCGGGCTCATATTCAGCCGTCGTCTCCGGGATAGCCTGCGGACGTCGCAGCCACCTGGGCACTAGGACGAATGCCCAGATCGCGACGATGCCCACGTAGAGGAAGGCGCTGCTCAACGGCACGCCCCGTAATCGGCCGAGAGATGCGCTGATTGCCGGGCCTGCCGTCTGCGCCGGGCGGAATCAGGCGAGGCCACGTCACGCACGGTAAGGGGCGGCGACGGAATTGACGAGTATTCGGCCCGGTGTGTCGCGAGATCTGCGCTAGCCGGCGTGCAGCCGGCCGGACATCACGATGCTGCGCCAGCGCGTCATCAGGCCGTTCGGGACGTCCTCGACCGTGAGCGCGTAGCAGACATGATCATGCCACGCCCCGTCGATGTGCAGGGAACGGCGGCGAACGCCCTCTTCTCGGAACCCGAGCTTCTCGACCACGCGGCGGCTGGCCGTGTTCTCTGGCCGGATCGTCGCCTCTACCCGGTGCAGGCCGACGCCGAAGAAGCACTGGTCGAGGGCCAGCGCCAGCGCGGTCGGTATCACGCCCCGCCCGGCGTAGGCCTCGTCGATCCAGTAGCCGACCTGAGCGGACCGGGCCGAGCCCCAGACGATGCTGCCGATGGTCAGCTGCCCGGCGAACCGGCCGTCATAGGTGACCACCCACGGCAGCGCGAGGCCCTGCCTGGCTTCGCGCCGCATGGTCCTGGCCATGGCCACATAGGGCCCGAGGCTGGACCGGTATAGCGGTGTTTCCGGGTTCGTCGGCTCCCACGGCCGCAGCCAGGAAGCATTGCGCACACGCGCGTCCCGCCAGGTAGAGGCGTCGTTAACTTTGATAGGACGCAGGCTTACCGGGGCATCAAGAAGTGCCGGCTCGGTGAGCGTCACCCATCCGCGCGATCGTGCCACAGGACAATCATCGCGTGATGAGGCCCCGCTTCGCCATCGGGTCGCGCGACGAAACTACGGGAGCATGCCGATTGTGGTGGAATGCCGTTCAGCTGGGCGACACGGTTCCGTCGGTCGGGGGACGCGGGTGATCTCCGCCTCGGACCTGGTCAACAGCGTGCGCGAGCAGCTCGCCGAGCACTGCCATACCGTCCTTGACGCCGCCGGTGGATCCCGGCAGGTTCACGATCAGCGTGCTACTCGCGACGCCTGCCAGGCCGCGCGACAGCGCGGCTGTGTGCGCCCCGGCCGCTACGCCGGCGGCCCTGATCGCCTCGGGTATGCCGGGAATCTCGCGGTCTAGCAGCAACCTCGTCATCTCGGGTGTCTGGTCTCCTGGCGTCAGCCCGGTACCGCCGGTCGTGACCACAACGTCGTAGCCGGCCGCAACTGCGTCCTGTAGCGCCGCCTGCACCGCAGCGCCGTCTGGCACCACCACCGGGCCGTCTACCACGCATCCGGCCGCACGCAGCAGCTCGGCGAGGACCGGCCCCGACTTGTCGCGGTAGACACCGGCCGCGGCCCGGTTGGAGACGGTAACCGCCAGCGCGCGGATCACGGCCGCTGCCACCTGCCCGACTTGCCTCCGGCCTTCTCTTCGACCCGCACGTCAGTAATGACCGCGGCCGGGTCGACGGCCTTGATCATGTCGATGAGCGCTAGCGCCGCCACACTGACCGCGGTCAGCGCCTCCATCTCGACGCCCGTCCGGTCCGCTGTACGGGCCGTGCCGGTTATCCGGACACCGTTGTCGGCAACTTCCAGTTCGACCGCGACCGAGTGCAATCCGATCGGGTGGCACAGCGGGATCAGCTCGGGCGTGCGCTTGGCACCTTGGATCCCGGCGATGCGCGCGACGGCGAGTGCGTCGCCCTTAGGCACGTTACCCTCGCGCAGCGCCGCAACAGCCGTGGGCGACAGCAGGACGGTGCCGGTCGCGGTCGCCGACCGGGCCGTTACCTCCTTTCCGGACACGTCCACCATGCGGGCGTGGCCGGCCCTATCCAGGTGGGTGAGCTGAGGCTCGGTCACGGCAGCCTGATGACTTCCACGCTGGTTCCCTCGTCGAGCGAGGTGACCTGTTCCGGAACGATGACGAGCGCGTTCGCTCTGGCCAGCGAGGCGAGCTGGTGCGACGCCTGGCCTGACACCGGTGTTACCTGGCCGGCCGCGCTGTCCAGGATGCCGCGCAGGAATGAGCGCCTTCCCGCCGGAGATCGGATCGCCTGGGTCAGGGCCGCGTGCTCATTGCGACCCCGTTCCCCGGAAAAATCCTGTAGCGCGTCGAGTCCCGGCCGAACGAACAGGAAGAACGACACGTACGCACTGACCGGGTTGCCGGGCAGGGTAAAGATCGGCGTGCTGGCCGGGCCGACCGTGCCGAAGCCCTGCGGCATGCCGGGCTGCATCGCCACCTTGCGGAATCTGACCGTGCCGAGCCTCGTCAGCGCCGCCTTGACTACGTCGTGCTCGCCGCCCATGCTCACGCCGCCGCTGGTGACGAGCAGGTCGGCGTCGTCCAGCGCATCGTGGACCGTGGCCAGGACGGCGTCGGTGTTGTCCGGCACGATCGGGTATCGCTGGGCGTCGCACCCCGCCTCGCGCGCAGCGGCTGCGAGCATCGTCGCGTTGGACTCCCAGATCTGACCGGGAACCAGACGCGTGCCAGGCTCGACGAGTTCGTTGCCGGTCGAGATCACGGCGACCCGCGGCCTCGGCCGGGCCTTGACGGTGCCATGCCCGGCCGCGGCAAGCAAACCGAGATGCATGGCACCGAGCCGCGTTCCTGCTGGCAGCAGCAGGTCGCCCGGGAGCGCGTCGCCGCCGGTTTGCCGGACCGACGCCCCGGCCTGGACCGGCTGGCGGATCGCCACCTGGCTCGTGCCGCCATCGGTCAGCTCGACCGGCACGACCGCGTCCGCTCCGGACGGCAGCGGTGCCCCGGTCATGATCCTGATGCAGGTGCCGGGAACGAGGTCGTGGCTGGCGGTGTCGCCTGCCGCCACTTCGCCGCCGACGGGAAGGATCACGGGCGCCTGGTCAGTGGCCCCGGCCACGTCAGCGGCGCGCACCGCGTAGCCGTCCATGGACGAGTTGTCGAACGAAGGCAGTGGCCACTGCGCGGTCACATCGGCGGCGAGGACAGCGCCGAGCGCGTCGGTCAGCGGAAGCTCACGTGGCGGCAGCGGCTGGATCGCCGCTGTTATGTCGGCAAGGTAGGTCTCCACGGAGTCCATGACGGCATGTCCGATGTGCTCGGCGGTGGTCATCGCAGCCTACTGGCCCTGCTGGCCGGCCTATAGCCCGGTCTCCGGCTTGAGGTTGGCGACGTACTCACGCAGCCACGGCACGAACTCGGGTGCGACGTCCGGCCGCTCGCAGGCGAACTGGACGACGGTCTGGAGATAGTCGAGCTTGTTGCCGGAGTCATACCGGCGTCCCCGGAATAGCACGCCATGCACACCGCCGCCGTCGGCGTCCTGGCTGCGGTCAGTCCTGGCCAGCGTCCGCAGCGCGTCCGTGATCTGGATCTCGCCGCCACGGCCGGGCCTGGTGTTCCTCAGCACGTCGAATATCGCCGGGTCGCAGACATACCGGCCGACGACTATCCAGTTCGAAGGAGCGTCGCCGACAGCGGGCTTCTCTACCAGGTCGGTAACGACGACCACGTCATCAGAGTCGGTTGGCTTGATGGTGGCGACGCCGTAGGCGGAAACCAGCTCGGGCTCGACCTCCATCAGCGCCACGACGCTGCCGCCATACTGACGCCTGACCTCGAGCATTCGGGCCAGCAGGGTATCGCGGGGGTCGATGAAATCGTCGCCCAGCAGGACTGCAAACGGCTCGTTGCCCACATGGTCGGCGGCGCACAAGACCGCATGCCCCAGGCCGAGCGCCTGGGTCTGGCGGACGTAATGCATCGAGGCGATCTGGCTCGAGTGGCGGATGCTGGCCAGGCCCTCTTCGTCACCCTTTGCCTCGAGAACCTCCTCTAGTTCGACATTACGGTCGAAATGATCCTCGATGTTCGTCTTGCCGCGGGCGGTCACCATCAGTACATCGGTCAGGCCCGCCGCGGCGGCCTCCTCGACCACATACTGGATTACCGGCGTGTCGATGACAGGCAGCATCTCCTTGGGCATTGCCTTGGTGGCCGGCACGAACCGGGTGCCGAGGCCAGCCGCCGGGATGACCGCTTTGGTGATGGACCTGTAGTCAGCCATGCTGAGAACCTTAACCAGCAGGCGAGGAGTATGTGTGCGCGGCTCAGGTTCGGACGACAAGGCGGCCAGGTCAGCCGGCCTTCCTGACGGGTCAGCTGGTGCTCAGGGTTTTGTCGGGGCCGTTGGTGCTGCCGGGATTGCCGGGAGTACGGACCTCGTCGCCGCTAAGGCATCGATGCGGGCCGGGATTCTGTCCGCGCGGCGTGCGATGGAGGCTGCCGGGCGGGCCGAGGCCGGCCGCGCGATCCGAGACGCCCTGCTCGGATTGCCCGAGATGCAGATGGCCGGAACCGTTGCTGCCTACATGTCGGTGGCAACCGAACCCGACACCCGCGGGCTGGTCTTTGCGCTCTGGAAGCGCGGCACCTACGTGCTCTTGCCGCTGTTGCGGGCGGACGGTGACCTAGACTGGGCGTCCTATGAGGGCCCGGACTCGCTTTCCCAAGGGCCGCGCGGGCTGCTCGAGCCGACTGAGTCGGCCCGCGGTGTGACTGCAATCACAAGCGCGGACCTGGTGATCGCGCCCGCGCTTGCTGTCGACCGCAGAGGCAACCGGCTGGGCCGGGGCGGAGGCAGTTTTGACCGGGCCCTGGCGAGGGTGGGCCCGGCCGTCTTGACCGTGGCACTGCTATACGACGGCGAGTTTTGCGGCGCCGTGCCGGCGGGACCGCTCGACCAGCCGGTACGGGCTGCTGCGCTGCCTGGCGAAGGAATCATCAGGCTCGGTTAACCGTTGCTACCATTTAGCAGTTGACCGCGGCGAGTGCTAACGCCGCAGAGGGAGGAAAAGTGCCGACGTATCAGTACGCCTGCACCGATTGCGGAGACCGATCCGAGGTCGTGCAGCGGTTCACCGACGACCCGCTCGCGGTCTGCAGGGCCTGTGGCGGCAAGCTCCGCAAGATCTTCTCGCCGGTTGGCATCGTCTTCAAGGGATCGGGCTTTTACCGCACCGACAGCCGGAACGGCTCAAGCACAGTGGGCGCGGGCAAGGAGTCGTCGTCTGCAGCTGCGAACGGCTCGTCGTCTTCAGGGTCGGAGTCCAAGAACGGTTCTGATTCGTCTGGTGACTCAAGCTCGAGCAGTTCGTCCGGTTCAGCTAGTTCGGCGTCAGGAAGCGACAAGAAGTCGTCCACGGTAAGCACCTCTAGCTCTAGCTCTAGCTCTAGCTCTAGCTCTAGCTGACGCTGGCCGGCCTGCGGGCTGGTCGCTCAATGGGATCCGGTCGCAGGGCTCACGCGCACGGAGCAGCCGATAAATTGGCTGCGTGGACGCTCTGGCAGAGATCGGTGTCATCGGCGGATCCGGTTTCTATGAGTTCGTGGACTGGGCCGACGAGGTGGACGTCCAGACTCCGTTCGGTCGGCCTAGCGATCCAGTGGTAATCGGCCCGGTCGGTGGCAAGCGAGTTGCCTTCATACCGCGGCATGGGCGAGATCACCGGTACCCGCCGCACAAGATCCCGTACCGGGCGAATCTCTGGGCGCTCCGCTCGGTGGGGGTACGGCAAGTGCTCGCACCCAGCGCGGTCGGGTCCCTGACTGCTTCTTATGGCCCCGGCACGCTGGTCATACCTGATCAGCTGGTGGACCGGACAACGGGGCGGGCGCAGACCTTCTATGAGCAGGACGGGGCCGTGCACGTCCAGTTCGCGGACCCGTACTGCCCGGTGGGCCGGGCCAGTGCGGTCAACGTGGCGCGCGCGACCGGGTGGGATCCGGCCGCATCCGGCACGCTGGTTGTCATCGACGGGCCGCGGTTCTCCACCAGGGCGGAATCCCGGTGGTATGCGGCGCAAGGCTGGACCCTGATCGGTATGACCGGCCACCCGGAGGCTGTGCTCGCCCGTGAGCTGGCGCTCTGCTACACCACGCTTGCCCTGGTTACCGACACCGATGCCGGCGTCGAGGAGGGCGAGGGCGTCACCCACGAAGAGGTGTTCCGGGTGTTCGCAGCGAACGTCGCCCGGCTCCGGGATCTGATCGTCAAGGTCATCGAGGACCTGCCGGCCGAGCGAACCTGCAGTTGCCCGAACGTCCTCGATGGCCTGAAGCTGCCCATCGAGCTGCCGTAGGCGGTACTCCGACGGCAGCCTGACGGTTTCGTTAGTGCAAGTCGCCGGATATCCAGCAGCCGGGGAACGCGGCCCTAGTCGAGGTCCCCGTGCTCGATCCTGGCCAGCCGTCGTTCGCGGACCAGCTGGTCGAACTCGTGCTCCACCCGGACGTTGCCGGTTGCCATCGCGGCGAAAACGCCGGTGACGTCGCGCATGCTGACGACACCGAGGAGCCTGCCAGCCTCCACGACCGGCAAGTGCCGGATCCAGCGCGCCGCCATTTCCCTAGCAGCCTCTTGCAACGGCATGTCCGGCGGCACCGTATACACCTCTGCGGTCATGGCGTCATCGACCGAGGTCTTGTCGGGGTCGGCGCCCAGGGCGACCGCGCGGAGCAGGTCGCGTTCGGTAATGATCCCCGCCAGCCGGCCGTCATCGGTGATGACGAGCGACCCGGTCTGCTGGCGCCACATCCGCTCGGCGGCTGATCGGATGCTGTCCTGGGGTGACTCGGTGACCGCCGCTCGGGTCATGACGTCTCTTACCTGCACCGTGATGCTCCTGTCCGGGCCCGTCCGGGCCGTTCCGCCTGGCTCCACCCTAAGGTCAGAGCCGACCGCGGCCGCGGGCCCGTATCGATTCGGCGGACTGCTGGTGTGCTGGGGCGGCGGATACCGAGGCGGTGCGAAGCCGCGGTAGCGGCTAGGCTTAGTCCGGCCCCCGGCCGTGCATCCTGGTGCGCCGTCGGGCCGGTCCGGCCCCGATAGCTCAGGCGGATAGAGCGACTGCCTCCTAAGCAGTAGGCCGCAGGTTCGAGTCCTGCTCGGGGC
>CAVQCR010000022.1:0-34463 GCA_963711055.1 uncultured Actinomycetota bacterium | reverse complement strand
CAGGCGGAAAGCAGGGCTGACCGGGACTATGCGGCGAAGCCGCTAGCCTTCTCCACCACCATCCGCACTATCACGCGCCTCGCGCCAGGTGCGTCCTCGCCGGGATCCCTGTCGTGGTACTTCCATGACAGCTGAATGTGTAGCAGCCGGTCGGGGTCCGGTGTCATTGACACCTGGCCACGCAGCTCCACGTAGTTCTCCGGGTCAGAGGAGTCAAGCACTGTCACGCTGACGCGCGGGTCGCGCAGCATGTTGCGCTGCTTCACGCGCCCCTGCAACGTCGAGAACAGCAGGTCATCACTGTCCCGGCCGACCCACATCGCCGAGGTGTGCGGGCTGCCGTCCGGATTGACGGTGGCAAGGACCGCGTAGTTCCTACCGTCGAGCAACCTGAGCGTCGCCTCACTGAACGAGATAGCCATGGCGGCACGGTACAACCGCACGGCAGCTGCCGCCTTGGTTACCAGCATCCAGCGCTGTGCAGGGGCTCGATCCGGCGCTAGCTGTCCAGGCTGTCTAAGTGCATCCTTTAGTAAGTAATACCGGTAGATCACCGCTCACCTGAGCCGGAGATCTAGGCTCTGAAGGGAGCACGCACATGGAGCAACGACCGCTGGGGCGGACCGGCCGCGAGGTATCGATCATCGGGCTAGGTTGCTGGCAACTCGGCTCTGATTGGGGTGCCACGCAGATGAGCGAGTCCGAGGCACTGGCCGTCCTGAACGGCGCCATAGATGCTGGCGTAACGTTCCTGGACACCGCTGACGTGTATGGCGACGGGGTCAGCGAGCAACGGATTGGCCGTCTTCTTGCCGAGCGAGGCAGCGCGGGACTTACCGTAGCGACCAAAATGGGTCAGCGTGCTGAGCCTCACGTTCCCGAAGCGTATAACTTGGACAACTTCCGGACGTGGATAGAGCGCAGCAGGCGCAATCTCGGAGTCGAGTCAATCGACCTTATGCAGCTTCACTGCCCGCCGTCAAAGGTCTTTTCCGATAGTCGAGTCTACGACGCGCTCGACCAACTGGTCTCCGAAGGATGCATTAGGTCCTACGGTGTTTCCGTCGAGACATGTGACGAGGCACTGGCCGCCATTACTCATCCAGGAGTCGCCAGCGTTCAGCTGATCCTGAACGTCTTCAGACAGAAGCCGCTCGAGCAGGTTGTCCCAGCTGCCGCAGCTGCTGGTGTCGCGATCATCGCTCGAGTCCCGCTGGCGAGCGGCCTGCTCTCTGGGAAATACACTGAGAGCACGACTTTCAGTCCGTCCGACCATCGACACTACAATCTGCACGGCGAAGAGTTTGATGTAGGGGAGACCTTTAGCGGGGTCCCGTTCGACGTCGGGTTGCGGGCCGCCAGGGAAGTGACGAAACTGACTCCCTCAGGCGCTGTAGCGGCACAACTCGCACTTCGATGGATCGTCGACCAGCCCGGAGTGACGACCGTCATTCCCGGCGCGCGTACGGTAGAGCAGGCGGTCAGCAATGCCCGATCGGCATCCCTACCTCCGCTGACCGACGACCTTCAGATGGAATTGCGCGACATCTACGACCGCGACATCCGGGAACTTGTCCAGTCGCGGTGGTGAAAGGTGCTGATCCGCGGTTTCAACTAGTGGTTGCAATGAGCAGGGGCTGGAGTCGTTCAGCTGGAGCCTGCCAGTTCAGCGCCACCCACGGGCACATACGCGGCGAAGGCACCTGCCGAAGAATCGGTTCCGCGGCGCACATGAGCGACAGCTTCCTCACGCGCCCGGCCGATCGCGCCGGGATGCATAACCACCGTTCCGTTCAGGAAACGAGCAACCACATCGTCTGCTCCTGGACTCGTCCGGGTTACGCCCGACGCTGCGGCCCGCGGCACCCGGCCATTGTGCCCGCGCTCAGAACGCCAGGGCCCGGTCGCATCGTGGCGCGTCTGATACTCGCGATCGTGGTGTCACCGCCATGGCTCGGCCATGACCATGACTCCCATTGATCTGGTGGCTAGCGATCTGCTGTCTGCGCTGGTTCAGTTGCGTGCTCTGCCAGCCCGCCGATCGAAGCCAGCCACCACAACGCTGTCAAGAATGTAGCCCGACCAAGTCATCAGCCTGTCCGTCGAAGCGGGCGGCCCAGCTCAAACATGAGCAGCCCATCCTTCCCTCACGTCGGATTCCGTCGGGCCTGCCAAAGTCACCGGGGACCGGGTGCAGCCTTGGCTCGCGCCATGAGGCGCGCCATGTCCGCAGGTCTGTCCGACACTTGTTACTTCCTGACTCGAGGAGGCCGAAGCAGCCTGTTGTCAGGGTGCCGGACAAGCAGCGCGGAGCCCTTGACAGCGCCGGACGGCCGGCCTGATCATCAGGTAATCAGACCACTGGAGGCCGAATATGGCAACACCTAACACGCGCCAAGATGAGGCCGTCGAGGCTTCGGGCGTCTGGGTCGCGGAGACCAAACTGAAGGCGGGCTCCCTGCGCCTCAGCGGCGCGGTAATGCAGAACATCACGCACATCGCCCCTGCCATCGCCGCGTTCTTCTTCACGCCATTCGTGGTAAGCCTGGCCGGCGCGCACTCAGTCCTGGCATACGCCGTCGGGGTGGTGGTCGTCTTCGGCCTGGGCGTCTGCCTTACCCAGCTGGCCAAGAACTTCCCGTCGGCCGGAGGATACTTCACCTATATCAGCCGGACGATCGGGCCGCGCATGGGTTTTCTCAGTGCCTGGACGTTCATTTTCTATGCGCCGATCATCTCAGGACCTGTCGCGGCATTCTTCGGGTTCATCTTGCAGAATCAGCTCGAGTCGGCTTACGGCTTCGACTTCCCCTGGTGGGCGACCACGCTCATTCTCGTACCGGTGGTCTCGCTGATGATGTACCTGGGCATCGTCGTCTCGGTGCGCCTGCTCATCCTGCTAGGAACGCTGGAGATCCTCATCGTCCTGGCGCTGGCCTTCTCCGGCCTTTTTAACCCCGGAGTGGGCGGATCGGATCTCAAGGTCTTGAACCCAAGCTTCAATCCCGGACACATCGCGACAGCCAGCGGGGTCGCTCTCGCCGTCGTCTTCAGCGTTCAGGGTCTAACAGGCTGGGAAGGAGCCGTACCTCTCGCGGAAGAGACGCAGAACCCGCGAAAGAACGTTAAGCGGTCGATTCTTATCTCGATTGTTCTCGTGGGCGTGGTTCTTGTCCTGGCCTACTGGGGCCAGGTTGTCGGGTGGGGCGTCAACAATCTGAAGAGCCTGATAAGCTCGCCGACCCTTCCCGCACTCGTGCTCGGAACCAAGTACTGGGGACATTTCTGGCCGGTCGTTATGTTCGCCTTGTTCACGTCGGTCGTGGCCAACCTCATCGCCTGCCAGAATGTCGCCACGCGCATGTGGTGGAATATGGCGGATAAGGGCGCCTTGCCGAAGACAGTGGCAACTCTCCACCCGACCAGGAAGACACCGATCGTGGCGATCCTCATCCAGTTCGTCATGGCCATCGGTCTCGGGATTGGCGTCGGTTTCGCGATCGGCCCTGACGTTTCCTTCAACCTGCTTGTCGGGCTCACGCTCGTGCTCGCCATTATCTTCATCTACATCGTCTCGAACATCGGGATGGGGATTTACTACTGGCGTGAGCGCCGCTCAGAATTCAACTGGTTCATGCACTTCCTGCTCCCGCTGGTGACGAGCGTGGTGCTGGCATATTCGGTCGTCAAATCCTTCCAGCCATTCCCGGCTGCACCGTATGCGTATGCACCGGAGATCGTGGGCGGTTGGATGCTCGTTGGCATCGGCGTTCTCTACTGGCTGCACCGCACTGGGCGGGAGGCCTGGCTCACGCGAGCGGGCGATATCGTCTCCGAGCGTCCGGAGACCGCCGAGGAGCTCGAGGAGACCCCCACCGCCTGATCATAGAGCGGCCAGGCGATGACATCTCAGGATCCGTGCCCCCTCCGTAACAGAGGGGACACGGGCCAAGAGCTGCTTGGCCGGGGTGATGCGAGCAGTCGCCGGTCGCGGCGAACTAACGGTGGTGCTGGCCGAGCGGCCGGCCCAGGAGCAGCCGCGGAGGCGGAGGACGCAAGCGCGATGCCGTCACTGCGGTGCCGGTCAGGCTTCTCCAGCCATGCGATAACGACCCGCCATCGCACCAACATGCGCAGCCATTCTCCTGGCTGCGAGGTTCGCCTTCTGGTCCCGGATGGCGAGGTAAATACCAGTGTGCTGACGGAGTTCCCACTCGCTAAAGCCCTCGAGGTCCTCATAGAGACTGGGGCCACGCTCGAACATTGGCTTCCGCAGAGTCCGCATCACAGCAACAAGAACCTCATTGTGAGCAGCGTAGCCAACCGTCAGGTGGAATCGCATGCCTTCCGCGGCTGGAGACCGGCCTTTGTCAATGCACGATTCATGTGCCTTAAGAATAGCCTCAAGCTCGCCAATCTCAGCATCTGTGCGCCGCTGACCAGCAAGACGGGCAACCTCGACCTCGATGACCTTCCGCGCCTCGAGGAGGTCGTGAGTCACACCTTGATTGATCGCAGCTTTAAGGGCAGCAAGGCCCCGCTCGTCAGACGAGGGCTTGGAAACGAAAACGCCCTGCCCATGCCGGATCTCGATTTCACCCAGCAATTCAAGGCCATGCAAAGCCTCACGAAGAGTCGAACGCCCGACGCCCAGTTCAGAAGTCAACTCACGCTCAGAAGGAACACGAGCGCCTTCCGGCAGGCCGCGAATGACGTCCAGAAGCCGCTGTGCGACAACCTCTGTCAACTTTGGGCGCACGGCCCTGGCGAGAGTGAACGAGTCACTGGAACGGTCCGGCATATTAGCATCAGATTAGCATCCCGATCACAGGCGGTGCAAGGAAGGCTCAGCGAAGATGGCGAATCTCGATAACGGTTCGGTATTGGTTTTGGGCGGGACCGGGTTCATCGGGGGGTACATCGCGCGTGCCCTGGCGGCCAATGGCCGCAGAGTTACCACATATGCCCGGAGAGGACCTTCTCCGGAGATACAGGCCGTCTTGAAAGAGGAGTCAGAGCGGATAACGATTACTAATGGCTCGATCGGCAATCTGCCTGAGCTGCTGGCCCAGGTAGGAGCCACAAGACCATCAGCTATCGTGCACGTCGCCGCCAACGTCGATGTGCCGGCCTTGCTCCGGGATCCGTACCTGGCGTTTACTGAGAATGTCACGGGGACAATTAATGTCTTTGAAGCGGCTCGGCTGCTCGGCGTTGGCAAGGTCATTTTCTTCTCGTCGGTCGGGGTTTTGCCGCCTCGGTGCTATGAACCAATCGATGTTAATCATCCTCTAGTTCTCGCGCGCAGCGGTCCGGGCACTGGATCGTATGGCGCTGCGAAGGCATCCGGTGAGCTATTCGCCTACGCATATAGCCAGGCTTACGATCTGGATATTCGCATCATCCGGCCATCTGCCGTTTACGGCTTCGGCATGCCGTGGCATTCCGCTAACAACATAAAGGAGCTTGTAGAGCCCGCGGTGCGAGGCGAGCCGGCAGAGCTTGTCTCCGGAGGGACGCTGCCCAGAGACTATACGCATGTTCAGGACGTGGCAGATCTGACAGTAGCGGTCCTCAATGCTGGCGATGACACAGACAAAGTGTTCTATGCTGCGACGGGACAGGCACTTGTTAACGCCAATGACGTGGCGGAGATCATAATGGAACTTATCCCTGGGGCTAGTATCAGCATCTCAGATGTGTCGACGCCGCTGGACGATATGGAAGCCTCTTTCCGCGGGATCCTTTCGATTGCAAACGCTCGCGAGCAACTGGGCTGGACTCCGAAGTTCACGCCGCTGCGGGAGGGAATAGTTGAATACATATCTCGGTATCGTGATTTCCTGGTGAAACGACGGTAGCTGAAGGCCCGTCTATGCGATACTGCAGTCAGTCATCAAGAACGCTAGCAACTCTGGAGTCGCAGATGTCTCGGTTTGTCGGAAAGGGTGTCGTCGTAACTGGAGCAGCGCAGGGAATCGGCCTGGCGATCGTGCAGCGCTTCCTTGATGAAGGTGCCTCTGTAATAGCCTTTGACAGGAACGCTGACCAGCTACAATCAGCTACGAGCAACCTCGGGGAACGGTGTGTACCGTTTGTTGGGGACATATCTATCCACGAGGACTGCAGCACGGCAGTCCGGATGTGCGTTACCCAGTTCGGTCATATCGACGTGATGTGCGCTCATGCTGGGATCGCCGATCCGCTTGCGCTTCTTGACATGACCGACGAGCACTGGCGGCGTCATCTTGCTGTCAATGTTGATGGGACCATGTACTGCGTGGTCGAAGCGGCCCGCGCAATGGCGGAGTCTCATGGCGGCGCCATTGTTTGCACCTCGTCTATTAACGCCTGGTTCGTCGAGGAAACCCACGCCGTCTACAACGTGACGAAGGCCGCCGTGTGGGCCCTGATCCGCTCCGCCGCGATCGACCTCGCGTCGCACGGAATCCGGGTGAATGGAGTAGCCCCCGGGGTGGCGGATACGCCCCTAGCCGAGCTCGTCGTCCACAATGCTGAGCTTGCGCCGGAATACCTGAAAACGATCCCGCTCAGGCGGTTCGGCCAGCCATCCGATATAGCAGACTGTGTGGCGTTTCTCGCATCCGATCAGGCGTCATACATAACGGGCCAAACGATTGTCATAGACGGGGGACAGACGCTCGGGATTCCTGGAAGCCTGGAGTCATAAGGAGATTACAAGAGCGGAGGAGCGAATACGGGCAGGCCACAGTATGCAGTCGGCGGCATCGTCCAGCGGTTGGCGGCGGTGAGTAGTCCGGCCGGAGTTCGAGATGGCGCAGGATGTGCGGCGATCGGAACCGCTTGTATTTCGACGAGCCTGTCATGGTGGCCTGAAGCGCCAGCGTGCTTAGTCGGCGAGTCGGCGGGCGGCCTGCCGCCGGTTCCGGCGCTTGAGGTGAGAAGGCGTTGACCACGCGGACATTGGCCGTGCAGGTGCCCTCGCGGGAGTTCGGCGGTATGTGTGAGTTGGTCAAGAAGCGGTGGGTCGCCGACGACGACCGCGGGCTTGCCGGAATCCCCACGCACCTCGCCGCGGGCTGCTGGTGGGGCAGCTACGACGCGATGCACGGGCCCAAGTCGCGGCGCGAGTGCATGCTTGCAGAGCCCGCTGGCAGTAAGGCCATCTCAAAGGAGGCGCTATGAGTGCGCTCACGAGGCAAGGAAGCGACCCGCTGGCCCAGGCTGCAGTGGAGGCAAGCCGCCGCGACGTCTGTGCGCTGCATGCCGAGCTTGTCCGCTGGGGCCTGGTCGCGTGGACGTCGGGCAATGTCTCCGCTCGCGTGCCCGGGACCGGGCTCATGGTGATCAAGCCGAGCGGGGTCGGACACAACGAGTTGTCCGAGCAGTCCATAGTGGTCTGCGACCTCGATGGCGTCCCCGCTGTCGGCTGGCAGGACGGCGGGCCTCGCCCGTCCAGCGATACCGCATCGCATGCGTACATCTACCGGCACATGCCAAGGGTCGGCGGTGTCGTGCACACGCACTCGGCGTACGCGACGGCCTGGGCGGCGTGCGGTATGCCCATCCCGTGCGTGCTCACCGCGATCGCCGACGAATTCGGTGGCGACATACCGGTCGGACCGTTCGCGCCGATTGGTGGTGACGAGATCGGCAGGGCCGTCGTGCAGACCTTGTCAGAGCACCGCTCTTCCGCCGTCCTGATGGCCAGCCACGGGGTCTTCGCGATCGGCCCGACTGCCCGCGAGGCCGTGAAGGCCGCGGTGATGTGCGAGGACGCGGCACGAACCGTGTACCTGGCTCGCCAGCTCGGCGAGCCCGCTCGCCTGAGCGGCGCTCAGGTTGACGCGTTGCACAGTCGCTATGTACACGAGTACGGCCAGCGGCCGCGCGGGGAGATCCTTCATTCTGCGGCCGAGATCGGCGCGCCCGCTGCAGGTGACCTCGATGGGGATGTTTGTGTCTGACAGCCTCCAGCTGCAGGACCTGTCACAGGCCTGCGCGGAAGAAGGGCGGTTCGAGTTCATCGTCATCGGCCTGCCCTCCGACCGCCCGGTAGCGCCGGGTCGCCGTGGAACCCTATTTCCATTTTCTGACGCCCGCGAAGGAGAGCTTCATGGAACGACGTTTCGAAGGCAAGGTCGCGCTCGTAACCGGCGCGGCCACCGGCATCGGGCAGGCGACGGCGGCGCGGCTCGCGGCGGACGGCGCAACCGTGGCAGTGAACCACCTGCCCGGCCAGGATCCAGGCGAGACGCTCGCCCGCATCAGCACCGCGAATGGGCAGGGCTTTGCGTTCCCCACTGACATGCGAGACCCTGACCAGGTCACGGCCATGGTGCACGGCGTGGCGGAACGGGCTGGTCGGCTCGATTATGTGGTGTCCAACGCCGGCATCAACCCCACCTTGACGTGGGACAACACAAGCGTCGAGGACTTCAACCGGCTATTCGAGACGAACGTCCGCGGCACGTGGGTAGTCGCCACCGAAGCAGCCAAGCAGATGATCCGCCAGGGGCACGGCGGCGCGATTTGCTTCATAAGCTCGATCTCAGCTCACGTCGGCGCGCCGTACCAGACCGCGTACTGCGGAACGAAGGGCGCGATCAGCATGCTGGCGAAGGCCCTCGCATGCGACCTGGGCAAGCACGGCATCCGCGTGAACGCGGTCGAGCCCGGATGGACGATAACCCCGATGGGAGCGCCCATACTGGACGACGCGGCGGTGCTGAAATACTACGAGGAGCGGATCGCGCTGCACCGCGGTGCGCAGCCGGAGGAGCTCGCGGCGGTGATCACCTTCCTGCTTTCCGGCGATGCCAGCTACGTGACCGCTGCGACGCTGCTCGTGGATGGTGGCTTCATCGTGAACGCCGAACTATAGGAGGTCATGGTCTGGCCTCCTTGGTCGGTGAACCGGTTGCCTCAGTTGCCCTGCAAGGCCGGCCGCACGAACTCCTCGTAGGCGTGCTCCGGCTTGGCCGAATCGTGCACCACCGCACGAATGGCGCGGATCATCGCGGCCGGGTGGTCGCTCTGGAAGATGTTGCGGCCCATATCGACACCAGCCGCTCCGCCCTCGATGGCGCGATACGCCATTGCCAGGGCCTCAAGCTCGGGCAGCTTCTTGCCGCCCGCCATCACTAGCGGCACCGGGCAGCCCGCGGTCACCGTGTCGAAGTCCTCGGCGCAGTAGTACGTCTTAACCACCTGGGCGCCCAGCTCGGCGCAGATCCGGACGGCGAGCCGGAGGTACCGCGCGTCCCTGGTCAGCTCTCGGCCCACGGCGGTCACGGCGAGTACGGGCATGCCCACCCGCTGGCCCTCATCAACCAGTTGCGTCATGTTGCGCACCGACTGGGTCTCGAACTCACCGCCGATGAACACCTGGACGGCGACGGCGGCGGCATTGAGCCGTAGCGCGTCGTCCATCGCGACCGCGACATGCTCGTTGGACAGCTCCTTCAGCACGCTCGGGCCGCCGCTCGCGCGCAGCACGATCGGAGCGCCGGACGTCGGCGGGATCGTGGAGCGGACCATCCCCCTGGTAGTCATCAGCGCGTCGGCGTAGGCCAGCAGCGGCACGATCGACAGGTCCACCCGCTCCAGGCCCGTCGTCGGTCCCTGGAAGTAGCCGTGATCGATCGCGAGCATGACCGTGCGGCTCGTCGCGGGCCTGAATACCCTGGCGAGCCGACTCTGCATGCCCCAGTCCAGGGCGCCGGCGCCCTTGAGGTGGTTGACGTGCTGCGGTGTCGGCACCTGGGACTGGAACCGCGCTCCGCTGGTGAGCTCCTCGTTGTCGGCCATGGGGTTACTGCCTCCTGGGTTGGTGCCAGCCAGGCTGGCCGGTGATATCGGCTAGGCACCTGCTGCCCGCCAGAGCGGGCTGAGCAGGCCGTCGTCGGACATCGCGAGCATTCGTTGGTAGACCTGCCGCCAGATCGCGTACCGCTCGTCGTAAACCGTGCACGCTGCGGCGTCCGGCTCATAGGAGCGGGAACGGGGTCGCAGATCAGACTCGAGCTCGGACAGGCTGGAGTAGATTCCCGCGCCAGTGCCAGCGCAGATGGCCGCGCCGAGCGCGCTGCTCTCGGTCACGGCCGGCACGTGCACGGGGACGCCAAGCACGTCGGCCATGATCTGCGGCCACAGCGTGCCCTTAGCAGCGCCGCCGGTGAAAACGAGCTCGGTGAAGGTGGTGCCGGTCAGCTCGGTGATGATGTCCCGGTGGCCACGCGCGACGAATGCGGCAGCCTCCTCGATCGCGCGTATGCAGGCAGCCTGGCCAGAGCCGGGCCGGTCCTGCTCGCCGAGGCCGAACTGAAGGAACGACGGGCTCGCGTGCGCCCAGCGCCGGGCGTTCATGATGTTGGACAAGATGGCGAACACGCCGCCCGCGCCCGCTGGCAACTGCGCCGCGGCTTCCTCCATGACGACGTACGGCTCGACGCCCCGCTGCCGGGCCTGCACCACTTCCGCGGCGCAGAACGCGTCACGGAACCAGCGCATGCTCATCCCGCAGTAGAAGCCGATCCCTTCCAGCATCCACTGGCTCGGCAGGACATGGCACAGGGTCCGCAGCCGCACCTGCGGGTCGATGAGGGGGCGGTCAAGCAGGATCGTGTTCTGCCAGAACGTCCCGCCTACCACCGTGTACTCACCTCGCCTCGCGCCGACGCCAAGCAGGCCAAGCTGAGTGTCTGCGCCGCCCGCCACGACCGGGGTGCCCGCGCGCAACCCGGTCTCGGCCGCGGCCGCGGCCGTGACCGTGCCGATCACGGTGCCGGGATCGGTGACTGGCGGCAGGATGGCCAGCGGGAGGCCGCAGATCTCCGCGATCTGCGCCGACCAGGTCCGGTCGGCCAGGCGGAACATGCCTGAGCTCGATCCGCAGGACGGCTCGGTCGCCTGCACGCCAGACAGCCGGGTCGCGATCCAGTCGCTGAGCATGCCCATGCTTGCCGTCGCGGCCAGGATGTCCGGCCGGTGCCGCGCCAGCCAGCGCAGCCGGGCCGGGGTGGTGATCGACACCCAGTCGCCGCCCTCAGCGTAGATCCGCTCAGCCGCGCCTTCGGCGATCAGCTCGACGGCCTCCTGCGCGGATCTGCTGTCCACGTTCGGGCAGGCCCAGATCTCGCGGCCCGCCGCATCGTAGAGCACGATGCCCTCGCGCATGCTCGTCGCCGCGACGGCGCGGACATCATCGGCGCTGGCACCCGCCTGCCCGAGCGCGTCCCTGATACAGGCGGCGATCGCCTGCCAGTTGGCGTGGACGTCGAAGTCCTGGCCGCCGGGGGCGTCCGGCGGTTCATGGTGGGTCCACTCCCGGAAGCTGGAAGTTACCTGCTCACCCTTCTGCGTGAAGAGCAGGGCCCGGCAGCTCCCGGTCCCCGCGTCGATGGCCAGCAGGTAGCTTCCGCTCATCGCTCGCCGCCCTCGAAGACGTCCGCGTCCTTGTCCCGGTCGAATACCTCGGGATTCACCACGCCGGCCGGGCGCCGGCCCGCGATCGTCGCGGCCACGGCGGCGGCGGCCTGGCCCGCGCCGCGCCGGAGCGTCTCCTGCGTGGCGCCGCCGATGTGCGGGGTGACGAATACCTGGGGCAGGTCAAGCAGCGGATGCCTGGCGTCGCCGGCGGGCCGCTCGATGACATCGAGCGCCGCGCCGGAGAGGTGGCCGCGGCGCATGGCATCGGCGAGCTCCGCCTCGTCGACAAGCGACTCGCGCGCCGTATTGATGAAGCGCGCGCCTGGCTTCATGTGGGCGAACTCCTTGGCACCGAAGAAGTGCCTGTTCCCGGCCGTCGCCCGAGCGTGCAATGACACGATCTCGGAGTCGGCCAGGAGCGATTCAAAGCTGACGAGGGCGACGCCGTCCGGCACGGCGGCAGGCTCCACCGGATCATGCGCGATCACCGTGAAGCCGAGCGCGACTGCCCGCCTAGCGACCTCGCGGCCGACGTGGCCGAGGCCTACCAGGCCCAGGGTGGTACCGGGGGCCTCCTGTCCGAAGAACTCACTTCCCTCGAACGTCGACTCGGCGAGCCTACCGCCGCCGGTGATATACCTGCTGGCCCGGGGCACGCCGCGGATCAGCATCAGCGCGAAGGCGATCGTCAGCTCGGCGACGGCCTCGGCATTCTTGCCTGGCGTGCTCGCGACCGGTATGCCGCGCTCGGTCGCGGCGGCCACGTCGACGTTTACCGGGCCACCGCGGGCGCAGCAAATCAGCCGCAGCCCGGCGGTATCGAGCACCTCGGCGCTCACTGGCGCGCCGTGCAGTACGAGCATCTCGTGGCCGCTGGCGGCCCTGGCGACCTCGGCCGGGTCACCCGCATACTCGCGCAGCTGATGCTCCGACGGCGTCCTGGGCGGTTCAGCATCGGTCCGGCTGATCTGCATCTGCGTGACGGTGACCGCCTCGCCGAGACTCGCGAGTGCCTCGGCGAAGCTGCCGACCGGCATGTAGGGATCACCGATGGCAAGTACTCGCACGGGTCGGCTAGGCATCACGGGTAGACGTAGCTCGGCTTCAGCTCGATGGCATGTCCGTTCCCTGATTCCAGGACCCACTTGATGATGGGTCCGGTGTCGAGGTAGTAGAACTCGATCGAGTCGCCGATCCGGCCGCTCATCAGGACGTCCGCGCCGCGCTCGCGCCAGTGCTCCTTCAGCAGCTCGCTGTCCTCGTCGTTGTGCTTCATGCAGGCGATGTGCTGCACGCCCTCGCCGTAGGCGTCCAGGTACTCCTGGTAGATGCTCGGGCCGCTGACCGGCTGGATGAGCTCGAAGCCGAGGTCGCCGACCTTTGTCTCGGCCCCGATCATCCGGAACTCGACGGGCTCGCCGCGAACGATGGTGTCGTGCAGCAGCGGCGGTTTGTAGTCGAAGACGCTCCACGGGCCCCATCCGAGGTTCTCGGTATAGGCCTTGAGCGACTGCTCCATGTCGCGGACCACGATCGCGATCTGGGAGATCGCCATTGGGGTAGGTGGCGTGACGATACGGCCGGTTGTGTCGGTCATGCTGTACCTCCTGGGCTGGCGGCTGCTTCCGGTGCGGGCCGGACCCCGAGAGCCGTGAGCATGGCGGCGAGGTTGCCCGGGGCGTCGCGGCCGTCGAAGATCGCGCTGCCGCTGACGACGATGTCTGGTCCCCAGCTCGCGACCTCGGCAGCATTGCGCAGCGTCACGCCGCCGTCGACGCCGATAAGGATGGGGTGCGGGGCGGCCAGGGTGATCTCGCGCGCGGCGGCGACCCGGCGCGCGGTGTTCGCTGCTGGCGCCTGCCCAGACCAGCCGGGGTTGACCGCGAGCAGAAGCACGAGATCGATCAGGTCGAGCACAGGCTCGATGACCTGGACCGGAGTGCCGGGGTTGAGCGCGTAGCCCCGGACGACGGGGCGGACGCCTGCCGATAGCGCGGTGAGCTCCTGGAGCACCCGGTGGGGATGCCTGCTGGCCTCGGCGTGCACCGTCACTATCGCGGCCCCGGCTTCAACAACGTCGGGCACGATGCGAGCCGGCTCGTCGACCATCAGGTGCGCGTCGACGGGCATGCCGGTCGAGGCGACCGCCGCCAGGACTGCCGGACCCACGGTGAGCTGCGGGCAGAAGCTGCCGTCCATGACGTCCACGTGCGCGAAGTCCGCCCGGCCGGCGATCACGTCCAGCTCGGCGCCGAGACGCGTCAGGTCAGCCGTCAGGATGCCGGCGGACAATCGCGGTGGCGTGACGGCCCTCATGCGGGGGCTCCAGCGGTCCTCGCGGCGGCAAGCCGGCCGATCCGTGCCAGCAACCCTGGCCGGGTAGGCTCGCGCGTTCCGCTGCTGGCGGCCTGTACGGGCAGTTCGGGCACGGGGGTCGGGTCACGTCACGATGCAGCACCTGCCCTCCGTCAAGCGGGATGACCGCGCCGGTGATGAACGACGCGACGGGGCTGAGCAGCAGCGCGATCCAGGTCGCCACCTCATCCGCGGCGCCAATGCGACCGAGCGGGACCTGCCCGGCTAGCCATCGGTACGCTTCGTCCAGGTCGTCGGCCCAGGTTGCGTGGATCGGGGTGTCGATCGGACCTGGCGCGATGCAGTTGACGCGGATGCCCGACGGCGCGAGCTCACCCGCGAGCGTCTTGGTGAGGTAATCGAGCGCGGCCTTCGTCATGCCGTACACGGACTGCCCGACCAGGTGCAGCGAACCCGAGGACGAGCTGATGTTCACGACCGCCTTGACCGGTGATGCGAGCAGATCCGGGAGCGCAGCCTGAACCAGGAAATATGGCGCCCGAACGTTGGTGGCCAGGTGCTCGTCGAAGCCATCGGTGGTCCAGTCAGCGACCGGCTTGTGCCGGACGATCGCCGCGCAGTTCACCAGGCCATCGATACGGCCGTAGTGTTCCCGGCACGCAGCCGCGATCTTGCGGGGACTGTCGGGATCGGCCAGGTCCGCTGGCACGCACCATGAGTCGCCGCCTGCGGCGGTGATGAGCTCGCCCTGCGTGGCGAGAGCGTCAGCACGCCGCCCTACCAGGACCACGCTCGCGCCGGCGGCGCCCAGCCGGCGGGCGGTCGCTGCGCCGATGCCGCTGCTCGCCCCTGTCACGATGATCGCGCTGCCGCGCAGGCCGAGGTCGAGTCCGCCGACCGATCCTGGCGCCGAGAGCGCTGCCATTCGAACCTCCGGAGCGGCGGGCATTTCGATTGGTAAGATCCTTCTACACCACCCTGGGCATATGTCAAGGCCCTGAGCGGCTGCTCACGTGTGCTGGCCAGCCGGCCGGTCGGGAGTTAAGCTTCGGGGAACCCCTCCGGTGGTGTTGAGGACACCGCTGGTTGGCTGGCGCGAGCGAGGCGAGAGTGAAGAGCACTGGGATCGACGTCGGCCGCTGGAGTTCCGAGGAGCTGCTGCTGCGCGCAGCGTGGTTCTACTACAAGGACGAGCTGACGCAGGACGAGATCGCCAAGCGCCTGTCGGTCTCGCGTGCGTCCGTTGGCCGGCTGCTCGACCGGGCGCGCCGCGTCGGGCTTGTCTCGATCAACCTCAACGCGGAGTACCTCGACGCGTTCGAGCTCAGCGCGGAGCTGCGCCGCGTCTTTGATCTGTCCGAGGCGCTTGTCGTGCCCGATCACGACAGGGAGCACGCCGATCATCACGCGCTGAATGCCAGGGTGGGCCTCGGAGGCGCTCAGTTCCTGAGCACCCACTTGCGGCCTGGCGGCAGCCTCGGCGTTGGCTGGGGCGAGACGGTCTCACGCGTGATCGGCGCGACGAACTTCGGCGCTGTCGGTCCCATTCACATGGTGACGCTCACCGGCGGTGTCGACGGATATCTCCAGACCATCCTGTCGTCCAAGGGCGAGATGCCTGACGACCGCGATCAGGTCACCACCGCGGCCGTCATACCCGCACCGACGTTCGCCTCTTCTCCCTCGCTGGCCGCGGCGCTGCGCGAGGAGCCGACGATCCAACAGGTCCTCAAGCACGCCTGCGAAGCGGAGCAAGCGGTCGTCGGCGTCGGCACGCCCACGCTAGACGCCACGATCGTCCAGCTCGGCTATCTCAGCCCAGCTGACATCGCGCTGCTCCGAGAGCACAACGTCGTCGGCGACATCCTCGGCCAGTTCTTCGACGCCGACGGCACCGTCGTCAACATCCCGCTACACGACCGCCGCATCGGCATCGAGCTGGCCGACCTGAAATTCATCCCGAAAGTCGTCGGCGTGGCTGGCGGCGTGCACAAGACCCGCGCGATCCTCGGTGCCCTCCGGGGCGGCTTCCTCGACGTGCTGGTGACTAACGAGTTTGCCGCCATTTCTCTGCTCGAATGCGAGCGGGCCGGGAGCTAACCGCCGCCGGCCGCTGGCTCAGGCCAGGGCAGACGTTGCTGCTGGCCGAGTCGTCCGGTTCGGTTCCGGTGAGGACTTCCTAGCGAGCCTGGCTGCTGGGCCGATGTCACCAGCCTCCCTGCGTGCCCAGGCCGGTCAGGCGCCCTGGTCGGCCTGACGAGGGGCCAGCGTTTGGCCGGGAATATATTAGCTGTCCCCGTTCCCGGTATGAAACCGATGCCGGTTCGCCAGGGGCGCGCCTGGTGATCCTGCTTATCCTGCCCTGGCGATGGTCTCCTCGATCGCGGCTTGCACCTCCGCCGGCCGCTCCATGTGTGGCATGTGCCCGATGCCTTCGAGCAGGTAGCAGTTCGCGCCGGCCACAGATTCGGCCTGTGCGGGAGGGATGATCCGGTCGGCACTGCCCCAGACCACCGTTACCGGGACTGTGCCGGCGATCGCCGCGACAGCCGCAGCGGAGTCCAGGCGTTGCGAATCGCCGTCCAGGAGCGTGCCGAGCAGGGTCTGCAGTGCCGCCTCGACGCCGTCCAGCCGCTTATATGCGAGCAGGTCATCGATCAGCTGGCGGGTCACCTGCCTCTCGTCGGCGAACAGCTGGCCGATGAGCGGCTTGAGCTCGCGCCGCGTCTGCGCGTCGGCGAAGCCGCGCAGGTATCCGGCGTTGATCTCGGGCCCGAAGCCGGATGGCGCGATCAGGGTGAGCGATGAGATGCGCCCCGGGTCCCGGGCAGCGGCTGCGACCGCGACGGCGCCGCCGAGCGAGTGACCGACCAGGTGGGCACGCTCAGCGCCGATCGCGTCGAGTACGCCGAGGATGGCATCGGCCAGAATCCCGACCGAGCCGTCGCCGATGTCTTTGGATGACGTGCCGTGCCCGGGCAAGTCAAGCGCATACGCGCGGTGACGCACGGCCAGTGGTTCCTGCAGAAATAGCCAAGAGTTGCGGTCACCGCCGTAGCCGTGGACGAGCAGCACCACGTCACCGTCCTGGCCGACCCCGACGTAGCGGATCTTCCGTCCGCTGATGTCAGCGGTCTCGACTGCAGGCCCGCTGGCAGCCTCGTCGGGTACGCCAGCGTCGATCACAGAGCGCGCCTGCTGCGCGAGGGCGTCGAGGTCGCGGTCACTGACCTCGGCGGGGGCGATAAGCGCGATCGTGCCGCTGACGGGCACGTCCTCACCCACCCTCGCGATAATGCGCCGCAGGGTGCCGGCGTCGGCTGCCTCCAGGGTTCCTGCGATCTTGTCTGTCTCGATGTCAGCGAGTTCGTCGCCGACGCTCACGTCGTCCCCCTCCGCGACGATCCAGCTGGTGATCTTGCCGAGCTGCATCGCCAGGCCCCATTTCGGCATCGTCACCGCAACGATCCGTTCGTCGGTCATCTGACCCAGTCCGCCACTGTCTTGACGGCGTTCACGATGCGCTGCGCGTCAGGCACGTAGAGGTCCTCGAGCGTGTTCGAGAAGGGCACCGGCGTATGCGGCGCCGTCACCATCTCGACCGGAGCCCGCAATGCGCCGAAAGCCTTCCTCGCGACGAGCGCCGAGATGTCGGTGGCCACCGAGCACCGCGGGTGCGCCTCGTCCACCACGACAAGGCGGCCTGTACCCTCGACGCTCTCCAGCACGGTGTCCTCGTCGAGCGGGCTGGTAGTCCGCAAGTCGATGACCTCGCACTGCACCCCGGCGGCGGCGAGATGTTCAGCCGCCTCGAGCGAGGTGTGCACCATGCGGCCCAGAGTCACGATGGTGACGTCACTGCCCTCGCGCAGCACGTTCGCCTCGCCGAAGGGCACTATGTAACCCTCCTCCGGCACCGGCCCGGCCATGTCGTAGAGCGCCTTGTGCTCGAAAAACATCACCGGGTCGTTGTCCCGGATCGCCTGCGTCAGCAGGCCCTTCGCGTCGTACGGAGTCGACGGAACGACAACCTTCAGTCCCGGGATGTGCGTGAATAGCGAGTACAGGCATTGTGAGTGCTGTGCTGCGGCACGAAGCCCGGCCCCGTACATGGTGCGGATCACCACAGGCGTGACCGCCTTCCCGCCGAACATGTACCGGAACTTCGCGGCCTGGTTGTAGATCTGGTCGAAGCAGACACCCATGAAGTCGACGAACATGAGCTCGGCAACCGGGCGCATTCCCGCCGTTGCCGCGCCGATCGCGGCGCCTATGAACGCCGATTCGGAGATGGGTGTGTCGAGCACCCGGCCGGGAAACTTGTGATAAAGCCCCTTCGTTACGCCGAGCACACCGCCCCAGGAGTCTTTCTCGCCGGGCGACCCCTCGCCGCCTGCGTTGTCCTCGCCCATCACGATGACGCTTTCGTCGCGTTCCATTTCCTGGGCCAGCGCCTCGTTGATCGCCTCGCGGTAGGTGATGGTGCGTGCCATGGCCAGCCTCCGATCAGTAGCGGACGTACACGTCGGTGAGCAGATCTTCCTCGGTCGGCAGCGGAGCGGCCTTTGCCTCGCCGACCGCCTTGTCGATCATGATCGCGACCTCGGCGTCGGCGGCGTCGAGGTCGGATTGGGGCAGCTCGCCGGTCTCGATCACGCGGCCGACGAAGCGCTTGAGGCAGTCCAGCGTGGCCCGCGCATGCTCGACCTCCCCGGCGCGGTAGGTCTGCTGGTCGCCCTCGAAGTGGCCGAAGTAGCGGGTGAACTTCATCTCGAGGAGCGCCGGACCGCCGCCTGCGCGGGCACGTGCGATCGCCTCGCTCGCCGCCTCGTGCACGGCGAAGAAGTCGAAGCCGTCGACGATAACGCCCGGCATACCGAAACCGGCCGCGCGGTCGGCGATGTTGTCGCCACTGACCGACCAGCTACTAGATGTTGTCTCGGCGTAGCCGTTGTTCTCGGCGACGAAGATGGCCGGCAGATTCCACACCGAAGCCAGGTTCATCGACTCGAGCGTCGTGCCCTGATTGCTTGCGCCGTCGCCGAAGAACGCGACGCTGACACCGCCGGTGCCCTTCATCTTGGCGGCCAATGCCGTTCCGCAGATCAGTGGCGGCCCGCCGCCGACGATGCCGTTGGCACCGAGCATGCCCTTGGACAGGTCGGCGATGTGCATCGAGCCGCCCTTGCCATGGCAGCTCCCCGTCCGGCGGCCGTAGATCTCCGCCATCATTTCGCCGACGTCCACGCCTTTGGCTATGCAGTGCCCATGGCCCCGATGCGTACTGGCGATGGTGTCCCGCTCGTCGAGATTGCTGCATACGCCGACCGCCGAAGCCTCCTCGCCTGCATACAAATGAACGAATCCAGGGATCTCGCCGGTTGCGAACTCCGCGTGCACGCGTTCCTCAAATTCGCGGATCGCCCGCATCGTCCGGTAGGCGCTCAGCAACTGCTCTCGAGTCAGAGCTCTCCGCTCCACCGTGTCGGTCATGTGCCCCTCCTGGACGCTTGGTGCATGCATTCGTGGTTGAACGAGGGTTGCTGACGGGTGCGGCTAAGAAGGCCCAGCCGCGCGCTCGCCGCCAGGACCGCGGGCACATCGACGCACCGCGGTCCGTCAGCGCGCAGCCGGACAGTAGGCTGCTCGCCTGGCTCGAAGGTGAGCTCACGTTCGCCGTCGACGGCAATGACGCCTGCGCGCACATCGACCAAGTGAACGGAGCCCGGGCGCATCCGCTCGACCTGACCTACCCCTACCAGCGCGACGTGGCCCGGAGCGATTGGGGCGAGGACCTGTCGTGTCGCTTCGGCCGCAATGCGCGCGGTGACCCCGTGCGATTCGTGACGAGCGACGGGAGACAATTGGCCCAGGATGCTGGACAGGCCGATCGCATCGGGTTCCGCGAACGTGCAGAACAGCTGGGTCAGCGTCGCCGGATCCCATACCGCGCGGGTCCCGACGTGGCGTTCGGTGCACACCGCGACGTCGATGAGTGCCGTCTCGACGCGATGCCCAACCCGTGCCTCGAGCACCTTGGCGCGAGTAATCACCTCGCTGGCCGGGACCATCCCCGTAGCGACAAGGCCCGCCGCAATGCCAGCGATAGTTGCCTCCCGGACTACAGGGAACGTGTTGTTGGTTCCCGTCGACAGCGCCAGCATCGGCACCTCGCCGGCCGCTGCGGCAGTGACTCGGGCGGTGCCGTCACCGCCGAGGCAGACGATCACGCGCGCGCCCGCAGCAACCATCCGCCGGACGGCGTCTACGGTGTCCTGTGCGGTCTGCCGGATCGGCTGGCCATCGAGAAACTCAACCTCCGGCCATCGGCCGCCCTGAGCGCTGCGCCGGCCGATCGAACGGAACACTGAGGCGGAAATGCCGCCGAGGTCGGTGCTGAGCAGTACGCGGTGCACGCCAACCGCATCGAGCGCAATGAGCATCCGCTGGATCATGTTGGCTTTCTCAGCCGTCGGGAACACCGAGGCCTGTGTCACCAGGCGGCGGATATCCCGACCGGACAGGGGATTCGCCACGATTCCGACGATCGCATCACCCACCGGCAAGCCCACCTCCTGGCCCTTACTCTGCGCTCCTGTCCCCGAAAGGGGAATAGGTGGTGGCGTTGCGGCCCGGCCTGCTTAGTCGTCGTATGTATCCACTTCGAAGTACGTGAACCCATGATCGACGTTAGTCTCGCCGACACCGAAGTTGAACCCGATCCCCGGGCTACCCGCGTCGTAGGTGTCGTCGGCGGCGGAGATGACCTCCGCGCCGTTGATGAAACCCCGCAGGACATTGCCGTCAATGGTTGCCTCCACCAGGTCGCCGTCCTGGACCCCATAGTCCGGGCCGAAAAGCTTCCGCAGGGATGTGAAGTCTCCGTTCGGCCCGTTCCATCGGACGATTTCCGCATAGGCATTCTCCGTCTTCAGGCACCTGAAGAACACCTCGTAGCCAGTGCACAGGTGCGGAGATATCACGCTGCGCAGGCGTATCTCGACCTCCTGGAAGTAATCCTCGGTCGGGTTCCTGCTGAATACCTTGGCCTTCGCGTGCTGGTTCCTTCCCCAGGCACCGGCCAGCACCGCCGTCGGATCGTCGTAATCTCCTTCGGGGGCAGCCGCGTCCGCGTCAGGGCCGGTGAGGTTGCCCTGCTCGACCCGGCGCTCGGCCGTCCTCATCCGCGTCCTGCCCCCGTAGGCGACGCCATTCTTGGTGATTACGTCTACCCAGTCGATACCGTCTTGCCCGCCGTTGATCCACATCCCGCCCTCGCAGACCGGATCTTCGTCAGCCGTAAAATGAGTGCTGTAGGACCGTGCCGATCTGCGGGTTGTCGCCCCCGCGCCGGCGGGATGCTCAGTCATCACCCGGCTCCGTTCGAATAACTTCCGGCCCTGCGGCTGTCTCGGTACGGTCGTCCACGATCTCGCCCGCCTTCTCCAGCCAGGCCTCGCCGCCGCGCACCTTCAGGATCACGAGGATCGCGACGCCGACGAGCATCCAGCCGCCGACAATTACTGGTGACCAGTTATTGGGTGAAGCCGGGAAGGGGCTGAATGATTTCACCAGCGAGTAGATCAGCACGGCGGTCGTGCCCAGCGGGAAGACGAAGTGCAGGATCCAGTTGAACTCGTTGCGACGATGGCGCCAGTAGTGCACGACGACTCCGATGTTGCCCATGGAGTAGACGAAGATGACGGCGATCACAAGGCAGAAGCCGACAAGCAGGATGAAGAGCTTCGCCGGGCCGAGCAGCGCACCGCCGATCAAGCCGAGGCTCATCGATAGCACGAATTGAATTGCGACCGCGACCGTCGGCGTCTTGTGCTTCGGGTGCACGGTGTCAACAACCCTGGGCAGGGCACCGCTGCGCGCCATCCCGTACCACATGCGCGTCGCGACGTTCTGCGTGGCCAGGCTCGCCGCCATGACCGAGGTGAACATGGCGAGCAGTGCGAACCACCAGACCGCCCCCCAGACCCGGTGAGCGATGACCAGCGCTGGAAGTTCGGCGGACGTGGGGAGCTTGTCGAGGTTGGCCCAGCCCCAGCCGATGACCTGACCCCAGATGACCACGACCGTCATCACACCGGTAATGGCGATGGAAGCCATGGTGGCGATCGGGACATTGCGCCGCGGATGGCCGGTCTCCTCTGCTAGCGGCACCGCGGACTCCCAGCCCGTGAGCCCCTGCACGGAGAACACGATGGCGAGCGTGAACCCTGTGGCGGTGGCGAGATGGCCCGGGTTAAAGCCCGGGTCGAAGGAACGGAAGGTGAACCCGCCCGGCCCTGGGCTGATGAGCCCGGACAGCCCGAGCGCGAGCACGATGAGGAACTCCAGGCCGCCAAGCAGGACGATGGCCCGGACCGAGAGCTTGACGCCGTAGTACCCGAGGATCGCGATGACGGGAATGGCGACGACCGTGAACACCCACCACGGAAGGTTGATGCCGTAATTGGCTTTTAGTTCTCCCTGCAGGATCGAGCCGAAGAAGGCGAGTATGGGGCCTGCGATGATCGGGGAGTAGAGGGTGTAGCCCCACCCGGTTAAGAACCCGGCTCGCGGCCCGAGCGTCCGGCTGACGTAGGTGAAGTATCCGCCTGCCGACGGGAAGAGCTTGGCCATCTGCACCAGGCACATCCCGAGCGCGAGGACGATCAGGAAGCCCAGAAAATAAGCGAACGGCGAGATGGCGCCGGTGAAACCGACGATGGTCGTGGTGAAGAAGAACGCCGTGATGGCCGGCGCGATGGCCGTGATGTTCTGCATGAGCGCGCCGGTCAGTCCGAGCGCGCGTACCTGGAGCTGGGTCGTGGCCAGCACCTCGCCCGGCTCCTCGACACCTGCCGCGCCGGCCACTTGCGGGTCAGTGGACATGTAACGGTGCCTTTCTCGCCGCTTGCGATTACGTCTGGACCACCGTCGTGTCGGAGTCAGGCACTTCGCCCTCACCTATTGCAGATCCCGCAGTGAGCAGCCACTTATCATTGCGCTGCACATACATGACCAGCAGGACGGCGATGCCGAGCAGTAGCCAGATACCGTCAATCAACGGCGCATATTTGTACGGCGAAGCGGGGAACGGGATGAACGAGTACACCAGCGCATAGATCAGCGCGCCGGTCGAGACCAGCGGGAACAGCACGTGCAGGATGACATTGAACTCGCCACGCCGCTGCCAGAGGTAGTACGCGAACACCGCGACGTTGGCCACGACGTACACGAAGAGCACTCCCATGACCAGCACCAGGCCGTCGACGAGGAAGAACGACTTGTCGGCGCCGATCCAGAACCCCACGCCGAGCCCGGACGCCAGCGCAAGCGCGAGCTGGACCAGGATCGCGTTCGTGGGTGTCTTGAACGTGGGATTCACCTTCGCCAGTGCCTTCGGGAACGAGCCACCTTTGGCCATCCGGTACCACATGCGGGTACCGACGTTCGCGGTGGCGAGGCAGACCGCGATAGTGGTGTTGAGGAACGCCAACAGCACGATTACCCAGGCACCGCCCCAGAACCGGTGCGCCAGCACCAGGCCGGGAAGCTCGGACGATCCGGGCAGGGCGGAGAGCCTGTTGACCCCCCAGCCCACGATCTGCCCCCAGTAGGAGATGATGAGGAGCACGCCGAGCAGGCAGATCGACAGCATCGTGGCCCTTGGCACGTTCCTCTTCGGATCGCGGGTCTCCTCCGCCAGCGGTGCAGCGCCTTCCCAGCCAGTGAGACCCTGGATAGAGAACACGACGGCAAGGGCGAAGCCCTCCACCGAGAGCTTTTTCGAGAAGTCGAATACCGAGAAGGTGAAGCCGCCGGGACCAGGGCTCGCGAATCCCCAAATGGAAAGCACCAAGACGATAAGCATCTCCAGGCTGCCGAGGATCAGCATTGCCCGTACCGAGATCTTGATGCCGCGGTGCTGCAGGAACGCGATCAGCGGTGCGCCGACCAGGACGCAGGCCCACCACAGCCAGGGCACGCTGATGTTGTAATTCGACTTCAGCTCCCCCGCCACGATGAAGCCGAAATACCCGTAGATCGGGCCCCCGGCCAGCGGTGCATATAGGACATACATCCAGGACGTAATGAACCCTACTCTCGGGTGCAGAGCCCGGCTCACGTACGTGTAGTAACCGCCCGCAGACGGCATGTGTTTCGACAGCTGCGCAAGCGTGCTGCCCAGCATGAGGACGACGATCACGCCGAGCAGGTATGCCAGCGGTGCTGCTTCGCCGGTGAACCCCACCACAGCCTGGGTGAAGAACAGCGCCGCGATCGCCGGCGCGATGTGCGTGATGTTCTGCATCGTGGCACCGACGAGGCCGATGGCATCGCGCCGCAGATCGGTGCCGACGGCCGCGGGCTCGTCGCTGCCCGGTCGCATCGTGCCTGGCGACGCTGTATCAGACATGGCTCCTCCTCAAGTCCTGCAGTCCGCCCTTGGTGCTGGCACCATCGCCTCCGCTGCGCGGACAGGCGACAGCCGTAACTCGATCATGTATCGGGAAGCTGGGTGCGGGTCGGCGACGAGAGTCGCACCGCCTGATGGGACGGATCGCCGCCATCTGGGGCGGAGCTGAGGGACAGCGCACACTCCGCGCTGCTGATCGCGTGCATAGGCATGCGATCCCCTTTCCCGTACGGGTCGGCCGATCGGCACGCTGCTGTTCCTGCGCTGCTTGGCTGACATTCAATCCAGTTTTGAGCAGATGTCAATACCCTGAGCGTTCGCTCGCGTCTGGTCTCCGGATGGTCAGCTCCTCGCGACATCTTGCCAACCTCTGCTCGCAGGTTAATACTCCGAATGGAGCGGATGGTCAGTACTTGAGCGAATGCTCTAAGCTGCGAGGCTGCTTGCCTCCCAGGCGGAGCTTTTTCCATAGCAGGCTGTCAGCGCGAGTAAGGAGGCTGCGAGATGGTCGACCTCCTCAGGCAGTCGCCCAACACGGCGCGAACCGAGGGCAGCGAGGCGCGCCCGCAGCGGAACAGAGCCGGCAGCGCGGGATCCCGGTGGTCGCGGCCGACGGCAAGAAGCTCCCAGAACTCAATGCGCTGACGATGGGCTACCGGGCCATCCAGGAAGGCGCGGCCGAAGTGGACAAACGCCGCAACATCTTCCAGGGCGACGATCCGATGGCAATGATCTGCGCGGTGAGGGCGATTGTGCACGAATCCCTGAAGCCGCCGGAGGCCCAATATCGGATCCTGCCCCGGACCAAGCGAGAGGTTATGACATGAAGTTTGGCATCAACCTGTACCTGTGGGCAGATGACATGCACGACGGCCTCCTGCCCGTGCTCGAGCAGGCTGAAGCAGATCGGCTTTGACGGGGTAGAGGTTCCGATCTTCGATCTCGATCAGGCGAAATGGTCGCTCTGGGCGCGGCGGCTTGACGACCTCGGACTGCAGCGAACGGCGAATACTGTCATCGCGGCTGAGCACAATCCGCTCAGCCCGGACCCCGCCGTCCGCGAGGCCGCTTATCAGCACATGCGCGCAGGTTGTCGACTGCTGTGCGACTGTCGGGTCGTCCCTCCTGTGCGGCCCGCACCAGGTAGCGCTTGGCGTGTTCACCGGACGGGGAGTCACGGATGAGGAATGGAAGCGCAGCGTTGAGCACTTGCGCCGAGTCGCCGAGTACGCAGCCGGCGCCGGGCGTCGTGCTGGCCGAGGAAGTTGTCAACCGGTTCGAGCTGTATCACCTGAATACGCTTGACCAGGCGATCCGCTGCATCGATGAGGTGGGGCATCCGAACTGCCGCATCCACCTGGACACCTTCCACGCGCACATCGAGGAGAAGGATCCGGCCGCGGCGATCCGCCGGGCGGGCTCGCGGATCGCGCACGTGCACATATCGGAGAACGACCGCGGAGTGCCGGGAACTGGCAGTGTCGCATGGGTGCCAACCTTCGACGCTCTCCGCGACATTGGGTACGACGGCTGGCTCACAGTCGAGGCGTTCGGCAACTTCCTGCCGAACCTCGCGGCCGCCACGAAGATCTGGCGCAAGCTCTTCGACAGCGAGGACGAGCTTGCCGCTGACGCCTATGAGTTCCTGGCACGTAACTGGGGGCGCAGCTCTCAGGTAAGTGCCGCGAGCTAGTCGGGCCTGGGCATGAGGAGAGCGCGAGATGCCTGAACTGTTCGGGGCCGGCGTGAGCCGGGCCGAGCTGATGCGTCGCGTCGGCCGCCTCCAGCAGGTCGCCGGAGTACGGCTGGTGACACTCGGCGATGGCCTGGAGCGCGGCGTGCGGGTCCTCGAGTTCCGGACGGGCAGCGGCTTTGCATTCGACGTGCTGGTCGACCGCTGCTTCGACGTCGGCCGGTGCGAGCTTGGCGGACAGCCGCTGAGCTGGCAGTCGGCTGCCGGAGTGATCGCACCCTGGTACTACGAGCCGGAAGAGTGGGGCTGGTTCCGGGCCTGGGGCGGCGGCATGGTGGTGACCTGCGGCCTGGATCACACGCTAGTACCTGGGAAGGACACGGCCGCGCATTTCAATCAGCCGCACGTGCTGGAGTCAGTCGAGTACGGGCTGCATGGCCGGGTAGGCGGCCTTCCCGCGCGCCTGCTCGGGTACGGGGAGCGGTGGGACGGCGACGAGTGCGTGCTGTGGGCCGAGGGCGAGGTGCTTCAGTCAGCGGTGTTCGGCGAGAGCCTTGTGCTCCGCAGGCGAATCGAGGCCAGGGTCGGCGAGTGCAGCTTCGCGATCAAGGACGAGATCGAAAACGTCGGGCACACTCGCACATCGCACATGTTCCTCTACCACTGCAATGCCGGCTTCCCGGTCCTGGACGAGGGATCGGAACTGCTCGTGCCGAGCAGCCGGACGACGACGGATTACGGCGTACCCGTTGAGGGATACCAGTGGATGTCCGGTCCGGTGCGCGATGCCACCGAGGCGTGCTTCGAGCACGAGATCGTCGCGGAGCCGGACGGCACGGTGCCCGTGGCGCTAGTCAACCGCGCACTCGGGCTCGGGGTGTACCAGGTGTTCCGGGCCGACCAGCTGCCGCACCACACGGTCTGGCGAATGCTGGGCGAGGGCACGTACGCGGTCGGCCTCGAGCCGAGCACGAACCGGGACGCCGGCCGCTTCGACGCGCGGGAACGCGGCGAGCTGCAGTGGCTCGAGCCCGGCGAGACACGCCAGTATGACCTTGAGATCGGCGCACTAGCCGGGGAGGAATCCATCAAGGAGTTCGCGGCCCGAGTGTCGCGGCTAGCTGATGTCCCCGGCGCGGCAGCGGCCAGGCCTGGCGAACCAGTCACCAACAGGAGTTGATCCGGCGATGACAACGCTGACGATGCCCGCGCGGGTGTCACTGCGCGAATTCGACGAGATGTTCGAGGCAGTAAAGAACTGGGGCCGCTGGGGTCCTGACGACGAGCTCGGCACGCTCAACTTCATCACCCCCGGCAAGGTGGCCGCGGCAGCCGCGCTCGTCCGGTCCGGACGGCAGGTCACGATGGCGATCCCCATGAACAAGATTGCCGGCCCGGACAATCCCAGCCCTGTCATCCACCACGTGGTGCAAGGACATGACATCGACATCGGATCGACCACGCTGACGTTCGCGACCGACTACCTCGGCATCGAGTTTCACGGCGACTGCCACACCCACATGGATGCGCTCTGCCATATCGCCTACAAGGGATTGGTCTACAACGGCCTGGCCCAGGAAGTCATGACGAGCCGGGGCGCGACGGCCCTGGACGTCACCTCCTACAGCAATGGCCTGGTGGGCCGGGGCGTGCTGCTGGACGTGCCGCGGTACCGAGGCGTGAGCTGGCTGGAGCCGGGAGAGGCCGTCACGCGCGCCGAGCTCGAGGCCATCGAGCAGGCCGAAGGAGTGCGGCTCGGCGAGGGCGACATCTTCGTCTTCCGCACCGGCCACCATAGGCGCAGACTCGAGCTCGGCGCGTGGGACAACGGGTACCCTCCCGCAGGCCAGGGCAAGCCTGGCCTGCATGTGGACACGATCCCGTGGATGCACGAGCGGAGGATCGGGGCGTTCCTGCCAGACGGCGATGGAGAGACGGTGCCCAGCAACGTCGAGGGCATGCTCTACCCGATCCATCCTCTCCAGGTCACGGCTATGGGGATGTTCGTCTCCGACAGCCTCCAGCTCGAAGACGTGGCAAGGGCATGCGCCGAGGAAGGGCGCTTTGAATTCATGGTCGTAGGCCTGCCGCTGCGGCTCCCGGGCGCCACGGGGTCGCCCTGGAACCCGATTGCCATCTTCTGACCGCACCGGAAAGGAGGCATGCGATGACAGGCCGGCTCGGGCTGGTGCGAGAGGCGATCACGCGACCGCTGCCGCTCGCCTACCACCCGCTCTACCGCTTCTACGAAGGCGGCTCGCTGACCAGGCAATTCCGTGGGCTGCCCGACCGCCCCGATGACTGGTGGTCAGAAGACTGGGTGGGCTCCTGTACAGCGGCCAACAACTCCGATCCCGATGGCGGCGCCCAGGGCATGAGCTCGGTCGACCTGCCGGGCGTCGGCAGGACGGCGATCAAGGACATAGTCGAGGCGTTTCCCGAGGAGATGCTCGGCACGCGATTCGCCGGGCAATGGGGCCCCATCACTGGCGTCCTGGTCAAGCTGCTCTCCCCGGCCGGCCCGGTGCCGTTGCACGCCCACCCGACTCGGGACTGGGCGCGAAAGCACCTGGGCTCCCCTTTTGGCAAGACCGAGGCGTGGATCCTGCTCGACACGCCTGGTGACGGCGACGAGCCGGCCCACGCGGGGATCGGTTTCGTTCCTGGCATCCAGCGAGACTGGTTCGCCCACGCCGTTCGCCGCCACGACAACCAGGCCATACGAAGCTCTTTGCACCGGACCGATGTGCATCCAGGTGAGGTGTACGTGGCCCATGCGGGCGTGCCGCACTTCCTCGGCCCGCGAATCTCGTTCATCGAGGTGCAGGAGCCGAGCGACCACATCGTCATACCGGAGACGTCCGGCGATGACGACGCCGGAGCGACCATGGGACTGGGCTGGGAGCTAGCCCTCGACATGATCGACTACACCGGCACTGATGCGGAGCAGACATTCAGCCGTGCGCGCCAGCAACCGCGCGTGCTCCGTACTAGCCATGGATCCCGCGAGGTGCGGCTGTTCCAGGACGACGTGCTCCCGTTCTTCGACGCGACTGCGCTGGAAGTTTCGGACGAGATCGACGTGGACGACGGGCGGTTCTGCGTCGCGATCGTGGTGTCCGGCACGGGCTCGCTCGAAGGAGACTTCGGCAGCCAGCCCATTGGCAGGGGCGAGACGTACGCGCTGGCCGCGAGCCTGCCACTGCGTGTCCGGGCCGGCCGGGAACCGCTCCACGTGGTCCGCTGTCTCGGACCGGCCGTGCAATGAGCCCAGGTCCTTAGCTACAGGAGGTTCTCAATGCTGGATACCGCTCCGCTGCTGCAGGAGTCCCGAGACCGCGTCATGCGTCAGTACGGGCAGGACGTGGGGAAGCGAGGCGACGAGCTGGTCACGCCCGCGCTTGTGCTCGATGTGGATGCGGCCCAGCGCAACATCGATCACATGGCAGCCGAGCTACGGCGCATGGGCTCGACCGCGATCCGTCCGCACTACAAGACACACAAGAGCCCGGATCTCGCCCGCCGCCAGGTGCTGGCCGGCGCGGGCGGGCTGTCGATGGCCACCGTCTGGGAGGCTGCCGTCCTTGCCGCGGCCGGCCTGGACGACCTGTTCGTCGTCAACACCGTCTCGCATCCGGACAAGATCCGGCTGCTCGCCGAGCTGGCCCGAGATCGCCGGATCCTCGTGGCGGTGGATGAGGCGCCGAACGCCGGCGCGCACTCGGCCGCCGCAGTCAGGGCCGGGTCGACGCTGGGGATCTTCATCGAGGTCGACACTGGCATGAACCGCTGCGGGGTCGATACCGCTGCCGAGGCCCTGGCACTCGCACGACAGGTGACCGACCTTCCGGGACTGCGTTTCGAGGGCATCACCGGCTACGAGGGGCATTGCACGCTGACGCCCGAAACTGGCCTTCGCCACGAGCGCCAGCAGGAGGCGATGAAATTCTTCATCGACGTCGCCGACATGCTCGAGGCGAACGGGATCCCGTGCCCGATCCGGTCGGCGGGCGGCATCGCCACCTGGCAGTGGACGGCGGCATATCCTGGGATCACCGAGATTCAGGCTGGCTCTTACGTCGTCATGGACAACTTCCACGGGCGGATGGTGGCTGATTTTGAGCACTCGCTGACGATCCGGGCATCCGTAATTAGCCGCCGGAGCAACCAGGTCATCGTCGATGTGGGTAGTAAGTCGGTCGCCGATCCGGGCAACGTGACGATCGTGGGCCACGACCTCGCGGTCTTCCGGTTCGACGAGGAGCACGGCATATTCTCCGCGCCCGACGGCTCGTCGCTCGCCGTCGGTGACTCCGTCGCCCTGGTGCCCGGCTACTCACCGAGCACGGTGAACTGCTACGACGCGTTCCACGTGGTGCAGGACGACGTCGTGGTCGATATCTGGCCCGTCACTCCGCGTGGCCCCGGTCACCACGGGCTCGCACCGAGCGCTGCCTAAGCGATCCCGCAGGCCTGTGCACAGCCACGGCAACCGGTCTTGTTGTAGGCCACGGCGTCGATGGCCTCGTCGCGGCAGGACTGAGTGACATGGACGGCCATGTCTATTGGCTGGAAGGGGAAACTGCAGCCCAGCGGCCAGCAAGCCGTGTGATCGCGACCGGGTGGTCGAAGCAGGCGCTGGCTAGCTCGGAGGTGAGCACGTCGCCGACGGCACCTGCCGCCAGTGTCCGCCCGCCACGCAAAAGCAGCGCGTGGGTCGTGCTGGCGGGCAACTCTTCCAGGTGATGTGTCACGAGCACGGTGGCAAGGCCCGGCTGCCGCTGGCGCAGTTCGTCCAGGCTGGCCAGGAGTTGCTCGCGGCCCGCCACGTCCAGGCCGGCCGCAGGCTCATCCAGCAGGAGCAGCTCGGGCTGCGCCATCAGCCCTCGCGTGATGAGCGCACGGCTGCGCTCGCCCTGCGACAGCACCTGCCACGGTGCGTCAGCCCGGCCAGCCAGGCCCATCAGCTCCGTGAGCGCGGCCGCGCGTGACAGCTCAGCTTTGCTGGTCTCCCGGTAGGGCACGAGCTGGATGGTGCCGGTCAGGCCGGTGAGCACGACCTCGCGGACCGTGCGCTGAGGATCCACACGGTGGTGCGGGCTGACATGCCCGATCCGTGGCCGGAGCGTGAATACGTTCACCCGCCCGAGGCGGTGGCCGAGAACGTCGACGTGCCCTCGGGTTGGGTAGGCGTAGGTCGCCATGACCTGCAGCAGGATGCTCTTGCCGGCGCCATTCGGCCCGAGTAGCGCCCAGTGCTCTCCGGCTCTGATCGTGACGCTCACCCGGTCTAGCAGTAGCTGGCTGTCGCGGACCAGGTCCACGCGGGACGCCTGGAAGACGATGCCGGGCTCGCCGGTAGCGGCGGGGAGGGCCATGTGGCGAGATCGTACCGGGCTCCCCGCGAGCAGCGTCATCGAACTGTGGCCAGCCCCTTGGGGGGCCGCGCACGCCCGGGCGGCGCAGACGCCGAATCGCGGAGATGGCCGCCAACATCGAGCGCCACGAGATCGAGGCGCGCTGTCCGACGGCGCGGCCAACGACCTGTTCAGTGTCAGGGAGTACTAGCCGATTGCTGCATGGCTCTGGACGACGCCCGACATGACGCCCGCCTGCGTTTCCCTGGCCGGACAGGGCTCGTCATGGCCCGACCGCTCCGGTCGCGGGCTTCGAGCACTCCCTGACCCTCCAGACGAGCGTCATCAGCCAGAGCGGCAAGGTGATCGTCGACGCCGGAAGCAAGTCAGTCGCGGACCCGGCCAACGCGACCATCGTCGGCCATCCGCATGAATTCTTCCGGTTCGACGAGGAGCACGGCATCTTCGCCGCGCCGCACGGCTCGTCCCTGCACGTCGGCGACTCGGTCGCGCTGGTGCCGGGCTATTTGCCGACGACCGTCAACATGTACGACGCGTTCTTCGTGGTGAGCGGCGAGCACGTCGTCGATGTGTGGCAGTGGTACCGCGCGGCCCTGGCGATCATGGACTCGCGACGCTCTAGCTCAGCGCCGCTCGGAAGCCCCGTGCGCCGCCTAGAGCGCCCGGAGCAGGATGGCCTTGAGGTCCGCATTGGACAGGATCGCGGGATTGCCCTTCATGCTGCTTGATTTACTGGCTTTGCTGGCGATGTCGTCCGCGTGGTCCGGGCGGATACCGAACGCGGCGAGGCCGGGCACGGCGAGCAGGCTGATGGTCTCGCGGATCCAGGCGATGCCGTCTTCGGTGGATGCTGCGGGCTTTCCGGTCAGCAGCCGGGCCACCTCCGCGTACCGGCTGAGGGTGGGGTGATCGGGCTGCGCGGACTTCAGCGCGTGCACGTTTGCCTCCATAACTGGCGCCAGCAGCGCAGCGCAGGCCGCGCCATGCGGCACGTCGGCCATCCCGCCGATGACCCCGGCAAGGCCGTGCACGGCACCTAGCTTCGCGTTGGCCAGCGCGATCCCGCTCAGTAGGCTGCACATGGCCATGTGCGTGCGCGCGTCAAGGTCGGCGCCGTCGGCGTAGGCGGTGCGAAGGCCTGCAGCCGCTTGGCGCAGGCCCTCGCGTGCCAGGCCATCGGTCAGCGGGTTGGCCTGGACCGCCACGAAAGGCTCCAGGCACTGCGTCATGGCGTCCAGCCCGCTTGCCGCGGTGACCGGCGGCGGACAGGACACGGTGAGCTCGGGGTCGACCAGCGCTAGACGCGGGATCATCAGGTGGCTGCGCAGGCTCGCCTTGACCTGGTGCCGGGGCGAGGCGAGCACAGCGTTGGCGGTCACCTCTGCACCAGTGCCGGCCGTGGTCGGCACCGCGACGCACGGCACCGCAGGCCGGGTGATCCTCCGGCCGGACCCGACGACCTCCAGATAATCGACCGGGTCACCACCGTTGGTCAGCAGGATCGAGATGGCCTTCGCTGCATCGATGACGCTGCCGCCGCCGATCGCGACGACCACATCCGCGCGACTCTCGCGCGCGGCGGCGACCCCGGCCCGCGCCATCTCGATCGTCGGCTCAGCGGGCACCGGGAAGACCGTTGCGGGCATCTCCAGCCCGGCTAGCAGGCCGGCGTGCCGCACAGGGTCAGCGCCCGTGCACACCAGCACCCGCGACCCCAGCCCGGCCAGCACCACCGGGAGCTCTGCCGCCCGCCCGACACCGGCCAGAATCCGGCCAGCGGTGGCGAACTCGAAGCTCATCGGCGTCATGGCGCGCCGCTCTCCCCGCCGTCCTCCGCCGCCGGGAACACCGCCGAGTACTTTTGCGACGCTCGCGGCTCGGCCATCATCCCCGCGACCGCGTCACGCCAGGCCGCATAATGCGGCGTCAGCTTGTGCGCGGCTGCGGCATCGTCGTCGCGGTAGACCTCCGTCAGGACCACGTGCGCCGGGTCATGCTGATCCTGCAGAACATCGAAACGCAAGACGCCCGGCTCGGTCAGGGATGCTCGCGCGTTGACTGTCGTGGCGGCGAGGAAGTCCTGGATCCGCCCGCCTAGCACGCGCACATGAACATGGACAATCAGCATGCGCTCATCCTGCTACAGCTGCGCGTCCTACACGGCAGGCGCCATGCGAGTGCTGGTCCTTGCTTCCGTTCCGGCTTCGCTAGATCGTACGGAGCCTGCGCGAGCGACTTCTGTCCGTAGCATGGCGCCGACATGCGCTTCCTGGTGCCACCGGCCCAACGTTGAGATCAACGGCCGCCAGGCCGCCGAGGCCCAGCCAGCAGGCAAGGCGTAGATCTGGCCGTCCTCCATCCGCGCGGGCCGGGTCGCTCTAAGAACGTCAATACAGTTAACTCGCTTTCAGCCAGGGCACCGCGCCTGCGCGCATGACAGGGCAGGAGCTGACGCGAACGGTTGGGCCGGCGGCGCCGTTGCTTTCATCCAGCCACAATATTGACCAGCTCGCCTATCCCTGTGACTTCGATGCCGACCTTGTCACCAGGTGCCAGATAGACCGGCGGCGTCATGCCGAGGCCGACACCTGAAGGCGTACCGGTAGCGATAATGTCACCCGGCTCGAGCGTGATTGTGGCCGAGATGTACTCGATCAGCTCCGGCACGCCAGTGATCATCTGCGTGCCGCAGGCGTCCTGACGCACCTGACCATTGACGCGCGTGCGCAGCCTCATCTGACTGACCGGCGGCGCGACGGCCGCGTCGAGGACGACAGGTCCAAGCGGTGCGAACGTGTCGAGGGCCTTGCCCCGGATCCATTGCGGCTCGTCGCGCTGGAGGTCCCGTGCCGAGACGTCGTTCATGATTGTGTATCGGCCAACGTAGTCCAGCGCATGCGCCGCGGGCACTTTGCTCGCGCGCCGACCCATGACCAGGGCGATCTCGCCCTCGTAGTCCAGCTCAGACGTTACTGGCGGGCGAATGATCGCGTCGCCATGCGCGATCAGGCCCGAGGGGAACTTAGCCAACAGCACAATTCGATCGGGACGGTCGACCTTACTTTCCGCAATGTGGTCCTCGTAGTTGAGCCCGACACAGATGATCTTGCTGGGTGCCAGGACCGAGGGCGCGTAGCGCACGTCGCTTTCATTGATGGTGGCCTCGGCACGACGAGCCAGCTCGCGAAGTCGTCCCACTGCGGCTGGGTCACGTTCGAAGAGCTGGCGCACGTCGCGCAATCCAGTGAGC
>CAVQCR010000021.1:0-106789 GCA_963711055.1 uncultured Actinomycetota bacterium | reverse complement strand
CGGCATGCCGCAGCACGTTAGTGCATGCCTCGGTGACAGCTAGCAGGAGATCACTGACACAACGCTCATCTACGCCGAGGCGGCTGAGGGTGTCCCCGAGAACCCGGTGCATCACCGGGACGCTTAGCGATTCCCTGGGGAACACCAGGCAGAACTCCACGTCTGCGGCTGGCTCCTCAGCATGGAACACCCGAGATCGCATCCGCTCCTCAGCCCCGTCGCGGTAACAGTCAGTTCACATTGTGGAGGCTTCCCCGGACGCGCTGCGATAATCATGAACTTAGGCTATCTCTGGACGAACAGTGCGCTACTGGCAGCCCGTAGATACCCCTTATCCCGCTGACCTGCGATTACGCTGTTTTGGGCCACTGATCTTGGCCAGTTTAGGCGCCGAGCAAAGACCGGCCGAAAATAACAATCAGGTAAGGCTGGTGCCGCAAGGCCGCTGCCGGCCGGTTTAGGCCGGACGGACGGCGAATTCCTCGATCACTGGGTTGGCGAGCAATTGGCGGCGACTGCGAAATCTGCTCCGCCGTTGCCGGTCCCGTGAGCTCAACCTCGAACCGCTTGCCCTGCCGGACCCCGGCGACCTGGTCAAAGCCAAGCCGCCGGCATGCACTGGCGATCGCCTCGCCCTGCGGATCATGGATCTCTGGCTTGAGCATCACGTCGATGACGAATCTCGGCATATCCGAACAGTACGCGAACAGCCCGGGCCGAGCGCCCTGGGTCGGGTTTCGGGCCGCCTGAGCCCGCCTGCTGCGGTGTGGCGCACTCGGGCTTGTCAGGGGGTAAACGGGTGGGCGGAGGCCCCGCGCGTACCGATTTCGGCGGGGCGCTAGTACTGTCGCAGCAACATGGACATAAGACCGGCCGGTCCGGGCTAGACCCCGACCGGACATGAGCATGCAAGGAGTGGCCGTGGCCGTCAAAGTGCCGGGCGAGCCGCCTCCCGCACTGCCGCACGGGCACCAGCCCGCACGGGCCAGGCAGGCGGACCGGGCAGAGCTGATTCAGCTCCTCACCCCCGAGGGGGAGCGAGTCGACCATCCCGACTACCCGCTGGAAATTTCTGCGGACGAAGTCAAATCCCTCTACCGTGACCTGGTCATAGTCCGCCGGATCGACTTCGAGGCAATCGCGCTGCAGCGTCAGGGTGAGCTCGGGATCTGGGCGTCCCTGCTCGGCCAGGAGGCAGCCCAGGTCGGCTCTGGCCGTGCACTCGGTCCGCGCGACATGGCGTTTCCCACCTACCGGGAGCATGGCGTGGCATGGTGCCGTGGCCTGGACCCGACCAAGCTTCTCGAGCTGTTCCGCGGGGTCAGCCACGGGGCTGGGATCCAACGGCGCACAACTTCCACCTGTACACGATCGTGATCGGCAGCCAGGCGCTGCACGCCACCGGCTACGCAATGGGGATCCAGCGCGACGGCGCTGTTGGCGAGGACGGCGAGGCGGTGATCGCCTACTTCGGCGACGGCGCGACCAGCCAGGGTGACGTCAATGAGGCGTTCATCTGGGCATCGGTCAACAACGCTCCGGTCGTCTTCTTCTGCCAGAACAACCAGTGGGCCATCTCCGAGCCGCTGGAGCGGCAAAGCCGGACGCCGCTGTACCAGCGCGCACGCGGCTTCGGCTTCCCCGGCTGCCGGGTGGACGGCAACGACGTGCTCGCCTGCCTGGCCGTTACCCGTAAGGCACTGCAAGCCGCCAGGGATGGCCAGGGCCCGACGCTGATCGAGGCCTTCACTTACCGCATGGGCGCGCACACCACGACCGACGATCCGACCAGGTACCGGTTGTCGGCAGAGCTCGAGGCCTGGAAGCTGAAGGACCCGATCGAGCGGGTGAAGCAGTACCTGATCCGCAATGAGCTCGCCGACATGTCGTTCTTCGACGAGGTCGAAGCCGAAGCCGCCGAGACTGGCAGCCGGGTCCGGGCCGCCTGCTTGGAGATGCCCGATCCCGAGCCCACCTCCATGTTCGACGACGTATTGACCACCGAAACCGCGCAGCTCACCGCTGAGCGCGCCGAGTTCGCCGCCTACCTTGACTCGTTTGTCGACGAGGAGGCCGCGCGATGACCACGCTGACGTTGTCAAAGGCGCTCAACGAGGGCCTGCGCAAGGCGCTGGAAAATAACCCCAAGGCGCTGATCATGGGCGAAGACGTCGGAAAGCTCGGCGGCGTCTTCCGGGTCACCGACGGCCTGCAGAAAGACTTCGGCGAAGCCCGGGTGGTGGACACGCCGCTGGCCGAGTCAGGCATCATCGGCACCGCCATCGGCTTGGCGCTGCGCGGTTACCGGCCGATCTGCGAGATCCAGTTCGACGGCTTCGTTTTCCCGGCGTTCGACCAGATCGTCAGCCAGCTAGCCAAGATGCGGTACCGCTCGCTCGGCACCGTCCGCCTGCCGGTGGTGGTCAGGATCCCGTTCGGCGGCGGCATCGGGGCGGTCGAACATCACAGTGAGTCGCCGGAGGCGCTTTTCGCGCACACGCCCGGCCTGCGGGTTGTCGCCTGCGGCGATCCCGCTGACGCCTACACGATGATCCAGCAGGCCGCTATCAGTGACGACCCGGTCATATTCTTCGAGCCCAAGCGCCGCTACTGGGACAGGGCCGAGGTGGACATCGAGGGTGCGCTCGCCGCGGCGCTGCCGATGGGCAAAGCCCGCGTTCTTGTCAGTGGCACCGACGTAACCGTGCTGTGTTACGGCCCGATGGTGCGGACATGCGCGGAGGCAGCCGTCGCCGCGACCAGCGACGGGCGGTCCGTCGAGGTCATTGACCTGCGCTCGCTGGCGCCGCTGGACACCGCGACGATCTTCGACTCGGTCCGCAAGACCGGCAGGTGCGTGGTCGTGCACGAGGCGGTCGTCACCGGCGGAATCGGTGCCGAGGTCGCCGCCCGCGTGTCGCAGGAGTGCTTCTACAACCTTGAGGCCCCGGTGCTACGGGTCGGCGCCTACACGACCCCGTATCCGCCATCCCGGTTGGAAGAGCATTACCTGCCGGATCTGGACCGGATCCTGGACGCCGTCGACCGCTCCCTCGGTTACTGAGAGGCCCCCATGTCGGATATCAAGGAGTTCAAGCTCCCTGACGTCGGAGAAGGCCTCACCGAGGCTGACATCGTCAGGTGGCACGTGCACCCGGGTGACACGGTCACCGTTAACCAGATCATCGTCGAGATCGAAACGGCCAAGGCCGTTGTCGAGCTACCCAGCCCCTATGCCGGCGTCGTCGCCGACCTGCTCGTCCCAGAGGGCGCGACCGCAGACGTCGGCACGCCGATCATCTCGGTCAAGACCGGCCCCGGCCGGACCATCGCGGCGGCTCCGGCCGGCATCCCGGCCGAGGCAGTAGTGCAGCGAGCGATCAGCGAGACCGAGGACCTGGTGCCAGCGCCGCCGATCGAGGCCGCTGCCGAGCCCGGCATCCACGGCAGCCCGGCGCCCAAAGCCGAGCGGCAGGCGGTACTGGTTGGCTACGGCGTCAAGCTGGGCACGACCAGTCGGCGGGCGCGCAAGGCAGCACCGGCCGCCCCCGCCCGGCCAATGGATCCGGCCAGGGCACTGTGCTCGCCAAACCGCCCGTCCGCAAGCTAGCCAGAGATCTCGGCGTGGACCTGAGCAAGCTGACCGGGACCGGACCGAACGGCTCGATCACCCGAGACGACGTTCAGCAGGCGGCGGACGGAGTTCGCGACAGCGGCCGCGTTCCCCTGCCCGCGATGGTCGTCCCGACCGGGTCGGCGCCCGCCGCGCAGCGGGAAGACCGGATCGCGATCCGGGGCGTGCGCAAGCACACCGCAGCCGCGGTGGCGGCGAGCGCATTTACCGCCCCGCATGTCACCGAGTTCCTGCAGATCGACATCACTGAAACGATGACGGCGACGGCCCGGCTGCGCGAGCTGCCTGAGTTCGCCGACGTCCGCGTTTCTCCGCTGCTGCTGGTTGCCAAGGCGCTGCTGGTCGCGGCCGCCCGGCATCCGATGATCAATGCGAGCTGGGACGAGGCCGCGCAGGAGATCGTGGTCAAGCATTACGTGAACCTGGGCATCGCCGCCTCGACCGACCGCGGCCTGGTCGTGCCGAACGTCAAGGACGCGCATGTGCTGACCCTGCCGGACCTGGCCAGGGCGCTCGCCCAGCTGGCCGAGACGGCACGGGCCGGGAAGGCAACGCCGGCCGATCTGTCCGGCGGCACCATCACCATCACCAATGTCGGCATCTTCGGCGTGGACACCGGCACCCCGATCCTGTCCCCGGGTGAGGCGGCGATTCTCGCGTTCGGCCAGGTTAAGGACGCGCCATGGGTCGTCGATGGCGGCCTAGCCGTGCGTAAGGTGTGCACGCTCGCGCTGTCCTTCGACCACCGGCTCGTCGACGGTGACCTGGGCTCGGCCGTGCTGCGGGACGTGGGCGCCATGCTGGCCGAGCCGTTGCGGATGCTGGCTTGGTCCTGAGTCAGGCGCGCGTTGCGCCCGAGCATGCGCTCTAGCGGAAAGGAATCCGATGATCAGGCACGTCGTGCTGTTCACCTGGGATGACGCGATGACCAAGGAGACGCAGGGGCAGCTCGCGGCGGAACTGACCGCGCTTGCGCACAGGATGGCCGGGCTGCGCTCCTATCACGCCGGGCCGGACGCAGGGATCATCGAGGGCAACCTCGACTTCGCTGTGGTCGCCGATTTCGACGATGCCGACAGCTACCTTGCCTACCGCGATAACGCCGAGCACCAGGAGATAATCGGCCGTCTCAGCCGCCCGCACACCAAGTCCAGGGCATCGGTCCAGTACGAGATCTGAACCGGATACGTCACTGAACCCAGCCAGTTCAGTACGAGATCTGCGCGCGTGCCGCGACGCGGATGCTGCGAACATGGCGGTCATGGCCACGATCATCGCGTTCCACGCTCATCCCGACGATGAGGCGCTGCTGACCGGCGGCACGCTCGCGCGGCTGGCGGCCGAAGGGCACCGCGTGATCATCGTCGTAGCCACCGACGGCGTGGTAGACCCAGGGACTGGTCCGGGCGCGCGCACCCGGCTGGACGAGCTCGCCGCGAGCGCCTCCCTGCTGGGAGCCGCGCGCGTCGTCCACCTCGGCTACGCCGACAGCGGGCACGGGCCGATCCTGTTCCCGGATCCGCCGGACCGGCTCAGGTTCGCCCGTGCGGACGTGGACGAGGCCGCCGGACGGCTGGCGGCGGTGATCGGCGAGGAGCGCGCCGACCTGCTGCTGAGCTACGACCCGCGCGGCGGGTACGGACATCGCGATCATGTCCAGGTCCACCGGGTTGGAGCGCGCGCCGCCGAGCTGACCGGCATCCGAGTGCTAGAGGCGACGCTGCCCCGTGAACTTGTCCGGCTGGCGTTCAGTCCGGGCCGTCCGCTCAGGCTGCTGGTCCGATATGAACCGGCGGCAATCGTGGCGTCCTTCACCCCGAGGGCGGCGATCACTCATCGAGTAAGCGTTAGGCGCTATGCCCGGCGCAAGCAAGCAGCGATCGCCGCGCACGCCTCGTTTCTGCGCGGGACGAGCAGGACGGCGCGGCTGGCCCGGTTCATGGTCGCGCTGCCGCCAGCTGTCTTCGGGCTGGTGTTCGGCTACGAGTGGTTCGCCGAGCCGGGCGCGGCGATCATCACTCACGGCAGGGGCCATCTCCTGGGAGACGTGCTGCAGCCGATCGGCGCGGAAGTGCCCAGCGAAGCCGGCTGAAACGGCCCAGACGGTGCTGGCTAGAACGCCTCTTCGGCTAGGTCCATCGGGTCCAACGAGGTCGTCTCGACGATCTCGCGCTCTGCCGCCAGCCGCGGCAGCACGGTCGCCGCGAAGAACCCGGCGGCTGCCACCTTGCCGTCATAGAACGCCCGGTCGCTGGAGCTCAGGGCGCCCTGATCAAGCTTTGCGATCGCGACTTCAGCCTGGCGCGCGAGCAGCCAGCCGACGACGAGGTCGCCCAGGGCCAGCAGCAGCCTGGTGGTGTTCAGGCCGACCCGGTATATCTCCGCCTCCTGCTCCACGCTTGCGCCGTAGAAGCCATTCATCGCGTTGACAATAGCCTCGACGTTGTCGGCCGCCCTGGAGAGCGCAGCGCGCTCTCCCTTGAGGCGGCCGTTGCCGTTGTCGGCCGCCGCGAACTCCCGTACCTGTCCTAGCAAATAGCCAACGGTCGCCCCCTGGTCGCGGACGATCTTGCGGAAGTACAGGTCGATGCCCTGGATCGCGGTGGTGCCCTCGTACAGGCTGTCGATCTTGGCATCCCTGATGTACTGCTCGATCGGGTAATCCTGGAGGTAGCCCGAACCGCCGAGAGTCTGCAGGGACTGGGCTAGCAGCTCATAACCGCGCTCCGAGCCGACGCCCTTGACGATCGGCAGCAGCAGGTCGTTCAGCGCGGCAGCCCGCTGGTCCCGGTCGCCGCGGGCCGCGGCAACCTGCACGGCGTCCTGTTGGCTAGCGGTGTACAGCACGAGCGCGCGCATGCCCTCGGCGTACGCCTTCTGCAACAGCAAGCTGCGGCGGACGTCCGGGTGCTTCATGATCGTGATGCGGGGCGCGGTCTTGTCGGACATCTGGGTGAGGTCCGCACCCTGCACTCTGGTCTTGGCATAGTCAAGCGCGTTGAGGTAGCCGGTCGACAGCGCGGCGATGGCCTTCGTGCCTACCATCATCCGGGCGAACTCGATGATCATGAACATCTGGCGGATGCCGTCGTGCACATCGCCGATGAGCATGCCGACTGCCGGGTGCTCGGCGCCGAAGGTGAGCTCACAGGTGGTGGAGGCCTTCAGGCCCATCTTGTGCTCGACATTGGTGACGTACACGCCGTTGCGGTCACCCAGCGTGCCGTCGTCGTTGACGTGGTACTTGGGCACGAGGAACATCGACAGGCCCTTGGTGCCCGGACCTGCGCCCTCGGGCCTGGCCAGCACGACGTGCAGGATGTTGTCGGCCAGGTCGTGCTCGGCGCTGGTGATGAACCGCTTGACGCCCTCGATGTGCCAGCTGCCGTCGGGCTGCTGGACGGCCCTGGTCCGCCCCGCGCCGACGTCCGAGCCAGCGTCGGGCTCGGTGAGGACCATGGTGTAGCCCCAGCGGCCCTCGATCGCGTGCTCGGCGACCTTCTTCTGGGCCGGCGTCCCCAGCTGCCAGAGCGCGTACGAGAACGACCCCACACTCGAGTACATCCAGACGGCCGGGTTCGCGCCGAGCACCAGTTCTGCCACCGACCAGCCAAGCGACCGCGGCACACTGGTACCGCCGAGCTCGGCTGGCAGCTCGAGCCGGAACCACTCGGCGTCGATGAATGCCTGGTACGACCGCTTGAACGAGTCGGGCATCCGGACCGTGTGGGTGTTGGGGTCGAAGATTGGCGGGTTGCGGTCGGCGTCGGCAAACGAGGCGGCGATGGGGCCCTCAGCCAGCCTGTTGACCTCGTCCAGGATCCCGCGGGCCGTCTCCTCGTCCACCTCGGCGAAGGGTTCGGCGCCCAGCACATCCTGCCGCCTCAGTACCTCGAACAAGTTGAATTCGATGTCCCGCAGGTTGCTCTTGAAGTGCCCCATTTGAGTACTCCCGCCCCATCTACCGATTGCTACTCGCCAGTAACTTACTCTATAGTACCTAATGCGCAGCCGGGTGTCACCCCGGCCTGGCGACAGATGGCTAAGCGGGAGCCCGGCCAGATGTCAGCGACCTCATTGCTTGGCTATCTGGCGGCAGCGCTCCGTGCGGACGGTTCGGCAACGCTTGATGACGAGCCTGCTGTTACTTTCGCCGCCCTGGCTGGTCGGCGGTCACGGTCGTGACCACTTGGTCGGTGCCTTGGGGTCGAGCGCGGAGGACATGGGCGCAACGCCCCGGTCGCTAGTGCGAGCGTTGTATTGCCTGCCGGGCATTACTGCCTCTGGTTCTGCGGCGGTGGCTGCTGACGGTCAGGCAGCGCGCGCTGGCCCGCGAACCGCAGCTGGCAGGCGAACGGACAACATGCTACGGACGAGGCCGCAGGATGCACCCCAGAGTGGCCCTCAGCCCGTTGCCTTTCATGCGTTACCGGCCACCCGCACTTCCGCAGGGATGGTGTCGGTCCGGGTGGTGCCGGGGATGCTGAGGGCGAACTCCGGGCCAAACGCCGCGGGCAGGGCTGACGGCTCCGGACGGCGAAGCTGAACCAGGCCAGCTGCCCGTCGCGGTCCTCGGCAGGGGGCGGTGAACTCGATCCATTGGCCGGTGGCCCGCGTTGGAGGAAGGCCAGAAGCCGGTCATCGCAGCTGTTAGCCCGGCGAGCTGTGGCTGGTCTTGCTGAGAAGCTCCTCGGCGATCGAGGTCTTCTCGCCTTCCTCGGGGATGATGGCCCACGCCACCAGGTAGGCCAGGACGCCTGCGCCGCCGGTGATGACGGCGATGACGGCCACGATGACCCGGATAAGGGTCACGTCCAGGCCGAAGTACTCGGCGGCCCCCGCGCAGATCCCGGCGACCATCCGGCCCTTCCGGCTGCGTACCAGGACCTTGGTTCCGTTCCCGCCGCTCATGGGAGCCCTCCTTGCCGTGACCGGGATATCGGGCGGCCGTCGGCAGGTCCGATCCCGGTGCCTGCCCATGAGCTTACAGATGAAAGCCAAAACTGGCAATTAATTTCAGGAATCAGAGGTAGCCTATAGGCATGGCGAACTGGGGCTTCCTGACCAACCACGCACGCGTGCTGCTGCACATCGCGCACGACCCCGGCGCCCGGCTGCGCGACATAGCTGCTGGCCTGGGCATCACCGAGCGCAGCGCGCACGCCATTGTCGCTGACCTGGCCGAGGCCGGCTACGTGGTGAAGCACAGAGACGGCCGCCGCAACCGGTACCGGATCGAGGCGCACCTGCCGCTGGCCGAGCCCGGCACGCGCGAGCCTGCCATCAGCGAAGTCCTCGCACTGCTCCTAGGGGAAACCGCCGGCTGCGGCGGGCCGCCCGGCCTACCCGCCGCCGAGCAGCCCGGCGACGCGGACGGCACAGATGTCATCGCAGCACGGATCGATGGCCAGGGCATTGGAAGCGGCCTCGACGATGGCGGCGCGGCCGCGGCCGCAGGCAGCCCTGTTCCCGGCCGGCAGCGGCCAGGCGAAAGCAGCGGCATCTCGGCTGACGGAGCTCCAGCCCGGTGAGTAAGAAATTTGTAGTCTTATTCTTGAATTTTATTGCTTGTTTTTCGATACCAGCGTAGCGTCGGCTTGCAGAGAGATCGAGGCCTGCCTCACGCCCGACCGCGCGGGCTGCTCGACAGCCAGCGAGAGGACCCGGCCATGGGCGAGGCCCAGCTTCACGTCGTATTCGGGACCGGCCAGATCGGGAGCGCCCTTGTCGCGCACCTGGCCAGCCAGGATGTCGCGGTCCGGGCGGTGTCGAGGGAGCGGCCGCGCGCGCTGGCCCGCGGCGCGGACTGGCGGGCCGCCGACGTCACCGATCCGGAGGCCGCGACCGACGCCGCGAAGGGCGCATCGGTCGTCTACCAGTGCCTCAACGCCCCGTACAACAAGTGGCCCGAGCTGTTCCCGCCGCTGCAGCGCGGCGTTATGAACGCCGCCGAGCGCACCGGCGCGCTGCTGGTGAGCCTGGAGAACGTGTACGGCTACGGCCCGACAGACGGCAAGCCGATGACCGAGGACCTCCCCCTCGCCGCGACGACAAGCAAGGGCCGCACCCGGGCCGCCATGACCGCCGAGCTGCTCGCCGCCGCCCACTCCGGCCGGCTTCGCATCGCCATCGGCCGCGCCTCGGACTTCTTCGGCGCCGGCGTCACCCAGGGGTCAACACTCGGCGAGCGGGTCTTCGGCAACGCCCTGGCCGGCGCGCGCCGACTTCATCGGCAACCCTGACCTGCCGCACACCTACAGCTACGTTCCCGACATCCCCGCCGGCCTGGCCACCCTCGGCACCAATCCGCAGGCCGCGGCGAGGTGTGGCACCTGCCCGGCCCGCAGACCGTCACCACCCGGGCGCTGCTCGACCTGGTCGCCACCCAGGTCGGCCATCCCGTCGGCATCCGGACGGTGCCCAAGCTCGCCCTGCGCGCCCTCGGGCTGACCAACCCGATGCTGCGCGGGCTGGCCGAGATGTCCTACCAATTCGACAGCCCTTCATCCTGGACACTAGCAAATACGAGACCGCATTCGGCGCAGCCGGCACGCCGCTGGCCGCCGCCATCGCCGCGACTGTCGCCTGGTACCGGACCCGGTCCAGCACGCCATGACAACAAGACCAGAGGCGGTCAGCGCCATGACAACCCAGCCAGTCGCCGCGGCTACCCAGCCGATTCCCATCACCACGAGCCCGAACGGGGTTCGCACTTCGGAGCTGACCCCGGCCGAGGCATGGTCGAGGCGGGTGCGGCGCATCGGCGGCCTGATCCAGGCCGCCTTCGCCGCGTTCTGGCTAGCGCGCGCGAGCCTGGCGATCGGCGGCCGCACCGGAGACGTGCTGATCGCCGCGTCCGGCATCGCGGTGATCGCCGTGTTCACCTACGCGATCAGGGCCACGGCCGGCACCGCCCCCCGCCCGTCTGGGCCGCAGGCCAGGCGGATCGAGCGGCTGGTGACCATCGCCACCATCGTCGAGCTGGCCGCCGCCTTCGTGCTGCCCGTCATCGTCATCGCATCCGGGCGCTCCGACTGGGTCCTGCCCTCGATCGTGATCACGATCGGGCCGCTGCTGCTGTACCTCGACCACCTCGTCCACATTCCCCGCTACCGGGTGATCGGCTGGGCGCTGACCGCCGGACCGGTCATCCTCGCCGCCACCATGTCGGGCTCGGCCCTCGCCGTGACCACCGGCATCGCCGCGGGCGTCGTGCTCCTGGGCACCGCCGCCGCCGGCTTCCGCGACCTCGCCCGCATCCGTCCGGCCCGCTCGACAGGCCCGGCGCGGCACCGCACGGAGAGTTAATCATGGAGCAGACCGACAGCCCCACGGCCACCTTCCGGCCCTTCTTCAACCCCGCGACCGGCGAATGGATCACCTACACCGCCGTCGCCGCCGACAACCACGGGCAGCTGGTCCGCTTTAGCTGGCGCAGCGTGCCGGGCGGCGTGATTACCGAGCACATCCATCCCGGCCAGGAGGAGCGCTTCACTATCCTGGCCGGCGAAGCCCACTTCACCCTGAACGGCAAGGAACATGTCGCCGGAGCCGGCGAAACGGTCATCGTGCCGGCCGGCGTCCCGCACTCCGAGGGCAACCCCGGACCCGCGAGAAGTACACGGCATCGTTGAACTCCGCCCCGCCCTGCGCGCCAAGGAGTTCCACGAAGCCCTCGCTGGCCTAGTCGCCGATGGCAAGACCACGCCCAGAGGCGCGCCCAAGAATCCGCTCCAGCTCGGCGCCACCTTCTGGCACTTCCGCCACGAAAGCCGCGTCACTACCCCGCCCATCCGAGTGCAGAACCTCATGCTCCCGCCACTATGGGCACTGGCGAAACTGCTCGGCATCCGCCCCTACTACGACCGCTGGGACAGCCGGATCTAAAGCACTGGCTGACGCCACCCACAGTGATTCTCAAACCAGAAGTAATATTCTGCGTCACGTCATCTGAGCAGCCTGTGCTGTGCCGCTTGATTCTTTACACATCGGCTCCGCTTGATGCTTAACACTCCCGCTCGTGCTGATGGGAGCTGAGCGTGACCGAGCAGAGATACCGGGCCGTCCTCGAGGTGAGGGCCGGGTCCCGGTGACCGAAATCGCCGAACGATATGGAGTGAGTCGGCAGAGCGTGCATGCCTGGCGGCACCGCTACCGGGACGAAGCAACATCCGGCTCAGCCGACCGGAACCACAAGGTGCATCAGCATCCGTGGCAGATCCCTGCTGAGCTGGAGTCGGCGGTCTGCGAGCTGCGCCGCGCACCCGAAGGGGGGCCGAAACGGCTGGTGTTCGAGATGGACCGTCGTACCACGGCACCGTGACCCGCTCCACGGTCTACCGGGTCCTGGTCCGCAACCAGCTGATCAACGGCGAACTGCTGCGCACCCTGCCCTGCCCGTCCCGCCCGCTGACCGGCGCCGCCCAGTGACCCGGTCCTGAAACTACTGCCGTGCTCGGCGACGACAGCAGTGGCACGATCACAACCATGGCACGCATTCACGATGTCACATTCGATAGCCGGCACCCGGCCTCTATTGCCCGGTTCTGGGCCGCAGCCCTCGACGACTACGAAGTAGCCCCCTATGACCGGCAGAACTTGACCGTCTGCGCATGACGGCATCACTAACCCGGAAGACGACCCGACAGTTGTCGTCGAGGCACCTGGTGCGCCGCGACTGTTCTTTCAGCTGGTACCTGAGGGCAACTAGACAGTCTCAAAAACCGGCCACCCGGCCCACTTCGGCCGAAGGCTGGAGACCAGCACCATGCGGTGAGCCCCAGCCGCAGCGCGTACCCGGCGTCGGCTAGCAATTAGGTGGGTGTATTCCTTCTGCTCGGCGTACGTGGATTCCCGCGAGTGATTCGGCCTATCCGGCACTTGGCTTCTGCGGAGGCTCACTCGGCCGGCGCGAAGGCTGGCAGGTTGTGCGGGAGGATGCAGAACTCGTTTCCCTCCGGATCGGCCATCGTGATCCAGCCACTCCCGCCTGGCCGACGGTGATCTGCCAGCTGCGAGGCACCGAGCGCGACTAGCCGGTCGGCTTCTTCCTCCCTCGTACGGTCGACCGGCTTCAGGTCGAGGTGCAGGCGGTTCTTGACGTCTTTGGCGCCGTCCGGGACCGCGATGAACAGCAGGATCTCGCTGCCATCGGCGGAGAAGATCGGGCATTCCTCATGGCCGGGCAGGTTCGGGTCCTCGGGATTCTCTGCAAAGCCCAGCACCTGGGCCTAGAACACCGACTGTGCGTAAGCGTCAACGGCGTCAAATGTTGTGTGCGATATCCGGCTCGTCATAGCAGCAGCCTGAACGGCTGTCGCACGGGGGGTCAACTGGTTTGATCGCCGGGATCGGTCTGCGCGGCCGGGATGTGCGAAGGGACATTATTTCGGCGGATGCCGTCAGGCGAGCCTGGCACCCGTCGTGAGTCGTCGCTAAGGACGGACTATTTCAGCACCGTCCTAGATCTTGACGGCACGTCTAGCGGCCACGAGCCGTGATAGCGAGGCGGTACGGAAGATGGAGGTTTCAGCGTGAACGGTGACCCATGAGCGAAGCCCCGAGGGCGACATCGCCCCCGAACGCTGTCTCTTCGAGTGCCAGAGGGCAAGTAGACAGTCTCCAGAACCGCTACCTGGCTACAGCGTCGCGATGCTCGACCCGGAGGGTAACGAATTCGGCGTGCCGTGCGGATCGCCAATGTCTGCTGGGGGATGTGAGATGTTTATTGCCGCGCCCGACAGGCCGCCGGGATGGGCTCCTGCCTCAGGTACTGGCTAGCCTTGGGGCCGAGCGTTGAATAGAAGATCTGGCGAGGCCCGATGGCAAGCACCTCGTCCTCATTCGGCTGGGGGAGTTCGATGGAGGCGAGCCTTCGCCCGTCGCGGGGATCGGCGCAGTAGTTACGGGCCTTCCCGCCAGCTATCTGAGTGACCCAGAGCAGCCCGTTGGCCAGGCTTGCAGAAATGCCGTTAGTTCCTTCGACGCAGGTGTTGGTACTTCGTCCCTCCCTGCACCTGCCTCCGTCCGGCGCGAGCGTGGTGGAGCCGAGCCGCTGCACGTAGCCCAACATTCCGGTGGCCTCCGAGACCCACACGCTGGAATCGATCGGCCCGGCGACCGCGGGTGCCGCTACGCCCTGCATGGGATAGGAGGCGAGAAGCGCGCCGGTCAATGGGTTCCGGCGCTGCACAGAACCCCGGCCGCCGCTGTCCGCTTCGCTGAAGATCAGGAGGGTGCCTGCGGCGTTCGCCGATACGTCCGAGCTGTATGCACCGGGGAACGCGATCGAGGTTGTCTCGCGTGCCGTAGGCAGGGATAGGCGAATCAGCAGGTTCGCCGCCGATACCCAGAGTCCGCCCCCCGCGACCGCCAGGTGAAAGCCCCACGTCTGTCTGGCTGTGCTGGCTAGGTTCCATCGCCCGGTATCTGTCAGCGTCACCGGGTCGAGCCGTAGCAGGGTCCGGTTCCGGGCAGACTGGGCGGCAACCCACAACGAGCCCGCGGCCGCCATTGCCTCATCGATATCGGAGTTCACTTCTCGCCGTGCCTCGATCTGACCCGTCGCGGCATCGATGCGGACCAGTTCCGAGCTGGTGACCGCAGTGCCTGGTGGTGACAGCTGCCACGCGACGTAAACGCCGCTGGCTGTGACCGCGACACGCGGGCTGAGCACCGGTTGGCCGAACACGTTGCGGAGGCTCGCCGCCGTCGAGCGAGTGACCGGGTGGCTGGCGGGCACCGACGCAGACCGCGATGTGGCGGCTGAAGTGACATTGCCAGCCGACGAGATACCGCAAGCCGCAAGGAGAAGGCCACATAGCACTAGGGCGGCAGGCCAGGACGCCGGTCTAACGCACCCGCAGGGCCTGAGCTCAGGCACCGAGAGAAGGTAGGCCGTTCCTGCCATGACGCGTCATACTCCTAGTGACGGCGGAGAGGTGCTGCGGGTTGTACGCGAGGCCTGACCAGACACGACCCGGCAGGGGCACTATGGCGCTGCGCCAGGAGAAGATGAGGCCTTCGACGACCGGCTCTTGGACCTGGCCCCGGCCGGGCCCGCCGATAGGGCTTCCATCGCGTACCGGAGCCGAAAGCCGTCAAGAACCGCGTCCACCTCGACCTGCGATGTGACTCCTTCGATGCCGAGGTCGCACGACTCACCGCACTGGGCGCCAGTGTCCTGGAACAACACGACAGCCACTTCGTGCTCCTCGACCCAGAAGGCAACGAGTTCTGCCTGTCACAGCGGATAACGTCATAAGGGTAGGCCCGAGCCACGACGTCAGCGCCAAGCTCACTTACCCGGTTCGGTCCTGCCCTGTCGGAGCTGGAGCTGCGGGTCCCCGCCCGCCAGGGCCTGAGCCCGGCACCAGAATCAGATCCCGCACCCGCTGGAGCTGACCGGACAGCGCCGCCGGCGGCCGGTGACACCTTCATCTAGGGCGGGTGAAGGATCAACTGAGGCTGATCCGTAAAGGATCAAGTGGAGCTAGGCATCTGAGCAGCCTGCGGTCTTTCAGCTCGGCAGATTCGGCGATTCGTTCCGCGCAAGCTCGTCGCCCGCCGCCAACCGAGTCCTTACACGGGTAGAGCGGCGGCTCAGCCGCCGAAGGTAGAGCCGGGGCCGCCGATCCTCACTCCGGTGAAGCTTGGCGCCAGGCCCGCGGCCGGGGGCTTAGGCGCGTGGTAGTACCAGAGCGTGTCACCCTTGCCCTGAAAAGCCAGGTCGGCCTGGCCAGCCGGGTTGGCCGTGCGGTCAAACAGCGCCGGGGCTGAGTCCACGACGCCGTTCGCGCGGGTGATCACGTCGTTCTCCCAGCCCGGCGTCGGCGACCCCGCGTTGTAGAACAGCAGCGTGAGCGAATTCGATGCGCTCTGGAACGCGATCTCTACCGGGCGGGTCGCGTCGGACACGTTCTCCCGAAGCGACGGAGCGGAGTAGCACCGGCCGTTGCCTTCCAGCTTCTCGCTGCTCCAGCCAGGCCCGCCGCTGAAGGCCACCAGGTCGTGATGCGGGCCCTCGACGGCGATGGCTGCCTCACCGGCGCTGAGCGCTGCCAACGACGGAGCCGAGTAGGTGGTCCCGGCGGCCCCGACGACGGCATCGGTCCAGTGCTGTGGGCTGGCGGAGCTGAGGTAGCTCAGGGTGTGGTCCGCGCCCTGGACGGCGATGTCGGCTTCGCCCGAACCCCTGAGGACCACGGACGGCGCTGAATATGCCCGGCCGGCCCCGAGGACCTCCTTGCTGTGCCACGCGCTGCCGCGGAAGTAGTAGTACCAGAGCGAGTGGTTCCTGCCCTCGGCCGCGATCACGGGCTCGCTCTCGCTCACGAAGGCCAGTGACGGCGCTGAGTAGGTGGTGCCGCTGCTAGCCACCTTCGCCTTGGTCCAGTGGCCGGCGGTTCTGACGTAAACCACTAGTGAGTGGCCGGGGCCCTCGACGGCTGCTAGCGCGTCTTCTGCCGGCCCGCTGATAAGCGACGCGCCGGCGAAGGCCGAGTTACTGCCCGCCACCTGTTTGCGCGTCCACTTGCCGTTGACCTTCGTGTAGTACTGCAGCGAGTCGCGGCTGCCGATGGCCGCGATCTCCGGATCGCCGGCAGCAGCTACCGAGAGCGCCAGCGACGGCGACACCGCGCCGGGGTTGCCTAGTGCGACCCACGGAAAGATAGCGGGGACACGGGCCGGGGCCGCCAGGGCGGTCGGTCCGTTGGCCGCCAGCACTGCCGTCGTCAGGATTCCGGCGGACAGCACTGCCGTGGCCAGTGCTGCCCTGGCCGCGCGGGCGGCAAGTGGGTTATGAACTGGTCTCACGTGGTCTCCCCTGATCGATGACATGACCAGGCGAAGGCGGCCCGGACAACGCCTGCCTTGCTTGGCCAGACCTGTCTCTTCTATCAGAACAGGTCTGCTTATGTCCCCCCTGCCGAGACACATTCGTGACCAGCCCGACATGCGACCGGCGCGTGACCGGCCGGGCTGGCCGTCGTAGTCAGCCCGGCCGGCCACGCAGGTCAGATCGCTCCTCCGGTGTAGTGCAAGATCAGCGTCTTCATGCCGCCTTTCCCGTCATAGGTACCTACCGCCCAGATATTGCTACTACTGAAGGCCAGGACGCCGTCCAGGATCGTGTTACCCCTGGGCGCGCCCGGGTCAGGGCTCGGAACCGTCTTCCAGCCGCCGGTCGCAGAGCCGTACTCGATCAGCGACGCCGCATTGCCCGTCGTGACCGGCACGCTGTCGCCTACCGCCTGGCAGAAGATTGGATAGCAATCACCCAAGTACCCCCCATACGGAATGTTCTGGACGTATTCCTTCCAGGACTTGTGCGCGTGGTCAAGCTGGCCCAGCAGGCTCGGCTTGTTGAGCCGCTGATCCCAGTACGGAGAACCGTCGTTCACGCCGTAGTCGTTGCCGGCCAGGAACGCCATGATGCCGGCCTGTCCGGGTCTGAGGTCGTGTAGTAACGGGCTGCCAGCCCCTAAAGGCTGGCCAGCCGGTTGAAGGTCGGCGCGTACTTGTTGTGCAGGATCGCGCCGTAGCCGTGGTCGGTGAACATGATCACTGCGATGTGGCTGTAACGCGGCACCTGGTTCACGGCTGTTGCCGCCCGACCGGCGTGAGCCGAGCCTGCCGGGCGCGGCGGCGGTCGTGCCATTGGCGGCGGCCGGAAAAGCCAGCGCCGCGAACAGGCCCGCCGCGGCTACCGCCGCGCGGGCCCGATTGCTGTCCAAGGATGGCATCTGACGTGCTCCTCTTTAGCGTTAGTCAGCCCGGCGGCCCGGCGGGCAGCTCACATCGATCCGAACTGCCCGGCCGTCCCGGTAGCTCAGACCGCTCCTCCGGTGAAATGCAGAATCAGCGTGCGCTCGCCATTCGGCCCGTCGAAGGTACCGGCGGCCCAGACATTGTCGTTAGCGAGAGCGAATACGGCGTTAATGAAGGTATTGCCCTTGTTGACCGCACCTGGGTCCGGGCTGGGGACGGTCTTCCAGCCCCCGGCCGCCGATCCGAATTCGATCAGCGGCGCCGCGTTACCAGTCGAAACCGGAATGCTGTAGCCAACCGCCCAGGCGTCGTGCCCGCCGATGACGGGGGCGATCCCGGCTAGGTAATTGTCTTGTGGGGTTGGATTCGGGGTAGTCAGCTCCTTCAGGTGCCCGCCCGAGCCCGGTCCCTCGACCAGCGTGCTGAATCCCGCGTGCCCGGCTCTGTCGTTCCCCGCCAGCCAGGCGCCGAGCGGCGAAACGCCGATCGACTCGGGGTAGGCGCTGGCGGCCGCGCTGCCGGACGTCCGCACGGCGCCGCGCGTCACCACCCAGGAGCCGCCCACCAGGTGCAGGACGACCTGCTGATCCGGGGCGTGGCTGGTGAGCTGGCCGGTGGCCCAGACGCCGTCGCCGGGCGCAGAGGTGACCGCAGTGAGGATGCCGTCGCCGCCGGTCACGCCCTTGACGGCGGTCACGGTCCAGTCATGGCCGTTCCAGTGCTCGATCAGCGGGTGGAAGAATCCGTCCGGCCCGCTGTAGCCGCCGACTGCCCACACGTCGGAATCGGTGACACCGGTCGCGCTGTACAGCATGTCGTCCTGTGAGCCTGGGTCAGCGGCCGGCACGATCGTCCAGCTGTGGCCGTTCCAGTGCTCGGTCAGCGCGTGGCTAGTGTGGCCGGAACTCGTGGTGTAGATGCCCGTCGCCCATGCGGTGCCGTCGGGCAGGGCCGCCACGCCGTAGAGGGAGTTAGCCTGCGATCCGACGTCGGGCGTCGGAACGTGCGACCAGCTCGTGCCGTTGTAGTGCACTGCGAGTGTGCGAACGATCGTCGCATTGACAGTTGGCAGCAGGCCGCCGACAGCCCAGATGTCGGATGCCGACCGCCCGGAGATCGCCGACAGGTCATTGTCATCCGGGCCGACGTTGGGGCTTGGCACCACGGCCCACGGTGACACGGCGGCCGGCCGGATGGCGTGCAGCGTCGCGGCCCGACGCGCGGCCGGGACGGTGCCGGAACCGGCGGCCGGGCCAGCCGGTGCGTCGGACCTGGCGCCGAAGAGCTTCGCCATCGGGACCAGGACCTTGTCACACGCATGCCCGAGGCATGGCAGTCCGAAAGCGTCCTCGATCGTGCGCAGCAGCGAGTAGTGGTTGAAGGGCACCGGGTCGGTCAGGTGCCGCGGGCCGTGGCTAGTGATCACGATCGTGACGACGTGACCTGTGCCCGCCTTGACGTCGCAGCAGCCCTGGCTGGTGTCGCCCTCGGTGAAGGACACCACGATCGCGTTGTTGCCCTTCTTCCACTGCGGCCCGGACATGATCTCGTGCACGACCTGCCCGAGGTAGGCGTCGCCACCCGAGACCAGCGCGTTGTCATCGAACTGGTGATAGTTGTTCGAGCTGTCCTCGCACCAGGGCGGACCGCCATGCATGCCCGCGCACTCGTTCGGGTCGATAAAGCTGAAGTTGGGCAGGTGCCCGGTTTTCGCGTCGGTGCCGAGCTGCGCGGCCGGCACCATCTTGCGAGCCTCAGCCGGGTTGTCCGCCACGCTGGTGAGGTCAGGGACGGCATTGAACTGGATTTGGTTGTAAAGCGAGTCCGTCTCGATGCAGTTCCCCGGATAGCAATCGCCGAGGTAACCCGGATAAGGCAAGCCCTGCGCGTATTCCTTCCAGCTCATGTGCGCTTTGTCGAGCTGACTGAGCAGGCTCGGCTTGTTGACCCGCGAGTCCCAGTACGGAGCGCCGTCCGAGATGCCGAAGTCATTCCCGGCCAGCAGAGCCATGACGTTGGCTGTATCCGGGTCGGAGGTCGTGTAGTAGTGGCTGGCCAGGCCGTACTGCCTGGCGAGCCGGTTGAAATTCGGCGCGAACCGGTTATGCAGGATCGAGCCGTAGTCGTGGCTGGTGAACATGATCACAGCGATGTGGTCGTACCGGGGGACCTTGGCGGCTGCATCAGCCTGGCCTGCCGCGGCGACCGAGGCGGTGGCGGCGCTGGCTGGCACCGCACTGGCGGCAAACGGCAAGGCCAGCGCGACGAACAGGACCATCGCGGTCCCCAGCGCACGGGCACGACTGTTGAGCACAGGGGGCATGGAACGCTCTCCTTGTCATTCGGCCCAGGCGATGCCGGCCACGTCAGCGGCGGCACGGAGCCCTCGGGTGGCCCCCGGCGGCACCGGAGGCAAGATGAGGCAGTAGCAGCCGACGCAGATCGAACCTGAGTCAGCGAGACGGTTGTTTCCGACCATTAGCGTCCGGTCAGGGGATACTCCTAGCCGCTCGCATGCGGTCAGGAAGGGCTCTGGATCGGGCTTGGCCACGCCCAGATCACAGGACAGCACGAAGGTCTGGATGAAGGCATCCAGGCCGGTGGCGACATAACCCTCGTTGATCGACCAGCCGGTGTTGCTGACGATCCCGATCGGGATGCCGGCCCCGGCGAACGACTTGAGCACCGCGGGCGTGTCCGGGTACGGCACCATGGTCTGCGGATTGGTCTTCCACTCGTCGTACATCAGGTCGGCCAGACCGGGCGCGATCTCGTCGAACGGCGCGTAGCCGGTCACGTAGGCCGCCCGGTGATCTGCCCTGGACAGGTTCCGGCGCAGCCGCTTCTCCTTCATCAGGGTCCGGCTGTGCTCCTTCGATCGGCGCCAGTAGCGAGCCGCGTCTTCCTCGGAAATCTCCACGCCCAGTCGGCTGGCCAGGCTGCACACGGCAGCCACCGGCGAGCTTCGGTGGGTGAGCGTTCCGCCGTTGTCGAACAGGACTGCGTCGTAACGCATCGGGTCTCCTCGTGTCATTGAGGCGGGCGATGCGGGCCGGAACAGCCAGGCGGCTTTCCCGGTCGACCGCGGGGGAATGCAGCGGGTCAAGCTCAGTAGGGGCGGGCACCGATTTTGAAGTGGTTAAGGACGATCGCCGTGCCGACGAGCCCGACGAGGATTACGTAGCCGCCGACATCGACGGCGGTCAGCGGATGCTCACGCAGTGAGCCGCGGCGCTTGTTGGCGCCGAACCCTCGCGCGTCGGCCACCATGGCCATGGTGGTGGTGCCGCGCAGGCTGCCGATTAGCAGCGGCACCGTAATCAGGACTACGCAGCGGCTGATCCGCTTGACGTAGTCCGGCCACTTACCGAACTCGACGAAGCGCGGCCGGGACAGGTCGTAACCGCGCAGTTCCACCGCTCGCAGCACCAGGGTGGTCCTGGAGATCATGTCAGGCAGGAAGCGCAACGCGGCGGTCAGCGCGAACCCGACTTGCGGTGGCATCCGGAACCGCTCGAACGCCCAGGTGAAGTCCCCGACGTCGGTGCTCACCAAGACAAGCATCGATGTCGACACGGTGACGAGCACGCGTGAGGTCTGCTCGAGCCCGAAGACCAGGCCGTAGCCGGTGATGCCGGGTGAGCCCAGCCAGCTGATAGTCCACGGGAACTGGTAGATGAAGTGGATCGGCGGCGGCGGCAGGTAGTAGAGCCCCTGCGACCAGAATCCGGTCAGCGCAGGGCCGATGACCAGCACCATCAGCACCCGGGTCTTGGCGCGGGACGGCCGCAGCCAGAACCAGGGCAGCAAGCTGAGCCCGAACACGATCAGCATGTAATCCCAGTTCAAAATGATGCTGAGCACTCCCATGGCGATCGGGTAGAGCACCTTCAGCCGCGGGTCCAGCTTGTGCAGCGGCGTATCTTTTGCCTCATAGGTGACCAGCTCGCGCAGCCCGCCAAGGCCGACGAGCTTGAAGAACGCCACTGGCAGCACCATCGGCACGGCGAAGACGATCAGGTAGGCGATGAGAGTGCGGACGAGCAACGTGTGCATTACGGCCTGCCTCCGGTTCCTGCGGGCAGGATGCGGTAGGTGGCGGCGGCTTCCGCGACCTCGGTGACCGTCAGCAGCACGTCTTCGCAATGACCGAGCAGCTGGACCTGGAGCCGGGCCAGCGGCGGCGCCAGGACGCCCCAGCGCTTGAGTTCCTCCGTGCGCGCGAACACCTGCCTGGTCGGCCCGTCCATCCGGACCTCGCCGTCGCCGAGCAGCACGATCCGCGCGGCGCGGGCGGCCAGCCCTCGGATGTCATGGGTAACGGTCAGCACCGTCAGGCCAGTCCGGTTGCGGACGGCCTCGAGCAAGTGCAGGAATGACCGCATCCGCTGGGCATCCTGTCCAGTCGTCGGCTCGTCCAGGACCAGCACGCCCGGCGCGCCGACCAGCAATGCGGCCAGGGCAAGCCGTTGCCGCCCGCCCTGGCTCAGCTCCCATGGGCTCCTCTGCTCCAGGCCGCGGAAACCGAAGAACTCGATGGCACCTTCGACATCCAGCACCGGGTCAGGCGGCAGCGCGCGGAACTTGCTGCCGAACCGAAGCTCGCCGATCACCGTTTCCTCGAACAGCATCTCGTCCGCCGCCTGCAGCAGGAACGCGATATGAGCAGAGTTCTCGAAAACCTTGCCGGGTCGGATCGGCCGGCCCCGGTAGCGCACCTGCCCGCTGCTTGGCGTTCCCATGCCGACCGCCAGCCCGGTGAGCGTGCTCTTGCCGGAGCCGTTGGCGCCGATCATGGCCACCCATGCCCCGTTGTCCACCGCCAGGGTCACGTCGTTTACTGCGCGGTTGGCACCGAAGTCGACGCTGACGCCATCCCACGACAGCACCGGCACATCGCCGCCTGGCCGCGGCCCGGCGGCCGCTTCGCTACGGGTCACCGCGGGGGCCTTCCCGGCTGCGTTCCGTTGATCAGCTCTAGTCAGCGAACGCGCCAGCGCCGCCTGAGCGAGCGCTGGGACCAGCCAGCTATCCGCCAGCTGATCGGCGGCCTCCTCCACCGACAGCACAAGCCCGGCCGGGAAGGCATCCGGCAGCAGGTGCGCGAGCTGCACCACGTCCGGCACGCCAACGCCGGTTGTCGCCCAGATGGCCGAGTCCGACCAGGCCATCCGTGGTGGCTGATCGAGCAGTATCCGCCCCTCGTCCATCAGCACGACGCGGTCGGCCCAGGGCGCGACCTCATCGACGCGATGCTCGATGATCACCACGCCAGTGCCCTCGTCTCGGGCCAGCCTGCGCAGCGTCGCAAGTACCTCCTGCGCCCCGACCGGGTCCAGGTCCGAGAGGGGCTCGTCGAGCACTAGGACGCGCGGCCGCATCGCCAGCGTGGCGGCGATCGCGGTGCGCTGCTTCTGCCCGCCGGACAGCGTCACCGTCCCGGCCTGTCGCATCCCGGCCATCCCCGTGACGTCCAGGCACCACTCAACGCGAGCCGCGATCTCCGGCTGCGGGAGGGCGAGGTTCTCCGGGCCGAACGCCACCTCGGACACTACAGTCTGGTTGATCAGCTGCAGGTTAGGGTTCTGGAAGACCATGCCCACCAGCTGCGATGCCTCGTGCGGGGGCAAGCCCGTCAGCGGCTTCCCGGCAAACATGACCCCGCCGCGCAGCTCACCATGGATGCGAGTTGGGATCAGCCCGCATAGCGCCAGTGCGAGCGTCGACTTGCCGCAACCGGAGGCACCGGTGATCAGCACCACCTCACCCGCGGCCACGCCAAGGTTGACATGCCGCAGGGCAGCCGTCGACGCGCCCAGGTACGCGAACGAGACGTCGCTGGCAACCAGCTCAGGAATCGCGCTGATCGCCCCGCCCCTTCCGCAGTGCCAGGATCCACATGAGACCCGACCCGATAAGCAGGAAGCCGGCCGCGATGATCACGGTCATCCCGTCGTTCAGCAGGATGTTCGGGTTGCCGGTGAAGGCGTTCTGGTCGCCCTGCGCCCAGTTGTAGTTCGTGGCCCAGTCGACTATGCCGATGATCATCAGCACGACTGAGATCACGGTGAAGATGATTGCCGCGCGCTTCATGCCAGCTCTCCCTTCGATGGCATTCCGTCGGTGACCGCGGGGGCAGCCTGGGCGGGCGCCACCGCCGGGTCAGGCGCAGAGCCCTGAGCAGGAACAGCGGCCTGCGCGGACAAGCCAGTCTGGGAAGGCAAGGCAGTGCCCCCAGGCGCGCCGGACGGCGGTTCCGCGAACGGGTCGACTTCGGCAGCGGCCCGGCCACCCCCGGCGCCGAGGGATGGCACCACCGCGCGGGCCACCCGGAGCGCGAGCACGGCGCTGATGGCCGCCTCGACGCCGTTACCGATGGCGTTCGACCAGGTGTCGGTCCACATCTGGTACCAGGTGTAGTAAGTCGAGTTGAGGTACGGGTCGAAGGTCCAGTCGCCAATGAACGAGTTCGGACCGCCGCGCAGGATGCCGATCATCAGCCCGTCGATCACCATGGACCGCACGCTCGCGCCCCGGCCGTACACCCTGCCGCCCCTGGCCACGATGTACAGGTCGCAGAAGATGCCCTGGGTCAGGCCGTCGGTCCAGTCCAGCGCGCCGTGCCCGCTGCCGAACAGCAGCTGCATGAGCAGGTAGTTGATGAAGACCATGGCGGTCACGCAGCCGGGCTTGCGGACCAGCGCCACGCCGACCATCAGCAGGAACATGTACGGCAGGTCATGCACCTGCAACAGGTCAGCGCCGGGGATCACGTCGATCAGCGGCTTGATGAACTGGTCGCCCAGGATGTTGTCATAGACCTCAAGCAGCACGCCGAGCGCGGCGACGATGAGGATGTCCTGGGTCGTCCAGCGCTCCCATCGCTTGGACCGCAGCGCCGCCCACAAGACGACGCCGATCCCGATGATGCAGATTGCCCAGACGCCCCAGAAGTAGAACGCGTTCCAGGCATAAGAGAGCTTGACGGTCGAGTTGGCCAGCAGGGCGGTGCCCATCTCGTGCCTCCCAGACACAAATGAACGGCAGGGACTTGTTAGGCACGGACGACATGGGCACCATGGCCGCGTTCTCTATTGAAGGACGGCGGCAGACGCTGGGCAAGACCCCGCCAGCCGACTTCATTCGATGTTCACCAGCAGGTTGGCGACCCGGCAGGCTAGATGACTATGGCCTCAAACCGAATCGCATTCTAGAATGCTCGACGAACCAGCCGACGTTGCAGATGAGGTGGATCATGGCGCTAGCGCTGACATCCGAGCACGCGCAGCTTGCCGAATCGGTGCGCGGCTGGGCAGCTCGAACTAGCCCTCAGGCGGCGGTACGGACGGCGGCGGACAGCCCGGACCGCGGCGCGGCCCTGTACCGGGACGTTATCGGGCCCGGTTTGTCGGCCCAGGGCCTGCTCGGCCTGCACGTGCCCGAAGGCGATGGCGGCCAGGGTTTCGGGCTAACCGAGCTGAGCGTCGCCCTCGAGGAACTCGGCCGGGCACTCGTGCCGGGCAGCTTCGTGCCCACTGTGCTCGCGAGCGCCGTACTGGTCTCGGCCGCTCAGACCGGAAAGGTCGTGTCGGCCCTTGCCGATGGGTCAGGGAACGGGGCCGTCGCGCTATCGCGGAGCTTGCACGCGACTGTCGCGCCTGATGGGAGCCTGATCGTCACCGGCAGCGTTGAGCCCGTGCTCGGCGCCATCGGCGCAGACGTCGTGATCGCGCCGGCCAGCCTGGCCACGGACACGATCTGGGTTGCGATGGACGCGGCGAGCCTGGAAATCACCCCGGTCGACAGCCTTGACCTCACCCGGCCGCTCGGGCGGGTGCGCGCGGACGGCGTCGTCGTTGCGTCCGACCGGCAGCTGACCGGCCTCGGTAGTCACTCGGTCGCGAACATGGCGGCGGTGCTGCTCGGTGCGGAGGCCGTCGGCATTGCCGACTGGGCAGTGCAGACGGCAGCCGAGTACGCCAAGATCCGGCATCAGTTCGGCCGTCCCATCGGTCAGTTCCAGGCCGTGAAGCACCGGTGCGCCCGGATGCTCGTCGCGGCCGAGCAGGCAGCTGCGGCGGTGTGGGACGCGGCCAGGGCGCTCGATGACACCGGCCTGGAAAGCATCGGCGAGGCTGAGCGTGATTTCGCCGCCGCCGCGGCGGCGTCGCTGGCCTTCGACGCGGCGGTTTCTTGCGTGCACGAGTGCATCCAGATCCTGGGCGGCATCGGGTACACCTGGGAGCACGACGCTCATCTGTACTACCGACGGGCGATGACCCTGCGCGCCCTGCTGGTCCCGGCTTCGAGCCCGGAGCGGAGCTGGAAGCAGCGGATGACCGTGCTGGCGCTGGCCGGCCAGCGCAGGCCGGTACGACTGGAGCTGCCAGGCGGGGACGGCGGGCTCCGCGACGCGATTCGGGCCGAGCTCGCCGAGATCGCCAAGCTCTCGGGCCAGGAGCGGACCGCGGCACTCGCGGCGGGCGGCTGGGTGCTGCCGCATATGCCCAAGCCCTGGGGCCGCGAGGCAGGCGCGCTTGAGCAGCTGATCACCGACCAGGAACTGCGTGCCGCCGGCCTCCACGTTCCCAACCTTGCGATAGGCGCATGGGTCGTGCCCGCACTGATCGAGTACGGCACCACGGAGCAGCAGCAGCGCTTCCTGCCCGCCACCTTGCGCATGGATTACCTGTGGTGCCAGCTGTTCAGCGAGCCGGGCGCAGGGTCGGACCTGGCCGGCATTACCACCAGGGCCGAGCGCGCTGACGGCGGCTGGAAGATCAGCGGCCAGAAAATCTGGACGTCGCTTGCCCGCGAGGCATCATGGGCTATCTGCATCGCGCGCACCGATCCAGCGCAGCCGCGGCACGACGGGATCAGCTACTTCCTGGTGGACATGAAGGCGCCCGGTGTCGAGGTAAGGCCGCTGCGGGAGATCGGCGGCGACGCGTTCTTCAACCAGGTCTTCCTGGACGAGGTCTTCGTGCCGGACGACTGCCTGGTCGGCGAGGTGAACAAGGGCTGGCGGATCGCGCGGACGACGCTGGCCAACGAGCGCGTCTCGCTCGCCCGGTCGTGGACCTTCGGGTGCGGCGTGCCCGAGCTGCTCCAGGTAGCCGCAGCCGCCGGCGCCGCACCGGGCGAGAACGCCGGCCTGGCCGAGCGCGTTGGTGAGCTTGTCGCCGTCGGCCAGGCGATCGACTTGCTGGCGCTCCGGGCGACGCTGAAACAGCTGTCAGGGACCGAGCCGGGCGCGACCGGCAGCGTGCGCAAGCTACTCAGCATGCGACACGCACAGCAGGTGGCCGAACTGTGCTGGGAGATGTCGGCCGAATCGGGCGCGCTGGGCGGCGGCCCGGGCCAGCCGGTCGGCCCGGATGGGAAGCCGGACGGCAGGCACTGGGCCCGCCTCGTGCTCGTGACCAGGGCGCTCACCATCGGTGGCGGCACCACCGACATTCAGCTCAACATCATCGGCGAGCGCATTCTGGGCCTGCCGCGCGACCCCGAGCCGCCGGGCGCCTGACCGGCGCCACCGGCCGGCCTTCACGAGGAGCGCGCTGACCGGGTCAGGCTTCAGGAGGGAACGCGCTCGTCTCGCCCGGCTCAGGTGTGGCTGGCTCCTCCGGGCTTTGGAAGAACGTCGGCAGCTGGCTCGGCGCGGTGTCGCCTGCACCGGCGAACGATGTGCTGCCTGCATCCGGCAACGTCGTCGGGCCGGCCTCCGGGAACGGCGTGCTTCCGGGGCCCGGGAACGGGCTCGGGGCCGGACCGGGGAACGGGCTCGGCGGGTCGGGCGGGAAGCTCGGCTGCGGCGACGCGGGCTGTGGGTCGGCCAGGTTGAGGCCGTTGTCCCGTTCGTACGCGGAGATGTCGGCGATGAGTTTCTCGATAGTGGACTGGCTGTCCGGCGTGCCTCGCCCAGTGCGCTCGGCGTAGACCGCTGCGCCGAGGCTGCGAAGCAGGCCGTCACCGCGGCGGCTGGCCTGCGCCTGGTCAAGCTTGGCCTTGCCTTCGAGCGCTGCCTGCTGCGTCGCCTGCGCTAGCTGCGTCGCCTGCGCCTTCACCCTGTCCATGAGTCCCATTGCCGCCTCCGGGGCCTGTCGGCTTCTCGCTCTGCGGACCGTGCGCCGCGTATCTGCCCAGCAGCATAGGGCCGTATGCGTGCCCTGCGTAGAAGGTTGGTTACTGCCTGATCCCATCCGGGAGCAGCTAGTCGCGCGCGGCAGCCAGTCCAGCAGACGCATCACGCGTGATGGCCACGATGTCGCCGGCGACAGTCACCAGCCGGCAGCCGTTCTCCCGGTACAGCCGGGCCGTTGCCCCATCGGTCGCGTGCACGCCGACCGGCTTCCCGGCGGCGGCGCAGTCGGCCCAGATCTGCTCGAAGGCCGGCCGAAGAACCGGGTCATCGGGATCGAGCCGGCAGCCGAGCGAAAACGACAGGTCTCGCGGTCCGACGTAGATGCCGTCCACGCCGGGCAGCTTGACAGTGGCCGGCAGGTCGGCCATCGCCTGGGTCGACTCGACCATCACGATGCAGATCGGATGGTGCTGGCCGGCCATGACTCCGCCCGCGGAGCGATAACCATCCGGTGGGTAGCGGCACGCGGCCGCCACCGCCGCGGCCTGGTCGGCGGATTCCACGTTGGGAACGATCACGCCCTCGCAGCCGAGATCTAGCGCCCGGCCGATGTCGGCCGGGTGCGCGTACCGGACCCGGCCGACCGGCGCCGCGCCAGCCAGCCGGACCGCTGCGGTCATGCCCGGCAGGTCGTGCTCGGTGGCGCCGCCATGCTGGAGGTCAATCACGACGTAGTCGAGGCCGGCGGCCGCCAGCGCGCGGACAGTCAGCGGCCCGGCCGTCGCCGCCCATCCGCCGTATACTGTCTGGCCAGTGCGGACACGCTCAGCAAAGTTGTCAGCAGTCACGGGCTAACACAATCAGATTGCCGGCTGGCCGTCGACCGCGTCACCCCGACCGCCGCGATGACACCTCATCCCCACGCCTTGGCGGATCCGCTGCCGACCTTCACGCCGTCGGCGTTGTATGCCGTCCAGCTCACCATCGTCGGACTCTTGCTGTTCGCCATGGCAAAGTAGCCGTACCCGTCAATGTGCACGACCCCGATCTGACGCACAGTTCGATCCGACATAACGATGTGGACGACCGAGACGTCCGGCTGAGCCAGGCCGATGAAAGTATCGCCGTTGCCGAAGAGGCCCGGCTTCACGGCCTGCCGCAGATCCACCGGGCCGGTGTCGCAGAAGGTCGTCCAGTCAGCCGCCGGCGACGTGCCGGTGCCCACGCAGACGCCCCAGGGACCTGCCGAAGCAATTGCCTGCCACCGCTGCCCGCCGGCGATGCCCGAACCGATCGTTACCGTCCTTCTGGCCAAGCCGGCCTGCCCTGGGCGCAGCCAGCGTCCCAAGACTGCAAATCCCGAGCTTGACCGGAACGGAATCGCGTAGGCGACAATGCCGACCCGCCCGTACGCGACAACACGAGTGATGCCCAGTCGCTGCGGCAGTTTGACTGCCACGTAACTGCCGCCGTGCCACCGGACCGGAATCAGCCTCAGGACATCGCCGTTGGCCAGCGTGATCGTGAGGTAGCGCACCGATCGCCACACGGGACCCGCGTAGCCAAAGTAGCTATGACCGTCACCGCCGCCAGCGAGGTTCGCAGGATCGGTCCGGCTGACGGTAACGCCGCCCACTGTGAACAGGGAGATGTTCCCGCCAAAATTGACCGCCGGGCCATTGGCAGAACCGCCCAGCGTTGCCTCCCAGCGGTTGCCGTTGATGCTGCCGGTCGCGATCAGGCCACCCGGAGCGTGCTTGCCTGGCGGCTGTACCGTGATCTTGTAATGCGGCCCAGCAGCCGTCACATAGACCGGCGAGTGCGTGAGCCGGCCCGAAAGCGCTGCTCCGCCGAGTGCGATCACTGCCACCCCGGCCGCGGCCGAAACCCACCGGCGCGTCCGGATCCGCTCGCCTCGCTTGACAACCTGGGCGACCGGAGCCGGGCTCGGGTCGAGACCATTCAGTAGTCCGCTGAGCCTGTCCCGTAGTTCTCGCTCATCCTGGATGCTCATAGCAGTCCCCCTTCGAGCAGCGAGGAATTGGCGCGGAGCTTGGCCAGGGCTCGTGACGCCTGACTTTTCACATTGCCGGTCGAGCAGCCAAGGACGGCCGCCGCCTCCGTCTCGGACAGGTCCAGCCAGTAGCGCAGGACCACGGCTGCGCGCTGCCCGTACGGCAACTGCATCAGCGCGGCGACCAGGGCGTCACGGTCGCCGCGAAGGTCGGCACCGTCGGTTACCGACATCACGTCCGGTACCGAGCCCGACAGCACCTCGCCGACCCGCAGCTTGCGGAATCTGTTCCGGTTCGCGTTCACGACGATGCGTCGCAGGTAGGCATCCGGATTGTCGGCCCGCCGTACCCGCGGCCACGACGCGTAGGCTCGCGCGAACGCTGCCTGCGCCAGGTCCTCGGCGTGCTGGAGATCGCCGGTCAGGCCATAGCCGAGGCGCACCAGCTGGGACCAGCGGCCATGCATGAAGTCGCTGAATTCGGCGTTAGCTGCGGCGTCCATGGCACCCCCTTCATCCGCTCAGACCACGGTCCGGGGCCAGACCGTTGCATCAGTCAGCGCCGGATCCAGCTGCACGCCGGCTGCGCCGCCGCAAGGCGGAGAGCGATCGCCGTCGCCGCTGCCCGTCAATCAAGATCAAAGGCAGCCTGGATGGCTGCCGTCAAGGCTGCCTCCTGGGTGGGCAGCAGGTAGCCGATCTGGCGGCCCAGCGTCGTCTTGGGAACCGTGACGATGTTGTCGCAGCTCACAACGCACTGGTGGTCGAGCCCGTTAGCCGGCCCGAGCGGGACTTCCGTGGACAGGCCGCGAACTGTCGTCGTAATAGGCGCTACCGTCACCCTCGCGAGGTACGGCCGGACAAGTTCTCTGGTCAGGACCAGCACGGGGCGCGCCTTGTCGAGCCGCGCGGCGTGGATCGGCCGCATTACTCGATGTCCATGGGGGTGTGCGCGGCGTAATCGGCGAGGCTATCCAAGTCGAGGTCCGGGCCCGCCTCGGCCAGGATAGCCGCGTCCCTCGCAGCGATCTGCCGCCGGAACTCCCTGGCCAGAGCGCGCTCAATGACGGAGGCACGGCTGGGCGCCTCACCCTCGGCCACTAGGCGGTCCAGCTGCTCCACCATGTTGTCGGGCAGCCGCACGGCGATCTGAATGCTCATGATTGGACAATACCAGATTGGGATGCAAGCTGGGATGCAACGATTGGCCCGGACTGAGCCTGGGATGAACGCTCAGCCGCCGGTGACCGCCAGTGCCGCGACCGCCAGAGCCATGGATAGCGGCACCGCGACCCCGCCGAGCTTGCTGGCCCGGGCCAATGAGGGCCTAGCCCCGGCTCCCCGGCCGCCCGTAGCCAGAGCAGCCAGGCCAGCGAGCCTGTCACGCACAGGTTCGGTCCGAGATTCAGGCCCACAAGCAGTTGCAATGGGTGACTTGGCGTGCGGGCCGCCAGCATGCTGGCGGCGGGCAGGTTGTTGACCACAGCCGTCGCCGCCGCCGCGAATCCGGCCGTAGCCCAGCCGGATAGATGCGAAAGCAACACCGACGGCCCCGACCAGGCCCGGCCGAGCGTGCCGAGAGCGACCGCCGCCCCGAAGAGGCCGACCAGGACCGGCACACCGAGGGCCTCCCAGACCTGGCCGGGAGCCACCTTGCCGCGAGCCGACCGCAGGCCGACCGCCACGGCGCCGGTCACTAGCACCGGCAGCGCCGATGCCCGTACCGCGACGACGAGCACAGTCGCCAATACGACGGCGGCCAACCCGACACCGAGCACCGGGCGCGGAGCCCGTTCCCGATATGAAGCCGTGCCGCGGAGGGAGCGGCGCTCGCCCACGGCTACGACCAGCGCGGTCGCGGTGACGGCCGTCAGCCAGGGCAGCCACATCCGGCCGGCGAACTGGCCGCCGGTCAGGTGCAGGTGACCGAGCACGATCAGGTTCGTCAGGTTAGAGCCGGGCAGTAGCAACGAGCCGGCGTTGGACAGCAGCAGGCAGCCGTAGAGCAGGGCCGGCTCGCCCGAACCGCGGCTACGGGCCGTGTGCACCAGTACCGGCGTGAGGAACGCCACCGAGGTGTCCAGGTTCAGGGTTGCGGTGACGATACTGACCAGGACGACCGAGCCAGCGAACAGCATGGGGCCATCGCGCGCGAAACCGGCAAGGCGGGACCCGGCGGCGGCGAACAACCCATCGCCGTCGGCTACCAGGCCGATCAGTAGCAGACCCGCGACAAGCACGAACGGCGACCAGTCCTGGCCTGCTGCGGCAACGGCGTCGGATGTTCTGGCAGCCATGGCGGCGGCCGCAGCGAGGACTCCTACTGCAGCCAGCAGCCAGCTCAGCCGCCGAGCCCGCTGGCTCCCCAACGGCCGGTTACGCCAGGCCGGTCACGCGCTCGCGGGCCACGGCGATCCGGCGAAGCGTTTCTTCCCGGCCGAGGACCTGCAGGGACTCGAACAGCGGCAGCCCGACCGTGCGGCCGGTGACCGCGACCCGGACCGGGGCCTGCGCCTTGCCAAGCATCAAGCCGAAACCAGACCCGACCGCCTCAAGCCGCTCGCGCAGCGCGTCCGCGTGCCACGGGACGTCCGCATACGCTGCCGCGACGGCGGCTAGCAATTCGGCAGCCGGCTCTTTCATTGCCTTGGCCCACGACGCTTCGTCAATAGCGGGCTCAGGGAGGAACGCGAAGTCCACCATCGAGATGATCTCCGGCAGCACGGCGACCCTGCTCTGGGCCAGCGGCGCCAACTCGGCGAACACCTTCGGATCAAAGCGCTCGGCCGGCCATGGCGCGCGCGGCGGCTCCAGCCACGGTCGGCACGCCTCGGCGAACTCCGCAGGCGACATCGCCCTGATGTACTCGCCGTTGAACGCTCGCAGCTTCTTTACGTCGAAGAAGGCGGGAGACGGGTTGACATCCTCGATCCGAAACTCGGCCACCATCTCGTCCCAGGGCACGATCTCGCGACCATCCCTCGGTGCCCAGCCCAGCAGCATCAGGTAGTTGCGCATGGCTTCGGCCAGGTAGCCCTCGTCCCGGAAAGCCTCCAGCGCCACCTTGTCTCGGCGCTTAGACAGCTTTTGCCGCTTTTCGTTGACCAGGAGCGGCAGGTGCGCCCAGATCGGCGGCTGGTGCCCGAGCGCCTCGAACAGCAGCTGCTGCTTGGGCGCGTTCGACAGGTGCTCTTCACCCCGGATGACGTGGGTGATCCGGTGGTCCACATCGTCGACGACGTTGGCCAGCAGGAACAGCACGGAGCCATCGCCGCGCGCCAGCACGAAGTCCTCGATGCTCGAGTTCTCGAACACGGTCCGGCCGCGGATCAGGTCATCGATCACCGTGGCGCCCTCGTCCGGCGCCCGGAACCGCAGCGCCCGTCCCGGGCCCGGCTCCAGGCCCCGGTCCCGGCAGTAACCGTCGTAACCGCGGTGCTGGTCGCCCGTGCGCGCGATGACGTCCTCGCGCGTGCAGTCGCAGTAATAGGCCCGGCCCTGTTCGTACAGCTGCTGGGCGGCGGCCGTGTGCTTGGGCAGGTTGTCCGACTGAAGGAACGGGCCCTCATACTGGCTGCCGTCGATGCCGATCCAGGCCATCGCGCTGATGATGCCGTCGATCCACTCGGGCCGGTTCCGCGCGGCATCGGTGTCTTCGATCCGCAGCACCAGGGCGCCATGCTCGCGCAAAGCGAAGGCCCAGTTGAAAAGGACCGAGCGGGCGCTGCCGAGATGGAACATGCCGGTCGGCGACGGCGCGAACCGCACCCTAACCCCAGAACCCGTGCTAGCCACGGCAGCCGAGTCTAGCCGAGCCCGCCTCGCCGCCCGCCGGGCGCGCCAGCGACCGTGCCCTTAATGATCACCGAGTCCAACCGGCGCCATGAGCATTGCTGCAGGAACGATGCACAGCGGGAGCATTGCCCAGCTCAGGCCGGCGTGCTGGGCAAGCACGCCGATCACCAGCGGGCCCAGAGCGCCGGCCAGGCCAGCCGCGCTTGACAGTGACACCACAAGCCCACTGTGACCGGGCAGGCTGCCGAACAGCTCGGCCGTGAGCACCGGGTACCAGGACGCGGTCGCGATGGTCAATCCGGCCAGCAGCGCCAGCTTGGGCCCCAGACCCGGCACCAGCAGGAAGGCCGGGAACAGCAGCGCGGCGAGGCAAGAACTGGCCCGCAGCACGCTGCGGCTGTGATACCGCTCGAGCAGCTGTATCAAGATCGCGTCGCCCAGCAGGCCCGCCCCAAGCCGGACCGCCACGCCCAGCGCGGCTATTGACGGCGCGGCGTGCACCACCGCGACCAGGTACAGGGCAAGAAAGGTAGTCAGTACATCCAGGAGCAAGTCTGCCGCCTGGAGCAGCATCAGCCAGCGCAGCGCACCCGAGCGCCGCACGATTGCCGCTGTCTCGCGCCAGCCAGGCCAGCCAGCGGCGGCCCCGTCGCTTCCGGTTCCGGCACCGGGCGCGGCGTCCGGATCGCCCGAGCCGATCGCCCTTGGTGCCACGAGTCCGGAACCGACGCCACCGGAGGATTCCCGTGCAGCGTGGCGCCCGGTCGTGGCGACGGCCAGCCAGGCCGCCATGCCGCAGCCCGCCACCAGGACGAACGCCAGCCGCCAGCCGCCACCAGCGCCGAGCACCGCTGCCACCAGGAGCGGGCCGCAGACCGCGCCGGCCGAGCCCGCGAGCGTCCAGCGGGCCATGTGCTGCGCCTGCCGATCCGGTGCCGCGTCCATCAGGGCCGACTGGCTGAGGCTGACAAACGCGCCCGATGCCGGGAAGAAGACGACCAGCGCGATGAGCAGGCCGGTAAAGGACCTGGCCAGACCCGCTCCCACGACTGCGGCAACGAAGACAAGGCCACCGCTGAGGATCATCCAGCGCCGGCGTGCGCCTGTGCCGCTGAGGACGCCAACGGGCAGCTCAAGGATGCCCCCGGCAATGAGCGGAACCGCCCCGAGCAACCCGATCTGGACATAACTCAACGACAGGTCATGCCGGATCAGCGGCATCGCGGCGCTCTTGGTGCCGTCGACCAGTTCGTCCGCGAACTCGACCGCGAGCGCGGCAAGCAGCGCACTGAGCCCGGGCCCGACCAGGCGGCCAAGCGGGGCCGGCCGGTGCGCCGGGTCCGGACTGGATTTCGCTACTGCGGACCTCATGCCTCTTCCCTCCTCGTCGTCAGTTTCCTGAACAGACGAGAAAGGCGGGCCACGGGCCGCTAGGTCAGTTCACAGTCAAAGGAAACCCATGGACAGATGGTAGCCCGCAGCCGCCGCCAGAAGGGCGCGCAGCATGCCACGGGCCTAGCTTCCTGCGGGCAGCTCCGGCTTGGCCTCGCCGGAGCCGAGCTGGGCTTTCATCGCGGCGAGCTCCTTGTCTACCTCGGCGTTCGCGCCGGCTTCATCGAGCTCCCGCTGAATGTCGTCCGTGCCGCCGCCGACGTCCTCGAGCACCCCGGATTGGAGTAGCTCGTCCATGGCCCCGGCCCGCGCCTGCATGTTGGCAATCTTGTCCTGCGCACGCTGCAGGGCCGCGCCTGAGTCGCTGACGCTCCTGGAGATGCCGGCCGCCTCCTCATTCACCGAGCTCTCGGCCTGGGCGGCGGTGTACTGGGCCTTCATGACTTCCTTCTGGGATCGGAAGGTGTTGACCCGCTGCTGCAGCGCGCTGAGCGTCTGCTCCATCTTCTGCTCTTCCTCATCGAGCTGCTGGCGCTGCGGCTCCATGTCGTTGGCTTGCTGCTGAGCAGCGGCTTTGCGAGAAAGAGCCTCCCGCGCCAGGTCTTCCCGGCCCTGGGCCAGCGCCGCCTGAGCCTGGTCCTGCAGATGATCGACCGAATGCTGAAGCTGCTGTTCCTGGAGCTCAAGCTGCTTCTTCGAGGCAGCGATGTCCACGAGCGCCCGCCGAACCTGGGTGATGTGATCGAGCATCTGCTCGTAGGAGTAATCGAGCATCTCATTGGGGTTTTCGGCCGCGTCGAGCGCTTTGTTGGCCTTGGCTGCCACGATGTCGTGTGCCCGCTGGAAGAGACTCATCGGTGCGCTCCCTAAGGAAGTGGTAACGGAGCCGGACTTACGCTGCTGAGGCTACACATCGGGGCGCCGAGGTGCCCGGCACCCCACTACGCTCAGCCAGGTGGAGGTTCGCTCGCTCGGGTACCGCACGGACCTTATGGTCCTGCTCCTCGAGGGCAGTCAGCTCGACGATCGCGGAGACTACCTGGCCATTCGCAGTCCGCAGAACCCTGCCTACTGGTGGGGTAACTTCTTGCTGCTGAGCGCGCCGCCCCATCGCGGCGAGACCCGCACGTGGCTGGACCTGTTCGCGGCCGAGTTCCCCAGCGCAGAACACGTCGCGCTCGGCATCGACGTTACCGAGGCCAGCGCCGTGAAGCCCGCCGAACTGGTGGCGGCCGGCCTGCGCATGGATAGGTCCACGGTGATGGTGGCAGCGGAGGTGCACGAGCCGCCTAACCCGAATCATGCCGCCACCTACCGGGTGCTGGCCGGTGACGACGACTGGCGGCAGGCTGCCGAGTTGCGCGCCGAGCTCAGCAGGGGCGAGCCGGGTGGCGAGCCGGCGTTCCTGCAGGCGAGGATCGACTCTGAACGCGCGATGACCGAGGCCGGATACGGAGCGTGGTTCGGCGCCTTCGCTGACGGCAAGCTCGTCGCCCAGCTTGGCTTGATCAGCGACGGAGACGGCATCGCCCGCTACCAGAACGTCGAGACGCACCCCGACGCCCGCCGTCAGGGCCTGGCCGGAACGCTGGTCTGGCGCGCGGGGCAGCACGGCCTCGGCGACGGCGCGAATACGCTGGTGATGGTGGCCGACCCGCACGACGCCGCGATCCGGGTGTACCGGTCCGTCGGCTTCACCGATGCAGAGAGCCAGATCGGCTTCGAACGGCCGCCAGCTTCGACCGCGTGAGCAAGACCGGTGCAATCACGGCCGTCTTGCTTCCCATCGCCATATTGACGGAACGGGGTCGCCGCGGGGCTACTGCCGGTGCGAGCCGAGCAGGCTCACGGCAACTGCCGAGGCATCCTCCTTGCGCAGCCCGGCCAGCCAGGCAACGCCGACGGTCAGCAGCGTCAGCAAACCCGCCCCGGCAAACACCGGCCGCGGATGGCCGCCCAGCAGGCTTGCCAACGCCCCGGCCAGGACCGCTCCGGCAAGAGTGACCGATTGACCGCCGAGCCGCCAGCACGCGGTCACCCGGCCCAGAAGCGCACGCGGCACGAGCGCCTGCCGAAGTGCCCGCATCGTCACGCTCGCAGCAATGATGGCCCAGGTGTAGAGGAGGTTCCCGGCTAGCAGCACGGGCATGGTGGTGGCTGCACTGACCACGATCAGCGCGACACCCGATGCGCCTGAGCAGAGGGCTAGCGCGGCCACCGGCCCGGCCCGCCGGACCAGCATTGTCGTGCCGGCGGCCCCGATCAGGCCGCCGAGGCCGCCTGCGGTGACGACAAGGCCGATCTGCGCGGCCGGTAGCCCGAGACCGTTCTTTGCCATGAAGATGATCAGCTTGTCTGCGCCCAGGCACAGATTGAGTACCAGCATGAAGCAGAGCAACGTGAGCAGCAGCCGGGTTGCCGCCAGGTAACGCAGGCCCTGGGCTAGCTCAGCTCGCAGGGCCCGCGCGGAGGCGGGTTCGGTGTCTCGAGCCGGGCCGCGCTGACGTACGGCCCCGAGCGTGACGAGTGAGACGAGGAAGGTCAGCGCGTCAAGCAGCAACGAGAAATGCAGCAGCCCGGCGGCGGCCAGCAGGCCAGCAGCGGCGGGCCCGATGATCTGGCCGGCCTGGTTGGCTGCCTCCAGCAAGGAGTTGACGGAGACCAGGCGCGGGCCGGCAAAAACGTCGCGGACCGCGATGGTCAAAGCTGTGTCGCTGAAGACGGTAAGGACGCCCGCCGCGAAGGCAAGCAAGAGGATCAACCAGGCGGATATCGCGTGCGAGCCGGTCAGCGCGAACAGGGCGAGAAAGATCAGCGTTCGCAGGACGTCTGTGGCAATCAGCAGTTGCCATGGGTCGAGCCGGTCGGCCAGGACGCCGGCTGGTAATCCGGCGGCGAGATAACCGGCACTGCCGGGCAGAGAGGCGAGAACGGCCAGCAGCGGGCTGCGGCTCAGTTGCAGCACAATCAGGGGTATCGCCAGGATCGCCAGCCCATCGCCGAGCATCGACACGGCCTGACCACCAAGGAAGACCGGCGACCGCAGCACATCCCAATCCTCGCCAGGAACGCGCGCCGGTCAACTGCCAGCCGCGTCGCCCGTTCCGCTCCCCGTCGGGCGATTCATCGCCGAGAGTGACGTATGTCATAGTTAATGTTTGCGGTTTCGCCCATGAGCGGGCCGGAACAGGTGCATGGTAGTTATCCGACAGCACCTAGCGTGCGTGATGGCACTTGACCGTGATCCGTCGCCCTGATCCCTGCGCGGCGTCCGCACGCCACCGGTCACAGCAGTCCGATGTGGCCGGAGTCCTGGGTGACAGCGGAGGGCCTAGTTCTCCCTGATCAAAGGCTCGCTGTGTCTAGCACGTCCGCCCGCCACAGGAAGCCGTCCGCCAGGCGCGCCAGTGGCCGTCGGCCCCCGCAGTCCAAGCACAACAAGCCGCCTGCGGCCAGGCTCAGGCCAGCGCCCGTCGTCGCGATTGCCAGCACCGCCGTGGTCGTCGGAGCGGCGGCCGTGGCCATTGGATTCGCCTGGCACGCGCACCCGGCCGCTCCGGGCCGGCTATCCGCGCTTGGCGGCACCGCGCAAACCGGTGACGCGGCGGCAGCCGCCCGCCAGCTGCCTGACGGCCAGCTAGCAGCAGCCCTCGTGCAGGCTGGCGTGAAGCTCCATACGTTGACCCCGACGCCGGACCCGGACCCGAGGGCAAAACCCAGGCCGACGCCGAACAAGTCGATCAAGGCCATCAAGCCTGCGGCCAAGCCCCAGCTCACGCCCCGCCCGAAGCCGGTCAAGCCAGCGCCGCCACCGCCGCCGGTCTACCTCAACCCGCTCCGGTCAATCGCCGGGCTACTGCCTGAGCGCATCGACATGGGCGCCGACTTCGGCGGGACCGGCCCGATCTACGCCATCGGCGATGCGGTTGTCACTAGCGCGACCGGCACGTCGGCTGGCTGGCCAGGAGGCGGCTGGATTACCTACCAGCTGACCGATGGCCCAGCCGCCGGCCTGCAGGTCTATGTCGCCGAGGACGTCACGCCAGCCGTGCAGGTCGGCGAGCACGTTACGTCCTCGACGATCATCGCCCAGATGTATAACGGCGGAGCCGGGATCGAGACCGGCTGGGCGCAACCGGACGGATCGTCCGCGGAGTCCCAGCTGCCAGTCGCCGGAGGCATCAGCGGCGGCGGCCCATTCCCGACGGCCGTCGGCGTGAACTTCGACAACCTGCTCGAGGCACTGGGCGTGCCGCCGGCTAACAATGCTGGCCAGGCCCCGTTCGGAGCGCTCCCGCCGAACTATCCGACCACCTGGTCAGCGGCCACTGCGCCGTCTTAGCGACCGACCCGGGCGGTAGGCTCCCGTCCCGCCGACCGTCACGTTGCGAGAGGTTGCCTCGGCTTGCGGCCGCGAATCCCGAGGTTCACCGGTACCGGCCGGTCGCCGAGCTCCGCGACCTGCTCGATCACCAGGCCAGCGCCGATGAACGCGTTGAGTAGCTCAGCGAGCGGGTGGTGACGCATGCCGAATCTCCTGCGGATGTTGTAGCCCCACCACGGCGCAACCTCGTGCCAGCCAGCCATGCGGTAGGTCGGATGCGCGCGCATGCCCCCATCGTCGATCCACTCCGTGTGGGGCCCGTTGAAGCAGGGATGAACGCCGTAGAAAAACAGCAGCCCGCTGGGCGCCAGGACCCGCGCTGCTTCCGCCAGCACGGCGCCGAAGTCGTCGACGTCGGTCGATATCCACATCGTGGCCACGGTCCCGAACGCTTCATCGGCGAATGGCAGCGCGGTCGCGTCCGCCTGAACGATGTCGCGAGACCGGCCCTGAGCGATCCGCAGCTGATCGGCCGAGCGATCCAGCCCCACCACCGTCCGACCGGACCTGGCCAAGATTTCGAAGTAGAGGCCGGTGCCGCAGCCGAGGTCAAGGCACAAGCCCGCCCCGGCGCCGAGGAAGTCCAGTACCTCGGGGGCATTGTTCGCAGCACGTGGCGCATTCCAGTTGTCATACCAGTCGGCCCAGCCGTCGTAGCGAACCCTCATGGCGTCAGCGGGATCGGCCGAGTCCGCTGCAAGGTCGCCCGCCTGCTCAGCTCGCATACGGCCATATTCGCAGGCTTCAGATACCGGTGCCATGAATCGCCAGCGGGCCAAGGTCGCCAGCGCGTCGCGGTTCCAGACGATGTGGCGCGAGCCGCAACCTAGCCGACCCTCGTGGCGTAGTGGTAACCGAGGTTGCGCTGAAGGGTTGTCGAGATAGTGGCCCTTGTCGAGTGGCGGCCACCGGCGGCAAGCCGAGCGCGAGGTGGGGCCGGGCGGCCGGAGCGATCGAGTGTGGTTATTTGCAAATGCCGTTCTTATTTATTGCAATCTTTCCTTGTGACATATTAGGGTTCTCACTGAGTTATTCCTCGCTTCAACCAGGAGAACCAGTGCATAACGGGGGCAAATGGCTTATCCCGGCTCCGATGGTAGCCCTCGCCGTCGGGCTTCTGCCGGCCGCCAGCGCTCACGCTGCCGTCAGCGCGCCCTTGCCGATCGCGAGCTTCTACCAGATCGTGGCGGATACCGCGCATGGCCACCTCTTTATCAGTCAGGGCAGCAGCAGCTATAGCCACATCATCGTGACGAACCTCGCCGGCCACGAGGTCACTGCCATCGCGGGCCAGGATGGCGTGACCGGCATCGCGCTCTCGCCCGACGGCACAACCCTGTACGCGGCCCTAGGATCCGCCCACGCCGTCAGCGCGATCGACACGGCGACGCTCAAGCAGACGGCGTCCTACCCGGTGGGGAACGCGAACACCCCGGTGGACGTGGCTGTGCAGAGCGGCAAGGTTTGGGTGAGCTACAACACCGGAACGGTCGGCGCGGCGGCCATCGGCGACATTGACCTGTCGGCAAAACCGCCCGCATTCCAGACACAGGCTGCCATGGGAGGCTGGTACGCCGCCCCTGAACTCGCGGCCGACCCGCATGACACCGGAGTTATCGTCGCCGCCGAGCCAGGCATGACCCCTGCCTCAGTCGCCAGCTACAACGTCTCGGTCGACCCGGCAACTGTGCGCGCCCAGTCGGCTTCGTTCACGAACTGCGAGAATCAGCAGGACCTGGCTGTCGTTCCCGGCGGCTCCGAGTTCATCCTGGCCTGCGGTTACCCGTATGCTCACTACCGCTACAGCACAGCCGACCTGAGCCAGCAGGGCTCTTACGCCAGCACCACCTACCCGGATGCCGTCGCTATCGACGCCAACGGCGATGTGGCCGCAGGCACCGAGAACGGCGCGCTCATCCCGAAGGACCTCTTCGTCTACCATCAGGGCGGCGACACCCCGCTGAGCACCTACAACCTAGCCAGTTCAGGTGGCAACCTCGCGCCGCGAGGCCTCGCCTGGTTGGCTAACGGCTCGAAACTGTTTGCCGTCCTTCAAAGCAGCACGAGCACCTTCTCCTTGCAAGTCATCGATAGTCCGACGCTCAAATCTCCCTCGCTGACCTTGACCACCGGCCCGGCGACGTTCGCTTACAAGGCCACCGTCCACGTGACGGCGCACCTCGGCCCCACGCATCGCAATCGCGTTGTCTCGATTTACGCCCAGTCGTTCGGCAGCAGGTCCAGGACGCTGCTCAAGATCGGCAAAGTGAACTCACTCGGGGAGTTGACCGTCAGCTATAAGGCACAGCACAGCACGACGTTCAGCGTGGCTTTCTCCGGCGACGCGTACTACGCGCCGAAGACGGCCACTCGCGCCGTCTACGTCCGAGCAAAGGTATCCGAGTCGCTCAGCGGCTACTACCGGAGCCAGCGCATCGGCCGAACCACCTACCGGCTGTATCACCGCCATAACAAGCTGCACGCCCGCGCCACTGTCGACCCGAATAAGAAGGGACAGTGTGTCGAGTTCGAAGCGCAGGAGTATTACCTGGGTGCGTGGCACGCCAACGTGACCACGGGCTGCGGTAAACTCAGCAGCTTCAGTGAGGTCTCTGGATCTTTTCGTTCTAACCCACGCCGACGTCGGTTACCACTACCGGCTCCGCGCCGACTACATCCGCAGCGGCAACGACACCAGTAACCTGAGCAACGACAGCGCCTGGCAGTACTTCATTGTCAAGAGATAGACCGGGACCGGTTACCACGGTTGCTAAAGCGATCGCTTCGCGAAGCCTTTCGGGATCGGCGGCGTGAGCGCGGCCTGGTTCGCTGCCGTGGGCGCGAGGAACCTGAAGGCGAAAGTGATGGTGTCTACATCAGGTCCGGTGCTGACGAGCCGGACCGGCAGGTACGTAGCGGCGCTGACCCACAGGCGCTCGTAACCTTGCCCGGTTGCGAGCTCGATCATCGTGGCTCCGGCCAGAACGCCACGGCCCACGACATGCCACTGGCCGTCTTTGAGGCATGCCTGTAGTCCCGCGGTACTGGGCACGGTGGCCGCTTGCACTGCGACAGGGCGCCTTGGCCCAGACGTGGGCCCGGTAACTCACAGCGGTGAGCGTCCCTCGTACCCCGGCGGAAGGGAGAACCGCGATCCTCGGGCGGGAGAAGATGGTGCCGCAACCGGGACTTGCCGTCGCCGGTGCCGGCGCGGATGCGGGATAGGTGAGCGCCTGGTCGGCTTGCCGGGCTCCGGCCAGGCTGAAGGACAGGATCCGGCTGCGGACGGTGGTGCCCGGAACCGGCCCGACTGGCGAGAGCCACATCACCGTTGGGCCGAGTGTGCCGTAGTCGCCACTCATGGTCTTGGTGACCATGAGGATGTCATTGCTGCTGGCGCTGAAGGCCGTCAGGATCGCGGTGACCGGGCCGGCTCCTGGCGTGACGCGCGGCACCCCTCCGTCGCGAGCACTTGCTGAACGGGTGACACCGACGGGCGCCGGCGAATGCGAGTGCGCAAGGCCGCCCGCTATGGCGACGGTCCCGGCGACTGCGAGCGCTGACACTGCGGCGGCAGTGATGAGACCCCGCCGCTGGAACATGCGACTGCTAATCGCGATGTGCGGGGTGTCCTGGCCGACAGTCTCGGCCAGCTGGTGCAGCGCCGAGTCGATCACTGCCTGATCAGCCGGTTCTACCTGTCCCAGCTCACGGAGAAGTTCGAGCGCGTCCACGGTCATGCCTCCTGACAGTTCACTGTCGCGCGAGCGGTGTCGTCGTCCAGTAGGTCTCGCATCACGGAGCGGGCGCGGTACAGGCGGCTCCGCGCGGTACCTGGTGGGATCCCGAGCGCAATCGCAGCCTCGGTGGGTGTCAGACCCTCCCAGGTCACCAGCAGCAGCACGTCACGATCGGAGGGGCCAAGCTGTGCGAGCGCGCTGCGCAGTCCGGACAGCCGGGCTGCGGCGTCTAGCCGTGAGTCCACGTCGGGCCACGGGTCCTCGCTGGCGGCCAGGTCGAGCAGTTGTCCGGCTGGCTCTGCCGCACCTGCCTGCCGCCAGTGCTCCCGCAAGACGTTGCGGGCGATGCCGTAGAGCCACGGCCGGGCATCGTGCCATCGCTGGTCGTACTGCCGCCGGGCCGCGTACGCGCGCAGGAAGACCTCGCTGAGCAGATCGTCGGCTCCATCGCGGCCGCACCGCCGCGCCAGGTAGGCGTGGATAGCCTGACCATGCCGGTGCATGAGAGCCGCGAACGCAGCAGCGTTCCCCGTCGCGGCATTCCGCAGCAGCAACGCATCGCTATCTGGCATGTGCCGCTGGCCTCCTGTCGCCGTCGTTACCTGGTTATTGCAGGCCGACGGCAGAGCGTTCGCGAGCTGACCGCAGGACGATCGGAGTAACCGGCGAGCCTAGCGCCGTCTGACGATCCACGTCCGCGCATGGGCCAGGCCCCTCGACTTCACGGCCTGGCGGGGTTTCCTCGCTCCCGTGGGCTAATGGCACGGAAGATCAACCAGCCATCGCGACCCGCCTGCGGGTCCGTGGCACGACGGCGCCTCGCTGCCCAGTTCCGTGCACATGGCCCGATCAACGAGCGGCTCCGGCCCGACTTTGTTGACCTGGCTAGTAGGCGCGGCCGAAGATGAGGCGTTTGCCGTAGGCGGACGGCTGACCACACCGGATGCAGCTCCCGTGCTCCGGCTCACCGTCTCTGGGGATGACCCGCGGCGTGGCGGAAGTGGCGGCCTTGATGTCGTCCTCGCACTCGGGCTGGGCGCAGTGGAATGCCAGGGCCCAGCCGGTCGCGACCGCCGCCACGAACTCGTCCCAGGTGTCCACCGTGACTGTCCGCTGATCGCGGAACTCGGTCGCCCGCCGCAGCAGCAGGTCCTGGAAGGCGGTCAGCTCGATGCCGAGCCGAGCCGGGACGGAATCCAGCGAGACCGGCGTCTTCTCGTTGCCGAGCCGGGTGGCCATCAGCGCCGTGCGCGCCGCCAGGTCCCGCGGCCCGAGCTCCAGCCGGATCGGGACGCCGCGCATCTCCCAGTGGTTGAACTTGAACCCTGGCGAGAGCTGCGGCCGGTCGTCCACGTGCGCGCGGATGCCCGCGTCATGCAGCCGGGCCGCCAGCTCCCTGGCGGGCGGCAGTACCTGGTCGGCCTGCTCGCCGCGGGTGATCGGGACGATTACCACCTGATAGGGGGCGAGCAGCGGCGGCAGGATAAGGCCCTTGTCGTCCCCGTGTGTCATGATCACTCCGCCGATCATGCGGGCGCTCATGCCCCACGAGGTGGTGTGGCATAGCTCCAGCTCGCCGCTCTCCGCGGTGTACTGGATGTTAAAGACCTTGGCGAAGTTCGTGCCCATGTAGTGCGACGTGCCGGACTGCAACGCTCGCCCGTCGCGCATCATCGCCTCGACCGTGTAGGTCCTCCTGGCGCCGGGGAACCGCTCACTTGCCGTCTTCTCACCCGCGATCACCGGCATGGCGGCCACGTCATTGGATACCTGCTCGTAGAGGTCGAGCGCGAGCAGGGTCTCCCTGATGGCGTCAGCCTCATCGAGGTGCGCAGTGTGACCCTCCTGCCACAGGAACTCGGTCGTGCGCAGGAACATCCGCGGCCGCATCTCCCAGCGGACGACGTTTGCCCACTGGTTGAGCAGCAACGGCAGATCCCGGTACGAGCTGATCCACTTGGTCATCATCTCGCCGATGATCGTTTCCGAGGTCGGCCGGATGATCAGCGGCTCCTCAAGCTCCTTGCCGCCGGCGTGGGTGACGACCGCCAGCTCCGGCGCGAAACCCTCGACGTGCTCGGCCTCGCGCTGCAGGTAGCTCTCCGGAATCAGCAGCGGGAAGTAGGCGTTTACGTGCCCGGTCTCCTTAATCCGCCGGTCGATGTCGGCCTGCAACAGCTCCCACATCCGGTATCCGTAGGGGCGGATCACCATCGTGCCCCGGACCGGGCCGCGGTCCACCAGCTCGGCCTTGAAGACGACCTCGTTGTACCAAGCGGAGAAGTCCTCGCTTTGCGGGGTTACTCCGCGTTCATCGTGCGCCACACCCAGAGGGTAGGGGATCACGCCTGCTGGCACGCCCTGGTTTTTGCCTGCTCCGGCTTGTCCGTGCGTGGTCCTGAGAGTGGTACCAGGAGGCCAACGCTTGTGCCAGGGACTTTAGGTCGCAGACAGCGCGGTTCTCGTGCACCTGCCGGCATTGACGTTCGGGCTAGTAACTCATGTGCTGCGCGTCGCTGTCCATATCGCGGGCTGCGGCTTGCTGCGACGGTTAGTGCCATATACGCGGACGAGGACGAGGACAACGATTGCGAATCCACGTCACCAGCCACCTGGCCCATGCCGATCCGAGCAGCTGGCCGCCGCATCGACAGGTCGATCGCGGCGCCGAGGTTGCGAGCGAAGCCGAGCCAGAACGCCAGCATCGTTTGAGCCGATACCGCCACCAGGCCAGGGCCGTTAGCGCAGTTACAGCGGCACCAGAAGACCAGGAACGCACGCGGGGACATTCCCGGCTGAAAGCCGCCCGGTTAGGTGATTGACAGCGGCGGCTAGCGCGAATGCCGTGATGATGGCCGCACGGTAGAACATCTCGCTTCGAACAGTGCTGATGCCGCTGCGGGGACAGCGTCCTCTCGCTCGCGCGCCACATCAGCAAGATGGCAGCCAGCACGACCAGGGAAGTCCGCGTTCGTGGAGATCGACGATGTAGCCCAGCTGGCCGACGCCTTGGCGGGCGTGCGGTGCACTGCGCCGCAAGGGCTGGCCGAGTGGCGGTACCACGGCAGGCTCGTCGCCCGTCAGCTGGACGATGTGCGCCTGGTGATCCGCGCCGACTTCGATTACCGCGACTCGATATTGCGGCAGTTTCCTGAGACCTTCAGCGTCCCGCCCCGGTACGTCAAGCACATGATGGTTGTCGCTGACTTCGCTAGAGGCGACGCCGGCGCGATTGAGGATGCGCTTGAAGCAGCGTGGGAGCTCCAGCGGAGTGCCGATTGACTGTGCCGTTTCCTCTGAACGTTCCGGGTAACTTTGCCGCCTTCACCGCGATGTACCCGGCCCGCATCGCCGGCGAGCTGGCCACCTGGCAACGTCAGCTCGCGCCTTGCCAGCGGTGACCCAACGCAAGGAGAGTCGCCGAGCCGACCCTCCAGACGCCGTTCGACGTCCTCGGCGCGGTCTGGATCGGGCCATCGCCGCGATCGGCTGTTGCCGGCCGCGTTGGCAGCAGGTCTTGGCAGCCGGAGGCGGTGGGATCACGGATGGTCTTGGGTGCAGCCGAAGGCCTCTTTGCAGTTCCTTGTACGGACCAGTTTGTATTGCTAACCTATTGACCGTGGAAACCGAGACCGCGTATCAGGCGGACGATCCGCACTGGCTGCTGTCGAACGCGCGCGAACTCGCGCAGCGGGTGCGCAAGGAACAGCGCGCGACCTGGTTTCCCCTTCTGGTATTCGCGGCACTGACCTTCGCCTCCATCCCAGCCGTGCGCTACGGCGGGCACCACCTGGACTGCCGGGCCTCGTCGGGCGGCAGAAACTGTAGGGTCTACTCCGACGCGGAGTTCGTGTACTGGCCGATCGCTCTGGTGCTGGCGTACGTGGCGATCGCGGCGTTCTACATCAGCCGGTCCCGGGCGCGGGGAGTCGGGACACGCGTGCGGCCGTACGCCATCGCCGGAATCATTGTCGCGGTGGCGCTGACCGGTGTAGCGCTCTGGGAATTGCACGGTCCCCCGGTCGGCCAGAACCTGATGGGACTGAACCCGGGCGGCTTGCCTGACCGGCTGGCCAGCCCTGGGGCTGCCATCGGGCTCGCGCTGCTAGTGCTGGCCCGGGCGGAACGCAACCGCGGTCTGCTCCTCCTGACCTTCGCCTACCTGGCCGCCGTGCTCGTGCCCATCACCTTCGGCAGGGTCCAGCACGACCCCCCCTGGTACTCCCTTCCGCTCGCGTTCCAGGGCAGCGTGCTGCTGCTCGGCGGCATCGGCTTCGCCCTGGCCCAGCGGCTCATCCGGTCACCCGCGCAATGACCCGCCATCCCGCTAACGGGCTCGACGACACCGTCCACCAGCGAGTCCGCCTCGGCATCCTGACCATCGCGCACGAGGCACAGCGAGTCGAGTTCAGCTTCCTGCGCGACAACCTGGAGCTGACCGCAGGAAACCTCTCCCAGCACCTCGGAGTGCTGGAAAGCGCCGGGCTCATCGCTATCGAGAAGGGCTACGCCGGAAAGCGCGCCCGCACGTGGGTCACCCTCACGAAAGCAGGCCAGGCCGCCCTCGCCGAGGAGATCACCCAGCTCAAGCTCCTGATTACCCAGATCGAACGTACCGACAGGGCCCCCGGGCTCGGCGCACATGAGTCAGACGGACCAGGCGCGACGGGCTGGAGCGGGCGGAATCTCGAAAAAGGCGCGTCATGCTTTCCCTGATAACGGTTGGTACGGCGATCGCTTTCGTGATCGTTCGTGTCGTCGGGCAGCCGGCCCGGCTGAGCGGGCGGTCATGCTAAGGCGAGCCGGCTCGGGGCTGCAGGCGCTGCGTGCCTTGGCCAGGCAGAGGGCCTTCCCAAGCCGTGTTGTTCGCTCGCGGCAGGTCCATTCGCGATCTGCGCGCGCCGCCGCCATCGCGGTCAGCGTGGTCATCGCCGTGGCTTGCTCGGCCTGCAGCGCGGTGCCGTCAGGGGTCATGGCCGCTTGTCGTGCGCCGTCTTCCGGCGCTGCAGGTCACGCTCCGCCAGTCACAGTGCTGACGCAGGGCTGCCGATAGCGCCAACGGTGATATCTTCATCGCCCCGCAGGGGTGCGGCTACGCGAACGGCCCGGAGATCATCAGCGACACAGGCAAGGTGATCTGGTTCCACGCCCTGCCAGCCGGGCGAGTTCGGCCACCGACTTCCGCACCCAGACCTACGAGGGCAGGCCGGTGCTCACGTGGTTCCAGGGCAGGGGACTGAGCGGGACCGACTACATCTACAACGACCGCTACCAGCGGATTGCCGAAGTGAGGGCCGGTAACGGCTACTTGACGGACTTTCACGAGTTCCTGATCACGCCGTGGAACACGGCGCTGATCCTCGCAGACGCCTTCGGGACCGCGAACCTGACCTCGATCGGCGGTCCCGCCGACCAGAAAGTCTTCGACGGCATCGTTCAGGAGATCGACATCCGCACCGGCAAAGTGCTCTTCCAGTGGAACAGCGCCGACCATGTCCCCTACCGCGACAGCCACCAGCCGCTGCCCAGCTCGGCGGCCGTGCCATGGGACTGGTTCCACATCAACGCCGTCCACCTGGACACCGACGGGAACCTGCTGATCAACTCGCGCTACACCTGGACCACCTACAAGGTGAACCTGCACACCGGGAAGATCATCTGGGAGCTTGGCGGCAAGCAGAGCACGTTCAAGCTCGTGGCCGCCCCCGGGCAGGTCCTCGACAGCGCGGGCGAGATTTTCGCGTTCCAGCACGACCCGGAGGCCATCGGGAACGGCGAGTACACGTTCTTCGACGATGAGTCCGACGGCTCCGCCACGCTGCTGCCCCATAGCCGGGTCGTCACCGTCAAGCAGGATCTGGCGACCAGGGTGGCTACCCTGGTGAAGTCCGTCAACCAGCCCGAGGGACTGGCGGCCTCGGCTGAGGGGAACGCGCAGACCACTCGCAACGGGGACTTGTTCGTAGGCTGGGGCGCGCTGCCCTACATCTCCGAGTTCAGCCCGTCCGGGCGGCTGTTGTTCAACGCGGAGCTCCCGGCTGGCGTCACCACCTACCGCGCCTACCTCCTGCCTTGGCATCCGGCTGGCTAGGCAGCCAGGCCGCTCAGCGGCACGCGGAGCCGACCGGAGGGAGGGCCAGGCGATCATGCTGGAGCGTTGCGCCTGTCCGCCCTGTTTGCAGTCGCAGCCATAGCCGGTGCCGGTCGATCTGCACCCCGTTCCCTAGAAGCTGCACGGTCAGCTAGGTCGCGTGGACCGGCTCCCAGACGGTGGTCGCGGCCGCTGACGAGCATGACGACCTGTATTACTTCTGGCAGGCGGCCCGCTCCGCGAAATGGCACGAGCAGGTGGTCGCTAGGGCCGGGCACCTGGCCCCAGTCGTCGCGGTCGAGGCGGACGGATCTCCGAGGTACGAGCCGGCACACGCGGCGGATGGTAGCTAACTGCCGCTAATCGGCCCCTTGCGGCAGTCATCTGCACCGCTTAGACCTGGGTAATGGCGGTTGTCACGGCTAAGGGCGCCTTCCACGGGCGGCGCATTGACGGGCCACCGTCTTCGCCGGGACGACATCATGGACCGCATGGTGCACATATCCCGGCGCGCAGCACTCGCCGCGGTGGTGGTCGCCGGTGCTGCGACGCTGCCCGCACTGTGGCGCCGACTGCGAGGAGTGTCCGCGCACGGAACGGCAGAAGTCGGGACCAACGCACATTCGACCCCACCCGCTTCTCCGGGCGTCCAACCCGAGAGCGGTGGTGGTCTGCCACCGCCGATTGGCGGCCGTGATCGTCGCAACCGCACGCGCGTTGGGGAGCAAAGCGAGGTCGGGACCGGTGGCGCCGAGGAGAATCCACCATCCGAGCATGGCGACCTCCGATCATGGGTCACGCACGCGAGGGCGTTCACGCGTCGGGGACTCACTTCTACGGTCGCGGTGCTCGCTGTGCTCGCCATTGGTATCGGACATACGGGCGTCCTGGCGCGTCCCTGACACCGCAGTCCCACAGCCCCCATCGCCGAGCATCGAGATCGACTTCAGCCCGACCCACCCCGCCCGCTCGCCGATCGCAGTGGATGTGCAGCTGGAGCGGGATCCGCCCTTCCCCGGCGGTGGCGGCCCCACGGTGACCTTGGCCATCTACCTCACCGGCACGGACTTGGCTCACGCTGGCTGGTCGATGTTCGCGGACGTGCCGGCCGGGGTCTATGTGAACGGCGCGGTGGGCAATGATCCACGAACAGGGAGGGTGTCCCCCTTCTTGGACGGGAGGCCGAAGTTTACATCGACCCAGGTCCAATGCCCCGCGGTGTGTACACGGCGTTGCTCCAATGGAACGACCTCGACAGTGGGCCGATGCGGGTGCAAGGGGCATACATGGGCGCTCGCGCTCCCCGACGTCACGGTGGAAAACCAGACTTCGGCGGATAGCAATGGCACGCCCTCCGCGCCCACGCCTCGGGTGACCGTTACCCAACAGCTCTACCCCGGCGGCGACTTCGCCTTCCTTGGCGGTCTACCGCCTGACCACATCGACAACGGGACGTGGAGGTGGCACCCCCAACTCGGCCACGTAAACCAAGGGCCCGCGGCTTCCTCCATCCAGGTCGAAGCCCGAAGCCCGTCGATAGACGAACAGTCGAGTGACCACAGCTTCCAAGCCGGCATAGCATTCGGGGTCGCTGCCGCGGCGGGCATCGCCGCCATCCAGGAGTTCGTGAACTCAGGGAGACGTCGAAAGCGGGAAAGCGCATGAACGGGACGACGCTATGAAGGTTGCGGTCACACCGTAGCTTCCTCCGCGTCGAGGGGACATGGCGCCGAAGCTAGCCGTCGTCGCGGTCTGGGCACGGCCGCCCACTTGCCGTCCCACCAATGACGCCCATCGGGAGCTCCACATCAATGCGGATGCTCTCCTGCGACCAGATCTGGCCCTCATCGTCTCGGGGCGTGAAGCCCTCCAGAAGGCGCCGAAGCGCCGCTTGCGGCGTGCTGTCGGTCATGAATGACTCTCCATACGAACCGGTGACACGTACCCACGCGGTTGCCGTGCAGATGATGGGCGGCCGCGAGGCAGGGCGGTAGCTGGCCGCGTGACCGAACCCCCGAACGCTCCCGGGCATGATGGGGAGCCGCCGAAGCATTTCTCGCAGTCCCATCGAAATCGAGTGACGTGCGCCCAAACCGTGGGCACCACAGATCACCGACGCGGAGGAGCCGACCGTCCTGGACGTGGTGTCGGCGACGAACCACAGCTGGGCTACCTGGGACAATGGGATCCGGACGGCAGCCGCGCCTTCGACGCACCAGGATTACCGCTCGTCCATTGCCATCCACATACCAGGGCGTACGGCTCGGACCCAATCGAACCCTGTGGAACCAATGGACGGATGTACGCGACGGTCAACCTGCGGTCAAACGATCATGTCACCTGATCGCAGTTGATGGAATGGTGCCACTGACCTGCACTTATATGAGAGCGGGTGACGAGAATCGAACTCGCACTATCAGCTTGGGAAGCTGATGTTCTGCCATTGAACTACACCCGCGCATCCCGGCCAGTGGCTGGCGCGGCCTAACGGCCCGGCCAAACACGTTGACCTGCCCCGACATCGTACCGGATGCCGCTGCTAGGCGCGGACCAGCCGAGGCAGACCCACGCACCAGCGCTATGACAGTCCGGCCAGGCCATGACGCTGGCGACGTCCGCGCGGTCGCCGGGACCGGGGTGTCGGGAGCCCGCGGCGATGGCAGTTCTGCTGCGAACGCGGAGAACGGCTTCACAGCTCTCACGGGAACTGGCCAGAACAGATAAGTTGCGTAGGTGCTGCTCTCTGATCGCGACATCAAGAAGGAACTTGAGTCAGGCCGTGTCCGGCTTGATCCGTTCCAGCCGGAATTGATACAGCCGTCTAGCGTGGATGTGCGGCTAGACAGGTACTTCCGCGTCTTCGAGAACCATCGCTACCCGCATATCGACCCGGCCGTCGAGCAGCCGGACCTGACCCGGCTGGTCGAGCCCGACGGCGATGAGCCGTTCGTGTTGCACCCCGGCGAGTTCGTGCTGGCCTCAACTTACGAGATCATCACGCTGCCGGACGACGTGGCCGGGCGCCTGGAGGGCAAAAGCTCCCTGGGCCGTCTCGGGCTGCTGACCCATTCCACCGCAGGCTGGATCGACCCGGGCTTCTCCGGCCACGTGACGCTGGAGCTGTCCAATGTGGCGACGTTGCCGATCAAGCTCTGGCCGGGCATGAAGATCGGCCAGCTGTGCCTGTTCCGGTGCAGCTCGCCGGCCGAACATCCGTACGGATCGCAGGTGTATGGTTCGCGCTACCAGGATCAGCGCGGCCCGACGCCGTCGAAGTCTTACCTGAATTTCTACCGATCCAAGGTCTGAGCGCAGGTACCTCCGCTACCGTCACACGTCTGCGCGACCGTCGGCAGTGGTCCGTTGCGACCCGCCCCAGTAGCAGTACTGACGGCCCATTTCACCTCACCGTTACGAACGCGAATCACGTCGGCAACGGGTGGGCGGCATCTTTATGAATGTGCGTCACTCAGACTTGGAGGGCCAGCTCATGGCGATGTGGAGGATCAGGATCAACCTCTCCGACGATCCGCGGAGCAGGGCACGGCTAGACGAAGTACTGGCACGCCAGCGGGTCAGCGCTGTGCAGTTGACGCCGCGCGCCGGGGCCGAAACTGAGCTGTCCGGTGATGTCGTTCTGGAGCTACCCCGCGACGACGAGCTTGGTGACATGCTCACCGCTCTGCACACCATAAGCCCGCAGGTCTACGTCAGCCGAGCCCAGCATCAGCGCCCCGATCCTGAGGTAGCCATCGCGGCGCTGGTGCAATCAGACTGACCAATGCTGGTCCGTCAGGGTCTAATGAACCTGGGACCGCAGCTCCGCCAGAGCCGCGCGCAACGCGTCCCGTTCGGCTTCTAGCTCGCGCACCCGGGCTTCCAGTGCAAGCACGCGCCGTATCGCCGGCAGCGTAAGGCCGGTGTCCATCAGCTCGACGACGTAGCTGACGACGACAATCTCGTTCCTGGTATATCGCCGTTGCCCGCCCGGCGACCGAGACGGCCTGACAACGTGAAACTCATCAAGGCGCCGCAGGAACGCGTGCTGGACCTCCAGCATTTCTGCGACCTGTCCGACGGTGAACAACGGCATGTTCGCGTTATCGAGCGGCAGCGATGCCATAGTCACCCTCCCGTCGGTAGTCAGCCGGCCCGGCATCCATCTTGTGGGCCGCGGCCGCTAGCCGCCAAGGGCCCGCGCAGGCTAAGCCGCCCGGGCCCCTCCGCAGGTTACCGCGCGACTCAGGCCGTGACCGCAGCCCTGGCCTGCGAGCTGATCTCCACCTTGCGCGGCTGCGCCCGCTCGGTCAGCGGAACGCGAACTGCCAGCACGCCGCCGTCGTAGGACGCGGAGATCTTGTCGGCGTCTACCACGTCCGACAGCCTGATCTTCCTCGTGAACGAGCCCATGACCCGCTCCCGAATGAACGGCTTCTCGCCTTCGGCGTACTCCTCCGAGCGCCGCGCGCTGACACTCAGCACGCCGCGGTCGACCGTGACGTCGATGCTCTCGGCGTCGATGCCGGGCAGGTCGAAGCGAAGCTCGATCTCGTCCTGGCGCCGGATCGCATCCATCCGCACGCCGGCGAACCCGCCGTCGGTGGTCCGCAGTGCGCGGTGAAACTCCGCGAACGGGTCAAACGATGTAAGCAGCATTTCCCTGTCACCCTTCCAGTTGTACTTCAAGCCCAGAGTCTAGGGTACCTAGACCTTCCATCTGAGTGAACCTCCAACTGATGCTATATATTTCTTGCCACGCCGAGATCCTCAGCGTCGGTCGCGCTAAGGTTCCACCGGTCGGCCCAGGCGGGTATTTGTCCTATATGTACAGCCGAAGTCCGTGGAACCTCGCGAGGCAGCGCATGCGCATGCCTGCCTGGTCGCGGGTGAGGTGACCCAGCGGGTGGCCAGACAGGCCACACGTACGGCGGAGCCGCCGCACGTTAGCTAGCAGGACCGGACGGCGTCAAGATGAGCGCCGGTGCCCTGCCCTTCAGGGCAGGGGCACGCTGGTCTGGGCCCCGCGGTGACTCAACAGTTCGGGTGCACGGGGCGGAGCCCCGTGGGTCAGGCAAGCCGCTCGATGATCGTCGCGTTGGCCTGGCCGCCGCCTTCGCACATCGTCTGCAGGCCGTATCGCCCGCCAGTCCGCTCCAGTTCGTGGAGCAGCTTGGTCATCAAGATCGCGCCTGTGGCGCCCAGCGGGTGCCCAAGAGCAATCGCGCCGCCGTTCGGATTAGTTTTGGCCAGCGACGCGCCGGTGTCCCTGGACCAGGCAATCAGGACCGGTGCGAACGCCTCGTTGACCTCGAACACGTCGATATCATCGACGGTCAGGTGGCCCTTGGACAGAACCTGCTCAGTAGCGGGGATCGGCCCGGTGAGCATGTAGACGGGGTCGGAACCGGTCACTGCCATGGTCTGGATCCGGGCCCTCGGCGTGAAACCGTGCTTGCGGACCGCCGTGGGCGAGGCGATGAGCAGAGCTGCCGCGCCGTCAGAGATCTGCGATGCGGTCGCGGCGGTTAGTTCCCAGCCGGGCCGCAGCGGCTTCAGTTCGGCCATCTTCTCCAGCGTCGAGTCCCGGCGCGGCCCTTCGTCCGTCGTCACTCCGCCCACCGGCGTGATCTCCCGGTCGAACCTGCCCTCATCGATTGCCCTAATCGCCTTGGCGTGGCTCTCCAGCGAGTACTCCTCAAGTTCGGCCCGCTTGATGCCCCACTTCTCGCACATGAGCTGCGCGCCGCGGAACTGAGATATCTCCTGATCCCCGTACCGATCCCGCCAGCCCTGGCCGAATGGCAGCGCCAGGCCCTCCTTGTGCGGGATCGCGACGGTGCTGCCCATTGGCACCATGCTCATGCTCTCCACGCCCGCGGCGATGACCAGGTCCTGCGTCCCAGATAGCACGCCCTGCGCGGCAAAATGCACGGCCTGCTGGGAGGAGCCGCACTGCCGGTCGATGGTCACGCCGGGCACGTTCTCCGGCAGGCCGGCCGACAGCCAGGCGTTCCTGGCGATGTCAATAGCTTGCGGTCCGACTTGTGATACGCAGCCCATAACGACGTCCTCGACCGCAGCCGGGTCGATCGCCGTCCGTGCGATGAGCTCGCGCAGCACGTGGGCTGCCAGGTCTACTGGGTGGACTGCGGAAAGGCCACCGTTTCGCTTTCCAATGGGGCTGCGAACTGCCCCGACGATGTATGCCTCAGACACCACGTGACCTCCATGACCCAGCGGCCTGCCGCCCGCCGTTAGTGCGCAGCCCGGGGTGTGCGCAGGCGAGCGGTCGCCGTCACATTGAGGCTACCGCGCGGTCTGGCCAGCGCCATAGTCCTGGCCGGGGACCTCCTCGGATGATTAGGCCCGCCAAGCGTGTCTGAACGGCTACTATCCGTGAGTGCGTTCCTTGGGGCAGGTTCGCACGCCGGGATCAACCGCCAAAACGGGGCTCAATTCGCTCGCCTTGCGCCTCCTACGGGGGACTCTGCCAATGACGAAGATCGCCGACGACACCTCGGGCCTGGTCAGCATCGGCCAGCTCGCGAAGGCGGCCGGTGTTAGCAGCCGGACTATTCGCTACTACGAGGAGCTCGGCATCCTGCCGGAGCCGCGGCGTTCGCCCGGCGGCACCAGGAAGTACCCGCGTGAGTACAGCGGGTATATCGCCGCCGCGCTCGCGCTCAAGGATCTCGGCTTCCGCCTGGATGAGGTCAGGCCGCTGGCGCGCCTGGCCGCCGGACGCTCGGTCAGCCAGGGCCAGCGGGACGCCGCGGCTCGTCTCGTCGAGGACAAGATCGAAGCGTTGGCCCGGCAGGTGACCGTGCTGCGCAGGCTTCACGCCTCGGTTCAGGTACCCGACGCCGACCTGCCGGTGTCCGCGGTGCTGGGTGGTACCGGAATGACGGCCAGGACCGATCTCAGCGTGGTCCCGCCGCTCGCCGGCGACGGCGTCGCCTGACGCTTGGCTCGTCCAGCGCCCGCGAAATTCAACAGTATGTAGCTTTCAGTGACCCAAATCGGGCATCTCGGTCGCCGAAGGCACTGAAATCGTCACACTGTCGCACCGCACGCGTCGCGAGGCGGCCGGCGCTAACTCGGAGCATGCCTTTTGTGAGGTTTCGGCCCTATGCTGGGATGCGAAGCCCGTCAGGAGGCAGCGAATGAGCCAGGGTATCGTCCTGCTGCTGTTCGTCGCGTTGATTGTCGCCTATGTCGTCACCAGAACCCGCCGCCGGATGGGCCTGCTCGTCACCGGCAAGACGTGGTTCGTCATCGTGACGTGCGTCGTGGTCGGCGTGCTGGCCTTGTGGGCGAGCCAGACGCACTAGAGCCACCACGTATCAACGCAATACGCCGCGGCCAAGCCCGCCCTTGATCGGCATCTCGAACCAAACTGCTTTGCCGTCGTTGGTGGGCCGTGAACCCCACCGCGTAGCAAGCTGATCGACCAGGTACAGGCCTCGGCCGCCCTCGTCGCTTTCCCCCGCGCTCCTGATCCTGGGCAGCCTCAGGTCGGAGTCGAAGACCTCAACCCAGATCGCCTCGTGACCGCGGCGCAGCCGGAGCGTGAAGTCCTTGCCTGCCGGGTTACTAAATCCGTCATCGAATGGGCCGATCTCCCAGTCGCCAAGAATCCCGAGCGGGCCGGGGCCGGCGCCCTCCAGCACGAGCTCGTGCCGTGGCGTCGGCGACACCGCTGCGTGCAGCACCACGTTCGTGACGACTTCGGAGACGAGCAGGCAGGCCAGGTCCGCCTGATCGACGTCCATGCCCCAGCTGGTGAAGGTCTCGTGCGCCAGTCGCCTGGCTTCCGATACGCGGATCGGCTCGGCCGGGAACTGGCCCTCCCACGAGGCCAGGTCGACCTCGGAGGTCCGGACGACCACCACGGCCATGTCATCGTCGATCTCGCCCGGCACCGCGTGCTCGGCGGCCTCGGCTATCTGGGCGACGGTCCCGTCAGCGGCCGTGCGCACCGCGTGCCGCAGCATGTGCTGCACCTCGGCGTCGGTGTAATGGCCGTTGCCGTGGGCGCGCTGGCGCCGGTCGATCAGCCCGTCGGTGTAGAAGATGAGGGTCGAGCCTGGCGCCAGGTAACGCACCTCTTCGCGGTAGGTCGGCAGCCCGCGGACGCCCTTGCCCCGCACGCCGAGCAGCACGCCGCGGTCCCTGATCTCTAGCTGGCTCACGTCATGCCCGCGCACGATCAGCGGGGGAACGTGGCCTGCGTTAGCGAACGACAAGGTCCGTGACCACGCGTCGTAGACCAGGTACGTGCAGCTCACGGTCGGCGGATCAGCAGCCTCGAAGCCGTGAGCCTCCGCCGCAGCGCCGCCGAGCGTTCCGACCCAGTCGTCAAGACGGCGCAGGATCTCGGCCGGGGACTTATCGTCCTGGGCGAACGCGCGCAGGGCGGCACGCAGCTGCCCCATAACCGCAGCAGCGCGAGCGCCGCGTCCCTCGACGTCGCCGATGACGATGCCGACGCGGCCAGCCGACAGCGGGATGATGTCGTACCAGTCGCCGCCAACCTGGGTCTGGATGCCCTGGCCGTGGGTCTCCAGCGGCTTGGCGGGAACGTACTTGTAGGCGACTTCCAGCCCGTCCACGAACGGCGGGTCTTTCGGCAGCAAGCTGGTCTGAAAGGCAAGCGCCGTGCGCCGTTCCTCCTCGAACAGCAGCGAGTTATCGATCGCGATGGCTACCCGGCTGGCGATCGCGCTGAGGAAATCGCGGTCATCGGCACCGTAGTGCTGCTCCTCCCGGTCGGTCAGCCGGGACAGGGCCAGGCTCATGACGCCCAGCAACTGGCCGCGGGCGATAAGCGGGGCGGCCATGACGGAGGTGAGCCGAAGATCGTTGCAGGTCTGAAGGCTCGCTGCCGTCGGCGCGGGGAACTCCTGCTCGGCCAGGTCCGCCACGACGACCGTGTCGAGCCCGGACATCGCCAGCTCGCAGAAGTGGCCAGTCGGGTATTTGATCGGCTCGCCGTCCATGGCCCAGGTGCCGGGCTCGGGCATCCAGCCGCGCGAGTGCAGCTGGGCACGGCGGACCAGCGCTTCTCCGTGCAAGAGGTCGACGAAGCAGTGATCGGCGAACTGCGGCACCAGGGTCTCGGCCACCTCGCGGAGGGTGACGTTCAGCTCAAGCGAGCTGGACAGCCGCTCGCCAATCCGCTCCAGCAGGCCGATCCGGTCACTGGCGCGCTGCCCGCCGCGCCGGGTTGCCTCGCGGGCCATGATCACTATGCCGGTTATCTCGCCGGACGGGCCGCGTAGCGGGGCCGCGTGCGCCCGTACGAACACTCCGGATCCATCCAGCCGCATGCTGGCGAGCGTGCCTTCCCACGGCCACCCGCGCAGCACGTGGTCGGCCATGTGCTTCACGATCGCTGCATCGCCCTGCTCCAACCCGAGTGAGACAAGCGAGCGGCCGATCAGGTGGGCGGAATCGTCGGGAAACCCGAATAGCGACACGGCGAAGGCGTTGGCGTAGAGGAGCGCGAGGTTCTTGTCGGTGACGACGACTCCCGTCGCGACTTGCTCGAGCACGTCGCTGGCCGTCATGGACGACAGCGGCGCGTCCCCTAGCGATCCCATGTCCGGCTCACCAGCGGCCGTCACTGCCGGGTGACGAAGACATGCGTCGCGATCTCGGCAGGCAGCTCCGCCCCGAGTTCGCCGACCCTGTCCGCACCTGTCACCCGCACACCGTTGTCGCTTGCCGCGAGAGTAACCTCGCGTCCGGGTTGTATCCCAATGTTCTTGAGTCTAAGCATCAGCGCTGCATCGCTTTGTACTTGTTCGGAGATGCGGCTGACCACGACCTGCTCGCCACGCCGCACGGTGCTGCTCGTCACAGGAATGTCGGTCATGGCGAAGTCCGTCATGGCAATGTCCGCCTCCGCTGACGCTACGTCCGCGCGCGCGGAGGCGTCATTGGGCACGCCCAGCTCGGCAAGGCCGGGAATGACGTTTCCGTGCGGGCAGCGAACGGGATAGCCGAGCAACTCCACCAGACGGCGCTCGACATTGTCGGAAATGACGTGCTCCCAGCGGCACGCCTCGATATGAACCTCTTCCCACGGTAGCCCGATAACGCTGACCAGCAGGCACTCGGCCAGCCTGTGCTTGCGCATCACCCGCATGGCCAGCATCCGCCCGGTCGACGTCAGAGCCAGCTGCCGGTCGCCCTCGACTCGGAGCAGCCCGTCGCGCTCCATCCTGGCCACGGTCTGGCTCACGGTGGGGCCGCTTTGGGAGAGTCGTTCGGCAATACGGGCGCGCAGCGGGACGATGCCTTCTTCTTCGAGCTCAAAGACCGTACGAAGGTACATCTCGGTCGTATCGATTAGCCCGTGCGCTGTCACTCGGAATTACCTCCGGCAATGATGCTATGCGCCGCAGGCTTCTAGCGCACCGGCCAGCGACCGGTCGCCCGTTCGGGACCCCGGCGGCCGCGAATGGCCGCGGACTGGCCGGGGTGCCAGTACCGGCGCAGGCATGTTCCGCCAGTTAGGTCAGGGTGCCAAGCGGCTATAGCTCCAGGACGGGCCGCGCCTGGTGTAGCGGAACCGGTCATGCAGCCTGCTCGGTCTGCCTTGCCAGAACTCCATCCGCTCGGGCACCACCCGGTAACCGCCCCAGAAATCCGGCATCGGAACCTGGGTGCCGTCCGGCCAGCGCCGCTCCAGCTCCGCGTAGCGGGCCTCGAGCTCGGCGCGCGAGGCCAGGACCGTGGACTGACGGCTGGCCCAGGCGCCCAGCTGGGAGCCGCGCGGACGGCTATGGAAGTACGGCTCGCTCTCGGCGGTGGTCAGTGGCTGCGCCTCGCCCTCGATGATCACCTGCCGGTGCAGCGCGTGCCAGGGGAAGAGCAGGCAGGCCCGTGGCACCTCGGCCAGGTCGCTGGCCTTCCGAGATGCTCGGTTTGTGTAGAAAGTGAATCCGTCGGGGCCAGCGGACTTCAGCAGCACCATCCTGGCCCTCGGCCGTTGATCGGCCGACACTGTGGCCAGGACCATCGCGGTCGGCTCGGGCAAGCCCGCGCTGACCACGTCCGCCATCCAGCGCTCGAACAGCTCCATCGGGTCGGCGGGCAGCATGGATTCGTCCAATACCGCAAACGCCTCCGGCCGTCGCCGGGATCGTCCCCGACCGCTGAGCTTGCGTGGGCGGTCGGGCTCGGGTGTGCTGTCGGGTCCACGGCTACAGATCCTCTCGCATTGGACGCCCAGCAGTCACGCACCCGGTGCGCGCGCCTGCTAGGCGGAGCCCGGCCGGGCCCCGGCAACGAGCGGACCGGTTACCGGCCCGTAGGCGCCGCGCGGTTGAATAGGGGCGCAGGCCACCAAGGCCCGCTGGCCCCCGCCGCCCGACAATCAAGCGGCCTGATCCCCCGGCCAGCTCGCGGCCCGCCGCCAACGAGAAGACGGAGGAAGCGCGAATGTCCGACTTTGTGCCTGGGCTGGAGGGCGTCGTCGCATTCGAGACCGAGATTGCCGAGCCCGACAAGGAGGGCGGCTCACTCCGCTACCGCGGCGTTGACATCGAGGAGCTGGTCGGCCACGTATCGTACGGGCACGTCTGGGGCCTCCTGGTCGACAACAAGTTCGCGCCGGGCCTGCCGCCCGCCGAGCCGTACCCGATCCCGGTGCATTCCGGCGATATCCGGGTGGACGTGCAGAGCGCCCTGGCCATGCTGGCGCCAGCATGGGGCATGCACCAGCTGCTGGACATCAGCGACGAGCAAGCCCGCGATGACCTCGCCCGTGCGTCGGTCATGGCGCTGTCGTTCGTCGCCCAGGCCGCCCGCGGGCTCGGCCAGCCGATGGTGCCCCAGCGCCAGGTCGACCAGGCCAGGACCATCACCGAGCGGTTCATGATCCGCTGGCGCGGTGAGCCCGACCCCAAGCACGTCAAGGCGATCGACGCCTACTGGACTTCCGCAGCTGAGCACGGCATGAACGCCTCCACCTTCACTGCCCGTGTCATTGCGTCCACCGGAGCCGACGTAGCGGCGGCGCTGTCGGGTGCGGTCGGCGCCATGTCTGGCCCGCTGCACGGCGGCGCCCCCGCTCGGGTCCTGCACATGATCGAGGAAGTCGAGAAGTCCGGCGACGCCGCCGCCTACGTCAAGCAGGCGCTGGACAGCGGAGACCGGCTGATGGGCTTCGGCCATCGCGTCTACCGGGCCGAGGACCCGCGGGCCAGGGTGCTGCGCCGCACCGCCAAGGAGCTCGGCGCGCCGCGCTACGAGGTAGCAGCGGCACTGGAGACGGCGGCCCTGGATGAGTTGCACGCCCGCCGGCCAGACCGGGTGCTCGCGACCAACGTCGAGTTCTGGGCGGCGATCATGCTGGACTTCGCCGAAGTACCGGCGCACATGTTCACCTCGATGTTCACCTGTGCCCGGACGGCGGGCTGGGCCGCGCACATCCTGGAGCAGAAGCGGACTGGGCGGCTAGTCCGGCCGAGCGCCAGGTACGTCGGGCCGAAGGCCCGGTCCGTCCGCGAGGTCCCTGGCGCCGAAGAGGTGGTCGATCAGAATGTCTGAGGCGGCAGGTTCCGCGACGCCGGAGCGGATCGTGATTCCGGCCGGCTTGCGGCCTGCCGACGGGAGGTTCGGCAGCGGGCCGACCAAGGTCAGGGCCGCGCAGGTCGAGGCCCTGGCGGCGGCCGGGCAGAGCCTGCTCGGCACCTCGCACCGGCAGGCGCCGGTCCGCAATCTGGTGCAGCGGCTCCGCGAGGGCGTTGCGACGTTGCTCGCCCTGCCCGACGACTACCTGGTGGTGCTCGGCAACGGCGGCACGACGGCGTTCTGGGAGTCGGCCGCGTTCGGCCTGATCTCGGCCAAGGCGCAGCACCTGAGCTTCGGCGAGTTCTCGTCCAAATTCGCCAAAGTCACGAGGGCCGCGCCGTGGCTCGCTGAGCCCAGCGTCATCACGTCCGAGCCCGGCACCCACCCGCTGCCGCGAGCTGAGGCGGGCATCGACGCATACGCGCTGACGCACAACGAGACCTCGACCGGCGTCGCGATGCCCATCCGGAGGGTAACGGGGGCCGATGCGGGGGCACTCGTGCTGGTCGACGCGACCAGCGCGGCGGGCGGCATAGCCGTCGACCCAACCGAGTTCGACGCGTACTACTTCGCACCGCAGAAGTGCTTCGGCTCGGACGGAGGCCTGTGGCTTGCGCTGCTGTCGCCCGCCGCAGTGGAGCGAGCAGCCCAGGTCGACGCCGGCGGCCGGTACATCCCGGCGTTCCTCTCGCTGCAGACAGCCATCGAGAACTCCAGGCTGCAGCAGACCTACAACACCCCGGCGATCGCGACGCTGATCATGATGGCCGAGCAGATCGACTGGATGCTGGAGCGCGGCGGCATGGCGTGGACAACGGAGCGGACAGCCACGTCGTCCGGCATCCTGTACAACTGGGCCGAGAAGTCGCCGGTGGCACACCCGTTCGTGACTGATCCGGCGCAGCGGTCTCCGGTCGCTCCGACGATCGACTTCGCCGACAGCGTGGACGCTAAGAGGCTGTCCGGCGTGCTGCGCGCCAACGGAATCGTCGACACCGGTGGTTACGCCAAGCTGAACCGCAACCAGCTGCGCATCGGTACGTTCCCGGCGATCGAGCCATCTGACGTGGAGGCCCTGACCGCCTGCATCGACTATGTCCTTGAGCGCATGTAGCTTCCCGCTGTCGAAGCCTGACCAGCTTCGATCGGGCCGGTGGCCGCTATGCGGGTTCAGGCCGCAGCGGCCACTCGCCGACGGTCTCGTAGCGTGGCGCGCCGGTTGAAATGTAGCTGCGGACCAGACGCACCGAAGTCGCGGTCCATTCCTGGCCGGCAAAGCCGGCCAGCGCAGTGGTGAAACGTGACAGGTCAGCTGCGTCCCGGCACCGCGCCAGCGTCAGATGGGCCGTGAAACGGCGGCCTTCGCCGGCTGGCGGGGCGCCAGCGCGGCGCGCGCCGGCCGCGACCGACGCCGCCAGCGAGGCCAGGGCGCGGTTATCAGCCAGCAATCCGGCCCACAGCACTCGTGCCTTGTGCGGGCTCGGGAAAGCGCCGGCCCGGCGATCGCCAGCCGTTGAGCCGGATGCCGGGCCACCGCCCGCTCCAGCCGGGGGCGCAGCTTGGTGACGACTGCGTCGTCCACCTCACCAAGGAAAGCAAGCGTGAGGTGCCATTGCTCGCTGGACGTCCAGCGCAGTCGCGGGACCGGACCGACGGGGAGCCGATCACTGGCGGCCTCTGCCGGGTCCGCGTCGTCATGCCTCGGAGCCGCGTCGGCGCGATGCTGATGGATGGCCGCCTCCAGCTCGGCCAGCGCGGCCGGCGGTGGCACGATGGCAACGAATAGCCTCACGCTGATATTGGTAGCAGGCCGGCCAGGCCCGCACGCGACCAGGCGGGTCACCCGGCGCGGAGCGTCAGGTCACGATGCGGGCTAGCTCGGCCGGCTGGATATACGAGCGGATCCGCACGCCGCGTCTGCGGGCGAGCAGGTAGCCGAGCACCAGCGTGGCGGCTGCAGAGATGACGCCACCCGCGATGACGCTCATCCGCGCGCCGAAGGTCTCGGCCACCCAGCCCACAAGCGGGGAACCTAGCGGTGCTCCGCCCAGGAACACCAGCATGTACAGGCCCATTACCCGGCCACGCATGTCGGGAGCGGTATTGAGTTGAGTGCGCGAGTTCGCCGCAGTGGTGAAAGTGAGCAGCGCCAGTCCAGTGGGGACCAGGGCGATGAGGAACGACAGATAGCCGGGCATCATTCCGGTCAGGATTTCCAGCAGGCTGAACGCCATGGAGGTCACCAGCAGCAACCGCAGCGTCGGGCGGCTGCGGCGGGCCGCCAGCAGGGCGCCGCCAAGAGCGCCGAGCGCGAACATCGCGGACGCAAACCCGAACGCGCCGGCCCCGGTGTGGTAAACGGTGCGGGACATCAGCGCGGTCGTGACCTGGAAGTTCATCCCGAAGGTGGCGACGAAGAAAATGAGGACCAGCGGAATGCTCAGGTCGGGCCTGGACCGGACATAGCCAATCGCCTCCCGGAGCTGCCCGCGGGCCCGCTGGACCTGCTGGGACGGATGCAGCTCATCACGCCGCATGAGCCCGAGCCCTATCAGTACAGCGCCGAAAGACGCCGCATTCACCAGGAAGGCCGCCGGCGTCCCGAGAGTGCTGATGACGAGCCCGGCCACGGCGGGCCCGGCGATCCTGGCCAGGTTGAAGACGGCACTGTTCAGCGCGATCGCGTTGGCCATGCCGTTGCGGCCCACCATCTCGACAGCGAACGCCTGACGTGTCGGGTTATCGACGACAGTCACCATGCCGAGCAAGAACGCGAGCAGGTAAACATGCCAGATCTGAACGGACCCGGTCAGCGCGAGGATGCCCAGGATCAGGGCTAGTCCCCCCATTGCGCTCTGAGTGACCATCAGGATCCCGCGCTTGGAGTAGCGATCGGCGATGACGCCGCCCCACAGGCTGAACAGCAGCATCGGCAGGAATTGCAACCCCGTAGTGATGCCCAGGGCTGTACCGCTGTTGTGCGTCAACTCCAGGACCAGCCAGTCCTGTGCGACGCGCTGCATCCAGCTGCCTGTGTTGGAGACGACCTGACCCGCGGCGAAGAGCCGGTAGTTCCTGGTCTGCAGGGAACCGAAAGTCCTGCTGCCCAACCGTGCCTTACCAGCAGGACCTGCCGTGCCGGCAGGACCTGCCGTGCCGGTCAGGACTGGCTGAGCTTCTCCAGAATGGGCGCCGCCGCTCGGAGCGTCTGCCGCTCCTGCGGAGTGAGCTCGCGTAGCCGCTGCGCCAGCCACGCCTCTCGCAGTCGTCTGGACTGCTGTACTACGGATCTGCCGTGGTCGGTCACGGTCAGCACCACCTGCCGCCGGTCCGTGGCGTGTGCTTGCCGTGTCACCAGGCCGCGTTCCTCCAGGGCCGTGATGACCCGTGTCATCGACGGCGGCTGCACCTTTTCGTGCTCGGCTAGCTCGCCTGGGCTCATCGCCGTGTGCCGCTCGAGCGCCGCGAGCGCGGCGAGCTGGGTGTCGGACAGGCCCGGCTCCAAGCCCTTGGCCAGCCGCTCCGCTCGGAGCCTGCGGGCGAGCCTGCTCACCGAGATCCTGAGCACCGTTGCCAGGCCCGCATCGGACCTGGTCTGCTGTGAGGTCGTCATCTTCGTTAACCTGAGTCATTACTCTTGCTAACTATATACAGTGGCGGACCATTCCGCCAAAGCAGTTAGCGCGCGGAGAGCTCCAGACCTCGGCGATCATCGGCGTACCACGCGGCGCGCCAGCGACGTCGCGCCGCTTCGACTGCGTCCGGTCCCGGCAGCATCGTCGCATGACACGAGGCCTGGCGCAGTAGGTGCCTGCCCCAACGGCCGGGCGACATGCGCCAGGGTGCCTTCGTTGTGATCGGCTAGCCTTGGGCCGGTGAACCGCCCCGAACGTCCGGTCCCGCCGCCGCTAGAAGGCAATGACCGGCTGATAACGGCTGTCATCACCGCCGGGTGGGCAATCGCCCTGATTGTGCTGCTCGCAGTGCGCAGCCAGATGGCACCAGCGGACCGGTGGTGGATCTGGGTAGCCGCGTTCGGGACGGTCCTCGGCCTGTTCGGCCTGGCCTACGTTCCCTACCTCAAGCGGTCACGCGAACGGGCGGCCGAACGCAGGAGCGCGGCCGACGGCGGGCCGCGTCAGCTGCCCCGGGCTCGCTAGCTCTTCAGCGGCCTACTGCTCGCCATGGTCAAGTTGCTCGAAAACGGTATCCGCCAGCGCCACACCCGGCATGTCGACAAGGTCGTAGCCGACTTCGTCGATGACGGGCGACAGAGCGCCGTATCCGCCCGGCGCCGTGGCAGCCTCGGAGTGCGCGCCGCAGCCGTGGTCCAGCGACACGACCCGGCCGTCATCTGGGGCAAACTCATTCGCGCAGACCCCGAACACGCGGCCGAGCGGCCCCGCGAGGGGGGTAATGAAGCCGCACGTCACGCACGGACCGGGCGCCGCGCGTGCCAGCGGTGTGCCGGGCCCGTGCTCGCTTGAATACCACCTGGCCGCAGTCAGGTCACGGCCGATGGCCGACAGCACTCTCGACCTGCCCGCCGCGATCGCGGCCGACTCCTCCTGGCCGGAGGTTAGCCCGACCGCGGCGGCGAGTTCGCTGCCTTCTTCCCAGGTGGCGCTGTCGTCCCAGTCCAGCACCCCGTCGTCGCCTTCCAGCATGGTGACAGGCACCAGGCGCTCGTCGTCCGACGCTGCTGGCATCAGGTCACCGACGCCCAGATCGCCGGGCCGCACCCGCTCGCTCCACGGAACCCACTCCGGCGCCAGCAGCGAATCGGGCCCCGGCAGCAGCACGAGCTCGCCGATCGTCACGATCTTGGACCGCGATGCGCGGCTCACGGTGACGGCCCAACGCCAGCCGCGGTAGGCCGGATCCGTGCAGCCGAACAGATGCGTAACGACGCGCTCGTCGTCAGCGAAGACGCCCTCGTGCGGGCCGACATTACCCTGCCCGGCCAGCTCCTCTGCGGCGGCACGGGCTTGATCGACGGCCTGGGCGCAGATTTCGTCGACGACGGCGGTTCGTACACGAGTAGGGCTCACGTCAGGTAATTGTTCCTCATCCGGTGGTGTGCACGCTTGGTGAAGCCCGCTATCTGCGCGTAATCGGGTCGGCGCAGTGTTGTGCAGGCCCGTTGAGGAAGAATACTTGAGCCATGGGAGACACTGGCACGGGGGAACGGGCCAGGCGGGCGGGTCGGTCGTTTTACACCGCGTCGCAGAACGCCGCCCGTGCCACCTCCACAGCGGCCGGCGGCGCCGCCAAGGCGGGAGCAGCCGCGGCCAGCGGCGCAACCAGGGTTGTCCACCGGATGACCAGGGCCTCGGGGGCCGGACGGACTGGCCTGTCCAACCTGATTGAACTCACTGGAGCTTCCAGCGTCGGCGACGCGTTCGTGGCGATCGCGCTCGCCGGGAGCTTGTTCTTCAGCGCTTCGGTGGGTCAGGCGCGCAGTCGGGTGGCTATTGCACTGCTGGTAACTATTGCGCCGTATGCCATCCTTGCGCCGCTTATCGGACCTCTGCTCGACCGGGTCAGGCAAGGCAACCGCTACATCCTGATGGGAACGTTGCTGGCCCGAGGCCTGCTCTGCTGGGGCATGGCCAGCGCCGTGGAGCACAAGGACGCGGTGACGCTGTTGCCGGCCGCGTTCGGTGTGCTGGTGCTGCAGAAGGCCTACGGAGTGACGAGGGCTGCGGTCACGCCACGCCTGCTGCCAGCCGAGATCACCCTGGTAACGGCTAACGCCAGGTCCAACCTGGCCTCGCTGATCGCGAGTTCCGTCGGCGCGGCACTCGCCCTCGGCATCGATGACGTGGCGGGTGGCCATGGCGGCGGAGCGGCCTGGGTACTGCGGGTTGGCACCGTGATCTACCTGGCCGCGATGGTGCTGGCGGTCCGGCTGCCGGACCAGGTTGACGCGGCGCAGGAGGCAGGCGGCGCACTCGGTGACACCGCTCCCCAGCCGCGAACCGCGCCGCACCCCGGCGCGGCGACCGGTCCTGCCCCTCCGGTCGCCGCGGGACTGAACGGGTCCGGCCGGGACGGCTCAGACCGGCGGCGCCCGGCTGCTACCTTGCCGCTACCCACCGCAGCCGGGCGACAGCGCCGCCGGTTCGCCGCGCCGCAAGTCGGCCCCGTGGTCGGCGAAGCAATGCGCGCCAACGCCGCAATCCGTGCGTTTTATGGCTTCATGATCTTCTTCCTGGCATTCATCCTGCGCACGCCAGCCGCGGCCGGGTTCGGCCATGTGTCTGACAAGGTCGCCCTCGCCGGGCTGGCGGTGGCAATCGCTGTCGGTGGCATGATCGGCACCGGCATCGGATCTGCGCTGCGCGCCCGATCGCCGCAGGCCATGATCTTCGTGGTGCTGGCGATAGCGACCGCGGCCGCAACGACCTGCGCAGTCTTGTTCAGCCTGTGGTCGGTGCTAGCCATCGCGCTTGCAGCCGCCATCTGCGCGACGCTGGTGAAGGTCGCGCTCGACTCGGTCCTGCAGCGCGAGATACCAGAGCAAACCAGATCCTCGACGTTCGCCTTCTCCGAGACAGTGCATCAACTGGCCCTGGTTGGCGGCGGCCTTATCGGCTTGCTGCTATCGCTCACCCGGAGCGGTTTCACCGGCCTGACGGTGGCTGCAATCGGCCTGGCGGTAGCGCTCTGCGCGTTGCTGCTGGCCAGGCGGCGACGGATCGTGCGATCGCAGCCTGCTGCCGGGTCTGCCGCCTAGCCAGTCGCGTCGAGGCAGCGATCAGGTCTCTAGGTCCGTGGCGACCGCGCGCAGCACAGCGGCAATCTTCTTGGCATCGCGGCTGTCCGGATGCTTGTTGCGGCGGAAGGTGTTGGAGACGCCGTCGAGCAGCTTGATCAGGTCCTCGATGATCAGGATCATCTCGTCCGGGCTCTTGCGGGCGACCTTGGCTACCGTGGGCGGCGGTTCCAGAACCCGGACCTGCAGTGCCTGTGTCCCGCGACGGCCCTCGGCGACCCCGAACTCGACTCGCTGGCCCGGCCGCAGCGCTGTCCCGGCGGGCTCCACAGCCGTCGAGTGCACGAAGACTTCGCCCCCGTCGTCACGCGTCAGGAAGCCGAAGCCCTTATCGACGTCATACCACTTGACCTTGCCACTAGGCACGAGCGAGACCTTACCCGAGAGGAACGATGTGATAGCACGCTGAACGCCGTGCGCCAGTAAGGCTATCGTTACCTGACCGTCGCCCGCGCTGCCGGCGGCCTGACTCTGGAAGATCACATCACTATGCCGGTAACGCGACCGTTTAGTGGCTATGCCGCTGGCCGGCCTGGCCGCCTTGGCTAACCGACGTGGTACGGATCGTTCCAAGGCGGCACGGCATCCGGGCGCCTGCCATGCACCGAACGCCAGGCCAGATAGCTGGCGCTCAGCGCGGCCGAGACCCGGCTGGAAATATCGGCGGAAACCCAGCCGACGTGCAGGTCATGGCCAAACGACGTCTGGCTGCCTGCCAGGATCACGCCGACGGCAGTGCCGACTATCGTCAGCACAATCGGGACGGCCAATCCTACCCATTTATCGCGATAATCCCACACCTTTGATGCCAGCGCGACCATGGCTCCCAGGAGCCAGACAGGCGGAAAGATCACGCCACCGAGACCGAGCAGGATCGTGGCGACAGACTCCAGCGTCTTGCCCCGGGTCCAGCCGACGACAGCTGCCGACGCACGCCGTATCCGCCCGAAGCGCGGGGCCGTACCGGACTCCGGGTCGATGGCGGGCAGGTCCACCACGGTCATCTCGCCGGTGCTAGGGCCGGCACTGGGCACGGCTTCGCCCCGAACGCCTTGATCGGCGTATCCCACGACAAGCCCCTCGACCACATCGCCCGCCGAACCTTGGCTGCCCACCACTGCGAGCCCGTTAGTCTCCGCCTTCTCACCTGCAGCCTGGATTTCGGCGTCAACCGCAGCCTCGGCTTCGGCGTCCTGCCTGGCCTGCCCGGCCTCGGCAGCGTCGCGGCGGATGGCCGGGCCGTGCGGCCAACTTGGGCGCTGCGGTGCGGCGGCCGCGGGCCGCCTGGCTCCCGCGAACCTGCCTTCCGCGCCGGCTTCCGGCAGCGTGCCGTTGAGGCCCGCCGACTCTCCCGCTTGCGCCGGAATCAGCTCAGCCAGCGGGCCAGGGCCGGCCGGGGTTAAACCGCCTGGTCCGGCGTCACTCGAGGCTCCGGTGGCATCACCAGGCCCGTCTTGGCCGCTGCCGACCAGGCCCAGCGCCTCGAGGCCGGAAACGGGCGCCGGGGCGCCGGGGCCGGTGGTCTGCGCGACCTCTTCCCCAATGCCTGCTCCTCGCCTGGCTACGTCGCCGTCGTCGTCCGGTTCTCCCGGTCGCGCGGTACCCGAGCCCGCACCGCGGGCCCGGCCGCTCGTCAGCAGCGCGTGCAGGTCGGCGAGGTTCCCCGGCCGTGCGGGCCAGTGCCAGCTCGCGCTTAGCCGCCCCGGCTCGCGCGGGCCCACCCTGGCCAGCCGACCGAGCCGCGGTGGAGGCGGCGGCTCGTCCGTGTCACCGCGTGTTTCCGCGAGCCGCTGCGCCTCGTGGGCTACGACGAGGGCGGGGTCGCCGAGCCTGGACAGCGCCGCCGCGACCTCCAACGCGGTCGCGGGTCCGGACAGCCCGGTGGTTTGCTCGATGTATCCGCGGGTCCGGTCCACCAGGGCGCGCCTGTCATCGCGACTCAGCCGACCCTGCGCAGCAACTGACAACCGCTTGATGTAGTCCCGAATGAGCTGTTCGGTAGGCGGGCTCATGCGCTGATAATCCCTCTTCGGGCTGACAATGTGGAGGCGGCGCGCATGACGGGATGGGCTGTGTCGGCCCAGGAGCCAGGCCGCTGCCAAGCCCGGCCGGGTACGCCAGGAGGCGGCACCCGGCCTCGCCGTGGTACCGCCTCCCGCATCGCGCGCGGACTTTCGATCCTGCAGGACCCGCGTGAGCGAGCCGGGCCGGATCAGAAGTCCATGTCACCGCCGCCCGGAGCGGCCGGAGCCTTCTCCTTCTCCGGCTTCTCCGCGATCACTGCCTCAGTCGTGAGGAACAGTCCCGCGATCGATGCCGCGTTCTGCAGAGCAGAGCGCGTTACCTTCGCCGGGTCGATGATCCCGGCCTTGAACATGTCGACGTACTCGCCGGTAGCGGCGTCCAGGCCGTGACCTGGGCTCAGGTTCCGCACCTTCTCGACCACGACGCCGCCCTCCAGGCCAGCGTTGAACGCGATCTGCTTCAACGGCTCCTCCAGCGCCCGGCGCACGATCTGCGCGCCAGTTGCCTCGTCACCTGGAAGCTCGAGCTTCTCGAACGCGTTCTTGCCAGCCTGCAGCAAGGCGACACCGCCGCCAGCGACGATGCCCTCCTCCACGGCAGCCTTGGCGTTGCGCACCGCGTCTTCGATGCGGTGCTTGCGCTCCTTCAGCTCGACCTCCGTCGCCGCGCCGGCCTTGATGACGGCAACGCCGCCTGCCAGCTTGGCGAGCCGCTCCTGCAGCTTCTCGCGGTCATAGTCGGAGTCGGTGTTCTCGATCTCGGCGCGGATCTGGTTCACCCGGCCGGAGATCTGCTCGGGGTCACCGGCGCCATCGACGATGGTCGTCTCGTCCTTGGTCACGACGACCTTGCGGGCCCGCCCGAGCAGGTCCAGGTCGGCGTTCTCCAGCTTGAGGCCGACTTCCTCGCTGATGACCTGGCCGCCGGCCAGGATCGCGATGTCGCCGAGCATGGCCTTGCGGCGGTCGCCGAAACCGGGGGCCTTGACCGCAACGGACTTGAACAGGCCGCGGATCTTGTTCACGACCAGGGTCGCCAGGGCTTCGCCCTCGACGTCCTCGGCAATGATGACCAGCGGCTTGCCCGACTGAACGACCTTGTCGAGCAGCGGCAGCAGGTCCTTGTTGGCCGACACCTTCGAGTTGACGATGAGGATGTAGGGGTCCTCGAGGACTGCCTCCATGCGCTCAGGGTCGGTCACGAAGTAGTGCGAGATGTAACCCTTGTCGAACCGCATGCCCTCGGTGAGCTCAAGCTCAAGGCCGAAGGTGTTGCTCTCCTCGACGGTGATGACGCCTTCCTTGCCGACCTTGTCCATCGCCTCGGCGATCATCTCGCCGATCGCGGTGTCGCCAGCGGAGATGGAGGCGGTCGAAGCGATCTGCTCCTTGGTCTCCACATCCTTGGCCAGCTTGGACAGCTCCTCGCTGACGCGCTCGACGGCTGCCTCGATGCCGCGCTTGAGCGACATCGGGTTGGCGCCCGCAGCCACGTTGCGCAGGCCCTCGCGGACCAGCGCCTGCGCGAGCACGGTCGCCGTCGTGGTGCCGTCGCCCGCGACGTCATCGGTCTTCTTGGCTACTTCCTTGACGAGCTCGGCGCCGATCTTCTCCCACGGGTCCTCGAGCTCGATCTCCTTGGCGATGGACACACCATCGTTGGTGATCGTGGGGGCTCCCCACTTCTTCTCGAGCACCACATTGCGGCCCTTGGGGCCAAGGGTTACCTTCACGGCGTCGGCGAGCTGGTTCATGCCGCGCTCGAGGCCGCGCCGGGCGTCCTCGCTGAACGCGATCATCTTCGCTGCCATAGGCTTCCAGTCCTCCCGGAACTTTGTGCCTGCGTGCCGACCGGGCCGACGCCCGCGACGGACGGCCTGCCTAGCGGTCAGTCCCTGCCCGCCGCTAGAGGAGGCCTCATCGCCCCGATCACGTCACTGCGTTGTCACTCTCACCCCGAGAGTGCCAACGTTATGTTTAGCACTCTCGTATCTAGAGTGCAAGCTGGGGGGCCTTCGTAGCCGAGTCCTTGCAGGTCAGGACACGGCGCAGTGTCACGCATGTCACTACCGCAGTGCCGGTGGCGATCATGCGCAGGTGCGCACGGACAGATACGAAAGGCCCGGCACCCCGATCGGGGCACCGGGCCTTTCCTGGCAGTCTCTTACAGATGAACCTAGACGGTCCGCACAGCCTCAGCCTGCGGCCCGCGGTCGCTCTGCGTGATCTCGAACTCCACCCGCTGGCCTTCTTCAAGGCTGCGGTAGCCATCCGCCTGGATAGCTGAGAAGTGGACGAAGACGTCCCTACCACCGTCGACCGCGATGAAGCCGTAGCCCTTGTCCGCGTTGAACCATTTGACGGTGCCCTGAGCCATACCAACAACTCCCTAACTCTGCTCGGGCTGCGGGTCCCGCCCTTGCTATGCGGAACCCGTTGATCGCGGCGCAGTCCTGGCCTCACCAGCAAGCTCAGCTTGCCGCTCTTCCACTACCAACAGCGACCGGACACGACTTTACATCGTGCGCTCGGCAACTGGGGCAACTTGTGCCTGTCTCTGATGCAATGTGCTAGGCCATTGCGGCGCAAAGGACACAGCGCGGCGCCAGCAGCGGTCAGCCGCCAGCCACCGCCGGAATCACCGAAACCTGGCCGCCGGCAGGGCACCGGGGTATCGAGCCCCTGCGCGAGCCGGACATCCTCCTCGCCCACGTAGACGTTCACGAACCTGCGCAGCTTGCCAGCGTCGTCGAGCAGCCTGCCGCCGATGCCCGGGTAGTCGGCGTCGAGCCCGGCGATGACCTCGCGGAGAGTTCCTGGCGACGCGCTCACCACCGCCGTCCCGCCGGTGTAGGTCCTCAGGATCGTCGGGATGCGCACCGACACGGACATGCTCAGCCTGCCTTTCGGAACGTGGACTCGGTCAGCGACGCCTCGCGCTCGGCGAATGCCGTCCAGCGTGGCCGGGATCGGGGAAGCGGTGCTGACCGTAGGCGCCACCGCGTCCGGCGTCTTCAAGGCCGTCGCCCGAGTTGATGATGACGGTCCGCGCATCCGGGTCGAGCTGGCCTTCGTAGATCAACTGCCGCAGCACCGCGAGCGTCACGCCGCCTGCCGTCTCGGCGAACATGCCCTCCGTCGATGCGAGCAGGCTAATGGCATCGACGATCTCGTCATCGCTGACGTCGGCGACGCGACCGCCGGTCCGGCGCACGACGTCGAGGACGTACGGGCCGTCCGCCGGATTGCCGATGGCCAGCGACTTCGCGATGGTCGCGGGCCGGACTGGCTGGACGACATCGTGACCGGCGCGGAATGCCGCGGCGACGGGCGAGCAGCCGGTCGCCTGCGCCCCGTACACCCGGTAGGGCGATTCCTCGACCAGGCCGGTGGCGATCAGCTCGCGGAACGCCTTGTCGATCTTCACTAGCTGAGCACCCGAGGCCACCGGCACGACGATCTGCTCTGGCAGCCGCCAGCCGAGCTGCTCGGCGATCTCAAAGCCGATCGTCTTGGAGCCCTCGGCGTAGTACGGCCGGACGTTCACGTTCACGAACGCCCAGTCCTCGCGCTCGTCTGCCAGCTCGGATGCGAGCCGGTTGACGTCGTCGTAGCTGCCCTTCACGGCCACCATCGTGCCGCCGTAGACGGCCGAACCGATGATCTTCTGGAACTCGAGGTCGGCGGGTATCGAGGACGACCGACCTTATCCCGGCCCGGGCCGCGGCGGCCGCGACAGCGTTCGCCAGGTTCCCGGTCGACGGGCAGGCCAGGACTTTGAAGCCGAGCTCGACCGCGGCGGCAAGCGCTACGCCGACCACGCGGTCCTTGAAGGAGTGCGTCGGGTTACCGCGCTCATCCTTGATCCACAGCTCGCGCATGCCGAGCGTGCTGGCGAGCTGATCGGCGCGCACCAGCCTGGTCCAGCCGGGGTCCAGGTTCGGCCTGGTCGCGACGTCGGGCGGGACCGGCAGCATGCTCGCGTACCGCCACATGCTCAGCGGGCCGGACTCGATTGATTCCCGGCTGAGCGGCGGCAGGTCGTAGGCCACCTCAAGCGGCCCGAAGCACTGGTCGCACGCGTGCCGCGAACCGAGCTCGCAGGTGTGCCCGCACTCGCGGCAGGACAGGTGGGTGGCGAATCCGAAACGGGACGGAGCGTGCGCTGCCGCTGGGGTTGCTGCTGACTGTGCTGGCGCTGTCTTTACTGGCGCGGTAATCACTGGCGAGGCCTCTCTCCTCATCTGTCCCTACGGCTTATTAGCCGCGGGCCGGAGTTGGCACCTGTCACGTGACGACCTCGCCGCTGGCTTCGCTGCGACACCTTTCAGCTGTCGACAACGGGCGCAGCTCAACGTGATGGTTGCCGGGGCTTCATCGGGCCGTTCCCTCCACCCCTCTGGATGAGCGATATGAAGTTGTGCGTCCAACTGTAACTGCTGACTGCCCGGTCAGCGCAATCCGGACGGGTAGTAGCCACGATGCCCGAGCGCACTATGCATCAGGCAGACACACAGATGCCACCCGCACCAGGCCGGTAGGAGTCAGCCTGGCGACGTCCAGATACCCTGACGGCACATGGGCGAAGCAGAAACCGGCGGGCAAGTCCTGATCGCGTCCAACCGGGGGCCTGTCTCCTTCACGCGCGGTGACGACGGGCGGCTATCGGCGAAACGGGGCGGCGGCGGGATGGTTTCCGGCCTGTCCTCCGTAGCTGACAACACCGCGGCTGACTACGCCGACATGCTCTGGGTGTGCGCGGCGCTGAGCGACGCAGACAGGGCGGCGGCGAGGGAAAGCGCCGACGGCACGCTCCCCCCGGCCCTGGCCGGGCCAGGGGCAGCAGTGCGGATGCTGGACATCCCGCCCGCAGTGTTCCAGCGGGCTTACAACGCGATCGCCAACTCGACCCTGTGGTTCGTGCATCACATGCTGTACGACACGCCTAACCAGCCCAGCTTTGGGCCGGCCTTCTGGCGCGAGTGGGAGGCGTTCCGCAGCTACAACGAGACATTTGCCGCCGCGCTCGCCGAGTCGGCTGACGGAACGGCGTCCAGGGCCGTGATCCAGGACTACCACCTGTGCCTGGCGCCGCGAATGCTGGCGAGCCGCGCACCGGGAACGCGGATCGCGCACTTCTCGCACACGCCATGGGCACCGCCCGACTATTACCGCATGCTGCCGGCCGAGGCCGGCCGCGAGGTGCTCGCTGGGATACTGGGCGCCGATCACGCCGGTTTCCTGTGCCAGCGCTGGGCCGATGCCTTCACGGACTGCTGCGAGGCTTTCCTCGGCGCCGCCGTGGACCGGGCGCGCGGCCAGGTGAGTTATGCCGGCCACGTCACCAGCATCGGCGTGCACCCGCTTGGCGTCGACGCCGGCCAGATACGGCAGCGGGCCGCCGAGCGCGATGTGCAGGCCCGGATTGACGCCCTGGCCGAGGCGACGGCCGGCCGCAAGCTGATCGTTCGCGTCGATCGGACAGAACTCTCCAAGAACATCGTTCGCGGCCTCGCGGCCTACCGCGAATTGCTGCGCGCCCACCCGGAGTGGCGGGGAAAGATAGTCCACCTCGCGTTCGCCTATCCGTCTCGGCACGACCTCCCCGAGTACCGCGAGTACACCGCAGCGGTGCAGCGGCTCGCCGCGGAGATCGCGGATGAGTTCTCGGAGCCAGGTTGGGAACCGCTGATCCTCCAGGTCAACGACGACTACCCGCGCTCGCTGGCCGCATGCCGGCTCGCCGACGTGCTCCTGGTCAACCCGATTAGGGACGGCATGAACCTGGTCGCGAAGGAAGGCCCGATCCTGTCCGACCGTGGCTGCGCGCTGGTGCTGTCCACCGAGGCAGGAGCCGCCGCCGAGCTCGGCGAGCACGCATTCCTGGTAAACCCGTTCGACGTGCTCCAGACAGCTGACGCGCTGCACCGGGCGCTGTCCCTGGATGACGCGCAGCGGGCCAGGAAGAGTGCGGCACTGGCCGCCGCAGCGGCCTCGATGCCGCCAACCCGCTGGTTCGCCGAACAGCTTGAGGCGCTCGGCCAGCTGAGCACCAGCCAGCGCTAGTGGGCTAGCCGCCGCGGAGGCTCGGCCGCCGAGCTGCCCGGCGAAGGCGTCGGCGAGGGCGGCCAGCATCGCGGCAACGCCGGCGGGCCCGTCCACCACCAAGTCGGCGGCTGCGGCCAGCTCTGGCACTTCGGCCGAGCCGCTGCATACGAGCAGTCCCGGCGTCGCCGGCCGCGCGAAGTTCGCGACACCGCCTCGAAGGCGGGCCTATCGCCCAGGTCGTCGCCGCAGTACAAGATCGACGGCCGGCTGGCGGTCGGCCGCGAGGTCCCGGATCGCTTTGCCCTTGTCGGCACCGGCCGGACGAAGCTCGAGTACCAGCCGCCCAGGTTCCAGGATCAGCCCGGTGCGTCGCGCTAGCGCGGCCAGCGGCGCCGTCCAAGCGCTCGAACTCGGCCTGCGGCTCGGCTGCGCGCCGGGTATGCACCGCGAGCGCTTCGCCCTTGTCCTCGACCCACGCGTCTTCGGCGCGGGCCGCGGCCAGCACGGCGGGCAGTTCCGCCGGGCCACGGCCAGGCCAGGCGGGAGCGGGCGGCCCCGTAACGCGACCCCGTTCCCATCGTTGCCTGCCGTAATGTCCGAGCACGAGAACATTGCTGTCGGCCGGCACGCCAGCAAAGGCGGCTGCATCTGCGGCCGGGCGGCCGGTTATAACCGCGACCGTGCCCGCCAGGTCGCCGAGCCGGGTTAGCGCGGCCGTAGCCAGTGGAGTCGCCCTGGCGGCCGCCGGGATCTGCCACGATCGGCGCCAGCGTGCCATCGAAATCCACCGCGATCAGCGCCCGGCGCGGCTCGGCGATCAGGGCCGCGAGGCCCGCCCGGCCCGCGGGGGTGGTCGGGGCCGGCAGCTCGGCGGACCTGCCGGAGGTTGCGGTCAGCGCGGCCTCAGTCCGGGCGGGCCGAGCGCATCCGCTGCCGCCTGCTGCGCTGCCGCCGCAGCCTGGTAACGAGCACTGGGTCGAATTCGGCTGCTTCCTGCCGGTCGATCAGCTCGTTAAGCAGCTGGTAGTACCTGGTAACAGGCACGCCGAAGACCTCCAGGATTTCCCGCTCCTTGGCGCCGGCAAGGCGCCACCAGCTCCGCTCGAAAGCCAGGATGCGCATGTCGCGCTCGGACAATCCAGCCACCCCGGCCTCCCGGCAACCTGCGCCTGACCTCATCTTAGGCAGTGGCTTTCCGGCCAACCCATGCCCGTGGGTCCCTATGCGCACCGCCACCGGGCAACGTACGCTCACCAGTCGTGACGGTCTATCAACCACATGAGCTTCCTTACCGACTACGGCCTGGAGGACGGGTTCGTCGCGGCCTGCCACGGCGCGGCAGCCAGAATCGCCCCGGCGGCCCGGATCATCGACATCACCCATCTGGTGCAGCCGGGCGACGTCCGGCGCGGTGCGGCGGTGCTGGCCCAGACCGTCAGCTACCTGCCCCCGGCCGTACACGTGGCCGTCGTCGATCCTGGCGTCGGGACCGCACGCCGCGCGGTGGCTGTCGCGGCGGGCGAGAGCATCCTGGTCGGCCCCGATAACGGGCTGCTGTCGTGGGCGATCGATGCTCTGGGCGGCGGCCGGCTCGCGGTCACAGCTCACTAACGGCGACCTCTGGCTGCATCCGGTTTCGGCCACTTTCCAGGGCCGCGACATATTCATGCCGGTAGGCGCGCACCTCGCCGCGGGTACCGAGCTGGCCGCGGCCGGGGACGAGATCGGGGTGGACGAGCTGATCGTCCTGCCAGCCCCGACAAGCAGGCTGCACGACGGGTCAGCCGAGGGTGAAGTCATGTCGGTTGATCGGTTCGGCAACGTGCAGCTGTCCATCCCGGCTGCTGATGTTGGCCGCCTCGGGATCGGAATCGGCTCGCCAGTCATCGTGCGCTGCGGTCGGCGCCAGCTGACGGTGCCCTACCTGGACACCTTCGCTGCCGGAGCGCCAGGCGAGATCATCGCGTTCACCGACAGCGCCGGGCTCATCTCGCTGGCGATCAACGCTGGCGACGCCGCGCAGCAGCTCGGGCTGCCGCCGGGCGCGCACGTCCGGCTCTCTCAGGCACACGCAAGCTGACGATCCTGCCGAGTCTTTCTTATTCGCTCAGATACCACGCAAATGGCTGGAACGTGCCACAATTGCGGTACCCGAAACGGAAGGCAAGAACGGCGTGCCACTGAGGTTTTCGCGCCCGGTCACGGCCCTGATCGCCACCGGCACCGTCGCCATCTCGATCGGCCTGCCCGCTGCGCCCGCTTCCGCTGACCAGGTCAGGCAGAGCGAGTATTGGCTCAGGACACTGGATGTCACCAGCGCGTGGGCGACGTCCAGGGGCTCGGGGGTTACCGTCGCAGTGCTCAGTGACGGAGTCAGCCCGAGCCAGCTGGACCTAACCGGGTCGGTCACCTCAAGCCCGCCGCCGGCCGGCGCGCCGATTGCGTCCGGCCAGTACTTTGGCGAGCAGGGCACCGCGATCGCCAGCCTCATCGCCGGGCACGGCCATGGCCCGGGCAGGAATGCGGGCATCATCGGCGTCGCACCGCTGGCGCGAATCTTGTCCGTCCCCGTGACGCTCCCTGCCGACGACCCCGAGCTCAGCCAGACCGCCGTGGCGGCGGCGATCCCGGCCGCGATCGCGGCTGGCATCCGATACGCGGTGGATCACGGTGCCAACGTCATCGACCTGCCGATCGATCCAAGCCAGCCAGGAATCACCGGCACCGGCACCGGCGGTGCGGCCGCGGCGACGGGCGACAGCGCGGCGGAGCAGTCGGCCGTCGCCTACGCTCTGCGCCACGACGCCGTCCTGGTCGCGCCGGCCGGCGATAACGGTGCGGCCACTGACGCGCCCAACTACCCCGCCGCTTACCCCGGCGTGATCGCCGTGGGCGCATTCAACCAGGCCTTCGACAAAGCCGCCTGGTCAAGCCATCAGAGCTACGTGACCGTGACCGCTGCGGGCGCTGGCGTGATTGCCGCTAGCGGATCGGGCTACCAGGCAATGAACAGCACCAGCGCTGCCAGCGCGGTGGTCTCCGGCGTGGTGGCGCTGATCAGGGCCAGCTACCCGCAACTGACCGTGGCCGAGGTCCGCAAGGCGCTGATCACCAGCACGCTGTACCGCAGGTCGGGCGGCCTGGCTGACGGATCCGGGTACGGAGCAGTGGATGCCGACAAGGCGCTGGCCGCCGCCGGGCGGCTGGCTACATCGCTGGCTCACCGGGCTGGCGCCGGGGCGCCGCCTGGGCAGTTGCCATCCGGAAGCCCGGCCAGCCCTGGCACGCAAAGCGTCGGCGCGCAGATCCTGCAGGCCGCCAAGATCTCCGCTGGCGTGCTCGCTCTGCTGCTGCTACTGATAGGTGGCTACGTTGCGGTCGGCCGCCGGCGGCGCAACCGCCAGCCGGTCGCAGCCACTGAATGGCCGCATCGCCGAGGGCAACCGCGTTATCCCACTGCCAGCCCGGCAGACGCCGATCCGAGGCCGGAGGTCTTCTCGGGCGCCATGGCTAAGTTGCAGCGCGCCCCGAGCCAGCTTGGAACGGCATCGCAGTCGGACGCGGCGCTGTTCGCTCCCGCGACCCGTAGACAGTCCGCGGAAGGCGCTGGCAGTGCGCAGCTGGCACTGCCCGCTGGCGGCGGCCCCGCGCGCATGGGCGGTTCGCGGCTTGCCGGCGCGCTTGGATCCGGCGCAGCTGGGCCGGTGGATGCGGGCGGACCAGGCGCGGTATCCCCAACGCCGCCCTGGGCGCCTGCTTCACCGCCCGATAGCGATCTGCCGTGGACGGCCGCGCCAAGAAGCCGTCCGGGCGCCAGGGCAGGCCAGGCGCCCGCCGCCTCGACTGAACAGCCGTGGCTCACCGCGTCGGCCGAACAGTTTCTCGGGCCATCAGGGGGCCGGTTCCCGCGGCAAGGCCAGCCATCCGGCCCCGGTGGTACTGCGCTGGGTCAGCCAGGCGGCGCCCAGGTCACAGGGGCAGGCGGGCCATCCGGCGCCGGGCCTGCCGAGCCCGGCCAATTGCCGGGCGTCGGCGGACACGCTCGGCACAGCTTGCCAGCGCAGGCACCGTCGTTCCAGCCCGAGCCGTGGTTCCAGCCCGAGCCGTCCTTCCAGGCCGAGCCGTTCCGGGCCGAGCCGTCGTTCCCGCCCGAGCCGCCTCCTGGCAGCGAGCCGCCAGCTCCGCCCGAGCGCCCCTTCCAGGTCGGCCGACCGGTCCGGGCCAGCCGGTATTCTCCGCCCAGCTTCACGAGCGAGCAGGCCCAGCCAGGCTGGACGCCCCAGCACCGTCGGCCCGATCCGGTCCCGCCCGCCGCATCACCAGAGCCGGCCACGCCGCCGACCGCGCCTTCGGGCCTGCCGGTCAGGCAGCCGGGCGCGAACGCTCCGAGACCGTTGTCGCCCAGTGGATCCGTGTGGGATGCGTTCGACGCCAAGCGGGCTGACCAAGGAGATGACGATGAGGATCCCGGCGGCCGGCCGGTCTATATGTGGAACCCCTAGGCGGGACGAGCAAGATTGATCCGACGCGGCTGCGGCGGCCTCAGGCGGAGCGTGATACCGCGGTGCGATTGGCCGCGAGTTCCTCCTTGCGCACCGAGGCGTACATCGGCACGAATTCCTGCCCGGACAGCTTCTGAATTGCCTGGACGACCTCGTCGGTGACCGCGCGTCGCTGCCGGGCGCCGGCGGGCTGGCCGCGAAATTCGGCGAAGTCCAGCGGCTCGCCAATCCGGATTTCGATCTTGCCGGGCCTGGGTACCTTCTGCCCGGGCGCCAAGATTTTCTGTGTGCCGACCATCGCCACTGGAATGACGGGCGCTCCTGAATGCAAGGCCAGGTAACCAACGCCGGTGCGGCCCCGGTACAGCCGCCCGTCCGGCGACCTCGTTCCCTCCGGATAGATGCCGAACAGCTGACCCGAGCGCAGCAGCCCAAGCGCCGCCTCCAGCATCTCCTGCGCGGCTCTGGCTCCGGCGCGGTCGGTCGACAGCTGCTTCGTGGCACGCAGGTAGGCGCCAACAGCCCGGTCACGCAGCCTGGTGCCGGTGAAGTATTCCGACTTCGCGGCGAACGTGACCGGCCGATCAAGCATGAGCGGCAGGTAGATCGAATCCACCACCGACAGGTGATTGGAGGCCAGGATGGCCGGACCGGAGGCCGGGATGTGCTCAGCGCCGCTGACCGAGGGCCGGGCCAGCGCGCGCAACAACGGGCCGGCGATCACTCGGGACAACCGATACTGCACACAGCCTCCCGCTCAACGTGCGCCGGGAACGTCCAGGCGTCCCGCGCGGCACGTCACAGACTAGCCCGGCCTTCCCGGTGCCTGAACTGGCACGCTTGTAATGAGTGCTGCGCTGACCCGATGCAGTGGCCGGTCCGCTCGCCCGGGCCGAGTTCCGACGGCGACCGGCGCGCCGCTCAGCTGTCCGCCGGGCGCCAGGCGGCTCGCGACGTACCGGCCGACGTCCGCGCTCGGCTGCTCCATCGGCGCGAGGTAGCCAGCGGTGAACCGGCGTGAGCGCCATGCCGTCCTGGACGAGTTCACAAATCGCCCAGTCCTGCTTGTTGACCAGATCCCAGAACTCGACGGCGTCCATCGGGTCGAAACCGGGCTTGGCGATCTCGTCCGGATGGAACAGGAAGTCGCAGGCAACCGTTGTCTGCCCGGCCGAGCGCGGCCAGGCGGTGAACGCGACGACATGGTCCGCGGACAGGCTGAGCATGAGGTTCGGGAGCACCAGCTCGCCCTTGTGCCGGTTGCGTTCCTGCTCGGACAAGCCGGGAAACGGCGCCCGGTTTGTCGTCCCAGTCACAGTGAAGGTATACGCGCCCGTCCTGTGCTCGATGCCGGAGTCCCAGTCCAGACCGGCGCCCCCGCCACGAAAGGCAGGCACGAGGTCACATAGTTCGGGGTGGACCGGGCCGCAGTGATAGCACTCGTTGTAGTTCTCCAGGATTACCTTCCAGTTCGCGGCCACCCGGTACACCAGGCGGTACCCGGTCCGCAGCTCGGCGAGCGGATACGCGGCGACTCTGGCCGGGATCTCGCCCAGCCAGGCGGGCAGCGAGTCACCGGCGCAACCGCTCGGGTCGAGGCGGACGAACAGGAACCCGCCCCACTCTGCGACGTCCACCGGGTGCAAGCTCAACCCGGACCGGTACTGTCGCACCTCGGGCAGGAACGGCGCGGCCCGCAGGGTGCCGTCCAGACCGTAGGTCCAGCCGTGGTACGGGCACCGGATGGCGCCGGTGAAGCATCCGTTGGGTCCGGCTGCATCGGCCGGATCGCCATCACCCGGTGAGACCAGGCGGGACCCACGGTGCCTGCACAGGTTGTAGAAGCCAGTAAGCCGGCCGTCCTGGCGCCGGACCACGAGCACGCTCTCGCCAGCGACCCCGACAGTCAGGTAATCGCCAGTCCCGCCAACCTGGTCGGCACGCCCGGCGCAGAACCAGTCGGCGAACAGGACTGCGTCGCGCTCGCGAGCAAACTCTGCCTCGTCGACGTAACTCGCCCTGGGCAGGCTCCGCTCCAGCGGAATCTGCCGGTCCACGCTGCTGGTCACGGCACCCCTCAATCGTCTGAGTAGGGGAACGGGGCCGCTATCGGCTGCCCGTCGTCGAACCTGCCCGGCCGGAACGGCGTGAGGTCCACGGGCGCGGCGCCGGACGTGATCAGGTGCGCCAGGCACTCGCCCACCGCTGGCGCGATCTTGAAGCCCATGCCGGAGAAGCCAGCCGCGAGGATCAGGCCGTCGATGCCGGGAACAGGACCGAGCAGCGGCCGGGCATCCGGCGTCATGTCGTAGACGCCGGTAATGCCGCGCGCGATGCCGGCCTCGGCCAGTGCCGGCACCCGGCGCCCGGCCCGTCCGACCATTCCAGCCAGGTCCAGTGCGCTCGCCTGCGCCGGGACCGCATCCGGCAGGATGCCGCGGGGCCCGTCGAACCCGCCGACCAGCGTCATCGCGCCAGCCGCCTCGGGCCGGAAGTAGGTCTGGGTGACCGAGTCGATGCACGCGACAGGCGCGCCCCGGCCCACCCGGTGGGCGAGCACGGCGACGTGATGCAACTCGGTCTCGATCGGCAGCTTCAGCCCGGCCGACGCGGCCAATGGCGCCGTCCAGACCCCGGCCGCCAGCACGACGAGGCCAGCCAGCTGGATACCGGCCTCGGTTCGAACGCCGGTTACCCGGTCACCGGATAGGACGAGCGAGCGGACCGCAGCACGCGCCTGGTACCGCACGCCGCGCGCTCGGGCGGCCGCGATCAGGTCGCCAGCCACGACGGCGCCGTCCCCGTATCCGCCGCGCTCCTCCCACGCCGCGCAGTCGACGTCTTCGGTGGCCAGTCCCGGCGCCAGCCTGGCCAGCTCGGCCGCGTCGATCACCTCGGCCCGCGCGCCATGCTCGCGCTGCATCAGCACGTTACGCCTGAGCTGCTCTTCCTCGCCGGGTGCCACGATCCGCACGAAGCCAGTCCGGCGGACGCAGGAGGGACGGCCCACCAGGTCGGGCCATGCGTCAAAGAGCGCATCGCTGCGGACCGCGAGATCTACCTCAGCCGGGAAGGTGTAGTGCATCCGGATCAGGGCCGACGACCGGCTGCTCATGCCCGACCCGGCTGCTGCCCGGTCGAGCACCGCGATGGTGCCGGCGCCGAGCTGACTGAGCTGGAACGCCGTGGCTGCGCCGATTACCCCGGCGCCGACGACGAGTACGTCAGGGATCGGGGCGGGGGTCACCGGCGGCCTCGCTTGAGGTCGGCGAGCACCCGGTGCGCGGCGTTGTAGCCTGGCGCGCCGGTCACGCCGCCGCCAGGGTGAGCGCCCGCCCCGCACAAGTAGAGTCCCCTGACCGGCGTCGCATAGCGAGCCCAGCCAGGCACCGGGCGCATATGAAAGAGCTGATCGGGCCGGATGTCCCCGTGGAAGATGTTGCCCTCGGTCAGGCCGTATGTGCGCTCGAGATCCAGGGGCGTCAGCACCTGCCGGGCTACCACGCAGTGCGCAACGTTCGGCGCGAACTGGCTGATCCGCTCGATGACGCGGTCGCCGAGCTCGTCCCTGTGCTCATCCCAGCTGCCGGCGGCGAGGTGGTACGGCACGTACTGCACGAAGCACGTCATGATGTGCTTGCCTGGCGGCGCCAGGGATTCGTCGACGTTGGAGGCGACGACACAGTCGACGAACAGCTGGCTCGCGGTCGCCAGCTCGCCGCGCTTGGACATGTCGTAGCAGGCGTCGGCGACGTGCAGGTCAGGTGGCAGGGTGAACAGCGCGCGCCGGCCGGGACCGGCGTCCGCCGGCATGCCCGTTATCGATGGCTCAGCGTCGAGCACCAGGTTGACCTTGGCACACGGGCCGTCCATCTTGATGCCGCGGACCGCCTCGCGAAACTCATCCGGCAGCTCGGCCTTGTCGACCAGCTGCAGGAAGGTCCGCTTCGGGTCGGCGCCTGACAGCACGGTGGGCGCTGTCAGCTCGGTGCCGTCCTCGAGCGCTACCCCGGCCGCCCTTCCGCCGGATACCAGGATTCTCGCGACCGGAGCGTTCGTCATGATCTGCAGGCCGTGCGTGCGGCCGGCGGCGGCGATGGCATCGCTGATCGCGCCCATGCCGCCAAGCACGTGCCCGAAGAAGCCCTGCACCGACTGCTCGCCGCCGGTCAGCATGTGGAACGCGAGCCCGATCAGCGTGCCCGGCTGGTACGGGCCGCCGTGCTTGCCGTAGAGGTTGTTGGCCAGCATCAGCGCCTTCGCCGCACGCGAACTGAACCGGGCATCGAGGAAATCGCCCAGGCTGCCGGTCAGCAGCGTCGTCAGGCCCTCGACGTCGGTGCCGCGCATCCCGCGCAGCCGCCGTCCCAGCCGCATCAGCTCGGCGACGCCGCGGAGCGAGGTCGCCCGGGTGTCTGGAGGCAGCTCGGTGAGCAGCGGCTGGAGCCGGGCGGTGAGCCGCCGCAGTTCGGCCGCGACGGCGATGAACGACCGCGCGTCCGATTGAGAGAACCGCGCGATCTCGGCTGCGGTCCGTTCGTGATCATTCCAGTCGGCCAGCACCTCGCCATCGTCCAGCGCGACCTGCACGGCGGGCTCGCACGGGATCATCCGCAGCCCGTGACGGCCAAGGTCCAGCTCCGTGATCACATCGGGGCGCAGCATGCTCGCGATGTAGGAGGTCGTCGAGGCCCGGCAGCCGGGCGCGATCTCCTCGGTGACACAGCAGCCGCCGATCAGATCGCGCCGCTCGACTACCAGCGCCCGCAAGCCCGCCCGGCTAAGCAGCGCGCCCGCGGTCAGGCCGTTGTGCCCGGCGCCGACCACAATGGCGTCCCAGTGGCGTTCCGCGCTCACCCAGTTATCCACTCTCTGACCTTCGGCCAGTTAGTGCCTTGATCGATGCCGTGAGTATGACTAATCTGCTGATCACCGTCAATAATCAGCCTGGGACTAAGAATGACTTTGGGTCAGATAGCTGCTCTGGGCGGCCGCCGGCATGCTGCTCCGCGCGCGCCGCAGCGGCAGCAGGCCAAGCGTGAGCGGATCGTCCAGGTCGCCATGGAACAGTTCGCCGCGGGCGGCTACGAAGGCGCCAAGGTCGAGGCGATCGCCGCTGCCGCAGGCGTCTCCAAGGGCGCCGTCTTTGGCTACTTCGGCAGCAAGGCGGGCCTGTTCCTGGCTGCCTATCAGACGGCGACCCGGTCATTCAGCCGGTATCTCGATGCCCCGGACGAAGTGCTCGCAGCCGGTTTCTTCGCTGTCATCACGTACTGGCTCCAGCACACGCCCGAACTGGTCCACGGAGGCTGGGTGCCCTACCGGGTGACCCTGCTCGGTAACTACTGCTCCGATCTGGACCTCAGGCGGTCCATCACGCAATTCCTGCGGCTCGAGGATCCCTATGGCACTCGTGCGTTCGTGCAGTTCGGGATCGAGCGGGGCGAAGTGCGCACTGATATTGACGCCGCGATGATCGTTTCGCTCACCGACTGGCTCATGGACCGGCTGCAGGACGAGATAGTCACCGAGGAGCTCGATCCGGGCCTGTTCGGCCTCAACATGCAGCCCAGGCAACTGCGCGAGCGGCGCGTGCGCCAGTTTGTCGAACTGCTGCGCGGCGCCGTGGGTGCCGGCCCCAGCGCTGAGAAAGGGCAAGGAGCCGACGAGTGAGTGACTCGGGCGTGAGCAACATCGGTCAGACCAACGCCGGACCGATGATCGTGCGCCACGACACGATCCCGATGCCGGACGGCGTACCGCTCGCGGTGACGCTCTACCTGCCGCCGGACACAGCAACCACCCCGGTTCCCGCCCTGCTTGAGTACCTGCCGTACCGCAAGGACGACGCCATGCTGGCCCGCGACTACGGCCTCTATGCCTACATGGCGGACAGCGGCTACGCCGGAGCGCGCGTCGATATCCGCGGCACCGGCCGCAGCGGCGGCGGGCTGCCTCGGGGCGAGTACACCGAGCAGGAGCAACTCGACGCCGAATCCGTCATAGCCTGGCTGGCCAGCCAGGCCTGGTGCACAGGCGCGGTCGGCATGTGGGGCATCTCCTGGGGCGGATTCAACGCCATCCAGGTGGCCATGCGGCAGCCGCCCGCGCTGCGGGCGATTATCGCGGTGGACGCGTCCGACGACTTGTTTCACGACGACGTGCACTACATCGACGGCTTGCTGCACATCGACGAGTACGCGCTGATGATCGACCACCTCAACGCGCTGCCGGCCGCGCCGGGCTACCCGCTGGACGAGGAAAGCCTCATCTCCCGGTTCGACTCCGAGCCATGGCTGATCACCTGGCTCGGCCAGCAGCAGGACGGGCCATACTGGCGGCGCGCATCATTGCGGCCGGACTACGCCAGGCTCACGCTGCCCGCATTCCTGATCGGCGGCTGGTACGACGGCTACCGGGACTCGGTGCCTCGGATGCTGGCGGCCGCCGCCGGGCCCGTCAAGGCGCTGCTCGGCCCGTGGAACCACACGTTCCCGCACGACGCCGTGCCTGGCCCGGCGATCGAGTGGCGCGCGGAAGCCGTCCGGTGGTGGGATCACTGGCTGAAGGGCGTCGAGACCGGCATCATGTCCGAGCCACCGGTGACGATTTACGTTCAGCACTGGCACGCACCCGATCCGGACCTGACCGAGCTGCCCGGGCGCTGGCGCGCCGAGATGACGCTGCCGCCGGAGCGGACCCGGTTCGAGGTTCTCCACTGCCACGCCGATGGCACGCTCGCAGCCGAAGCGGGTGCCGACGACGAGATGGCGCTCCGGTACGTGCCGTCGGCCGGCATCGAGGCCGGCCACTGGTGGGGCGAGCTGACCGTCGACCAGCGCGGCGCGGACGCCTTCAGCCTGGCATTCGATACCGCGGCGCTGGACGCGGATAAAGAGATACTTGGCTTCCCGCAGGTAGAGCTGCACTGCGGCAGCGACACCGAACCGCTGCACTGGTTTGCCCGGTTGTGCGACGTTGCGCCTGACGGAACAGTCACGCTGGTCACCGGAGCGGGCCGGGCTGCGGCTCCCGATCTGCTCCGCGACGCCATGCCGACCTCACCCGGCGGCCTGCCGCTCGACCTGCACGTGACGTCGTGGGTTTTCGGCCGCGGCCACCGGATCAGGCTGTCGGTATCGAATGCCATGTGGCCGATGATCTGGCCGACTCCGCACCCTGCCACCGCCACGCTGCGGCTAGGCCGGGCGGGCACCCGGCTCGTGCTGCCGGTCGTGCCGCCCTCGGCCGGGCCGGAATCCCTGCCGGTGCCGCGGTTCCCCGAGCCGGCTCCGGCGCCGGAGGTACCCGGCGTGAGCGGCTGGGGCGACATGCTCCCGGTGCGGTGGAACCTGGAGCGCGACGACACCGGCCGCACCGCCATCTGGTGGCGCGGAACGAGCGGTTCGGAGTTCAGCTGGGGCCGGATCGCGGACGAGGAGTACCTGCGGTACGAGGTGGCTGACGCCGACCCGGCGCACGCATCGATGCGCGGCCAGGCGCGCACCGAAATGCACGTGGCCGACCGGGTCGTCATCCTGGACTCCGAGCTGACCATCGGCGGTGATGAGACCAGTCTCCGTTACCGGTACCAACGGCAGCTTCGGGAGAACGGAATGCTGATCAGGGAGCGCAGCTGGGAGCGGACCTTTCCGCGGATCGGCCAGTAACGGCGCGGCGGCGCCGGCACGCTACTCGCAGTACGGCGGCCGGCCGAACGCCGCCGAGTATACGGCGACGCAGCCGTCGGTCACCTGCGGCGGCGGCTGGGCGGTATAGAGCGTGATGTCCATTTCGACCATCATGGCACTACTCGCGCCCGCCCGTTGGGCCGAAGGCCGGCGACGTTATTGGGATGCTCGGCTGGGCCTGTTCCGGGACAATGACCGGCATGAATCCAGAGTGGTGGCCGCTGGCCGGACTTCGCTTGCTGACGCCGAGTCTGGAGCTGCGGCTCGGGACGCCGAGCGATCTGGACGCCTTGGCGGCCCTGGCGGCCGGTGGCGTACACGAACCCGGCGTGCAGCCGTTCGCCTTCCCGTGGACTGACGCACCGCCAGTCCAGCGAGCCCGGAGCACCCTGCAGTTCCAGTGGCGGCAATGGGGCGCCTGGACGCCAGAGAACTGGTCACTCGACCTCGTGGTTCTACACGAACGCAGGGTGGTCGGGACACAAGGCATGAGCGCACGGGACTTCGCGGTGGTGCGCGAGGTGAGCACCGGATCGTGGCTGGGGCTGGCGCACCAGGGCAAGGGGATCGGCACGCAGATGCGCGCGGCGGTGTTGGATCTTGCGTTCGAGGGTCTTGCCGCGCAGTACGCCACCTCTGGCGCGTTCGCGGACAACTACGCCTCGCTCGCGGTGTCACGCAAGCTCGGCTATGCCGATGATGGAATCGAGCGGCACGTTAGCCGGGGCAAGGCGGTGAAATCGCAACGGCTCCGGCTCGACCGGGAAACCTGGCAGCGGACCCGGTCGGTGCCGGTCACGATCCACGGGCTGGAGCCATGCCTGCCAATGTTCGGTCTGGGCTCCGGCCGCCGGGACGGCGAGCCGCACCATGCCGCCTAGCCCGGCCGACGCGTCACAGTCAGGCAGGCGGCAGCAAGTGTCGCGGGCCGACGAACTTGTCGTGGCAAGCCCGGAGGCGCTGGTCGGGAATCAGTTCGCAACGCTCCAACAGATCTACGAGCAGGCATTTCCGCCCCATCTGCGCGTCCCGCTGGCCGAGCTAGTCGTGGCAAGCTCGCGCGACCGGCTGCTCGTGGCGCTCGACGACGGCGCTCCGGTCGGACTCGCGGCGCTGCGGCAGCTAACCGGGCCGCGCTGGGCCTTCCTGCGTTACTTCGCCATCGCCTCCGATCGGCAGCGAACCGGGCTTGGCCTGCGTTTCTGGCGGCTGCTGCTGGAATCGGTAGCTGACCTCGGCTGGCCGGCCAGGATCGCGCTGGAGGCCGAGGATCCGGCCGATACTGCCGGGGACCCGGTGGACCGGCAGGTTCGGCTGGGCCGGATCGACTTCTGGACGCGGTGTGGGGCCAGCGCGTTGCCGGTTCCCGGCTACGTCATGCCGGCGCTCACCGACATCGGGCGTGCTGAGCCGATGGTGCTGATGGCCTTCGATCCTGGCGCGGGCAGTCCGAGCCCGGCTGATCTCGCCGCCTTGGTGCGAGCGATTTTCACCGAGCATTACGGCCTGGGGGAATGGCATCCGATCGTGGTGGCCGCGCTCGAGTCGATCAGGGCTTGAGATGGCTGACGGCGTCTGGCTCATAACCGGAGTGCAGGCCGCCGGGAAGTCGACGGTCGCCGACTTGCTGGCCAGACAGTTCGACCGCGGCGTCCATGTCAGGGGTGGCCAGTTCTACCGGTGGGCGGTTAGCGGCTGGGTACACGCCGGTGATGCTCGCGCTGAGGAGGCGAGGCGGCTGCTCGACTTGCGCTACCGGTTGTCGGCTCTGGTCGCGGACGAGTACTGCGCGGCGGGCTTTTGCACCGTCGTGCAGGACAACATCTTCGGCTCGGACGTGGTCCGCTGGCTGCGCTCGGCCGCGGGCCGCCCTCGTCACCTCGTAGTTCTCCGGCCGTCGGCTGAGGTCGTGCGGCGGAGGGAACAGGGACAGGCAAGAGGCGACCGGTAAGGTCGCCTATCGGGCCGGCGAGTTCACTGTCGAGGATCTCGATCGCTACCTCGCCGAGACGCCGCCGATTGGGCTCTGGCTGGATACCTCGGCGCTCACCGCCGCCGAGACCATCAAGGAGATCCTGAGCCGCCGGCACGAAGCGGTGGTCGACGACGCGCTGTGAAGGCGCCCAGCCCCGCCGACGACGCTAGTGATGTTAACGTCAGCATGTTGAATCTGCGCCGGACGGTGGCGTCCGGCTCTTTGCGATCGGGGTTGCGGGAATGACCGACGACGCGGCGATTTCTTACTTGGCCGCCGTCATTGGGACGCCTGTGCTGAGCAGCTCGGGCACCAAGATCGGCACTCTGGAGCACGTGCTCCAGGTGCCCGAGCTCGATATCTTCGACGGGATCGTGGTGGCCACGAGGCATGGACTGCGGTTCATCGATGCTGATCACGTAGGTGAGATCACGCGCAGCCACATCCGGGCCCGGCTCAGTGATTCGGAGGCAAGTCAACTGCCGCCGCCGGACGGCCCGCCGGTGTACCGGGTCGATGCGCTCGAGTACTCAGGGCACAACCTGCACGACTACCTCGGCCGCATGTTCGGCCGCCCCCACTGGAAACGCGAGCACGACTAGCCTGCGCTTCCGGACGGGTCGCGGGCGGCGGCTGACCGTCCCTTGATCGGGTGCCGGGCTGGGGGTGCCAGGGCTATCACCGGAGGGCTGTCCGCACCATGTGGCAGACTTCCCCGCATGACAGGAGCGGGCTCCAAAGCTGACCTGCACCGTTACTTGCAGGCCGCCCGTGAGGCTCTGCTATGGAAGCTCGACGGGCTGTCTGAGTACGACATACGCCGGCCGCTGACGCCGACTGGCACCAACCTGCTGGGGCTGGTCAAGCACCTGGCCGGAGTCGAGCTGTGGTACTTCGGGGACGCCTTCGGGCGACCCCCTAGCGGCCCGCGGCCCTGGTCGGAGGACGACGCCAGGAACAACGCAGACATGTGGGCCACCGCCGATGAGTCACGCGAGCAGATCGTCGGGGCGTACCGGCAAGCCTGGGCGCACGCGGATGAGACCATCCAGGCGCGGGACCTGGACGCGCCCGGCCACGTGCCCTGGTGGCCAAGCGACCGCAGTGAGGTGACGCTGCACCAGATCCTGGTGCACGTGGTCGCCGAGACCAACCGGCACGCCGGGCACGCCGATATCGTACGCGAACTAATCGACGGGACCGCCGGACTGCAGGCCGACGACGACAACCTCCGGGCAACTGACCAGGCGTGGGAGAACTACCGCAACCGGCTTGAGCGCGTCGCGCAAGAAGCCAGCTCTGGCTAAACGCCTGACGAGGGCAACCGGCTGTTCTCCCTCTACGACTGGTGCTGATAACGGTTCGAGCAGTGATCGGGTCCGCCCCACCTACGTGGACCGGACATTGAAGTCTCGCCCCGAACCTCAACTGCCAGAGACAGTTCCACTTGCCACGAGTGACCTCAAGTAATCCTCCATCTTGTCCCAGCTGTCTTCCTGGCCATCGGTCTTGGTCATGTGGTCACGGCCGGCTTGGCCACCGAAGGCGAGGTTTATCTTGACCGTCGTCACTCCGCCGGTCTCGTGCAGGTCTACCGTCTCGACCGCCTGCGCATCCGGCCAGCCTTCGAACGGCCACGTGTCGACGATCCGGGTCGGCCGCTCGATCTCCAGGTAGGTTCCCCGGAACGAGCACTCGGTCCCGTCGCCGGTCACGAAGACCATGTGGTAGCTCCCCCCGACCCGCAGGTCGATCGAGCACACCGTCATCTTGTCCTCAAAGGGAGCGAACCAGAAGGACCTCGAACACGTATTCGGATTACAAGGGCTGGCCTGGGAGCCGGTGAGCGGGATCGAACCGCTGACCTGCCGTTTACAAGACGGCCGCTCTGCCTACTGAGCTACACCGGCGGGGACTCGCTGCATCGTAGCCGAACCCTGCCCTGACGTGCGCATCTGGCCGCTGACCTGCGGTCATGGCTGCATCCTTGCCGCCCGGAACGTGCCGCCGGCGGTCAGGCGGCACCTGCCGGGCGGGCGCTCCGGCTTGCCGCTTGCGGGACGGCTGCTCTGCCAACTGAGCTTCACCGGCGGGGCTTCGGGCATGTTAGCCAAACCAGGCCCTGGCGTGCGCATCTAGCCGCTGACCTGCGGTCTTTGCAGCATTTTCACCGGCAACCAGATTTCGCCGGGCAGTGCCATGTCTGGCTGGCACTGGCCGAGAAACGGCGTCGGGCCGCCGTCTGTGCCCAATACGTGCCCAAAGTTTTGGTGCTTCGTCGGCTCGACACCGTGGCGGAGATCCCCGAGCCGCGCACGGTAACGGCCAGCACCCACCGTCCTGACGGGCGAGGAGTAGACGAGGGCTTGGGCCTCAGCCGTGGTCATGGCAGCGCCGCCCGGGGCAGCGGCGCGGATCAAGAGATACCGCCGGCTGCCAGGCCAGGCACCTCCGGGTGCCAGGAATATCGGAAGGACAGGAACGGACCAGCGCCGCAGGCCCTCTCGAATGCGCATCGGTAAGGAAGAACCTCGGCCGGGCGCGTGATCCCGGTCCAGGTGGCGTACCAGGGCAGGCTCGCCTTGGTACGTTTCGGTCACGGATGGACCGGGCCGCTGGTCGCCCAGGATGTCCCGCGGATCCTGGAAACCTCGCTGACTCCGACCGGTCAGACCAAAGGCTGTTCGACTCCTGCGCTGCCGACGGCGTCCTTTACGTTCCGTTCTTCCCACTGGGCTCGGCCTTTGCCGTCGAGAACATCGTGCTGACCGCGCCGACCGTCGTGACCAGCGCCGGGCGCCTCGGCATGACGCCAGCACAGGTGGCACTTGCCTTGCTGCTGCAACGGTCCCCGAACGTATTGCTCATCCCAGGCAACCTCCTCGCTCTCGCATGCACGGGAGAACCTGGCGGCTGCCGCCGCGAAACTCGACGACTAGGCCCTCGCCGACCTCGGTTGATCGCAAGATCTACAGATGATGCGAGTCGGATCACCAAGCGTTATCGGAACGCCTTCGACTCAGCGGCGACGCTGGAGGAGGCCGAGCGGAAGCGGGACGAGCTCATTGAGCGCCTCGCGGTTGGCCGGGAGCCGGCCGAGAAGGATCGGGATAGCGGGAAGTGCCGGCCGTTCACCGAGCAGCAGCTGGCGGCCGGGCGGCGAGCCCGGCTCGGCCGCGGGAAGCTGCTGCGCGACTCGGTGCTACGCCAGTTCGTGCTGACCGGCTGGCGGCGGCTGGCGGAGTTGCTTGAAACCGTTGTGAACATGATAAATATGGCAATAGATACATGATGGCCGATCCGATGTTGACCAGGGCGGCCCCAGTGTCCAGTCCGTCGACCTGCGGACATCCGGGAAAGACCGTCGGCGGAGGTACGAACCGCGGCACCGGGGTAGACGTTTGATGTCAGGACGAACGGCCGACCTCGGCTGCGGATCAGGTGCGTGCCGGGCGCTGACCGGATCCCGCGCTATTGCCCGGCGCTTCTTTGCAGGGATCCAAGAGGCGACCTTCGTGGACTTGTGTAAGCGTTTCGGCCGCGGCACAGGCGGCCGCAGCTAGACGTGCGTGCCCGACGGGGGGTGTCCAGTGAGAGCTGTCGTTGATCTCACGCGGTGTCAGGGGTATGGCCAGTGCGCATTTCTGGCGCCGGACGTCTTCATGATGCACGGCCAGGAAGCGCTGATGTACGACCTCGACCCAAGTGACGCGCAGCGTGAGCGGGTCCTGCGGGCGGCGGCGGCCTGCCCGGTTCAGGCTATTTATGTCGAGCAGCCCGCGCGGGGCGCGGACGGCAGGGCTGGTGCGGCCCAGGCCGGTGCGTCCCAGGCCGGCAACGGGGACGGCGCTGGCCGCAAGGGCACTGATCGCGTCGTCATCGTCGGTGCCTCCCTGGCCGGCGCGCGGGCCGCGGGCGTGCTGCGCAGGGACGGCTTCACCGGTTCGCTAACCCTGGTCGAAGACGAGCCGTACGAGCCGTACGACCGGCCGCCGCTGTCCAAGCAGGTCCTTGCCGGATGGATGCCGCCTGATCACACGCTGCTGCCGCAGCTCCGTGAATACGATGCCGAATGGCTGCGCGGGCAGCCCGCGACCGGGCTGGACCTGGCGGGCAAGCGGGTGCGCCTCGCCGACGGTAACGAGGTCGGTTTCGACCGGTTGCTGATTGCCACCGGGGTGCGCGCCCGGCCATGGCCAAATCAGGCGGAAGCCGCGCTGGACGGGGTGTTCGTGCTGCGCACGCGGGGAGATGCGGTCCTGCTGCGGCAACGGCTCGCACGCGGCACCGGCCCGGTGCTCGTCATCGGCGGTGGGTTCACCGGATCGGAGATCGCGTCGGTTTGCCGCGAGCAGGATCTGCCGGTGACGGTCGTCGAGAGCGGCTCAGCTCCGCTGGCGGGGGCGCTCGGCGGGGTGATCGGCGCGGTCGCGGCGGACATGCAGCGTGCGCACGGCGTGGACCTGCGATGTGGTGTCACGGTCACGGCACTGGAAGGAGACGCCGACGGACGGCTGGTCCGCGCGCACCTGTCCGACGGCGACACGCTGGATGTGGAGATTGCGGTGGCCGCGCTCGGCTCTGTCCGCAACGTCGAATGGCTGGAGGGCTCAGGGCTGGCGGCCGGCGTGTGGGGGGTGGCCTGCGACGCGGGCTGCCGCGCAGTCGACGTCAATGGCCTGGTTACTGATGACGTCTTCGTCGCCGGTGACGTGGCGCGTTTCCCGCACCCGGTGTACCGCTTCCAGTTCCTGGCACTGGAGCACTGGGGCAACGCGGTCGCCCAGGCCGAGGTCGCCGCTCACAACATGATCAGCGACCAGGCCCATCGCTGGCCGCACCTGTCCCTGCCGGTCTTCTGGTCCTGCCAGTTCGGCATCAATATCAAGTCCGTCGGTGTCCCGACCCTCGCCGACGAGGTCGTGATCACGCAAGGATCGGTCGCCGAGCGCCGGTTCGTCGCCGCCTACGGATACAAGGGCCGCGTTACCGCCGCGGTCATGTTCGACCAGGCGATGTGGCTCGGGCACTACCAGCGGCTGATCGAGCAGGCCGCGCCGTTCCCGCCCACCTTCCGTACTGTCGGCCAGCCCGATGCGATGCAGCCAGTTCCGGCCCAGGTTCCTGACCACGCCGCTGCCGGTTACGGGGCCACGGTCGTGGTGACCGGCCACGATCCGGCTGAGCGCCGTGCCGAGCTGGTGTACGGGCAGCAGTGACACAGGCCTGTGGGCGATAAGTCAGGGAGGGCACATCATGGCACCGGCCAGCGTCTTTGAGCAGATTCTCGATTACTCCAACCGCGCCGACCCGTACCGGCTGTACGGCCAGCTCCGCGAAGCACCGGTATCGCGGCAAGAGGACGGAAGCTACGTCGTCAGCACCTACCGGGAGATCGTCACGCTGCTGCACGACCCCCGGGTCAGCTCCGACGGGCGGAACCTCTCCCATGTGCCCGCTACCCAGCCCGCCGCGGAAGGGGACTCAAGCGGGCTGCCGCCTCCCTTCATCCGCCTTGACCCGCCCGACCACGACCAGCTCCGCCGCCGGGTGATGTACCACTTCGGGCCGCCGCATTCGCCGGGAAAGATCGATGGCATGGGACCGGAGATGGCCGAGATCATCACTGGCCTGGTCGACAGTATCGCGGACCGGACGCAGGCCGACATCGTGGAGGACATCGCCCACCCGTTCCCGGTGACTGTGATCTGCCGGCTGCTCGGAGTGCCGCGCGAGGACGAGCCACGGTTCCGCACGTGGGCAGACGCGATCGCGGAGACCTTCGGCCCCGGCCAGGGCGACCCGGCGGAGCGGCAGCGGACCCAAGCCAGTGCCATCGCCGGCCTGGGACAGTATCTGGGTCAACTCGCCCAGGCCCGCCGCGGCAAGCCCGGCGACGACCTGCTATCCGGGCTCGTTAACTATGACGGACCCGATGGGCCGCTGTCGCCGGAGGAAGTGGTGGCCACCGCCATATTGCTGCTGATCGCCGGCCATGAGACGACCGTCAACCTGATCACTAACGGAGTGCTCACGCTGCTGCGCCACCCCGAGGTCCTGCCGAGGCTGACGCGCGAGCCCGAGCTGGTCATTCGCACGGTGGAAGAGCTGCTCCGCTACGAGCCCCCGGTGCACTTTCCCGCGTTGCGGGCCGCGCTCGACGACATCCCGATCGCGGGCACCACCATTCCCAAAGGCGCACCCATCGTCCTGGCGCTCGCCGCGGGCAGCCGCGATCCAGGCTGCATCCGCGATCCCGAGCGCTTCGACCCCGACCGCGAGTCGAACCAGCATCTGGGCTTCGGGGGCGGCATCCACTACTGCTTCGGCGCGCCGCTGGCCCGGCTGGAGACCCAGCTCGCGCTGACCGAGATCTTCAGCCGGCTGGAGAACCCGCGCCTGCTCGCCGACCCGCCGCCCTACCGGACCGGCTCGGCCCTGAGAGGCCCTAGCCACCTCCCGATCGAGTTCGACCGCGTCCTTCCGCGCACACGACAATGACGTTCGCCCATGCCGTCGCGGTCACCCTCGTGCGCTACGGTGCGACCAAAGATGACTCCGTCTGCCTGCACGCCCTGGCCCGCCGCCACCCACTAGCGCGGCGAGATCCTCCGCACCAGACGGCTGGGGTCTCGCCGGCGCCATCGGCCAGGTCCCCGACATCTCGCCGCGGCCAGTGACCACGACGGACCACCGGAGTAATACCGGAGCGTGCCCGACGCCGTCCGCGCAGCCCAGGCTGCCCCAGCTGGACCGCCGGGCAGTGATAACCGTCTGCCCAGGAGGATTGATGGGTAAGGCCGTCGGAGGATCGCTTCCGCTGGCGGTCGGGATTGCGCTCAGCCCGATCCCGGTCATCGCTGTGGTGCTCATGCTGACCAGCCGCAAGGCCAGGGTCAACGGCCCGGCCTTCATCCTCGGCTGGCTGCTCGGCCTGGGCATCATCGGCATGATCGTGCTTTCTCTCGCCGGAACAGGCGGGGCCAGCACGTCCGGGTCCCCGGCCGCCTGGGTGAGCTGGGTCAAGATCGCGCTCGGCGTCCTGCTGCTCCTGGTCGCGGCGCGCCAGTTCCGTTCCCGGCCCGGGGGCGGCGAGGAGCCGCAGATGCCTAAATGGATGGCCCGCATCGACACGACCACGCCGCCGGCGGCACTCGGCCTGGCCGCTCTCCTGTCCGGCGCCAACCCCAAGAACCTGCTGCTGGCCGTCGGCGGCGCCGCCGCGATCGCCCAGACCGGCATCCCCGGCGGCCAGCAAGCCATCGCCTACCTGATCTTCGCGATCATCGGCACCCTCGGCGTCGGCATCCCGGTCGGCATCTACTTCGCCATGGGCGCTCGCGCGGCGAAACTGCTCGCCGGGCTGAAGGACTGGATGAGCCAGCACAACGCGGTCATCATGACCGTCCTGTGCGTAATCATCGCTGCCAAGCTCATCGGCGACGCGATCAGCGGACTAACCGGATAAGGAGGCCAGCGTGCGCGGCATTGGGCTCGCTCCCATGCTGCGGGATATCGCGAATGAATGGTCTTGCGCCCTGGTCCTGGACCACCGCGGGAGGGAGTACTGAGATGAGGAAGCATCGGGGGGATTCGGGCCGGGAGACGGTCGGCGTGCACGTCCGCTTGGATAAGGTGGTGCTGGCCTACAGCCAGAACGATGCGGCTAGCGTCAGTATCCCGTTGACTCCCGCTGACGCCCGTCAGATCGCGGATTTGCTGCGCGGGGCGGCTGATACCGCTGAGCGCACGCCGCGAAGCTGACGCGCTGGAGCTGCCGCTCACCCGGCAGGACGCGCCGCGGGCGTTAGATCTCGTCGCGGTAGCCGTAGAACTCGTGGTCTTCGTTATAGCCGCCCTGGCTGTCGCCACGCTCGGAAAAGTGGTGGACGAACTCGATCTCCCTGATCCACTTGACCTGCTTGAAGCCGAGCTGGTTCTCCACTCGCAGGCGCAGCGGCGCGCCGTGCAGCACGGGCAGAGGCTCGCCGTTCATCTCATAGGCGAGCAGGCTCTGGTTGTGGCCGAGGTCCTCGATCGAGTGCGCGTCGTAGTACTGGCCGCCCTCGCCGCCCTCGCCGTAGGAGTAAAACATCACCCACTTGGCCTCCCGGGACGGTCTGACCAGCTCGATCAGCCTGGCGAACGGCAGGCCTGACCACTTGCCGATCGCCGACCACCCCTGGATGCAGTTGTGCATCGTGATCTGGTCGCGACGGCCCATCTCGCGCAGGTCCTGCAGCGACAGCTCGACCGGATTGTCGACCAGGCCGTGGACTTTGACGCGGTAGTCGCGGAACTCCTCGTCCTTCAGGCGGGTCCAGTCGTCGCCGGTGGGCACCAGACCGTTGGGCCAGAAGAACGGGCTGATGTCCTTCTCTCGGTACTCGGCCCGCGGCCCGTAGTGGTCAAACAGCAGGTCCATCGCGCGTCCGACGGTCATGTTCGAGATCTTCTGCAGGACGCGGGTGTGGGTCCAGGAGAAGCGCACCGCCCAGACGTTGAGGCCGATCAGGACCGCGTACGCCAGCACGGTCAGCGCGACGCCGTTGAGGTTGTACTTGTTCTGGTCCAGCGTGATCGCGTTGAGGTTCTTGGAGAACCCAGTGGAGGCCACCATGATCATGTGCACGAAGAAGAAGGCGAGGAAGGTTGCCATCATCAGGAAATGAACCGAGCGGGCGACCTGGCGGTTGCCGAACAGCCGCTGATACCACTTGAACCGGTTATCCAGCGCCGGGGACATGGCCAAGCCGCTGAGGATGGCCAGCGGCGCGGTGATGAACACGACCCCGAAGTAGCTGAGCTGCTGCAGCGCGTCGAAGCGGAAGTAGCCGCCCGGCGCAGGGGGCAGGTGCAGCGCCCCGTACTGCAGGAGGCACGAGCCTGCGGCGGGCAGGATCGACCACTGGGTCGGGACGAGCTTGAGGTAGTGCTGGGTGGTGAACGTCAGCACGATGAACACGATCCCGTTGATCACGAACAGGATGTCGAGGATGAAGTGCCAGTGGCGCGCGACGCCGATCGTGTGCCGTCCGCCGGGCAGGCCGAACAGCGGGCTGAGCATGATCGCGTCGTCCTTGGCCGTCCATACCCGGGTCTTGGGGACCGGGCCGCGGAACCGCAGCCATTCCGAGTCGGGCGTGCAGTGGATCTTGCGGTACAGCCGGGGGTGGTCGGCCAGGATCTGCCAGCCAGCCCGGATGATCCCCACCATGAGGACAAAGTTCACCAGGTGCGTGAGGATGACCCAGACCGGGATCCCGGGCTTGAAGTGCGGCGTCGTCTGCACGCACGGATTGGCGCGGATGTACGACTGGGCGGGGCCGGTGCTGATGAACAGCTTCAGCGCCACCACCATCGCTATCCCGGCTACCGCGACCGCCGGTAGCAGCCACCACACCGAGATGAAGCGCGAGCCCAGCCGCATGTGCACCTGGCTGAGCCGCAGCCGCGGGTGCGGGCCTTCCTCGCTCCGCAGCGCCTCACGGGCGAACGCGCTTTCGGCGGAGTCACCGTTGTGCCCGCGCTGGTCAGCCATGGAACCCAACCTCCGCCGCTTGCTCATCGTTCACCGGGCGCTCCCTCAATGCGATGCGATGCCCTAGGAGCTCGTGGCGGATTCCCCGGCTGCAGGACCTGGCGGCCGCCGCCTGACCGCGGCGCGCAGGGCGTGCCAGGTCACCGGCTGTGTCCCCAAGCCGCGCCAACCCCAACCGCACCCGGAGCCGGTCAGCGAGCCCGCAGTGAGAATTATCAACTACTAATAGCGCTCATCTAATCACGGGGTGTGATCAAGGCGATCTAGCTAGTGTCCCGGACAGTCGGCCCCGCGTAATGACTGCGCAGCACCGACCAGCCCCGACCGAACAGTCCGGCGAGCGCGAGCAGGCTGCCGGTGAACGCGACCCACGTCCACACGCGGCCGAATTCGGTGATCCCGGTAATGCCGGTGACCTGGCCGGTGGCGAAGCTGCAGGCGGCGTACATGCCGAGCGGAAAGACCGTTGCCCAGCGGTGCACGTCGTATCCGAGCCGGGGCCTGACCACCTCGGCGGTGACGAGGGGAGCCAGCCACGCCATGGCTAGGCACCAGAGCACCAGCGTGCCGGTAGTGAGGGCCGAGTGCTGATCGCTGAATTGCCGCAGCACGCCGCCGGCTTCGGTGATCTTGGCAGCGGCGAGGGTGGAGATGGCCAGCGCGCCGCCGGCGACCCAGTGGTCGCCGTGGCCGTTTACTAGCTCGCGCAGGTCGAAGCGGGCGGCGGTGAAGGCATAGAAGGCGAGCCCGAGGAACAACGGGGGGACGGCAGCGGTCAGAAGCCACCCGGCGCGGTAGCTGACCGCCAGGGTGGCGCCTAGCACGGCGAGGCCTTCAGTGGCGACGCTGAGGACAAAGGAAATCCCGATCGTCGGGGTCTTCCAGTGCCGTAGCACCGGCACCACCAGCAGGACCCACCAGACTCCCGACAACGCGAGGAGCGCCGCGGCGGCCGCGTAGTAGCCCTGCGACGCGAACCGGGTGCCGAGCACCGCGGTGCCAGCCACGCCGCCGAACGCGGCGGGTGAGCTCGCCTCGCGTGCGAAGCGATCACGCGGATGCGCCAGCCGCACTCCCAGCACCAGCCAAACGCCCACGGCGAACCAGAGCATGATCGCCGACAGGAGCGGCTTGTGGTCCGAGTAGAGATCGGTGGAGACGATACCGGCGCCCATGACGACCGCCCACGATGCGGGCGGAATCTCATCCAGCACCTGCCTCAAGCCGGACAGTCCGGTAACCGACGATGGCCCCGTCGGGCCATCCCGGCTCCCGTTCACCGCATCAGGCGGCCGTGGCTCCAGATTCATTGGTCATGGCTCCTGCCGCGACTCTCGAAGTGCGCGCCCGTTTTCGTCCTGACAGGGCCTATGGCCAGCACCACAACTGGAGCGGCAGGGCCACGCGAGCCGAGGTTCTTGCCGCCTGGCGCCTGACCGAAGACCAAGCTTCATGCAGCGGCGACAGACACCTGATGTGGCAGGCCGCGTAGATCAACCGGGCTCCTACAGCCTCCTCTCGGCTGGGCCAGGCTGACCCCACCGGTATCTCTCCCCCACGCCCGGCCAGCGCATGCAGCAGCTTTCCTCGGTACCTGCGAGCCGCCACGGCGCCGTAGGCATTCTCGTCCGCTCCTCCGCTGCGATTGGGCAGCCTGCGGCCGCATCGCCTCATCCAGGCCGAACGACGCGAGCGTCCTGGCGCAGCGGCCGACAGAATCACCCGGCCAGGATGACGCCAGACACCGCCCGTACGGCCAGCCTGTGTAGTACGACTGCAACCTGACGGGGGAGAATGTCGTGTCCGACGACTTCGACGTCATAGTGATCGGCACCGGCGCGGGCGGCGGGACGCTCGCGCACACCATTGCCCAGACCGGTAAGCGGATACTGCTCCTGGAGCGCGGCGACTTCCTCACCAAGGAACTGGGAAACTGGGACCCAGGCCCGGTCTTCGTGGACGGGCAGTATATATCACCCGATACCTGGTACGACGGGGACGGCACTCCGTTCCAGCCGCAAGTCCACTACTTCGTCGGCGGCGCCACCAAAATGTACGGGGCGGCCCTGTACCGGCTACGCCCGCAGGACTTCGGCCAGATCAGGCACGCAGACGGCATCTCCCCGGCCTGGCCGCTCAGCTACACCGACTTCGAGCCGTGGTACACCAAGGCGGAATGGCTCTACCAGGTACACGGCAGCCACGGCGAGGATCCCACCGAGGGGCCCTGTTCGGGGCCGTATCCGTGGCCCCCGGTCTCCCACGAGCCGCGGGTGCAGGACATCTCCGATGCCCTCGCCCAGGTCGGATACCACCCGTTCCACGCACCCTGCGGGATCATGCTCAATGAGGCGCACCGGGCCGCCAGCACCTGCATCAGGTGCGCATGGTGCGATGGCTACCCGTGCATGGTCCATGCCAAGGCAGACGCCGAGGTGATCGCCGTCCGGCCGATTCTGGACATGCCAAACATAACGCTACTGCTCAACGCCGAAGTCACCCGTCTGGAGACCGACCCGTCCGGCCGGGCGGTGACGGGCGTGGTCGTGGACCGTGGCGGAGAGGGCATGGAGGAGGTCTACCGCAGCGACATCGTCGTGCTGGCCGCCGGCGCTGCGAACACGGCCAAGATCTTGCTCCGGTCCGCGTCGGACACCCACCCGGCGGGCTTGGCGAACGGATCTGACCAGGTCGGCCGGAACTACATGTTCCACAACAGCAAGGCAGTGTCCGGATTCGGCGAGCAGGTCAATGACACGGTCTTCCAGAAGACGCTGGGAGTGAATGACTTCTACCTGCCCGGCGGTGACCGGCAGTGGCCACTCGGGAACATTCAGATGCTCGGCAAATCCAGCGCCGGGGCGATGAAGGGCGAGGAACCGCACCTGACCAAGCTCGTCCCGCACTGGAGCCTAGAAGAAGCGGCGCGGCACGCGGTCGACTTCTGGCTGACCACCGAGGATCTCCCCCGGCCCGACAACCGGGTCACACTCGAGGCGGACGGGAACATCCGCCTCGCCTATACCCAGAGCAACGACTCTGAGGCGGCCAGCCTCTACGCCGAATTCAGGAAGATCCTCAACCACATCGGACTGGCCAAGCACCACGTCCTGCACAAAAGCTTCTACATGAGCATGAACATCCCGATTGCAGGCGTCGCCCACCAGGCAGGTACATGCCGCTTCGGCACCGATCCAGCGGCATCGGTGCTGGACCTGAACTGCAAGGCGCACGAGGTCGACAACCTGTACGTGGCGGACACCAGCTTCTTCCCGAGCATCGGGGCCGTCAATCCGGCACTGACGGCGATCGCCAACGCGATCCGGGTCGGCGAGCATATCGCGGACCGGCTCGGCGTAAGCAGCGCCACCGAAATGCGGGCACCTGCGCCGCGCACGGCGCCAGCGGGAGCAGCCTCCGCAGCTATCCGGAAATGACGGCGGCGGCACCGAGCGCATGGCGGGAAGCGTCAGGAGGGACCCCTCAGGTCACCTGTGCGGGGCGAACGCAGGTTAATTCATCAGCCTCTAGCGACGCTTCTGTCCTGGCTCCGCGTCGGCCGTAGGCTGCCCTGCCCTGGTCCGCCTGCCCTTGACCACCAGGAACGAAAAACCGGCCATCACCGCAGCCACGATGGCGGTGCCGCCGAAGATCGCCGACAGGCTGACGCCGGCGTTTTGCAGCGGGCCGGCCCCGAATGCCGCGATGCCGTATCCGAGCTGATAGAACGCGATGATGCCGCCGACCACAGCGGCCGACATGGTTGTCAGCTCCTCCTCGCCGAAGCTGATGGTGAGCGGAAGGAGGGCCGAGCAGCCCAGCCCGGCAAGGCCGAACACCGCGATTCCCGCGGCCGCGTCACCGCGTGACAGGTGCCCGGTAAGGACGAAGGTAAGCAGCATGACGAACGGCAGCAGCCGAAAGGTGAGCTGCGGCGACAGCCAGCGGCCGACGGCTGCGAACAGGACCCTGCCCACGGTGGCCATTCCCCAGAACGCCGCGAGCGCCAGCGACGCCTCCGTCGCCGATGCACCAAGCCGCTTGGTCATTTCTAGCTGTGACCAGTTTCCGTTCATCGTCTCGCAGATGCCATAACACACGATGAAAACCGCATAAATCCAGAACCTTCCGGGAACGTGGTGCCTCTGCTGCCGCGGCCGCTCGCCCGCTGCAACCTTGTTGCCAGCCCTAAGCGGCAGCCGCACGCTCATAGCCAGCAAGCCTGCGAGTAGTACCGCCGACAGGACCGGCAGCCCCCACCAGAAACCCAGTCCGACAAAGATCGCCACGAATATCGGAGCCAGAACCGTTCCCAGACCTAGCAGCGCGTTGAGCACAAGCACGGCTGACTCCACCCCGGCTGGGTGGAACACGGCGGCGTAGGTGTTCACCACCGGGACAGTCAGGCCAAAGCCTGCACCGACGAAGGCGGTGGCGATCAGGAGCAGCGGATAAGCGACCGCCTGATCAGACTTGAACAGCGCGCTGACGAGCAGCAACCCCATCGCGGCCAGGCTGCAGGCCAGGCCGAGCAGGTAGACGCGCTTGGTCGAGATCCGCCGGGCCAGGCTGGCACCCAGCAGCGACGTGGCGATCGCCAGGACAACCTGGGGCAGGAACATGGCGCCGTACTGCGAGCTGGACAGTCCGTAGAAGTGCCCGCTGGTGAAGATCGTGCTGGCTGCAGGGAAGGTGACCAGGACAATGCCCTGGACCAGCCCGGCCAGGTTGACCACGCGGCTCTCAGTTTTTGACGCCAACTTCCCTGGGCTCCCCTCCTTAGGCCGTCCGCCTGGACATCCCCGCCCGGAGCGCTCCAGCGGGGACGGCACCGAGCTTCACCCGCTCCGGGTGGCGTAGAGCCCCCGCATCGCCGGGGTCAGATGGAGACGGGCCCTGAAATGAGAAGGAGCGATCATGACGACGGATGTCGGCACGCAGGCTGACCAAGTGGACGCGGTGGTGATATTCGGAGCAACCGGTGACCTTGCCAAGCTCGAGACGTTCCCGGCGCTCGTCGGGCTCGTCGATAGAGGCGTCCTCGACGTCCCCGTCATCGGAGTCGCCAAGAGTGGCTGGGGCTCGACCAGTTCCGCGACTACGCGGTGAACTCGCTGGAGCTCAACAAGATGGACCCGACGACCCCTGCCGCCGCCAGGATGCTGGGGCTCCTGCGTTTCGTCGACGGTGACCTGGACGATCCGGCCACTTATGAGGCGATGTCGGATGCTATGGGCAGGGCAGCAGCGTGCTGTTTTACATGGAGGTTCCGCCGCCGCTATTCGGGCGCATCGCTAAGGGCATATGGACGCAGGTCGAGCGGGTAATGCCCGCGTCATGGTCGAGAAGCCATTCGGCAACGACCTGAAGAGCTCTCAGGAGCTCAACCAGACGATGCGCCAGTTCTATCCCGAGGAGGCGATCTACCGCGTCGACGACTGGCTCGGTTTCGACCCCGTAGAGAACTTGCTGTTCGCCCGGTTCGCCAACTCTGTCATCGAGCCACTGCTCAACCGCGCCCACGTGCACAGCATCCAGATCACGATGGCGGAAGAGTTCGACGTCGCCGACCGCGGCCGTTTCTACGACAGAACCGGCGCCATCAGGGACGTGCTGCAGAACCACATGCTGCAGATACTTGCAAGCGTCATGGCCGACCCGCCGGAAGGCAAGGGCCTGGGTTCCTGGCGCAATTCAAAATCGCAGCTGATCGCCGCGCTGCGGCCGCTGACGGCGGAAGACACGTGCCCGCGGCCAGTACGACGGCTACCTGGACGTAGACGGCATCGCGCCTGAGTCGACGACTGGGAGCTACGTGGCGGTGCGCCTCGGCCTCGATTCCTGGCGCTGGGCTGAGGTGCCGGTCGTCATCCGACGAGGCAAGTGCATGCCAGTGACCGCCACTGAGGTGTACATCCGGTTCCGGCCGCCGCCCAGCGACATTTTTAGCCTCCAGCCGTCGCCGATCTCCAATGCGCTGCGGTTCCGCGTCTATCCGGAGGCTCAGGTCGGCGTCGCCCTGGTCGGCAAGAGGCAGGGCGCCGGGTGGGCGATGCGGCAGGAGGAGCTCCTCTTCGCCGAGCAGCGGGCCTCGGACATGCGGACATACGACCGGCTCATCGGGGCGGCGCTGTCCGGCAATCGCTGGCTATTCGCGCGCCAGGACACAATCGAAGCCGCCTGGCGTGTCGTCGACCCCGTACTCGGCAATGTGGTCCCGCTGCACAGCTACGCCAAGGGCAGCTGGGGAACCGAGGAGGCCGACAGCCTGCTGCCCGACGGCGTCCCTGGCACGATCCGGCCTAGCGGAGACGACATGCCGGACGGGGGCGCGCAATGAAGGAGCAGGACACGGCCGCACGCGTGGTCATCATCGGCGGTGGATTCGCCGGGTTGTTCGCGGCCCGGGCACTGCGCGGCGGTCCGTTCTCGGTCCCCCTCATCGACCGCACAGCCCAGCACGTGTTCCAGCCGCTGCTGTACCAGTGCGCGACGGGCATCCTGTCTGAAGGACAGATCCACGCGCCGCTTCGGCGGGTATTCAGGTCCCACTCCAACCTCGACTGCATCACAGCCAAAGCGGTCGATGTGGATGTGACCAAGCGAACCGTGACGTCGAGCGGCCGCTCGGCGACCAGATCGAGGTTCCCTACGATCACCTCATCGTCGCCGCCGGGGTCAAGCAGTCCTACTTCGGTCATGACGAATTCGCCGTGTGGGCGCCAGGCATGAAGACGATCTCCG